>NZ_JOFT01000014.1 GCF_000725805.1 Streptomyces xanthophaeus | reverse complement strand
CTGTTGAGTTCTCAAGGAACGGACGCTTCCTTTGTACTCACCCTCTCGGGCTTTCCTCCGGGCTTCGTTCTTCGTTTCCGACTCTATCAGACTCTTTCGGGCCTGACCCCCAGTCAGCGGGGTTTGTCTTCCGGGCTGTTGGGCCCTTCCGACTCCTGAACTCTAGCGGATTTCCGCGGCGACCGATAATCGGCCTTCGGAAATGAATTCGGGCATGCCGAATTCGATCCCGGTGGGAGATCGCGCTGAGTTTGGATGCCGCAACGAGGCGGCGGGATTCGTTGTCGTCAAAACCTTCCGGCTCTGGGACAACTCGAAGAACCTTACGGACCCGCGGCGTCCGTGTCAAACCCGCGGGTCAGCTCGGCGATTGGAGGTCTTCCACGCGCTCCAGGAGGCGGGCGAGCATGTCGCCGAGCACCCCCCGCTCCGCAGTGGAGAGGTCCTGGAGCAGGTCCTCCTCGAAGACCGTTGCGGCGCGCATCGCGTCGAGCCACTTGCTGCGGCCCTCATCGGTGAGCTCCACGATCACCCGCACCCGGTTGTTCTCGTCCCGCTCGCGGGTGACCAGGCCCTCCGCGGTCATGCGGTCGATCCGGTGGGTCATCGCCGCCGGCGTGAGGCCCAGCTGCTTCGCGAGCTCGCTCGGGCCCATCCGGTACGGAGCGCCGGAGAGGACGAGGGCCTTGAGGACCTCCCACTCCGCGTTGCTGATGCCCAGGGCCGCGGTCTGGCGTCCGTACGCGACGTTCATGCGGCGGTTCAGCCGGCTCAGCGCCGAGACCACCTTCTCGACCTGGGGGTCGAGGTCCTGGAACTCGCGCTGGTAGACGGCGATCTGCTCATCGAGGCTCGGCTCGTGGACGGGCGTAGTGCCGTCGGGGGTGTCACCCATGCGTCGAAGTATGGCACGAGACCCATTGGCATCTAACTCCTTCGATGTGTAGAGTTAAGGATCGAAGTTTAGGTGTGAAGTTCTGAAGTCTTCAGTCTTCGGCTCTCAAAGGCAGGTGAGAAGTGACCAAGGTGATGGGCGCTGCGATGCGGCGGATCCAGGCCGGGAACGCGCTGACCGCGTTCGGCATCGGTTTCACGGTTCCGTTCCTCTACATCTATGTGGCGCAGGTGCGAGGTCTGGGTTCCATGGCCGCCACGAGTGCATTCGTGGCCTTCGCCCTGGGCGCTCTTGTCGCGCTGCCCCTCACCGGACGGGTGATCGACCGACGCGGTCCGGTCCCCGTGGTCATCGGCGCGGCCGTCGCCGCCTCGGTGGGTGCGCTTTCCCTCGGGCTCTCCAGCGGTGTCGTGCCGATCCTGCTGTCCGCCCTGGCGCTCGGCGCCGGGCAGGCCGTCATGCAGCCGGCGCTCGCCACGATGATCGTGTGGTGCTCCACGCCGTCCACCCGGACCCGTGCCTTCGCCCTCCAGTTCTTCATGCAGAACCTGGGCCTGGGCATCGGCGGCCTCATCGGCGGCCAGATCGTCGACGAGACCCGGCCGGGCAGCTTCACCCTGCTGTTCAGCATCGAGGCCGTGATGTTCCTGGTGCTGGCGGGGGTCATCCTCACCGTGCGGATGCCGCACGCGCCGGTCATCAAGGACGCCGTGCCCAAGGGCTCCGCGCAGGCGGGCGGCGGCTGGAAGCGGCTGCTCCAGCACCAGGCCATGGTCAAGCTGCTGGTCCTCGGCTTCGTGATCTTCTTCGCCTGCTACGGGCAGTTCGAGTCGGGGCTCGCCGCCTTCGGCACCGAGGCCGCCGGGATCTCCCCGTCCACGCTGGGCTTCGCGCTGGCCGCCAACACCGGTGCGATCGTCGTCGCGCAGTTCGTGGTGCTGCGGCTCGTCGAGAAGCGCCGTCGCTCCCGGGTGATCGCGCTGGTCGGGCTGATCTGGACCGTGGCCTGGGTCATCGCCGGGTTCTCGGGGCTGGGGCACGGCAGCGCGACGATGGCCGCCGCAGCGTTCGTCACCACGTACGCACTGTTCGGCATCGGCGAGGCCATGCTGTCTCCGACGCTGGCGCCGCTGGTGGCCGATCTGGCTCCCGAGGGCTCGGTGGGCCAGTACAACTCCGCTTTCGCGCTGGTCAAGCAGATGGCGCTGGCGCTGGGGCCGCTCGGCGTGCCGCTGGGTGCGGGCGTTCCGATGCTCTACATCGGGATCTTCGTCGTGGTCTCCCTCGGCATCGCCTGGCTGGCTCTGCGGCTCGGCAAGCAGCTGAGCCCGGAGCAGGACAACCCGTCGCTGTCCCGGGTCGTGGCCCAGGGCGGTCCGGCTGTCGCGGCCAAGGCGGCGGTCGCGGAGCCCGCGCACGTGTGAGGCTCGTACCGCAGGCATGCGGAAGGCCCCGGTCCTTTTGGACCGGGGCCTTCCGCATGTCCGGACGTCCGGACGGCTGTGTCTGAGCGTCCTGCTACTTCTCCGGCTGTTTGTCCGGCAGGGCGAACTCGCACCAGACGGCCTTGCCGCCGCCCGGGGTGCGGCGCGTGCCCCAGGAGGAGGCGATGGTGGCGACGATCGAGATGCCCCGGCCGGTCTCGTCGGCAGGTTCGGCGCGGCGGCGGCGCGGAAGGTGGTCGTCGCCGTCGGTGACCTCGATGATCAGGCGGCGGTCGGTGCGGCGCAGGCGCAGCCGCATCGGCGGGGTGCCGTGCTGGAGGGAGTTCGCGACGAGTTCGCTCGCGGCCAGCACGCCGAGGTCGCACAGCTCGACCGGGAAGCGCCAGGAGGCGAGGACTCCCTGGGCGAAGGCGCGGGCGCGCGGGGCCGCCTCGATGCCGCCGAGGAGTTCCAGGGCGGCGTTGTGGAACAGCTCCGCGTCCTGCCCGGTGCGGGCCGGCTGCTGGAGGACCATCACGGCGACGTCGTCGTCGTGGTCGGCGTCCACGCCGAGGGCGCGCATCAGGCGGTCGCAGATGACCGCCGGGGTGCCCTGCGCGCAGGACAGCGCGCGTTCGAGGGCGGCGACGCCCTCGTCGATGTCCTCGCCGCGGCGTTCGACCAGGCCGTCGGTGTAGAGGACGGCGGTCGAGCCGGGGCCGAGCGCGATGGTGCCGGAGGTGTGCAGCCAGCCGCCGGTGCCGAGCGGCGGGCCGGTGGGGTCGGCGGCGCGGCGGACGGTGCCGTCCTCGTCCCGGACCAGGATGGGGAGGTGGCCGGCGGAGGCGTAGGCGAGCAGGCCCTCGTTGGGGTCGTGGACGGCGTAGACGCAGGTGGCGATCTGGCTGGCGTCGATCTCGGCGGCGAGCCCGTCGAGCAGCTGGAGCACCTCGTGCGGGGGCAGGTCGAGGCGGGCGTACGCGCGGACGGCGGTGCGCAGCTGGCCCATGACGGCGGCGGCGCGGACCCCGCGGCCCATGACGTCACCGATGACGAGCGCGGTGCGGCCGGCGCCGAGGGTGATGACGTCGTACCAGTCGCCTCCGACGGCGGCCTCGGTGCCGCCGGGCTGGTAGGTGGCGGCGACGCGGAGGTCGTCGGGCTGTTCGAGCTCCTGGGGGAGGAGGGAGCGCTGGAGGGTGACGGCGGCCTCGCGCTGGCGGCGTTCGCTGGCCCGGAGGCGTTCGGCGGCCTCGGCGTGGTCGGTGACGTCGGCGAGGTGGACCAGGACGCCGGTGGGGTGCGGGTCGGGGGTGCCCCCGGTGTCGGTCTTGGGGAACTCGACCGGGGTGCAGGTGACGGTGTAGGAGCTGGTGCCGCCGGGAGCGCTGCGGTTCTTGGCGGTACGGGGCTTGCCGCTGCGCTGGACCTGGTCGAGGAGGGGGAGGAGGCCGAGTTCGCCGAGCTCGGGGAGCGCCTCGTGGGCGGGGGCGCCGGTGGTGCGGGTGCCGAAGCCTGCGGTGTAGGCGTCGTTCACGTAGGCGACGCGGTGCTCGGGGCCGTGGACGAGGGCGACCAGGGCCGGGAGCCGGTCGAGGACCTCCCGTACGGGGAGCTCGTCGAGGGAGGGCACCGCGGCCGGGTCTTCCGGCCGCGCGGCCCGGGAGCTTCCGGTGCCGGTCGCGGCGGTGGTTCCGCTGCCGCTGCCGGATCCGCTCCCGCTCCCGCTCCCGGACGCGGACCCGGTGCCGGAGACCGTGGGGTCGGCGGGGCAGCCGTCCTCGGCCCGCTCGGTTCCGGGGTCGGCTCGGCCGCCGCGGGCTGCCGGGACGGAGCCTTCGCCCCGCTTGGCCTGGGCTGCGGCGTGTTCGGTCCGGGCGGCTGCGCGGCGCTGCGTTCCGGGAAACCGGGCGCTCCAGCGCGTGAAGTTCACTGCGTTCAAGCCTCGTGGTGTCGCAAGTGGTCGCTGTGTCGCTCGTGGTCGGTCACTGGACGATGTCACTCTGTGCAGGTGTGAGCCCACCTATGGTCACACGTCCAGTGTGGCCGACCGCACTGACAAATCAGCCCTGGCTGTCCTTCGGGGGGTCGGGGGCGGGGTGGGGTGGGTGGGCCTTGTGGCCGCCGCCTGCGGCCAGTTCGAACTCTGCCCTGGGGTGTTCGAGGGAGCCCAGGGAGACGATCTCACGCTTGAAGAGGCCGGAGAGGGTCCATTCGGCGAGGACGCGCATCTTGCGGTTGAAGGTGGGGATCCGGCTGAGGTGGTATGCGCGGTGCATGAACCAGGCCGGGTAGCCCTTGATCTTGCGGCCGTAGATGTGCGCGACGCCCTTGTGCAGGCCGAGGGAGGCGACGGAGCCCACGTACTTGTGGGCGTACTCCGTGAGCACCTCGCCGCGGAGGGAGGCGATGAGGTTGTCGGCGAGGACCTTGGCCTGGCGGACGGCGTGCTGGGCGTTGGGGGCGCATTCGAGGCCGGGGCCCGTGGTGCCTTCGGCGGCGGTGATGTCGGGGACGGCCGCCGCGTCGCCGGCCGCGAAGGCGTGCTCGACGCCCTCCACGGTGAGGAAGGCGGTGCAGGCGAGGCGTCCGCGTTCGTTCCTGGGGAGGTCGGAGGCGGCCAGGACCGGGTGCGGTTTGACGCCGGCGGTCCACACGACGGTGCGGGTGGGGAAGCGGGCGCCGTCGCTGAGCACGGCCACCCGGTTCTCGCAGGAGTCGAGGCGGGTCTCCAGGCGGACGTCGATGTTGCGGCGGCGCAGTTCGCGGACCGTGTAGACGCCCATCTCGGGGCCGACCTCGGGGAGGATCCGGTCGCTGGCCTCGACCAGCACCCACTTCATGTCCTCGGGCTTGATGTTGTGGTAATACCGCGCCGCGTAGCGGGCCATGTCCTCGAGTTCGGCGAGGGCTTCGACGCCTGCGTACCCGCCGCCCACGAAGACGAAGGTCAGGGCGGCGTCACGGAGGCCCGGATCGCGGGTGGAGGAGGCGATGTCCATCTGCTCGATGACGTGGTTGCGCAGGCCGATGGCCTCTTCCACGGTCTTGAATCCGATGGCGTAGTCGGCGAGTCCCGGGACGGGGAGGGTGCGCGAGACGGAGCCGGGCGCGAGGACGAGTTCGTCGTAGGCGAGCTCGACCGGGCCGGCGCCCTCGTCCTCGGAGGCGAGGGTGGTGAGGGTGACCGTCCGTTTGGCGTGGTCGATGTGGTGGGCCTGGCCGATGACGATGCGGCAGCCCTTGAGGACGCGGCGCAGCGGGACCACGACGTGGCGCGGGGAGATCGAGCCGGCGGCCGCTTCCGGGAGGAAGGGCTGGTAGGTCATGTAGGGCTCGGGGGTGAGCACCGTGACCTCTGCCTCGTCGGCTCTGAGCTTCCGCTGGAGCCGGATGGCCGTGTACATGCCGACGTAGCCGCCGCCGACGATGAGGATGCGCGTCCGGGGCGGGGTGCCGGGGGCCGTGCCCCGGGGGTTAGCAGCCTTCACCACCCCATGACGCAACGTGGCTGGGAGTTTGTCCACAGGCCCGACAAATTGTGTGACCGGAGATGGTGCTGGGACGGGGCTGTCGCGGGGCTTGAGGCGGAGTCGAAATCCGCAGGTCAGGCGGTACGGAGGAGGTGATTCCGCGAGCATTGGACGGAAAAGTGAGGGTGAATGCTCCGATCGGGCGGTGGTCCGTCCGGGGCTGCCTCTTCTGAATTGACTCTGGCTCAACTATGTTCGTAACTCGTCGAGGAGTAGGACCAGGGCCCACATGACCGTGGCCCCCCTCGATACGAAGGCGGGGAGTGTCTCCGGGGGGAGACAAATGATTACCGGGGGAAACATATGAACATTTCCGATTTCCATGGTTCTGCGACCGCACTCTCGGTCGAGAGCAACGGTCGTGTGGTCGCGGGCGGCGCCACGACGCACGGGGTGGGTCGCTCCACTCCGCTGCGCGTCGATGCCCAGCGCAATCTCGAGCACGTACTGCGAGCTGCACGTGAGGTATTCGGAGAGCTGGGCTACGGGGCGCCCATGGAGGACGTGGCACGCCGCGCACGCGTCGGTGTCGGCACCGTCTACCGCCGCTTCCCGAGCAAGGACGTACTGGTCAGGCGGATAGCGGAAGAGGAGACCGCCCGACTGACCGAGCAGGCCAGGACCGCGCTCGGCCAGGAGGAGGAGCCCTGGGAGGCGCTCTCGTGCTTCCTGCGCACCTCCGTCGCCTCGGGGGCCGGACGGCTGCTGCCGCCCCAGGTGCTCCGGGTCGGCTCGGCGAGCGAGGACGGTGCCGAGGAGGCCGGGGAGGTGCGGGTCCCGCACCAGCGCCAGGCCGTTGCGGCCGGGGCTCCCGAGCTGCGGGTCGTGGGTACGCGGGCTCCGCTGGAGGACGAGCCTTCGGAGGACTCCGGGGCGGGTGCGCTGCTCGAGGTCGTCGGCCGGCTCGTCGACCGTGCCCGGGAGGCGGGTGAACTGCGCGCCGACGTCACGGTGGCCGATGTGCTGCTGGTGATAGCGACGGCAGCGCCCGCGCTGCCGGACCCTGCCCAGCAGGCGGCGGCCTCGACCCGGCTGCTCGACATCCTGCTCGAAGGGCTGCGCTCCAGGACCGCGTGACGGGAGGCCCTTCCGGTCCGTGTGGAGTGCCTTCACGGGCCGGAGGGCCGAAAGGCCGGGTGTGGGGACGCTCAGGTGTGGGGGCGGTCGGGTGTGAGGACGTCTGACGTCTGACGTGTCCCTGGGCTGCGTGCCTGAACCGCTGGGCTCTCGGGCGGTCGGCTTCTCGAAGGGCCGGTCGCCCGGGGTCCGGTTTCTCGAACGGGTGAGGGACGGTGCGGTGTTGCCGCCGCGCAGTCGAAAGCTGCCCGGATGAGTGGATGGTGGAGAGAGCGCCTCGGCATGCGCCCGCTGTGTGACACGCTGGATCGGTGTACCGGTTGAGTGTGTCGTGCGGGGGCTTCCGCGATGGGCGTTGACGGGCGGGACGAGTCATTCGGTGGCGCCGGCGGCGAGGTCGAGGCGGGCAGCCTGCCCGCCCGGCAGGTCCCGGCGCAGCGCGAGCCCGGTGGGCGGCACGCCCGCTCCTCGGCACCTTCCGGCTCCGGGCCCCTCGCGGGCACCGGCGGCGATGTGCCGCCCTCCGATGCGGACTTGATCGCCCGGATGCGCGGTGGTGACGACGGCGCGTACGAGGAACTGTTCCGTCGCCATGCCGATTCCGTACGACGCTACGCGCGGACCTGCTGCCGGGACGGGCACACGGCCGACGACCTCACCGCGGAAGTCTTCGCACGGACCCTCCAGGCCGTACGCGGCGGGGCCGGTCCGGACCAGTCGGTGCGGGCCTACCTGCTGACCACGGTACGAAGGGTCGCGGCGGCCTGGGCGAAGACCGCCAAGCGGGAGCATCTCGTCGAGGACTTCGCGGTCTTCGCGGAGCAGGCGGCCACGGGCGCGGACAGCGGCGCGGGCATCTCCGGACTGTCGGGGGACGACACCCTCGAACTGGGCGCGGACGTCCGGGCGATGCGCGAGGCCGAGCAGTCGCTGGCCATGCAGGCGTTCCGGAGCCTGCCCGAGCGGTGGCAGGCCGTGCTGTGGCACACCACCGTCGAGGAGGCCTCGCCCAGTGCGATCGCCCCGCTCTTCGGGCTGAGCGCCAACGCAACTGCGGTCCTGGCCAGTCGGGCGCGGGAAGGGCTCAAGCAGGCGTATCTCCAGGCCCATGTGAGTTCCGCGCTCAGCGAGGGCGGGGACTGTGCCCGGTACGCGGACCGGCTCGGCGCCTATGCGCGGGGCGGGCTGCGGATGCGGGCGGAGCGGGGGCTGCGCAAGCACCTGGAGGAGTGCGTGAAGTGCCGGCTGGCCGCCGGCGAGCTCAAGGACGTGAACGCGGGGATTCCCGCGCTGCTTCCGGTCGCCGTCATCGGGTGGTTCGCCGCAGGGTACGCGGCCAAGGCGGCCGGGGTGGTGGCCGGCGGTGCCGTCGCCGCGGGCGGTGCCGGGGCGGCCGCGGCCGCAGCCGGCGGGTCGACCGCGGGAGCCGGGGCCGGGGTCGCCGGTGGAACCGCCGGAGCCGGGGCCGCCGGTGGCGCCTCGGGGGCCGGGGCCGCCGGTGGGGCGGGCGGGGCCGGGTCGGGGGCCGGCGGAGCCGTGGTCTCCGAGGGGCTCGGGCTGCCCGCCAAGGCCGCCATCGCCGCCGGCATCGCCGTGGCCGCAGCGGCCGGGGTGGTGTTCGCCCTGGCCGGGGACGATCCCGAGCCACAGGCCCAGGCGAAGCCCGCGCCCAGTGCGGCGGCGCCCGTGGTGCCCGTGGAACCCGCCCCGCCTGCGCCCGAGCCGAGTCCGCCCGGGGAGGAACCGCTGCCCGCGCAGGGCTCCGTAGCACCGCCGCGCAAGACGTCCCCGACGCCCTCGAAGCCCGCGTCCGCCGCTCCCCCGCCGTCCTCCTCACCCTCGGCGTCGCCCTCCCCCTCGCCGTCGCCGAGCCGAGAGAAGCCCTCGCCGACGCCGTCCCCGGCCGGGCCCTCGCCGAAGCCGAGTCCGCCCAGGCCGCCGGAGGGCTTCCAGCTGGCCCGGCTCGGACATTCGGTCTACGGGAACCACAGCGGCCCCGAAGTGCAGACGTGGCGCAGCAGCTGGGTGTGGCAGCGCTGGGGGCTGGAGGTCGGGGACCGGCGGTTCGAGCAGGGCATCACCGTGAACTCCCGTTCCTCGGTGGAGATCACCCTGAACCGGCAGTGCACCTCCTTCTCCGCGCGGGCCGGGGTGGACGGGCTGTCGCTGCTGACCGACGGCACCGTGCGGTTCTCCGTCTACGCGGACGGGGAGCGCCTGTGGCAGTCCGGGGCCCTCGGGTACCGGGACCCGGCCGTGGCGGTGCAGGTCCCGCTGTCCGGGCGCTCCAGCCTGCGGCTGGTGGTGGAGCGGGCCGGACAGGGCAGCCTGCCGACGCTGGCGAGCTGGGCGGACGCCGTGATCAGCTGCCGCTGAGCGGCGCGGCCGGGCCTGCCGGGGTGAGATCTGCCCCGGCCGCCCCCGAGCAGGAACGCGGCGGAGAGCCGTCCGGCGGTCTCGGCCAGGGCGGCCATGCGCGCTCTGCGCAGGCGCGGTGACGGCGGGCTGGTGCTCCGGCAGGACCGGAGGCATGGGGCCCCAGGGCCCAAGGGGTCGGGACATGGCTGGGCGGGCGGGCCCGAAGAAGAGACGCGGAGCCCGCGGCCCGGAGTCGGAGCACGCGGCCCGGAGTCAGGGGACGCGGCCCGGAGTTGCGGCCCGGGTCAGGACAGGGCTGGGCGGGGGGTGGGGACGCCTGTGGGGACGGCTCGGCGGCGGGCGTTCGTGGTGCCCGTCCAGCAGGTGCCGCGGCGGGCGAGCAGGCGGCCCAGCCACAGTTCCATCGAGACGAGTTCCGCGAGACCGTCGAGCGGGACCGGGCGGCCGTCCGCGGCGTCGAGCAGGGCCTGTTGGACGACGCGGGCATCGATCAGGCCTGCGTCCGCGAGCAGCGGGGAGGCGAACAGCGCCAGCAGCTCGGTCAGGGCGGAGCGCAGCCCCAGCCGGGTCGCGGTCTCGTTCGGGGTGTTGGCGGTGGCGCCCCAGCCCGGCGGGAGCTCCCGTACCCCGGCCGAGGACAGGACGCTGCGCAGGATCGCCGCCCGGGCCCCGGGCTGTACCCGCAGGGATTCGGGGAGGGCGCGGGCGGCCCGTACGACCTGGTTGTCCAGGAACGGGGCGTGCAGGCGCTGGCTGCGGACCTCCACGGCCTGTTCGAAGACCCGGTGGTCGGCGGCGTGCCGGGCGAGGACCGAGCGGGCGCGGGCCTCCCCGGGCCGCAGCGACAGCGGCGGCCGCCCCGCGGCGGCGGTCAGGCGGATCGATACTTCCGCCAGTGCCTCCCCCGTCAGCCAGCCCGCCGCCGGACCCGGCCGCGACCAGGTCAGGGCGGCCAGGGAGGCGTCCACCGGGCCGAAGGACCCTGCGGTGACGCCCCCTTCGCGCAGCCGGGCCGCAGCCGCCTCCATGCCCGCGCGGTACGTCGTACGGGCGAGGCGGCGGGCGGCGGAGTAGACGGTGAGCGGGACCAGCAGGGACTCCCCGGACGCCGAGGCCGACCGGGCCAGGGCCGCGACCGGGCGCAGCAGGTGGCGCCGGCGGCGGTCGAGGAGGAGGTCGGCCAGGCGGGCCGGGTGCGCGTCGAGGACCTGCCGGGCGCCGTGGCCGGTGAAGTGGTCGGCGGATCCGGCCGCCAGGCGGCGCCGCTCGCGGGCGGCGGAGACCAGGGAGGGGCCGGGTTCGTCGGTGAGGGGGCCGTCGAGGTCGGCGTACGGGAGGGCTTCCTCGGCCGCGGCCACCACGACGTGGTGCAGTCGCGGGTCGGCCGCGATGGCGCGGGCCCGTTCCAGTTCGGCCTCGCGGCCCTGCGGGGTGGCCAGGTCGTTGAAGGTGACCGCCAGCAGCCGGGCTCCGGCGGGGCTCAGCAGGGTGCCGGGGGCTCCGGGCAGTCCGGCGGCGAGCAGTGCCAGGGTCGCGGAGGCGCTGCCTCCGGAGAGGTCGGCGCCGACTCCGGGGGCCGGGGCGCCGCGGGCCGCGCGCCGGTCGGCGGGGCCCATTCCGGGGACGGGGCCGGGATCGTACGGCGCCACCGGGTCGGGAGCATGCCGCGGCGCCGTGAGCCGGGCGCGCACCGCGTCGACGAGTGCTTCGCGCACGCCCTCCACCGCCCGGTCGGCGTCCGCTTCGGGCGCGGCCACCGCGAGTGAGGCCACCGGCTCGTACCCGGTGATCTCGCGGGAGCCCTCGCGCAGGATCAGTGCGTGCCCGGGCGGGATCCTGCGGACCCCGGCGTACGGTGTGCCGTCGCCCAGTGCCTCGGGGCTGTCGGGGCAGGCCAGCAGGGCGGCGAGGTGGCCGATGTCGAGCTGCGCCTCGATGAGGTCGGCGAGCGGGAGGGCGGCGGTGGCGTAGGCGGTGCCGCTGGCCCAGGGGGTGTAGAAGACGGGCCGGGCGCCCGCGAGGTCGCCGACGACGGTGATCCGGCGGCCGGCCTGGACGACGGCGGTGTAGCTGCCGGACCACTGGGTGAGGTGGCGCAGGGCGCCGCCGCGGGCGGCGTAGAGGGCGCGGCGCAGTTCGGCGTCGGTGGCGCCGCAGCAGCCGAGGACGGCGAGCCGGGTGAAGGGGTCGGCCGGGTCGGCAGTGAGGGTGCGGATCTCGTCGGGCCGCCAGTCACCGACGGCCCAGAGCGGGTCGGGGTCGCCCCAGAGCAGCTGGGCGCCTACGGGGTGGACGGTGCGTTCGGCGTCCGCGCCGCCGGGGTCGTCCGGGTGGGCCGCGTCGGCGATGCCGCCGCGCAGGGGTCCGCCGGGGTCCCCGTGTCCGCCGGGGCCGAAGCCCTGGCCAGGGCCTTGGCCGGAGATCCGGCCGGCCGTGCCGAAGCTCGCGGCGATACTGCTCCAACCCACCAACCAGCGCACCGCCGCCTCCCCAGCCTGTGGGCACATGACCGGGGCACGGGCAGCACGGACGGCGCTGAGGGCGCGGCCGGCGGGACCCCGGGTGGCTCGGGACCATGCTGCCACGGGACAGGCGTACGAGAGGCGTTAAGGGGGGCGCACATGCAAACGAACACGCTGCGGCCACACAGTATTTGGCGTTCCGTTCCCACCGTCCCATAGGTCGCTTTCGGCCATTCTTCGGCCGTGCCGGGCGGCGGTGCGGGCCGCCGGCCGTCCGTGGGCGTGCGCGGTCCGGGAGGCGGGATGCGCCCCCCGGACCGTTCCGCCACCCGCGGGGATTGAGGCAGCGGCATCCCCCGGCCCACCCGATCCGCGCAGCGGGCCGACCCACGCACCGCACATCGAATCGCCGGGCCCCGCGACCGGCCAGAGCGCACGGGCGGGCGCACGGCCACACGGCCGGAGCACGCGATGACACGTGCGCCCCGGAGGCGGGCCCGGGCCGGACTGTGCAAACGGACAACAATCCCGCCATACGGAAGTCGGGGCCTTAACGCTTGGGAGGCGGGGAACTACGCTGGGTTTACGAAATGCCGGGCGCCTATGCCCCGGCGGCGTCTGCGTTCCGCGTGTGACGAGGGGTGGCGCATGTCCAGGGAGCTCCGCGAGCCCAATGAGAAGCTCGGCGCCGTCCTCGCCCTCGCGGGCATCAGCAACGCAGGACTGGCCCGTCGGGTCAACGACCTCGGCGCGCAGCGCGGTCTGACGCTGCGCTACGACAAGACTTCCGTGGCCCGTTGGGTGTCGAAGGGGATGGTGCCGCAGGGCGCGGCCCCTCATCTGATCGCGGCCGCGATCGGGGCGAAGCTGGGGCGGCCGGTGCCGCTGCACGAGATCGGCCTGGCGGACGCGGATCCGGCCCCCGAGGTCGGGCTGGCCTTCCCGCGGGACGTGGGGGCGGCGGTGCGTTCGGCCACCGACCTCTACCGGCTCGACCTCGCCGGCCGCCGTGGCGGTGGCGGGATCTGGCAGTCGCTCGCGGGTTCCTTCTCCGTGTCGGCGTACGCGACGCCCGCTTCGCGGTGGCTGATATCTCCCGCGGACGGCTCCGTGGCGCGGGAACCGGCGGGCCCCGCGCAGGGCGGCCCGGGCCAGGGCGCAGCGGCTCGGCCTCCCTCGAATCAGGCGGCGGCCGCCCCTACGACACCGGCCCAGACCGTTCCGGCCGCCGACGGGCCGGCGGCTGACATGCCGGCGCGCGAGGCGACGGCTCCGGGCCAGGGGCCCCCGGCCTCCCCGCAGGGCCGTACAGCAGGACCGGCAACCGGATCGGCGGGCGGCCTGACGGCTCCGCCGTCCACCGTTGTGCCCGCGCCGCCCGCTCCCGAAACGCCGCGCGACCACGGCCAGCGGGTGGGCCACAGCGATGTGACGAAGCTGCGCGAGGCCGCGGAGGACGCGCGCCGCTGGGACTCCAAGTACGGCGGCGGTGACTGGCGTTCGTCGATGGTGCCGGAGTGCCTGCGGGTGGATGCGGCGCCGCTGCTCCTCGGCTGCTACACGGACGAGGTGGGCCGTGCGCTGTTCGGCGCGACCGCCGAACTGACCCGGCTGGCCGGGTGGATGGCCTTCGACACCGGCCAGCAGGAAGCCGCCCAGCGGTACTACATCCAGGCGCTGCGCCTGGCCCGCGCCGCCGCCGACGTACCGCTCGGCGGGTACGTGCTGGCCTCGATGTCCCTCCAGGCGACCTACCGGGACTTCCCCGACGAGGGGGTGGATCTCGCGCAGGCGGCCGTCGAACGCAACCGGGGCCTGGCCACCGCCCGCACCATGAGCTTCTTCCGGCTGGTCGAGGCGCGGGCGCACGCGAAGGCGGGCGACTCGGTGGCCGCCGGGGCGGCGCTGCGGGCGGCGGAGGGGTGGCTGGAGCGGGCGCGCGAAGGCGATCCGGATCCGACCTGGCTGGGTTTCTACTCGTACGACCGTTTCGCGGCGGATGCGGCGGAATGCTACCGGGACCTCAAACTCCCCCGGCAGGTGCGGCGCTTCACCGAGCAGGCCCTGTCCCGCCCCACCGAGGAGTACGTGCGCTCGCACGGGCTGCGCCTGGTGGTGAGCGCGGTCGCGGAGCTGGAGTCGGGCAACCTGGACGCGGCGTGCGCGGCGGGCACCCGGGCGGTGGAGGTGGCGGGCCGGATCTCCTCGGCGCGCACGACGGAGTACGTACGGGACCTGCTGCACCGGCTGGAGCCGTACGGGGACGAGCCGCGCGTCGCGGAGCTGCGCGAGCGGGCCAGGCCGCTGCTGGTGGCACCCGCGTAGCGGCGGACGGCCCCGCATGGCCGCTTTGTCGGTGCCGGGGTGCAGTATGCAGGGGTGGGAGGTGTCGGCTTGGGCGGCGGCAGGGGCAGGCTGGGCGGCGTGGGACGTGTGGGCGGCATCGGCGCGGGCGCCGTGGACTGCGACGTACTGGTGATCGGCGGCGGGATCGTCGGTCTGTCGACGGCGCATGCCCTGTCGCGCCTCGCCCCGGGCACGCGGGTGGTCGTCCTGGAGAAGGAGGCCGGCCCGGCCCGGCACCAGACGGGCCGCAACAGCGGGGTGATCCACAGCGGGATCTACTACCGCCCCGGATCGCTGAAGGCGCGGTTCGCGGTGCGCGGCGCGGCGGAGATGGTGAAGTTCTGCGCGGAGCACGGGATCGCGCACGAGGTGACGGGCAAGCTGATCGTCGCCACGGAGCGCGAGGAGCTGCCGCGGCTGCACGCCCTGGTCCAGCGCGGACGGGAGAACGGCATCCCGGTGAGCGAGCTGGGCCCGGCCCAGATCGCCGCGTACGAGCCGCAGGTGCGCGGCCTGGCCGCCATCCACGTCGGCACCACCGGGATCGTGGACTACGGCCGGGTCAGCGCCCAGCTGGCGGAGTCCTCGGGCGCGGAGATCGTCTACGGCGGCGCGGTGGACCTGATCTCGCGGCGCCCCGACGCGGTGGCCGTGCGCACCACGTCCGGCCTGGTCGTCCGGGCCCGGGTGCTGGTGAACTGCGCGGGCCTGCAGTGCGACCGCATCGCCCGGCTGGCCGGTGACGACCCGGGCATGCGGATCATCCCCTTCCGCGGCGAGTACTACGACCTGGCCCGGCCCGAGCTGGTGCGCGGGCTGGTCTACCCGGTGCCCGACCCCGCGTTCCCCTTCCTCGGGGTGCACCTGACCCGGGGCATCGGCGGCGGGGTCCACGTGGGCCCCAACGCCGTGCCCGCCCTGGCCCGCGAGGGGTACGGCTGGTCCACGGTGCGCCCGCGCGACATCGGCTCCGAGCTGGCCTGGCCGGGCTCCTGGCGGATGGCCGCGCGGCACTGGCGGTACGGGGCGGGCGAGATCCACCGCTCCCTGTCGAAGCAGGCCTTCACCCAGGCCGTGCGCCGCCTCCTGCCGGCCGTCACGGCGGCGGACCTGCGTCCCGCCGCGGCCGGGGTCCGGGCCCAGGCCGTGCTGCGGGACGGCACCCTGGTGGACGACTTCCTGATCCGGGAGGCCCCGCGCACGGTCCACGTCCTGAACGCGCCGTCCCCGGCGGCCACGGCCTCGCTCCCCATCGGGCGCGAGATCGCCGCCCGGGCCCTGCGCACCCTCGGCTCGGCCTGACCGAGCCGCCGCGGCACGACGGCACGGGCGGAACAGGCACCACGACGGCACGGGCGGAACCGGCACCGCGGCACGGGCGGCCGCGCCGGACCCCCCGTCGTAGAATCTGGGCATTGTGTCTGAGTCCCGAAACCCCCAGCCGCCCAGCCTCCCGGATGCCGCGCCGGAGGCGCATTCGTACGTGCCGCCCAAGTGGCGCACCGAGCCCCGGTTCCCCGACGGGCCCTCGCCCGACCCGGCCGGGTCGCACCACGAGCGGCGGATCCGGAGCTTCCAGCCCCGGCGCAGCCGGGTCACCACCGGCCAGGGCGAGGCCCTGAAGCGCCTGTGGGGCACCTGGGGCCTGGACATCGACGGCCACGAGGTCATCGACCTCAAGGCGCTCTTCGACGGCCTCCCCGTCGTCCTGGAGATCGGCTTCGGCATGGGCGAGGCCACCGCCCAGATGGCCGCCGCCGACCCGGACACGGGCATCCTCGCCGCCGACGTGCACACCCCCGGCCAGGGCAACCTGCTCGCCCTCGCCGAGCGCGGCGGGATGACCAACGTCCGCGTGGCCAACGGTGACGCCATCATCCTGCTGCGCGAGATGCTGCCGCCGGACTCGCTGGCCGGGATCCGCGTGTACTTCCCGGACCCCTGGCCCAAGGCCCGCCACCACAAGCGCCGCCTGATCCAGCCCGAGTTCCTCACCCTGGCCGCCACCCGGCTGGCGCCCGGAGCCGTGCTGCACTGCGCGACCGACTGGGAGCCGTACGCCGAGCAGATGCTCGAAGTGCTCACCGCGCACCCGGACTTCGAGAACACACAGCCCGACGGCGGGTACGCGCCGCGTCCCGACTTCCGGCCGCTGACCCGCTTCGAGGGTCAGGGACTCGACAAGGGCCACGTCGTACACGACTTGCTCTTCCGTCGCGTACAGAACTGACAACGTCACCGCGCGTGTCAGAGCCGCTCGGTAGGGTCATGACGTGTTCCGAGCGCTCCTTGGTGTGCTCGCACGTCCGTCGGGCACGGTCCGCGCGCGCGTGCCCGTCGTCCTGCTCGCCGTGCTGGCCGTCTCGGGCCTGTGGATCCTCGAGCTCGTACGGGAACAGACCGGCACCCCCGGCTTCTTCGTCGGCCTCGGTCTGGCCCTGCTGCCGGTGCCGCTCCTCATGGCGGCCTTCCGGTGGCTGGGCCGGGCCGTTCCCTCGCCCTGGCCCCAGCTGCTCTTCTGCTTCGGCTGGGGGGCCTGCACCGCGGCGCTGATCGCCATACTGGCCAACAGCTTCGCCACCGAGTGGATAGCCGCGGCCACCGCCGACCCCTCGAACGCCGACCAGCTCGGCTCGGTGGCGATCGCGCCGGTGGTCGAGGAGAGCGCCAAGGCGGCTGCCCTGCTGCTGGTGTTCACCTTCCGAAGAGGCCATTTCACCGGCCCCGCCGACGGATTCGTGCTGGCCGGTTTCACCGCCACCGGCTTCGCCTTCACCGAGAACATCCTCTACCTGGGCAACGCCTTCGGCGAGGACCTGGCCGAGGGGACGGGCGTCCTGGACTCGGTGACGGCCGCGACCTTCTTCGTACGGGTCGTGGTGTCCCCCTTCGCGCACCCGCTGTTCACCGTGCTCACCGGGCTGGGCCTCGGGGCGGCCGCGCTCAGCGCGCGCCGCTCGCGCCGCATCGGCCTGCCCCTGCTGGGCCTGGCGCTGGCCATGGGCATGCACGCGCTGTGGAACAGCTCCTCGCGGCTCGGGGAGTACGGCTTCTACGTGGTCTACGGCTCCGTGATGGTCCCGGTGTTCGGGCTGCTCGTGTACACGGCCGTACGGATACGGCGCGGCCGGCTGCGGGCCGTCGCCGCGGAGCTCGCGGTGTACGCGGCCGCGGGCTGGTTCACCCGGGCCGAGGTCCCGGCCCTGGCGTCGATGCCGGCCCGGTCACTGGCCCGGGCCCTGGCGCGGCGCAGCGGCGGCCGGGCCGCGGGCCGCACCGTCGGCCGGTACGCGGCGGACGCGGCCACGCTGGCGCTGCTCCGGCACCGGGCGCGCCGGGGCGGTCCGGCCCGGGAGCCCGATTTCGCGGGGCAGGAGCTGGAGTTGCTGCACCGGCTGCGTTCGAGCAGGGCCACGGCGGCGCCCGCGCTGGCGCGGGCCGCGGTCATGGAGGAGCTGCTGCCCCCGTGGTCCGACCCCTTGGAGCACGCCGCCGGGCGGGGTCCCGCGGGCGCACCGCCCGGCCTGCCGGCACCGAGGCACGCGCACACCTGGCGGGCGGGGCCCGGGCGGCCGTCCCCCGGAGCTGCGGCCCCCGGGCCGTCTAGACGTTCAGACCCTTGGACTCCAGCCACGCCAGCGGATCCAGCGTCGAACCGCCCTTGCGCACTTCCAGGTGGAGATGCGGGCCGGTGACGTTGCCGGTGGCGCCGACGCGGCCGATGGTGTCGCCCGCGGCGACCGGGCCGGAGGTCACCGACATGGAGGAGAGGTGGCAGTACCAGACCTCGGTACCGTCATCGAGCTCCAGCACGATCCGGTAGCCGTACGCGCCGGACCAGCCGGCCGAGGTGATCTTCCCGGAGCCCACGGCCTTGACCGGGGTGCCGGTCGGGGCGGCGAAGTCCAGGCCGGTGTGGTGGCCGGAGGACCACATGGAGCCGGAGACGCCGTAGTGCGAGGTGAGGGTGTAGGCGGAGGTGGGCAGCGCATAGGAGCCGGCGAGTTTGGCGAGGCGCTCCTGCTCGGCCTTGGCATCGGCGGCGTCCTGGGCCGCCTTGGCCTCCTGGGCGGCCTTGGCCTCGGCCTTCGCGGCGGCCTCCTCGGCCTCCTTGGCCGCGGCCTCGCGCTTGTCCTTGGCCTCCTTGGCCGCGGCCTCCCGGGCGCTCTGCTCGGCCTCCGCCCGGGCCTGGGCCTCGGCGGCGCCCTGCTGGGACTCGGCCTGCTGGAGGATGCGGCCCAGGAGCACCTCCCCGGCGTCGGCGCGCCGGTCGGCCTGCTGCGGGATGATCCCGGTCCGCGCGGGCGCCGCCTCGCCGTCCGCCTGCTGCGCCTTGCCGCCGGAGGGGTCGCCTCCGAGCACCTCGGGGAGGTCGGGCAGCGAGGGCATGGATATCGCGACCTGGGGGCGGTCCTGCGCAGTGGCGATGCCGCCCGCTCCGACCGCCGCGATGACGCCGACGCCGAGCACGGTGGAGCTGCGGGCCAGTCCGCCGCGCTGCTTGGCCACGCGGTGCTTGCCGCGGACCGGACGGACCGAATCCTCGGTGGGATTCCACTCGCCCCAGGCGCCGGCCGTGGGCGGCTCCTGGATCTCGGTGCCTTCAGGGGCAGGCAAGTTGGAGGCCACCGGGGCACACTCCTCATTGACGCGCACGCGCACGGTGCCGTCTCGTACGACGGCTGGGACGACCGCGCTGCGTTATCGAAAGGTAATAGACACGGGGGAGTGATTCCAAGCTGTTGCGATTGATCGTTCCCACCAATCGGCTACTCCCTGACCGGCTTTGGCCTGCACTTTTCGCCGCGAAAAGGAGCCAAGTCGGGCAAAACTCAGCCGACACCCCTACCTCTTCAGCCACACGCGAGAAATGACGGATCGTCAATCACCTTGCGGAGTGCTCCCTTTCGATCACCGAGTGTCACTCGGCCTCGCTCCGGCGCACCACCGGCACCGTACGGCGACGCTCCGGCTGCCCCTCCCCCGGCCTGCCGACCGCGAGCAGCGCCATGTCGTCCGTCGCCCCGCCGCCCGTGTGGCGGCGTACGTCGCTGCTGAGCGCACCGAGCAGCGCGTCCGGCCCGGGGAAGACCCGCCCGCGCAGCCGGTCGGCCGGATCGTAGAAGACCCCCGCCCGGTCCCGGGCCTCGGTCAGGCCGTCCGTGTACAGCAGCAGCGTGGACCCGGCGGGGAAGCCCCACTCCTCGACCCGGTCCGGCCAGCCGCCCAACTCGCCCATGCCGAGCGGCAGCGCGGGCTCGGCGGGGGCGAGGACGGCCAGGCGCCCGTCCCCGTGCAGCAGCAGCGGCTCGGGATGACCCCGGTTCACCAGCCGCAGCAGCCCCGCGTCCGGCGGGATCTCCCCGAGCACGCACGTCGTGAACCCCTCCACCGCGTCCAGGCTGTCGCGCCGTACGCCCTCCCGGGCCAGGGCCCGTTCCAGCCTGTGCGCGACGCCCTCCAGGGTGGGTTCGGTCTCCGCGGCCTCCCGGAAGGCCCCCAGGACCACGGCGACGGCCTCGACCGCCCCCAGGCCCTTGCCCCGCACGTCGCCCACCGCCAGCCGCACGCCGTAGGGGGTGTCCTGGACGGCGTACAGGTCCCCGCCGATGAACGCGTCGGCCTGCGCGGCCTCGTACCAGGCGGAGACGTGCAGCCCCGCGATGCGCTCGGCGGGGGTGGGCAGCACCGCCCGCTGCGCGGCTTCGGCGATCCCGCGGGCCGAGGCCAGCCGCTCCCCGCTGCGCCGGACCACGCGGTTGATCAGGAGGGCCAGCCCGGAGACGGTCAGGACGGTGACGAGTTCGGTCAGTGCCTCGACCTTCCAGGTGGTCCCGTTCACGGCGTGCAGCAGGACCACCGCGAGCGAGGCCTGCACGCCGGTCAGGGCGGTGCCCAGCAAGGTGAACAGCGGGGCGGCGATCAGCGGGGCCGCGGAGAAGAAGGGGGAGCCCGTGAAGCTCGGCGGGGTCAGCAGGTCGAAGCCCAGCCCGAGGACGATCAGCACGGCGGGCAGCACGCGGGCGATCTGCCGGGCCGCCCCGTTGCCCACGCCGCCACCGGCGTTCCCGCCGTCCCGCTGGCCCAGCCCCACCACGCTGCTCTCCTGCCGCCCGGCCCTCGTACGGTCCCTTGCGCGGGTGCGGGCCCGACGCCTCGCCTCCCCAGGCTGACGGCGCAGCGGCCACGGGGCGAGCCGGCCCGGTCCGACCGGGTGAGGAGCGGGCGGGAGCGGGGAACGACGAAGGCCCGGTTCTCCATCAGGAGAACCGGGCCTTCGTACTGAGTAGCGGGGGCAGGATTTGAACCTACGACCTCTGGGTTATGAGCCCAGCGAGCTACCGAGCTGCTCCACCCCGCGTCGGTAAACACAACTCTACGCCATCCGGGGGGAGCCCTCCGCCAATTAAGCTCCCCACACCCCCTCAGATCGCCATCGCCGCAGGTCAGAGCCGTACAACTGGCCCTGGACGCCCCGGTTCGGGGCGTTCGGACGGGGCGGTCCGGGGACAGCAGAACGCCCCGTCCGAAAGAATCGGACGGGGCGCCTGTGAGCTGTAGGCCATGTCGGACTCGAACCGACAACCAACGGATTAAAAGTCCGCTGCTCTGCCAATTGAGCTAATGGCCCTCCATGTGCTCACCCCAGAGCATAGCCGCAGAGCGCCCGCAAGCCGATCGGGTATCGAGCGACCCGCCTGTCGGCCTCAGTTCGGGCCCGCCGTCGGATCCCGGCCACCGGCGGACGACGCAGAAGGGCCCGTGCGACACGAGGTGTCGCACGGGCCCTTCTCAGTCAGCCTGTCAGCCGGTCAGCCGTGGCGGACCGTCAGCCGTTGCGCTTCCAGCGCGGCTTGTCGTCGCGGCGGCCGCCACCGAAGGAGCCGGTGGAGCCGGTGGAGCCGGAGCCGGACGGACGGTGGTCGTCGCGGCGGCCGTAGGGACGGTCACCGGCGCCGCCGGAGCGGAAGCCACCGGACGGACGGTCGTCGCGACGGAAGCCACCGGACGGACGGTCGCCACCGGAGCGGAAACCACCGGACGGACGGTCGTCACGGTTGAAGCCACCGGACGGGCGGTCGTCGCGACGGAAGCCGCCGGACGGACGGTCGCCGCCACGGTCGTCACGGTTGAAGCCATCGCCACGGAAGCCACCGGACGGACGGTCGCCACCGGAGCGGAAGCCACCGGACGGACGGTCGTCGCGACGGAAGCCGCCGGACGGACGGTCGCCACCGCGGTCGTCACGGTTGAAGCCACCCGAGGGACGGCCACCACGGTCGCCGCCACGGTCGTCGCGGCGGAAGCCGCCACGGTCACCACCGCGGTCGCCGCCGCGGTAACCGCCACGGTCGCCACCGCGGTCGCCACCGCGGTTGTCGCGACGCTCGAAGTTGCCACGGTCGTCACGCTGGGCGCGCTGCTCCTCGCGGCGCTCCTGCGCGGCCAGCTCGGCGGCAGCGGCGGCGGCAGCAGCCGCGACCTCGGCCTCGGCGGCCTCGGCCACCTCGGCGACAGCGGCCTCCGGGTCCTCGCCGCGCTCACGGGCGGAACGGGCGACGAGGCGGTCGGCCTCCTCGCGCAGCTCCACGGCACGGCGCGACAGGCGCTCCAGCTGCTTGGTGAGCTCGGCGACCTCGCGCTCGGCCTGCTTGGCGGCGTTGTTCGCGGAGTCGGCCTGAACCTCGGTCAGCGAACGGGCACCGGTGATCTCGGCGACCTCCGGGTCGAAGGCGCCGACGCCCTGGACGATGTGACGCGTGGCGTCGACGCCCGCGTCCTCCATCAGGCGGAAGATCTGGCGGCGCTGGTGCGGGAGCGCCAGCGACACGACGACACCGGACTTGCCGGCGCGGGCGGTACGGCCCGAGCGGTGCAGGTAGTCCTTGTGGTCGCCGGCCGGGTCCACGTTCAGGACCAGGTCGATGCCGTCGACGTGGATGCCGCGGGCGGCGACGTCGGTCGCGACGAGCGCGTTGACGTAGCCGTCCTTGAAGTCCGCGAGGACGCGGGTACGGGCGCCCTGCGTCATGCCGCCGTGCAGCGCGTCGGCCTTCACGCCGGACTCGATGAGCTGCTCGGCGATGCGGTCGGCGCCCAGCTGGGTGCGGACGAAGATGATGGTGCGGCCCTTGCGGGCGGCGATGGCGGCCGTGACCGGCGCCTTGTCCTTCGGCTTCACGACGAGGACGTGGTGCGTCATGGTCGTGACGTTGCCCTGGGCGCTGTCGACCTCGTGCGTGACGGGGTTGGTCAGGTAGCGCTTGACCAGGGTGCCGATCTCGTTCTCCATGGTGGCGGAGAAGAGCATGCGCTGGCCGCCGCCGGGGATCTGGTCGAGCAGCTCGGTGACCTCGGGCAGGAAGCCCAGGTCCGCCATCTGGTCGGCCTCGTCGAGGACCGCGACCTGGACGTTCGCCAGGGAGCAGGCGCCACGGTTGATGATGTCGCGCAGACGGCCCGGGGTGGCGACGAGGACGTCGACACCGCGCTCCAGAGCGAAGATCTGGTTGCTCATGGAGGTACCGCCGCAGACGACCTTCATCTTCAGGCCGAGCACGTCGCCGTAGGGCTGGAGGGCGTCCGCGACCTGCATCGCGAGCTCACGCGTCGGCGTGAGGATGATCGCGCGGGGCTTCTTCTTCTCGGTGTGGCCGCCGGCCAGCGAGGCCAGGGTCGGCAGACCGAAGGAGAGGGTCTTGCCGGAGCCGGTGCGGCCACGGCCGAGGATGTCCTTGCCGGCCAGGGCGTCCGGGATGGTCGCGGCCTGGATCGGGAAGGGGGCGGTGACGCCGTTCTGCGCGAGCTTGCGCACGATGCCGTCGGGCAGACCGAGGTCGCCGAAGGTGATCGTGGGCTCGGCGTCAGCGTCGGCGTCGCCGTCGAAGTCGGTGTCGTCGAGGGAGTCCTCAAGGGACTCGATGATCTCGTCCGTCTCGATGGCCTCGATCGCCTCGTCGACCACAAGGGTCTCGATGTCGGCGACGATCTCGTTGGAGTCGTTCTCGGGCATGACGGAACGGTCAGAACTGGAAATGGACATGCGAAATGCGAAACCTTCCGGAGTCTCGGCACGCGCCCAAACTCCGTGAATCGCAAATCGACCGCCTCAATGCGGTCAGCCACGGCTAGGGAGAGTACGCGCCACACGGCGCTCTTCGGATTCGGCGCCGGGCAATGGGATCAAACGATCTATAACCATACGCACCCTCCCCGGGGTCTGGCAAGTCACTCCGGGCACTAGGCCCCTGACCTGCGAAGATTCCCCGAGGATGAGCGCCTGGGGCCGCACCTGAGACCGCGGCCGAAGCGCCCGCAGCCCTACGGCTGGGGCTGCGGCTGGGTGCTCGGCTCGGGCTGCGGCGAGGACGGCTGCGGAGTGGGTTCCGTCACAGGCGTCGGCGGAATCGAGGGTTCCGGAGCCGGGCTGGAGGTCTGCTGGCCGCCGCTGGAGCCACCCGCCGCCCCGGAACCGCCCGGGCCCCCCGGACCCCCCGCCCCACCGGAGCCCCCGGCAGCGCCGCCGGAAGGCTGCTGCGGCCCCTGGCCGCCCGCCCCGCCACCCGGTCCCGCCGACGGCGAGGGCGCCCCCGGCTGACCGCTCGGCGCACCCGGACTGGGGGTGGCTCCGGTCGCCCCGGAGGCCTTGCCGTCCTCCTTGGGCCTGCCGCTGCCCGTCCCGTCCTTCGTCCCGTGCCCGTTGCCGTGGATCCCCGAGCCCCGCCCGGTGACCGAACCCCCGCCCGTCCCGGCCGAGCCCTTCTGGTCCGCCGAGGACGAGGGCCCCGGCTTCGCGGCGTCCTCGCCGACACTCATGCAGCCCGCCGTCGCCGCGACCGCGAGCGCGGTGACAGCGAGTCGGAGGGAAGCGGACAACTGGCGCACGGATGGCACCTCCGGAACCTGGAGACCTGGGAACGAGCAGTCCGCATGAGCGGGTCAATGTGCCCAACTCCCCGTGACCCGTAAGGGACACGCCCCGGCGCGGACCGGCTCCGCCCGCGCCGCAGCCCCTCAGCCCAGCAGCAGCCGCGCCGCCTCGGACCCCAGGTGCACGGCTCCCAGCCCGACCAGCACCGACGCCGCCACGTTCGCCGCCGCCAGGAAGGTCCAGCCGCGCTCGGCCAGCCGCAGCGTCTCGTACGAGAACGTGGAGTACGTGCTCAGCGCCCCGCAGAGCCCGGTGCCCAGCAGCAGGCCCAGCTGCGAGGGGAGCGCCCCCGCCAGCAGCGCTCCGCTGAGCACCCCCAGCACCAGGCAGGCGGCCGCGTTGACCGTGAAGGTGCCCCAGGGGAAGACCGCGTCGGCGCCGCCGCGGCGGGACTGCACCGCACGGTCCGTCAGGTAGCGCAGGGGCGCGCCGACGGCCGCGCCGGCCACCACCAGCAGCCAGTTCACCCGCGCCCCCGGACCGCGCGGCGGGTCGCCGAGGACCCCGCCCACACCGCGCCGAGCGCGGCGGCCACCGTGAGCCCTGCGTAGGCCAGCGCGGTCCCCGCCTCCCCCTCGTCCAGGAGCAGGGAGATGTCGAGCGCGTACGTCGAGAAGGTGGTGAAGCCGCCGAGCACCCCCACCCCGGCGAAGGGCCGCACCAGGGGGTGCGCCGACCGGCCGCCCTCGCTGATCAGCACCATCAGGACGCCGATCAGCGCGCAGCCGCCGACGTTGATCCAGAAGGTCGCCCACGGGAAGGCCCCGGGCCCGGCCGGCCACAGCAGCGAGATCCCGTACCGCGCCGAGGCCCCGGCCACGCCGCCCGCCGCCACCGCGGCCAGCACCCGGCCCTGCGGCTCGGCCCGGTGGGCCGGCACGCGGAGGTCGACGTCCGGGTCGATCGCCTCGGCGCCGCCGTCCGGGCCGTCCGGGCCGGGAGCGGGACCGGGTGGGCTCATCCGTAGCCCAGGGCGTGCAGCCGGTCGTCGTCGATCCCGAAGTGGTGGGCGATCTCGTGCACCACGGTGACCTCCGTCTCCGCGACCACGCTCTCCCGGTCCTCGCACATCCGCAACGTGGGGTTGCGGTAGATGGTGATCCGGTCCGGCAGCACCCCGGCGTACCACTCGCCACGGTCCGTCAGCGGGGTGCCCTCGTACAGACCGAGGAGTTCGGGGTCGTCGGCGGGCGGCTCGTCCTCGACGAACACCGCCACGTTGTCCATCAGCCGCGTCAGCTCCGGCGGGATGCGGTCCAGGGCCTCTGCGACGAGCTCTTCGAACTCCTCGCGCGTCATCTCCAGCACCCCGCCATTGTCCCTCCGGAGGAAACCGTTTTGGCGATAGCTCTCCGGATCCCATATGCTTCTCACGTCCCCGACGCGCTGAGAAGCGCCCGGCGGGCCTTTAGCCCTCATCGTCTAGTGGCCCAGGACGCCGCCCTTTCAAGGCGGTAGCACGGGTTCGAATCCCGTTGGGGGTACGCAACACCATGTGCGAGACTTGTTCTCGCACAATGCAAGGACCTGTGGAGCAGTTGGTTAGCTCGCCACCCTGTCAAGGTGGAGGTCGCGGGTTCAAGTCCCGTCAGGTTCGCTGAAGCCGGAAACGGTTTCGTGGCTGGGTAGCTCAGTTGGTACGAGCGATCGCCTGAAAAGCGATAGGTCGCCGGTTCGACCCCGGCCCCAGCCACCATCAAGAAGGCCCCGTCCATCGGACGGGGCCTTCTGTGGTTACTCCGCCTCCGCCGCCGGTCCGGCAGGTTCCGTGGACCGGGCCCGGCGCCGCCACTGCACCAGGCCGACGGCCGTGGCCCCCGCGGCGACCAGGCCCAGCAGCGCCCAGTCCGGCACCGCGTCCGCGAAGGACCGCACCCACTGCTCCACGGCGAACGAGTCGTCCACGTCCAGCAGCCCCGGCAGCGCGCTCGCCCCGTCGTAGACCAGGAACAGCACGCCCAGGGTGATGAAGAACAGCCCGGACAGCAGCGAGGTGGTGTGCAGTTCGAGGCGGCCCACCGTGAAGGCCCGGCCGCGCAGCCAGCGCCTGCGGCCCAGCCCGAACCGTTCCCACAGCAAGGCCAGCACGAACAGCGGTACGGCCATCCCCAGTGCGTAGACGGCCAGCAGCAGGCCGCCGTAGACCGGGCTGCCGCTGACCGCCGCCACCGTCAGGACGCTGCCCAGGATCGGGCCCGCGCAGAAGCCCGCCAGGCCGTAGACCGCGCCGAGCGCGTACACCGACAGGGCGGTCGTCGGCCGGATCCGGCCCGAGAGCTCCGCGATCCGCTTCGAGGCGAAGCCCAGGCCCAGTACCTGCGCGCAGCCGAGCACGATGATCAGCCAGCCGCCCGCCAGCACCAGCTCGTCGCGGTTGCTGTGGAAGAACCGCCCGGCGTACGAGCCGGCCGCCCCCAGCGGTACGAGGGTGCTGGCGAGGCCCGCGTAGAAGATCCCGGTCCGCGCCAGCAGGCGCGAGGCGGAGTCGATCGAGTACGCGAAGAAGGCGGGCAGCAGCAGTGCGCTGCACGGGCTGAGCAGTGCGAGCAGGCCGCCCATCAGGGCGGCCAGGTATCCGATGCCGTTCACCGCTGCGCCGCGGCCTTGGCCTGGGCGATGGCGGCCGTGAAGGCGCTGAGGGGCTGGGCGCCCGCGATGGGCTTGCCGTTGATCAGGAAGGAGGGGGTGGAAGTGACGCCGATCCGGTACCCCTCCTCCTGGTCCTTCTGCAGGGCCGCCGCGGCCTCTTCCCCGGCCATGTCGGCCTTGAAGCGCTCCAGGTCGGGCACGCCGGCCTGCTGGGCCAGCTCGGCCAGGCGCGCTTCGCCGAAGCCCTTCTCCTTGGCCCCGTCGGCGTATGCGGCCGCGTGGAACTGCGCGAAGCGGTCCTGGCGGCCCGCCGCCCAGGCGGCCTTGGCGGCGGCCTCGGACTCGGCGCCGAAGATCGGGAAGTTGCGCCACTCGATGCGCAGGGTGCCCTCGTCGACGTACTTCTTCACCAGTTCGGGTTCGGTGTCCCGGGCGAACTTGCCGCAGTAGCCGCACTTGAAGTCGGAGTACTCGATCAGGACGACGGGGGCGTCGGCGCGGCCGAGGGCGAGCTTGTCGCCGGGCTCGCGGCGGGCCAGCGCCTTGAGTTCGGCAGCGGGGTCGGTGCGCGGGGCGGCCGAGGAGGCGGGGCCGGAGCCGGAGCCGACGAAGCCGCCGGCGTCCTTGTCGGCGGGGGCGGTGGCCTGCCAGGAGACGAGGCCGAGGGTGACGGCCGCGACGGCCACCCCGGCGCAGATCAGGAAGGTCCGGCGGGGGGAGGAAGGGGACGGGGAAGAAGAAGGGGAGGGCGACATTCGGGTGCGTTCTCCAGAGGTTCCGTGGGGCCGCGGGTCCGGGTCCGGTGGGTCCGGTGGGTCCGGGGGATGCGGGAAGGGCGGGTCCGGCCGGTGGGTGAACCGGTTCTCCTAGACCCGCAGCACGGAGAGCTCCACCGGGCCGGGCGCGGGCCGGTCGGGCCCGCGCACGAGGACCCGTACGGGCGCGGTCCCCTGCGGGCGGACCCCCTCCGGCGCCGGCCGGGCGGGCGGGAGCTGCGCGTGCTCGCCCCCGGTGCGCGGCGGGACCGCGGGAGGCCCGTCGCGGTCCGGGGCGGCGGGGGCGCAGGAGGGACCACTGCCGTCGGAGAACGCGGACGGGGCGGACGCGACGGCCGGGGCGCCGGCCGGGGCGGCCGGGGTCACCGCGGCCGGAGTCACCGAGGTCAGCGCAGCCGGAGTCACGAGGGTCAGCGCGGCGGCCGGGGCCGCAGGCGCCACCGGGCCCTTCCCCGGAGCCGCCGCCTGGACCGGTGCGGCCAGCAGCACCGCGAGCAGTGCCAGCACGGCCGGAACCGCCGCCCGCAGCCACCGCAGACCGCTACGGCACGTGCTGCTGGGCATACGTGGGGCCTCTCACGGAAAGCGGTCGGGGGACTCGTCCCGAAATGGTACGGGTCCACCCCACTAATGCGTTCGCCACCCGGAGGGCCCAGGTGAGATCCTCGATCAGGTATGTCTAATTCCTTCGCTGCCCTGCAGACGCTTCTCGGTGAGCTCTCCCTCCGTGACGCGCACCGCCTCGGCCGCCGCCTCGAGGGCGCCCGCCGCATCCGCAAGCCCGAGGCCAAGCAGGCCGTGCTCGACGAGATCGCCGCGGAGGCCGAGAAGGCCGCCGCGCGACTGGCCGGCCGTGCCTCGCGGATGCCGGAGGTCACGTATCCCGAGAACCTGCCCGTCAGCCAGAAGAAGGACGAGATCGCCGAGGCGATACGCGACCACCAGGTCGTGATCGTCGCGGGCGAGACGGGTTCCGGCAAGACCACGCAGATCCCCAAGATCTGCATGGAGCTGGGCCGGGGCGTCCGGGGCATGATCGGGCACACCCAGCCCCGCCGGATCGCCGCCCGCACGGTCGCGGAGCGGATCGCCGAGGAGCTGAAGTCCGAGATCGGCCAGACCGTCGGCTGGAAGGTCCGGTTCACCGACCAGGTGGACCAGGACGCGACCTTCGTGAAGCTGATGACCGACGGCATCCTGCTCGCCGAGATCCAGACGGACCGCGAGCTGCGCGCCTACGACACGATCATCATCGACGAGGCCCACGAGCGGTCCCTGAACATCGACTTCCTGCTCGGCTACCTGGCCACGCTGCTGCCCAAGCGTCCCGACCTGAAGGTCGTCATCACCTCGGCGACGATCGACCCGCAGCGGTTCTCCCGGCACTTCGGCGACGCGCCGATCGTCGAGGTCAGCGGACGTACGTACCCGGTGGAGGTCCGCTACCGGCCGCTGCTGGAGGAGGACGGCGACGGCACGGACGCGGCGGACTCCGACCGGGACCAGATCACCGCGATCTGCGAGGCCGTGGACGAACTCCAGTCCGAGGGGCCGGGCGACATCCTGGTCTTCCTCTCCGGCGAGCGCGAGATCCGCGACACGGCGGACGCCCTGAACAAGCGCAACCTCCGCTTCACCGAGGTGCTCCCCCTGTACGCGCGGCTCTCGCACGCCGAGCAGCACCGGGTGTTCCAGCAGCACACCGGCCGTCGGATCGTCCTCGCGACCAACGTCGCCGAGACCTCCCTCACCGTCCCGGGCATCAAGTACGTGATCGACCCGGGCACCGCCCGGATCTCCCGCTACAGCCACCGCACCAAGGTGCAGCGGCTGCCCATCGAACGGATCTCCCAGGCCAGCGCCAACCAGCGCAAGGGCCGCTGCGGGCGCACCAGCGACGGCATCTGCATCCGGCTCTACTCCGAGGCCGACTTCACCACCCGGCCCGAGTTCACCGACGCGGAGATCCTGCGCACGAACCTGGCCTCCGTCATCCTCCAGATGACCGCGGCCGGCCTCGGCGAGATCGAGAAGTTCCCCTTCATCGACCCGCCGGACCACCGCAACATCCGCGACGGCGTGCAGCTGCTCCAGGAGCTCGGCGCCCTGGACCCGGCGGAGAAGGACCACAGCAAGCGGCTCACCCCGATGGGCCGCAAGCTCTCCCAGCTGCCCGTGGACCCGCGCCTGGCCCGCATGGTCGTGGAGGCCGACAAGAACAACTGCGTCCGCGAGGTCATGGTCATCGCAGCGGCCCTGTCCATCCAGGACCCGCGCGAGCGGCCCTCGGACAAGCAGACCCAGGCCGACCAGAACCACGCCCGCTTCAAGGACGAGACCAGCGACTTCCTGGCCTTCCTGAACATGTGGCGCTACGTCCGCGAGCAGCAGAAGGAGCGGGGCTCCTCCGCCTTCCGCCGGATGTGCAAGCAGGAGTACCTGAACTTCCTGCGGATCCGCGAGTGGCAGGACATCTACTCGCAGCTGCGCACGGTCGCCAAGACCATGGGCATCCACGTCAACGAGACCGACGCCCCCGAGCACAGCGTGCACGTCTCGCTGCTGGCCGGGCTGCTCTCGCACATCGGCCTGAAGGACACGGACAAGAACGAGTACCTGGGTGCCCGGTCGGCGAAGTTCGCGGTCTTCCCGGGCTCGGCGCTGTTCAAGAAGCAGCCGAAGTTCCTGATGTCGGCGGAGCTGGTGGAGACCTCGCGGCTGTGGGCCCGGGTCAACGCCAAGGTGGAGCCGGAGTGGGTGGAGCCGCTCGCGCAGCACCTGATCAAGCGCACCTACAGCGAGCCGCACTGGGAGAAGGACCAGGCCGCCGTGATGGCGTACGAGAAGGTCACGCTGTACGGCGTACCGATCGTCGCCCAGCGGAAGATCAACTACGGCCGGATCGACCCCGAGGTCTCGCGCGAGCTGTTCATCCGCAACGCGCTGGTCGAGGGCGACTGGCGGACCCACCACAAGTTCTACGCCGACAACCGCAAGCTCCTCACCGAGGTGGAGGAGCTGGAGAACCGGGCCCGGCGCCGCGACATCGTGGTGGACGACGAGACCCTGTTCGACTTCTACGACGAGAAGATCCCCGAGCACGTGGTCTCCGGGGCGCACTTCGACTCCTGGTGGAAGCACAAGAAGCGCGAGGAGCCCGAGCTCCTCGACTTCGAGCGGGAGATGCTGCTCACCGAGAAGGCGGCCGGGGTCACCAAGGCCGACTACCCGGACTCCTGGCAGCAGGGCCCGCTGAAGTTCCGGGTGACCTACCAGTTCGAGCCGGGTGCGGACGCGGACGGCGTGACCGTCCACATCCCGCTCCAGGTGCTCAACCAGGTCACCGACGAGGGCTTCGACTGGCAGATCCCCGGGCTGCGCGAAGAGGTGGTCACCGAGCTGATCCGCTCGCTGCCCAAGCCGATCCGCCGGCACTACGTGCCCGCGCCGAACTTCGCCTCCCGCTTCCTGGCCACGTCGCACCCGCTCCAGGAGCCCCTGCACGTCACCCTGGCGCGCGAGCTCCAGCGGATGGTCGGAGTGCCGGTGTCGGCCGAGGACTTCGACCTGACCCGCATCCCGGACCATCTGAAGATCACCTTCCGGATCGTCGACGAGCGGCGCAAGAACCTCGCCGAGGCCAAGGACCTGGAGGCCCTGCGCCTGCAGCTGAAGCCCAAGGCCCGCCAGGCCCTGTCGAAGGCCGCGGCGGCCACCGCCGAGCGGGCGGGCGGGGAGTCGGTGGAGCGGACCGGGCTGACCGACTGGACGATCGGCACGCTGGACAAGGTCTTCGAGACCCGGCGGGCCGGCCAGCCGGTGAAGGCGTACCCGGCGCTCGTGGACCAGGGCACGACCGTGTCCGTACGGCTCTTCGACACCGAGGCCGAGCAGCAGCAGGCGATGTGGCTGGGCACCCGGAAGCTGATCCTGCTGAACATCCCGGTGAACCCGGCGAAGTTCGCCTCGGACCACCTGAGCAACCAGCAGAAGCTGGCCCTGTCCAGGAACCCGCACGGCTCCATCCAGGCGCTGTTCGACGACTGCGCCACGGCGGCGGCCGACAAGCTGATCGCCGACCACGGCGGGCCGGCGTGGGACGAGGCGGGCTTCCGCAAGCTCTACGAGGCCGTACGGGCCGACCTGGTGGACGCCACCGTGCGCACGGTGCAGCAGGTGCAGCAGGTGCTGGCCGCCTGGCAGTCCTGCGAACGGCGGCTGAAGGCCACCAGCAGCCTCGCCCTGGTCGCGAACCTCCAGGACGTGAAGACGCAGCTCGCGGCGCTCGTACCGGCCGGGTTCGTCACCCTGACCGGCGTACGCAGGCTGGCGGACCTGATGCGCTACCTGGTGGCGGCCGACCGGCGGCTCCAGCAGATGCCCACGGGCGTCCAGCGCGACACCACGCGCATGGAGAAGGTCCACGAGATGCAGGACGAGTACGCCTGGCTGCTGGAGCAGCTCCCCAAGGGCCGGCCGGTCCCGTCCACGGTGACCGACATCCGCTGGATGATCGAGGAACTCCGGGTCAGCTACTTCGCCCACGCGCTCGGCACGGCGTACCCGATCTCGGACAAGCGGATCGTGAAGGCGGTGGATGCGGCGGCCCCGTGATCGGGTTCGACCGCACCCCCTGAGCTGCTGTACAGTGTGATTCGCAGCCAAGCAGTCGGCCGCAAATCGAGGACCTGTGGAGCAGTTGGTTAGCTCGCCACCCTGTCAAGGTGGAGGTCGCGGGTTCAAGTCCCGTCAGGTTCGCAGCAACATCAGGGCCCGCATCCCCAGGGATGCGGGCCCTGATGCGTTTCCCGGGGACGGGAGCAACCCGGTCGCCCGCCGTCCCCCGCCGCCCCCGTTCAGGGCCCGTTGGCCCCCCGGGCGCCGCGCGTTCGCCCTTCCGGGCTCCTCCCCGCCCCCGCCGCCCCCTCCCGCGCGAGGCTCCGGCATCCCTCCCCGCGCGCCCTGAGGGCCCGTCTGGAGCCCCTGGAGGGGCATCGGGTCGCCGTCCTGGGCGACCCCGGCCCCCGGACCGGAGGATCCCCCGTTCGCATGATGCGGTGCGGGCCGAAGGTCCCCATTACGGGGTGCATTGCCCTGCATACAAGAGTGATCATCTGTGACGGGAGTCACCGCATGAGTTTTTGAGACTCATACTTTTATCGCACTCATACGCACGCTCGATTTAATATGTGCAATTGTACCCCCTCATGACAGGGGACCCGGAACCAGCCCCACCGCTCTGACCTGGGCATAAAAAAGATCGCGCTGGACCCGGCGGAGTCCAGCGCGATCGAACGACTGAAGAGCCTGTTGGGGCAGACTCGGTCGTTTGAAGCTATGTAGGTTTCATCGGATTGGGGGACCCGACATAAACCCTTTAAAGCGGGGTGTTACGAGGCCTCAGGCCTCGCTGCGCTGCTGCGGAATTCCCGCGAGCAGTGCGCGAACCTCAGCCTCGCGGTAACGGCGGTGTCCACCCAGGGTGCGGATGGACGTGAGCTTGCCAGCCTTGGCCCAGCGGGTGACCGTCTTCGGGTCCACGCGGAACATCGTGGCAACCTCAGCCGGGGTCAGCAGCGGCTCGGCATCAGGGGTGCGAGCGGTCATGAGCGGCCTCCTCGGGAGAACCGAACCATCTCGGTTCTTTCCTCTAAATTCTGCACCTTGGCCCGCGGTGCCCGAAATGGACATACGCGGGCCGAGTCGGTTATAGGACGAACGGCTTGTCCTCGGCACTACAACTACACCATCCGTCCAGCCCCAAGGGCCAAACCGACGGAATTGCCCTCCGAGGTGTTCATCAGCGGCGGAAGCCGATGGACCGCCCCATAACGGACAGTCACCCCACTGTGACGATCAGTCACAGAGCGATCAGGAGTCGTCAGACCCCCCGTAGAGCGCAATGCCGAGCATTCCGCCCTTAGTTGGACGGAAGGAACCCTCCCCGGACTCCTTGTCCTATTTTGGCACGAGGGTAGGGGAAGGGCGCAAGGGTGTAGTTAGTGCGGTCCGTCACGCTTGGGCCAATGGCCCGTATCGGGACGTAGGTCCTGGTACTAGGGCCCAAATGTAGTGATCAAGGCGCTGATCAGCCAGTTGTGGCCGATCGACCGATACGCAACGGTACGTTCCGGGTAGCCGGGACCTTATCCGGGTGAGCTTCGCTACTCCGGCGAGATCACCCGGATCGGGTGCAAGCCGTCCCTAGTTCGCGAAGAGCCGCTCCCGGACCGCCCGCCAGCGCTCCGCCAGCTCCTCGTACGTCTCGGCCGCCCCCGCCGCGTCCCCGGACCGCAGGGCCGCGAGCCCCGTCGCCAGGTCCTTGGCCGAGCGGTCGGCCGCCAGCCGGTCCGCCGGGAGGGCGTGGAGCAGCCCGCCGTAGTCGAGCTCGACCATCGAACGCGGGTGGAACTCCTCCAGCCAGCTGCCGACCTCCACCAGCCCCTCGGCGAGCATCCCGTAGCCCTCCGCCTCCCGCAGCGTCCGCAGGCCCCGGGCCAGGCGCCGCCTCGCCTGCACCATCGGCGTCCGGTAGCGCAGGCGTTCGCCCGGCAGGTACTCCCGCTCCTCGTCCGCGAACAGCACGAACCAGCGCAGCGGCACCTGCCACACCCCCGTACGGATCCAGGGGCGCGCGTCCGGGTTCCGCTCGCGCCAGCGCTCGTAGTCCTCGGCCGCCTGCCGGCGCACCACCGGTGGGAGGGCGGCGTCCAGCACCGGGGCGGGGAACCACTCCACGAGCTCCTGGAGCGCGAGCCAGCCGCGCAGCCTGGTGCGCCACGGGCAGACCAGCAGCACCCCGCCCACCTCGGCGGTGAAGGCGTCCGCGCTCTCCTGGGCCGGCACCCCCACCACGGGCACCCGGACCAGGTCCGCCAGCGAGCGGCGCAGTTCGTCCTGGGCCGTCGGGGTCACCTCGCGCCGGGCGTAGTCGGCCCAGTGCGTGCGCTCCGGCTCCGGGAAGGCCGCCAGGGGCTCGTAGACGCGCAGGTAGGAGGCGTAGGGGACGGTCGGCGCCGAGCGTGCGGCGGGCAGCAGCGGGTCAGGGGATTCGCTCACGCTCTCGTACTGCCCCTTCGAAGGGCCGGGTTCACCTCCGGGGCCCTGTTGCCCGCCCGCGCCTTCGCCCCGGCCCGCCCGTGCGGGCCCCGGACGGGGCCCGGACGGGGCCCTCGTACTCCGGGAGGGTTCCGATCCCCGGACAGGTCAACCGCACGCGCCCCGCAGGTCTTACGCTGCTCCCAGCAACGCCCTCCCCCACCCGCAGGGCGGGCGTCATTCCGCCGCATCTCACCCATGGGAGTCACCACCGTGACCGAAATGACCGACGGCGTCCTGCACACCCTGTTCCGCACGGAACAGGGCGGCCACGAGCAAGTCGTGCTGTGCCAGGACCGCGCCACCGGACTGAAGGCCGTCATCGCGATCCACTCCACCGCCCTGGGCCCCGCCCTCGGCGGTACCCGCTTCCACGCGTACGCCTCGGACGAGGAAGCCGTCCTCGACGCGCTGAACCTCTCGCGCGGCATGTCGTACAAGAACGCGCTCGCCGGTCTCGACCTCGGCGGCGGCAAGGCCGTGATCATCGGCGACCCCGACGTCCTCAAGAGCGAGGAACTCCTGCTGGCCTACGGCCGGTTCGTGGAGTCCCTCGGGGGCCGCTACGTGACCGCCTGCGACGTCGGCACCTACGTGGCGGACATGGACATCGTGGCCCGCGAGACCCGCTGGGCGACCGGCCGCTCCCCCGAGAACGGCGGCGCCGGCGACTCCTCGGTCCTCACCGCCTTCGGCGTCTTCCAGGGCATGCGCGCCAGCGCCCAGCACATCTGGGGCGACCCGACCCTGCGCGGCCGCAAGGTCGCCGTGGCGGGCGTCGGCAAGGTCGGCCACTACCTGGTCGAGCACCTGCTGGAGGACGGCGCCGAGGTCGTCATCACCGACCCGCGCCACGAGTCCGTGCAGCGGATCCTCGACAAGCACCCGGGCAAGGTCACCGCGGTCGTCGACACGGACGCGCTGATCCGCGTGGAGGGGCTGGACATCTACGCCCCCTGCGCGCTCGGCGGCGCCCTGAACGACGAGACGGTCGCGGCCCTCACCGCCAAGGTCGTCTGCGGCGCGGCGAACAACCAGCTCGCCCACCCGGGCATCGAGAAGGACCTCGCCGACCGCGGGATCCTCTACGCCCCGGACTACGTCGTGAACGCGGGCGGCGTGATCCAGGTCGCCGACGAGCTCCACGGCTTCGACTTCGACCGCTGCAAGGCCAAGGCCTCGAAGATCTTCGACACCACCCTGGCCATATTCGCTCGCGCGAAGGCGGACGGGATCCCGCCCGCCGCGGCGGCCGACAGGATCGCCGAGCAGCGCATGGCGGACGCCCGCGCCGCGCGCGCGGTCTAGGCCCCGGGGCGACCCGCCGGGGCTGCGGCGAGACGGAACTCACTGCACTTCGGCGGGTCGCCCGCCAGGAAAGGGTTAAAATCGCAGCTGACCAGCGAGGACGGGGCGCCTCGTTGGTTCTGCACCGGGGCACGTCATGCGGGCGGCGTACCGTATGGCCGCGGAAGCAGGTACCGTTAAACCCCTACGGACGGTCTCTCCACGGAGAGCCCGCTCCGAACCATGAACGCGTGTCAGACTCTGGGGCCGTCGAGCCCCGTCACCGAGGGGGTCGAGCCATGGGGCGCGGCCGGGCCAAGGCCAAGCAGACAAAGGTCGCCCGCCAGCTGAAGTACAACAGCGGCGGGACTGACCTCTCGCGTCTGGCCAATGAGCTGGGCGCATCGCCGACAGAGCCGCTGCCTATCAGCGAGCCGGTCGAAGTCGATGACGATCTGGACGACGACGACCCGTACGCCAAGTACGCGGATCTGTACAACAGCGATGACGACGACGAGGACGAGGAGTCCGGTCCGTCGGCACAGCGCCGCGGCGCTTGACGCCCTGAGGCGTCTGCCACATCAGGTCAAAGAACTGAAACCCGGTCCAGGGCATTGCCCCGGGCCGGGTTTCAGTGCTGCTCAGCTCGCGTAGGTACCGGTGAGGGTGGCGCCCTCGGTGTGGTCCGCGCGGTCCAGGATCTCGCCGGCGACCCAGGCGTCCACGCCGCGGTCGGCCAGCGCGGTCAGGGCCACGTCCACCGACTCGGCGGGCACGACCGCCATCATGCCGACGCCCATGTTCAGCGTCTTCTCCAGTTCCAGCTGCTCGACCTGACCCGCCTTGCCGACCAGGTCGAAGATCGCGCCGGGGGCCCAGGTCGAACGGTCGACCGTGGCGTGCAGGTGGTCCGGGATGACCCGTGCCAGGTTGGCCGCGAGGCCGCCGCCCGTGATGTGCGAGTAGGCGTGCACCTCGGCCGTCCGGGTGAGGGCCAGGCAGTCCAGCGAGTAGATCTTCGTGGGCTCCAGCAGTTCCTCGCCGAGGGTGCGCCCGAGCTCCGCGATCTCCTGGTCCAGCGACATCCCTGCCCGGTCGAAGAGGACGTGCCGGACCAGCGAGTACCCGTTCGAGTGAAGGCCGGAGGACGCCATCGCGATGACGGCGTCACCCGTACGGATGCGATCCGCGCCCAGCAGCCGGTCGTACTCGACGACACCGGTACCGGCGCCTGCCACGTCGAAGTCGTCCGGCCCCAGCAGGCCCGGGTGCTCGGCGGTCTCGCCGCCCACCAGGGCGCAGCCGGCGAGGACGCAGCCCTCGGCGATGCCCTTGACGATGGCCGCGACACGCTCGGGGTGGACCTTGCCGACGCAGATGTAGTCGGTCATGAAGAGCGGCTCGGCGCCGCAGACGACGATGTCGTCCATGACCATCGCGACCAGGTCGTGGCCGATCGTGTCGTAGACGCCCATCTGACGGGCGATGTCCACCTTGGTGCCCACGCCGTCGGTGGCGGAGGCGAGCAGCGGGCGCTCGTAGCGCTTGAGGGCGGAGGCGTCGAAGAGGCCGGCGAAACCGCCGAGGCCGCCGAGGACCTCGGGGCGCTGCGTCTTCTTCACCCACTCCTTCATCAGCTCGACGGCGCGGTCTCCCGCTTCGATGTCCACGCCTGCGGCTGCGTAGCTGGCACCGGTGGTCTTCTCTGTCATGACAGGAGAGAGCTTTCGTGTCGTTACTGCGGGTGGTGCAGGGCCCTGGGAGAAGCTTGAAAGACAGGGCCCCGCGCAGGTTGAGCGGGCCGCGCGGGGATCCGGCTACGGGCGGCGCAGCGCGTCGGCGGCGTCCGTGCCGCCGGCGAGCTCGGATTCCAGGAGCTGCTTGCCCAGGAGCTGCGGGTCGGGCAGCTCCATGGGGTACACGCCGTCGAAGCAGGCACGGCACAGGTTCGGCTTCTGGATGGTCGTCGCCTCGATCATCGCGTCGAGCGAGATGTACGAGAGCGAGTCCGCGCCGAGCGACGTGGCGATCTCGTCGACCGTCATGCCGTTGGCGATCAGCTCGGCCCGGGTGGCGAAGTCGATGCCGAAGAAGCACGGCCACTTCACCGGCGGCGAGGAGATCCGGATGTGGACCTCCGCCGCGCCGGCCTCGCGGAGCATCTTGACCAGGGCGCGCTGGGTGTTGCCGCGGACGATCGAGTCGTCGACGACCACCAGGCGCTTGCCCCGGATGACTTCCTTGAGGGGGTTGAGCTTCAGACGGATGCCGAGCTGGCGGATCGTCTGCGAGGGCTGGATGAAGGTCCGGCCCACGTAGGCGTTCTTGACCAGGCCGGAGCCGTACGGGATCCCGCTGGCCTCGGCGTATCCGACGGCGGCGGGCGTGCCGGATTCCGGCGTCGCTATCACCAGGTCGGCGTCGACCGGGGCTTCCTTGGCGAGGCGCCTGCCCATCTCGACACGCGAGAGGTAGACGTTCCGGCCGGCGATGTCGGTGTCCGGGCGCGCCAGGTAGACGTACTCGAAGACACAGCCCTTGGGCTTTGCTTCCGCGAAGCGCGAGGTGCGCAGGCCGTTCTCGTCGATCGCGATGAGCTCGCCCGGCTCGACCTCGCGGACGAAGCTGGCGCCGCAGATGTCGAGGGCGGCGGTCTCACTCGCGACCACCCAGCCGCGCTCCAGGCGGCCGAGGACCAGCGGGCGGATGCCCTGCGGGTCACGGGCGGTGTAGAGGGTCCCCTCGTCCATGAAGACGAGCGAGAAGGCTCCCTTGACCTGAGGAAGGACCTTGGCGGCCGACTCCTCGATGGTCAGGGGCTTGCCGTCCTCGTCGGTCTGCCCTGCGAGCAGGGCGGTGACCAGGTCGGTGTCGTTGGTGGCCGCCACCTGGGTGGCGCGGCCGTCCTGACGGGGCAGGTCGGCGACCATCTCGGCAAGCTCGGCGGTGTTCACCAGGTTGCCGTTGTGACCCAGGGCGATGGAGCCGTGGGCGGTCGCGCGGAAGGTGGGCTGAGCGTTCTCCCAGACGGAGGCACCAGTGGTCGAATAGCGGGCGTGACCGACCGCGATATGACCTTGGAGCGAGCCGAGAGAGGTTTCGTCGAAGACCTGGGAAACGAGGCCCATGTCCTTGAAGACGAGGATCTGGGAACCGTTGCTCACAGCGATTCCCGCGGACTCTTGTCCGCGGTGCTGCAGTGCATACAGTCCGAAGTAGGTGAGCTTGGCGACCTCTTCACCCGGAGCCCAGACACCGAAGACGCCGCAAGCGTCCTGGGGGCCTTTCTCTCCGGGGAGCAGGTCGTGGTTGAGTCGTCCATCACCACGAGGCACGCTTCGAGTGTAGGCGAGATCGACCACTGGTCCGAATTGGGGACGGCCGGGAAATGTCACAGCACAGAGGGTGACGGGACGCCTCCGTCTCGGTATTCGGATCACCTTGTTGACATGCACGAAGGCATTCGTACAGGCTCTCGGTCCATGCAGCCTCTCGGTGACCGCACCGTCACCCTCGTCGAGCGCCGGCACGTGGACCTGGTCCGTGTCGCGAGCGCCATCTGTCGCTGTTCCGCGTAGCCACAACTCTGCATCCCCCTTTCACCTTTCCGCTCCGCCCCGCCCTGCCCTGCCGTGCCCGCGCGCCGTCCCGCGCCCGCCCGGGGCCGGGGGTCGGACCGCGCCTTGGAGTACCTGTGTCTTCGTACGAGAACAAGCTGTCCCGCCGCGCCTTCGGCGGGGCCGTCGGCGTCACCGCCGCGGCCACCGCCGTGGGGCTGGGCGCCGCCCCCGCGGCCGCCTCGGAACCCCGCGACGCACGGGTCGCGGGCCCCCAGGAGCAGGAGTTCCGGGCCGCCCGGGGGCGTCGTTCGCGCCGCCCGAACATCCTGTTCATCCTGGGCGACGACCTGGGCTGGGCGGACCTCTCCTCCTACGGCTCCCCGCACATCAAGACCCCGAACCTGGACCGGCTCGCCCGCCAGGGAGTGCGGTTCACCGACGCCTACTCGGGCTCCGCGACCTGCTCACCGACCCGGTTCAGCCTGTACACCGGCCGCTACCCGGGCCGTACCAAGGGCGGGCTGGCCGAGCCGATCGCCGACAAGTCGGTGGGACTGGACCCGACCCACCCGACGCTGGCCTCGCTGCTGCGCGACTCCGGCTACTCCACGGCCCTGATCGGCAAGTGGCACGCGGGCTACCTGCCCGACTACAGCCCGACCCGGTCCGGCTGGGACGAGTTCTTCGGGAACTTCGGCGGGGCCCTGGAGTACTACTCCAAGCTCGGGCTCGGCGGCGAGTACGACCTCTACGAGGGCGACGCCGAGTACAAGGACCTGCGCTACTACACGCGGATCATCACCGAGCGGGCGAGCGAGTACGTCTCCCGCGACCACCACGGCAAGCCGTGGCTGCTGAACCTCAACTTCACCACCCCGCACTGGCCCTGGATCGCCGACGGGGACACCGAGGCGAGCGCCGAGATCGTCCGCCGGATCAAGGCGGGCGACGGGCGCGCCCTGTGGCACCAGGACGGCGGCTCGGTCGAGAAGTACAAGGAGATGGTCGAGGACCTCGACCGCTCGATCGGCGAGGTGCTGAAGGCGCTGAAGCGCTCCGGCCAGGAGGACGACACCCTGGTCGTCTTCTCCAGCGACAACGGCGGCGAGCGCTTCTCGTACAACTGGCCGCTGTCGGGCAACAAGGCCTCCCTCCAGGAGGGCGGCATCCGGGTCCCGAACATCGCGCGCTGGCCCGCCCGGCTGGACGGCGGCCAGGTCAGCCGCGTGCCGGTGTTCAGCCCCGACTGGACGGCGACCCTCCTGGAGGTCGCCGGGGCCCGGCCGCACCGGGCGTACCCGCTCGACGGGACGAGCCTGGCCGGATACCTGCTGCGCGGCGAGAAGCCGGCCGGCCGGGACCTGTTCTGGCGGGTGCGCGGGGAGCGGGCGCTGCGCCGCGGCGACTGGAAGTACTACCGCGGCAAGGCGGGCCGGGACCAGCTGTTCAACCTGGCCGGGGACATCCGCGAACAGGCCGACAAGGCCGGGGCCGAACCGGCCCGGCTGGCGGAGCTGCGGGCTGCCTGGGAGTCCGTGGACGCCGGGCTGCTGCCCTACCCGGCCTGACCCGGCCCGCCCCGCGCGGGGCGGCGCTCACTCCGCGGCGGAGGCCGCCGTGGCGCCCAGGCCCTTGCCGTCCGCCGCGGTGAGGGTCAGGGTCCGGCCCTGGACCTGCCAGCTGAGCGGACCGCCGGCGAACAGCGCGGTCAGCGTGCGTTCCAGCTCGCCGGCCGCGCCCTCGCAGGCCATCCGCGTGGCGGTGAGGGGCCCGAAGGTGACCGAAGGCCCCTCGACGGTCACCGGGGCGCTGAACCGGTTGCAGCCGAGACTGCCGCTCGCCGTGCCGTCGGCGGCGAGGGTGAACCGGGCCCGCCCGGCCTCCGCCTCGGGGACGGAGGACGCGCTCCCGCCGCTGACCAGGGAGTCGACCTTCCACTCGGTCGCGGTGAGCGGGGCGTCCGGGACCGGGGGCTTCGTGGTCATGGCGATGGTGCTCCCGTCGGCGCTCTTCAGGGTGAGCCGGTCCGGGCCGCGGTCGACGGTGAGCCGGCCCTGGAACAGCTTGGCGAAGGCGTTCTCGAACTCCGTGTTCTCGCAGGCCATGTCCGTGTTGATGCCGGGGGTGACGGTCAGTGCGGAGTCCCCGTGCAGGGCTACCTTCGCGGTGAAGCCGTTGCAGCCGTAGTTGCCCGTGGCCTTCTCCTGACCGAGGTCGACGCGGGCCGCGTCGGGCGCGTGCAGGGTGCGGCCGCCGGTGGTCAGGGACTCCACGGCCCAGGAACCGAGGGGCCCGTCGAGCTGCGGGCCGCCTCCGCTGCTCGTGACCCGGCCGCAGCCGGTGAGGCCGAGGGTGAGGACGAGGGCGACCCCGAGGGGTGCGCCGAGGATTCGGACGTTCCGGTAGGTACGCATGGTCCTGGGACGGAGCCGCGGCCGAGCCGGTTCCGTCGGCCGCACCGAGCCCCGGCCGGGGCTCAGCTCATCACCGGCAGCAGCGCCGACAGGTCCGCCCGCTCCCCGCTGGCCCGCACCCGCGCCCCGGAGAGGGACTCCGCCCAGCCGGTACGGCCCGTGGCCAGCCGGATCCAGGTCAGCGGGTCGGTCTCCACCACGTTGGGCGGGGTGCCCCGGGTGTGGCGGGGCCCCTCGACGCACTGGACCACCGCGAACGGAGGCACCCGTACCTCCACCGAGGCACCCGGGGCCTTGACCGCCAGGGCGTCCGCGAGGACCCGCGTGCAGGCGGCGAGGGCCTGCCCGTCGAAGGGGATCTCCAGCCCCGCGGCCCGGTTCAGGTCATCGGTGTGAACGACGAGTTCCACGGTCCGGGTGACCAGGAAGTCGGCGACGGTCATGCCGCCGATCCACAGGGGCAGCACCCGGTCCCCGGGCAGCACGTCCAGCAGCTCGGCGAGCCGGGCGCCCGTCCGCTCGTACAGCACGCCGAGCGGCTCCGCGTCCTGGCCGCGGTGCGCCTCGGCGATCTTGCCCGCGATCGGCTCGGTGGCGAACGGCCAGGTCGCCACGGTCACCTCCACACGTCCCGCCGACGGCCGGGCGGCGGCCCCGGCCAGCGAGCCGACCGCCCAGGCCAGGTGCGCAGCCAGGTCCCGTACGGTCCACTCGCCCAGGTGCGCGGGCTGCGCCAGCCGCTCCTCCTCCAGACCCCGGACGGCATCGGCCACCAGGCCGAACTGGGCCAGGACGGCCGTGCGGATCTTCGCGGGGTCGTACGTACGGGTCTTGGGTGCCATGCGGCGAGTCTGCCCGATCAGTCGCCGCCGCAGCCCCCGCCGCAGCTGCTGCCGCAACCGCTGTCCGCGCCGCCGCAGCCGCCCCCGCCGTCGCCGCCGCCGGAACGCGCCCGCTGCGCGGCGCGGCGGGCGGCCGCGGCCTCCGCCTCCTCCCGGCGCCGCACCCGGTACGAGCTGCCTGCCGGCGACCACGGCTTCAGCCCGGACCGGCGGCGCGCGAGCAGCGGGGCCGCCGTGATCTCGGTCGTGATGCTCCGGCCGTCGGGCGCGAACACGGCGAACTCGACCAGGACCTCGGCCCCTTCGCAGGGCACTCCGTACAGGAGCGCCTCGAAGGGCTCGCGGTGCGGGTCGATGTCGTGGTGCCTGACGCGCAGCTGTTCCTCGGAACCGCCGACGAGGGTCGGCCCGTGGTACCGCAGGGTGTCCTCGAAGCTCGTGCGGTAGGCGATCAGGGGCCGGGCTCCGGTCGTCCGGGCGTCCGTGTGCAGCCAGTTGAAATAGGCCGCGTCGCGCCGGACACCGATGCGGACCACCGGCTGCGGCCCGCGGTGCAGCTGCCGGGCGGCGCGCCGCAGGGCGAGACCCCGTCCGAGCAGGGTCGTACCGGGGACGAGCAGCAGCAGGGCGATGATCTGCTGGCCGATGGCGTCGTACGGGGCGCCCGGCTCGGCCCGCAGGTCCAGGGCGAGCCCCCACGCCAGCAGGGCGGCGGCGCCGGCCAGGCAGAACACGGCCCCGGCCACGATCAGGGAACGGCCGCGCTTCACGTGGGCGTCCGCGAGGCGCCCGGGGACGGGCCGGCGCCGGGTCCCGGCGGCCTCGGCGAGGAAGAGGGACCGCTGGCGGCGCCGGGCACGTACCCGGAGCAGCGCACCGGTGAAGGCCCAGGAGGACAGGGTCAGGACCACCACGCCACCGGCCCGGGCCGCGGTGCCGCCCGGAGCGGGGCCGGTCAGCAGGGCAACCGTCTCCCCGGCGATCAGGGGCGCGGAGACGAGCGTCGCGACCGGCAGGAACCGGTACCAGAAGGGGAGGGCGATCAGGAGGACCGCCGCGGGATAGCCGATCCAGTCGGTGCCACGGCCCGTCGTACCCGGATCGTTCCAGGCGAGCAGGACGACCGCCGACACCACCAGCGGCGCGAGGACGAGGGCGCCCGCGAAGGGCGCGAACAGTGCGGGGACGCGCGCGTCGAACCAGCGCTCCGCCTCGTCGGCCTTCCATCTGCGGGCGCCGCCGGCGGGTATCGCCGCGTCCGGCAGGTACTTGACGATGTCACTCACGGCGCCAGTATGCGGAGCCCCCGTGGCCCTCAAATAGTCCTGCGGGGCACGGAATGGCTACGGCCGCTTCGACCCTGACCGCCTGCGCCCCACCCGCCCCACCTGCACCGGGCAGCACCGGGCAGCACCGAGGCCCCGACCCGGAGCGGGTCGGGGCCTCGGCCGGGCCGGGTGGAGGATCAGGCCAGCAGGGCCGGGATCGTCCCCTCGTGGGCGACGCGGAGCTCGGCCAGCGGGAGGGTGAACTCGCCCTGGATCTCGATCTCCTCGCCGTCGACCACGCCGATGCGGGTGGCCGGCAGGCCCCGCGCACCGCACATGTCGGTGAAGCGGAGCTCCTCGCTGCGCGGGACGGCCACGATGGCGCGGCCCGCGGACTCGGAGAAGAGGAACGTGAAGGCGTCCAGGCCCTCGGGGACCACGACGCGCGCGCCGTTGCCACCCTTGAGGCAGGACTCGGTCAGCGCCTGGATGACACCGCCGTCGGAGAGGTCGTGCGCGGCGTCGATCATGCCGTCGCGCGAGGCCGAGATCAGGATCTCGCCGAGCAGCTTCTCGCGGCCGAGGTCCACCTTGGGCGGCATGCCGCCCAGGTGGTCGTGGACGACCTGGGACCAGGCCGAGCCGCCGAACTCCTCGGCGGTGTCGCCCAGCAGGTACAGCAGCTGGCCGGCCTCCGCGAACGCCATCGGCGTACGGCGGTTGACGTCGTCGATGACACCGAGGACCGCCACGACCGGGGTCGGGTGGATGGCCACGTCACCGGTCTGGTTGTACAGCGAGACGTTGCCGCCGGTCACCGGGGTGCCCAGCTCCAGACAGCCGTCGGCAAGACCGCGGCAGGCCTCGGCGAACTGCCACATGACGTCCGGGTCCTCGGGGGAGCCGAAGTTCAGGCAGTCGGAGATGGCGAGGGGCTTCGCGCCGGTCGCGGCCACGTTGCGGTACGACTCCGCGAGCGCCAGCTGGGCGCCCGTGTACGGGTCGAGCTTGGCGAAGCGGCCGTTGCCGTCGGTGGCCATGGCCACGCCGAGGTTGGACTCCTCGTCGATGCGGACCATGCCCGCGTCCTCGGGCTGCGAGAGCACGGTGTTGCCCTGCACGAACCGGTCGTACTGGTCGGTGACCCACGACTTGGACGCCTGGTTCGGGGAGGAGACCAGCGCCAGGACCTGCGCGCGGAGCTCCTCGGAGGTCTGCGGGCGGGGCAGCTTGCCGGCGTCGTCGGCCTGCAGCGCGTCCTGCCAGGAGGGGCGCGCGTAGGGGCGGTTGTAGACGGGACCCTCGTGGGCGACGGTGCCCGGGGGCACGTCCACGATCTGCTCGCCGTGCCAGAAGATCTCCAGGCGCTCGCCCTCGGTCACCTCACCGATGACGGTGGCGATGACGTCCCACTTCTCGCAGATCTCCATGAAGCGCTCGACGTGCTGCGGCTCCACGATCGCGCACATGCGCTCCTGCGACTCGCTCATGAGGATCTCCTCGGGCGAGAGCGTCGCGTCGCGCAGCGGGACGGTGTCCAGCTCGACCCGCATGCCGCCGGAACCGGCCGAGGCCAGCTCGCTCGTGGCGCAGGAGAGCCCGGCGCCGCCGAGGTCCTGGATGCCGGCGACCAGCTTCTCCTTGAAGATCTCCAGGGTGCACTCGATGAGGAGCTTCTCCTGGAAGGGGTCGCCGACCTGCACCGCGGGGCGCTTGGTGGGCTTGGTGTCGTCGAAGGTCTCGGACGCGAGGACCGAGACGCCGCCGATGCCGTCGCCGCCGGTGCGGGCGCCGTAGAGGATGACCTTGTTGCCGGGGCCGGAGGCCTTGGCGAGGTGGATGTCCTCGTGCTTCATGACGCCGATGCAGCCGGCGTTGACCAGCGGGTTGCCCTGGTAGCAGGCGTCGAAGACGACCTCGCCGCCGATGTTCGGCAGGCCCAGGCAGTTGCCGTAGCCGCCGATGCCCGCGACGACGCCCGGCAGGACGCGCTTGGTGTCGGGGTGGTCGGCCGCACCGAAGCGCAGCGGGTCCACGACGGCGACCGGGCGGGCGCCCATGGCGAGGATGTCGCGGACGATGCCGCCGATGCCGGTGGCCGCGCCCTGGTAGGGCTCGATGTACGAGGGGTGGTTGTGCGACTCGACCTTGAAGGTGACCGCGTAGCCCTGGCCGACGTCGACGACGCCGGCGTTCTCGCCGATGCCGACGAGCATCGCGTCGTTCTCGGGGGCCTTCTCGCCGAACTGCTTCAGGTGGACCTTGCTGCTCTTGTACGAGCAGTGCTCGGACCACATGACCGAGTACATGGCGAGCTCGGCGCCGGTCGGGCGGCGGCCGAGGATCTCCCGGATGCGCGCGTACTCGTCCTCCTTGAGGCCGAGCTCCTTCCAGGGCTGCGCGGCTTCCGGGGTCTCGGTGGCGTTCTTGACGGTGTCGAGGCTCATGCGCTGACCAGCTTCTTCAGGACCGAGGTGAAGAACGGGAGGCCGTCGGTGCGACCGGTCCCGATCAGCGGCTCGACCGCGTGCTCGGGGTGCGGCATGAGGCCGACGACGTTGCCCGCGGCGTTGGTGATGCCGGCGATGTCGCGCAGCGAGCCGTTCGGGTTGACGTCGAGGTAGCGGAAGGCCACTCGGCCTTCGGCCTCCAGTTCGTCGAGCACGCGCTCGTCGGCGACGTAGCGGCCGTCCATGTTCTTGAGCGGTACGGAGATCTCCTGGCCGGCGGTGTAGTCGCCGGTCCACGCGGTCTCCGCGTTCTCCACCCGCAGCTTCTGGTCGCGGCAGATGAAGTGCAGGTGGTTGTTGCGGAGCATCGCCCCCGGCAGCAGGTGGGCCTCGGTGAGGACCTGGAAGCCGTTGCAGATGCCGAGGACGGGCATGCCCGCCTTGGCCTGCTCGATGATGGTGTCCATCACCGGCGAGAAGCGGGAGATGGCCCCGGCGCGCAGGTAGTCCCCGTAGGAGAAGCCGCCCGCGAGGACGACCGCGTCGACCTGGTGCAGGTCCTTGTCGCGGTGCCAGAGCGAGACCGGCTCGGCCCCCGCGAGGCGGATGGCGCGCAGCGAGTCACGGTCGTCGAGCGTTCCGGGGAACGTGACGACTCCGATGCGAGTGGTCACCGTCAGGCCTCGACCTTCACGGTGAAGTCTTCGATGACGGTGTTGGCGAGGAAGGTTTCGGCCATCTTGTGGATGCGGTCGAGGGCGGCCTGGTCGACCGGTCCCTCCACCTCCAGTTCGAAGCGCTTCCCCTGGCGGACGTCGGCGATTCCCTCGAAGCCCAGCCGCGGCAGTGCACGCTGCACCGCCTGGCCCTGGGGGTCGAGGATCTCCGGCTTGAGCATGACGTCGACTACGACGCGTGCCACTGGCACTCCCGTGTGGTGGTTGGTGCGAAGGCGGTTCCATCAGCGTACCCGGCCAAAATTTCTACGCGGGTAGATATCCTCTGACCTTGATCGCCGACCGGTTTCGACTTCACCAACGCTTCGCAAAATCCGCCGGAAAACCGCGTACCCGGCATTGCGGCGGGACACGCGGAGAGAATTAACTGGGCTTCGCAATGCAATGCGAATCGGGGTACAAAGGAATCACCCGAGGCGTTGGCATTTGTCGCTTCGCGACGGGGGCAGAAAGACGCATTGCTCCGAAACATCCACACAGGCGACATCACCGCACGTCAACGGGTGACGGCGTCTCACGAAGGGACCGATATCCGTGGCGCAGCGCGTAGTAGTCACGCTCTCCGATGACATCGACGGCGGAGAAGCAGCGGAAACGGTCGCGTTCTCTCTGGACGGTAAGTCGTACGAGATCGACCTCAATGTGGCCAACGCAAAGAAACTGCGGAAGGGCCTGGCCCCCTTCGTCGCCGCCGGACGCCGCCAGTCCCGCTCGGGGAAGGCCTTCAAGCACACCTCCATCGCCCCCGACCCGGCGGTCGTCCGGGCCTGGGCCCGGTCCAACCAGTACGAGGTCCCGCCGCGCGGGCGCATCCCCAAGAAGATCTACGAGGCCTACAACGCGGCCCACTGAGGGCCGATTTGCCATCCACCCCCCTGCGTCGGCTAGTGTGTGGATCACGCCGAGGGGCCAGACCGCAAGTCGAAGCCCCGAAGTCGTGCGGGTGTAGTTCAGTAGCAGAACATCCCTCTTCCAGGGGGAAGGCGCAGTGTGCGATCCCTGTCACCCGCTCTGCATCGTTTGACCGACCACCACGGTGGATCGGGTAGAGTGATGCTCGCATTGCTCAGCAGAGTGCATGCGGACGTAGCTCAGTTGGTAGAGCACCACCTTGCCAAGGTGGATGTCGCGCGTTCGAGTCGCGTCGTCCGCTCAGATTGAAGAAGGCCCCGGTCATTGCGACCGGGGCCTTCTTCGTGTTTAGCGGAAGGCCGCCCCGGCCGTTCCGGGAGCGGTCGGCCTGACAAATGTCATCCGGGGCCGTGACGACGCTCACTGCCGCGCCGGTCCGGGGTCCGTGAGACTCGGAGCAGGCACCGTCCTGGCCTGCGTCATGATCACCGTGTTTGCTGTCCAGCGGTGGCCGCACCGGGAATCGCGCGGCCTGTGCGCAGGAAGACCCAGGGGGGCGAGGTCCGTGTCGAAGCTGACGGGATGGTGGAAGAACCGCAGCAGCGCGGAAAAGGTGGAGGTGTACACCCGCTGGTCGTTCCACTTCTTCGTGCTCATGGAGATCGGGGCCTTCGCGCTGGGTCCGCTGCTCGGGGTGCCCGAGTGGTCCTCCCCGCTGCTGCCGGTCCTGCTCTTCGTGCTGATGTGCGCCCATGCGGTGCTGTGCGGAGTGCTCTCGTCCAGGGCGCTCGGCTGGGTGGCCGGCAAGCGCGAGCGCCCCGACCGGCTGGCCGCGGCAACGGTCGCCGTGACCGCCGCCGCGACCCTGGGCGTCCTCGCGCTGCGGGCCGCCGGCGAACTCGACCCGAGCGTGGCGCCGATGCTGGTCTCGGGGCTGACCTGCTTCGTCACCGGTTCGCTGGTGCTGTGCCTGCGGACCGTCCGGCGCATCCGGTACGTCCCCCCGATCGCGGCGCTCGCCACGGGCACGGCCGTGCTCGCCTTCGGACTCCACCCGGGGGAGGCCCTCGGGTACGCCGTCGGGGTGCTGATCGGCAGCGTGTTCTTCGGCGCCACCTGCGGGTTCTCGGCCTGGCTGCTGGACGCCGTCTACGAACTCGACCGCTCGCGGGAGGCCCTGGCCCAGCTGGCGGTCGCGGAGGAGCGGCTGCGCTTCGGCCGGGACCTGCACGACGTGATGGGCCGCAACCTGGCGGTGATCGCCCTCAAGAGCGAACTGGCGGTCCAGCTGGCACGGCGCGAACGCCCCGAGGCGGTGGACCAGATGATCGAGGTCCAGCGGATCGCGCGGGAGTCCCAGCGGGAGGTCCGCGACGTGGTGCGGGGCTACCGGGAGGCAGATCTCGCGGTGGAGCTGGAAGGCGCCCGCGGCGTGCTCAGCGCGGCCGGGATGGACTGCCGGGTCGACCTGCGGGGCCGGCGGGACCTGCCGTCCGAGGTCCAGTCCGCGCTCGGCTGGGTGGTGCGCGAGGCGACGACCAACGTCCTGCGGCACGGGGACGCGCAGAGCTGTGTGATCCGTCTCACGGTGCCGGAGGGCGGCGCCGTGACGCTGGTGGTGGAGAACGACGGGGCGCCCGAGGTGCCTGCCGGGCCTCCGGGTTCGGGGCTGGCCGGGCTGCGCGAGCGGCTCGCGGCCCTGGACGGAACCCTGCAGGCCGGGCCGGTGGAAGGCGGCCGGTTCCGGCTGCGCGCCGAGATCCCCGGCCGACAAGCACAACGACTGGAGGTGCGGGCGTGAGCCCCGTACGCGTACTGCTCGCCGACGACGAACACCTGATCCGCGGGGCGCTGGCCGCGCTGCTGGGACTGGAGGACGACCTGCTGGTGATAGCCGAGGCCGCTTCGGGGCCCGAGGCGCTGGCGATGGCCCGGGCGCACCGGCCGGACGTGGTGGTGCTGGACCTGCAGATGCCGGGGGCCGACGGTGTGAGTGTGGCCACAGCGCTGCGGGCCGAACTCCCCGACTGCAAGACCATGATCGTGACGAGCCACGGCCGCCCGGGACACCTCAAGAGGGCGCTGGCGGCGGGGGTGCGGGCCTTCGCGCCGAAGACGGTGTCGGCGCAGCGGCTGGCCGAGCTGATCCGGACCGTGCACGCCGGAGGACGTTATGTGGACCCGGAGTTGGCGGCCGACGCGATCAGCGCGGGGGACTCCCCGCTGACCGCGCGCGAGGCGGAGGTGCTGGAACTCGCGGCCGACGGGGCGCCGGTGGCGGAGATCGCGGAGCGGGCCTCGCTGTCGCAGGGGACCGTACGGAACTACCTGTCCTCGGCGGCCTCGAAGCTCGGGGCCGAGAACCGGCACACGGCAGTGCGTCTCGCACGCGAGCGGGGTTGGGTATAGTAGGTCTCGCGTTACGGCGCATGCGGACATAGCTCAGTTGGTAGAGCACCACCTTGCCAAGGTGGATGTCGCGCGTTCGAGTCGCGTTGTCCGCTCAGAACGAAGAAGCCCCCGGTCCTCGACCGGGGGCTTCTTCGTGTCTCAGGCCCCGCTCTGCCAGGCCAGGCCGGTGAGCCGCTCGTAGGCCTCGACGTACTTGGCGCGGGTGCGCTCGACGACCTCCTGCGGGAGGGCCGGCGGCGGCAGTTCGCCCTTCGGGTCCCAGCCGGAGGCCGGGGAGGACAGCCAGTCGCGGACGTACTGCTTGTCGAAGGACGGCTGGGCGTGGCCCGGCTCCCACAGGTCGGCGGGCCAGAAGCGGGAGGAGTCAGGGGTGAGCACCTCGTCGGCGGCGACGAGCGTGCCGTCCTTGGGGTCGAAGCCGAACTCGAACTTGGTGTCCGCCAGGATGATCCCGCGCTCGCGGGCGATGTCCCGGGCGCGGCCGTACACGGCGAGGGTGGTCTGGCGCAGCAGCGCCGCGGTCTCGGCGCCGGTCGTGCGCGCGACCTCCTCGTAGGAGACGTTCTCGTCGTGCTCGCCGACCGCGGCCTTGGCGGCCGGGGTGAAGATCGGGGCGGGCAGCTCGGAGCCGTCCACGAGCCCCTCGGGCAGGGCCAGTCCGCAGACGGTACGGGTCTGGCGGTACTCGGCGAGGCCGGAGCCGGTGAGGTAGCCGCGGGCCACGCACTCGACGGCGACCATGTCGAGGTTGTGGCAGATCAGCGTCCGGCCGGCCCAGTCGGCGGGGGCGCCGACGGGCAGCTCGGTCGAGATGACGTGGTTCGGGACGAGGTCCGCGAGCTGGTCGAACCACCACAGGGAGAGCTGGGTGAGGACGCGGCCCTTGTCCGGGATCTCCGTGGGCAGCACCCAGTCGAAGGCGGACATGCGGTCGCTGGCGACCATGACGAGGCGGTCTTCCTCGTCGCGGTAGAGGTCGCGCACCTTGCCGGTGTGGAGGTGGACGAGGCCGGGAACCTCGACCGGCTCGGGCTTTTCGACGAATCCGGACACGGGTTCTCCCTGTGGTTCTGTACGAGCGCGAACCCATTCTCCCGCACGCGGCCCGCTGCGCCGCCCGGCGGGGTCTCAGTCGCGCTTGCAGATCCGGTCGAGGAGATTGGCGGTGGCCCGCTGCACCCGCTCGTCCACATGGCCGGGCCGGTCGAGGGCCGGGGACCAGGCGAAGGTGCCGGAGGCGAAGACCAGGGCGCCGCTGGGGGCCCGGTAGAGCGAGGTCTCCTGGTGCCTGCGGTGGCCCGTGGTGTCGAGGTACGGGGAGTGCGCGAGCAGGATCCGGTCCTGGTGCTCGGGGAGCTGGGTGCGCGGGAAGTACCGGTCGGCCTCGCCCGCGACCAGGCCGGGGAGCTCGTCGTTCTCGCCGGCTCCGGTGGAGTCCCACAGCCAGTGCGTGGCGTTGCGCACGATCAGGGGTGCGGGCTCGGGGACCCGGCCCGCGTACTGGATGCCGAGCAGCTGCTGCTCAGGGCGGTCGACCTCGCGCCACAGGCTGGGGCGGCCGGGGCCGCGGCGTTTTCGGCAGGTCAGGAGGCGGTCTTCGACCCCGGAGGGGGACGGGCCCAGCTCGACCTGCCAGTACATGGTGTTGGCGGAGAGGAAGACCAGGGAGGTGCCGTGGCCGCGGGCGCGCTCGACGGTGCGGCGCATCGGGCCCGACCAGTACTCGTCGTGACCGGGGAAGACCAGGCCCCGGTAGCGGGTCGGGTCCACGCGGCCCGCGTGCAGGTCGCGGGTGTCGGCGTAGGCCAGGTCGTAGCCGTAGCGCTCGGCCCAGCGGATGAAGTCGTAGGCGTGGCCGACGTGCAGGGGCAGGCCCGCGCCCGCGTAGGGGCGGTCGAAGGAGACGGTGATGGCCGCGTCCTGTTCGCCGAGTAGCCGGCCGTCCTCGTCCCAGGCGTGGTAGAGGCTGGCGCCGGTGCGGCCGTCCTCCGGGTAGAGGTTGTACGCCTGCCAGGTGATGTCGGGGAGCAGGAGCAGGAGGTCCGCGGGGTGGTCGTCGCGGACGGTGAAGGGGATGTGGGAGCGGTAGCCGTCGGCCGTGGTCAGGACGGCCACGTACGCGCCGACGCTCCAGTAGGACGGGACCTGCAGGCGCCAGGACAGCCACCAGTGGTGGCAGGAGACGGTGCGGTCCGCGGCCAGGGGGGGCGGCTGGACGATCCCGGAGAGCCGGGGGCTGGTGGTGATCTTGGAGGCCCCGTCGCCGCCGTAGTGGCCGATCCGGTAGACGTCGACGGAGAACTGCTGGGGCGGGTCCACGGTGATGTGGAAGTCGATGGCCTCACCGGGGGTGACGGCTCCGGTCGAGGCGAAGCCCTTGATCTGGCGGTGCACGTCGTCGGCGCTGCGCGGGCCGCCGTTGCAGCGGGCGCGGGGGAGCCGGCCGGGGCCGGCGGTCGTGGCGGCAGGGTCCACGTACCAGGGGACGACCTGCCCGGTGTCGCCGAAGTAGAGCTCGCTGCCCCGGAACCAGGGCAGGGGTCCCTGCCCGAAGGGGTCGTTCACCGCGTGCGCGAGCGCACCTGACTCCCAACGCCGGATCTGGTCCGCACCCATACCGCTCCCCTCCCTCGCTCCCCCGGACGACGCTTTCAGGACACCTGGTCAGGACATCCAGCCGCGACCGGTCCCAGCACATCACATTACGCACGCAGTCCGTCACCGTTCGTCGTGAATTGACGTGACCGGAACATTCGGATCCGTTTGTCCGTACGAGGAGTAGCCCGGACGGATGGCTCCTGACCTGGGAGAACGAGGCCTACGCGGGCACCTTGCGGAGGATTCCCTCACGCAGGCCGACCGCCCCGGGCCGGCTCGGGGCGGCCGCCAGGAGTGGCCGCCCGGGATCGCCGCCCGGGGTGGCCGTCAGACCAGCCGGACCGGCTTCTCCGGGCGGACGCCGATCTCAGAGAGCCAGGCCCGCAAGGGCGCCGGGTCCCCGTCCTCGACCAGGCACAGCACGCGCGGCGCCAGATCGGACCGCCGCTCACCGCCGACCAGCAGGACCGGTCCGTCCAGCCAGTCCAGCCCGGGCTCGGCACCGGCCGAGTCCACGGCCGCACAGCACACCAGCGCCGTCACGTGGTCGGCCAGCAGGTCCCGCGCGCTGCGCGGCGGCTGGAGGGGGAACAGCGGTACGGCGTCCGCGCCGCGGGCCTTCCCCTCGGCCGAGCCCGGACCGGTGGCCCGCTCCTCGCGGGCGAGGTCCCCGCTGAGCCGGCCGGCCAGAGCCTCACCGGCCGCGCCGTCACCGACGGGGTCCGAGAGGTGCCCGAGCACCCGCTCCAGCGTGGGCCCGCCGAGGCCGTCCCCGGGCGGGGGCAGGTCCACGGGCGCGGCGGCCACGGCGTCCAGCGCGGCATGCAGCCGGGCCGCCTCCGTACGCCACTTGCGGTCCACGACCTCCTCCGGGTACTGCGCCCAGTCCACCGGGGACCAGTCCGGTCCGGCCTCGGCCGGGCCGCCGTGGAAGAGCCGGGCGGCCAGCAGCGAGGCGGCCTCGTCGACCGCCCCCGGCTGCTCCAGCAGGTCGCAGGCGGGGCGCTCGCCCAGCCGCGAGGTGAACCCGTCGGCCAGCCGGTCCCGCCGGGACAGCTCGGTCAGCGCGGAGACCACTCCCGCATCGAGGTGCGCCGGCCAGCGGCCCATCCGCCAGGCGGGCAGCGCGACCCGGGTCAGGAGCCGGTCCCAGCCCGCGTACGCGAGGCCGACCTGCTCCTGGGCGACGATGCGCAGCCCGTAGTCCACACCCTGTGCACGGTCCGAGGCGGCCGCGGCCACACCGCGCTCCATCTCGGTGGCGTCCACGCGGCAGAGCCGCAGCAGGAACCGCGCGGGCGGGGCGATCCAGCCCAGGCCGGGCCGGCTGCCGACGTCCACGGCCGCGTCCAGACCGCGTACGAAGCCACGGGCATCGGCTATGTCCGGATGCGCGGAGGGTCCCGTGCCGGCGACGACCGGGGCGAGGACGGCCCGCAGCTCGGCGACCCGCATCCACCACAGGAAGGGGGAGCCGATCACGAGCACGGGAGCCGCTCCCGGTTCGGACTCCGGCCCCGTGGACAGGCATCCGCGGCGGTGGGCCGCATGCGTGCGGTCCTCCAGCCAGCTGTCGCAGTCCGGCGTCAGGGCTATCGCGGAGGGCGGCGGCACGTCCATCCGGTCCGCCAGGTCCCGCACGAGCCGGTAGAGATCGGGGGCGGCGGCCTCGGACAGCGCCACCGTCGGCGTCACGGCGGGGCCGGCGCGCAGCACCACCGCGGCGAAGGCCCCGCCCACCAGCAGGACGAGCACGGCGACCGCGCACACGGCCCAGGTCACCGCCGGCCAGGGGTCCCCGGCCAGCCGGCCGGTCATCTGCGCGGCGACGAGCACCACGGCGAGGGCGGCGGGCAGCAGCCCGACGGCCAGGGCCCTGCTGCGCACGCGCAGCACGGCCAAGGCGCGGGAACGTGCGGACGGCACGCCCGCATCGACGATCGAACCTGTTCCGGACACGGCCGGACCTCACCCCCTCTGCCCTGCGGCGGCATTGCTCACTCCCCCACTGTGACACCCGCCCCCGACATCGCAATGCCGGTGGGCCAAGTGCCGGAATGCTTGCGCCGCACCCTAGTTGGGGCGCGCCCGGCCGTCAGGCAGACCGGGTGACGATCACCCGATGGAATGGCTTTGGGTAAAGCTGGGTGCGTTCGAACGCGGCTGGATGCAGTCGCACGCGGACACGCCCGCGGGCCCGGGCGCATCTTCTGCGCACCGGGCCCGCGGGTTCGTGGAGCCGCAGCTCAGGGGCGCTCGGCCGCCTTCGCCGCGATGTCCGTGCGGTGCTGCGACCCGTCCAGCCGGATCCGCGCGACCGCCTTATACGCCTTGTCCCTGGCCTCTGCCAGATCAGAACCGGTCGCCGTCACCGACAGCACGCGGCCGCCCGCGCTGACGACCGCGTCGCCCTCGCGGCGGGTACCGGCGTGCAGCACGTACGCGTCGGGACCGTCCTCGGCGGCCACCTCGGCCAGGCCCTCGATCGGGTCCCCCGTACGCGGGGTCTCCGGGTAGTTGTGCGAGGCGATGACCACCGTGACGGCGGCGTCGTCGCGCCAGCGCAGCGGGGGTTCGGCGTCCAGGGTCCCCCGGGCGGCGTTGAGCAGGACGCTCGCGAGCGGGGTCTGGAGCCGGGCCAGGACGACCTGGGTCTCCGGGTCGCCGAAGCGGGCGTTGAACTCGATGACCCGGGTGCCGCGGCCGGTGATCGCGAGGCCGGCGTAGAGCAGGCCGGAGAAGGGAGTGCCGCGGCGGCGCAGCTCGTCGACGGTCGGCTGGAGGACCAGCTCCATGACCTCGTCGACCAGCTTCGGGTCGGCCCACGGCAGCGGGGAGTACGCGCCCATGCCGCCGGTGTTGGGACCCTCGTCGCCGTCCAGGGCCCGCTTGAAGTCCTGCGCGGGCTGGAGCGGCAGCACGGTGACGCCGTCGGTGATGGCGAAGAGGGAGACCTCGGGGCCGTCGAGGTACTCCTCGATGACCACGCGGTCGCAGGCGAGGGCGTGCGCCCGGGCTGCTGCCAGGTCCTCGGTGACCACGACGCCCTTGCCGGCCGCGAGGCCGTCGTCCTTGACGACGTACGGGGCGCCGAAGGCGTCGAGGGCCTCGTCCACCTCTTCCGGGGTGGTGCAGACGTAGCTGCGCGCGGTCGGGACCCCGGCCGCGGCCATCACGTCCTTGGCGAACGCCTTGGAGCCTTCGAGCTGCGCCGCCTCGGCGGACGGGCCGAAGACGGGGATGCCGACGGCGCGGACCGCGTCGGCGACCCCGGCGACCAGCGGGGCCTCCGGGCCGACGACGACCAGGCCGGCGCCGAGTTCGGTGGCGAGAGCGGCGACGGCAGCGCCGTCGAGGGCGTCGACCGGGCGGAGCTCGGCCACCTCGGCGATGCCGGCGTTGCCGGGAGCGCAGTACAGCGCGGAGACGTCGGGGTCGAGGGACAGAGAGCGGCACAGGGCATGTTCGCGGGCGCCGCCGCCGATGACGAGGACCTTCACGCCGCCCAGGGTAGCCCGGACGGAGCGGCCGGTTTCGTGCGGCCACCCAACTACGGGGCGCTACTCATTCGTGTATTCCTCCACAACGGTGGCTCCGAGCTCGCGCACGATCAGGTCGTGTCCGGTCAGGGCGTTCTCCACGAGGTCGGGGTCGTCCGCCTCAGCGACGTCGTCCTCGGGGGCCACCGGCGGCGGCGCCTGCCGTACGGGGGGCTGCGGGGCCGAATCCTGCTGCTGGGGCGACTGCTGGGACGGCTGGTACGGCTGCGCCCCGGGGGAGGACTGCGCCGGGGGCGGCGGGCTGTAGGCCGGGGCGGCGGGCGCGGCCGGGGCGTACGAGGACGTCTGGAGCGGGGCCGGGGCTCCGCCGCCCACCACGGCGTCGATCTTCCAGTTGACCTGGAACTGCTCGGCCAGGACCGCCTTCAGCACGTCCTCGCTGCCGCTGCTCGCGAAGTTGTCGCGGGCTCCGACATTGGGGAAGCCGAGCTGGAGGGTGGTCCCGTCGAAGCCGGTGACCTGGGCGTTCTGGCTCAGCAGGATCCAGGTGAAACGGCGGCGGTTCTTGACGGCCTCCAGGACGCCCGGCCACATCGCCTGGATCTGACCGGCGCCGGCGGCCATGCCGGGGGAGGGCGCGGGAGCCGCCGGGGCGGACGCGGCCGGCTGGGCGGGGGCTGCGGGCGCGGGGGCTGCGGGCGAGGGGGCGCCCTGGCCGGGTGCGGCCGCGCTCGGCCAGGCACCGGCCGCGGGGGCGGGCGCAGCTGCGGGGGCAGCCGGGGCCTGGGCTGCGGCGGCCGGGGCGGCGCTCGCTCCCGGCCAGGCGCCGGGGGCACCGCCGCCGGGCTGCGCGGCTCCGGGCCACGCCCCGGGAGCGGGGACCTGGGCCGCGGGAGCGGGTGCGGGTGCGGCCGGGGCCTGCGCCGCCACGGGCTGGGCGGGCGGGGCCACGGGCGGGGCTTCGGCCGGGGCGACCGGGGCGGCCGGCTCCGGCTCGGGGGCCCGTACGGCGGCGCGCGCGGCGGCCACGCCCCCGCCGGGCCCTGCGGGGGCCATGGCGTGGGCATCGGGCCCGGGCACGTACCCCATGACGGGCGGGGCCGCGGGCACACCGGCGGAGGCGGCGGCCGCGAAGGCTGCGGCCCCGCCCCGCTCCAGCCGGTCCAGCCGGGCCTGGAAGGACCGCTCGTCGTCGAAGGCGGCGGGCAGCAGCACGCGCGCGCAGATCAGCTCCAGCTGGAGCCGCGGCGAGGTCGCCCCGCGCATCTCGGTGAGCCCGGTGTTGACCAGGTCGGCGGCCCGCGAAAGCTCCGCGGCCCCGAACACCGAGGCCTGTGCCTGCATCCGCTCCACGACATCGGCGGGGGCGTCGATCAGCCCCTTCTCCCCGGCGTCGGGCACGGCGGCCAGGATCACCAGGTCGCGCAGCCGCTCCAGCAGGTCGGCGACGAACCGGCGCGGGTCGTTCCCGCCCTCGACCACGCGGTCGACGACCTCGAAGGCGGCGGCGCCGTCCCCGGAGGCGAAGGCGTCGATGACGGCGTCGAGGAGGGACCCCTCGGTGTAGCCGAGGAGGGAGGTCGCCATGGCGTATGTCACACCGTCGGCGGCGGCGCCCGCGAGCAGCTGGTCCATGACGGACATGGAGTCACGCACGGATCCGGCGCCGGCGCGCACGACGAGCGGCAGCACGCCGTCCTCGACGGTGGCGCCCTCGCGGCCGCAGACCTCGCCCAGGTAGTCCCGCAGGGTGCCGGGCGGAACCAGCCGGAAGGGGTAGTGGTGGGTCCGGGACCGGATGGTCCCGATCACCTTCTCCGGCTCGGTCGTGGCGAAGATGAACTTGAGGTGCTCCGGCGGCTCCTCGACCACCTTCAGCAGGGCGTTGAAGCCCGCCGAGGTGACCATGTGGGCCTCGTCGATGATGTAGATCTTGTAGCGGCTGGAGGCCGGTCCGAAAAAGGCCTTCTCGCGCAGGTCACGGGCGTCGTCCACACCACCGTGCGAGGCCGCGTCGATCTCGATGACATCGATGGAACCCGGCCCGTTGCGGGCGAGGTCGCGACAGGACTGGCACTCCCCGCAGGGGGTCGGGGTGGGGCCCTGCTCACAGTTCAGGCACCGGGCGAGGATGCGCGCGCTGGTGGTCTTGCCGCAGCCGCGCGGCCCGCTGAACAGGTACGCGTGATTGACCCGGTTGTTCCGCAGGGCCTGCATCAGCGGTGCAGTGACATGCTCCTGCCCGATGACCTCGGCGAACGACTCGGGGCGATAGCGGCGGTACAGCGCAAGGGACGACACGTATACGAGGTTATCCGGGCCCACCGACAACAACGGCCCGCCGACGCCTCCCGGACCCCCGGGAACGCAAAGCGCCCCCCACGCACCCGCCAGAGCCCACTTACCCTTGCTGCCTTCCGGCCCTGGGGGAGTTGGGTGAGATAGCGCCACGTGAGGGGCTGGCCCCACCCTAGCGGATGGACGGCCCCGGAATCGAGCCGGACCCGGACGCGGACCCCGGCGGACCCCTCGCCGGCCCTTCGCCGACCCCCGCCCGACGATCACGTTCGCGAGCACCCCTCAACGTCTTGTATTGTTTGCGGCGGAGGATTCGCCTAGTGGCCTAGGGCGCACGCTTGGAAAGCGTGTTGGGGGCAACCCCTCACGAGTTCGAATCTCGTATCCTCCGCCAGTGCCTCACCGGGCACGATGTCGAAGAGCCCCACCGCTTGCGGTGGGGCTCTTCGCGTTTCCCGTCCCGTGCCGGTCGTCCCGGGCCCTCCGTGTCGGCCGGCGTGCAGGAGGGCCGGGGCGCGCCTAACGTTTTCGCTGGCGGCTGCGGCGGAGGCGGGAGCGCGGATGGAGTGGTTCAGGGCGAACGTCTTCCGGCCCTACCCGGAACTCCTGATCTTCCTGACGATCGCCGTCGGCTTCCTGCTCGGGCGGCTGCGCTACCGCTCCCTCGCGCTCGGCGCCGTCACCGGCTGCCTCGTCGCCGGGCTCGTCATCGGCTCCCAGGCCAAGGTGGAGATCGACGGGCCGATCAAGTCCGTCTTCTTCCTCATGTTCCTCTTCGCCCTGGGCTACGACGTGGGGCCGCAGTTCTTCCGCGCCCTGCGCAAGGACGGCCTGCCCCAGGCTCTCCTCGCCGTGATCGTCTGCGTCACCGGGCTGGCCACCGCCTGGGCCTTCGCCACGCTCGCCGGGTACGGGCCCGGGCTCTCGGCCGGTCTGCTCGGCGGCGGGCTCACCCAGTCCGCCGTCATCGGCGTGGGCTCCGACGCCATCGCGCACCTGCCCGGGCTCACCCGCGCCGAGGCCCAGGACGAGTCCCACCTCGTCGCCGTCGCGTACGCCGTCACCTACCCCCTGGGCACGGTGCTGCCCGCGCTGCTCCTCGCGGGGGTGCTCCCCCGCCTCGTCCGCAGGGACCTCGCGGAGCAGAGCGCCGTCCTCGCCGCCGACCTGGAGGCGGTCGAGGAGGACCCGGACGCGGGCGAGGGCTACTACAAGCACGTGCTGCGCGCGTACGCCGTGGACGTACAGCGCATGGCGGGCCGCACGGTCGGCGATTTCGAGGCCGAGCAGAAGGCCGCCGGGCGCCGGCTCTACATCACCCGGATGCGCCGCGCGGGCGAGATCCTGGAGCACTCCCCCGGGACCCGCATCGAGCTCGGCGACACCCTGGCGATCAGCGCGGTCCGCGGCGACCTCGTCGCGTACGACGCCCGCAGCCACATCGGCATGGAGACCGACGACAGCGAACTGCTGGGATACCGCACCGAGACCCTGCACGTCGTGGTCACCACGCGCAGCCGCGACAGCGGGCGCACGATCCGGAGCCTGCGCCACGAGGAGTTCATGCCGGGCGTGTTCATCGAGGGCCACTGGCGGGCCGGCGCCGACCTGCGGGTCCGGCTCGACAGCACGGTGGAACGCGGCGACACCCTGGTCCTGACCGGGCCCCACCACCGGGTGGAGGCCGCGGCGGCCGTGATCGGCAAGCCGGTGCCGACCAGTTTCGCCACCGACATGGTGTGGATCGCCCTCGGCCTCTTCCTCGGCGGCCTCCTGGGCATCCCCGCCCTGCACGCGGCCGGGGCCCCGCTGTCCCTGTCCACGTCCACCGGGGCGCTGCTGATGGGTCTGGTCTTCGGCTGGATCCGGAGCAAGTACCCGACGTACGGGAACCTGCCCTCCGCGGCGCAGTGGCTGATGGGCACGCTCGGCCTGTGCGTCTTCGTCACCGTCGTCGGCCTGAACGCGGGCCCCAGTTTCGTCCCCGGTCTGCGGGAGGCCGGCTGGCCGCTGCTGCTGTGGGGCGCGGCCGTCACCACCGTGCCGCTGCTGGCCGGTTTCGCCTACGGACACTTCGTGCAGCGCGTGCCGCTGCCGATCCTGCTCGGCGCCCTCGCCGGGGCCCAGACCACCACGGCCGCGCTCGGCGCCCTCACCGAACGGGCCCGCAGCCAGATCCCCGCCCTCGGCACGACGGTCCCGTACGCGCTGGGCAACGTGCTGCTGACGATGTGGGGTTCGGTGATCGTGCTGCTCATGCGATGACCCGGCCCCTAAGCTGCGGGCGTGCCGTCGTACTCCATCGGGCAGGCCGCCGACCTGCTGTGCGTGAGCCCCGAGACCGTCCGCCGCTGGGCCGACGCGGGGCGGCTGCCCGCCCACCGCGCCGAGGTCCACGTCGACCTGGGCTGAGCGCGGAGCGCCCCCCTAGCGGCAGCGCAGCGCCGCGTACAGGTCCAGCTTGTGGTCGAGGCGGGACAGGTCACGGCCCGTCAGGACCTGCACCCGCTCGATCCGGTAGTGCACCGTGTTCACGTGCAGGTGCAGGGCCTCCGCGGTGCGCGCCCACGAGCAGTTGTTGGCCAGGAAGACCTCCAGGGTCTCGCGCAGCATCCCGTCCCCGAGCGCCCCGAGGGTGCGCGCCCCGAACACCGACCGCACCTCCGCCGGGACCCCGGCCAACAGCTCCGCCAGGGTGTCCAGTTCACCACGTGTTCGAAGGGCCGTTGCTCCGGGACGTGGTGGCGGACGCGGGCCCCGCCTTCGACGCGCGGCGCCGCAAGGACCGCAGCCGCTTCCTGCTCGCGGTCAGCGGCGGGGACGGCCACCACACCGTCCTGTCCTGGGCCGAGCTGGACGCCGACTTCGCAGCCGGCCCGGTCCTGCTGGCCACGCGCCTCGACGGGGAGGAACTCGACGAGGCCGTCAGCCAGTTGGTGGTCCCGACCGACCGGTGCGGGGCGCGCTACGTCAGTGCGGTCACGCACGTCTGGTTCGGCGCCCTGCCGACGCCGGACGTGGGGCTCTGACCGGGCCGGGAGGCGGTCAGCCGTCCGGTCACCCGTCCGACATCTGCGGCATCTCACCGACCGTCGTGGACATGTCGATCACCGCGAAGGCCGCCCCCTGCTGGTCCGTGACGGCGGCGAAGCGGCCGAAGGGGGAGTCCATCGGCCCGAAGAGGAGGGTTCCGCCGAGCTTCTTGGCCTTGGCGAGGGCCTCGTCGCAGTCGGGCACCGAGAAGTAGATCTGGATGTAGGAGGGGACCTGCGGCGGGAACTCGTCGCCCATCTTCATCCGGCCCAGCACCGGGTTCTCCTTGCCGCCCAGGCTGAAGACCTTGAAGTCCATGCCGGCCGTCTGGGGGTCGTCACCCGTCTCCATCTGCTGGGACTCGTACGGGAAGACCTTCGTCAGGAACGCGTCCGCCTTGTCAGGATCCCGCGTGAAGACCTCCGCCCAGGCGTAGGAGCCCGACTCGCCCATCTTCTCGAAGCCCTTGTGCTCGCCCGGCTGCCAGACCCCGAAGACCGCACCGCTCGGCTCCTTGGCGATCGCCATCGAGCCGAACGGGCCCACCTGCATCGGTTCCATCAGCAGGTCGCCGCCCGCCGCCTTGATCTTCTCGGCGGTGGCCGCCGCGTCGCGCGAGGCGAAGTACAGGCACCACTGCGAGGGGGCGTCGGTGCCCGGCATCGGCGGGACCACGGCCGCGACGGCCTTGCCGTCGGAGTAGGCCTGCGTGTAGCTGCCGAACTCGGTCGCGGACTCCCCGAAGGTCCAGCCGAGGACCTCGGCGTAGAAGCTCTTGGCCCCCTCCACATCGGTGAACATCGCGTCCACCCAGCACGGGGCGCCTTCCGTGTACTCGGCCATGATCGATCGACTCCCGGGTCGTGTGGCATGCCTGCGGTCGCTCTCGTACTCACGCTAGGCGCGCCGCGCGGCGACCGCGCGGGGAGCGCGGCGCCGGGGGAGGCTGGGGACATGGACAAGCACTTCACCATCCGGCTGGCCCAGCAGCCGGAGGCCGACGAGCTCCTCGGCCGGAGCCCGCTCGCCGCGCTCGTCGGCATGCTGCTCGACCAGCAGGTTCCGATGGAGTGGGCCTTCTCCGGGCCCTTCACGATCGCCCAGCGCCTGGGCTCGGACGACCTGGACGCGCACGCCGTCGCCGCCTACGACCCCGAGGCCTTCGCCGCGCTGCTCTCGCAGAAGCCGGCCGTCCACCGCTATCCGGGGTCGATGGCGAAGCGGATCCAGCAGCTGTGCGCGTACCTCGTGGAGCACTACGACGGGGACGCGGCGGCCGTGTGGGCCGATGCCGCGACGGGCGCGGAACTGCTCGCCCGGCTCAAGGAACTGCCGGGCTTCGGGGAGCAGAAGGCCCAGATCTTCCTCGCCCTGCTCGGCAAGCGGTTCGAGGTGCGCCCCAAGGGCTGGCGGGAGGCCGCGGGCGGCTACGGACCGGCGAACGTCTACCGCTCGGCGGCCGACATCACGGGCCCGGAATCCCTGGCCAAGGTCCGGGCCCACAAGCAGGAGATGAAGGCCGCGGCCAAGGCCGCCAAGGCCGCGGGCGGCTAGGGCACCGCAGGGCGGTCGGACGCCACTGGGCCTACGGAGCCTCGGGGGAGGCCGTGCGCGTGCGGTGGGCGAAGCGGTCGGCGGCGCGCCGGCCGCGGCTCTCCACCGGCAGCACCCCGGTGGCCGCGGCCAGGCCGTAGGGCGGCATGTCGGCGTAGATCGACTCGTACGACCCCTCGGGCACGACGTACGACTCGTGCCACAGGCCCACGTGCCCGCGCACCCTTCCCTCGCGCTCCTTGCGGTTGATGAGGGCCCACACCCGGTGGTGGAGCATGTCGGGCGCCTTGGCGTAGGCGTAGAGCTTCTCCTTGGACTCCCAGTACTGGACCACGTAGTACGTACGCGGCGAGCCGGTCAGCAGGACGTGCCCGAGCAGCCCGCGGCTCTTGTCCGCGGCCAGTTCGCGGAGCATGCGCGGCATGGCGAGGAGCACCGGCACCCAGTGGTGCACCGCCCAGAAGTGGTTGATGCGCATCCCGATCAGCAGGACCACCGCGTCCCCTTCGACCGCTGCGGTGGTGCGGCCCGGAATCGGCTTGGCGAACACAATGCCTCCAGGTCTCGTGCTCGGACGGCGGCGCCGTCCGGACACCGCATGATTGGATAGTGGCGCTCTCCAAGGAAAGGCACAAGAGATGCGGCTGGCCGAGCTGAGCGAGCGGAGCGGCGTCTCCACCGCGACGATCAAGTACTACCTGCGCGCAGGGCTGTTGCCCGCGGGCCGCAGGATCGGCGCGACCACCGCCGACTACGACGAGAGCCACCTGCGGCGGCTGCGGCTGGTGCGGGCGATGATCCAGGTCGGAGGGCTGCCGGTGGCCACGGCCAGGGAGGTGCTCCGGCACGTCGACGACGACTCGCTGGGCCGGACGATCCGCCTGGGCGCGGCCCTGTGGGCCCTGCCGCAGGGCCGCGAACTGGACGGCGCCGCGGGGGGCGAAGCCACTGCGGGCCGAGTCGCCGCGGGCGAAGGCGCCGTCCCGGGCGCGGGCACCGCGGACCAGGACGCCACGGAGCCCGAGGACCCGGCCCTGGTCACCGCGCGGCAGGAGGTGGACCGGATGCTGGAGACGCTGGGCTGGTCGACCGCCCGGGAGCTGGCGCCGCTCTCGCCCGTCCACCGCTCGCTGGTGGTGGCCGTGGCGGCCCTCATCCGGCTCGGCTACCAATGGGACGCCGAGTTCCTGGCCCCGTACGCCCGCCTCATGCACCAAGTGGCCGTCCGCGACCTGGACTTCGTGGACACCTATCCCACCGAGGCGGAGAAGGTCGAGACGGCGGTCGCGTCGGCCATCCTCTTCGAGCCCGTCCTGCGGGCCCTGCACCGGCTGGCCCAGGAGGAGGAATCGGCCCGCCGGTACGGTCTCTGACCTAGGCCGTCTCGGGAGCCGGGCGCCGCAGCGCGGAGCCGTAGACCACGTCCGCGTCGAGCCTGCGCAGTTCCTCCGCGATCAGCTCGGCGCCGCTGCGGATCTTCAGGGCGACCTTGCGGTCGGGGCTCCCCGGCAGGATCAGCGTGGCCAGCGCGCCCGCGGGCCGGTCCACCCGTATCTCGCCGCCCGCGGTCCGCAGGCTCACTCCGGTGATCACCGGGCCGTCGGTCGCCACCCGGTCCACCGGCACCCCCAGCCGGTCCTCCAGCCAGCGCGCCAGCAGCTCGGCGCTCGCGTTGTCGGGCTCGCTCTCCACCGCCGCGCCGGTCACCGCCAGCGGCTTCTGGTCCAGGGCCGCCGCCAGCAGGGCCCGCCACGGGGTCAGCCGGGTCCAGGCCAGATCGGTGTCCCCGGGCTGGTAGCCGCCCGCCCGGACGTCGAGCGCGCCCACCGGGTCCACAGCCGCGGCCGCGTCGGTGATCCGGCGCTGTGCGAGGGCGCCCAGGGGGTCGCCCGCGAGGTCGGCCGGGGCCTCGGCGGGCCACCACGCCACGACCGGCGCGTCCGGCACGAGCAGCGGCAGGACGACCGAACCCGCCTGGTCCGTGAGCGCACCGTGCAGGCGCAGCAGGATGATCTCGCCGGTCCCGGCGTCCGTCCCGACGCGCAGCTCGGCGTCCAGCCGGGTCGCCCGGCGCTGGTGCGGGCCCCGCGAGGTCCGCTTGATCACCGCGATGATGCGGCACGGGTGCTCGCGCGACGCCTCGGAGGCCGCGCGCACGGCGTCGTACGCGTTCTCCTCGTCGGTGACCAGGACGAGGGTCAGCACCAGCCCCATGGCGGGGCTGCCGATGGCCCGGCGGGCTTCGAGCAGGGCCCTGTTGACCTTGCTGGAGGTGGTGTCGGTGAGTTCGGTCCGCATGACCACGAGTCTGTCAGCGCCCGTAGCGGTCCCGGCACCCGGTGCGCTCGATTCCTCCTGGAGCGGCCGGCCCGGAACCGGGCCGCGTCATCTGCGCCGGCGCGCCGTGCCGAAGATCGACCGGGAGATCTCCCGGCCCAGCTGGGTGCCGATCGAGCGGGCCAGCGAGCGGAACAGTCCGCTGCCCACCACCTGTTCGGCCAGCGAGGGGTCCGGCTTCGGGGCGCTGCGCGCCGCCTTCTCGGCCTCCTTGGCCTGCTTCTCGGCCTCCGCGGCGGCCGCCGCGGCCTCCGCCTGCGCCTCGGCGGCGGCCTGTTCGGCGCTGATCTTCTCGTACGCCGACTCCCGGTCGACCGGTTCCGCGTACCGGGAGTACAGCAGCGAGGCCTTCACCGCCTGCTCCAGGGCCGTCGCCTCGACCGGCCCCATCAGCGACTGCGGGGCGCGCAGCCGGGTCGCCGCGACCGGGGTCGGCGCGCCCTTCTCGCTGAGCACGGTGATCACCGCCTCGCCGGTGCCCAGCTGGGTGAGCAGCTCCTCCAGGTCGTACTCGGAGCGCGGGAAGGTCTTCACCGTGGCCTTGAGGGCCTTGGCGTCGTCGGGGGTGAAGGCGCGCAGGGCGTGCTGCACCCGGTTGCCGAGCTGGGCCAGGACGTCCGCCGGCACGTCCTTGGGGGTCTGCGTGACGAAGAAGACGCCGACGCCCTTGGAGCGGATGAGGCGGACGGTCTGGGTGACGGAGTCCAGGAAGGCCTTCGACGCCCCGTTGAAGAGCAGGTGGGCCTCGTCGAAGAAGAAGACCAGCTTGGGCTTCTCCAGGTCACCGACCTCCGGCAGGTCGGTGTAGAGGTCGGCCAGCAGCCACATCAGGAAGGTGGAGAAGAGCTGGGGCTTGTCCTGGACCGCCGGGAGTTCCAGGACGGAGACCAGTCCGCGCCCGTCGGCGGCCGTGCGCAGGAACTCGCTGGTGTCGAACTCCGGCTCGCCGAAGAACTCCGCGGCCCCCTGCTGCTCGAAGGCGGTGAGCGCCCGCAGGATCACCCCGGCCGTCACCGTGGACAGTCCGCCGATGCCCTTGAGCTCGGGCTTCCCCTTGTCGGAGACGAGGAAGGCGACCACCGCCCGCAGGTCCTTGAGGTCGATCAGCTCCAGGCCCTTGGTGTCGGCGTAGTGGAAGATCAGGCCGAGGGACTGCTCCTGCGTCTGGTTGAGCTGGAGCACCTTCGACAGCAGCACCGGGCCGAAGGCGGTGACGGTCGAACGCACGGGGATCCCGGTGCCGATGCCGCCGAGCGAGTAGAACTCGCTCGGGCAGCCGGTGGCCTGCCACTCCTGGGCGACGTCCGCGGCGCGCTGCTCGACCGCGGCGCTGGGGGTGCCGGGTACGGAGATCCCCGAGACGTCGCCCTTGATGTCCGCGAGGAAGACGGGGACTCCGCCCGCCGACAGCTGCTCGGCGATGAGCTGGAGGGTCTTGGTCTTGCCGGTGCCGGTGGCGCCCGCGACGAGGCCGTGGCGGTTGAGCATGGCCAGGGGGATGCGGATCTGGTGTCCGGGCAGCACCTGGCCGTCCCAGAGCAGGGCTCCCAGGTCGAGGGCGGGGCCGGTGAAGGCGTACCCGGCGGCGATGGCGGCGGCGGGGCCGGCCGTGTCCGCGGGGCCGGCCGGAACCTCTGGGTCGGTGCTCTGGCTCATGCATCACTCCCGAATTGGTACCCGTTGCCACTTTTGCACCGACGCAGCGAGGCTGCGCCCGCAGGCACCGGCCCGGTAGGCTTTCCGTGTGATCTTCAAGCGCATCGGAAACGGGAAGCCCTACCCCGACCACGGCCGGGAAAGCACCCGCCAGTGGGCGGACGTCGCGCCGCGCCCGGTCCGGCTCGACCAGCTGGTGACGACCAAGGGACAGCTGGACCTCGAAACGCTGCTCGCCGAGGACTCCACCTTCTACGGCGACCTCTTCGCCCACGTCGTCAAGTGGCGTGGCGACCTCTACCTGGAGGACGGGCTGCACCGCGCCGTGCGCGCCGCCCTGCAGCAGCGCCAGGTCCTGCACGCCCGCGTGCTGGAAATGGACTGAACCCGGTGGCTCGGGCGGCTTCCGCTTCGCGAAGATTGCGCCTTTCGGGTCACCATTGACCTATCAGCAGATCATTTAGTAGGCATCGCCCCCGGGCCGCACTACGCTGCGCCCATGAGCATGCTCACTCCCCCCGGCATGGGCGGAAAGTACCGCGTCACGGGAGCCGCCTACCCCCGCATGAGCCGTAAGCGGAGTCGTCGACGCATCGTCTTCGCCGTGCTCGGTTCGGTCCTTGCGCTCGCCCTGCTCGGCTACGGGGCACTGCAGCTCATCGACGTGTTCCAGGGCGACGGCTCCAAACGGAACTCGGCTGCCGGCGCCAAGGACTGTCCGACCGCGGCGGCCGAACGGGCCGCCAAGGGCGCACCCGCGGCGGCCTCCGCCTCGGCCGCACCGGCGGTCAAGCTGCCCCAGCCCGCCGAGATCACGGTCAACGTCTACAACGCCACGCCGCGCGCCGGCCTCGCCAAGGCGGTCGGCGACGAACTGCGCAAACGCGGCTTCGTCGTCGGCAACGTCGGCAACGCCCCCGCGGGCTTCGACAAGAAGGTCCCGGGCACCGGGATACTGCTGGGCTCCCCCGCCACCGACAAGGCGGTCTTCTCCGTGCTCGGCACCCAGTTGCCCGGCACCACCCAGCAGACCGACACCCGCGAGGGTGCGGACGTCGACCTGATCCTGGGTGACGCCTTCAAGGAGCTCAGTACGCCGCAGGCCGCGGCCGACGCGCTGGCCGCACTGGCCAACCCCGTGCCCGCGCCCGCCAAGAACTGCTGAGGGGCCGAGCCGCCCCGGGCGGCTCGGCCGGGTCCTACTCGGCCGAGCCGTACATCCGGTCGCCCGCGTCACCCAGTCCCGGCACGATGTAGCCGTGCTCGTTGAGCCGCTCGTCGACCGCGGCCGTCACCACCGTCACCGGCGTGCCCGCCAGCTCGCGCTCCATGATCTCGACGCCCTCGGGCGCGGCCAGCAGCACCACGGCGGTCACGTCGTCGGCCCCGCGCTTGATCAGCTCGCGGATCGCCGCGACCAGCGTGCCGCCGGTGGCCAGCATCGGGTCCACGACGTAGACCTGCCGCCCGGAGAGGTCCTCCGGCATGCGCGTCGCGTACGTGGAGGCCTCCAGGGTCTCCTCGTTGCGGACCATGCCCAGGAAGCCCACCTCGGCGGTCGGCAGCAGCCGCACCATGCCGTCGAGCATGCCGAGGCCCGCCCGCAGGATCGGGACGACCAGCGGGCGCGGGTGCGAGAGCTTCACGCCGGTGGTCGGGCCGACCGGGGTCTCGATGTCGGCCTGCTCGGTGCGCACGTCCCGGGTGGCCTCGTACGCGAGCAGGGTCACCAGCTCGTCGGCGAGGCGCCGGAAGGTGGGGGAGTCGGTGCGCTTGTCGCGCAGCGTGGTGAGTTTGTGCGCCACCAAGGGGTGATCGACGACCTGCAAACGCACAACATCCTCCAAAACTCAGCCTGCGACCTGCAAAAACGGCCGCCGGACGCGACCTGCACCCAAAAGGCTACGCGCTGAGGCGACCCCTTCGCGTCCGAAGCGGCGGCCGCGCCCGCCGCTCCCTGCGGATGCGCCCCGCCCGGCCGCCCAGCACGCTGGACTGGTGAACAGCGCACCCGTGATCGCAGCCGTCGACGGATCCGACCACAGCCTCGCCGCCCTGGAGTGGGCCAGGGGCGCGGCCCTGCGGCACGGTACGGGGCTGCTGATCGCCCATGTGCTGCCCGACCACGCCCAGTTGTACGCGGGCCGCCGGGCCGCCCTGCACGACGCCTCCCAGCCGGAGAAGTTCGCCGACCCCGTGCTCGACCGGATCACCGCCCTGCTCGGCGGCGGTCCGGGGCTCCCGCCGGGGATCCGCTACGAGGCCCTGGAGGGCTCGGTCCCGGAAGCCCTGCGGGTGGCCGGGGCCGAGGCACGGATGCTCGTCATGGGCTCCCGCGGCCGCGGCGGCTTCGCCACCCTGCTCCTCGGCTCCAGCAGCCGCGCCGTGGCCGCCTCCGCGCCCTGCCCGGTGGTGGTGGTCCCGCACGCCGAGCGCCGCGCGGAGCCCGCCGACGTGGCCGACGAGCCGTCCGCCGGGCGGGTGGTGCTCGGACTGCACGCCGCGGAGACCCCGGACGACGTGCTCGACTTCGCGTTCGCCGAGGCCGCCGCACGGGGGACCACCGTCCAGGTGGTGTCGGCGTACACGATCCCGCCCTCGCCGACGGTGCTGGTGGACAGCCCCTTCGCGGTGATCCCGCCGGAAGGGCTCGCCGACGGCGGGGACGCCGTACCGGCCGAACGGGAGATGCTGCGGTCCCAGACCGAACGGATCGCGCCGTTGCGCACCCGCTACCCCGACGTGCCCGTCGAGCAGGCCGCCGTGCCCGGTGACCCTGCGGGACGGCTCGTCAGCGCCTCCCGGTCGGCCGCCCTGGTCGTGGTCGGCCGCCACCACCCCCGCGTCAGGTCGCTGTTCATGGGTTCGGTGGCGAACGCGGTCCTGCAGCACGCCCATGGCCCGGTGGCCGTCGTACCGACGCTCCACGACGACGCCTGAGCCGTCCGGCCGCCCCCGTCCGTGCCCGTCCGCGCCCCCACCTCTCTGACCTGCACGGGGGTGGCATCAAACGCACCGTCCGGGGGAAGGTGGGTGCAGGGGGGTCTGCTTCGCGCCGGCGGAGGAGGACGACCGGACCAGCCCGGGGTGGTGCTGATGCCCGAGACGCAGCCGAGCGAGAGCGAAGAGTACGAGACGCCGGAGACCGCGGCGCAGCGCAGGGCGCGGCGCGCGCAGTTCCTGCGCGACCTGAGCGAGGCGCGCGAGCTGCGGGACCGGGTCCAGCCCCGCCGCGCCCGGGCCGCCCGGATGCGCCAACAGATGCGGATGCGCACCTTCCGCTGGTGACCGGCTGATGGCCCGACCCGTGACCCGCCGCTGCCCCGGGCCCGGCGGCCGCGGGGAGCGCCACCCGGGCAGCGCGGGTCCGACCAGGTGAACGGGACACGCCAGCCCGCTCGGCCAATCCCGCCGCCTCCGCGCCCGGCCGCGCCGCCCTCGCCCCGGACCCCCGCGAGGCACCGCCCCGCCGCCCCGCAGCGCCACCCCCGCGGGCTCCGCCGGGGAGCCGGGAGCGCCGTGCACGGGCCCGCCTACGTGCCGCGCGCCGCACGGCACGGCACGACGCAAGCGCGGAAGACCTCTCGCAAAGCCGCCGTTTCTGCCACGATGCCGATTGGGCGGGGCACGGACGGCGAGCAGCAGGCCGTTCCACCCCATCCTCCGGCCGGGGGGACCTCCAACCGGCACGCCTAAGACCAGTGGGAGAGTCACGGTGTATTTCGCCGCACTGCTCGCGCGCACCGAAGACGGGTGGGAAGCGAGCGACATGGAACTCGACGACGTCGAGTCCCTCAGTGATCTGATCGATCTCGCCCGTTCCGCCGCTGTCGACGACGACACGGTGGTCGCCCTCATCGAGCAGGAGGACGCCTGGTTCGGCGTCGTCCGCGTGGACGGGGAGGAGGACCCCCGGTACTTCGTATCGAACGCCTCCCTCGCCGCCCGCAGCTCCTACGGCTCGATGCTTACCAAAGAGCTGCTGGGCAGCGACGAGGAGGACGACGAACTCGACGAACTGGACCTGGACGGCACCGAGGACGGCGAGGAGGAACCCGTCACCGCGTTCACGGACGAGGAGGACGACGAGGACCGGGCGGGCGGGACCGGCTCGGAACCGGTACCGGCCGGACCGCTCGGCGATCCCCGCCTGCTGGACGACCTCGGGGTGACCCACAAGCAGCTGATGACCCTGGACGGGGACGCCCTCTCGGAGATCGCCGACTCGCTCGGCGCCACCGAGGTCCTGGAGGCCGTCCGCTAGTGACCGGCCCGCACGTGACCCACGCACACGACACGCACGGCCCCGATCCCGTAAGGGACCCGTGGCGGGACTCCATGCGCCTGGCGCTCCAGGAGGCCGCCAGGGCGGTGCCGGCCGGCGACGTGCCGGTCGGCGCCGTCGTGCTCGGCCCGGACGGGGATCTCCTCGCCACCGGGTACAACGAGCGCGAGGCGTCCGGCGACCCGACGGCGCACGCCGAGGTACTGGCGCTGCGCCGGGCGGCCGCCGCGCTCGGGGAATGGCGGCTTCCGGGGTGCACCCTCGTGGTCACCCTGGAGCCGTGCGTGATGTGCGCGGGGGCGCTCGTGCAGTCGCGCGTGGCGCGCGTCGTCTACGGCGCGGACGACGAGAAGGCGGGCGCGGCCGGGTCGCTCTGGGACCTCGTGCGGGACCGCCGGCTCAACCACCGGCCGGAGGTGGTCCGCGGCGTCCTCGCCGAGGAGTGCGCGCGGCAGCTGACGGACTTCTTCCGGGGCCTGTGACGGGGCCGCGGGACACGGATTTCAGCACACGGGTCACCTTGGGCTAAGCTCTCTCTCGGTAGCGTGTCCGAGCGGCCGAAGGAGCACGCCTCGAAAGCGTGTGATGGTGCAAGCTATCCGTGGGTTCAAATCCCACCGCTACCGCTCTTGAACCGAGAGCCCCGCCCCGCAAGGGTCGGGGCTCTCGGCGTTTTCGCTCCCGTCCGGCGGACAGCCGCGTGACCGTGCGGTCGTGCAGCCGTTGTCACGGCATGACCAAGACCCAGCGCATGCTCGCCGCCATCGCCCTCGCGGGGGCCGCCGCGGGCCTCGCCGCTCCCGCCGCCTCGGCCTCCCCGATCGCCCCGCTCACCCTCCCGGACCTGCCGACGGCGGCCCCGGGCATGCCCGCGGGCGCCACGCCCGGCTCCGTCCAGGAGATCGGCGCGAAGCTCAGCGAGGGCGCCAACCAGCTCAACCAGCTGATGGAGCTGCCGAACCACCTCGCGCCCGTGATCGCCCCCGTCCAGCCCCTCACCGACCTGGCCGGCGCCATCCAGTAGGGGCATCCGGCAGGAGCATCCAGCAGAGGCATCGGGCCGACCGAGCCGGGGCCGCGCCCCGGGCACGCGAAGAAGGCCCCGACCGGAGTCGGGACCTTCATCGTGTGGGACGGGGGAAGTGGCATCGGGGGGACAAGCCACTTCCCCCGACGAACGCAGAACCTGCCAGTCCGGGCCGCAGTCAGGGGGAAGCTTGCGGCTCGGACCCCGCAGTGAGGTCCTGTCCCTCACCCACCGATTTCCTGCCAGAACCGGTGGGCTCACATCAATCCTGCGCCCACCGCAACCGCTCACGCAGCGGCAAAGGGCCCCTCGTACCGGGCCCTTGGTCCTTAAAGACCGGGTGAGTGTCCGAACATGACCGGTTAGACTCACCCGACTTTGCAGTACCGGTTGGGGAGGCCGACACCGTTCATGGACACCAAGAAGCTCATCACGGGCGTCCTCACCGTGTTCGTCCTCTTCGTGATCATCACCCAGCCCAAACGGGCGGCCGAGATGGTGGGAATAGGTTTTCAAGGCATATCGGATGCCGCATCCGGTATCGGCGAGTTCATGACCGAACTGGTGCGCTGAACCCGTACGCTGAGGCGGTTTCCTGACTTCCCAGCCCCCCACTCCGACGGGTGGGGGGCTTTTCGTGTCGCATTGCTGGGCATAATGCCCCGCTATGCCCAACTTGCCCTCAACACGGCGTTATACGGTGCTTGCACACAGTGCACATCTCTTGTGATGCTATGACCGCTTTTAACGGATGAGTTGACTGAAGGGGTGGCGTGACCGTGCCGGCCAGTACTGCGCCTCAGGTGCCCCCTCAGCAGGACCCCCAGCCCTACCGGCCGGGACTCCGGCCCGAAGTCCGGCAGGAGCTCAGGCCGGAACCCCGGCAGGAGCTCCGACAGGAACCCCGGCAGGAGCTCCGACAGGAACCCCGGCGGGAAGTCCTGCAGGAAGTCCGGCAGGAGGCCGGCCCCGAGCCGCAGCAGGAACCGCGGCAGGAACCCCGCCAGGACCCGCCCGAGGAGCCGCCGCCGCCCGCCCCTCGGCCCGCCGGCCGGGGCGCCGACACCCGGGCCCTCACCCAGGTCCTCTTCGGGCAGCTGAAGGGCCTGGAGCCGGGCACCAGCGAGCACAGCCGGGTGCGCGGCGCCCTGATCGAGGCCAACCTCCCGCTCGTCCGGTACGCGGCCGCCCGCTTCCGCAGCCGCAACGAGCCGATGGAGGACGTGGTCCAGGTCGGCACCATCGGGCTCATCAACGCCATCGACCGCTTCGACCCGGACCGCGGGGTGCAGTTCCCGACCTTCGCGATGCCCACCGTCGTGGGCGAGATCAAGCGCTACTTCCGGGACAACGTCCGCACCGTGCACGTACCGCGCCGCCTCCACGAGCTGTGGGTGCAGGTCAACGCGGCCACCGAGGACCTGACCACCCTGCACGGGCGCACCCCGACCACCCCCGAGATCGCGGAGCGGCTGCGGATCAGCGAGGACGAGGTGCTGTCCTGCATCGAGGCCGGGCGCTCGTACCACGCGACCTCGCTGGAGGCCGCCCAGGAGGGCGACGGGCTGCCCGGACTGCTGGACCGGCTCGGCTACGAGGACCCCGAGCTGGCCGGGGTCGAGCACCGGGACCTCGTACGCCACCTGCTCGTACAACTGCCCGAGCGCGAGCAGCGGATCCTCCTCCTGCGGTACTACAACAACCTGACGCAGTCGCAGATCAGCGCGGAGCTCGGCGTCTCCCAGATGCACGTCTCCCGGCTGCTCGCCCGGAGCTTCGCCCGGCTGAGATCCGCAAACAGGATCGAGGCGTAACCGGAACGAGTGGAGATCATCTACGCGTTTCCAGACAGAACGGTCTGATCACCCTTTGACCTCGTCTGTCGCTGGAGATATATGTCGACTTGGCGCTACAGCGTGTTGCCGACATGTGACATTCTGCTGGAACCGCGTTTGCCGCAGCCCCGCCTCCGGTATTCAGGTGGAGGCTGCGTTCCTCCGACGGGCGCGCCGTACGCGACCGTCCGCGACCTCAAGGGGGTGGCATGTCCGTAGACCAGGGCAGCTCCAAGGTGCTCACGCTCGTCAAGAGCCCGGCTCCGGCAGCACCTGCAGCGCCTGTCCGCTCGGAAGCCATCGACACCCGCACCCTCTCCCGCTCCCTCTTCCAGCGACTTGCCGCCCTGGACGCGGACAGCCCCGAACGGGCGTACGTACGCGACACCCTGATCGAGCTGAACCTGCCGCTGGTGCGGTACGCCGCAGCCCGGTTCCGCAGCCGCAACGAGCCGATGGAAGACATCGTCCAGGTCGGCACGATCGGCCTGATCAAGGCGATCGACCGGTTCGACTGCGAACGCGGCGTCGAGTTCCCGACGTTCGCGATGCCGACCGTCGTGGGCGAGATCAAACGATTCTTTAGGGACACCTCCTGGTCCGTGCGCGTCCCGCGCAGGCTCCAGGAGCTGCGCCTGGCGCTGACCAAGGCCAGCGACGAGCTCGCCCAGAAGCTGGACCGCTCGCCGACCGTCCCCGAGCTCGCGGCCGTGCTCGGCGTCTCGGAGGAGGACGTGGTCGACGGGCTCGCCGTCGGCAACGCCTACACCGCCTCCTCGCTCGACTCCCCCTCCCCGGAGGACGAGGGCGGCGAGGGCTCGCTCGCGGACCGTCTCGGCTACGAGGACACCGCACTGGAGGGCGTCGAGTACCGCGAGTCGCTCAAGCCGCTGCTCGCCAAACTCCCGCCCCGGGAACGGCAGATCATCATGCTGCGGTTCTTCGCGAACATGACACAGTCCCAGATCGGCGAGGAGGTCGGCATCTCCCAGATGCACGTCTCCCGGCTGCTCACGCGGACGCTCGCCCAGCTGCGCGTGGGACTCATCGGGGAGTGACACGGGACGGGCGCCCGGACGGGCTTCCCAATTGACGGAGCGTCAGGAAAACTGGCGCGATGCGAACGGGATCCCGTACGGCCGCCCTCCTCGCCCTGTGCTGCACGGCCACCGCCGCCGCCCTCACCGGCTGCGGCGGACCGCCGCAGGACGGCTACGTCGCCGTGGGCGCCGCCGCCCCGGGCCCCGAGCGGGGCGCGGGGGAGAACGTGGGGCCACAGGGCCCTGTGGAGTTCCAGCAGCTCGGCGGCCCGTCCGCGGCGGGCGGATCGTCGGCCTCCGCGGAGGCCCCGCCCGGACCCACGGACGGCGCACAGGCGGGTGCGCCCGCGGGCCGGCCGTCCGGCGGGTCGCCCGGCACCCCGGGATCCTCCGCCCCGGGCGGCTCCGCAGCCGCACCCGGCACCACGCAGGGACCCGGTCGCGGTACGGGCGGCTCCGGCGGTTCGGGCAGCTCCGGCGGTTCCGTGACCCCCGGCGCGTCCGGTGGGCCGGGCACTCCCGGCGCTCCCGGTACGCCTTCGGGCCCGGCCACCCGGCCCGGCACCACGCCGCCCGCGCCGCCACCGGCCACACCGGCCCGGCTGAGCCTGTCCACACCCGTGCGGTCCGCCGCGGCCGACCGCTGGTGCGAACTGGTCACCGTCACCTTCACCAACACCGGTACCACCGCGGCCCGTTCCGGCACGGTCAGCTTCGCGACGCACATCATCGGCGCCCTCGGGGTCGACTGGGCCACGATCACCACGACCCAGCCGCTCCCCGCACCCGTACCGGGCACGGGAGCCAAGACGCACACCTACACGGTGTGCGTGGAGGCCTGGCGCGTCCCGCTGGGCATGCACGTGGAGACCCGGAAGGTCACGGCCGCCTGGAGCTGAGGCGCCGCGCGGGTCAGTGCAGGACGACCCAGAGCGCGGCGCCGAAGAGCAGGGCCAGCCCGAGGGTCACCCCGAGCCACATGCCCTTCTTCGAGCCGGCCTGCTGCTCCGCGCGGCGCTGCTGGCGGGCTCCCGGGCCGGCCTGCCTGACCGGTGCGGCCTCCTCGACGAACGCCCGGAACATCTGAGTGCTGCCCGCCGGGTCGTGGTTACCCTCGGGGGCCTGTGAGTTGTGGTTCGCAGCCATGGAGCAGGACCCTAGCCGGTTTTCCGATTCCTTTACCGCCCCACCCCCCTGATTCATTTGCCTGTAGCAACCATCCGCTTCTATGGTTGCCCTAAGCAACAAGATGGAGGGCTGCCAGGTGACCGCTTCCCCTGCTCCGACCGCCGACGGCCGGTACCGGGAACTGGCCCGCCAGCTCACCGGCATCGGCGCGGTCAAGCGTGACCTCGCCCGCATCCTGCCCCCGGACTGCCCGCCCGGCGCCGCCGCCGTGCTCACCGTGCTCGACCGGCACGGCGAGATGCGGCTCAGCCGGCTGGCCGCGTACATGGCGATCGACATCTCGGTCACCAGCCGCCACGTGGCCCACGTGGCCGACCGCGGCTGGATCGAGCGTCAGGCCGACCCCGGCGACGGACGCTGCCGGATCCTGCGGCTCACCCCGGCCGGGCGCGCGCTCCTCACCGAGCTCGGCGCCCGCTACACGGACGCCCTGGAAAGAGCGCTGGCCGACTGGTCGGCCCAGGACATCGACGTACTGAACACCCTGCTGGCCCGACTCCGATCGAGCTTCTAGAACTGAGGAACCACATGGCTACGACCACCACACCCACCGGTGTGCGGGGAGGCGACGGCCGGTCGGAGACGACGTCCGACAGCACGTCCATGACCCACCCGCAGATCATGAAGGCACTGTCCGGGCTGATGCTCGGCATGTTCGTGGCGATCCTGTCGTCCACGATCGTCTCCAACGCCCTGCCCCAGATCATCGGCGACCTCGGCGGCACCCAGTCCTCGTACACCTGGGTGGTCACCGCCGCCCTGCTGTCGATGACCGCGGCCACCCCCCTGTGGGGCAAGCTGTCCGACCTCTTCAGCAAGAAGCTGCTGGTCCAGATAGCCCTGGTGATCTACGTCCTCGGCTCGGTCGTCGCGGGCATGTCCCAGAACACCGGCATGCTCATCGCCTGCCGCGTCGTCCAGGGCATCGGGGTCGGCGGCCTGTCCGCCCTGGCCCAGATCGTCATGGCCGCGATGATCTCCCCGCGCGAACGCGGCCGGTACAGCGGCTACCTCGGCGCGGTCTTCGCCGTCGCCACCGTCGGCGGCCCGCTGCTGGGCGGCGTCATCACCGACACCTCCTGGCTCGGCTGGCGCTGGTGCTTCTACGTCGGCGTGCCCTTCGCCGTCATCGCGCTGATCGTGCTCCAGAAGACCCTGCACCTCCCGGTCGTGCGCCGCGACGTGAAGGTCGACTGGCTGGGCGCCTTCCTCATCAGCGGGGCCGTCTCGCTGCTGCTGATCTGGGTCACGCAGGCCGGCGACTCCTACGCGTGGGTCTCCTGGCAGACCTGGGCGATGACGGGCGGCGCCGTGCTGCTCGGCCTGCTCTTCGTGCTCGTCGAGTCCCGGGCGAGCGACCCGATCATCCCGCTGCGGCTGTTCCGCAACAAGACCATCACCCTCGCCTCCGCGGCCTCGCTGTTCGTGGGCATCGCGATGTTCTCGGGGACCGTGTTCTTCAGCCAGTACTTCCAGCTGGCCCGCAACGAGTCCCCGACGATGTCCGGGGTCCTCACGATCCCGATGATCGGCGGACTCTTCGTCTCCTCCACCGTGAGCGGCCAGGTGATCACCAAGACCGGCCGGTGGAAGGCCTGGCTGGTCTCCGGCGGCGTGCTCCTGACGGCCGGACTCGGCCTGCTGGGCACTCTGCGCTACGACACCCCGTACTGGCACATCGCCGTCTACATGGCGCTGACCGGCCTCGGCCTCGGCATGATGATGCAGAACCTGGTCCTCGCCACCCAGAACCAGGTCGCGCCCGAGGACCTGGGCGCCGCCAGCTCCGTCGTCACCTTCTTCCGCTCGCTCGGCGGCGCCATGGGCGTCTCCGCACTGGGTGCGGTCATGGCCAACCGGGTCACCCACTACGTCCAGGACGGGCTGGCCGCGCTCGGCCCGAAGGCGGCGGCGATGGGCCACGGCGGCACCGCCGGGGGCGGCATCCCCGACCTCGACAAGCTGCCCGCGCCGTTCCGCGAGGTCGTGGAGTCCGCGTACGGGCACGGCGTCGGCGACGTCTTCCTGTACGCCGCACCCTTCGCGCTGCTCGGCCTGGTGCTGGTGCTGTTCATCAAGGAGGTCGCACTGAAGTCGAAGCCCTCGGCGCACGCCCCGGCGGCCGGTTCCGACGAGGAGCCTTTGACGGCACCCGCGGCGGCCGCAGTGCCGGCGGAAGTGACCGTGGCGGCGGCCACGGCCACGACGAAGGACGCGGCTCCCCGGAGCTGACCCGGGAACGTCCGGACCCTTGAGGCCACCGCCCGGCCCCGCGATCCGCGGGCTCAGGCGGTGGCCTTCGCCTCGATGCCCGCGACCAGGACGTCGACCGCGAAGCAGAATTCGGCCTCGGGAGCCCGCCGGGCCGCCCCTCCGCAGCCGTGCAGGAACTGCGAGACGGCCAGACGGGCGCCCGCCCGGGCGGCACCGGTCAGACCGGTGGCGTCGAGGAGCTGCTGGAGGGCTCCGTCGAAGGCGCGGGCGTGCGGGCCGAGGTTCGGGTAGGCCGCGGTGAGCGGAGCCACCCAGGGGTGGTCGGCCAGCAGCCTGCGGTAGCCGCGGGCGAGCGCCCGCAGTCCGCCGGGCCAGCCAGCGTCTCCCGCTCCCCCTGCGGTGCCCGGCTCGGGCAGGACCAGTTCGCCCAGGGCCCGGTCCAGGGCGAGTTCGAGCAGGTCGTGCTTGGTGTCCACGTACCAGTACAGGGACATCGCGGTCACCCCGAGCCCCGCGCCGAGCCGCCGCATGGAGAACCGGGTCAGCCCGTCGGTGTCGAGGAGCCGCACGGTGGCCTCGATGATCCGCTCCCGGTCGAGGCCGGAAGGTGCCTCGCTGCGGCGTCTGGTGGGGCGGGTCGCCAGCCACACGCTGGTCCGGGTCTCACCGGGATCGGCCGCGGTCACCATGGGGAAGCCCTCCTCAGATGCCCAGGATTGAGCCCGGAATGCCCGGGTGCGCCCCCTTGATCCTAGGGCGCGGGCCGGCACGAGGAGTGGGATCCGGCCTGGGCCGATGGGTCGCGCCCCCATCGGCCCGGACCGTCGGGCGGACCGCCCGTCAGGCCTTGGGTGCGGTGAGGTCGTAGAAGGTGGCTCCGCCGACCGTCCGCGCGGTGAAGTTCTCCTTCACCCAGCTCTCGATGGCGCTGCTGGTGCCGCCGCCGGGTCCGCCGCCGCCCTGGCGCACGGCGGGTCCGTTCCCCGTTGCCTGGCCGCCCTGTTCACCCTGGGCGCCTTGGCCGCCCTGATCTCCCTGGCCGATGAAGTAGTGGATCCGCCCGGCCTTCACGTACGCCTGGAACTGCTCCAGCGTCGGCGACGGGTCGCTCCCGTTGAAACCGCCGATCGGCATCACCGGTTCGCCGGAGGCCAGCTGGTAGCTCGCCGCGTTCTGCGAGCCGACTCCGGCCGCCGCCCAGGTGTACTGGTCCGCGTCGGCGCGCAGGGCCGCCACGGCCTCTGCTCCGACCCGGGTTCCGCCCAGCAGCCCGCCCGGGCCTCCCTGGCCGCCGCCGGCCCGCTCGAAGCCGCGCCCTGCCTGGCCGGCCTGCGCTCCCTGGCCGTCCCGGCCGCCGGGACCGCCCTGGCCGTCCGGGGCCGCCTGGCCGTCCGGGGCCGCCTGGCCGTTCGGCATCGCCTGGCCGGGCCGCCCCTGCGGTGCTCCGCCCGCGGCGCCCGCGGCGCCGGGGCCGCCCTGGCCGCCCTGGCCGCCCTGGCCGCCCTGCGGCAGCTCGCCTCCGGGGCCGCCGAAGCGCATCATCCCGCCGGGTCCGCCCCGGCCGCCCGCCACCGCCGGGCCCGCGGTCACGATGGACCCCGTGTGACCCGTGCTCACCGTGGTCAGGCAGTACGCGAAGGGGCCGGCCAGGGCCGCTGCCAGGCCGAGCGCGGCCACGGCGGGCAGTGCCCGTATCCCGCCCGCCCGGGAGCCCGCCGCCAGCGCGGCGGCCGCGAGGAGCCCGGCCGCCAGGACCGCCCAGCGCAGCCACGGCAGGTAGCCCTCGGCCCGGCCGAGCAGCACGTACGACCAGACGCTGGTCAGCACGAGCACGGCCGACAGGGTCAGCGCCGCGGCCAGGCTGCCCCGCTCCTCCCAGAGCACGGCGACGCCCATCCCGATCAGCGCCGCCACGAAGGGGGCCAGGGCCACGGTGTAGTACTCGTGGAAGATGCCCTGCATGTAGCTGAAGACGAGCACGGTGATCAGCAGCGAGCCGCCCCAGGCCAGGAAGGCCGCCCGCGCCATGCTCTCCAGCGAGTCGGTGGCCCGGCCCGCCCGCCAGGTGACCACGAGTCCGGCGACCAGCAGGACCAGGGCCGCGGGCAGCAGCCAGGAGATCTGACCGCCGATGTTGGCCGAGAACAACCGGTCGATGCCGGTCTCGCCCCACCCGCCGCCACCGCCGCCGCCGGGACCGCCGCCGCCTCCGACGCTGCCGGTCTCGTTGCCGTTGATCCGGCCCAGGCCGTTGTAGCCGAGGGTCAGCTCCAGGAAGGAGTTGGTCTGCGAGCCGCCGATGTACGGGCGGGAGTCCGCGGGCCACAGTTCCACCACGGCCACCCACCAGCCCCCGGCCGCCACCATCGCGCACCCGGCGAGCAGCAGCTGGCCCAGACGCCTGCGCAGCCGGGTCGGCGCGCAGACGGCGTACAGCAGGGCGAGCGGCGGCAGGATCACGAAGGCCTGGAGGGTCTTGGTGAGGAAGGCGAACCCGACCGCGACCCCGGCCCACACCAGCCAGCGGGTGTGCGCCCCGTCGAGGGCGCGCAGGAGGCAGTAGACCGTGACGGTCAGCAGCAGGGTCAGCAGCGCATCGGGGTTGTTGAAGCGGAACATCAGCGCGGCGACCGGCGTCAGCGCGAAGGCGGTCCCACTCAGCAGTGCCGCGGCCGGGCCGAACTGGCGTCGGACGGCGGCGTAGAGCACGCCCGTGGTGGCGACGCCCATCAGCGCCTGCGGCACGAGGATCTGCCAGGAGCCCAGTCCGAAGAGCCGGACGGACAGCATCATCGGCCACAGGGCGGCCGGGGGCTTGTCGACGGTGATGGAGTTCCCGGCGTCGGAGGAGCCGAAGAAGAAGGCCTGCCAGCTCTCGCTGCCCGCCTGCACGGCCGCGGAGTAGAAGGAGTTGGCGTAGCCGGAGGCTCCCAGGTCCCAGAGCAGCAGCACGGCGGTGCCGAGCAGCAGCGCGGCGAGAGCGGGCCGTTCCCAGGCGGGGCGCCCGACGGCCGCCGCGGTGGCGGCCCGGCGGGGCGCGGGTGGGGTGATGGCGGTGGGTACGGCCGTGGTCATCGGCCCTCCTCGGTGATCGACGTCTTCGGATGGGCCGTGCGGCGCTCGGGGAAGACCCAGGCGCGCAGAAGCAGGAACCGCAGCACGGTGGCTGCAAGGTTGGCGGTGATCAGGACGGCCAGCTCGGTGCTGTGCCCGGGGTCCGCCGTGGCCGCGTCGAGGGCGGCGAGGGAACCACTGGTCAGGGCCAGGCCGATGGCGAACACCACCAGGCCCTGGGCCTGGTGGCGTACGGCCCTGCGGCTGCCGCGGACGCCGAAGGTGAGCCGGCGGTTGGCGGCGGTGTTGGCGACGGCGGAGAGCAGCAGGGCGCCGGCATTGGCGAGCTGCGATCCGGTCCCGGCCCGGAACGCGGTGTAGAGCAGCAGGTAGAGCAGGGTGGACAGGACCCCGACGGCGCAGAAGCCGAGGAGCTGGCGGGGCAGCCCGCGCTCCACGTCGGGTACGGCGGTGCGGTCGCGCGGATCGTCGCCGAAGGGCCGTGCGAGCCGGTCGAGCGGGAGCGCGCCGACGGCGAGGGCCCGGCCGACGCGCCAGACGCCCTTGAGGTCCTCGGTGGCCGTCCGCACGATGTGGACGGTGGAGTCCGGGTCGTCCACCCAGTCCACCGGGACCTCGTGGATCCGCAGTCCGGCGCGCTCGGCGAGGACGAGCAGTTCCGTGTCGAAGAACCAGCCCGTGTCCTCCACCAGCGGGAGCAGCCGCTCGGCGACCTCGCGGCGGATGGCCTTGAACCCACACTGGGCATCGCTGAACCGGGCGGCGAGGGAGGAGCGCAGCAGGAGGTTGTAGGCCCTCGACACGAACTCCCGCTTGGCTCCGCGCACCACCCGTGAGGACCGGGCGAGACGGGTACCGATGGCGAGGTCGGAGTGGCCGGAGATCAGCGGCGCGACGAGCGGCAGGACGGCGTTGAGGTCGGTGGAGAGGTCCACGTCCATGTAGGCGAGGACGGGCGCTTCGGATGCGGACCACACGGTGCGCAGCGCCCTGCCGCGGCCCTTCTCCTCCAGCCGGGTGCTGCGTACGCCGTCGAGGTCGGCCGCGAGGGCGGCCGCGATCTCGGGGGTGCGGTCGGTGCTGGCGTTGTCGGCGACGGTGATCCGGAAGGGATAGGGGAAGGTCCGGCTGAGGTGCCCGTGCAGGCGGCGCACACAGGGGCCGAGGTCCTTCTCCTCGTTGAAGACCGGGATCACCACGTCGAGGACGGGCTCACCGGGCACGGGCGCGAGGGGCGCCCGTGCCGGAAGGGCACCGGGAGAGGCGTCGGTTGACATGCGTCGACCCTCGCGGGCCGCCCTGTCACCGCTGTGTGGTGAGCCTGTGCCCCGTCTGTGAGTCCGGGTCCGCGCAGGCCGGGTGCTGAGCGGCCAGCGGCAGCAGCACCTCGAAGCAGGTCCGGCCGGGCTCGCTCCGTACGTCGACCCGGCCGCCGTGTGCGCCCACCACGGCCTGGACGATGGCGAGCCCGAGGCCGGTGGAGCCCGCCGCCCGGGAACGGGAGGCGTCTCCGCGGGCGAAGCGCTCGAAGACGTGGGGGAGCAGGGCGGGCGGGATGCCGGGGCCGTCGTCCTCGATCCGCAGCCGGACGGCGGATGTTTCACGTGAAACATGGGCGGTGACCGTGGTGCCGGGCGGGGTGTGCGTCCGGGCGTTGGCAAGGAGGTTGACCAGGACCTGCTGGATCCCGGCCGGGTCGGCGCTCACCGGCGCGGGCTCGTCGGGGAGCCGCAGCCGCCAGTGGTGGCCGGGGCCGGCGGCCCGCGCATCGCTGAGGGCGTCGACGACGAGGGGCGCGAGGTCGGTGTCGACGCGGGACAGCGGGCGGCCGGCGTCGAGCCGGGCCAGCAGCAGCAGGTCCTCGACCAGGCCGGTCATCCGGGTCGCCTCGGACTCGATGCGGCCGAGGGCGTGCCGGGTGTCGGGGCCCGGCTCCTCCCGTCCCCGCCGGGTCAGCTCGGCGTATCCGCGGATCGAGGCGAGCGGGGTGCGCAGCTCGTGGCTGGCGTCGGCGACGAACTGCCGTACCCGGGTCTCGCTCTGCTGGCGGGCCGTGAGCGCGGAGGAGACGTGGCCCAGCATCCGGTTCAGCGCCGCGCCGACCTGGCCCACCTCGGTCCGGGGGTCCGCCTCGGCGTCCGGGACCCGTTCGTGGAGTGCGGGTTCGCCGCTGTGCAGGGGGAGTTCGGATACCCGGGTGGCGGTGGCGGCCACCCGGTGCAGCGGGCGCAGGGCCACCCCGACCAGCGCCTGCCCTGCCAGGGAGGCCGCGATCAGACCGGCCAGGGTGACGCAGACCTCCACCGCGACCAAGGTCCCCACGGTGCGGTCGACCCCGGCCAGCGGGAAGGCCAGGGCCAGGCTGCCGTCGGGAGCGGTGAGCAGCCGGTACGCGCCGAGCCCGGGCAGGTCCACGTCGGCCGGACCCCTGCCCGTGCCGGGGCCCAGCTTCTTGGCGGCCCGGACGAGGGCCTCGGTCTGGGCGGGCGTGAGCGACACCCGGTGGTCACGGTCGGGGCCCTCGGCCGGAACGCTGCGGGCGCCCGTGGCCTGGCCGTCCGGGTCGAGGCGGATCCCTGCGGTGCCCAGCGGGGTGCCGGGGGCCAGGACGAAGGCGAGGCTGCCGTCGCGGCCCGCCTTGGCCGCGCCGGGACCACGGGCGGCCATGCTCACGGCCGTGTGCAGCTCTTCGTCCAGCTGTCCCACCAGATAGGAGCGCAGGGCGAGGGTGGTGACCGTGCCGATGGCAGCGCCGACCACGGCGATCAGCGCGACCGCGGCGAAGACGAGCCGGGCCCGCAGCGACCAGGGCCGCCGCCACGGCAGCCGCCGAGACGGTCGCAGGCGGAACGTGCGGCCGCTGCGGAACGTACGGGCCCTGCGGGGCGTGACGGGGGCGCCGGGTGCGCGGGGCGTGCGGGGCCTGCCGGGCGGGCGGATCGGCACTAGTCGGCCGGCTTGATCAGGTAGCCGGCCCCGCGCCGGGTGTGGATCATGGACGGCAGTCCGGGGCCGCTCTCCAGCTTGCGCCGCAGGTAGGAGATGTACAGCTCGACCACGTTGGCCTGGCCGCCGAAGTCGTAGGACCAGACCCGGTCCAGGATCTGCGCCTTGCTGAGCACGCGCCGCGGGTTGCGCATCAGGTAGCGCAGCAGCTCGAACTCGGTGGCGGTCAGGTGGATCTCCTGGCCGGCCCGGGTCACCTCGTGGCTGTCCTCGTCGAGCCGCAGGTCACCGACGGCCAGCACCGAGCCTCCGCGCGCCGCCTGCGCCGCGCCCGAACGCCGGACCAGCCCGCGCAGCCGCGCCACGACCTCTTCCAGGCTGAACGGCTTGGTGACGTAGTCGTCGCCGCCCGCCGTCAGACCCGCGATCCGGTCCTCGACGGAGTCCCGCGCGGTCAGGAACAGCACGGGAACCTGCGGGAGCTCCCGGCGGAGCCGGCCGAGGACGGCCAGTCCGTCCATGTCCGGAAGCATGATGTCGAGGACCACTACGTCCGGCCGGAACTCCCGCGCCGCCCGCACCGCGGCCGCCCCGTCTCCCGCGCTGCGGACCTGGCAGCCCTCGTAGCGCAGGGCCATGGACAGCAGCTCGGAGAGCGAGGCCTCGTCGTCGACGACGAGCACCCGGCAGGGGCCGCCGTCCGGCCGCACCAGGGCCGCGGGGTTGCCGGTGGACGTGGACGCGTGGGAAGTGGTCGTCGCAGTCATGCGACCACGCTGGCCGGTACCTCTGAGAGCGTTCTTGTCCCTTCCTGTGAATCTCCTGAGAAAGGCCGCTCAGCCGTCGAGGCGGAAGAGGCGTGCTCCGTTGTCGTGGCAGACCGCGCGCAGCCAGTCGACCCCGAGGCCGAGCCGTTCGAGAGCGGCGAGCTGGTGCTCGTACGGGTAGGGGATGTTCGGGAAGTCGGTACCGAGGAGGATCCGGTCGCCGAGGTCCGCCAGCCTGCCGAGCTCTTCCTGCGGGAAGCCGCTGAACTGCTCGGAGAAGTCGGTGAAGGCCATGGTGGTGTCGAGGCGCACCTGGTCGTAACGGTCGGCGAGGTCGAGGAAGTCCGTGTACTCGGGCATGCCCATGTGGGCGATGACCAGCGGCAGCCGCGGATGGCGGGCCAGCAGCCGGGCGATCGGTTCGGGCCCGGTGTGCTTGCCCGGGACGGGTCCCGAACCGCAGTGGATCACCGTGGGGACCCCGGCGTCGGCGAGCAGCCCCCACACCGCGTCCAGCAGGCCGTCGTTCGGGTCGTACCCGCCGACCTGCAGATGGGACTTGAAGATCCTGGCCCCGGCGTCGACGGCGCGGCCGACGTACGCGCTCGCGCCCTCCTCCGGGTAGAAGGTCGCGGTGTGCAGGCAGTCGGGGGTGCGTGCGGCGAAGTCGGCGGACCAGGCGTTGAGCCAGGCGGCCATCGCCGGTTTGTGGGGGTAGAGCATGGCGGTGAAGGCCCGGACCCCGAACTCCCGCAGGAGCGCGACGCGCTGTTCTTCCTCGTGCCGGTAGGTGATGGGCCATTCGACGCCCGTCAGCGGGCCGACCGCGTCGAAGTAGTCCCAGACCTTGTCGAGGACCCGCTCGGGCATGAAGTGGGTGTGCACGTCGACCAGTCCGGGCAGTGCGAGCCGTTCCCGGAAGGCGCGGACCGCCTCAGCCGTTGCGGACAAAGCCGTGGCTCCGCTCGACGGTCGCGACGTGCAGGGTGTAGCTCTCGTACCACTGGGCGCGGCCCGCCTTCATGGCCGCCTGGTGCTCCAGGTCCTCCCGCCACTGCGTGAGGGAGGCGTGGTCGCGGAAGTAGGCGACGGTGATGCCCAGGCCGCCGGGGTTGCGCGCGGACTCGTAGCCGAGGAAGCCCGGGTTCGCGCGGACGATCTCGCCCATCCGGGCGAGCGTCTCCAGGTAGCCGCTGTCTGCGTCCTCAGAGGTGCGCACGCTGGTGAAGACCGCCATCAGGTACGGCGGTTCGAATGCCTGTACGGGCTGGATGCTCATGACCACCACCCTCAGCGGCGCGCCCCCGGCCTGTCCACAGGAATCCGGCCCTCACGCCCGAAGGGATCCAAGATTTGACCTTGCCCGGCCGTCTCCCGCCCGCCCGGACCGCTCAGAACAGCCCTTCCTGCCCGTCCGTCGTACCGACCGAGGGGATCTCCGCCACGGGGACCGCGGTGACCGGTTCGTCCCCGGGAGCCAGGAGTTCCCAGCCGGCCAGCAGCCGGGTGTCGACCACTAGCCCGTCCGCGAAGTGCAGATCGGGCCCGGCCGCACCCACCAGCTGCCCCGCCACCGCTCCGCCGGGCACCATGTGCGCGATCACCCGGGCGGGCAGGGGCAGTCCGTCCAGCCCGAACGGCTCGGCATGGTCGGTGATCTCGCACTCCAGCCGCTCCAGCGACTCCGGCCACCCCGCCAGCGCACCCGCCCGGGCGTGCAGCTCGGCGACCTCCCGGGCCCGTCCGGACGCGGCCGGCAGGTGTCCCCGTACGGCCCGCTTACGGGCGTAGGCGATCCGGTCGGGCACGCCGAGGGCCGCCCGCAGCAGTTCCTCGGTACGGCGGGCGGCCATCAGCGGCCCGCGCCCCAGCCACGTCCAGGTCACCGCACCCTGCTCCAGCAGCCGGGCCGGCCCCCGCTCCTCGGCGGTGATGCCGACCTTGACCATGCCGGGCCCGAACCAGGCCAGGTACACCCGGTAGGTGCGCGGATCCGCCGCGTTGGTGTCGGCGGCCACCGAGAACGACCGGTCCAGGCGGGCGCATTCGGGGCACTGCGCGTTCCCGGCCCGGGCGGGCACGGCTGCGGCCGTGGGACAGGCGGTGCGCTTGCCGGCCCGCCGTACGCCGAGGCAGTGCCGCTCGCCGCGCGCGACGAAGGCCAGCTGCCGGCCGTACGTGAGCACGCTCGCCCGCTCCTCGCGCCCCTCACCGAGCCACCCGATGGCGGGCCGGCCTCCCTGCCACCGGATCCCGGTGCACCACCAGCTCACAGCGGGAGCGGCCGCTCGAAGAAGGTCTCCAGGACGACGGTGGCATGCGTCCCACTGACCCCGTCGATGGCGTAGAGGCGGCGCAGGACGTCCTGCAACTGCCCGGTGGAGGCCGTACGCACCTTCACCAGCACCGAGGCACTGCCCGCGATGATGTGCGCCTCCTGGATCTCCGGGATCGCCTCGAAGGCCCCAGCGGACTCGCCCATCCAGGCGTTGGAATCGACCATCACATAGGCGAGGACCCCGCTCCCGACCGCGGCCGGGTCCACGTCGACGGTGGTCCGCAGGATGACCCCGCGCTCGCGCAGCTTGCGCACCCGCTCATGGGTGGCTCCGGCCGAGAGCCCGACGGCGGTGCCGAGAGCGGCGTACGACTGACCCGCGTCCTCCTGCAGGCGCAGGACCAGCGCCCGGTCGATGTCGTCCACGCGATCTTCCTCTCATGAGCCCGTTGGCTCTTGCGAGGAAGGTACCCGATCCGGCAATCTCACCATCACACCGAACAAGCTTCGGCTAAATACTCTCAGGGGGAACGATGTTTGGCATAGCCGATCTCACCTTGTACGAGATTCTGGACGACCGGTTCCGTACCGGACGCTGCGCCAACGGCGACGCCCGCCTGGACCGGCTGTACGACGACTGCCGCTGGGCCGAAGGGCCGCTCTACCTGCCGGCCTGGCGGCAGCTGGTGTGGAGCGACATCCCCAACGACCGGATGCTGCGCTGGGACGAGGCCACCGGAGCCGTCTCCGTCTTCCGCTCCCCGGCCGGCCACCCCAACGGCAACACCCTGGACCGCGAAGGCCGCCTGATCACCTGCGAGCAGGGCAACCGGCGCGTCACCCGCACCGAGCCGGACGGCACCCTCACCGTCATCGCCGACCGCTTCGACGGCAAGCGGCTCAACAGCCCGAACGACGCCGTGGTCCACTCCGACGGCTCGGTCTGGTTCTCCGACCCGGACTTCGGCATCACCAGCGACTACGAGGGCCTGCGCGCACCCAGCGAGATCGGCGCCTGCAACCTCTACCGGGCCGACCCCGCCACCGGCGCGGTCCGCATGGTGGCAGACGGCTTCCTCGGCCCGAACGGCCTCGCCTTCTCCCCCGACGAGAGCGAGCTCTACGCGGCGGACACCCGGGCCGGCCACATCCGCGCCTTCAAGGTCACCGACGACGGCTCCCTGACCGGCGACCGGGTCTTCACCGACTGCCCCTCGGTCGACAACATCCGCTTCGACGACCAAGGGCGCCTGTGGGCGGCCGCGATGGCCTCCGGCGTCCACTGCTACGCCCAGGACGGCACCTTGACCGGCCGCGTCCGCGTCCCCGAACCCGTCTCGAACATCGCCTTCGGCGGCCCCAAGAACAACCGCCTGTTCATCACCGCCACCACCTCCCTCTACTCCCTGGTGATGTCGGTGACCGGCCTCCCCCGGGTCCGCTAGCGGGCGACGAACTGCGTCAGGATCGCCTGGACCTCGTAGATGTCGACGCCCTTGGTGAAGGTCTTCTCCAGGGGCGTCGCACTGCCGGATATCCAGATCTTGAGCTCGGCATCGAGATCGAAGTGCCCCGCAGTCTCGACGGAGAAGTGCGTGATGCTCCGGTACGGGACGGAGTGGTACTCCACCTTCTTGCCCGTGATCCCCTGCTTGTCGACGAAGACCAGCCGCCGGTCCGTGAACAGGATCGTGTCCCGGATCAGCACGTACGCCGCATGCACCTGCTCCCCGTGCCCCAGCAGCCGCGCGTAGTCCCGCTGCGCCGACGCCTGGTCGACGGTGTGCGCATTCCCGAACAGCCCCATGGGAGCCCCCTCTTCCTCAGCTTCGGTCCATCTCCCGAAACACTAGCCAGGCCCCCCGCTGGTCCACGTCACCCCACAGAGCCAGATCACCCCTGACAACCTCCGGGGGACCCCCTCCCCACCAAGGAGGAGACCCGCCCGGCACCATCGCGCGCGGCTGACAGCCCCCGCGCGATCAGCCCCCCGTGAGCAGCTCCAGCACCTGGTCCGAGGTCCAGTTCCCAGCCGCCCCCGGGCAGGACGCCAGGTAGTCGGCGATGTCCCGCTCTGCCCAAGGACCCGATTCCAGCAGCCCCCCGGCCAGGTACCTCAGGTACGCGGCCGACGGCATGAGCGGATCGACCTCCCGGGAGCTCCACGGCGCGGTGAAGGTCAGCACGGGGATCCCCTCGATCGTCCCCGGGCAGATGAGCGTCTCGTACCGGCCCGCACCCAATCGGTCGCGCCCCTCACACAGCGCCCTGGTCAGGTCGACGTCCGCCCCCGGCTCCCGGTACATCTCCTGCGCCGCCACGTCCGACAGCTGGCCCACGGTCACCAGATGGGCGCGCGCCCTCATACGCCCGGGCGCCTCCGGGTCGTAGAAGCCCCTGCCGCCGGTCCACACGGGGGACTCCGTCGCGAAGTAGAGGCACCCGGCGAGTTCGACGGCGAGGGAACGCTCCGGCGCCCGGTGGTCCCGGCACCCCGGATACGTCCGCGTCGCGCCGGGCGGCGTCCCTCCCGCGAGGTACGCGGTCAGCCGGTCCATGTGCATGTTGGAGCCGTACGACGCGTACCAGACACGTTCGGGGACGGGGAGCTCGCCGGTCAGCGGCTCCGCGAGGTGGACGGTCACTCTCTGCTCCTCGCATGCGCGGGGCGGGAGGGCCACATGAGTGGGCCGGCCCCGCAGGAGCGAATCACGAACCGGTCACCCGGTGCGGGAAAACGCCAGAGGCCCCGGACTTTCGTCCGGGGCCTCTGGTCTGCTGTGCACTCGGCAGGATTCGAACCTGCAACCTTCTGATCCGTAGTCAGATGCTCTATCCGTTAAGCTACGAGTGCTTGGCTTGCTGGGGTTTTGCGCCCCGTTGGCCTTGCGAGAACAACAATACATGGACCTCGCCGGGACGCGAAATCCATTAGCTAAACCACCGCTGACCTGCGGAAACGGCCTGGAAGAAGATCGTCCAGTTGGGTCCGGCCAGGCGCCCTGGGTCGTACACAGGTCGCAGCCGGGCCGGAAACGCACCGAAGCCCCGGTCCATACGGACCGGGGCTTCGTGAAGTGCGGAGGCGGAGGGATTTGAACCCTCGATGGGGGGTAAGCCCCAAACCGCATTAGCAGTGCGGCGCCATAGACCGGACTAGGCGACGCCTCCAGCACACCCTCGCGTACGAAGGTGCGTGCAGATGATGACACAGGCGCAGGGCCGGTCACCAATCCGCTCCCACGGTACTAGGACGAGCGGGCGGAGAGCAAAGCCTTAATGCCCCCGGGACGCAACGTAGGCGGACGCCCGTCGTTGGGCACCGCGTACGACGTACGGACGACCTGGAGTGCCTCATGCTGCGTCTCGCCGCCTTCGCCGTCACCTCAGCCCTCGCCGCCGCGGCTGCCGGGCCACTGCCACCGCTGAGCCGGCTCGGAGAGCTGCTGGAGACCCCCGACCGCCTCACCATCGCCATGTCCGCCACGGGCAACCCCCGGCTGGACCGGGAGTACCGGCTGGAGTGCGATCCGGTGGGCGGTGACCACCCCTGGAAGGTGGAGTCCTGCGCCCGGCTGGACCAGCTGACCAAGGAGAGGAAGGACCCCTTCGCCCCCGTCTCCGACCGGCAGGCCTGCAGCCTCCAGCACGGGGGTCCGGCGACCGCCCGGATCACCGGAACCTGGGACGGACGCAAGGTGGACGCCACCTTCCGGCGGACCAACGGATGCGAGATCAACCGCTGGGACGAGTTGGAACCTCTGCTTCCGCCAGGGCGTTCCTGACCTGGGAGGATGCGCGGCCAGGGCGGTATCCGCACCGCATCCGCCCTACCGCCGCGGGGCTGTGGCCTTAGACTCCTCCCGTGACTTGCCGGTAGTTGTGGTCAGGGAGGAAGCTCGTCGTGAGCAGCAGGCCATCCCGAGGCGCTGCTCGCCTCGCAGCAATACTCGACGCTCTTCCGGACGCGCTGTTGCTCGTCAACGCCAACGGCACTGTCGTCAACGCGAATTCGATCGCCCTCGAGGTCATGGAGAGTCCCGGCACGGGGCTCGTCGGCCGGGGCGTGCTCGACCTCCTGCCCGAGTTCGACTCCAAGCTGATCCCCGGCTCGATGCGCCGGCCCGGCGAGGACGACGGAGGCCGGGCCAAGCCCGCGCGGATGGTCGCCCGCCGGACCGACGGCAGCGAGTTCCCCGTCGAGGTCACCAGCGCCCATCTCGACGGCCGCGACGCCTACCGGGAGCCGCAGCCTTCCTACACCGGTGACGAGCTGCTGATGCTCGTCGTACGGGACCTCTCCCAGACGGTGGACACCGAGGCCGAGCTGGCCCGCTCGCAGCGCCAGACGGAGATGATCCTGCGGGCCGCCGCCGAGGGCGTCGTCGGCACGGACACAGACGGACGTGTGGTGCTGGTCAATCCGGCCGCCGCGCAGATCCTCGGCTACCGCGCCACCGATCTCGGCAACCGCGAACTGCACGGCCTCGTCCAGCACTCGCGCGCCGACGGCTCGCCGTTCCCCTTCGAGGAGTCCCCGCTCGCCGACACCCTGCGCAGCGGACGCAAGCACCGCGTGCGCGGCCAGGTGCTCTGGAACAAGGCCGGCCAGCCGGTGGCCGTCGACCTGACCACTTCGCCCGTACGGGACGGGGAGCAGCTCGTCGGCGCCGTCATGACCTTCACCGACCGGCGGCCCTACGACGCGCTCGCCGCCCGCCACGCACAGCTGCTGGCCGTCCTCGGCGAATCGCTGCGCGGGCCGCTGGAGGAGCTGCGCGGGGAGCTGGCGACGCTCGCCGCCGATGACGCGGGACAGCTGTGGCCCGAGGCGAACCAACTGCTGCACCACCTGGCCGCCGGATACTCCCGGATGACCACGCTCGTGGACAACGTGCTCGGCTTCCAGCGGCTGGACGCGGGCAGCGACCGGCTCAGGAAGAAGAAGGTCCTGATCAACGGTGTCGTCACCGCCGGTGTCGACGGCGCGGTCGAGCTGATCGGCCCGGGGCGTGCGCAGTTCGCCGTCCACGCCCCGACGATCGAGGCCGAGGTGGACGCCGACCGCATCGCGACCGCGCTCGCGCACCTGGTCGCGGACGTCGCCGGGGTGGACGCCACCGGCAAGACACGTCAGGGCAGCGGCTACAGCGACTCGACGATCGTGGTGGCGGCCGCGCAGCGCGGTGACGTCGTACGGATCGAGGTCCGGGGGCCTTACGAGGGCGGGAACCCGGTGCACGAGCCGATCGTGCGGGGGATCGTGGCCGCGCACGGCGGCGTGCTGCAGACCGTGGAGGTACCGGGCGCGCCCGGCGGCGCGTACGTGCTGGAGCTGCCGCTGGGTGCGGGAGCCGGGACGGTGACCCTGCCGGAGCCCGAGCAGAAGCCGCCGGGCGACGCCGCCGAGTCCGACGCGGCCCCCGCGGGGAAGGTCTCCGGCGGCCGGCGCGCGCGGCGCGGGGTCGACGCCTTCCTGGACGACGAGGTTCCCGGCGGACCGGGGGCCGCCAAGGCGGCCGAGGGCGGCGCGGGCGCACTGGCGCTGCCCTCCGGACGGCGGCGAGGGGGCGAGGCGGGCTCCGACGACACCGACCCGGGATCGGGTCTGGCCCAGTCCCCGGTGAATCCGGCGGGGCTCGGTACCGGACGCCGCCGGGGCCGGGACGGTGACGGCAGCGGCGAGGGCGGTCAGGGCGGGGCCGGGCGGCCCGTGCCCCCGCAGGGCACCGGCATGCCCGCCCTGCCTCCCGTACCCACCGTGCCGACGGTCCCGGTGACCGAGCACCCCGCCGGACGGCGACGGGCTCTCGGCCCGGCCGCCCCGGCGCAGCCCGGGGGCCCCGTACCGGCGACCGGGCTGGGGCCGACGCCCGCGCCCGCCCAGGCACCCGTCCGGCAGATCGCTCCCGAGGGCGGTTTCGCGCTGCCCGCGGGACCGACCCCCGCTCCTGCGGCCCCGCAGGCGCACGCCATGGCAGGACCGGCTCCCGCTCCCGCCGAGGCCGAGGCGGACTCCGACGGCCCCGGCGGTCGCCGTGGGCGCCGGGTGCTCGGTGCGCCCGGCGGGGAGAGCGAGACCGCCGCACAGCCCGTGACGCAGCCCGCCGCGGAAGCAGCGGACTCCACGGATGCGGCGCACCCGACCGGGCGGCGTCGGGCGCTGCCCGCCACTCCGGCGTGGCCGGTCCCCTCGGCGCGGACGGCTCCCGAGGACGACGACTCCTCCGGCCAGGTCGCGGTGCCCGGGGCCCGGCAGCCGCAGGACGCCCCGGCGGAGGGCCAGCCCGGCCAGCCGATCAGCGTGCGCGCCCTCGGCACCCTCGGACAGGGCATCTCCGTGGACCCGGGTGGCTCGGGCGGCACGGGCGGATCGGGGTCCGGCCGCCGCCGCCGGCTCGCCGAGCCCGCGCCCCAGGGCCGGGCCTTCGCCATAGGAGCTCCGGAGGCGGGCTCCGACGAGGGTCCGGAGCCGCTGGACGGTCCCGGCGGGGCCGTAGAGGTGGTCAACCGGCCCGTACCGCGCCCGGTGGACGACGAACTCCCGCCGGAGCCCCTGGACAACCCGCGCCGGCTCCTGGTGTGGCCGGCACCCGACGTGCAGACGCAGCAGGCGCTCAGCGACCGCGGCTACCGCCCGGTGATCGTGCACTCCCGCGAGGAGGTGGACGCGCAGATCGCCGCGTTCCCCGCCGCGCTGTTCGTGGATCCGCTGACCGGGCCCATCACCCGGACCGCGCTCCAGTCCCTGCGTCAGGCCGCCGTGGCCGCGGAGGTCCCCGTACTGGTCACGGCCGGTCTGGGGCACGCCACGCGCGAGGCGGCGTACGGGGCCGATCCGGCCGTCCTCCTCAAGGCGCTCGCGCCGCGCGACAGCGAGCAGCACCCGTCCCGGGTCCTGCTGATCGAGGAGCACGAGGAGATCGCCACCGCGCTGACGGCCGCGCTGGAGCGGCGCGGTCTTCAGGTCGCCCGGGCCGGAGCGGACACCGACGCCGTGGAGCTGGCCACGAGGATGCGGCCCAACCTGGTGGTCATGGACCTGATGCAGGTACGCCGTCGGCGTGCCGGGATCGTGGACTGGCTGCGCGCCAACGGGCAGCTGAACCGCACCCCGCTGGTCGTCTACACGACGGCCGGCATCGACCCGGCCGAGCTGCCGCGGCTGGCCTCCGGCGAGAGCGTGCTCTTCCTCGCCGAACGGGCCACCACGACGGACGTGCAGGGCCGCATCGTGGACCTGCTGGCCAAGATCGGCACCAACTAGTAATCCTGGCCCGATGGCCATCATCAACGCGAGCGAGCAGACCGTACCCGCCGACAACGGGGAGGTGAACCTGCTGATCGCCCGGAAGGTGGAGCCGGGGCACGAGGAGAACTTCGAGGCCTGGGCCCACGGGATCCTGGAAACGGCCGCGGGCTTCCCCGACCACCTCGGGTACGGGCTGTTCCGCCCTGCGTCCGAGGGCGAACCGTGGTTCCTGGTCCACCGGTTCCGCAATCAGGCGGCGTTCCAGCGCTGGCAGGACTCCGCGGAGCGGGCGCAGTGGTTCTCGAACTGCCTCGGCCACCACCACACGGAGATAGCCCGCCGGGAGCTGCACGGCATGGAGACGTGGTTCGCCAAGCCGGGTACGACCCGGCCCGCGCCGCCGCGATGGAAGATGGTGATCAGCTCGGGGCTGGCCATCTTCCCGATCTCACTCGCCGGCAACGCGCTGCTCGGGCCGTACCTGGTGGATCTGCACTTCGTCCTGCGGACGGCCGCTTTCGCCGTCGTCTTCAGCACCCTGATGACCTACGTGGCCATGCCCGCCGTCAGCAAGCTGCTGCGGCCGTGGCTCACCAGGGGCTGAGACCTCCGGGCCGGGTCAGTCGAGCTTCGTGACGTCCAGGGCCCCGTCCGCGTACTGCTTGCGGATCACCTTCTTGTCGAACTTGCCCACGCTCGTCTTCGGCACCGATGCGATGACCGTCCAGCGCTCCGGCAGCTGCCACTTGGCGATCGACTGGGCGAGGAAGGCGCGCAGTCCCTCGTAGTCCACGGTCGCCCCCTCCTTGAGGACGACGGTGGCCAGCGGACGCTCGCCCCACTTGTCGTCGGGGACGGCGACGACGGCAGCCTCGGCGACCTCGGGGTGCGCCATCAGCGCGTTCTCCAGCTCCACGCTGGAAATCCACTCACCGCCGGACTTGATGACGTCCTTGGCCCGGTCCGTCAGCGTGAGGTACCCGTCGGAGCTGATGACCCCGACGTCGCCGGTCTTGAGCCAGCCGTCCGCGCTGAACTTGTCCTCGGGCCGGAAGGGTTCGCCGGACGCGCCGCCGTAGTAGGCACCCGCGATCCAGGTGCCGCGCACCTCCAGCTCGCCCGCGGACTCGCCGTCCCAGGGCAGGAAGCTGCCGTCGGGACCGACCAGGCGGGCCTCCACGCCCGCCGGGAAACGGCCCTGGGTGATCCGGTACGGCCACTCCTCCTCGGCGGTCAGGCCGGCCGGCGGGTGCGCCATGGTGCCCAGCGGGGAGGTCTCGGTCATGCCCCAGGCGTGACAGAGGCGGACGCCGAGCTTGTCGTAGGCCTCCATCAGGGAGGGCGGACAGGCCGCGCCGCCGATCGTGACCTGCTTCATCGAGGTCAGGTCACGGGGGTTCGCGGTGACCTCGGCCAGCAGTCCCTGCCAGATGGTGGGGACGGCCGCGGCGTGCGAGGGCTTCTCCCGCTCGATCATCTCGGCGAGCGGTGCGGGCTGCAGGAAGCGGTCCGGCATCAGCATGTTGATGCCGGTCATGAACGTGGCGTGCGGCAGGCCCCACGCGTTCACGTGGAACTGCGGGACCACGACCAGGCTGGTGTCCGCGGCGGTCAGACCCATCGACTCGGCCATGTTGACCTGCATGGAGTGCAGGTAGATCGACCGGTGGGAGTAGACGACGCCCTTGGGGTCTCCGGTGGTGCCGGAGGTGTAGCACATCGCGGCCGCCTGGCGTTCGTCCAGATCGGGCCAGTCGTAGCTGTCGGAGCGGCCTTCGAGGAGCTCCTCGTAGTCGTGGACCCGCACGTCCAGGCCCTCGAGCGCCGAGCGGTCGCCGATGCCGGCGACGACCACGTGCTCGACGGTCGGCAGGTGCGGCAGCAGCGGCACGAGCAGGGGCAGCAGTGTGCCGTTGACCAGCACCACCCGGTCGGCGGCGTGGTTGACGATGAAGACCAGCTGCTCCGGGGGCAGGCGGAGATTGAGCGTGTGCAGGACCGCGCCCATGGAGGGGATCGCGAAGTACGCCTCGACGTGCTCGGAGTTGTTCCACATGAGCGTGGCGACCCGGTCGCCCTGCTGGACTCCGAACTCGTCGCGCAAGGCGTTGGCGAGGCGGGTGGCGCGGGTACCGATCTCGGCGAAGCTGCGGCGATGCGGCTCGGCCTCCCCGGTCCAGGTGGTGACCTGGGACTTCCCGTGGATCGTCATCCCGTGCTGGAGTATGCGGGTGACGAGGAGCGGTACGTCCTGCATGGTGCTCAGCAAAGCGTCCTCCCGGTGAGCGCTGCGGCGCTGCGGCGGCTACGGATGCTGCCGATTCTGCGCACGTACCGGTCGGCATGTCACTACCCAGGAGTAGAACCGGCCCGTGTTTCACGTGAAACATCCGGCGGCGGGCGGGTGTGCTCCGGTTCAGGTGGGTCCGGGCGGTGTTTCACGTGAAACACCGAATGCCGCAGCGGCTCAGCGCACGGGAAGGAGCTCCGGGTCCTCGCGGAGCTTGCCGAGCGCACGAGAGACGGCGCTCTTGACCGTGCCGACCGAGACCCCGAGCAGTTCGGCGGTCTGCACCTCGCTCAGGTCCTCGTAGTAGCGCAGGACGACCATGGCCCGCTGCCGGTCGGGCAGCCGGGTCACCGCACGCCACATCGCGTCGCGCAGCGCCTGCGCCTCGGCGGGGTCGGCGGTCGGCGTCTCCTCGGCCTCCGGGATCTCCTCGCAGGAGAACTCGTCGACCTTGCGCTTGCGCCACTGGGAGGTGCGCGTGTTGACCAGGGTCCGCCGGACGTAACCGTCCAGGGCGCGGTGGTCCTCGATCCGGTCCCAGGCGACGTACGTCTTGGTGAGGGCGGTCTGGAGCAGGTCCTCGGCATCGCACGGATTGGCCGTGAGCGAGCGCGCGGTGCGCATCAGGACCGTGCCGCGGGTCCGGACGTACGCCGAGAACGACGGGTACGGCGTCGGATTCGAGGCGAGCGGGCACACAGGCGTGGTCATGTGTCCACGCTAGGAGCGCACGCCCGGCCTGGAATCGCCCGCAAGTGCTGAAGCCGGATCCGTCTCAGGTTGTAGGACCGACGCGGGCCTCACCTCCTGTAGGTGGAGGAGGCGGGGCCGACCGGCGGACCCCGCGCAGCCCGTGCAGCGGCCCTGACCTCAGCGTTCGACGCCGAGGACGAGTCCGGAGGTCGGTACCCCGGTACCGGCTGTGACCAGGGCGTGCGCGGCGCCCGCCACCTGGTTGACGGAGGCACCGCGCAGCTGCCGAACGGCCTCGGCGATGCCGTTCATGCCGTGCAGGTACGCCTCGCCGAGCTGGCCGCCATGGGTGTTGAACGGCAGCGCGTCCGCGGCCACGAAATCGGCGGCTTCGCCGGGGGCACAGAACCCGAACTCCTCCAGTTGCATGAGCACGAACGGGGTGAAGTGGTCGTAGAGGATGGCGACGTCGATGTCCGAGGGCCGCAGCCCGCTGGTCCGCCACAGCTGGCGCGCGACCACGTCCATCTCCGGCAGTCCGGTGAGCCCGTCGCGGTAGAAGGAGGTCATGCCCTCCTGCCGGCGCCCCGCGCCCTGTGCGGCTGCGGTGATCACCACGGGTGCCCGCCTCAGGTCCCGGGCCCGCTCGGTCGTGGTGACGACGATGGCCTGACCGCCGTCCGTCTCCTGGCAGCAGTCCAGCAGCCGCAGCGGTTCGACGATCCAGCGCGAGGCGGAGTGGTCGGCGAGGGTGATGGGCTGGCCGTAGAAGTACGCGGCGGGGTTGGTCGCGGCGTACCGGCGGTCGGTGACCGCAACGTGCCCGAAGGCCTCCGGGGTGAGGTTGTAGGTGTGCAGGTAGCGCTGAGCGGCCATGGCCACCCAGGACGCCGGGGTCAGCAGGCCCCAGGGCAGGGACCAGCCGAGCGCCGCCCCCTCGGCCGAGGGCTCGCGCTGCTGCACTCCCGAGCCGAAGCGGCGGCCGGAACGCTCGTTGAAGGCGCGGTAGCAGACCACCACCTCCGCCACCCCGGTGGCGACGGCCAGCGCCGCCTGCTGCACGGTGGCGCAGGCTGCTCCGCCTCCGTAGTGGATGCGGGAGAAGAAGGACAGGTCTCCGATGCCCGCCGCCTGGGCGACGGTGATCTCCGGGCTGGTGTCCATCGTGAAGGTGACCATGCCGTCGACGTCGCCGGGGCCGAGCCCGGCGTCGTCGAGCGCGGCGTGCACGGCCTCGACGGCGAGCTTGAGCTCGCTGCGGCCCGAGTCTTTGGAGAACTCGGTCGCCCCGATGCCTGCGATGGCGGCCCGGCCGCCGAGTCCGTCACGGGTCCGGGCGCTCATGCGGCGCTCCCCAGGGTGACGGTGACGGTTCCGGTCACGTGGTGTCCGATGCCGTTGGTGCCGACGACGCGGATCTCGGCGGTGTCCCCGTCGAGGCCGGTGACGGTGCCGGTCAGGGTCATGGTGTCGCCCGGGTAGTTGGGTGCGCCCAGGCGGATGGCCACCTTGCGCAGCACGCAGTGGGGGCCGAGACGGTCGGTGACGTACCGGCCGACCAGGCCGTTGGTGGTCAGGATGTTCATGAAGACGTCCGGTGAGCCCTTCTCCCGGGCCAAGGCGGCGTCGTGGTGAACGTCCTGGTAGTCGCGGGAGGCGATCGCGCCCGCGACGATCAGGGTGCGGGTGACCGGAATCTCCAGCGGGCCCAGTTCCGCGCCGACGCGCACCCCTCCCGATGCCATCCCGTCTGCTCCCGTCCTGTGTGCTCCCGTCCCGCCCGTTCCCGCCGAGTCCGCTTCCGTCGCGCCGGATCCCATCGCTCAGCCCTCCTGCGCCAGTACGGCGCCCAGTTCGGCCAGCAGCTCGCTGCCGCAGCCCAGGTACGCGTCCAGCTGGCGCCCCCACAGGAAGTGCCGGTGGACGGGGTGGTCCAGGTCGGCGCCCATCCCTCCGTGCAGGTGCTGGCCGGCGTGCACGACCCGTTTGCCCGCCTCCGAGGCCCACCAGGCCGCCGTGAGTGCGTGCTCGCGTGCAGGAAGCCCCTGGTCGAGGCGCCAGGCCGCCTCGTACGCGGTGACCCGGATGGCTTCCGTGTCCATGTAGGCATCGGCGGCCCTCAGCATCACCGCCTGGTTGGTGGAGAGCGGCCGGCCGAACTGCTCGCGCGTGGAGGTGAACTCGACCGCCCGGGCGAGCGAGCCCGCACAGACGCCCGCCTGGAGTCCGGCGAAGGCCGTGCGCGCCACGGCCAGCGTGTGCTCATAGGCATCCGGGACGGCGTTCACGGCGGAGCCTGCGCACCCGATGCGTTCGGCCTCGGCGCCCGTCAGGGTCAGGCTGCCCGCCGACCAGGGGGCGGTGGTCTCCACGGGGGACGTCCGCACGCCGGACGCGTCCACCCGTACGAGCCACAGCGTGCGGTCCGTGTCCGGGACCAGCACGTGCGTGGCGTCGCGCAGCCAGGGCACGGCGGGGGCCGTACCGGTAATCCGGGCGCCCTCGGACCTGAACCGGCCGCGGTCAGGGAAGGCTCCGCTGGCCACCGCTTCGCCCGTGGCGAGCGCGGGCAGCAGTCGGTCCCGCTGCTCGGCGCTCCCGTGGGCGGCGACGGGAAGGATGCCGTACGCGCAGGTGGCGGCGTACGGGACCTGTGCGGTGGTGCGCCCCTGTTCCTCCAGCAGCAGCACCAGGCCGAGCAGGCCTATGTCCTCGACGGCGGCGATGAGACCGGATGTCGTGAGGGCCTTCCACAGCTCGGTGTCGGTACCGGTGCCCGTGGCGGCGAGGCGTTCGTGGGTGGACAGGTCGCGGAAGATCCGCGCGGCGAGACCGGCGGCAGCGGCCTGATCCTCGGTCGGGTGGAAGTCCATCAGCCCTCTCCCCCGCGGAAGACGGGCAGTTCGAGGTCGTCGTCGACGCGCAGGAACTCCAGCCGGACGGGCATGCCGATGCGCACCTTGTCGTAGGGGATGCCGGTGATGTTGGTGACCATCCGGACGCCTTCGGCGAGCTCCACGAGGGCGACCGCGTAGGGCGGGTCGAAGGCCGGGAAGGGCGGGTGGTGCATGACGACGTAACTGAACACGGTCGCTTCGCCGGACGCCTCGACGGTGTCCCAGTCGGGCGAGGAGCAGGCGTTGCAGCCCGGGAGCCACGGGAAGCGGAGGGTGGCGCAGGCGGTGCAGCGCTGGATCAGCAGCCTGTGGTCCCTGACTCCGTCCCAGAAGCCCTGGTTGTCGCGGTTGACCACCGGGCGGGGACGCTGGGCCCTGGACTGCGCGGGCTTGCCGGCCGCGGGCCGGGGTGCGGCGGGGGTGTACTTGAGGATCCTGAAGCGGTGGGTCCCGGAGAGTTCGCCGTTCGCGTGGACGTCCATGCGGGTCGTCACGAAGTGCCCGGTGCCCAGCTTGGTCGTCTTGCGGGGGGACACGGCCTCGATGACGGCGTCGAAGGTGATCGTGTCGCCGGGGCGCAGCGGTCGCAGGTACTCCTGCTCGCAGTCGGTGGCGACCACCGAGGTGAATCCGGCGTCGTCCAGGAGGGCGGAGAGTTCGTCGTAGGCGGTGGAGCGGTCCGTGTGCCCCGAGAGGCCGCCCATCGTCCAGGCCTGGAGCATCGTGGGCGGAGCAATGGCATCCGGCCCGGTGTACGCCGGGTTGGCATCGCCCATCGCTTCGCACCAGTGGCGGATCATCGCCGCGTTGACGGGATCCTTGCCGCGCCCCCCGACGGCGGCGGGCCGGCCCTCGAAGTCCTTCAGCAGTGTGTGGAAGCTCTCCGCCTCTCCGCTCCCGTCCGGTCCGGTCGCCCCCCGGGCCTCCCCGGCCGCCCCGTCCGGTGTCATCGCTTCCTCCCTTTCATACCGAGCCGCATCATGGCGACGATCTCCCGCTGGACCTCGCTGACCCCGCCACCGAAGGTGTTGATCTGCGCGGCCCGGTTCATCCGCTCCAGCTCGCCCCCTTCGAAGGAGGCGGCCCCCGGGCCCCGGATCAGGCCCGCCTCGCCCACCACCTCCTGGCACATCCGGTACACCTCGACGGTGGACTCGGTGCCGAGGAACTTCACGCCGCTGGCGTCGCCGGGCGCCAGAGTGCCGCCGCCCACGTCCTGGACGAGGCGCCAGTTGAGCAGCCGTACGGCGGCCAGCCGGGCGTACGCCTCGGCCAGCCGGGACTGAACCCAAGGCCGGTCGGCGGGCCGGTCCCCGTTGTCCGGGTCGGGGGTGCGGGCATGGGCGAGCGCGGCCTCGTAGAAGTCCTCGGCCTGCATGCCGATGGCGGCGAGGGCCACGCGCTCGTGGTTGAGCTGGTTGGTGATCAGGCCCCAGCCGCCGTGTTCGGGGCCGACGAGGTTGCCCGCGGGCACGCGGATGGAGTCGTAGTACGTCGCCGTGGTCGTGAGCCCGCCGACGGTGTGAATGGGGGTCCAGGCGAAACCGGCGGCTTCGGTGGGCACCAGGATGATCGAGATGCCCTTGTGCTTGGGGGCCTCGGGGTCGGTGCGGCAGGCGAGCCAGATCCAGTCCGCGTTCTGGGCGTTGGAGGTGAATATCTTCTGCCCGTCGATCACCCAGTCGTCGCCGTCGCGTACGGCTCGGGTGCGCAGGGAGGCGAGGTCGGTGCCGGCCTCGGGCTCCGAGTAGCCGATGGCGAAGACGATGTCGCCCCGGAGGATGCGGGGCAGGAAGTAGTCCTTCTGCGCCTGCGTCCCGTACTTCATCAGGGTCGGGCCGACGGTGTTGAGCGTGACCATCGAAACGGGTGCGCCCGCCCGGTAGGCCTCGTCGAAGAAGACGAACTGCTCGTCCGGGCCGCGGCCCTGGCCGCCGTACTCGACCGGCCAGCCGAGCCCCAGCAGTCCGTCGGCGCCGAGGCGGCGCAGCAGTTCGCGCTGGCCGGACGGGTCCTCGGGCACTCCGTCCGGCAGTAGTTCCCTGAAGTACTCCCGCAGTTCGGCGCGGAGCCGCAACTGGCCTTCGGTCGGGGCGAGGTGCACGGCGCTGGCCTCCCGGCATCACATCATCGAGTGAACCTGACTGTCCGTCAGATTCACCCGTGATGTCAAGGTCGGAAAGCGCCCGAGGATGCGACGGGCAGGCCGGCAGGCCGGGGACGCGCGCGAGGGCGCCTGCGCTACCGGACCCCAGCCGGTCCGGTCGCACAGGCGCCCTCAAGAGTTCGAGCGGTTTCGGACCGCGGCTACCACCAGGGGTAGAAGTTCACCGCCACGTGCGAGTTGGACTGGTCGATGGCCGTGAAGGCCGATCCGTTGACCTGCGCGGTGTTGTTCTGGTTGGACGCGCCGGAGCCCGTGGCCACCTGCTGCGAGGTGGAGGAGTTCCCGTTGTTGTTCCCGCCCACGCCGCTGCCGATGATGCTGGCGACGCTCGCATTCGACCCGTCGTTCGCGAAGGAGCCGTTGTCGGCCGACGCCACTCCCCCGAAGAGGGCGGCGGTGAGGGGGAGAGCGGCGACGGCGGCGATGACGCGGGCGGTGCGGATGCTTGCCATGTCTGAATCCTCCATAAAACCGAAGTGGGACTTCTTCCAAGGCAGTTGGCCGACCGCCCCGGTCGTTGCGTGTGCTGACGACGTCGCGAGACCAGAGTTGCCCACCGAATCCCCGGCGAACCACCCCGGAGTCCCCGATTCCCCCGCAAGTATGACCAACATCGGATAAACCTGATTCACGCCCCCGAAGGCCCAGGTCAGCACTCCGCGAACCGCCGAAACCCGCGCCCCGCAAGCGCTGAAGCGTTCCGCCAGACCACTTCGTCCGGACATGCCAAAAAGGGCCGCGTCGTCCGGGAACCCCACCGTCTCCCGGTCCTGCGGCCCTACGATCCCAAGCTTCGCGCCCCCTGCGCGCCCCCGGCGCCCGCCGGGGCAAACCATCCGTGCCCCGCCCCGGGGCACCGTGCGGCGCGATCCACGGTCATGACCGACCGGGCTCGAGCGCCTGCGTCTGAACTGTCTTCGGACCTGCTCCTGAATCCGTTCCTGGACGTGCTTCTCCTGCGCGTATCGCTCGTACTGCTCGTGCCGCTCGTACTGCTCGTGCTCTTCGTCGCGCTCGCATCTCTGCGTGGCGCTCTCACTCTTCGTCGTGCTCGTGCTCTTCGTTGCGCTGGGCTCTTTGTCGTGCTGCTGCTCTTCGTCGTGCTCGTGATGCCGTACGCGTGCTGCCTGGACCGATAGGTGTTACGGAACTACGCGGCAAGCGCCAGCACTTCCCGGGCGGCTCCGACAGGGGCTCCGACAGCGGCTGCGGTCAGGTCCAGGTCTGCCGATACGGAACCGGCCCCCATGGCCGCGGCAGTGGTCGAGCGGCGGACGGACGGGGTCTTGCCGTGGGCCTCGGCGCGGATCCGCTGCTTGATGGTCGGCGGGAGCGAACCGCCCCGCATCATCGCCCGCCACGTCCGTCGGGCCGTCACCGCCTGCCGGCGCGCACCGGTGGCCGCAGCCGGAGCGGCGGGGGCGGAGAAGGAGGCGGCGGCCGGAGCAGCCTTCCCGCCGAACCCGAAGGCTCCGAGGAGGGCCACGAGAGCGGCGAGGACGGCGGTCCAGATCGAGGTGAAGGTGGTGCGGTGTGCCATGACGGGATGCCTCATTTCGCGATGTTCCGACGGGCGGATCTGCATACATTCGTCATGATGTGGTCGCAACCGCACGACCCCCACCACGCGCGCCGATCTTCCGACAAACACCACTCAGAAGGCCTAAAGAGCCCTAAATCGTTGGATTCTCCTCAGCTTTTTCGGCCCTGCGACGGACGGCCCGGACCCCGATGTCGTACGCCAGGAAGCCGAGGGCGAGGACGACGAGCGGCCACACCAGCCGCGAATCGGGCGGCACTGCGCCGGTGAGCAGCGCAGTGAGGACCGTTCCGGTGCTCACTGCCGCTGTGGTCTCCGGAAGGCCGGGCAACTGCAGCCGGACGGTGCGCCCGGCTCCGTCGCGGCTCACCGGGCCCCGCCACCCTGCGTCTCCACGGCAGCTTGGGCGCGCACGGTGTACCGGGTCCCGAGGCGCTTGAGCTTGCGGCGGACCCGTTCCCCGTACGAGGCCGGATGCCCTGCGGCTACCGCGGCCCGGTCCCAGCCGGCCCCGTCCTCGGCCCAGGTCCAGGCCGTGGATTCCTCGTCGGGGTGCAGGGCGCGCAGGACGACGGCGAGGCGGCTGTCGGACCGTTCGGCCGCCAGTGTCTGGGACTCCGGGGTCCGGTGGTCGACGAGCAGGTCCTCCAGCGTCCAGGTGCCGCCGACCGGCTGGCCGAGCAGCGCCGTGCGCCTGCCCTGCACCCTGCGTTCCCAGAGCGGCTGCAGGCGCCGGTGCTCGGTTTCCACATCGTGTCTGAGCAGGGAAACGACCGTCGTGGCCGGGGCCGCGCCGTCTCCGAGGGCGGACACCCAGTCCCCGAGCAGCGCCATTTCCACCGCCTCCCGCCAGCGCTCCGGCTGCGCGAGTCCGAGCCAGGTACGGCTGAAGGTGTCCACCGCGTCCGTGTCGCCGTGCACGGCGCCGGCGCGTGCGGTGAGCGCCGCCCCGAGTGCGAGACGGACGATCGTGTGCTCCTCCTTGGGCCTGCAATGGCGGGCGAGCATCAGGAGCCACTCACCGACCACCTTCCTCATGAGCGTCAGGTCCGTGTCGGCCTCGGGCTCCTTCGAGGAAAGCCGCAGCAAGCCGCACAGGCTGTAGAGCCCCAGCGAGACCGCCATGTCCTTGTCCATGCGGAGCTCGCCCGGGGAGTCCGGAAAGGCTGCGACGGCCGCCGAATGGGGTACGCGGCGGTACGAGGCAGGGCGGCAGGCAGGGCCTCGGCCGCCTTCGGACACCTTCTCCAGCGGCGGGAGAAGCGGGTCCGGGCACGTGCCCGGACCCGTCGCGGGCCGCGAGGGGGTGGTGGCCGGGGGGATGTGGCGCGGTGCCATCAGTACTCCTGGTCGAAAGGGTGAAGCCTCCGTCATCTACGGGCGCGGCACGGGCTTCGACCGGCAATAAATCTTCCGGGCCGTCGACGGCGTACCGGAACGAAGACGGCCCCCGACCGGTCATCTCGGTCAGGGGCCGCTCAACTGCGGTGGGTGTGGGATTTGAACCCACGGTGACATCGCTGCCACGACGGTTTTCAAGACCGTTCCCTTAGGCCGCTCGGGCAACCCACCTGGCCGGTACAGAGTACCGGGCGGTGGGGTGCCGTGGGCGGGGCTGGGGTCAGGAGGTCTGGGCCTTGTCGTAGGCCGCCTTCGCCTCGTTGCCGAAGTACGGGCCGTACATCCGGTTCGGCAGGAAGGTGTAGCCGAAGCTGTTCACCGAGACCTGGGTGCCCAGGCCCGTGGCCTCGTTGAAGTCCTGGAACCAGGGGCCGCCGCTGGAGCCGCCGGTCATGTTGCAGGACAGGCTGTGGTCCTTGGTCAGCAGGAAGTCCTTGCCGCTGTTGCCGCTGCAGTAGACCAGCTTGCTGCCGTCGTACGGGGCGGCCGCGGGGAAGCCGAAGGAGTACATCTTCTTGTTGTAGCCGCCGTTGAAGAGGATGCCCTGGGCTCCGACGGCCTGCGTGAGCGTCTGGCCGTTCAGCGGGGCGACGACCGCGAGGCCGACGTCCATGTTCATGTCCTCGCTCGCGGCCCACTGGTCGGTGGCAAAGGTCTTGGTGGCCGGCCACTGGCCGTAGGGGGCGTTGCCGTTGCTGTAGGCAGGGACGAAGACCCAGTTGGTGTGCCAGGCGCCCTGGTACTTCACGCAGTGGCCGGCCGTGATGACCGTGCTGCCGTTGGCGCTGGTGACCGAGTCGCCCGAGCAGGAGGCGGTCCGGTCGCCCATGGTGAAGAAGACCCGGCCCGAGGTCTTCACCACGGCGCCGCCACCCGTCCAGGCGCCTCCCGCCTGCGGGAACGCCGTGGGGGACGCGGCGGCCGTCGGGGGGATGCTGGTGGGGGACGCCGAGGTGGCGACCGGGGTACGGGCCGCTCCCGGGACCGCCGTGACGTCGAGCGGTACGGCGGTGCGCATCCGGTCAGCGGTCCAGAAGCCCCGGGTGTGCTGCTGCCCGAACGAGGCTGAGGCGTCGGCGGCGGCCGAGGGGATGGCCGCCGTCAGCGCACCCGCGATCAGGGCGCCGGTGCTCACGAGGACGGATATGGCCCTGCGATGACGATTCACGCATGACTCCTTCTGCCGGCCCGGGCGTCCTGTCGGTCCCGGGCAGGGTGGGGTGAAGAGCTGTCGGTGCGGATCGGCTGTTCCGTTGTCGGGTTGTCCGGTGGTTCTGCAGTCCGGCGGTTCGGCTTGCGGGGGCAGAGTGGCACGGCAGCCCATCGATGTCAGGGGGCAGTCGGAACGTTCGGTCGGTTCCGGCCAGGAATTGGCCAACTCCCTTCCTCCGCAGCGTCATACGGTGAGCAGTACACCCGCGTACGAGACCCCGGCCACCACCGCCCAGGCGCCCAGCCCCAGCAGCGCGGCCCGCCCGCCGGTGCGCGCCAGCGTCGGCAGGTGCACCGCACTGCCCAGGCCGAACAGGGCGGCCGCCAGCAGGGCCTCCTGCCCCGTGTGGGCCCATTCCAGGGCCGCGTCGGGCAGCAGGCCGGTGGCCCGTACCGCAGCCGCGGCCAGGAACCCGGCCACGAAGAGCGGTACGGGAGCGGGCCGGCGCCCCGAGGCCGTACGCACCCCGCGCCGCCGGGCCCGTACCGCGAGGGCCACGGCGGCCACCAGCGGCGCCAGCATCGCGACGCGCATCAGCTTGACCAGCACCGCCTCGCCGAGTGCGTCCGGCCCCGCCGTCTGCGCGGTGGCCACCACCTGGCCGACGTCGTGCACGCTCGCCCCCACCCAGCGGCCGAAGGCCGGGTCGGTGAGTCCCAACGGGCCTTGCAGCAGGGGGAGGACCGCGATGGCCAGAGTTCCGCACAGGGTCACCAGTGCCACCGAGGCGGCCACGTCCTCCTCGTCGCTGCCGGAGACCTCGCTCACCGCACCGATCGCCGAGGCCCCGCAGATCGAGTAGCCAGTGGCGATCAACAAGGGCTGGTCGCCGGGCAGTTTGAGCCTACGGCCCAGCCAGAGGGTGCCGCAGAAGGTGGCAGCGACCACCCCGGCCACCATCGCCACCGTGCCCCAGCCCAGCCGGAGCACCTGGTCCAGCCCCAGACCGAGACCCAGCAGGACGATGCCCGCCCGCATGAGGCGCCGGCCCGCCAGGGACAGGCCTGGACGGGCGGAGCCGCGGACGAGGCTCCGGAGGCCGGGAAGGTGCGCCGCGGCGATGCCCAGGACCACAGACGCCGTCAACAGAGGGACGGCAGGGACGATGCGGTGCACGCACCACGCCAGGAGAGCGCCCGCGGCCGCGAGCGCCAACCCGGGCCAGGAAGAGGATGTTTCACGTGAAACACGGACCCCCCGCGCCGCCCGTGGCACCCGGGTGCCGGGGCGGTGCAGCAGGGCCATCAGTGGGCCGGGAGCGTGTAGACCCGGCGGATACTGCTGCCCAGACGGGCGACGTCGGCGCCGTAGACGTGAATCGAGATCGCCGTCGTACGGCAGGAGTTGCGGACCTTGTGGATGTCGCCGGGCGGTGCGAACCCGCAGACGTCGCCGGGGCCGTTGACCACCTCCTCGGTCGCCACCAGCCGGGCACCTGCTGCCGCCGTGGCGGGGGCGAGCCGGTAGCGGAGCTCGCTCTCCTCGCCCTCGTGCACCCCGGCCACGCACCACGAGACGTGGTCGTGGATGGGGGTCTCCTGACCGGGCAGCCACACCAGCGCGACCACCGAGAAACTGCCGTCCGGCTCGGTGTGCAGGATGTGCTGCCGGTAGCGGTCCGCCCACCCCTCACGCTGTTCGGGCGTGAGCAGATCGGGCGCCCCCAGGTGAGGGGCCACGCGCTCACCGACGAGGTAGGCCGTCAGATCGGGGGCCAGCCCCCGATCCACGACCGTGCGTATCTCCCGGACGAGGCCAGCCGTCCTCGTGGTGATGCGGGCCGGTGTCGTGGTGGTCATACCGGCAGCGTCCTGCCGTCGTTCCATCACGTCCAACGACAGTTCTTACCCGAAATCCCAAGCACAACTTATGGATTGAAGGGGGAGGACCGGGGTGGGCCGGGCCGGAGGGTCAGCACCCGATGCGGTTCGCGGCCACCTGCTTCAGCGCGTCGAGGACCACGGCCGTAGCCGGGACCCGCAGATGGTCGCGGTAGACGTACGCGGATATGTGGCGGCGCGCGGCAGGCTGGAGCGCGCGCCCGCAGACCCGGTTCAGGGAGAGGGAGGGCAGCACGAGCGCGGGCATCATGGCCACGCCCAGACCCTGCGCCACCAGGCTCTGCACCACCAGGTTGTCGTCGGTGGCGAACCGGATGTCGGGGACGAAGCCCAGCTCGGCGCACTCGTGCAGCAGGTTGGCCCGGCAGCGCGGGCAGCCCGCGATCCAGCGTTCCTCGGCCAGGTCGGCCAGGTGCACGGCCCGCCTTCGGGCCAGCGGATGCCCGGTCGGCAGGAGCACCGTCAGCTGGTCCTCGAGCAGCCTGACCTCGGTGACCTCGTCCGGGATGTCCTCGTGCAGCCCGGGATAGGTGAAGGCCAGGGTGATGTCGCATTCCCCCCGCTCCAGCCTGCGCAGGGAATCCGGCGGCTCCCCCTCCAGCAGTTCGACCTGCACCCCCGGATGCTCCTTGGCCAGGCCACTGAGCGCCTCTGGGACGAGCGTGACGTTGGCGCTGGGAAACCCGCACAGCTTGACCCGTCCGGTGCGCAGGCGGGCGTAGGCCTTGAGCTGGGCCTCGGCGGCGGACAGGCTGCCGAGGATGGTCTCGGCGTGCCGGGAGAGCGATTCCCCGGCCTCGGTGAGCTGCATCCTGCGGCCGAGGCGGGTGAACAGGGGCGTACCGACGGCACGTTCGAGTGCCTTCATCTGCTGGGTGATCGCGGGCTGGGTGTACCCGAGGACGCGGGCCGCCGCCGAATAGGACCCGGAGGCGACGACCGCGTGGAAGGTCCGGATGTGCCGGGAATCGAACACCGGAGAAGCATAAGCGGACGTTGGGAGGGGCCGTAGGCACAATCGCGCCTACGGCCCCTCCCAACAAGCCAGCACTGACGGCAGCTGCTTGGCGCAGCTACTTGTCGCCCACCCGCGAGCCGAGCGTGATGTCCACGGTGGTCGGCTTGCCGCCGCGCTGGTAGGTCAGCTTCACCGTGTCGCCGGGCTTGTACGTCCAGATCATGCTGATCAGGCTCGGGCCGCTGTCGACCGGCTTGCCGCCGAACTCGGTGATCAGGTCACCCGGCTTGAGGCCCGCCTTGCCGGCCGGACCGTTGGGGTCGACCAGTTCGTTGGCGGCCGCGCCCTGCTCGGAGATCTTCGCGCCCTCCGCCTTGGCCTGGAGGTCCACGGAGACCGAGATCACCGGGTAGACCGGCTTGCCGGTCTTGATCAAGGACTCCGCGACGTTCTTCGCCTGGTTGATCGGGATGGCGAAGCCGAGGCCGATCGAACCGGCCTGGCCACCGCCGAAGCCGCCGTTGCCCGCCGACTGGATCGCGGAGTTGATGCCGATGACCGCGCCGCGGCCGTCGAGGAGCGGGCCGCCGGAGTTGCCCGGGTTGATCGAGGCGTCGGTCTGGAGCGCGCTCATGTAGGAGTTCTTGCCGCCGGAGCCGTCACCGGAGGCGACCGGACGGTTCTTCGCGCTGACGATGCCGGTGGTGACCGTGTTGGACAGCCCGAAGGGGGCACCGATCGCGATCGTCGAGTCGCCGACGGCGACCTTCTCGGAGTCACCGAGCGGCAGCGGCTTGAGTCCCGCCGGCGGGTTCTTCAGCTTGAGGACGGCCACGTCGTAGCCCTCGGCCCGGCCGACCACCTCGGCCTCGTACTTCTTGCCGTCCGAGAAGGTCGCGGTGAGCTTGCCGCCGTTGGCCGCGGAGGCGACCACGTGGTTGTTGGTGAGGATGTGGCCCTGCTGGTCGTAGACGAAGCCGGTGCCGGTGCCGGCCTCGCCGTCGCCGGCCGAGGCCTCGAGGGTGACCACGCTGGGCAGGGCGCCCGCGGCGAGGCCCGCGATGGAGCCGGCGTCGCGCTTGAGCTCCTTGGGGGTGGCGGCGCTGATCGTGGTCGAGCCACTGCCGTTGTCGCTGCGGTCCGCGGCCCAGTAACCGATGCCGCCGCCGATGCCGCCCGCGAGGAGGGCCGCCACGAGCACGCCCGCGATGAGAGCGCCCCTGCCCTTCCGCTTGGGCGGCGGGGTGCCGTCGGGGGTCGGGTGCGCGCCCCAGGCACCGCCGCCGTGGCCCCCGGCGCCGTACGCAGGCACCGCGGGCGGCGGGGGCGGCCAGCCCTCGGCGCCGTGCGGGGCCGGGCCCTGCGGAGCGGGATCGTGCGGCGCAGGAGCCTGGGCATAGGCCGGGGCGGGGGCCTGGGCGGGCGGCGCGGGCGGGGCAGCAGGGGTGGGCGGCAGCTGCTGGGTCTGCTCGGCGCCCGGCACGGGCGTCGGCGGGAGCTGCTGCGTCACCGGCTCCGCAGGCGCGGCAGGCTGCCCGGCCGGAGCGGGCGCGGCAGAAACAGCGGGGGCAGCGGGGGCAGCAGCCGCCGGGGGTGCGTCGGCCGGCTGCGGAGCCGCTGCCGGGGCCTGCGTCTCGGAGGCCGGAGCAGGGGGTGCTGACGGGGCCGCGGGGGGCGTGTGGGCCGCGGTGCCCTCGTTCTCGGTGCTCACAGCGCTCTCTCCTCGTCACACACGGCTTCAGAAATCTCTGGCGATATCGGTCCGACTGAACGTTCGACGTGCCGCACAAGTTCCTGAGCAAAGCCTTTCCCATGGCCCGTCAGAGCACTGTAAGCCGCACCTGTGTATCTCCTGGCATCCTTTATATCCGACATTTCGGACGCACCTGTCGTACCCGTCCCCTTCGCCCGGGCCCCCGGCGGTGGCACCATGACCCGGTGACCCACGCAATGCCGCGCCCCATCCAGGTCGTCGCCCACCGCGGCGCCTCGGAGGACGCCCCCGAGCACACCCTGGCCGCCTACCGCAAGGCCATCGAGGACGGCGCGGACGCGCTCGAATGCGATGTCCGGCTCACCGCCGACGGCCATCTCGTCCTGGTGCACGACCGCCGGGTGAACCGCACCTCGAACGGCCGCGGCGCCGTCTCCGCCCTTGAGCTGGCGGACCTCGCCGCCCTGGACTTCGGCTCCTGGAAGGACCGCGAGGAGTCCCCCGACTGGGACGCGGACCCGGAGCGCACGTCCGTCCTCACCCTGGAGCGGCTGCTGGAGCTGGTCTCCGACACCGGGCGGCCGGTGCAGCTCGCGATCGAGACGAAGCACCCGACCCGCTGGGCCGGACAGGTGGAGGAGCGCCTCCTCTTCCTGCTCAAGCGGTTCGGCCTGGACGCACCGCCCGCCGAGGGACCTCACCCGGTCCGGGTCATGAGCTTCTCGGCCCGCTCCCTGCACCGGGTGCGCGCGGCCGCGCCGACGATCCCGACCGTGTACCTGATGCAGTTCATCTCGCCCCGGATGCGGGACGGGCGACTGCCGGCCGGGGTGAAGATCGCCGGTCCGGGGATGCGCATCGTGCGCAGTCATCCCGGCTTCATCCGCAAGCTCCAGGGTGCGGGGCACTCCGTGCACGTATGGACCGTGAACGAGCCAGAAGACGTTCAGCTGTGCGCTGATCTGGGTGTGGAAGCGATCATCACGAACAGGCCGCGACAGGTTCTGTCACAACTAGGGCGCTGACGTCCCTATTTGCCCACCCGTCACGCGCGACCCGGGCGTCACGGGGTGTGCTCCGGCGCATCCACTCCGCATTCGTTCGTCATGAATGCGTCAGAGTGCTCCGCCCCGGCGGTTTCCGGTCCAGGCCATTGGGGCATCCAGACCATGCGTGGGGCTAAGGAGGTTCCGGGGGTGGCGTTGGTGGTGGCACAGGAAGTGCCCACGTCGTCGTGCATGGACGTACGCCATGGTCCTGCGGGCGTGGGCGAAGCGAGACACCGCATGCGTGAACAACTGCGCATCAGCGGGGTGTCCGAAACGGTCGTGGACGATGCCGTTCTGATCCTTTCCGAACTGCTCAGCAATGCCTGCCGACATGGCAGACCGCTGGGCGCGGGAGAAGTCGGGGACGGGGAGATACGCGCCGCATGGCGCGTCGACAAGGCGGGACGACTCACGGTCGAGGTCACGGACGGCGGCGGGCCCACCCGCCCGGTTCCGGCCACGCCGTCGGTCACCGCACGGGGCGGCCGGGGGCTGAACATCATCAGCGCGCTGGCCCAGGACTGGGGTGTCCGGGACGGAGCGGCGGGTGAGGTCACCGTATGGGTGGTCGTTGCCTGTGGGCCCCGGCACGAGGATTTCGCTACGCGCGTTGCGCCCCCGGCGATCGACTTCAGCACCGCCTTCGACGACCTGGATCCCTGAGCGTCCGACGGGATCCCCGACAGCAGTACCGGTCATCCGCACAGGCGGCCGTCCGGGAGCGCACGCCGACCGTGCTCCCGGCCGCACCCCACCGGTTCCGGCGGTACGAACGGCTAGGCTCGCGCCCAGACACGACGCCGTACCGCCGCAACCGGGAGACACCCACGATGGCCAAGAAGCGCCCCGCAGCGAAGACTGCAAAGCCGCAGCTCAACAACGGTGAGATCCCGGTGGTGGGCGCTCGCGAGCCCTGTCCCTGCGGCTCCGGGCGCCGATACAAGGCCTGCCACGGCGCAGCCGCCGCGCACGCCGTCACCGAGCACGTGCAGCGCCCGTTCGAGGGACTGCCGGGCGAGTGCGACTGGGTCGCGCTGCGCGAGCTCGTACCGGCCGCCACCGTCCCGCTGTCCCTCAAGGGCGGCCTGCCCGAGGGCGTTCCCTCGGTCACGCTGGTGACCGTACTGCCCATGGCCTGGCCGGCCCTGCGCCGCGAGGACGGGTCCGTCCTGATCGGCCTGCAGAACGAGTCCTCCACCGGGGACCTCGGCCGCGACATGGCCGACACCCTGGAGCGTGCCCTCGTAGCCGATCCGGGGACTCCCGTTCCGGCCCGCCGCGTTCCCGCCGAGGGGCCCCGACTTCAGGATCTCCTGGACTCCGACGGCGGTTTCGAGCCGGTTGTGCACAGCGGCTTCGAATTCTGGATTCCGGAATCGGAGAGCGCGCAGAGCGCCTCCCCCGAGATCGCCGCCTCGCTCGAACGCGCCAACGCAGCGGCCATTCCCACGGTCAAGCTCTCCGGCGTGGACGCGGCGTACTGGTGCGAGACCCCGGAGAAGAACCACCTGCGCTGGGTCATGCCGCACCCCGAGGAGAAGCTGCTCGACGCCCTCGCCCGGCTGCACGCCGCGGGCACGTCCTCGCTCGGCGAAGGCACCCGACTGGTCGGTTCCTTCCGTGCACACGGCCTCATGGTCCCGGTCTGGGACCTGCCCACCGGAGTCACGGCCGACGATGTCGAGAAGCCCGCGGCCGAGTTCGCGGAGCGCCTGGCCGGAGCCCTGGCCTCGGACGCACCGCTGACCACCGAGGAGCGCCGGGCGCGCGGCGGGCTCACCAACCGCCAGGTGACCCTCAGCTGACCTGCACGCACGCGGGATCGCGGTGACCGGAGTCACAACTCCCGCTAATCGCCTGCAAATCGATGTCCGAATTTCAGAGATCGAATTTGCGAACAGGCGATCTCTTGTTACGGTTCTTGTAGCCCGGTCGCTGGTGCATCCCCCGTCGCCAGCGACCGGGCCCTTGTTTTTCGGCGGTTCTCAACCGTCACCCGGTGCCGGTGAGTTGCTCCCGGACCGCAGGAGCAGCGCACCTTCATCATCCGGAACTGCAAATTCCGCAACAGCCGAGTAGTCGTCCGGCTCACCCGCCGAAAGCTCCCTCGGCGTCTCACACAGCCCCGGCTCGTCCCCCGCGCCGACCGTGCACCGGATCTGCACCGTCCGCCCGGCCGGCCCCATCACGGTCAGCACGGCGTCCAGTGGACGGCCGCTCGTGTTCCGGTAGTAACTGCGGCCCCACGTACGGCCCTCCCCCTCCAGAACGCACGTCTGGGCCTCCACGCCGTGCGGCGAGGACAGTTCGGGGCCGCACCGGGAATCCGTACGGGCCTGCTCGGGCGGGCCGGGCTGCTGGGGCGAGGGCGGGGAAGACTCGGGCGACGCAGGCGCGGGCGATGGGCGCGATGGCTCCGTGAGGCCGAGGGTCGAGAACAGGCCGCCGCCTTTTCCGTCGTCCTGACCAGCGAAATCCGGTCCCGCGATCGCCCCGGCGAGCGGGAGCGACAAGATGATCAGCACACCGGCACCGATACCGATCAGGCGGAGATTCATTCGCCGAAGATAGCGACGCGGGAATGGGGCACGGAGATCCCCGCGCCCAATTCCCTTGGAAACCGGCCCAGCTGGCACCCGTACGAGTGATCCGCCGACGCCGGCCCGCCCCGTAGGTCAGTACGCCAGCCGGCTGCCGCCGCCGGGCGCTCCGCTGCTCGCCTCGACCAGTGCGTCCACGACCGCCTCGACCTCGGGCAGCCAGATCCTCGCGCCGTCCGCCGGCCGCTGCCGGGACTGGCTCCGCGACAGCAGTTGGAGCCCGGGTTCGCGCTCCCAGCGCACCTGCCCGCCGCTGGACGCGGCGGAGGGCGGCAGGAGCACGTAGCCGCCCTCACCGTGGAAACGCAGCGACGAGGGGACGTGGTCCTTCGCGTAGAGGAGCTCGCCGAGCCGTTCCAGCGAGTACGGGGCCACCAGCAGCGACCAGCGGGTGGGCGTGGCCAGCACCGGGCCGAGCCGCATGCCCTGCGCGTCCAGCCGTACGAGGGCCCGCGCCGCCGCGGCGGCCGGCAGGCTCACCGCGCACGGGGCGGCCCCGCCGGTGGCCAGGAGGACGGGTGCGGTGGGCCGGTTGGTCCACCACCAGGTCACCATCCGGGGGTCGGTGGTGGCGGCGAGCAGTCCCGGGTCGAAGGGGTGCGCGCCGGGGACGACGCAGTCGGGGTCGGGGCATGCGCACTTCGAGCTGTCCGTGCCGGACCGGCCGACTCCGGGCAGTACGGGCCACTGCCACACGGCGGCGCAGGTGAGGGCCGCGTCGAGGAGGGCGGGCGGGCGGCCCGCTCCGGCAGCGGAACGCCGGGGCCGGGACCGGGACTGGAGGCGCTTGCGGAGCCGCTGGAGACGCCTTCCGAGGATCTCGCGCATGAGCGCTCGTTCCTTTCCGTTGAACGCCGAGGGCCACATCACACCATGTAACAGGTGCATCACTACACGTACACGTTTCGCGTCACTGTCCGCTTGAAGCAGGTTCACACGGTTCGTGCAGTTTTCTTATCGGGTCCATCAAACGCCCGGCGGGGGCGGAACGCGACCCGCGCCGGCACCGGGAGCGGCTTCCGCCGCTAAGGACGACGGCCCGCGCCGGGCGGTTCCCGACAGGTGCGGGCGGCGCCAACTGACCCCGGACACTGCGGAGTACGTACCCGTGCTCTCTGGAACGCCCGCCCAGTCGACCGCAAAAACCGTCGGCTTCCAGCTTTTTCCAGCCAAGTTCTAGCCTTGGCTGGACAGTGAGTTGCCGTCCCACGGACACCAGGATTCCCACCTGGGCAATGCTGGACATGGATCCACGTGTGCGTGTAGATGTGGATTCCTTGATGGCGGCGCAGCACGGTCTGGGGGTTTGCGATGCTATTCGGCGAATCGCACCAGGTGGAAAGGCGGACGCCATGAGCGCCCCGCATCTGCCGAAAGTGGCTGGAATCGATCCAGCAGTTACCACGTCACCGCACACTGTGGCGCCCGCACCCGCCCTGAGCACCCCCCGGCCCGCCCCTCCGCCAGGCCCCGGCAGCCTGATCCAGGACCGGCTCGCAGGAATGGTCTCGGACCTCACCACCCTCCACGAGCTCACCGAGCGCCTGGCCCGCGCCGATGACCTCGACTCCTCCCTCCACGAGTTCCTGCGGGCCGGAGCCGCCCTCGTCGGCGCCCGCCGCGGACTGCTCGTCCTGGAACCCTCCGACGGCCTCGGGCCCAGCACCACGATCGGCCTGGGCCTCGGCCGCGCCGACCTCGGCCACATCGAGACCGTGCCGCGCAGCGCGACCTCCTACGGCCGCATCCTCGACGGCCTCCCCGACGCCCAGGGCGGCTCCGAGGTGCTCCCCGAACCGGGCGCCCCCGCCGGGACCGGCGGTTTCGCCGCTCCCGTGGACCCGCGCCACCGCGAGGTCGCGGCCCGCCTCGGCTACGCCGCCAGCTACGCGCTGCCGCTGACCGCCGAAGCCACCGGCCGGCTCGGCGCGGCCGTCTGGCTCTACGACGAGCAGGCCGAGCCGAGCGACCGCCAGCGCGACCTCGCCGGGCTCTACGTCCGGCACGCCTGCGAGCACCTGGCCCGGATGCTGGAGGTCGAGCGCTCCCGCTCGCGCCTGGCCACCGTCGCCGAGGAGCTGCTGCCCAGCCGGCTGCCGCGGGTCCCGGGAGTCCAGCTCGCCGCCCGCCACCACACCGGCCCGCACGGCGGAGGCGACTGGTACGACGCCCTGCCACTGCCCGAGGGCGCCCTGGGGCTGGCCGTCGGCTCGGTGACCGGCTCCGGCCCGAGCGCCGTCGCCGCGATGGGCCGGCTGCGGGCATCGCTGCGCGCCTACGCCGTCATGGAGGGCGAGGACCCCGTCGCCGTCCTGTCGGACCTGGAGCTGCTGCTGCGCCTGACCGAGCCCGCCCGGGCGGCCACCGCGCTCTTCGCCTACTGCGAACCGGCCCAGCGCAAGATCATCCTGGCGGGCGCCGGGCACACCCCGCCGCTGCTCATCGGTGATCGCCGCACCGAGTACGTGGAGACCTCGCTGTCCGCACCGCTCGGCATGCTGGCCTGCTGGGAGGCCCCGAGCGTGGAGATCGAGCCCGCACCGGGAGAAACGGTGCTGCTGTACACCGACGGGCTCCTGCGCCGCACCGGCGACCCCATGGACCGGGCCTACGCCCGGCTGCACGCCGCGGCCGCCGGAGTGCCCCGTAGCGCCCGGGACGACCCGGCCGCGATCTGCGACCACGTCCTGCGCACGGTGCTGCCCGACGGGGATCCGGCCGAGGCCCCCGAGGACATCGTGCTCCTGGCCGCCCGATTCGAGTGAGCTGAGGCCTTTGGTGCTGTTTGTGCGATAGCGCACACGACCCTCCGGGCTTCTTCCGGTCGCACATACGATGGACGAGGTCCACACCCAGGTCCGTGTCTGTCGTAGCTGAGGAGAAGACGTGGCTGACGAGCTCACCCCGGAGACCCCGGAAGAAGAGCAGCCCAAGAAGACGCACAAGCAGCGCAAGAACGGTCTGTACCCGGGCGTCAGCGACGAACTCGCGGAGAGCATGCGCACGGGCTGGGCCGACACCGAGCTGCACGGGCTGGAGCCCATCGCCCAGGCCGCGCACACCGCCGCCCGGCGCGCCGCACTGTCCGCGCGCTTCCCCGGCGAGCGCCTCGTCGTCCCCGCGGGCCGTCTGAAGACCCGCTCGAACGACACCGAGTACCCCTTCCGCGCCTCCACCGAGTACGCGTACCTCACCGGCGACCAGACCGAGAACGGCGTGCTGGTCCTGGAACCCACCGGGGAGACCGGCCACACGGCCACCATCTACCTGCTGCCGCGCTCCAACCGTGAGAACGGCGAGTTCTGGCTGTCCGGCCAGGGCGAGCTCTGGGTCGGCCGCCGGCACTCCCTCGCCGAGGCCGAGCAGCTCCTGGGCATCCCCGCCAAGGACGTCCGCGAGCTCGCCGAGGCCCTCACCGAGGCCGAGGGCCCGGTCCGCGCCGTCCGCGGCCACGACTCCCACATCGAGTCCGCCCTCACCGACAAGGTGACCAAGGAGCGCGACGAGGAACTGCGCGTCTACCTCTCCGAGGCCCGCGCCGTGAAGGACGACTTCGAGATCGGCGAGCTGCAGAAGGCCGTCGACTCCACCGTCCGCGGCTTCGAGGACGTCGTGAAGGTCCTGGACAAGGCCGAGGCCACGTCCGAGCGCTACATCGAGGGCACCTTCTTCCTGCGCGCCCGGGTCGAGGGCAACGACATCGGCTACGGCTCCATCTGCGCAGCCGGCCCGCACGCCTGCACCCTGCACTGGGTCCGCAACGACGGCGACGTCCGCTCCGGGGACCTGCTGCTGCTCGACGCGGGTGTGGAGACCCACTCCCTCTACACCGCCGACGTCACGCGCACGCTGCCGATCAACGGCACGTACACCGACATCCAGCGCAAGATCTACGACGCGGTCTACGAGTCCCAGGAAGCCGGCATCGCGGCCGTCAAGCCGGGTGCGAAGTTCCGTGACTTCCACGACGCCTCCCAGCACGTGCTGGCCGAGAAGCTCGTCGAGTGGGGCCTGCTGGAGGGCCCGGTCGAGCGCGTCCTGGAACTCGGGCTGCAGCGCCGCTGGACCCTGCACGGCACCGGCCACATGCTCGGCATGGACGTCCACGACTGCGCCGCCGCGCGCACCGAGGCGTACGTCGACGGCACGCTGGAGCCGGGCATGTGCCTCACCGTCGAGCCCGGTCTGTACTTCCAGGCCGACGACCTGACCGTGCCCGCGGAGTACCGCGGCATCGGCGTCCGGATCGAGGACGACATCCTCGTCACCGAGGACGGCAACCGGAACCTGTCGGCCGGGCTGCCCCGCACCTCGGTCGAGGTCGAGGCCTGGATGGCGCGCCTCAAGGGCTGACGTACCTCCGCGGCCACAGCCGTCTCACGAAGGGCGGGATCCCGGTACGGGGTGCCGCCCTTCGGCGCGTCTACGACACCTTGAGCAGCGCGTCGTCACGCCACTTCAGCATCTTGTCGAAGCTCACCACCGCGCCCCGCCCGGGGCGGTTGCGCAGGCGGACGTGGTCGGCGAGCTCGGCGATCAGGTGCAGGCCCCGGCCGTGCTCGGCCAGGGCGGGTCTACGGCGGGCCACCGTCGCGGGCGGGAATCCCGGACCCGAGTCGGTCACCTCGATGCGGCAGCAGTCCCCGTCCAGATAGGCCGTGACGTGGTACGCCTCGGTCTCCTCCAGGGCATCGCCGCAACCGCCGTGCTCCACCGCGTTGGCACAGGCCTCGCTCAGCGCCACCGAGAGATCGAAGGAGATGTCCGGGTCCACCCCCGCGGTGTCCATCGTCCCCAGCAGCAGTCGCCTGGCGAGCGGCACGCTCGCGGCTTCGCGCCTCAAGTGGAGAGACCACCAGATGCTCATACGGTTACCTATTGCCGCCCTCGGGGGGCCGTAAGCGCCCGGACGTCCCTCGGCGTCCTCAATGCCCTCGTTCGGCCGATGTGGCACTCCCGGACAGCGGTGTATGCACGATGCCCGTGGCACGGAACCGCAGGCACGCGCGACCTGCCGTATGCAGGGCATGACCCCAGTGCGATGATGGCCCGGCCATGACTGCCCCCCACGCCCAGCACGCCGGAGCCGGACCCCGGCTCGTACGGACCGCGGTTTTCACCGCGGTCTGCGTCGTGCTGGCTGCGATCGGGCACGCCCTGGCATCCTGCGCCACCGTGCCCTGGTGGTCCCTCGGAATCGGCTTCCTGGCCGTCTTCGCGGCCGCGGCCCCGCTCGCGGGACGCCGCCGTACGCTACCGGGCATCGCCGTCGGGCTCACCGCCGGACAGCTGGCGCTGCACACGCTGTTCGGCCTCGGCCAGCACGGCAGCGCGGCCGCCCAGGCCCCGGCCGGATCCTCCGACACCTCGGTCGCGGCCCTCGCCGCGCAGCTGGTGTGCGGGGGCAACTCCGTCCCGCTCGACCCCGCCTCGGCCCGGCAGATCGTGGAGGCCGCCGGACTGGACCCGGCAGCCCTGGCCGCCCGGTCCCTGGACGAGGGCCAGGCGGTCCACGCCCACCTGGCACACGCCGCCGGACCGGCTCCCGAGACCGGCCTGTTCAGCCCTGCCATGCTGATCGGCCACCTGCTGGCCGCGCTCGCCGCCGGCTGGCTGCTCGGTCGGGGCGACGCCGCGCTCGGCCGGCTCGTCGAGCTGTCCCGGCTGTCCACCGAAGCCACCCCGGTACGGGCCCTGCGCACCGCGCTGGCCCTCGTACGCATCCTCGGAACCGGGCTGCCCGGCGCGCCCGCCCGTGACCCGCGGGCTCCGCGGACCGTCGCCGGTCCTGCTCCCGCCACCGGGCGGGAGGCACTCCAGCACGCGGTGATCAGGCGCGGGCCGCCCCCGGCCCTCGTCCTCGCAGCCTGACGCGGCACCCCCTTCCCCGGAGACACCGGGAGCAGCCCGGTGCCGCGAACTCCGCGCGCGCCCGTGCGCGGACCCACCGTCACCCCTGCTTCCGTGGAGTGTTTCTGCCATGAAGACCTCTCGCGTCTCCTTCGCCGCCGCCCTCGCCGCCGGCACCGTCCTCCTGTTCTCCGGCACCGCCTTCGCCCACGTCAGCGTGCAGCCCGGCGATGCCACCAAGGGCGGCTACGCGACGATCAACTTCAAGGTCCCCAACGAGCGCGACAACGCGTCGACGACCCAGCTCGAGGTCAACTTCCCGATCGACCAGCCGCTCACGTCCGTGATGCCGCAGGACGTCCCCGGCTGGACCGTGACGGTCGAGAAGAGCAAGCTCGACAAGCCGCTCACCGTGCACGGCAAGCAGATCAACGAAGCCGTCACCAAGGTGACCTGGTCCGGCGGGAAGATCGAGCCCGGCAAGTTCCAGCAGTTCCCGCTCTCCGTGGGCAAGCTGCCGGAGAACGCCGATCAGATGGTCTTCAAGTCCCTGCAGACGTACGACAACGGCGAGGTCGTCCGCTGGATCGAAGAGGCCAAGGAAGGCGCCGCGGAGCCGCAGAACCCTGCGCCCGTGCTGAAGCTGACCGCCGCCAAGGGCGACGACCACCACGCGGCCGACGCCAAGAACGCCGGTGACAAGAACGCCCAGGACGCGAAGGACGGCCACGCCGAGGCCGCCGCCGAGCACGGCTCCGACACGACCGCTCGCATCCTCGGCGTCGCCGGCATCGTCGTCGGGCTCGGCGGTGTCGCCTTCGGCGTCGCCTCGCGCCGCCGCTCCGCCTGACCTCGCGCCCTCGGGCAGCGTCGTTCCGGAACCCACTCGTATCCCCGATCCCAGGGACATTTCCATGCGCACCACACGTGTGACGGTCGCCGCGCTCGTCGCGGCGGCCGCCCTCACCCTCTCCGCCTGCGGCGGCGAACCCGTCAAGCCGGATTCGGTCACCCAGATCGCCGGCGGCCAGAGCGGCGCCAAGGCCGCGACCGTCCTGGACCGCCCCTTCACCAAGCCGGAACTCGTCCTCACGGACACCACCGGCAAGCCGTGGAACCTGCGTGAGCAGACCAAGGGCAAGCCGACGCTCATCTACTTCGGCTACACCAACTGCCCCGACGTGTGCCCGCTGACGATGAGCAACATCGCCGTCGCCAAGAAGGCGCTCCCGAAGGCCGACCAGGACAACCTCCGGGTCGTCTTCGTCACCACCGACCCCGAACGGGACACTCCCGCATCGCTCGGCCCGTGGCTCAACGCCCAGGACCCGGCCTTCGTCGGACTCACCGGAGACTTCGCCACCATCCAGGCCGCCGCACGCACGCTCGGCATCGGTATCGAGGCCGCCAAGAAGGAGGCCGACGGAAGCGTCGTCTCCATGCACGGCGCCCAGGTCATCGCGTTCTCGCCCAAGACCGACGAGGGCTACGTCCTCTACAGCGAGGGCGCCACCGTCGACGACTACACCAAGGACCTGCCGAAGCTCATCAAGGGAGAGAACCCGTGACCGCCCGCACCACCCGCACCCTCGCCGCCGCCGTCTCCCTGGCGGCAGCGCTGGTCATATCCGGCTGCTCCTCCTCCGGCTCCGACTCCGGATCCGCCTCCGGCGACGGTGCGGACAAGCCGAAGCTGACGGTCAGCGGTGCCTTCATGCCCGAGCCCGTCAACGACAAGATGGCCGGCGCCTTCATGGTCATCAAGAACGACTCCAAGACCGCTGACAAGCTCACCGGCGTGACGTCCCCGCTCTCGGACGATCTGCAGATCCACGAGACCAAGGACCAGAAGATGCAGCAGGTCCCCTCCAAGGACGTGCCCGCGAACGGTGAGCTGAAGCTGGAGCGCGGCGGCGACCACGTCATGTTCATGGGGCTCAAGAGCACCCCGAAGGTGGGCGAGAAGGTCACCGTCGAGCTGCACTTCGAGAAGGCCGGTGACGTCGAGGTCGAGCTCGACGTGAAGGAACGGACGTACACCGCTCAGCACTCCAACGCCCACTGACGGACCGAGGGACTGACACGCCATGACGGCCACCGCCCCCGCCCCATCCGCGGCCCGCGTCCGCGCCACGGCACTCCTGCCGCGGCTGGCGCTGGTCCTCGCAGCCCTGCTGGCAGCCCTGTTCACCGCGGCCTCCCCGGCCACGGCACACGCCGCACTCACCGCGAGCGACCCCAAGGACGGGGCGGTGGTCGCCACGGCCCCCTCCCAGGTCACCCTCTCCTTCTCGGAGCAGGTCGCCATGGGCGACGACTCCATCCGCGTCCTGGACCCGCAGGGCCGCCGCGTCGACACCGGTGAGCTGCGCGACATGTGCAGCGGGAACGTCATCCGCTACGGCACCGCTCTGCACTCCGGCCTGCCGAACGGCACGTACACCGTCGCCTGGCAGGCCGTCTCGGCCGACAGCCACCCGATCTCCGGGGCGTTCACCTTCTCCGTCGGCGCGCCCTCGGCCACCAGCGTCACCCTCCCCGCCCAGCAGGCGGGCGGTGGTCCCGTCGGCATCGCGTACGGGATCGCCCGCTACGCCGCCTACGCCGGCTTCACCGTCCTGGTCGGCGGCTCCGCCTTCATCCTGCTGTGCTGGCGGCGGGGCGCGGCGCAGCGCCCGCTGCAGCAGCTCGTCGTGGGTGCCTGGGTCACCCTCACGGCCGCCACCCTCGCGATGCTGGTGCTGCGCACCCCGTACACGGGGTCCGGACGGTTCGCCGACGCCCTCGACCTGGACGGGCTGAAGGCGGTCCTGGAGACCAAGACCGGCGCCTCCCTCGTCTCCCGGCTGCTGCTGCTCGGCGCCGCCGCCCTCTTCATCGCGGTCCTGTTCGGCGCCTACGCGCGGCGTCTGCCGGCTTCCGGTGCGGCGGAGCGGGTCAGGGGAGGCAGCGGGAGCAAGGGCGGCCCGGAGAGCGCCCGGGACCAGAGGGACGAGGACACCAGCGACCTCACCTTCGGCCTGGCCATCGGCGGCTCCGTCGTGTCCGCGGGCATCGCCGCCACCTGGGCCCTGTCCGAGCACGCCTCCACCGGGATCCAGTCCGGCATCGCGATGCCGGTCGACATCCTGCACCTGCTGGCCGTCGCCGCCTGGCTCGGCGGTCTCGCCGCGCTGCTGCTGGCGCTCCACAAGGTCCCCGGGATCGAGCGCTCGGCCGTCCGCCGGTTCTCCACCGTCGCCCTCGTCAGCGTCACCGTGCTCGCCGTGACCGGTGTCTACCAGGCCTGGCGTCAGCTCGGCAGCTGGTCCGCCCTCACCGGTACCGACTACGGGCGGCTCCTGCTCCTCAAGATCGGCCTCGTCGCCGTCCTGCTCGCCATCGCCTACCTGTCGCGGAAGTGGACCGCCAGGCTCGCCGCCGGCGCCACCGCACAGCAGCCGGTGAAGGTGATCGCCCCTCGCGATGTTTCACGTGAAACAGAGCCCGTCACCGTCCCGGCCGACCCCAAACGCGCCGCGCAGCTCGCACGGCAGCGTGCCGCCCGCGAGAACGCCCAGGAGAAGCGGGTACGCAACGCCGATCCGGACCGCGCCGGGCTGCGCCGCTCGGTCCTGGCCGAGGCGGGCGTCGCCGTGGTCCTGCTCGCCGTCACCACGATCCTGACCAGCACCGAGCCGGGCCGGGCCGTGGAGCAGGAGGTGGGCCGGGGCTCCACCGCGACCGCCGTCCCCGACCGCGCGGTCAAGATCACCCTGCCGTTCGACACCGGCGGCCAGAACGGCAAGGGAGAGGTGCGGCTCGAGCTCGACCCGGGCCGGGTGGGCGCCAACACCCTGCACGTGTGGGCCGAGTCCCCGGACGGCAAGCCCCTCGACCTCCCCGAGGTCAAGATCGCCTTCACTCTGCCCGCCAAGGACATCGGTCCCCTGCCGCTCGTCCCCGACCGCGCCGCTGCCGGGCACTGGAGCTCTTCGGGGGTCCAGCTGCCGCTCGCGGGCGAATGGCGGATCGACGTGACCGTCCGCACCTCCGACATCGACCAGACGACCGTCCAGAAGACCGTGAAGATCGGCTGACCAGCGTGACCGAGAGCAACACCGACATCGACATCTCGCGGCGCCGGCTGCTGGGCACCGTCGGCGCCGCGGGCGCCGCGGGGCTCGCGCTCGGGGCCGCCGGAGGCGCCCTGGGGCACTCCGCGTTCACCGGATCCGGGAGCGGCTCCGGCAACGGCTCCGGCGGCAGCGCGTCCGCGCTGGGCGCCGTCCAGGTCTCCTTCCAGGGAGACCACCAGGCCGGCATCACCACACCCCTGCAGGCCAAGGGACACCTGGTCGCCTTCGACCTCGTCCCCGGGGCGGGCCGCACGGAGGCTGCCGCCCTGCTGCGGCGCTGGTCCGAGACGGCCCGCCGGCTGATGGCGGGTGAGACGTCCCCGGACGGGGACACGGGCATCGCGCTCGACGCCGGGCCCTCCTCCCTCACCGTCACCTTCGGCTTCGGCCACTCCTTCTTCGACCGCACCGGCCTCACCGCCCGCCGCCCCGTGGCCCTCGACCCGCTTCCGGCGTTCTCCGCCGACCGGCTCGACGAACGGCGGAGCAACGGCGACCTCTGGGTCCAGATCGGGTCGGACGACGGGCTGGTGGCCTTCCACGCGCTGCGCGCCATCCAGAAGGACGCCGGGGAGGCCGCCCGCGTCCGCTGGCAGATGAACGGCTTCAACCGTTCGCCCGGCGCCACCGCCTCCCCGATGACCGCCCGCAACCTCATGGGCCAGGTCGACGGCACCGGGAACCCGAAGCCCTCGGAGCCCGACTTCGACAAGCGGATCTTCGTCCCCGGAACGGGACCGGGCCCCGCCGAACACGCCTGGATGGCCGGGGGCTCGTACGCGGTCGTCCGCCGGATCCGCATGCTTCTGGACGACTGGGACAAGCAGTCCCTCGCGCAGCAGGAGCAGGTCATCGGCCGCACCAAGGCCACGGGCGCCCCGCTGACCGGTGGCAGCGAGACCACCGAGATGGCGCTCGACAAGTTCGGCCCCGACGGCAAGCCGGTCATCGCGTCCAATGCCCACGCGCGGATCTCCGCACCGGAGCAGAACGGCGGAGCCGCCATGCTCCGGCGCCCCTTCTCCTTCCATGACGGCATCGGCCCCGACGGCGTCCCCGACGCCGGGCTCCTGTTCGTCTGCTGGCAGGCCGATCCGCTGCGCGGATTCGTCCCCGTCCAGCGCAAGCTCGACCGCGGCGACGCCCTGTCGGAATTCATCCGCCACGAGTCCAGCGGTCTGTACGCGGTCCCGCCCGGCCCCCGCAGCGGGGAGTACGTCGGGCAGCGGCTGCTCGATGGGTGAACAGCAACCCGGCAGTGGGTGCCCCGGCATTAGGCTGATCACATGTCGGCCACCCGCTTCACCTATCTCGGCCCCGAGGGCACGTTCACCGAAGCCGCCCTCCGCACGCTGCCGGAAGCCGCTACCCGGGAGCTCGTCCCGATGGTGTCGGTCCCGGCCGCTCTGGATGCGGTGCGCAACGGTGAGGCCGCTGCCGCCCTGGTCCCGATCGAGAACTCGGTGGAGGGCGGTGTCACCGCCACCCTCGACGAGCTGGCCTCCGGCGAGCCGTTGATGATCTACCGCGAGGTGCTGCTGCCCATCGCCTTCGCACTGCTGGTCCGTCCCGGGACCGCCCTGTCGGACGTCAAGACCGTCACCGGGCACCCGGTGGCCCAGCCGCAGGTGCGCAACTGGCTGCGGGCCAACCTTCCCGACGCGGTGTGGGAGTCGGCCGCCTCGAACGCCGATGGCGCCCGGCTGGTCCAGGAGGGCCGCTTCGACGCCGCTTTCGCCGGTGAGTTCGCGGCCACCACCTACGGGCTCGTCCCCCTGATCACGGAGATCCACGACGCGGAGAACGCGGAGACCCGGTTCGTCCTCGTCGGGCGTCCGGCCCGCCCCTCCGCCCCGACCGGTGCCGACAAGACCTCCGTCGTGATCTGGCTCGGTGACGACCACCCGGGTGCGCTGCTGGAACTGCTCCAGGAGTTCGCGGTGCGCGGGGTGAACCTGATGCTGATCCAGTCCCGGCCGACCGGCGAGGGGATCGGCAACTACTGCTTCGCGGTCGACGCCGAGGGCCACGTCTCCGACCGCCGGGTGAGCGAGGCCCTGATGGGCCTCAAGCGCACCTGCCCGCAGATCCGCTTCCTCGGCTCGTACCCGCGGGCCGGTGTCGCTCAGGGTGACGTCCAGGCCGCCCGGCAGGGAACGTCCGACGGCGATTTCACGGCAGCCTCCGACTGGCTGGCGCGCTGCCTCGACGGCCGGTCGTAGGGCTCCGTCCATTGTCCACAGAGTTATCCACAGGCCTGGGGGCCGACCTGGGGACAAGTCGACACGACGGCGCGACAAGGTCGACAAATCGGCCCACTGACCCGGGTTTCGCGCTGGGGAGCGGTAGGTGAACACCGTCACCCACGTATCACCGATCAACTCTTTGGGGCGAGTCATTCCCACCCGAATGAGTGTGTGAGGGTGGTTTGAACCCTGATTGCCTCCGGGCGGCAACCGATCGGGAATGATCTATTCCTGTGTCCACAGAGGTAGCACACAGCCTGTGGATAAGCTGGTGGTAGCGGCAATTCCTGTGGACAAGGAAGGCTTCCCGGCCCTGCTCAGGGCGCGCCCGGCCGACACGCCTGTGCCCCATTTCGGCGAATGGCACCACTTTTATTGACTACCCGAGAACGACCACTTCCGGTCAGTCACCGAGACTTATCCATTAGCCGCAATCGGGACATAGTGACACGCAGCGTGATATCGATGTGATCCCCGGAACCCCAGCCCGGTAGCCTGGGAGGCGTGATTGACCTCCGGCTGCTCCGTGAAGACCCTGACCGTGTCCGCGCCTCGCAGCGCGCCCGTGGAGAGGACGTCGAACTCGTCGACGCACTGCTCTCCGCCGACGAGCGCCGCAGGTCCTCCGGCATGCGCTTCGACGAACTGCGCAACGAGCAGAAGTCGCTCGGCAAGCTCATCCCCAAGGCCTCCCCGGAGGAGCGGGCCGAGCTGCTGAAGAGGGCCGAACAGCTCAAGCAGGACGTCAAGGCCGCCGAGGCCGAGCAGAACGAGGCCGACGAGGCCGCCAAGCAGCTGCTCCTCCAGCTCGGGAACATCGTCCACGAGGACGTCCCGGTCGGCGGCGAGGAGGACTTCGCCGTCCTCGAGACGCACGGCACCATCCGTGACTTCGCCGCCGAGGGCTTCGAGCCCAAGGACCACCTGGAACTCGGTGAATCGCTCGGCGCCATCGACGTCGAGCGCGGCGCCAAGGTGTCGGGCTCGCGCTTCTACTACCTGACCGGTGTGGGCGCACTGCTGGAGCTGGCGCTGGTCAACGCGGCGATCGCGCAGGCCACCGAGGCCGGGTTCATCCCGATGCTGACCCCCGCGCTGGTCCGCCCGCGCGCCATGGAGGGCACCGGCTTCCTCGGCCAGGCCGCGGAGAACGTGTACCACCTGGAGAAGGACGACTACTACCTGGTCGGCACCTCCGAGGTCCCGCTCGCGGCGTACCACATGGACGAGATCATCGACGCCGACAAGCTGCCGCTGCGGTACGCCGGCTTCTCGCCGTGCTTCCGCCGCGAAGCCGGTACGTACGGCAAGGACACCCGGGGAATCTTCCGCGTCCACCAGTTCGACAAGGTCGAGATGTTCTCGTACGTCGCGCCGGAGGAGGCCGAGGCCGAGCACCAGCGGCTGCTGGACTGGGAGAAGCAGTGGCTGACCAGCCTGGAGCTGCCGTTCCAGGTGATCGACGTCGCCACCGGTGACCTCGGTTCGTCCGCCTCGCGCAAGTTCGACTGCGAGGCCTGGATCCCGACCCAGGGCAAGTACCGCGAGCTGACCTCCGCATCGAACTGCAACGGCTTCCAGGCCCGCCGCCTGTCGATCCGTTACCGCGACGGCAAGAAGACCCAGCCGCTGTCCACGCTGAACGGCACCCTGTGCGCGGTTCCCCGCACGATCGTCGCCATCCTGGAGAACCACCAGCAGGCCGACGGCAGGGTCCGGGTGCCCCAGGTGCTGCGTCCGTACCTCGGCGGCCGCGAGTTCCTGGAGCCGATCTCCAAGTGAGCCCGGCCCCGTTCCCGTACAAGCTCGTCGCGACCGATCTCGACGGCACGCTGCTGCGTGGCGACGACACCGTCTCGGAACGCACCCGTGAAGCGCTCCTCGCCGCCACCGCGGCGGGGGCTGCGCACATCATCGTCACCGGCCGGTCCGTGCCCTGGACCCGGCACGTACTCGACGACCTCGGCTACAAGGGGATCGCCGTCTGCGGGCAGGGCGCTCAGGTCTACGACGCGGGCGCGCACCGGCTGCTGACCTCGGTGACCCTGGACCGGCAGCTCGCCGGTCTGGCGCTGTCGAAGATAGAGGCCGAGATCGGTCCGCTGGCCCTGGCCGCCAGCCGCGACGGCCTGGACGGCGAAGTCCTGATAGGGCCCGGCTACAAGACGCAGGAGGGTCTGCCCGCCGTCCATCTGGACGACCTCACGGCGGTGTGGACGGCGCCGCTGAACAAGCTGTACATCCAGCACCCGGGGCTGGACGACGACGCGCTGGTCAAGGTGGCGCGGCAGACCGTGGGCAGTCTGGTCGACATCGTGATGGCGGGTCCCGGCATCGTCGAGATCCTGCCGCTGGGGCTGACCAAGGCCACCGGCCTGTCGCTCGCGGCGCGCCGGCTCGGCGTGAAGGCAGCCGAGACGATCGCCTTCGGGGACATGCCCAACGACATCCCGATGTTCGGCTGGGCCGCGCACGGAGTGGCGATGGCCAATGCCCATGCCGAACTCAAGGCCGTGGCCGACGAGGTGACGACCTCCAACGAGGAGGACGGCATCGCCGTGGTGCTGGAGCGTCTGCTCGGCGCCGCGTAGCGGACACGACGTACGAGAGGTCCGGAGCAGCCCGCGCCAGATGGCGCGCTCGAAGTGGCTGCCCCGGACCTTTTGTTGCTCCCCGCACTGCTCACTCTGCTCCTAGTGCAGTCCCCGTACCAGCGATTTTCCGTGGGTCGGCCGCGCCTCAGCCGTGCATCCGGCGGCGCCGCCAGTAGGCGGCGGTCACCACCGCGAGCAGCGGGCCCCAGAGCACGAGCGGGGCGTAGCAGAGGGTCATGAGCCACCAGCCGGCTCCGGTGGGTGCTCCCGGCGCCGCCATGGAAGTGCTCCAGTGGAAGGCGCTGGGGACGGCGATCAGGGTCAGGGCGACGGCCCCGAGGGCGGCGGGTACGACGGCCGCGAGAGGTGGGATCCGCCGGCCCCGGAGCCCGGGGACCCAGCTCGGGACCACCTCGCCCCAGCGCTGCACGAGACCGAGGGCGAGCAGGCCGAGGCACTCGGCGAAGGCGCTGAGGCCCAGCAGGTAGAAGGACCACCTGCCGGGGAAGAGTTCCGCCTCCAGTCCGCTGCCTGCTCCCCAGCCGACGGGTATGCCCACCGCGATGGCCAGCCTCCACAGGCCGCTGGGCAGGACGGTGAGGGCGGTCGCGTGGGCGGCCCAGCGGACCGGGCGGCTGACGGCCGGGCCGGACCGAGCGCCTGGTGCGGCGGCGGCTCCCGGGGCGGTGGGAGCTGTGGGGGTGGAAGATATGGGGGTGGCGGTGAGTGCGGTCATCGTCCGAAGTCCTTTTCGGCAGGGGGTCGGTGATGTCCCCAGCCTGGTCCGGTGGACGCCGCGGAACCATCCGCCGATCAGCAGGTCTGCTCGGGCGGCGGAAGCGATCCGCCTCTGCCGAACGGCAGATGCCCCGGCGCGGGAGGGGCTCGTAGGGTCGGGTGGTGACCTTGATACCGAGCGCGCTGTACGCCCCTGCCCTGGCCGTCGCGAGCCTGTTGTCCCTGATCGGTTCGGCCGTGCCCGTGCGCAGCTCCTGGACGCTGGCGGGTATGGGGGTACTGCTTCCGCTGCTGGGCCTGGTGGCCCGCTGGTCCCCTGCACGGTCCGGCGGCCTCGCGGGCGCCCTGGGCGTGGCAGCGGTCGCTGTGTGGCCGGTCCCGCTGGTGTGGGAGAACGGTTCGTGGCTGGAGGCGATCGGTGCAGCCGCCTTCTGGTCCTTGCCCGCCTTCGGCTCGGTGGCCGCGGGCGCCTTCCTGCGGCGCCAGGCGGACCGGGTGGGCCGGGCCGTCCGGGACGCCCGCCGCGACCAGCAGCTGGAACTGGCGCGGGACCTGCACGACTTCGTGGCGCACGACGTGAGCGCGATCGTGGTGCAGGCGCAGGCGGCGCGGTTCGTGGCCGCACAGGACCCCGAGCAGGCGGTCCGCGCGCTGGAGCGGATCGAGGCGGCGGGGCTGAGTGCGCTGGAGTCGATGGACCGCACCGTGCACGCGCTCAGGGAGGCGGCGGGGCCGACCGCTCCGGTGCCGGGGCCCGCGCAACTGCCGGACCTGGTGGACCGGTTCGAGGGCGGTGTGCTGGAGGCCGACGCGGAGGCCGTGCGGCACCTGTCTCGCGAGGCGGGCAGCACCGCGTACCGCGTGGCCGTCGAGGCCCTGACGAACGTACGCCGGCATGCGCCCGGGGCGGCCGTGGTGCGCGTCGCCGTACGCCGGGCCGGACCGGGGATAGAGCTCAGCGTGGCCAACTCCGCTGCCCCGGGCCCGATCGGGCGCCTGCCCCGCCTGCGCCGGAGCGGGACCGGTCTGGCAGGCCTGCGCGCACGGGTGGAGGGCGCGGGCGGAACACTGTGGGCCGGGGCGGATGCGGACGGCGGATGGCGGGTTTCCGCGGTCTTCCCGGCGCAGGAGGACCCTCTCAGGTGATCATGGCGGACGTGACCACACGCATCCTGATAGCCGATGACCAAGAAGACATCCGCAGCGGTTTCCGGCTGATCCTCGATTCGCAGCCGGACATGACCGTGGTGGGCGAGGCTGCGGACGGGGAGAGCGCGGTGGCCTTGGCCGGGGAGCTCCGGCCGGACGTGGTGCTCGCGGACATCCGGATGCCGAAGCTGGACGGGCTGGAGGTGACCCGGCTGCTGGCGCCCCGGACGCGTGTGGTGGTGGTGACGACGTTCGACCTGGACGAGTACGTGCACACCGCGCTGCGCAACGGTGCCTGCGGCTTCCTGCTGAAGCGGTCGGGGCCCACGCTGCTGATCGAGGGGGTACGGGCGGCGATGGCCGGGGACACGCTGATCAGCCCGCAGATCACCGTACGGCTGCTCAGTCGTCTCACGGGAGCCGGACCCGACGGCTCGCCCGCGCCCCCGGTGTCCCAGGCCCATCCGCTGACCGGCCGGGAGGTGGACATCGTGCGGCTGGTGGCCCGGGGGCTGACCAATGCCGAGATCGGCGCGGAGCTGTTCATCAGCGCGGGGACCGCGAAGACCCACATCGCGAACGTCCAGGCGAAGCTGGGAGCCCGGAACCGGGTGGGTATCGCCGCGTGGGCGTGGGAGCACGGCATCGCGCAGGCAGCGGGCGACTAGTGCCGGTGGACCTTTCCGGCCACAGCACTAGCTACGTTTCACGTGAAACAGGGGTTGTGTTTCACGTGAAACAACGTTGCGGGTCAACGGCCAGGCGAGCAGGCCGACGGAGAGCGCGATGGCGTGTCCGAGGTCGGTGAAGGTACCGCCGCTGACGAGCGGGAGCCCGAAGAACAGCAGCAGCCCAGCGAGGTAGAACCATTTCCAGGGACCGGGGAGCCGGTAGGTGAGCACCCCTGCGGCGGCCGCGAGTCCGTAGCTGACGCCGATGTCGACCACATGGGTCATGCTGCGCGGAGCCCGGTGGTCCTCGATGGCGTCCAGGAGGACCTTCTGGCTGACGAGGGTGGCGACGACATGGGCGGTCGCGACGATCACGAGCCAGCGCAGGGTGCCGAGCCATCGTTCGACGGGGGCGTGGAACACCTCGAACATGACGGCGTAGAGGGCGAGCGAGGCCGGGTTCTCGATCCAGAAGGCACTGCTGAGCAGTGCCCGCACCGGGTGTTTGACGAGCTCGTGGATGTTGCTGCTGTTCCGGTGGAGCAGGACGTGCTCGACCCGGTCGGGGGCGATCACGACGATGATGCTGGTCACGGCGATGATCAGGAGCCAGATGTGCGTACCGGGCGAGGAGCGTATCCAGGACCGCAGGGGCCTGGACGGCTCCGGCTCGGTGTGCTCGATCATGCCCCGATGATGCCGCGCGAAGCTGTGCCCCGCCTGGCCGGTGGGCCGGGCGGGGCACAGCTTCCTGAAGTGGTGCGGCAGAGCGGGGAGCAGGCCTACTCCTCGCCCGCCAGGGTGAGGCGGCGCAGCCGCTGGCCGGCGTAGACGGTGGCCCCGACGGTGACCGCGCACAGCAGGACCACGGCGGTGGGCAGGCCCACGGTGGCGTCCACGTACCCTTCGCCGGCGATCTTCTCGGCGAGGGTGAGCGCCCACTGCTGGACGCTGAGGGTCTTGGCTCCGGAGACCAGGCTCCCGAAGAGCGACTCCCAGATCAGGGCGTAGACCAGGCCGAAGACGACCGCGTGCCGGCTGACGGTGCCCAGCAGCAGGAACAGAGCGCTGTAGGCGATCGAGGCGACGAGAGCGGCGACGGTGTAGGCAACGGCGATCTGCTGGCCGTTGCCGTTGAGGATGAAGCCGGCGATCAGGGTGGGGATCGCCGAGAAGGCCATGGTGACGGCGATCGCGACGATCAGCTTGGTCATGATGATCGTCGGCCGCTTCACCGGCTTGGAGAGCAGGTAGACGATCGAGCCGTCGTCGATCTCCGGTCCGATGGCTCCGGTGCCTGCGATGACACCGATCAGCGGAACCATGGTGGCGAGGGCGAAGCCCCCGAGGAGGTCGGCTGCCACCTTGTCGTCCACACCCGTGAGGGCGCGTACGGCGATCGAGATGAGGATCAGCAGGGCGGGCAGCAGGAAGAGGATCAGTGCGCGGCGGCGGCCGAGCAGGGCCCGGTAGGTGAGCCGGGCGACGGTGGGGTTGTACATGGTGTGCCAGCTCCTTTCAGGCCGCGACGAGGTAGGAGAAGACCGATTCGAGCGACTCGTCGGAAGGCGAGACCGTCATCAGCCGGATGCCGTGCTCCCGGGCCACACGTGGCAGCAGCTCGGTGAAGCGGCCGAAGTCGACGGCCTGGATGCGCAGGGCGCCTTCCTTCAGGTCGACCTCGATACCGGCGGTGGAGGGGTCGGCGATCAGGGCCGCGGCGAGGGCCCGGTCGTCGGAGGAGCGGACGAGGTAGCGGTGCGGGCGGTCCGTCATCAGGCGGCGGATCTTGCGGAAGTCACCGGAGGCCGCGTGCCGTCCGGCGACCACGACCTCGATGTGCGAGGCGAGCTGCTCGACCTCCTCCAGGATGTGGGAGGAGAACAGGACGGTGCGCCCCGAGTCGCCCATGCGACGCAGCAGGTCCATCAGCTGCATGCGCTGGCGCGGGTCCATGCCGTTGAACGGCTCGTCCAGGAGCAGCACGGACGGGTCGTGGACGAGGGCGGACGCCATCTTCACGCGCTGGCGCATGCCCTTGGAGTAGGTGGAGATCTTGCGGTCCTGGGCGTACTCCATCTCGACGGTGGCCAGGGCCCGCCGGGCGGCCGCTTCGTCGAGGCCGTGGAGTTCCGCGTTGGCGACGACGAACTCCTTACCGGTGAGGAAGTCGTACATGGCCTCGCGCTCGGGCACGACGCCGACCTGCTTGTAGACCTGCTCGTTGCGCCAGATCGGCGTGCCATCGAGGGTGACGGTGCCGGTCGAGGGGGCGAGGAAGCCGCCCATCATGTTGATGAGCGTGGACTTGCCCGCGCCGTTGGGACCCAGCAGACCGGTCACTCCGGGGCCGATGCGCATGGTCACGTCGTTGACGGCGACGACGTTCCCGAACCAGCGGGAGGTGTGGTCGATGTCGATGATGGTCACAGCCCGGCCTTCCGGTAGCGGGCCATCAGGGCGGCGTAGGAGCCGACGATGAGGCCGAGGGCGACGAGCAGGTAGACGAAGCCGATGCCGGCCGAGGGGCCCTCTCCGCCGGGGAAGGCGGAGGTCGCTCCGAGGAAGGCCGTCTGGAAGCCGTCGATCAGGGTGATCGGGGAGAACAGCCCCATCCAGTCGATGGCCCCGGCGTTCCCGGTGCTGTAAGCGATGCCCTGGACGGCGGTCACCGCACCGTAGGGGATCAGAAGCACGGCGATGATGGCGGCGACACCGAACCCGCGGCGCGGGGTGAGCGCGGCCATGACCAGCCCGAGGCCGGCGAAGAGCAGCGACAGAAGCAGTACCGACACCAGTCCCTGCCCGAATCCCTTGGTCTGGTCACCGAAGTCGAACTTCGCCAGCAGCGCACCGATCCACATGATCAGCAGCGGGGTGGCGGTGAGGATGAACAGGGCCGAGGCCATGGCCGCGTACTTGGCCACGACGTAGTCGACGCGTTCCACGGGCCGCGAGAAGTAGAGCGGCACGGTCTTGAAGCGCAGGTCACGGGAGACCGACTGGGGTGCCTGCGACGCGAGGTAGAGGCCGATGATCACCTGGGTGGTCAGGGCGTACGTCGTGTACTTGATCGGCAGCTCGGTGGAGCCGGGGACCGCGATGGCGACGGCGACGATGATCAGTGCGGGGACGCACATCACCGCGAACAGGAGCATCGGCAGCACCTTGGACTTGGCCGAGCGGCCGAGTCCGTAGGCCCCGCGCAGGGACTGCGAGAACAGCGACTTCCGGGCGTACGCGCGGCCGAGCCGGGCCCCGTCGTAGGACCGGTAGCCGATGTTGTGGATCTGGGTCGAGGTGTCAGGCGCCATCGGAACCGGCTCCCTTCTGCTGGACGGTCGGGTCGTTGTCGCGGAAGACCTCCGCGATGTGGTGGCGGCGCTGCTCCATGCGGACCAGACCGATGCCCAGGTCCGCGACGGTGTCGCGGACGATGTCGTACGTCTGCTCGCCGGTGGCCTCGACGAGGAGGATGTGGCCCGCTCCGGGCAGGCCCTGCTCCCCGGCCGTGAGGAAGGTGACGCCGGCCTCGGCGAGCGCCTTGCGCAGGGCGGCGGCGCCGTCCGGATGGGCGTCCGAGTCGGTGACCTCGACCGCGAGGGTGGTGGTGATCTGGGTGAAGTCGCTGGTGGAGCTCGAACGCAGCAGCTTGCCGCCGTCGACGACCACGACGTGGTCGCAGGTGCGCTCCAGCTCTCCGAGGAGGTGCGAGGTGACCAGGACGGAGATGCCGAAGTCGGTGTAGACCCGTCGGATCAGACCGAGCATTTCGTCACGGCCGACCGGGTCGAGCCCGTTGGTGGGCTCGTCGAGGAGCACCAGCTGGGGGTCGTGCACGAGCGCCTGAGCGAGTTTGACGCGCTGCTTCATGCCCGTGGAGTAGCCGCCGATGGGCCGGTAGCGCTCCTCGTACAGCCCCACGTGACGCAGGGTGTCGGCGGTGCGCTCGCGGGCGGCGGTCGGCGGGAGCCCGGACATGCGTGCCATGTGGACGACGAACTCGGTGGCCGAGACGTCGGGTGGCAGGCAGTCGTGCTCGGGCATGTAGCCGACGCGTTCGCGGATGGCGTTGCCGTGTGTGGCGACGTCGAGGCCGAGAACGGCGGCGCTGCCCTCAGTGGCGGGGGACAGTCCCAGCAGAATTTTGATCAGCGTGGACTTGCCGGCTCCATTGGCACCCACGAGGCCGGTCACACCAGGCCCGATGTCCAGGGAGAGCCGGTCGAGGGCGGTCACTCGGGGGTACCGCTTGCTCAGGCTTTCGGTCGCGATGACAGTCACGAGCTCGACGTTAGTGGCGCGGTCGGCCGGAAACGTCAGACCTGGAGCTGGATCCTCTCTCAGCCTTCCGGCGTACGGACCCGTACTGGAGGCTGATGTGGCCCGGACAAGTTTGTCCACAGGTGCGTGCACGGGCCTTGACGTGATCTCCGGTCATTGTCACATTCATCAGTGTCAACTTACGGGCGCGTACGGCTACAGGGACGGACGGCTGGCATGGCTGGGGACACCAAGCAACGCACCGCGCAACGCACCGACCTGAGCGGGTTCAGGGAGGTGCAACGCCTGTCCTACGCGTGCGCGGAGGCCGTCGCCGCGCAGCTGCGGCCCGGCGTGACCGAGCGCGAGGCGGCGCGGATGCAGCGCGAGTGGCTGCGCGAGCGAGGGGTGCGGGACTGGTTCCACCTGCCCTTCGCCTGGTTCGGGGACCGCACCGCCTTCGCGAACTTCAAGATCCCGCTCCAGTTCTTCCCGACGAACCGGAAGCTGGAGCCGGGGATGCCGTTCATCCTCGACATGGCACCGGTCTACAAGGGGTACGCGGCCGACATCGGCTACTCCGGCAGCCTCGGCCTCAACCCGGTGCAGGACCGGCTCATGTCGGATCTGCGGGCGCACCGCGAGCTGATCCTCGACCAGGTGCGCGAGCGCCGCTCCCTGCGCGAGATATACGAGAACGTCGAGCAGCTGATGAACCGGCAGGGGTACGCCAACCGGCACCGTGCCTACCCCTTCGGCGTGATCGCGCACAAGATCGACCGGGTCAAGGAGCGCCGCTGGTCGCCGACCGCGTTCGGGTTCGGCACCCAGTCGCTGAAGGGGCTGGCGAGCGACGTCCTGCACGGGCACCGCGACGGATGGTCCCCGCTGTGGAGCCCGTACCGCTTCTCCGACCACCCGCCGCAGCCGGGGCTGTGGGCCGTGGAACCGCATCTGGGCTTCCGGGGCACCGGAGCGAAGTTCGAGGAGATCCTCGTCGTCACCGACTCCCGGGACCCCGAGGAGAGCGCGTACTGGCTGGACGACGATCTGCCGCACGTGCGGCGCTGGGCCGAGGAGAAGGCAGCATGAGCGGCATGAGCGACAAGGACGGAGCTCCGGTGGCGGGACTGGCGGGGGCGCGTGAGCGCCGGGTGAGCACCGGCGGCGTCGAGCTGTGCGTCGTCGAACTGGGCGAGACGGACCGGCCGACGGTCCTGCTGGTCCACGGCTACCCGGACAGCAAGGAAGTCTGGTCGGAGGTGGCCGAACGCCTCGCCGCACGGTTCCACGTGGTGCTGTACGACGTACGCGGCCACGGCCGTTCCACGGCGCCGCAGCCACTGCGCGGAGGCTTCACCCTGGAGAAGCTGACCGACGACTTCCTGGCCGTGGCGGACGCGGTCAGTCCGGACCGGCCGGTGCACCTGGTCGGCCATGACTGGGGTTCCGTACAGGGCTGGGAGTTCGCTACGGTCGCCCGCACCGAGGGGCGGATCGCCTCCTTCACCTCGATGTCGGGGCCCTCCCTGGACCACTTCGGCCACTGGATCAAGAAGCGGATGACGCGGCCGACCCCGCGCCGGGCGGCGCAGCTGCTGGGGCAGGGAGCCAAGTCCTGGTACGTCTACATGCTGCACACGCCCGTGCTGCCGGAGCTCGCCTGGCGCGGACCGCTCGGCAAGCGGTGGCCCGGGATCCTCCAGCGCGTCGAGAAGGTGCCGGCCGGCGACTACCCGACGGCATCGCTGCCTTCGGACGCTGCGCACGGCGCGTGGCTCTACCGCGACAACGTACGGCCCCGGCTGCGCCGGCCGCGCCCCGACGCGTACGCGCACGTACCCGTCCAGCTGATCACCCCGACCGGGGACGCGTTCCTGTCCGAGCGGCTCTACGACGGTCTGGAGCAGTGGGCCCCGGACCTGCTGCGACGGACGCTGCCCGCCAAACACTGGGTGCCGCGCACCCGGCCGGACCAGCTGGCCGCCTGGATCACCGAATTCGTCACCTCCCGGGAGGAACCCGCGGTGCGGGCGCCGGAGCAGAAGGCTCCGGGCAAGCACGCCGACCGCTTCGGCGGCCAGCTGGTCCTGGTCACCGGCGCGGCCAGCGGCATCGGCCGCGCCACCGCCTTCGCCTTCGCCGAGGCGGGAGCCCGCGTGGTGGCCGTGGACCGGGACGCCGAAGGCGCCGCGCGCACGGCCGACATGGCGCGCCTCGTCGGTGCGCCCGAGGCCTGGGGCGAGTGCGTCGACGTGAGTGACGAGCAGGCGATGGAGAAGCTCGCGGTGAAGGTCGCCGCCGAGTACGGGATCGTGGACGTCCTGGTCAACAACGCCGGGATCGGACTGTCGGGGCCCTTCCTGGAGACCACCTCCGAGGACTGGAAGAAGGTCCTCGACGTGAACCTGTGGGGTGTCATCCACGGCTGCCGGATCTTCGGCAGGCAGATGGCCGAGCGCGGCCAGGGCGGGCACATCGTCAACACCGCCTCCGCCGCCGCCTACCTGCCTTCCAAGACCCTGCCCGCCTACAGCACCTCGAAGGCGGCGGTGCTGATGCTGTCGGAGTGCCTGCGCGCGGAGCTGGCGTCGAAGTCGATCGGCGTCTCCGCGATCTGTCCGGGCATCGTCAACACCAACATCACCGCCACGTCCCGGTTCGCCGGGGTGGACGCGGCCGAGGAGAAGCGCCGCCAGGAACGCTCCTCGAGGCTGTACGGGATGCGCAACTTCCCCCCGGAGAAGGTCGCCGAGGCGGTCCTGCGGGCCGTGGTGCGCAATGAGGCCGTGGTCCCGGTGACCCCCGAGTCCAAGGGCGCCCTGTGGATGTCCCGGTTCGCGCCGCGCACGCTGCGGGCGATCGCGAAGCTGGACCCCCCGTTGTGAGCCCGGGCGCTCCGGAGCCGGGGCCGGACCTGGCCGGGGACGCGCACCCGATCGTCCCGCGCAGGGTGGCCTTCGACTGGGAGGCCACCCCGCTGCACTGGATACCCGACGAGCCGACCGCCACCCACGTGATCAATGTGCTGCACCTGCTGCTGCCGGCCGGGGAGCGGTGGTTCGTGAAGGTCTTCAAGGAAGGCCTGCCGCTCGTCACCGACCCCGAGCTGCGCCGCGACGTGAAGGGGTTCATGGGCCAGGAGGCCACGCACAGCGTGCAGCACGCGTACGTACTGGACCACCTCGCGCAGCAGCAGCTGCCGACGGAGGCTTACACGAAGCACGTGGACTTCCTCTTCGAGAAGCTGCTGGGGGAGCGCCCGCCGTTCAAAGTGCCCGTCACGGCACAGGAGTGGCTGCGCTTCCGGCTCTCCCTGATCGCCGCGATCGAGCAGTTCACGGCCGTCCTCGGGGACTGGGTCCTGCGCGCCGAGACGCTGGAGCGGGCCGGTGCGGACGAAGTCATGCTGGACCTGCTGCGCTGGCACGGCGCGGAGGAGGTGGAGCACCGCTCCGTCGCCTTCGACATGTACCAGCACTGCGGGGGAAGCGGCCTGCCCCGCTACGCACGACGCGTCGAGGGCATGGTCGTGGTCGCACCGGTGCTGGCCTGGCTGTGGATATGGGGTGCCTCGTACCTGATCCGCAACGACCCCCGGCTGGGCGGCCGGACGCGCTATTCGCTCCGCGGGCACAACCGGGCCGTGGCCAAGGGGCTGCTGCCCACGTGGAGAGAGCTCGGCACGGCCATACCCCGCTACTTCCGGCGGTCGTACCATCCCTCGCAGGAGGGCTCGCTGCGCAGGGCGGTCGAGTACCTCGCGGCCTCACCTGCCGCCCGGGCCGCGGCCGGCGCGGTCGGCCGAGCCGCGATGTCGTAGGGAGCCGGGATTGTCCGATCAGGCAGTAGCCGAGTACCGGATCGAGGATCTGGCACACCACAGCGGAGCGACGGTACGCACGATCCGGGCGTACCAGGACCGCGGTCTGCTGCCGAAGCCGGAGCGCAGAGGCCGCTCCAACGTGTACCGGGACACGCATCTGGCGCGCCTGCGCCAGATCGCCGACCTGCTGGACCGTGGCTACACCCTGGCCTCCATCAAGGAGCTGCTGGAGGCCTGGGACGCCGGGCGCGGGCTGGGCGGCGTCCTGGGGCTGGTCGCCGAGGTGCACGGGCCGTGGACCGACGAGGAAGCGGTCCGGATCAGCCGGGAGGAGCTGAACGAGCGGTTCGGCGGCAAACCCGACGACTCGGCCGTGGGCGAGGCCTGCGAGCTGGGGGTGCTGGAGCGGATCCCCGGGCGCCCCGAGGAGTTCCTCGTCCCCTCGCCGCAGGAACTGGCGGTGGCCGCCGAGCTGTACGCGGCCGGGGTGCCGCTGTCGGCGATCACCGGGCACCTGCGGGAACTGCGCGGGCAGGTGGAGCACATCGCCTCGCGGTTCCTGGAGTTCACCACCGAGCACGTCTTCGCCCGCTACCTGGGGCAGGTGCCTCCGACCGACGCGGACGCCGCGGAAGCAGCCACCCTGGTACGGCGGCTGCGGCCGCTGGCCCAGCAGACGGTGGACGCCGAGCTGGCTCGCGCGATGCAGCTGTTCGCCACCCGTCACCTTCAGCGGCACCTGGGCGCGGCCGGAGCCTCACAGCCCTCCGGGCCCGCGCCGGTGTCCCTCCCCGCCGGGACGGTCCGTGCGGTGCAGGAGCTGGTGGGGGCCGAGCACGTGGCGGAATTCGTCCGGGCCGCCACGGAACGGGAACTCCAGGCCCGGACGATGAACGACCTGGCGCGCCGCGGCGAGCAGTAGCGCTCGGTCAGTAGTCCACAGGGCGGATCACGCGTTTGCCTCCGAAACCATCCCAAACAGCTGTGGACAACTCCCTTGCCTCTGTGGACAACAGGGGCTGCGGCCGCCGACTGCCTTCGGCCGGCGGCCTCAACCGATGGTTTCGTACGCCGCCTTGGTGGGTCCCGCGTCCTCCACCGGGCCGCTGCCGGCCACGGCCGCGGCACCGGGGACGGACACGACCTCCGACACCAGCACGACCTCCGCCGCGGCGCCGGGCACGGCGACCGCCGTGACCTCCCCCTCCGCCTTGCGTACGGCCCGCGGGCTCCCGTACAGCAGGGAGGCGAGGAGCAGGCCCAGGACCCCGCCGACCAGCTGGGCGGCGACGAATCCCGGCAGCGACTGCGGGGCTATGCCCGTGAAGGAGTCGCTGAAGCTGCGCCCGAGCGTGCCGGCCGGGTTGGCGAAGGAACCCGAGGAGGTGAACCAGATCGCGGCTGCGATGTACGCGGCGACCGCGCCCGGTATGAGCCGGGGCCGCCCGATGCGCTCGAGGCCCTGAATGAGGAGCACGAGTCCCGCGGTGGCGACCACCTCTCCGACGAGCAGGTGGCCCCCGTCGCGCACCTGGGTGGCGAAGGTGCCGGGGGTGCGGCCGAACATGGTGTCGGCGAGAACGGCGCCGCCCACGGCCCCTGCGGTCTGGGCCGCGGTGTAGACGAGGACCTCCCGGCCACTGAGGCCGGCGCCGCCGGTGCGCCGCGCCCACCAGGAGGTGAGGGTGACCACCGGATTGAGGTGGGCGCCCGACAGCGGCCCGAAGAGGGTGATGATCAGGCCGAGCCCGATGGCGGAAGCGAGCGAGTTGGCGACGAGGGCGACACCGGTGTCGCGGGTGAGCGCGGTGGCCTGGATCCCGGACCCGATCACGACCACGAGCAGGCCCGCGGTACCGATGAGCTCGGCGGCGGCGCGGCGTGGAAGGGAAGCGTTGACTGTCATGATTTCTCCCCATGGGCAGACGTAGCAGCGGAAAATGTATTCCGTATCTCGGAAACGCGGTAGGGGGTGTCCAGCTCCGTCGGTGCACCGAAAATCCCTGCCGGAAGGCCGTACGACCCGGCACCCTGGGGGCATGGACGACAGACGCACCGTGAAGGTGTCCAAATACGTCTCGAAACACCTGCGCCATCAGCCCGAACGCATCGGACTGGTGCTCGACCCGAACGGCTGGGTGGAGATCGAGGACCTCCTGAGCGCGGCCGCCGGCCATGGTTTCGCCATCAGCCGCGCCGAGCTCGACCACGTCGTGGCCGCGAACGACAAGCAGCGCTTCGCCGTCGACGGCACCCGGATCCGGGCCAACCAGGGGCACACCGTCTCCGTGGACCTCGACCTGCCGGAGGCCGAGCCGCCCGCGTACCTCTACCACGGCACCGTCGCCGCCGCCCTGGAACCGATCCGCGCCGAAGGGCTGCGCCCGATGGCCCGCCACCACGTGCACCTGTCCCCCGACCGTGAGACCGCGAACCGGGTGGGCGCACGGCGCGGCCGGCCGGTCGTGCTCAGCGTGGACGCGGCGGCGATGCGTGCGGCCGGGCACGTCTTCCGGGTCAGCGCCAACGGGGTATGGCTCGTCGACGCCGTGCCGCCGGAGTTCCTGCGCTTCCAGTAGGGCTCTGCCAGGGGTCTGCGCACCACCGGCGGAGCTCCGGATTCGGGCGGAGATTGTCCGGCCGCCCCCCTACGCTGTTGCCACTCAGGGATCAGTGAGGGGGGACCTCGCGATCGCCGAACCATCCATGCGAGTACGCGAGGTGCCGCCCCATGACGTCCACACCCACGCCCACAACCGCACCCACGCCCCATAGCTTCCAGGTCGACCTGCGCGGTCTGGTCGACCTCCTGTCCCACCACCTCTACTCGAGCCCCCGGGTCTACGTCCGCGAGCTCCTGCAGAACGCAGTGGACGCGGTCACCGCCCGCCACGCCCTCGACCCGGCCGCGGAGGTCCGCATCCGGCTGTCCGCCACCGGCGACCGGGTGACCATCGAGGACAGCGGCATCGGCCTGACCGCCGACGAGGCGCACTCCCTCCTCGCCACCATCGGCCGCAGCTCCAAGCGCGGCGGGGACAGCGCCGACGAGCAGATCCGCGGCCTGGAGAACACCCGCCAGGACTTCCTCGGCCAGTTCGGCATCGGGCTCCTCGCCTGCTTCGTCGTCGCCCGGCAGATCCGCGTCATCACCCGCTCCGCCCGCGACCCTCAGGCAGCGCCCGTCGAATGGCTGGCCACGGACGACGGTTCGTACACCGTGCGCGAGCTCCCCCACGAGGCACGTACGGAGCCCGGAACCACCGTCGTCCTCGAGCCCCGCCCCGGGGCCGAGGAGTGGACCGCTCCGGCGAAGGTCGAGCAACTGGCCCGCGACTACGGCTCCCTGCTGCCCTATGCCGTCAGCTTCGACGACGGACGGGGCGGCGAGCCCCGTCCCGTCACCGACCGGCCTCCCGTGTGGGACCGTGCCTTCCCCACCCCCGCCGCCCGCCGCGTCGCACTCGCCGGGCACTGTGCGCAGCTCTTCGGCTTCACCCCGCTCGACAGCATCGACCTCGACCTCCCGGTGGCCGGGGTGCGCGGGGTGGCGTACGTCCTCCCCGACCCCACCAGCCCGGCCCACCGGGCCGGACACCGCGTGCACCTGAAGGGCATGCTGCTGACCGACGGGGCCGACAACCTGCTGCCGGACTGGGCGTTCTTCGTCCGCGCCGTCATCGACACGGACACCCTGCGCCCCACCGCCTCCCGCGAGAACCTGTACGACGACGAGACCCTGTCCGCCGTCCGCGATGCGCTCGGCGCCCGCGTGCGGACCTGGCTCGCCGAACTCGCGGCCAGTGAACCGGAACGCCTGGCGGCCTTCCTGCGCGTCCACCACCTCGGCGTGAAGTCCCTGGCCCGGCACGATGCCGAGCTGCTCGGCCTGATGCTTCCGTGGCTGCCGTTCGAGACCAGCGACGGTTCGATGAGCCTGGAGGAGTTCACGGCGGCCCACACCGAGGTCCACTTCACCCGCACCGTCGAGGAGTTCCGCCAGATCGCGCCCATCGCCGCGGCCCACGGCCTCGGCGTCATCAACGCCGGTTACACCTACGACGCCGACCTGCTGGCCCTGCTGCCCCTCGTACGGCCGGAACTCAAGGTCACCGAACTGGACGCGGGAGCCGTCACCGAGCGCCTCGACCCGGTGCCGACCGCCGACGAACTCGCCCTCTCCGCCTTCCTGTCCACGGCACGCACCCGGCTTCAGGCACAGGGCTGCGACGTGGTGCTGCGCGCCTTCCAGCCCGTCTCCGTTCCCGCCCTCTACCTCGACGACCGTCAGGCCCGGCAGGAACGGGACCGCACCGCCGCCCTGGAGGGAGCCGACTCCCTGTGGACCGGCATCCTCGGCGCGCTGCGCGGCTCCGCCCCCCGCGCCCGCCTGGTCCTCAATCACAACAACCCGCTGATCCGCCGGATCTCCGCGCTCCCCGACGAGGCCCTGACCGGCACCGCCGTCGAGTCGCTGTACGGACAAGCCCTCCTGATGGCGCAGCGGCCGCTGCGCCCCTCCGACTCCACCCTGCTCAACCGGGCCTTCCTCGGGCTCCTGGAATGGGCGACCCACTCCACCGAGACCCAGGAGAACGGCAAGTGAGCAGCATGACGGCGGAGGAGATCCGGCAGGCTCTGTACGACAATTCCGCCCTTCCCCACGGCGCTGCGCGCAACGCGCAGGCCGAGGTGCTGACGGCCGCGGCCGAGACCTGTGGTGACCCCGAACTGTTCCGGCTCGCCCTGGTCAGCCAGATCGACGCCTACGAGTACAGCGCCGAGCGGACCCGCATGGTGGTGCCCTTCGCCCGGCTCCTCCAGGAGTACGACCGCGATCCGGGCGCCTTCGACAGCAACGACACCTACGCGCTGTTCTGGCGGTTCAAGTGGGTGTCCGGCCGGATCGTCGAGTCCCCCGAGATCCCCATCGGGTCCGTGACCCGCTGGCTCGACGACATGGAGCGGCGCTATCGCATCGCCGGATACAGCGAGCGCGCCGTGCGTCAGGCCGAGTTCTATCTCGCGCACGCCATCGGCGACGACGAGCGGGCCGAACGGGCCGTCGAACGCTGGCAGGCCGCCGAGCGCGACGGGATGAGCGACTGCCACGCCTGCGAGACGCACACCCAGGGCTGGTTCTGGGCGAACAAGGGCCTGGACGCGAAGGCGATCGACATCTGGGAGCCGGTCCTCGCCGGCCGGCAGGTCTGCAGGGAGGAACCGCACCGGGTGCTCGCCCGGTCGCTGCTCCCCCTGCTCCGCCTCGGCCGCGCCGACGAGGCCCGCGCCCACCACCTGCGCGGCTACCGCATGGCGCGGGGCAAGGAGAGCCTGCTGCGCTCGATCGGTGAGCACATCGAGTTCTGTGCCCTCACCGGCAACGAGTCGCGCGGTCTGGAGATCCTCTCGGAGCACACCGGGTATCTGGGGCCGCTCGCCGACGTGGACGCGCAGATAGAGTTCTACGGCGGGATCCTGGTCTTGCTACGGCGGCTCACCCGGCTCGGGCACGGCGCCGCCCCGTCCGTGCCGTACGACGGCAGCCCTCGGACGGTCGACGAGCTGTACGGGATCCTGCACGCCGACGCGCTGGCCATCGCGCACCGCTTCGACGTCCGTAACGGGACCACCCGCGTCTCCGACGAGCTCCTCGAGCGCATCGACCGTGCCCCGCTGGCCGAGGTGCTGCCGCTGGGGGTGCGGAGTGCCGCCCTGCCCGGGTCGGATCCCGCCGTACCCGTGTCCGCCGTACCCATATCAGCCGGGTCCGCTCGCATCGGGTCCGTTGCCGTCGGGTCCGCTGCCGCCGCCCCGGCCGCCGGGTTCGAGTTCGCCGAGCTGGTGGAGCGGGCCCGGCAGGCGCGCGACCTGGGGCACCCTTCCGCCGACGGGCTCTGGGCCGAGGTGGCCGTGCGCGTGGACTCCGAGCCTGAGGCGGGGTCCGATCCGCTGGTCGCGGCCGACGTCGCGGACCACCGCGCCCTGGCCGCTGCACGCCTCGGTTCCGAGGACGCGCCCGGTCTGCTGACCGCCGTCCGGGACGGCTACCGGGCCCTCGGGCAGGACGAGCGGGCGGCTCTGGCGGAACTGCGACTGGCGAGCGTGGCCGCACAGTCGGGCGCTGCTGCCGAGGCGATCCGGAAGCTGCTGGCGGTGGCCTTGCGGGCCGCCGAGGCGCTGGACACGGCCGAGCCGCTGCGGGCCCGGCGGATCGCGCTCGCGGAACTGTCCACGATCCGCGTGGAGTCGTACCTGCGCTCGGTCGAGGCCGCCGGTGACGGGCATCCGCACGAACACGACCACGTCCACGATCACGGAAGCGGCAGGGAGCACGGACACGCCGCACTCGTCGCCGAGCTCACCGGCTTTGCCGCCGCCCACAGGGAGGAACTTCCGGACCTGGCGGCGGAGGCCGAGGAAATGCTCGGCAGGCTGGCCCTGTCGCAGGGTGACCCGGAGCGGGCACTGCCGCTGCTGGCCTCGGCGGCCGCCCGCGCGATCGCTGCGGGTCTGTCGTGGCAGGCGGTGGACCCGCTCGTCCTGCAGGCCGGGGTCCTGATGTCCCTGGACCGGCCCGAGGACGCGCTGGAGGCGGCGCGCTCCGGGCTGGAGCATGCCGCCGAGGTGACCGACGCCGAGACCCAGGGGCTCGTACGGCTCACCCTCGCGGACATCCTGCTGCGACGGCCGGACGGCGCGGTGGAGGCGGCGGAGCTCGCACTGACCGGGGCCCACTGGTTCGACCAGGCCGGCCTCGCCGCCGACGGAGGGGCCCAGGCCCGGCTGACGCTGGCCCGGGCCTACGGGCAGGTCGGCCGTACCGCGGAGGCGGCGGAGGTCCTGCAGTCTTCGCTGCCCGACCTGCTGGAACATGGTGAGGGCCAGGCCGTGGCCGCACGGGAGCTCCTGGGCGGCCTGCTCGGCCAGTTGCGGGAACCGCGCGCCGCGGCGGAGCAGTTCCTGCTGGCGGCGGAGGTGGCCAAGGGATGGGAGAACCCCCGCGCACAGGCGAGCCTGGCCCAGGCGGCCGCCGACCAGCTCTCGGAGGCCCAGCTGGTACCTGAGGCGGTCGCCGCCTACGAGCGAGCCCTCGAGCTGCACCGGCTGACGGGCGCGGCCCCGGGCTCCGAGGTGCGGATCCTGCGTTCGCTGGCCTGGCTTGCCCTGCGCGAGGACGTCACGGAAGCGGCCGTGGGCACGGCACGGGCCCGCATGGACGAAGCGGCTGAGGTCTTGGAGACCGCGCTGCTCGCACGTCCAGGGGACCCGGAGCTGCAGTCCGAGCTGGCCCAGACCTGGCACCAGCTGGCGCAGGTCCTCGACCGATGGGTCACCCAGGCCGAGGAGCCCGGCCGCGGAGACGCGAACGCAGAGGGGGACGCAGACGGCCACCAGGAGGACTCGGGCGCCTCGGCCGAGCCCAGCCTGCTGACCGGGACGCAGATCACCGCCTTGCGTCAGGAGGAGATCCTGCTCTGGGACCGGGCGGCCGGCATCTACGCGGAACTCGGTCCTGAGTACCTCAAGGACCGGTTCCAGTGCCTGAACAACGCCGCCTGGACCGAGCAGGAGCTCGGCCGGCCTGCGGCGGGCGCGGCCCGGATCTCCGCCCTGGCCGACGAGGTGCGGGAGTTGCCCGAGGGCACCGCACCGGAGTGGCTGCTGTCCAGTGCGGAACGCGTTCTGCGGGCCCTGACGGATTGACCCGCACGCCTCCCTTCACCCCCATCGCCTCGTGGCGGGGGTGAAGGGAGGCGCCGTCGGGCTCAGCCCAGCTGCGCGAGGGCCTCGGTGGCGATCTTCTCGAAGACGGCTTCGTCGGCGGCGAAGTCGGAGTCCGGGATCGGCGCGTGGATCACCAGCTCGGTGAAGCCCAGAGCGCGGTGCCGGCCGGCGAAGTCGACGAACGCGTCCACCGACTCCAGCAGCGTGTTGCGCTCGGGCGTGAAGCCGGTCAGCAGGACCTTCTCCATGGGCCCGGCTTCCCTGCCGATCTCCGCGCAGGCCTTCTCGAGCCGTCCGAGCTGACTCCGCATCGCCTCCAGCGACTGCTCGGGGGTGCCGTCCTCGAAGAGCTTGGGATCCCCGGTGGTGACCCAGGCCTGTCCGTGCCGGGCGGCGAGCTTCAGACCACGCGGACCGGTCGCGGCGACCGCGAACGGCAGCCGGGGCCGCTGGACACAGCCGGGGACGTTACGGGCCTCTTCGGCCGAGTAGAAGGTGCCCGACTGGCTCACCGCACCCTCGGTCAGCAGCCGGTCCAGCAGCGGCACGAACTCGGCGAAGCGGTCCGCGCGCTCGCGCGGGGACCAGGACTCCTGGCCCAGTGCCGTCGCGTCGAAGCCGTTGCCGCCCGCTCCGATGCCGAGGGTGATCCGGCCGCCGGAGATGTCGTCCAGGCTGATGAGCTCCTTGGCGAGGGTCACCGGGTGCCGGAAGTTCGGCGAGGTGACCAGCGTTCCCAGGCGCAGCCGCTCGGTGGCGGCCGCTGCCGCGGTCAGCGTGGGGACCGCACCGAACCACGGTCCGTCCCGGAAGGTCCGCCACGACAGGTGGTCGTAGGTGTAAGCGGCGTGGAAGCCGAGCCCCTCGGCCTGTACCCACTGGTCGCGGCCTCCCTTGTGCCACGGGCGGACAGGAAGGATCACTGTGCTCAGGCGCAGATTCATGCTCCCGAGCCTACGGCGGCCCATGGACCGACGGCGCGCGCTCCTGGCCCGGCGACCCCACCGGCCGGTCGTGTTTCACGTGAAACATCGACCTCGCCGCCGCCAGTCCCGTGTTGATGTTTCACGTGAAACATCAGCCACTCGGCCAGGTCTTGCCGATCATGGTCCGGTGGTCCGGGCCCATGGGCGAAGATGGAGCGTGACCTCGGCTTCCCAGCGCCCGGACGGGCCAATCCCCGCACCCCGGCTCATCGCCACCGACCTCGACGGCACCCTGCTGCGCGACGACAAGTCGGTCTCGCTGCGCACCGTCGCCGCGCTCGCCGCAGCCGAGGAGGCCGGGATCGAGGTCTTCTTCGTCACCGGACGCCCGGCCCGCTGGATGGACGTGGTCAGCGACCACGTCCACGGCCACGGCCTGGCGATCTGCGCCAACGGCGCGGCGGTGGTCGATCTCCATGCCGGACGGGAGTTCGTCCAGGTCAGGGCCCTGCCCCGGGAGGCCGCGCTGGCCGTGGTGGATGCTCTGCGCAGCGCTGCCCCCGGCACGTCCTTCGCCGTGGAGCTGACCACCGGGATCAACTACGAGCCCGAGTACCCGCCGTTCTTCAAGGACTCCGGAGCGAACATCGCCACCGCCGAGAAGCTGCTGCACGAGGTCTCGGACGACAGTGCCGCGCCCGTGCTCAAGCTGCTTGCGCACCACTCCGAGCTCGCGCCCGACGAGTTCCTCGCGCTGGCTCGCTCCGCCGCCGGTGAGTACGCCTCCATCACCCGCTCCAGCCCGACCTCCCTGCTGGAGATCAGCGGCCAGGGTGTCTCGAAGGCGAGCACCCTGGCCCTGTGCTGCGCAGAACGTGGAATCTCCCCTGCCGAAGTGGTCGCCTTCGGGGACATGCCGAACGACGTGGAGATGCTCGACTGGGCGGGCACCTCTTACGCCATGGGCAACGCCCACCCGGATGTGATCGCCGCCGCCTCGGGCCGTACGACCGCGAACAACGAGGACGGGGTCGCCGTGGTCATCGAGCGCATCCTGGCGGAACGCATCGCCCAGCGGCAGACACAGGCCCAGCAGCAGGCCTGACGGCAGGCTCCTCCTAGAGCGGCGCCTCCCACACCAGGGTGGTGCCGCCGCCGTCCTCTCCGATGCCCGGGCCGTACGAACTCGCGCCCCCCAGGGACTCGGCACGGCGCCTCAGGTTCCGCAGTCCGCTGCGCCGACCTCCCTCGGGAATGCCCACGCCGTCGTCGGCGACCTCGAGCCGTACGCCGGGGCGCCCGTCGGCCAAGGTGACGGTGGAGTCCAGCACCACCTCGATCCGTCCGGCCTCGGAATGCCGGAAGGCGTTCGACAGGGCCTCCCGGAGCGCTGCGATCAGGTTCTTGCCCACCAGCTCGCCGACCACCGCGTCGATGGGTCCGATGAAGCGGTGCGCGGGTTTGAAGCCGAGCGGTACGGCCGCCATGTTGATCTCCCGCAGGACCCGGGTGCGCAGTCCCGAGGGGGCTTCTGCCGGGCCCTGCTGGAGGGCGAAGATGGCGGTCCGGATCTCCTGGATCGTCACGTCCAGCTCGTCCACGGCCTTGCCGACCCCGTCACGGACCTCGGGGACGACGGACCGCCGCTGGGCCCCTTCCAGCATCATCCCGGTGGCGAACAGCCGCTGGATGACCAGGTCGTGGAGGTCGCGGGCGATCCGGTCGCGGTCCTCGAAAACGGCGAGCCGCTCCCGGTCGCGCTGGGCCTCGGCCATCATCAGGGCGAGCGCGGCCTGGGAGGCGAACTGCGTGGCCAGGGTCCGCTCCGCCTCGGTGAAGGGGCGCTGTCCCCGGGCCCTGGGCGTGACCAGGGCGCCCAGTACCCGCCCGCCGCTGTGCAGCGGCAGCATCATGCACGGCCCGTACTGGCTGGTGAGCTTGCTGATCATGCGGGGGTCGGACGCGGCGTCGTCCACGAAGACCGGCTCGCCGTGCAGCAGGCTGTCCACCACCGGGCTCTCGGCCGGGATCACCACGCCCAGCGAGGTGGCCGGGTTCTCGGCGGAGACGGCGACGATCTCCATTCCGCCCTCCTCGGCAGGCAGCATCACGATGCCGGCGGAGGAGTCCGCCAGCCGGCGGGCCTGTTCGGCGACCACCACGAGGGCGTCGTCCGCGTCCCCGCCGGACAGCAGGGCGGTGGTGACGGCGACCGAGCCGTCGATCCAGCGTTCCCGCTGGGTGGCGGCCTCGTAGAGCCGCGCGTTGCCGATGGCGATGCCCGCCTCGGTGGCGAGCACCCTGACCATGTGGACGTCGTAGTCGTTGAACTCGTTGCCGGTGTTCTTCTCCGCCAGGTAGAGGTTGCCGAAAATCTCGCCCTGCACCCTGATCGGAACGCCGAGGAAGGTCCGCATCGGCGGATGGTGCGCCGGAAATCCGGCCGAGCGGTGGTCCTTGGTCAGATCGGCGAGCCGCACCGTGTCCGGATGCGAGATCAGGGCCCCGAGCAGCCCCCGCTTCCCGTCGGGACGGTGGCCGATCTTCCGCGCCGTCTCGGAGCTGATGCCGTAGGTGACAAAGTCCGAGAGCCCTCGGCCCTCGGTGTCCACGACGCCGATCGCCGCGTAGCGGGCGTCCGCGAGCTCGGCGGCGGTTTCGCAGATGCGGTCCAGTGTGGAGTGCAGTTCCAGGCCGGTACCGACCGACCTCATGGCTTCCAGGAGTTGCGGCACACGGGCGGTGAGCTCGGTGGAGAGGCCCTGGAGACTCCTGGTGGCCTGGGTGGCGGCCTCGAGGGGGTCCGGCGTTCCGGGTGACGGTTCCGACGGCTGCGGCGACTCCTGCACTGACATGCCCTTGAGACTAGTTAGTCCGCTTTAGCGAGGAAAGTCGGCCTGCTGGAAGTCGGCCACCGTCCCGTCCGCCGCTCGTTCCCGGTCGAGCAGCCGTCGCAGCGGCCCTTCCGTCGCGGCGAGCTCCTCGTACGCACCACGCTGCACGACCGTGCCGTGGTCCAGTACGAGCACCTCGTCCACGGCCTCCAGGCCTGCCAGCCGGTGCGTGATCAGCACCGTGGTACGACCCTCGGTGGCGGCCAGCAGGTCCGCCGTCAGGGCGTCGGCCGTGGCCAGGTCCAGGTGCTCGGCGGGCTCGTCCAGGACCAGGACGGGGAAGTCGGCGAGCAGCGCACGGGCCAGGGCCAGACGCTGGCGCTGACCGCCGGAGATCCGCTCACCGTGCTCGCCGACCAGGGTGTCCAGCCCGTCCGGCAGCCCGTCGGCCCATTCCAGCAGCCGGGCGGCGGCCAGGGCTTCCCTCAGCTGCTCCTCGCTCGCGCCGGTTCGGGCCAGGCGCAGGTTCTCCCGTACCGAGCTGTCGAAGAGGTGCGCGTCCTGGGCGCAGAGACCGACGACGGTCCGTACGTCGTCGCCATCGAGCAGCCGCGCGTCCGTCCCGCCCAGGGTGTACGCACCCTCGCTGGGGTCCAGGAAGCGCAGCAGGACCTGCGCCAGTGTGGTCTTGCCCGAGCCCGAGGGGCCCACGACGGCGATGCGGCGGCCTGCTTCCAGGGTCAGGTCCAGCCCGTGCAGCGCGTCCCGTTCCTGGCCCGGGTGCCGCGCGCTGAGTCCGGTCAGCCGCAGCGGGAAGGCTTCGGCGGGCAGCGGCTGCGGCGCTTCGGGTTCGGCGACCGGGACCGGCGCGTCGATGACCTCGTAGACCCGCTCGGCGCTCCGGCGGACCCGCTGGCGGTACTGGACGGCGAGCGGGAGCCCGGCCACCGCTTCGAAGGCGGCCAGCGGGGTCAGCACGGCGACGGCCATCGCCACGCCGGACAGCCGCCCCTCGTGCACCGCACCTGCGGCGACGGCCGCGGAAGCCACCACCGTCAGCCCGCACACCAGCGCGGACAGCCCGCTGCCCAGCCCGGTGGCGGCCGCCCCGCGCGCGGCGATGCCCGTGAGCACCCCGTCGCTCTGCCGCGCACGGTTCTTCCTGTCCTGCAGGGCTCCGGCGACGGTCAGCTCCGCAGTGCCGCTGAGCAGATCGGCGACCCGGGTGGCGAGCTCGCCCCGTGCGGGCGCGAGCCTGCGCTCCGCGCGGCGGGCGCACGCACCGCTGACCAGCGGTACCCCGACGCCCGCGGCCAGCAGCCCGGCGGCGAGGACGGCTCCTGCCTCGGGCAGCAGCCATGTGGTGAAGGCGACCGATCCGGTGCCGACCAGGACCGCGGTGCCGAGCGGCAGGAGCCAGCGCAGCCAGTAGTCCTGCAGGGCGTCTGCGTCGGCCACCAGCCGGGCCAGCAGGTCCCCGCGCCGGTGCTCGCGGAGCCCGGCGGGCGCGATGCGCTCCAGCCGCCGGTACACCGCCACCCGCAGGTCGGCGAGCATACGCAGCACGGCATCGTGCGATACGAGCCGCTCGGCGTACCGGAACACCGCCCGGCCCATGCCGAAGGCGCGAGTGGCGGTGACGGCCACCATCAGGTAGAGCACGGGCGGCTGTTCGGAGGCCCGCGAGATGAGCCACCCGGACACGGCCATCAGCCCGACGCTGCAACCGACGGCCAGCGCTCCGAGCAGCAGTCCGAGCCGGAACCGGCCTTGCCACGCCTTGGCCACCGCCCGCACCCGGCTCAGCGGATCGGCCCCGCCCGAGTCAGCCCCTCCGGCCTTCCGCACCCGCTCGGGCGCGGCGCCGAGGATCCACTCCCCGGGATCCTGCGCGGCCGAGGATCCGGTCGCCGCGGCTGTGGAGAGGGTTCGCTGCGGGCGTTCCGCCCCGGGCCGCGGTCCGGCAGAGGTGACGGCCGTCATGGCCACCACCCGGTCGGCGACGGCGAGCAGCGCCGGCCGGTGCACCACGAGCACCACAGTCCGGCCCACGGCCAGCCGCCGCACGGCGTCCACGATCCCGGCCTCGGTCTCCCCGTCCAGCGCCGCCGTCGGCTCGTCCAGCAGGAGCACCGGCCGGTCGGCCAGGAACGCCCGGGCCAGGGCCAGGCGCTGGCGCTGTCCGGCGGACAGCCCCACGCCTCCCTCCCCCAGCAGGGTCTGCGCCCCACGCGGCAGGGCGGACACGAACTCCCAGGCTCCAGCGTCCCTCAGGGCCTCGTCCACCTCGGCGTCGGAGGCAGCGGCCCGGGCGAGGCGGACGTTCTCCGCGATCGTGCCCGCGAACAGGTGCGGGCGCTGCGGAACCCACGCAATCCGTTCGTGCCACTGCGCCGGGGCCAGATCGGCCAGGTCCACGCCTGCGACCCGGACCTGCCCCGCAGTGGGTGTCACGAAGCCCAGCAGCACCTGGAGCAGGGTGGACTTGCCCACTCCGCTCGGGCCGGTGAGGGCCAGGCACTCCCCGGGCTCCACGGTCAGGGAGACGGGCCCGGGGGAGTCCTCGCCCCGCCCCTCGTACCGGACGGCGACCCCGTCGATCTCGATCCGCAGCGGGGTGCCGGCCGGCAGGACCGCCGTACCGGCCGGGCGCGCGACCGGGGTCTCCAGGACGGCGAAGACCTCCTCCGCGGCCGAGAGCCCTTCGGCGGCGGCGTGGTACTGCGCTCCCACCTGGCGCAGCGGCAGATACGCCTCGGGCGCCAGGATCAGGATGACCAGGCCCGTGTAGAGGTCCAGTTCGCCGTGGACCAGTCGCATGCCGATGGTCACGGCCACCAGCGCAACGGAGAGGGTCGCCAGCAGCTCCAGCGCGAAGGAGGAGAGGAAGGCGATGCGCAGGGTGCGCATCGTGGCACGCCGGTAGTCGTCAGTGATCTTCCGGATGGACTCGGCCTGTGCCTTGGCCCGCCCGAACACCTTCAGTGTGGGCAGTCCGGCGACGACGTCCAGGAAGTGCCCCGACAGCCGGGACAGCAGACGCCACTGACGGTCCATACGGGACTGGGTGGCCATCCCGATGAGGACCATGAACAGGGGGATCAGGGGCAGTGTGACCACGATGATGGCCGCCGACACCCAGTCCTCGGTGACGATCCGGGCGAGCACCGCCACCGGTACGACCACCGCGAGCCCCAGTTGGGGAAGGTAGCGGGAGAAGTAGTCGTCGAGGGCGTCGACCCCCCGGGTGGCCAGGGCCACGAGGGATCCGGTCCGCTGCCCGGTCAGCCAGCCGGGGCCCAGGTCCGCGGCCCGCTCCAGCAGCCGTCCCCGCAGTTCGGACTTGACGGCGGCGCCCGCCCGGTGCGCGGCGAGCTCCGTCAGCCAGGCGACCAGTGCGCGCCCCAGAGCGACCGCTGCAAGGAGCAGGAGGGGTGTTCGCAGCGCCTCGCCGTCCAGGCCCTTCTCGAAGGCGCCGACCACGACCTCGGCGAGCAGCATCGCCTGACCGACGACCAGTCCCGCCCCGACCAGCCCCAGGGCCACCACCGCCGCCAGGAAGAGGCGGGTGGAGCGGGCGTAGCGGAGCAGACGCGGGTCGATCGGTTTCACGTGAAACATCTCCCAGGGGCAGGCAGGGCCGGACCGGCAGGTGAGTCGTCCGGGGGCCCTCGGCGAGGCGAGGGCCCCCGGGTACGGAGCAGCTCAGTGCACGTCGACGATGTGCTGCGTGCCGATGCGCTTGCGGAATACCCAGTACGTCCAGCCCTGGTAGAGCAGGACCAGCGGCGTGGCCACGGCCGCGCACCAGGTCATGATCTTCAGGGTGTACGGGCTGGACGAGGCGTTGGTGACCGTGAGGTTCCAGGCGTCGTTCAGCGAGGAGGGCATGACGTTCGGGAAGAGCGTCAGGAAGAGCATCGCGACGGCTGCCGCGATGGTGACCCCCGACAGCGCGAACGACCAGCCCTCGCGGCCCGCCAGGTTGAAGGCGAGGGCGGCGACCAGCGCCACCACGGCGACGATCATCGCGATCAGGCTCTTGCCGTCGCCGCGCGAGACCTGGGTCCAGACCAGGAAGACCAGGGCGAGCACGGCGGTGACCGCACCGAGCCGGGTGGCCAGCGCACGCGAGCGCTCCCGGATGTCACCGACCGTCTTGAGCGAGGCGAAGACCGCGCCGTGGAAGGTGAACAGGGTGAGCGTGACCAGGCCGCCGAGGACCGAGTAGACGTTGAGCAGGTCGAAGAGGGTGCCGACGTACTCCATGTCCTGGTCGATCTTCACTCCGCGCACGATGTTGGCGAACGCCACACCCCACAGGAACGCGGGGATCAGCGAGGTCCAGAAGATCGCGTGTTCCCAGTTCGTCTGCCACCTGTCCTCGGGGCGCTTGTGCCGGTACTCGAAGGCCACGCCCCGGATGATCAGGCAGACGAGGATGAGCAGCAGCGGCAGGTAGAACCCGGAGAAGAGGGTGGCGTACCAGTCGGGAAAGGCGGCGAAGGTCGCACCGCCCGCAGTGAGCAGCCAGACCTCGTTGCCGTCCCAGACGGGTCCGATCGTGTTGATCAGGACCCGCTTCTCCGTACGGTCGCGGGCGAGCAGCTTGGTCAGGACACCGACCCCGAAGTCGAAGCCCTCCAGGAAGAAGTAGCCGATCCACAGGACGGCGATGAGCACGAACCAGACGTCATGGAGTTGCATGGTGTGGTCCCCTCAGCCTCAGTACGAGAAGGCCATCGGCCGGTCGGGGTTCTTGTCGTCCCCGCCGATCTTGGTGGGCGGGTTGAGATCGGCCTCTGTGAGCTCGGGCGGCCCGGCCTTGACGTACTTCACGAGCAGCTTGACCTCGATCACCGCGAGTACGGCGTAGAGCAGCGTGAAGCCGATCATCGAGGTCAGCACCTCGCCCTGGCTCACGCCGGGCGACACGGCGTCCCGGGTGCGCAGCACTCCGTAGACCACCCAGGGCTGGCGGCCCATCTCGGTGAAGATCCAGCCCCAGGAGCTGGCGATCAGCGGGAAGCCCATGGTCCACACCGCGAGTATCCAGTACCACTTGGCGAACCTCGGGCTCAGCGCGCCCTTGAAGAGGACCAGGTGCGGAACCTCGTTCTCCCCGGTGCGCAGGCCGGGCGACAGCAGGAACTTCTTGCGGGTCAGCCACAGGCCCAGCGCCCCCACGCCGACCGAGGCCATGCCGAAGCCGATCATCCACCGGAAGCCCCAGTAGGCGACGGCGATATTGGGCCGGTAGTCGCCGGGGCCGTACTTCTCCTGCTCGGCCTTGTTGACGTCGTTGATGCCCGGGACGAAGGAGGTGAAGTCGTCGTTGGCCAGGAAGGACAGCAGGCCGGGGATCTCTATCGCGACCTTGTTGTGGCCCTTGTCTACGTCTCCGTAGGCGAAGACCGAGAAGGGTGCCGGCGCCTCGCCGTCCCAGAGCGCTTCGGCGGCGGCCATCTTCATCGGCTGCTGCTTGTACATGACCTTGCCGAGCAGGTCACCGCTGATGGCGGTGCCCAGACCGGCAATGATCATGACGATCAGGCCGAGCCGCAGCGAGGTACGCATCACCGGGACGTGCCGCTTGCGGGCCAGGTGGAAGGCTGCGATGCCGACCATGAACGCGCCACCGACGAGGAAGGCGGCCGTGATGGTGTGGAAGAACTGGGTGAGCGCCGTGTTCTGGGTGAGCACGAGCCAGAAGTCGGTGAGCTCGGCCCGGCCGCGCTCCTCGTTGATGCGGTACCCGACCGGGTGCTGCATCCAGGAGTTGGCCGCGAGGATGAAGTAGGCCGACAGGACGGTGCCCATCGACACCATCCAGATGCAGGCCAGGTGGATCTTCTTGGGCAGCTTGTCCCAGCCGAAGATCCACAGGCCGATGAAGGTCGACTCGAAGAAGAAGGCGATCAGCGCCTCGAAGGCCAGCGGGGCCCCGAAGACGTCACCGACGAACCGCGAGTAGTCGGACCAGTTCATGCCGAACTGGAACTCCTGGACGATGCCGGTGACGACACCCATCGCGATATTGATCAAGAAAAGCTTTCCCCAGAACTTCGTCGCCCTGAGGTACTTCTCCTTCTCGGTGCGCACCCACGCGGTCTGCAGGCCTGCCGTGAGAGCGGCAAGGGAGATCGTCAGCGGGACGAACAGGAAGTGATAGACGGTGGTTATACCGAACTGCCATCGCGCCAAGGTCTCCGGCGCCAAAGCTAGGTCCACGTCGTCGTCTCCTTCGGGTCGCCGTGGTCACAGCAGCAGCTTGCCTCCCACATCCGACCCATTCCGGGAGGAAGTAGGACACGCTTGTGAACGCGTTCACATTCACAAGCATTATGTCCTACCGGCATCCGACGCAATCAGGCGGGGTACCTCTAGCCAATAAATTCAACAGATTGTTGAATTAGCTCATGCAGATACGAATCTCCTGGCCCGCGGGCCAGCTCACCGCAACCCTCGACGAGACCCCGACCAGCAAGGCGCTGGCCGAGGCCCTTCCGATCTCCGCCTCGGCGAACACCTGGGGCGAGGAGGTCTACTTCGACACCGGCGTCTCCGTGGCGCTGGAGCACGACGCCCGGCAGGTCGTCGAACCCGGCACGGTCGCCTTCTGGACCGAGGGCGACGCGCTGGCGCTCCCCTACGGCCCGACGCCCATCTCACGCGCAGGCGAGAGCCGCCTGGCGAGCCCGTGCAACGTACTCGGCTCGTTCGACGGCGACGCCCGCCTGCTGTCCACCGTCCGCGACGGCGACCCGATCCGCGTGGAACTGGCCTAGCAGCCTCACAGCTCCTTGAAGAACGCCTCCGCCGTGTGCAGGAAGAGGTCGTTCGCCTCGGTCTCACCGATCGTGACCCGCAGGCCCTCGCCCGCGAAGGGCCGGACCACCACACCGGCCTTCTCGCAGGCCGCCGCGAAGTCGGCGGTCCGCTCCCCCAGCCGCATCCACACGAAGTTCGCCTGCGTGTCCGGGACCGTCCAGCCCTGCGCGAGCAGCGTCTCGTGGACCCGGTTGCGCTCGCACACCAGCGCACCGACGCGGCCCATCAGCTCGTCCTCGGCACGCAGGGAGGCGACCGCAGCGTCCTGGGCGAGCTGGCTGACGCCGAAGGGCACCGCGGTCTTGCGCAGCGCCGCCGCCACCGGCTCGTGCGCCACGGCGAAGCCGACCCGCAGGCCGGCCAGCCCGTACGCCTTGGAGAACGTGCGGAGCACGGCCACGTTCGGCCGGTTGCGGTAGAGCTCGATGCCGTCCGGGACGTCCGCGTCGCGCACGAACTCGCGGTAGGCCTCGTCCAGCACCACCAGGATGTCGGAGGGCACCCGGTCCAGGAACCGCTCCAGCTCGGCACGGCGCACAGCGGTACCCGTGGGGTTGTTGGGGTTGCAGACGAAGATCAGCCGGGTCCGCTCGGTGATCGCGTCCGCCATCGCGTCCAGGTCGTGCACGTCCCCGTCCGTGAGCGGGACCCGTACGGAGGTCGCACCGGAGATCTGCGTGATGATCGGGTACGCCTCGAAGGAACGCCAGGCGTACATGACCTCGTCGCCCGGGCCGGCCGTCGACTGGATCAGCGACTGGGCCACGCCCACGGAGCCGGTGCCGGTGGCGATGTGCTCGACCGGCACCCCGAACCGCTCCGCGAGCTCGTTCACCAGGCCGGTGCAGGCCATGTCCGGGTACCGGTTGAAGTTCCCGGCCGCCGCGACCGCGGTCTCCAGCACACCGGTCAGCGGCGGGTACGGGTTCTCGTTCGACGACAGCTTGTAGGCAACGGCCCCGCCCGCAGCCGCGGGCTTGCCGGGCTTGTATGTCGGAATGCCGTCCAGCTCGGCGCGCAGCTTCGGGCTCTTCTCGCTCACCGCAGGTCCTCCTCGACCGTCCCGTACGACGTCGCCGTCGACTCAATACTGCTCACCTTATGAGGATTCCGCGCTCCCGAGAATGGGGGCGCCTGGAATGCGGGGGAGCGCGCGCATATATGCGCGCGCCGGTGGCCTGCGCCGTGGCGCGCATCCCTCGTGCAGGTGAGTTGAGACCGGTCCGAGACCTTGCCGTTTTGGCATGCCCGTACCCGACGACAAGGGGCACGGTCACCCGGAGCCATGAAACCCCTTCATTTCCAAGGTCATTGGGGGTGGCGAACCATGCAGAAACGTGCCTGTCAATGCGTGCATATGCACCCGGACCACCCACCCCACCGAGCCCTACTATCGGCTCGCCATGACAGCAGCAGGGAAGCATCAGGTGAGCCGGACCGAGACCACCCGGCGGGCCGCCGGCCGACAGGGCCGGGCCGGCATCAGGGATGTCGCCGCCGCGGCGGGCGTCTCCATCACAACCGTCTCCGACGCGCTCAATGGCAAGGGGCGGCTGCCGGACGCCACCCGCCGCCACGTTCGCGAGGTCGCCGACCGGCTGGGCTACCGCCCGTCCGCCGCCGCTCGCACCCTCCGTACCGGAAAGTCGGGCCTGATCGGCCTGACCGTGACGACGTACGGGGATGAACCTTTCACCTTCACCGAATTCGCCTACTTCGCCGAGATGGCAAGGGCCGCCACCTCAGCCGCGCTGGCCCGTGGCTACGCCCTCGTCATCCTCCCAGCCACCTCCCGACACGACGTGTGGTCCAACGTCGCCCTCGACGGCACCGTCGTCATCGATCCCTCCGACCATGATCCCGTCGTCAGCGAACTCGTCCGCCAGGGCCTGCCCGTGGTCTCCGACGGCCGTCCGGCCGGCTCGCTCCCCGTCACCGCCTGGGTGGACAACGACCACGAGGCCGCCGTACTGGGCCTCCTCGACCACCTCGCTGCCGCCGGCGCCCGCAGGATCGGGCTGCTGACCGGCACCACCACCGACACCTACACCCGGCTCTCCACCACCGCCTACCTCAACTGGTGCGAGCGCGTGGGCCAGGACCCCGTCTACGAGTCCTACCCCGCCCACGACCCGTGCGCGGGCGCCGTCGCGGCCGACCGGCTGCTCGCCCGCCCCGACCGCCCGGACGCCGTCTACGGTCTCTTCGACCCCAACGGCACCGACCTGCTCGCCGCCGCCCGGCGCTACGGCCTGCGGGTACCCGAGGACCTGCTGCTCGTGTGCTGCAGCGAGTCCACCGTGTACGCCAACACCGAACCGCCCATCACCACCCTCTCCCTCAAACCACGCCGCATCGGCACCGCCGTCGTGCAGTTGCTGATCGACGCCATCGAGGGAGTGGACACCGGACGCCCCGTCGAACAGGTCGTCCCGACCGAGCTGATCATCCGCACCTCATCGCAGCGCAGGCAGCCCCGTACGACCGTCAGCCCACCCCGCTCCCCGGCGAAGGACTGACCGCCACATCGCCTCACCAGCCCGACCGAAGGCCCCACTCAAGATTTCCGCAACACCGATATCGGGAGAAAACGGCAGGAAGGAACGGCTCCGCAAAGGATTCACCACCCCTGGTGCGTCACAGAGCGCGAACCGCATTCCTATGATGGGCGCACGACATCACGGACCCTCCGCCCTGGAGGTCAGGAGGGTCCGCAGGTGTACGGCAGCGCGACGGTGGTGGAGGGGTCGATGACTCAGGGGGCCGGTCAGGGACCCGCGATGCGGACGGAAACGCTGCGGGACTTCCGGGTTCCGGTCAACGAACCCGGTCCGTACGCCGTATCCACCGGGCTTTCCGGCGAGCCGCCCGTCTACGGCGAGGCACCCGTCTACGGCGAGTACCCGGCGTACTACGACGAGGGCGCCCTCTCCGTACCCGCGCAGCCCCGCTACGCGCCGGAGGCGAGCGGTCCCCCTGCCCCGCAGCCCGTCACCCAACCCGTCTACTCCATGAGCAAGGACCCCGAGGAGTCCGAGCCCGAGGGGTACACGCAGACCCAGCGCGACCTGCCCGTCATCGGCCGGGGCGCGCTCGGCGGGCCCGGCGACACCGTCCAGGTCCACTACGTCCCCCAGGACGCGGAGGCAGCCGGTCCGGGCCCCCTCTACGTCGTCGGTGACGTCCACGGTTACCTCGACGAGCTGGTCAACGAGCTCCAGGCCCAGGGACTGATCGACGCCGACCGGCGCTGGTCCGCAGGCAATGCCCGGCTCTGGTTCCTCGGCGACTTCACCGACCGGGGCCCCGACGGGATCGGCGTCATCGACCTCGTCATGCGCCTGTCCGCCGAGGCCGCGGCCGCCGGCGGCTACTGCAAGGCCCTCATGGGCAACCACGAGCTGCTGCTGATCGGCGCCAAGCGCTTCGGTGACACTCCTGTGTCGTCCGGCGCCGGGACCGCCACCTTCCAGGCCGCCTGGCTCCTCAACGGCGGCCAGCGCACCGACATGGAGCGCCTGCAGGACGTACACCTCCAGTGGATGTCCCGCCTGGACGCGGCCGTGCTGGAGGAGGACCACCTGCTGCTGCACTCCGACACCACGGCCTACCTCGACTACGGCGATTCCGTCGAGGACGTCAACGACACCATCCACGAGCTACTCAACCGCAACGACGCCGACATCACCTGGGACCTCTTCCGCAAGTTCACCAAGCGGTTCGCCTTCCGCGACGAGGGCACCGGCCCGCAGGCCGTCCGGGAACTGCTCGGCACCTACGGCGGCAGCCGGGTCGTCCACGGGCACAGCCCCATCCCCTACCTGCTCGGCGAAGTGGGCACCGAGGACGGGGACGAGAGCCGTGGACCGGAGGCGGTGGACGGGCCGCACGTGTACGCGGAAGGCCTTGCCATCGCGATGGACGGCGGCGTGACGATGGCGGGCAAGCTACTGGTCGTGCAACTTCCGCTGAACGACTGAGGATTACTCACCGTTCCGACGCGGGGCTATTTCCTGAAAGCCCCTGTCACCCTGCGGTGTGTGCGCTCTACCATCGCTCTATCCGTAGCAGGCTCTCCTCCGTTTGTGCCGGTGCCCGGTTCTACGCGGGCATACCGGCTTGTACGGAGCATCGGGGGATGCACATGACCAGCGCTCCGCACCTGCTGACCGAAGACCGGCCCGAATTCGATCGGCTCCTCGACGAGGCGCTGCGCACGGCACCCGACCGGCCCGAGCTCGCCACTCTCGGCGAACGGCTGAACGCCGAACAACTGCGCACGATGGCCATGGCCGCCAGGGAGCTGGTGACGGCTGCGGCCACCGCCGAGTACGACCACTACGTGAAGATCCGCGAAGAGCGGCGCGACGAGATCCTCTCCACTCCCGGAAGCACCGGGGAGGAGGACGACGGGCAGGGCAGCGGCAGTGGCGTCGGAATCAGCGCCGTCGTCGCGGTCCTCGCGCCGGTCCTGGCGGGCACCGCCATGCTGATCTTCCTGCTCGTGGGCTACATCCTGAAGCTGGTGGAGCCCGAACCCGCCTTCGCCGACACCATGCTGACGGCCGGCTGGCTGTTCGGCGCGCTCACCGTCGCCGCCCTGGTGTTCGCGGTCATCGGGCTGCTGCTGACGGCCGTCCGCAACAGTTCGACCGAGGTCGTGGCCGACGAGACGGAGGCGGTGCCCGACGAGGTCGCCCGTGCGCGCGAGGCCTGGAGGCACGCCCTGCTGGAGCGGGGCATCGTGCCCTTCCTGCGGGACGCCCTGGCCGACCCGAGCGCGGGTCCGGGATACCCGACGCCCCGTACGCCAGGGGCCGGGCGCATCCCCAACCTGGGATACACCCGGCCCGACTTCACCAGCCCCGGAAGCCCTTCACAGGGACCCCGGCCCGGCTATGCCGCACCGGACTTCACGAGCCCGGACTTCGGCGGCCCGGATCACGAGCCGCAGTGACCTAGCGCGTGCTGTTCGGGGTCACCGAGGGGGAGAGGCCCTTCTTGTCGATGCCCTTGCTGCGCAGGCCCACCATCGGGTTCGGGCCCGGCAACTGCGGGAACCAGGCCTCGGCCCAGATGAAGTTGTTCATGCTCACATTGCCGTGCGTCTGGTACACCCCACCGGTCGTTGTCAGCACCTTCACCCAGGCGTTGTCGCCCTGGGTGAAGATGGAAATGCCACAGGCGAGACCCACGGGGAATCCCGGGTTGTCATCGGGGTCGCTGATGTTCTGCCACACCGGGGCCGCACCGGCCGGGGTCGCACGTCCCGCGTAGGCGACTCCGCCCACGATCGCGGCGTGGAAAGACTCCTCCGCCGAAACCACGACGCTATCGACGTCGACACAGGGACCGCCAGGCCCCGTGGCCCCGGTGGCGCCCGTCGGACCCGTCAAACCGGTCGGGCCTGTGAGCCCGGTGGGCCCCGTCAGACCGGTCGGTCCCGTCGGGCCCGTGGCACCCCGAGGACCGCGCGGACCCGTCGGGCCCTTCGGACCACGTGGCCCGACCGAGCCCGACTGGCACTTGTCGCTGGCGGCAGGCTTGGCTGCCTTGCCGTTCGACGCCTTGCACGGGGCGCCGGCTCCCGGCGTGGCAACCGTCCCCTTGCCCACCGGAGTGGCCGCAGCCGGGGCCACGATTCCCGTCAGCACCAGCGCCACGGAGGCGAGGGTGCCTCCGGCCAGCCAGCCGGCCCGTCGGGGCAACGGGCCCAGGAACGAACGTGCCCTGTCCTCAGAACTCATGTACTGCTCCTCGCACACACCAGGATCGAATGGTTCTGCGAAATCCGGATAGAGGACCGGACTCCGCGGGTCATCCTGAGTACTGCGGCCCGTGTCATCACCTCGGCTCGCCCACGTGTCAGCGGAACGGCTCAGCCGTACACCGCCACATGGCTGCGCCCGCAGGGGCCACCCGGGGCCCGGCACCGGCGTGCCGCCCCCGCCCCGCGCCGTGCCCTGCCTAGGGTCGGCCGCCGTGAAGCCGACCATTTGCCTCTGCATGATCGTGAAGAACGAGGCCGCCGTGATCGAGCGCTGCCTCGAGTCCGTGCGGGACCTCATCGACACCTGGGTCATCTCCGACACGGGTTCCACCGACGGCACCCAGCAACTGATCCGCAAGGCTCTGAAAGGTGTCCCGGGAGAGCTCCACGAGGAGCCGTGGACCGACTTCGGTCACAACCGCAGCCTCAACATCGCTCACGCCCGCGGTAAGGCCGACTACCTCTTGCTCCTGGACGCCGATCTCGTCCTGCGCCGCACCGGGCCACTGCCCCCGCTCACCGCGGACTCCTACATGCTGCGCCACGAGGGTGTGACCGAGTACCGCATCAAACGGCTGGTCCGGGGCGACCTCCCCTGGCGGTACGAAGGAGTCACCCACGAATACATCACGTGCGACCGGCCGGACGAAAACGAGCAGCGGCCCGGCCTCCAGGAGAACCTCGACGCGCTCGTCATCGACGACCGCGGAGACGGCGGCTCCAAGCACGACAAGTTCGAACGCGACGCGCGTCTGCTCGGCGCCGAGTTCGAGAAGGACCCGTCCAACACCCGCACCGTGTTCTACCTCGCGCAGACCATGCGCGACATGGGCGATGCTGCTGCCGCCATCAGCCTCTACGAACGCCGCGCGACGATGGGCGGCTGGCCCGAGGAGGTCTACTACGCCCTCCTCCAGGCAGGCGTCCTCCTCGCGGAGTCCGGGAACTGGCCGGCGGCCATGGACGCCCTCTCGCGTGCCTGGGAGTCCCGCCCCACGCGCCTGGAAGCGTGCTACGAACTCGCCTCGCGGCTACGGGAGCAGGGCCGCCACCATGCCGCGTACGCGTTCACCAGCGCAGCACTGGACCGGCCGGCACCGGGCGACCTGCTGTTCGTCCAGCCCTGGGTGTACCGCTGGGGCCTGCTCTTCGAGCACTCCATCAGCGCGTACTGGGTGGGGGACACGGCCGCTTCGCTCGAAGCGTGCGACCGGCTCCTGGCCCTTCCCGATCTTCCCGAGAGCTACCGCCGCCAGACGGAGACGAACCGCACGTTCGCAGCAGCGGCCCGCGGTCTGGCTGCCGGCGGCAGTGTTTCACGTGAAACACGCGTGCCTGTTTCACGTGAAACATAGCCGGAGTCCTGCTCTGGGAACTCCCCTCCAGTTCCCAGAGCAGTGCTCGTCGCCAAAGGGTCAGTCGGCGAGCGGCAGGTAGACCCGGTTGCCGGAGGCCGCGAACTCGGCGGACTTCTCCGCCATGCCCGCCTGGATCTCGTCGGCCTTCAGGTCACCGCCGTGCTCACGGCGGATGTCCTGCGAGATCTTCATCGAGCAGAACTTCGGACCGCACATGGAGCAGAAGTGCGCGGTCTTGGCCGGCTCGGCGGGGAGGGTCTCGTCGTGGAACTCACGGGCCGTGACCGGGTCCAGGGCCAGGTTGAACTGGTCCTCCCAGCGGAACTCGAACCGCGCGTCCGACAGGGCGTCGTCCCACTCCTGAGCTCCGGGGTGCCCCTTCGCCAGGTCCGCGGCGTGCGCCGCGATCTTGTACGTGATGACGCCGGTCTTCACGTCGTCACGGTTGGGCAGGCCCAGGTGCTCCTTGGGCGTGACGTAGCAGAGCATCGCGGTACCCCACCAGGCGATCATCGCAGCGCCGATGCCCGAGGTGATGTGGTCGTAGGCGGGCGCGACGTCCGTGGTCAGCGGGCCGAGCGTGTAGAACGGCGCCTCCTCACAGATCTCCTGCTGGAGGTCGATGTTCTCCTTGATCTTGTGCATCGGGACGTGTCCCGGGCCCTCGATCATCGTCTGGACGTTGTGCCGCTTGGCGATGGTGTTCAGCTCGCCCAGCGTCTTCAGCTCCGCGAACTGCGCCGCGTCGTTGGCGTCCGCGATGGAACCCGGGCGCAGGCCGTCGCCCAGCGAGTACGTGACGTCGTATGTCGCGAGGATGTCGCAGAGCTCCTCGAAGTTCGTGTAGAGGAAGTTCTCCTTGTGGTGCGCCAGGCACCACGCGGCCATGATCGAGCCACCGCGCGAGACGATGCCGGTCTTGCGGCGGGCGGTCAGCGGCACGTAGGGCAGCAGCACGCCGGCGTGGACCGTCATGTAGTCGACGCCCTGCTCGGCCTGCTCGATGACCGTGTCCTTGTAGATCTCCCAGGTCAGGTCCTCGGCGCGGCCGTCGACCTTCTCCAGCGCCTGGTAGAGCGGCACAGTGCCGATCGGGACCGGGGAATTGCGCAGCACCCACTCACGAGTGGTGTGGATGTTGCGGCCGGTCGAGAGGTCCATGACCGTGTCGGCGCCCCACTTGGTCGCCCAGGTCATCTTGTCGACCTCCTCCTCGATGGAGGAGGTGACCGCGGAGTTGCCGATGTTGGCGTTGACCTTCACCAGGAAGCGCTTGCCGATGATCATCGGCTCGATCTCCGGGTGGTTCACGTTCGCCGGAAGCACGGCGCGGCCTGCGGCGATCTCCTCGCGGACGACCTCGGGGGAGACGTTCTCGCGGATCGCGACGTACTCCATCTCCGGGGTGATCTCGCCGCGGCGGGCGTACGCGAGCTGCGTGACGGCAGCACCACCACGGCCCCGGCGAGGCTGGCGGGGGCGGCCCGGGAAGACCGCGTCGAGGTTCTTGAGGCCACCGCGCGGCGAGGTGTGCTTGATGCCGTCGTCCTCGGGGCGCACGGGACGGCCCGCGTACTCCTCGGTGTCGCCGCGGCTGATGATCCAGTTCTCGCGCAGCGGGGCGAGGCCCCGGCGCACGTCCGTCTCGATCTGCGGGTCGGTGTACGGCCCGGACGTGTCGTAGAGCGTCACGTCCTTGCCGTTGGTGAGGTGGACCTGGCGGACCGGCACCCGGAGGTCGGGGCGGGAGCCTGCCAGGTATCCCTTGTGCCAGCCCGGCTGGCGCTCGGTCTGGCCGTCGGCGTCCTGGCTGACGGCAGGCGTGCGTGCGTCCTGAATGGTCATGAGACCTGATCTCCCTACGCCGGCATTACCCGGTAACAGGTTCGGCGGTCGACGCAGCCTCTTCCCGTACGCATAAGTGATCGCGTACGGTGATCAGCGCCCTCTCAGCCCGGTGCTCCGAGCTCCCGCGTTGTGCAAAGGTGCCCCCACGCTAGCGTCATCTGTGGCGTGCTGAACAGTGGGCCCCCTCATCTCTTGCGATGATCGGCTCGTGACGTCCTCGCCGCAGCCCCCCAACGAACCCACCGAACCCCCTGGCCACACCGGTCACGCGCACTCCGGTCACGGACATGCATCCGGCCATTCCCACAGCCACAGTCACGGCCCGGCAGCCCCCGTCTCGAAGCACCTGCGCAAGGTCATCGCGGCCGTACTGATCCCCTTCGCCACCGCCGTCTTCATCGGCATGGTGGTGCTCTGGCCCGGCGGCGCTCCCGCCCACGAGCGCAGTGGGGTCGGTTTCGACCGCCAGACGCAGCAGGGCAAGGTCGTCTCGCTGGAGCAGGTCGACTGCAAATCCGTGAACGCCTCGCAAGTGCCGCCCACGGGCGACACGTCCACTCCCGAAGGCCGCGAGGCCCAGGCCGCACAGACCGGCGACTGCAAGAAGGCCACCGTCGAGGTCACCTCGGGCCCGGACAAGGGCCGCACCTTCGTCGAGATCGTCCAGCCGGGCGCACCACGGCAGTTGGAGGACGGCCAGAAGGTGGTGGTCGCCTACGCGCCGGACGCGCCCAGCGACCTCCAATACTCCGTGATCGACGTGAACCGCAAGCTCCCGCTGGCCCTGCTGGCCGGCATCTTCGCCGTCTCCGTGGTCCTCGTCGGCCGGATGCGCGGGCTGTTCGCGCTCATCGCACTGGTCATCAGCTTCGGAGTGCTGACCCTCTTCATCCTCCCGGCCATCCTGCAGGGATCCAACCCGCTGGTCGTGGCGGTCGTCGGGGCGAGCGCGATCATGCTCATCGCGCTGTACATGTGCCACGGACTGACCGCACGGACCTCGGTGGCCGTCCTCGGCACGCTCGTCTCACTGCTGCTGATCGGCCTGCTCGGTTCGCTGTTCATCGACTGGGCGTTCCTCAGCGGCAACACCGACGACAACACGGGTCTGATCCACGGCCTCTACCCCGAGATCGACATGAGCGGCCTGCTGCTCGCGGGCGTGATCATCGGATCGCTCGGCGTGCTCGACGACGTGACGGTCACTCAGACCTCGGCGGTCTGGGAACTCCGCCAGGCCGACCCGACGATGGGGCCCCGCGCCCTGTACCGGGCGGCCATCCGGATCGGCCGTGATCACATCGCGTCGGTGGTCAACACCCTGGTCCTCGCGTACGCGGGCGCGGCCCTGCCCCTTCTCCTGTTGTTCTCGATCGCGAACAGCAGCATGGGCTCGGTGGCCAACAGTGAGGTGGTCGCGGAGGAGATCGTACGGACGCTCGTGGGCTCGATCGGGCTCGTGGCCTCGGTGCCGGTGACCACGGCGCTCGCGACGCTGGTGGTGTCCGCCGACCGGCCGGGGACCCCGGAAGCCGCCCCGGCCCCCGGGCCGGGGCGCGGCGGCCGGGGCCGACGCCGCAAGCGCTGAGAGGGGGCGGGTCCGGGGCCGGCGGCCGACGGACCTCAGCCCGCGTTCTGCTCGTTCTGACGGGACTCGGCGAGGATCTTGTCGAGGGCCTCGTCGAGGTTCTCCTCGAAGTCGCCCAGATTGCGCTCCTGACCGAGCGGCACGAGCCGGTCGGTCCGGTCGAGGAACGCGACGAGCGGCGCCGCACTGGCGCGGAACAGGGCCCGGTCGCCGCCGACCTGGAGCCGGATGTGGACGTCGGACAGTTCTTCGGGATGGGTGGGGGCGATGTGCACATCACCGTCACCGCAGGGCTTGTTGATTCCGTCGAGGAGGAGCTCCCGGCCGAACGCCCAGGTCACGGGCGCATCTCCGGGAAGGTGGAAGGTCAGGCGGATGGCGTAGGGATCACGAGCGTCGTACCGGAGTTCCACCGGGATCCGGAACGAGAGCTCCTCGGAAACGAGGAAGCTCATCATGACCTCTGCCTGTACCGACTCGCGCATTGCCTACCCCGCTGTAGTGGAAGTGGCCAGGAATGGTCCCCCAGGGCCCTCTTGACAAGGGTGGTGTAAGCGCATGCAGATCACAAGGAGTGAGTTTTCAGATACTGATAGAGAACGAGAGGGTGCTCAACAGCGCGCCTACTTCACTCCGTAGTCGATCGACTACATAACGCAATCGATCCTCCTGGTGCAAAGGGAGTGAAATCGCCATAGTTGCGGCGGCATCCCCCGCGGTAATCGGAATGGCGGCGCACACCGTCCCCAGGGAGTACTCCTGACGCTCCGTAACCGGCTGCATTCGGCCGAGGGAGCTGATCCGCTGTTCCAGGGACTTCAGATCAGCCACCGTGTACGGGGTGATGGCCTCGACGGGGTGCCGGTCGTAGTGGTCCTTGCGCGTCTTCTCGTCGAGCTGGCCGAGCAGGCACTGGCCGATGGCGTGCGCGTGAGCGGTCGCCCGGAAGTCGGCCCACTCCTCGCAGGCCGGGCTGGCCGGGGTGTCCGAGACACCCACGACCTCGATCTCGCCTTCGCGGTAGACGGCGAAGTAGACGGGGGCCCCGACGGCGTCGCGGAAGTGCGCGAGGGAGTCGAGGATCATGCTGCGACGTTTCTGCTGGAGTCCCCCATGGGCAAGTCGCCCGGCGGCGTCGCCCAGTACGAACACTCCGCTCTCCCGCCGCAGATAGCCCTCGTGCGTCAGAGTGCGCAGCAGGTGGTACGCGGTGGGGAGCGGGAGCCCGGCTTCGCGCGCCAGTTGTTTCGCCGGGGCTCCCTCGCTATGGGAGCCCGCTGCTTCGAGCAGCCTCAGCGCCCGCTGCACCGAACCGATCAACGTCGGCACACCGGCGTTGTGAACCGGAGCCAAAGCTCACCCCCAGGTGTGGCGGCAGGCCTCGGGGTGGCCCGCCCTGCGGGGGCCGCCCCCGCACGTGCCGTGACTCCTGGGGTCGCGCTCGGCAGTTGCGCTTACATAACCGCAGGTCAATGCGGCCTTACCGACGTTCGGTGCCCAGGGGAACGGCACAGATTGCCACTCTATCTGCCGGTTCCGGGGGTGTGGGCGGTTTCGGGCGACACGTTCCCCCGCCTGGCTCAATCACGACGTCTGCGGCTCGGCGTGTCCTACCAGTCCCCGGACGAGGACTTGGACGCGCTCCCGCTGAACTTCTTGACGACGAAGATCAGGCCGCCGACGAGGGCGACGAACAGGAGCAGCTTGAAGACCAGCCCGATGAGGGCGCCGAGGATGCTGGTGATCACACCGCCGAAGACGAACAGCGCCAGCAGCGGAACGGCGACCCACTTGACCCACCAGGGCATGCCCGCGAAAACCTGTCGGATGCCGTCCATGTCCTCAACCTCTTCCTCGTCAATGACTTCCTGCCTTCGATGCTAGGAGGCCGGAACGCCACACGGGCCCCCGCGAGCCCCCGGAGTCCCCTGATCCGACCCCTAGGGGCATCAGGGGACCGACCCTCATCCGAGCCGCCTGCCGACCGCGGCTGACAGGAGTGCTCACCCCTCCGGCGGGGAGAACACCACCATCACCCTCAAGTCCTCCGCGATGTGGTGGAACTTGTGCGGAACCCCGGCCGGGACGTAGACCACGCTGCCTCGCGCCACCGTCGTGGTCTCCTCCCCGACCGTGATCGAGGCCCGTCCGCTCACGACGAAGTAGACCTCGTCCTGACGGTGCGGCTGCTGCGGGTCGCTCTGGCCCGCGTCGAGCGCGTACAGCCCGACCGACATGTTCCGCTCGCGCACGAACTGCAGATACGCGCCGTCGTTGGCGACCCGCTCCGCTTCGAGTTCGTCCAGCCGGAAGGCCTTCATCGTCGTTGTGCCCCTTGTGTTCGGTGATGGCGCGGCATCCGCTGATCTGCTGATGTCCCGCCGGGATCTTCTCTGCCACGATCAGACACATGACGAATTTCGTAGTCAAGACGCTCGCCAACGCCGCGGCCCTGGCCGTCGCCGTCTGGCTGGTCCACGGCATCACCCTCGACGAGGACAGCAGCACCGCCAGCCGTACGCTCACCCTGATCCTTGTGGCGCTGGTCTTCGGCCTGGTCAACCTCATCGTCAAGCCCGTCGTGCGGCTGCTCTCGCTGCCGCTGTTCGTTCTCACGCTCGGTCTGTTCACCCTCGTCGTGAACGCCCTGATGCTGCTCCTGACGTCCTGGCTGGCCACGCAGTTCAACCTCAGCTTCCACGTCGACGGCTTCTGGACCGCGATCAAGGGCGCCCTGATCATCTCCATCGTCTCCTGGGCCGTGAACCTGGCCCTGCCCGACAAGAACTGAACGGGCCGCCCATGTACCGCGTGTGCTTCGTCTGCACGGGCAACATCTGCCGCTCCCCCATGGCCGAGTCCGTCTTCCGCGCCCACGTGGCCGCGGCCGGACTCGACGGCCAGGTCGAGGTGGACAGCGCCGGCACCGGAGGCTGGCACGAGGGCGACGGAGCCGACCCGCGCACCGTCGCCGTCCTGGAGTCGGCCGGATATGCACAGGACCACCGGGCCCGGCAGTTCCGGCGCTCCTGGTTCGCCCGGCTCGATCTCGTCATCGCCCTCGACGCCGGGCACCTGCGGGACCTCAGGGCGCTCGCCCCCACCCCCGAGGACGCCGCCAAGGTCCGGCTGCTGCGGTCGTACGACCCGGCCGCCGCCTCGGAGACCGACGTACCGGACCCCTACTACGGATCGTTCGACGGGTTCGAGGCGTGCCTGGAGCTCGTCGAGGCGGCGAGCCCGGGCCTGCTGGGCGCCGTACGCGAAGCAATGAAGGAGCACACCTCGTGAACGACTTCGACGACGCAGCCCCGACCCACGGCGCCGCAGCGGCCTCCCGCATCGGTGACGGCACCCGGGCCGTGCGCGCCGGTCTGCCGGAACCCGTCAAGAACGAGCCCCCGCTGCCCGGGCCGGTCTTCGCCGCGCACTTCCACCTGCCCGGCGACGTCGAAGGGCCGTACACCTACGGCCGCGACACCAATCCCACCTGGACCCTGCTGGAACGGGCCATCGGAGAACTGGAGGCACCGGGCCGGGAGGTGGAGACCGTCGTGTTCGCCTCCGGCATGGCCGCGACCTCCGCGGTCCTCCTCTCCCAGGCGCGCACCGGGGACACCGTCGTCCTGCCCGACGACGGCTATCAGGCGCTCCCGCTGGTGCGCGCGCAGCTGGAGGCCTACGGAATCCACGTGCGCACCGCCCCGACCGGTGAGGACGCCCAGCTCACGGTGCTCGGCGGGGCCCGGCTGCTGTGGATCGAGACCCCCTCCAACCCGGGGCTCGACGTATGCGACGTACGCCGCCTCGTGGACGCCGCGCATGCCGGCGGCACCCTGGTCGCGGTCGACAACACCCTCGCCACCCCGCTCGGACAGCGGCCCCTGGAGCTCGGGGCGGACTTCTCCGTCGCCAGCGGCACCAAGGGACTGACGGGCCACGGCGACCTGCTGCTGGGGTACGTCGTCTGCCGGACGCCCGAGCTGGCCGACCGGGTCCGCCAGTGGCGCAAGGTCGTCGGCGCGATCCCGGGCCCGATGGAGGCCTGGCTCGCCCATCGCTCCCTGGCCACCATCCAGCTGCGCGCCCAGCGCCAGTGGGCCAACGCGCTGGCCGTGGCCGAGGCCCTGGCCGACCGCGCGGAGGTGTCCGGAGTGCGCTACCCGGGCCTGCCGACGGACCCGTCCCACAAGACGGCAGCCCGCCAGATGCGGGGCTTCGGGTCGGTCGTCTCCTTCACCCTTCCCGACCGCGCCCACGCGGAGCGGTTCATGGCCGCCCTGCACCTCGTCGAGGACGCCACGAGTTTCGGCGGTGTACGGTCCACCGCGGAGCGGCGCGGGCGGTGGGGCGGCGACGCCGTGGCAGAGGGTTTCATCCGGTTCTCCGCGGGCGCCGAGGACACCGATGACCTCGTCGCAGATGTCCTGCGGGCGCTGGATTCCGCAGGTGGCAAGGGCTGAACGGACCGCGGAAAGGCGGTCCGAGCCTCCCCCCTCGTGGCTCGGACCGCCTCAGGTTCCGCGCGCGAAGAACCACGTGGTCAAGGCTAGTTGACCCAGCGTCAGAGTCCAATCACGGTAAAGACAGGGGCCTATCGGCATATTTATAGTTGAAGGCCCCCACCGAGAGGTGCCGTCATGGACCTGGCCCTGCTGCGCACCTTCGTCGCCGTGCACCGGGCGGGCTCGTTCACCCGGGCCGCCACGCTCCTCGGGCTCTCCCAGCCCGCTGTCACCTCGCAGATACGCACCCTGGAACGCCAGCTGGGCCGCCCTCTCTTCCACCGCCGGGCCCGCGGCGTCACCCCCACTGCCGTCGGCGACGAACTCGCCCACAAGGCGGCCCCGCACCTCGACGCCCTGCTGCGCATCACCGAGGCCGAACGGGAGACCGCCGGTGCGTTACGCACCCTCCACGTCGCCGGGCCGCCCGAGTTCCTGTGCCTGCGCGTGCTCCCCGCACTCGCACCCCTCGTCGGCCAGGGCCACACCTTGCGCACCACCCTTCAGGCCGGTGCCGGAGAGACCCTCGACGGCCTGGCCGCGGGCCATCACGACCTGCTCGTCACCACCGCCCGGCCCCGGGGCAGCCTCTTCACCGCCACCGCGCTGTGCGACGAGGAGCACGTCCTGGTCGCGGCCCCGTACTGGGCCGCTCTCGTGGACCCGGACCGGCTGCGGGACGAGGGGCCCTCCGCCCTCGACGGCATCCCGCTCGTCGAGGTCCACGAGAGCCTGCCGCTCGTCACCCGCTACTGGGCCGCAGTATTCGACACCCGGCCCGACACCAGGCCCGCCGCCGCCACCGTCGTCGCGCCCGATCTGCGGGCCGTACTGGAATGCGTCCGTGCCGGCGCCGGGCTCGCCGTACTGCCCCGCTACCTGTGCCGGACCAACCTCGACAGCGGCCAGATCACCGCCCTGCTGGAGCCCGCGGTCCCGCCCCTGCGGACGTGGTTCCTCGTCGTCCGGACCGGCAGCCTCGCCCTCGCACACGTCGCCCGGGCCCACGAGCGGCTGCTGCGCGCCGCCGTGCACTGGTGAGCCCCCGCCTTTCCCTGCCGTGGCGCGTTTCAGATGCGGAGTCTGGGGCCACTCTTCTCCCATGACCGAACGTCCCGTGGTCAAACGCACCGCCCGCGCGATCCTGCTCGACGGTGACGACCTGATCCTCATCAAGCGCACCAAGCCCGGCGTCGATCCCTACTGGCTCACCCCCGGCGGCGGGGTGGAGTCCTCCGACACCACGGTCGTCGACGCCCTGCACCGGGAGGTCCACGAAGAACTCGGAGCGAAGATCACCGATGTGGTGCCCTGCTTCGTGGACACCGTCGAGCACATCGCCGACGGGGGAGTGACCGGCGTCAAGGTGCAGCACTTCTTCGTCTGCCACCTCGAATCGATGGACCCCAGCCAACGGCACGGCCCCGAAATCGACGAGCCCGAGGGCGAGTACGAGATCGTACGCGTGCCCTTCAGCCGGGTCGGAATCGCCGCCGTCCACCTCGTCCCCCTGTCCCTGCGGCACTACCTCGACGGCAACATCGAGGGCGTACGCGCCATGCACGCGCCTGATCTGGGCTGACGGAGCGCCCGCCCTCCCACGTCACGGGCAGCAGGCTCGGCTGGGACCGCCGGTATCCGGCGGTCTCAGCCCGCGACCCCCGCGAGCTCCTCCACGGCATCGTGCCGGATGCGCTCGCCGGGGATCCCGATCCTCTTCAGTTCGTCCACTCCACTGCGGATCATCGCGGGCGGTCCCGAGATGAACGCGTCGTAGCTGCTCCACGGTCCGTGCCGGCCGACCGCCTGCGGCAGCTGCCCGGCCAGCCAGTCGCCGACCACCGGACGCACCGAGAGCCACGGATGTGAGCGCTGGAGCCCCAACAGGGTGTCCTTGTCGTACAGGTCGTTGTCACTGCGTGCCCCGAAGAACACCTCCACGGGACGCCGTTCGCCGTGTTCGGCCACGTCCTCGATCAGGGCCTTGATCGGGGCGATGCCTGTTCCGCCGCCCAGGCAGAGCATCCCGTTGTCCGTGCTGTGGTCCACCACCATCGAGCCGGCCGGCGGACCGAGGCGCAGTACGTCCCCCGGCCTGGCATGGCGCACCAGCGCGGTGGATACCCATCCCGCGGGGACGGCCTTGACGTGGAAGGAGAGCAGCCCGTCGGCGCGCGGCGCCGAGGCGAAGGAGTAGTGCCGCCACACGCGCGGCCACCACGGGGTCTCCAGGCTCGTGTACTGGCCGGCCAGGAAGGCGTACGGCTGGTCGGGGCGGACCGTCAGCACGGCGATGTCCGGCGTGCGCAGATCGTGGGAGACCACTTCCGCGTGCCACCACGCGGGGGCCTTCGCCTCGTCCTCGGCAGCCGCATCGATCATGATCTGGGAGATCGCGGTGTACGCCCGTACCCACGCGGCCTGTGTCTCCGGCCCCCAGGTGTGCGACGCGTACCGGGCCAGCGCACCGATCAGGGCTTCTCCCACCACCGGGTAGTGCCCCGCCATGGTGCCGTACTTGCGGTGCCCAGTGCCCAGCCGACGCAGGTAGGGGCCGAGGACCTCGGGATCGTCGATGTGCTCGGCTGCGGTCAGCAGCGCCTTCAGCAGCCGGTCGCGCTGCGCGTCCATGGCTGCGGGGAACATGCTCCGCACTTCCGGGTGCCCCGTGAAGACCAGGGCGTAGAAGTACGAGGTCACCTTGTCGGCGACCGGTGCGATCTCCGTCAGGGTCCGGCGGATGAGCACGGCGTCCGGGGAGGGCTCGGTGCCACCGCCCCCGGCGGGTATCCGGGCCGCCCCCCGTCTGGCCGGTCTGTTGGGCGCAGCGTCCATGCGGTGCCTCGCTTCGAGCATCTCGGTCGGTCTGCACACGCCACGGCCTTCGAATCCGTGGTTCCGGGTTTCACAGCGTGCCAGCCGGTCCAGAGCCCTGTGGGGAAACGCGGGAAATCAGCGTTTCGAACCCACTTTCCTCTTAAGATGCCTCAATTCTCGGGCGTGCCACCCCTACGAGCTGATATGCCTCACGTAGGTCCCGGCCCTCGTAGACGTGGGTCGCGCGCTCCGTCAGCAGGGGCCGCGCGTTGACGGCCACGGACACCGGGACCGCCTCGAAGAGCACCATGTCGGTCACCGAATCCCCGTACGCGACGCAGTCGCTGCGGGTCACCCCGAACTGCTCGCACAGCCTGTCGGCCACCGTGACCTTGGCCGCGGGAGTGAGGATGCCGGCCGCTTCAACGGGCCGGGTGAACGGCACAGCGGGGAAAACCGAGCCGTGCGCGGCGTGCGCGCCCCACTCGAGCAGCAGCTCGACGAAGAACGAAGGTGACAGCGAGATCACCGCACAGTAGTCACCGCGCTCGCGGATCTCCTGCCAGACATCGCGGATGCCCGCGAGCCACGGCGACCCCTCGAACGCGGCCCTGACATGGTCGGGTGTCAGGTCGGCCCACAGTGCGTGTACGGCCACCGAGAACTGGTGGGGTCCGATCTCCCGCGCGCTGAAGGCCAGTTCCAGCTCGGCGATCTCGGTGCTCAGCCCGAGCTGACGGGAGAGCTCGACCGGCGCGGCCGAGCCGTACATCAGCGTCCCGTCGAGGTCGAAGAGGTGCAGGAGGGTCATAACCGTCGAGGCTAATGCGTCCGATTCCCTCCGAGCAGCTTGTTTCACGTGAAACAGCGGCCGGGTCGCGCATGGGCCTCGGACCGTTTCACGTGAAACATCGGCCGGTTTCACGTGAAACATCCCTCCTTCAAATTCCCTGGACGGCCCCCAGCTGATGATCCAGTCTGATCCGGTGACACCACCACACCTCACCGAACTGCCTATCCGCGCACTGACCCCGGATGACCTCCGCCACTGTGCAGACCTCTCAGAAGACCGCGGCTGGGCGCGCGAGGAATACAGATGGGGACTGCTCCTCGCTGCCGGAAGCGGCTACGGCATCGATGCGCCCGACGGGAACGGGCTCGCCGCTGCCTGCATCGTCACCCGCTACGGCCTCAGACCCGCCGAGCCGGAGCTCGCCGCGATCGGGATGGTCCTCGTGGCCGGCCGCTACGCCCGCCAGGGCCTGGGCCGCCACATGATGACCCACGTCTGCGACGAGATCCTCAAGGGCATTCCGCTCACCCTGTACGCCACGCCCAACGGCCGCCCCCTGTACGAGGAGCTCGGTTTCGAGACCACGGGCCGCGCCGAGATGCTCAGGGGTCCCTTCCGCCCTGATCCCGCCGCTTCCGCTTCCGTCCCGGACAGGATCAGGCCGGCCAGCGCCGAAGACCTGCCGCGGCTCGTCCGTCTCGACACCGAGGTCTTCGGCACCGACCGGACCCACATGATCACTCGTCTCCCCGCCTTCGCGGACCGGCTGCTCGTCGCCGAGGACGCCGCGGGAGAGCTCACCGGATACGCCGCACTCTGGCCGAACATGGAGACGCATGTCATCGGCCCGCTGATCGCCCGTGACATCTCTGCCGCCCAGGCCCTGGTCACCGCCCTCGCCGCCGGGACCGAGCGGCCGCTGCGCACCGATGTCGACGTACGCCACGAGGAACTCCTGGCCTGGCTCAAGGAACGCGGCCTCGACTCCGCGGCCTTCAACACCGTGATGACCCGCGGCACCCCCGGTCTGCCCGGCGACTGGACCCGTCGCTGGGCCCCGCTCACCGTGGCAGCGGGCTGAGAAAGGAACCTCCCCCATGAGCGAAAGCGCCGAACTGGCCATCCGTTCCGCCACCGCGGCCGATCTGCCCGCCGTCGTCGCGATGCTCGCCGACGACCCGCTGGGTGCCTCCCGGGAATCCCCCGACGACCTCACCCCGTACCTCGCCGCCTTCAAGCGCCTGGACGAAGACCCGCACCAGCACCTGGTCGTCGCCGTGCGTGCGGACCGCGTCGTCGGCACCCTTCAGCTGACGATCGTCCCGGGCCTCTCCCGCAATGGGTCCACCCGTTCCATCATCGAAGGGGTACGCGTCCACGCCGACGAACGCGGCAGCGGTCTGGGTACCCGGTTCATCGAATGGGCGATCGAGAAGTCCCGGCTCGAGGGCTGCCAGCTCGTCCAGCTCACCTCGGACGTGACGCGTACCGACGCGCACCGCTTCTACGAACGGCTCGGCTTCACCGCCTCCCACGTGGGGTTCAAACTGCAGCTCTGATCGGCCCGGTGCCGGCCGGGCCCCTGCATCGGCGGCCCGGCCTACGATCGGTGGATGAGCCCCAGCCTTCCTCTGATCACCACGGCCGAGCGGCGCCACCGGCTCGGACGGCGGCACCGACTGGCTCCTTCGGCTCGCGCCACCACGGTCAGCGAGGCGGCCGACGCCGTCGTCGCCCTGCACGCCACCGACGCAGCGACCGTCTTCCTCTCCGCCCGGGCACGGCTCGCCGAAGGCGGCCCCGGCACCGTCGAGCGGGCACTCTACGAGGACGTCGGCCTCGTCCGGCTGCTGAGCATGCGCAACACCCTCTTCGCGGTCTCCGCCGAACTCGCCCCGTACGTCGACTCATCCACGGCCCGGGGCATCGCCGCCAAGGAACGGCGCACGCTCCTCAAGCACCTCGACGAAGACGGCCAGGGTCTCGACGCCGACTGGCTGGCCGGGGCCGAGGCCACCGCCCTCGACGCCCTCGACGCGCACGGCCCGTGCACCGGCAGCCAGTTGTCCGCAGCTGTGCCCGCCCTGCGCCAGAAGATCACCATCGGCCTCGGGAAGAAGTACGAGACGCAGACCGGCGTCGCCACCCGCGTCATCCGCCTGCTCGCGGCCGATGGGCGCATCCGCCGCGACCGGCCGCGCGGGTCATGGACCTCCAGCCAGTTCCGCTGGGTCCACACCGAGCCCTGGCCGGCCGTACCCGCCGCCGAGGCCCGCGCCGAGATCGCCCGCCGCTGGCTCCGGGCCTACGGTCCGGCCACCGAGGCAGACCTCAAGTGGTGGACGGGCTGGACCCTCACCGACGCCCGCAAGGCCCTCGCCGCCGTGGACCCCGATCAGGTACGCCTTGAGGACGGCACCACCGCGCTGGTCCTCCCCGGCGACACCGCGCCCGAGCCGGCCCCGGAACCCTGGGCCGCGCTCCTGCCCGGCCTCGACCCGAGCGGCATGGGCTGGTCCGACCGCGGCTTCCACCTCGATCCCGCCCACCGGCCCGCCCTCTTCGACTACGCCGGGAACATCGGTCCTACCGTGTGGTGGAACGGCGAGATCGTCGGGGGCTGGGCCCAGCGCCCTGACGGAGAGATCGTCTGGCGGATGCTGGGCGACCCCGGCCGCGCCGCCGAACAGGCGGTCGCGGCCGAGGCCGGCCGCCTCGCCGACTGGGTGGGCGCGGCCCGTGTCACACCCCGCTTCCGCACTCCGCTGGAGCGCGAACTCGTCGCCTGAGGGGCGACGTCAGCGTCAGCCGATGCCCCGCCAGCCCTGCGGGTCCACCCCGCCGGGCACCGGGGCCTGCGCGTCGTAGGGCTCGCGAGTGAACACGAAGGACCCCAGGTCGAGGTGGCTCACCGTGCCGTCCGCGCGGCGCACGGCCCGCAGCGTCTCTCCGGCGTAGTAGCCGTTGAGTCCCGTCCAGGTTCCGTCGGTCTCGGCACGGAAGCGTGCCGTGCGGCCGGTCGCACCGACCGGCCCCAGCTCCAGCGACCCGTCCGCGTTCAGCCGCAGCGCATTGGCCGAAGTGCCCCAGTACCAGGGGCCGCACAGTTCCAGCGCCACCGGGTCGGCCTCGCGGAACGGGCGCCACGGCTCCGGGAACCGCGGCTCGGCTTCCGCGACGATCCCCACGAGGTCCGCCGCCACGGTCGCCGCAGGCAGCCCCGAGGTGCAGTTCGCCAGTACGACGGCCGCCACGTCCTGCGCCTCGTTCAGCCACAGCCCCGCGACGAAACCGGGCAGAGAGCCGGTGTGCCCTGCCAGCCGGTGCGTGCCGTGGGCCACCACCTGCATTCCCAGCCCGTAGCCGAGATCGCCCGTGCCCGGCTCCGGCGGCGCGGCCGGCGTACGCATCTCCCGTACCGACTCCGCGGCGAGGACACGCTCGTCACCGCGCAGCAGGAAGTCCGCGAACCGCCCCAGATCCTTGGTCGTGGACCACAGCTGACCGGCCGGAGCCATCAGTCCCAGGTCCTCCAGCGGCTCCGGCATCATCACGTCCGCCCACGGATGCACCGCCCAGCCGCCCGCGTGCGGCGCCTGCGGCTGCCCGCTCGTGCGGTCGAGCCCCAGGGGATCCAGGACCTCGCTGCGCAGCACCTCTTCCCAGGGCTTCCCCCTCAGCGCCTCGACGAGCGAACCGAGCAGCGTGTAACCGGGGTTGGAGTAGTGGTGCCTGCGCCCTGGCGCGTGCTTGAACGGCTCCGTGCCGAGTACGTCGGAGAGCTCCGGGCGCGTCCCACCGGGGGTGCGCTCCCACCACGGACCGGGCGTCTCCGCCGCCAGACCGCCGGTGTGGGCGAGCAGTTGGGCGATGGTCACCTCCCCGGCGGGGGTCCCCGGCAGGTGCTTCTCCAGCGGGTCGGTGAGTTCGAGCAGTCCCTCGTCGCGGAGCCTCATCACCAGAACTGCGGTGAAGGTCTTACTGATCGACCCGATCCGGTACTGCACGTTCCCGTCCGGACCGTGACCGGCCACCGAGGTCTGGGAACCCTCCCAGACCAGCTCCCCGCCCCGTATGACGGCCGCCACCACCGACGGGGCGCGTCCTGTGCTCTGGGCGACAGCGATCCGGTGCCGCAGTGCACGGCGGGTGGCAGGGAGCAGTTCCAGGTCTTCAGAGAGCGCATCCATGATCGGATGCTACGTGTTGGCCATGTCCACGAACCGCGAATAATGGCCCTGGAAGGCCACGGTGATCGTGGCGGTGGGACCGTTTCGGTGCTTGGCCACGATCAGGTCGGCCTCGCCCGCGCGGGGCGATTCCTTCTCGTAGGCGTCCTCGCGGTGCAGCAGGATCACCATGTCGGCGTCCTGCTCGATCGATCCCGATTCACGCAGGTCGGAGACCATCGGCTTCTTGTCGGTGCGCTGTTCGGGACCACGGTTGAGCTGGGACAGTGCGATCACGGGCACTTCGAGTTCCTTGGCCAGCAGCTTGAGGTTTCGGGACATGTCCGAGACCTCCTGCTGACGGCTCTCGGGACGGCGCGAGCCACCCGACTGCATGAGCTGCAGGTAGTCGATGACGACGAGGGAGAGGTCGTTGCGCTGCTTGAGCCGACGGCACTTGGCCCGGATCTCCATCATCGACAGGTTCGGTGAGTCGTCGATGTACAGCGGGGCGGCCGATACGTCCGGCATCCGGCGGGCCAGCCGGGTCCAGTCGTCGTCGGTCATCGTGCCGGAACGCATGTGGTGCAGCGCCACCCGGGCTTCCGCCGAGAGGAGGCGCATGGCGATCTCGTTGCGCCCCATTTCGAGGGAGAAGATGACGCTGGGCAGATTGCTCTTGATGGAGCAGGCCCGGGCGAAGTCCAGGGCGAGCGTGGACTTACCCATGGCGGGACGGGCAGCGATGACGATCATCTGCCCCGGGTGCAGGCCGTTGGTGAGCGAGTCGAGGTCCGTGAAGCCGGTCGGGACTCCGGACATCTGTCCGCTGCGCGAGCCGATCGCCTCGATCTCGTCGAGAGCGCCCTCCATGATGTCGCCGAGCGGCAGGTAGTCCTCGGAGGTCCGCTGCTCGGTGACCGCGTAGATCTCGGCCTGGGCGCTGTTGACGATCTCGTCGACGTCACCGTCCGCCGCATAGCCCATCTGCGTGATCTTCGTACCAGCGGCGACCAGGCGCCGCAGGACGGCTCTCTCGTGGACGATCTCCGCGTAGTACTCGGCGTTGGCCGCGGTCGGGACGGACTGCACGAGCGTGTGCAGGTAGGAGGCCCCGCCGACCTTGCTGATCTCCCCGCGGCGGGTGAGTTCGGCGCCGACCGTGATCGGGTCGGCCGGCTCGCCCTTGGCGTACAGGTCGAGGATGGCCTGGTAGATCGTCTCGTGCGAGGGCCGGTAGAAGTCGTGCCCCTTGAGGACCTCGACCACGTCGGCGATCGCGTCCTTGGAGAGCAGCATGCCGCCGAGCACCGACTGCTCGGCGTCGAGGTCCTGCGGGGGGACGCGCTCGAAGCCGCCGCCTCCACCGTCCCAGGAGCCGCCCTCACGGCCCCGGTCGTGCTGCTCGTCCCCGCGGCCGCGGCCCTCGCTGTTGCGGCGCGTACGGGCGGGCAGACGGTCACCTGGACCGCTGTCGGCCCAGGGGTCGTCCATGGGCTCGGGCATGCTCACCGGGCCGCCTCCTCCCGTCCGCAACGCGGACCTCGCCGTGCGACTCTTTCTACGACACGGCTCTGACATTTGGGGCACCCGGATCGGCTCTCGGCGAGTCGGGCAACGCACCACGGTAGGGCCGCGGGCGGCGTCAGCCAATCTGGTTATCCACAGGCTGTGTGGATGAGATGTGGATGACGGCACCAATGCTGTGGGTAACTCCCCGGAAGCTGTGCACGGACCGGGGGACGACGCTGTGGACAAAATCACCTGACCCACCCACACACCCCACATGACCTGCACTTTCTCTCTCTGTGGGCTGTGTGGGACAAAAATCTTGGCCACTGTCTCAAGATCGCCTCCAACGGGTTGCCGGGAACGCCCAAGTCAGCGCGTTGGTAAGGATCTAAAGACCCTTGCGTCTGTTACCTGTGGAAGATTAGATTGAGCACATGACACAGGCCCCCGCAGCACCGAAGGCTGCCCCGAAGCGGCACGACCGAGAGATCATCGCACTCGCCGTCCCCGCCTTCGGCGCCCTCGTCGCCGAACCCCTCTTCGTGATGGCCGACAGCGCCATCGTGGGACACCTCGGCACCCCTCAGCTGGCCGGCCTGGGCATCGCCGCCGCACTGCTCACCACCGCGGTGAGCGTCTTCGTCTTCCTCGCCTACGCCACCACCGCGGCCGTCGCCCGGCGGGTCGGTGCAGGCGACCTCCAGGCGGCCATCCGGCAGGGCATGGACGGGATCTGGCTCGCCCTGCTGCTCGGCGTGGCCGTCATCGCCGTGGTGCTGCCCGGGGCCCCCTGGCTGGTCTCCCTCTTCGGCGCCTCCGACACCGTGGCCCCCCACGCGATCACCTATCTGCGGATCTCCGCCCTGGGCATCCCGGCCATGCTGATGGTCCTGGCGGCCACCGGCGTCATCCGGGGCCTCCAGGACACCCGCACCCCGCTGTACGTCGCGATCGGCGGCTTCGCCCTCAACGGGGTCCTGAACGTCGCCCTGGTCTACGGAGCGGACCTGGGCATCGCCGGTTCGGCCTGGGGCACGGTCATCGCCCAGTGCGCCATGGCCGCCGCCTACCTCGTCGTCGTCGTACGCGGCGCCAGGCGGCACGGCGCCTCGCTGCGCCCTGATGCCGCGGGAATCCGGGCCTGCGCCCAGGCCGGAGCGCCCCTGCTGGTGCGCACGCTGTCCCTCCGCGCGGTGCTGATGATCGCGACGGCCGTGGCCGCCAGGCTCGGCGACGCCGACATCGCCGCCCACCAGATCCTGCTCTCCCTGTGGAGTCTGCTCGCCTTTGCCCTGGACGCGATCGCCATCGCCGGCCAGGCGATCATCGGCCGCTATCTGGGCGCGGGCGATACCCAGGGCGCGAAGGACGTCTGCCGCCGCATGGTGCAGTGGGGCATCGCCGCGGGCGTCGTGCTCGGCCTGCTGGTCGTCCTGGCCCGTCCGGTGTTCATCCCCCTGTTCACCAGCGACCCGGCCGTGGAGGACGCACTGCTGCCCGCACTGCTCGTCGTGGCGGTCTCCCAGCCCGTCTCCGGCATCGTCTTCGTCCTCGACGGGGTGCTGATGGGCGCGGGCGACGGCCGCTACCTGGCCTGGGCCATGCTCTTGACGCTCGCCGTCTTCACCCCGGCCGCCCTGCTCGTACCGGCCGTCGGCGGTGGCCTGACGACCCTCTGGTGGGCCATGACGCTGATGATGCTGGTCCGCATGGTCACCCTCCAGCTGCGGGCCCGCTCGGGCCGGTGGCTGGTGGCCGGAGCCACGCGCTGAGCCGACGGAACCGCGACAGCGGGGTCTCCTCTGCATGTTTCACGTGAAACATGCAGAGGAGACCCCGCTGTGTTTCACGTGAAACACAGCCCGCGGTCCGCCGTCCGGAAACGACGAAGGGCCGCACCCCAGGGGGTACGGCCCTTCACGCGCTGCCCTTAGGCGGCGACGACCTCGATGCCCACGTTCGCGGCCACGTCAGCGTGCAGACGCACGGAGACCTGGTACGAACCGAGGGTCTTGATCGGGGAGCCCAGCTCGACGCGGCGCTTGTCGACCTTCGGGCCGCCCGAGGACTCGATCGCCGTGGCGATGTCGGCCGGGGTCACGGAACCGAAGAGACGACCGGCGTCACCCGCGCGGGTGGCCAGACGAACCTTCACGCCCTCGAGCTTGGCCTTGACCTCGTTGGCCTGCTCGATGGTCGCGATCTCGTGGATCTTGCGGGCGCGGCGGATCTGCGCCACGTCCTTCTCGCCACCCTTGGTCCAGCGGATCGCGAAACCACGCGGGACCAGGTAGTTGCGAGCGTAACCGTCCTTGACGTCGACGACATCGCCGGCGGCACCGAGGCCAGAAACCTCGTGGGTCAGGATGATCTTCATTAGTCGGTCACCCTTTCCTTATCGCGCGGTGGACGTGTAGGGCAGCAGCGCCATCTCACGGCTGTTCTTCACGGCCGTGGCGACGTCACGCTGGTGCTGCGTGCAGTTGCCGGTAACGCGGCGGGCACGGATCTTGCCGCGGTCGGAAATGAACTTCCGCAGCATGTTCGTGTCCTTGTAGTCCACGTAAGCGGTCTTGTCCTTGCAGAACGCGCAGACCTTCTTCTTAGGCTTGCGCACAGGCGGCTTCGCCATTGTGTCTCTCCTGTGTGATCAAGAAGTGGGGAAGCGAGCTGCCCTAGAAGGGCGGCTCGTCCGAGTAGCCACCGCCGGAGCCGCCGGAGCTTCCGCCCCAACCGCCCCCGTTGCCGCCCTGCTGCTGGCCACCGGCCGGCGCGCTGGACGCCCACGGGTCGTCGGAGGGAGCTCCGCCGCCCTGCGGGGCACCGGCAGCCGGGGCGCCGCCCCAGTTGCCACCGCCGCCGCCCTGCTGCTGACCGCCGCCGCCGTATCCACCCTGGCCACCGCGACCCGTGGTCTTGGTGACCTTGGCCGTGGCGTTCTTCAGGCTGGGGCCGACTTCCTCGACGTCCAGCTCGTAGACCGTGCGCTTGACACCCTCACGGTCCTCGTACGACCGCTGCCTCAGCCGGCCCTGCACGATGACGCGCATGCCCCGCTGAAGGGACTCGGCCACGTTCTCGGCCGCCTGCCGCCACACCGAGCAGGTCAGGAACAGGCTCTCGCCGTCCTTCCACTCGTTGGTCTGGCGGTCGAAGGTGCGGGGGGTGGACGCGACACGGAACTTCGCGACCGCCGCACCCGAGGGGGTGAAGCGCAGCTCGGGGTCGTCGACGAGATTGCCGACGACCGTGATGACGGTCTCGCCTGCCATGGATGAACCTCTCGGCGGGGATTGCTGCTGGGCTGCTGTGCTACTCGGTCCCGATTACCGCTGAACCGAAGTTCAGTGGGTCTCGGGGCGGAGGACCTTGGTCCGGAGAACCGACTCGTTCAGGTTCATCTGTCGGTCAAGCTCCTTGACGACCGCAGGCTCGGCCTGAAGGTCGATGACCGAGTAGATGCCCTCGGGCTTCTTCTTGATCTCGTAAGCGAGACGACGACGGCCCCAGGTGTCGACCTTCTCGACCTTTCCGTTGCCCTCACGGACGACGGAGAGGAAGTTCTCGATCAGCGGGGAGACAGCGCGCTCCTCGAGATCGGGGTCGAGGATGACCATCACTTCGTAGTGACGCATGTGGAACCCACCTCCTTTGGACTCAGCGGCCACGGTCGTTCCGTGGCAGGAGGGTCGTGATGCGTAAGCACGGCGTCCGCAGAGCAGACACCGCGCAGCTGTACAGACTACCTGCTCGCGCCCTTCCGGTTGAAATCCGGCGAGAGAGGGCCACAATCTGTATCCATCGGGTGTGCTCGGTGCTAAGCCCTCGGCCCCTTGCCGGAGACAGCCCGCAGCACCGCCAGCTTCAGCCAGGAGGTGCCCTTCCGATGGCACAGGCAATGCGGCCCCCTCAGATCTCCCTGCTCTCCACCGACGGCAAGCCCCACCCGCTGCAGGACACCCTGATGGCGGTCACTCTGACCCTCGGCGCCGTGGCGTTCGTCACGGCCTTCTTCCACAACCTGCACCTGATCAGCTCGTGGGCCGGGCTGATCGGAATCGTGACGGGTGCGTACGGACAGTTCGTCTCCGTCACGACACGCGAGCGCTTCGCGCTGATCATCGGCCTTGGCGCGTCTGCCATCGGCTTCTACCTCGGCATGTTCCACGGCGGCCTCTTCGGGGGCTGACCGGGCCGAGCGGGACACCTCCGCGGCAGGGCGCCGGCCGTGCACCGGCCCGGGCCCACGCCCGTCCCCCAGAAGGGTGGCGCCCCCGTCGCAGTAGGCTTCGCGCCATAGCCAGCGAAGCCGCCGGAGGAGACGCCCCGCATGAGCCTGTCCCTGAGGACCATCAGCCGAGAGCAGCATCTGGGTTACCTCCAGAGCCTGCCCTCGGCGAGCCACTGCCAGGTCCCGGCGTGGGCCGACGTGAAGAACGAGTGGCGTTCCGAGAACCTGGGTTGGTTCGACGGATCCGGCGAACTCGTCGGCGCCGCGCTCGTGCTGTACCGCCAGCTGCCCAAGGTGAAGCGGTACCTCGCGTACCTTCCCGAGGGCCCTGTCATCAACTGGTACGCCCCGAATCTGGAGGAGTGGCTCCAGCCGATGCTGGCGCACCTCAAGCAGCAGGGCGCCTTCACGGTGAAGATGGGCCCGCCCGTCGTCATCCGCCGCTGGAACTCCACCGCCATCAAGGCCGGAATCCAGGACCCGGACGTCAAGCGCCTGCGCGACGTGGAGGCCTCGGTCATCGAGCCCCGCGCCTTCGAGGTCTCGGACAAGCTGCGCCGCATGGGCTGGCAGCAGGCCGAGGACGGCGGAGCCGGTTTCGGCGACGTCCAGCCGCGCTACGTCTTCCAGGTGCCCCTGGCCAACCGCTCGCTGGACGACGTCCTGAAGGGCTTCAACCAGCTGTGGCGCCGCAACATCAAGAAGGCCGAGAAGGCCGGCGTCGAGGTCGTCCAGGGCGGCTACGACGACCTGCCGACCTGGCAGCACCTGTACGAGATCACGGCCGAGCGCGACAAGTTCCGCCCGCGCCCGCTCAGCTACTTCCAGCGCCAGTGGACGGCCCTCAACTCCGAGGACCCCAACCGGATGCGGCTCTACATCGCGACGCACGAGGGAGAGCCGCTGGCCGCCGCCACGATGCTCACCGTCGGCCAGCACGTCTGGTACTCGTACGGCGCATCCGCCAACCACAAGCGCGAGGTGCGGCCCTCGAACGCGATGCAGTGGCGCATGCTGCGCGACTCCTACGCCCTCGGCGCCAGCGTCTACGACCTGCGCGGCATCTCTGACACCCTGGACGAGAACGATCACCTGTTCGGCCTGATCCAGTTCAAGGTCGGCACGGGCGGCGAGGCCGTGGAGTACGTCGGCGAGTGGGACTTCCCCCTGAACAAGGTCCTGCACAAGGCGCTCGACATCTACATGTCGCGCCGCTGACCCCACACCGATCCACCCACCCCACGCACCGCTGCACCACGCAGCTTCTCAGGAGAGGTTCCGGACGGGCATGGCGCTCACGCTCTACGTCGACACCGCGCGCTGGCGTGCGCACCAGAAGCAGATCCAGGACCAGTTCCCCGGGCTGATCCCGGTCTGCAAGGGCAATGGCTACGGCTTCGGCCACGAGCGCCTGTGCGAGGAGGCGACCCGTATGGGCGCCGACGTGCTGGCCGTGGGGACGACGTACGAGGCCGCCAGCATCAAGGACTGGTTCGGCGGCGACCTCCTGGTCCTCACCCCGTTCCGGCGGGGAGAGGACCCGGTGCCGCTGCCCGACCGGGTCATCCGCTCGGTGGCCTCGCTGGACGGGGTACGCGGCCTGGTCGGGGCCCGGGTGGTCATCGAGTGCATGAGCTCGATGCGCCGCCACGGCATCTCCGAGCAGGACCTCGGCCAGCTCCACGCGGCGATCGAGGACGTCCGGCTGGAGGGCTTCGCCCTGCACCTGCCCCTGGACCGCCCGGACGGCTCGGACGCCGTCGAGGAGGTCATCGGCTGGATGGACCGGCTGCGTGCGGCGCGTCTGCCGCTGCACACCATGTTCGTCAGCCACCTGCGGGCAGAGGAGCTGGCCCGGCTGCAGCAGCAGTTCCCGCAGACCCGCTTCCGGGCCCGTATCGGAACCCGGCTGTGGCTCGGCGACCACGACGCCACCCAGTACCGCGGCGCCGTCCTCGACGTCACGCGCGTCGCCAAGGGCGACCGCTTCGGATACCGCCAGCAGAAGGCCGCCTCCGACGGCTGGCTGGTCGTGGTGGCCGGCGGCACCTCGCACGGCGTGGGTCTGGAGGCGCCCAAGGCCCTCCACGGCGTGATGCCGCGTGCCAAGGGCGTCGCCCGCGCGGGACTGGCCACCGTCAACCGCAACCTGTCGCCCTTCGTCTGGGCCGGCAAGCAGCGCTGGTTCGCGGAACCGCCGCACATGCAGGTGTCGATCCTGTTCGTGCCGTCGGACGCGACCGAGCCGAAGGTCGGCGACGAGCTGGTGGCGCACCTGCGCCACACGACCACGCAGTTCGACCGGGTGCTCGACGCCTGAGCCGGGCGGGGCCGCTCCGAGCGGCCCCGCCCGTCCGCCCGGTCAGTCCTTGGGGTCCACGCCCCAGGCGACCCGCTGTCCCTCCGAGGGCGCCGCGTACCGCGGCGCCCTCGTCTTGTCCGACAGCACGAACACGTCCTCGGCCCCGTCCAGGACGCCGCCGGAGGGGTCGTCCGAACCGTCGCGGCGCACCACGTCCCGCTCGGGCAGCAGGATGTCCCGCACGATGACGGCGCACAGGTAGAGCGTGCACAGCAGATGCGCCGTGATCGCCAGCTGGTAGCCCTCGACGGGCAGCCCCTGGTGCTTGTCCCCGCTGGTCGTGTAGGCGAGGTAGAACCAGATACCGAGGAAGTACACGACCTCGCCGGCCTGCCAGATCAGGAAGTCGCGCCAGCGCGGCCGGGCCAGCGCGGCCAGCGGGATGAGCCAGAGCACGTACTGCGGCGAGTAGACCTTGTTGCAGAGGATGAAGACGGCGACGACCAGGAAGGCCAGCTGCGCGAAACGGGGCCTGCGCGGTGCGGTCAGCGTGAGCAGGCCGATGGCTCCGCACAGCAGGACCGTCAGCCCGGTCGCGTAGGTGTTGGCCCCGTCCAGGGGGTTGCCCGAGCGCTGGGAGATCAGCAGCCACACGGAACCGAAGTCGATGGGGCGTTCCTGGCTGAAGGTGTAGAACTTCGTCCAGCCTTCCCAGGCACCGATCATGACGGGCAGGTTCGCCACGAGCCAGGCACCGACCGCGCCGAGGACGGCGCCGCCGAAGGCGCGCCACTTCCCGGCCCGCCAGCAGAGCACGAACAGGGCCCCGAGGAGCAGGACGGGGTAGAGCTTGGCCGCGGTGGCCAGGCCGATGAAGACGCCGAAGAGCACCGTCCGGCCGCGGGACCACATGAGCATCCCGGCCGCGGTCAGGGCGATGGCCAGCAGGTCCCAGTTGATCGTCGCGGTCAGCGCGAGGGCCGGGGCGAGGGCGAAGAGCAGGGCGTCCCAGGGCCTGCGTCGGTGGGTCCGGGCGACGCACACGGCGATGACCGCGGTGCAGGCCATCAGCATGCCCGCGTTGACCATCCAGTACATCTGCTCGCGGTGCTGCATGGAGCCGCTGCCCGGGGTCAGCCAGGAGGCGATCTCCATGAACAGACCGGTGAGCACCGGGTACTCCAGGTACTCCATGTCGCCCGGGAGCCGGTCGAAGTAGGGCGTCAGGTTGTCGGCGAAGCCGCGTACGGCGTACAGGTGCGGGATGTCGGAGTAGCAGGCGTGGGTGTACTGCGAGCCCGCGCCCCGGAACCACGCCCAGTCGTAGCAGGGCAGCTTCTGCACCATGCCGAGCGCGAACACCCCGATGGCGACGAGGACCACGACGCGGACCGGCCCCAGCCAGTGGCCGCCGAGGCGGGCGTAGCGGCCCAGGGGGCCGCCGAAGAGCTCACTGCCGGCTGCGGCGACCTCGTCCTGCTGGGTGGGCAGTACGGGGCGGTCCTCGTGCACCTTCGTCATGCGCTCATCCTGCCGTACCGGCCCGGGCACGGGGGAAGCCCGCCGCAGGCAGTGCGACGGGCTTCCTCGGTGCGCAGGTGGGTCCGGTCAGTCCTCCGGCATGCCGGTGGGCCATCCGGCGCCGCCCGGCCGGCCGGGTCTTCCCGAACTCGACGGGGACGGTGATCCGCTGGGTCCGCCGTCGGTGCCGGCGATGACCCCGCCGTTCGTGGTGCCTCCGTTGGTGGCGCCGCCGTTGGTGGTGGAGCCGCCGTTGGTCCCGGCCGTGGTCTCCGGGTCGCAGTACAGCTCCCACGGCTTGCAGGACGGCTTGCCGCCCTTGGACGGGGTGGGGGAGGGCGGGGGCGGGGAGCTCGACGGCGAGGGGGACGGGGACGCGGACGGCGACGGGACGGCCGAGGGGGTGGGCGAGGGTGCGCCCGCGGAGTCCGCGGTGACACCGAGGGGCTCCGCTTCCGGGAACTTCTTGACCGGGGTGCCCTTGAGCGCCTCGCGCATGTACTCGGTCCAGATCACGGTGGGGATGTCACCACCGTGGATGGAGTCGGTACCGCCCACGCCGTTCATGGACAGCAGCTTCTTGTCCGCCGAGTTGGGGTCGGTACGGAACAGGGCGACGGAGGTGGACAGCTCCGGGGTGTATCCGACGAACCAGGCCGACTTGTTCTCGTCGGTGGTGCCGGTCTTGCCCGCGGCGGGGCGGCCCAGCGCCTTGGCCTTCTTGCCCGTGCCGTTCTGGACGACGTTCTCCAGGACCTTGGTGACGTTGTCCGCGACGGCGTTGTCCATCGCCCGCTGGTCCTTCGGCGCCTCGAAGCCGGACAACTGCTCGCCGTCCTTCTCGACGCTGATCACCGAGTACGGCTCGCGGTGCGTGCCGGAGGCGGCGAAGGTGGCGTAGGAGTCGGCCATCCGGATGGCGCTGGGGGTGGAGGTGCCCAGTGCGAACGAGGCGTCGTCGCCGACACCCATCGATTCCTTGAGGATGCCGGTGGACTTGGCCACCTCGCGGACCTTGCTGTGGCCCACGTCGAAGACGAGCTGCGCGAACGGCACGTTGATGGACTTCTCCATCGCCTCGTTGAGGGTCACGTAGCCGAAGGGCGTGGAGCTCTCGTTCTTCTGCTTGAAGGGCTTGCCCGAATTGTCGAGCAGGGGCCTGCCCTGCCGGTTCTTGATGACGGTCAGGTCGTCGGCCATGTACTTGCTGTCGACCGACAGGCCCTCGCCGTTCGTGTTCTGGGTGCCGTACTGCATCGCCGCCGCCAGCACGTAGGGCTTCCAGGTCGAGCCGACCGGGACACCGCCGGTGTTGGCGTTGTTGCTGAAGTACTTCTTGTCCATGCCGGGCCCGCCGTACAGGGCCACGATCGCCCCGGTCTTCACGTCGACGGAGGCGGCGCCGAACTGCACGAAGGTGTCGAGATCGGGTCGCTTCTTCTCGTCGAGGAAGTCGTTGCGGGTGTCTTCGACGGCCTTGACCAGGGCGTCCACCTTCGGCTTCTGGAAGGTGGTCTTGATCCGGTAGCCGCCGAGGGCCATCTGGTCGACGGTGATGCCCTTGGTCTTCATCACGTACTGCTTGGCCGTCTCGACCAGGTAGCCGATCTGACCGGACATGGCACGGGCCTGCTCGGACTCGACGCGCGCGGGGAACTCCGTGAACGTGGCCCGCTCGGCCTTGTCCATCCGGCCCACCTCGACCTCGCGGTCGAGCACCCAGGCCCAGCGCTTCCTGGCGCGCTCCTCGTTGGCTTCGGGGGTGGCCGCGGATCCGATGCCGCCGTCCGGGTTGTACAGGTTGGGGCCCTTGAGGACCGAGGCGAGGAACGCGCTCTCGGACGGGTTCAGGTCCTGGCAGTCCTTGCCGAAGTAGGCGCGGGCGGCCGCCTGGATGCCGTACGCGTCACGCCCGTAGTAGGCGGTGTTGAGGTAGCCCGCGAGGACGGTGTCCTTCTCCTCGGAGACGCCCAGCTTTATCGAGATGAAGAGCTCGGTGACCTTGCGCTTGAGGGTCTGGTCAGAATCGAGGTAGGTGTTCTTCACGTACTGCTGAGTGATGGTGGAGCCACCCTGGGTGGAACCGCCCTTGGCCATGTTCCACACGGCCCGGGCGATGCCCATCGGGTCGACGCCCTTGTCCGTCTCGAACGACTCGTTCTCCGCCGCGATGACGGCGTCCCTCATCGACCGGGGGATCTTGTCGATGGGCACGATCTGGCGGTTCATGGAACCGCCGGTCGCGACCATCTGACTGCCGTCCTCCCAGTAGAAGACGTTGTTCTGCGCCTGCGCCGCCAGGTTCGGGTCGGGCTTGTTGACCATGGCGATGCCGATGCCCGCGCCGGCGGTGATGATCGCGAAGAAGCCCAGGGCAGTGCCCGAGACGAACTTCCAGGACGGCACGAAGCGCTTCCAGCCGTCCCTGTCGGACCGCGGGTAGTTGATGAGCCGCTTGTCCGGCCGTCCTCCCGGCCCCGAACCCCGGCCGTTTCTGGTTGCGCCGCGTCCGCGGCCGGCGGATCCTCGCTGTGCGGCCCGGCGGGCATCGGCGCGGCTGCCCTGGGATGGCTGGTCTGCGTACGGGCCGCTGGGTGACGCCGTGGGGACGTCACGTCCGGGCTTGGCGCCCCTGCCGGGGCGCTGCTGGGCAGCGCGGCGGGCCGAAGCACGTCCGCCACCTTCGGGCTGCGGCGGTTTGCGGCGGTGCTCGCTCATCGAACGACTACTCCTCGGGCAGGCGAGTGGCCTGGAAGCGGCAGGTGAATTCCGGTTCCCCCGGTGTCCTGGCGCACAGACTACGCAGGCTCAAAACCCGAAAGGTGCCGAAGTTCACCCCAAATCAGGCAACTTGCCTCGTACGAATTGGTGATGTGACGCCGGTCACCACCCCTGCCCTTGTCGTGGGAGGCAGCCCGTTCTATCGTCTGGATGTATCGAGCCGATACATCAGCTCGGTATAAAGACTCAGGGGCGGAGGAGAGGCAGGCGGATGAGCAGACGCTCAGGCATCCTCGAATTCGCCGTCCTCGGCCTGCTCCGCGAATCCCCCATGCACGGGTACGAGCTGCGCAAGCGGCTCAACACCTCGCTGGGGGTGTTCAGGGCCTTCAGCTACGGGACGCTCTACCCCTGCCTCAAGACGCTGGTCGCCAACGGCTGGTTGATCGAGGAACCGGGGAGCGCTCCGGAGGACGCCCTCGCCGCTTCACTCGCAGGGCGCCGCGCCAAGATCGTCTACCGGTTGACGGCCGCGGGAAAGGAGCACTTCGAAGAGCTCCTCTCCCACACGGGTCCCGATACCTGGGAGGACGAGTCCTTCGCCGCCCGCTTCGCCTTCTTCGGCCAGACCGAAAGAGACGTGCGCATGCGGGTACTGGAGGGGCGTCGCAGTCGGCTCGAGGAGCGCCTCGAAAAGATGCGCGCATCGCTCGCCCGGACGCGGGAGCGCCTCGACGACTACACGCTCGAGCTGCAGCGGCACGGCATGGAGTCCGTGGAGCGCGAAGTGCGCTGGCTGAACGAGCTCATCGAGAGTGAGCGGGCGGGACGGGATCGGAGACGACCCGGTCCGTCCGACGAAAGTGCAAAGTGAGGCCTGCATCTCGCATGCCTCGTCCGAGAACAAACAGGGAGCAACCGGAATGGGTTCGGTTCGCGTAGCCATCGTCGGCGTGGGCAACTGCGCCGCCTCGCTGGTGCAGGGCGTCGAGTACTACAAGGACGCCGACCCGGCGGCCAAGGTCCCCGGTCTGATGCACGTCCAGTTCGGCGACTACCACGTGCGTGACATCGAGTTCGTCGCCGCGTTCGACGTCGACGCGAAGAAGGTCGGCCTCGACCTCTCGGACGCCATCGGCGCCAGCGAGAACAACACCATCAAGATCTGCGACGTCCCGAACGCCGGTGTGACCGTTCAGCGCGGCCACACCCTGGACGGCCTGGGCAAGTACTACCGCCTGACGATCGAGGAGTCCGCCGAGGCTCCGGTCGACGTGGTCCAGATCCTCAAGGACCGCCAGGTCGACGTCCTGATCTGCTACCTGCCCGTCGGTTCCGAGGCTGCGGCGAAGTTCTACGCCCAGTGCGCCATCGACGCCAAGGTCGCCTTCGTCAACGCCCTCCCGGTCTTCATCGCCGGCACCAAGGAGTGGGCGGACAAGTTCACCGAGGCCGGCGTCCCGATCGTCGGCGACGACATCAAGTCGCAGGTCGGCGCCACCATCACGCACCGCGTGATGGCGAAGCTGTTCGAGGACCGCGGTGTCCGTCTTGAGCGCACGATGCAGCTCAACGTCGGCGGCAACATGGACTTCAAGAACATGCTCGAGCGTGACCGCCTCGAGTCGAAGAAGATCTCCAAGACGCAGGCCGTCACCTCGCAGATCCCCGACCGTGAGCTCGGCGAGAAGAACGTCCACATCGGCCCGTCCGACTACGTCGCGTGGCTCGACGACCGCAAGTGGGCCTACGTCCGTCTCGAGGGCCGCGCCTTCGGTGACGTCCCGCTGAACCTCGAGTACAAGCTCGAGGTGTGGGACTCCCCGAACTCCGCCGGTGTCATCATCGACGCGCTGCGCGCCGCGAAGATCGCCAAGGACCGCGGTATCGGTGGCCCGATCCTGTCGGCGTCCAGCTACTTCATGAAGTCCCCGCCGGTGCAGTACTTCGACGACGAGGCCCTGGCCAACGTCGAGAAGTTCATCAAGGGCGAGGTCGAGCGCTAACCGAACCCCCAAGGGTCGTTCCGACACCTGGACTTCGGTTGTTCTTCCGCGGAGGGTCCCCGGGCAATATGCCCGGGGACCCTCCGCGTGTGTGACCCTTTCCCTCATGCCCGTCGTACGTGATCTGCGCGTACTCCTGCGCCTCAGGGACTTCCGCAACCTGCTCGCCGTACGGCTGCTCTCCCAGGCCGCGGACGGCGTCTACCAGGTCGCGCTCGCCACTTACGTCGTCTTCTCCCCCGAAAAACAGACCTCGCCGGCGGCGATCGCCTCGGCGATGGCCGTGCTCCTGCTGCCCTACTCGCTGATCGGCCCCTTCGCCGGGGTGCTGCTCGACCGCTGGCGCCGACGCCAGGTCTTCCTCTATGGCAACCTGCTGCGCGCCTTCCTCGCCTGCGTCACCGGCATGTTGATCGTCGCGCACGTTCCCGACTGGCTGTTCTACGCCTCCGCACTGTCGGTGACCGCCGTCAACCGCTTCGTCCTCGCCGGACTCGCCGCGTCTCTGCCCCACGTCGTCGGCCCCCGCCAGCTGGTCACCGCGAATGCACTGTCCCCCACCGCCGGAACGCTCGCCGCGGTCGCCGGAGGGGGTCTGGCCTTCCTCGTCCAGCTACTGGCCTCCGGTTCGAACGCGGTCGTCGTCCTGCTGGGCGCCGGGCTCTACCTGTGTGCAGCGCTCGTCTCGCTGCGGCTGGCCGTCGGTCTCCTCGGTCCCGACCACCGCGTGGGCCAGGCCCACCCCTCGGTCATCCAAGGGGTCGCGCTCACCGCCCGGGGCATGGCAGAGGGGCTTCGGCACCTCGCCGACCGGCGTGAGGCGGCCCAGGCGCTCACCGCGATGACCATGATGCGGTTCTGCTACGGGGCCCTGTTCGTGATGCTGCTCATGCTCTGCCGCTATTCCTGGGCGGACAACGAGGCCGACGGACTGGGCCTGCTGGGCCTCGCGGTCGGCTTCTCGGGGGCCGGATTCTTCACGGCCGCCCTCCTCGCCCCCTGGCTGGTGACCCGGCTCGGCACCCTCGGCTCCATCACCCTGTGCGCCGCCGGTGCGGCCGTGCTGGTCCCGGCCCTCGGGCTGTTCTTCGCTCCGGGGCCGATGCTGGCCGCCGCGTTCGTACTCGGCCTGGCCACCCAGGGCGCCAAGATCTCCACCGACACGGTCGTGCAGTCCCGGGTGGAGGACGAGTTCCGCGGACGCGTCTTCTCGGTCTACGACGTGCTCTTCAACGTGGCGTTCGTCGGCGCCGCCGCGGTGGCATCCCTGATGCTTCCCCCCGACGGACAGTCCGTGACCCTCGTCCTGTGCGTGGCGGCCCTGTATGCCGCGACCGCGATGCTTCTGAGCCGTCACGGACGACGTTTCACGTGAAACATCGCCACCGCCCGCTGCGTCCGCGTCGATGTTTCACGTGAAACATCGACGCGGACAGCCGCACATCAGGCCTGAGCGGCCCACCACTCCTTGAGAGCGGCGACGGCCGCTTCGCGGTCCATCGGGCCGTTCTCCAGGCGCAGCTCCAGCAGGAAGGCGTACGCCTTGCCGATCACCGGGCCGGGGCCGACCTCCAGCACCTGCATGATCTCGTTCCCGTCCAGGTCCGGCCGGATCGCGTCCAGCTCCTCCTGCTCCTGCAACTGCCCGATGCGCTCCTCCAGGCCGTCGTAGGTCCGCGAGAGGGCATTGGCCTTGCGCTTGTTGCGGGTGGTGCAGTCGGAGCGGGTCAGCTTGTGCAGGCGCTCCAGCAGCGGCCCGGCGTCGCGGACGTAGCGGCGCACCGCGGAGTCGGTCCACTCCCCGTCGCCGTAGCCGTGGAAGCGCAGGTGCAGCTCCACGAGCCGGGAGACGTCCTTGACCATGTCGTTCGAGTACTTCAGCGCGGTCATGCGCTTCTTGGTCATCTTCGCCCCCACCACCTCGTGGTGGTGGAAGGAGACCCGGCCGTCGCTCTCGAACCGGCGGGTGCGGGGCTTGCCGATGTCGTGCAGCAGGGCGGCGAGCCGCAGCACCAGGTCCGGGCCGTCCTCCTCCAGCGCGATCGCCTGTTCCAGAACGATCAGCGAGTGGTCGTAGACGTCCTTGTGCCGGTGGTGCTCGTCACTCTCCAGCCGCAGGGCGGGCAGCTCGGGCAGCACCCGGTCGGCCAGCCCCGTGTCGACGAGCAGACCGAGGCCCTTGCGCGGGTGGGCCGAGAGGATCAGCTTGTTCAGCTCTCCCTGCACCCGCTCCGCCGAGACGATCTCGATCCGGTCGGACATGGCCTTCATCGCCGCCACGACCTCGGGGGAGACCTCGAAGTCCAGCTGCGCCGCGAACCGCGCCGCCCGCAGCATGCGCAACGGGTCGTCCGAGAACGAGTCCTCCGGGGTGCCCGGGGTGCGCAGCACTCCCGCCGCCAAGTCCTCCAGACCACCGTGCGGGTCGATGAACTCCTGCTCCGGAAGGGCCAGCGCCATGGCGTTGACCGTGAAATCGCGGCGGACCAGGTCCTCCTCGATCGAGTCGCCGTAGGAGACCTCGGGCTTGCGCGAGGTCCGGTCGTACGCCTCGGAGCGGTACGTGGTCACCTCGATCTGGAAGCCGTGCTTCTGCGCCCCCACCGTGCCGAAGGCGATGCCGACGTCCCACACCGAGTCGGCCCACGGCCGGACGATCTTCAGAACGTCCTCAGGGCGGGCGTCGGTGGTGAAGTCGAGGTCGTTGCCGAGACGCCCCAGCAGCGCGTCGCGGACGGACCCGCCTACCAGGGCGAGCCGGAAGCCGGCCTCCTGGAATCGGCGGCCGAGCTCGTCGGCGACAGGGGCGACCCGCAGCAGTTCACTCACTGCACGGCGCTGCACCTGACTCAGGGCACTGGGGTTGTCTTCGTTGGCGTTCGGCACAACAGAAAAGGGTACGTGCCCGGCCCGGCGCGGGCTCCCTCGTTTCCGGAGGCCCCCGGCACACCCTGCCTCCGGGCCCGCGCCGATCATGTGGAGCAAGGCGCGGCACTCGCGCACAGCGGCTCTCGTTACCATGCGTGGACGCACAAACGGAGACCACCGACACTTCGAGGGACGGGTTAGCGCGTGGCCGAGGCGGCAGAGAACCAGGGGGCGGCGCCCGCCCCTGTCCGACGCCGATGGCTGCGGCGGGCGGTGGTCCTGCTCGCCGGGACGCCGGTGCTCGCGGCTCTGGTCTACTCACCCGCTCCGAGGGCCCAGGCCGCCGAGGCGGCCGCCGTCGACGTCCAGCTGGACTCGCTCGCCCCCACCGCACCGGTCAAGGGCGACACCCTCACGATCTCCGGCACGGTGGTCAACAACGGGCGCGAAACGATCACTGACGCGCACGTGGGCCTGCGGGTCGGGCCCGCGCTCCAGGACCGCGCCTCCATCGACGACGCGGCGGAACGCAAGGGCTTCCGGGCCGGCACCGACCCCGGTGAGATCGATCCGGCCTACGCCGTGAAGCTCGCCTCGCTGCCTTCGAAGGTCAGCCAGGACTTCACCCTCACCATCCCGGTGAACAAGCTGGAGCTGGACAAGGACGGCGTCTACCAGCTCGGGGTCTCCGTGTCCGGGGCGACCGAGAGCCGTCCGTCCGAGCAGGTGCTCGGGATCAAGCGGACGTTCCTGCCCTGGCAGCCGGACGCCGCGGCCAAGAAGTCACAGATCGCCTACGTGTGGCCGCTGATCGCCCGGACCCGGGTGACCGCGGAAACCGGATCCGACGAACTGCAGACCCCCGTCTTCCTCGACGACTCCCTCGCCGATGAGCTGAAGCCGGACGGCCGTCTGGGCCAGATGGTCGCGCTGGGCAAGGAACTGCCGATCACCTGGGTCATCGACCCCGACCTGCTGTACACCGTCGACGCCATGGCGAAGGGGTACCGGGTCCGCACCCCCGACGGGAACTCCGTCCAGGGCAAGAACAAGGCCGTCGCCGAGCAGTGGCTGAGCTCCCTGGAGGCGGCGGTCCAGGGCAAGAAAGTCGTCGCCCTGCCCTTCGCCGACCCCGATCTCGCCTCCCTCGCCCACCACGGCAAGGACGTCTCCGGCACCCTCGGTCAGCTGCGCCCGGCCACGGACAAGGCCAAGCGTGCCGTGGAGACCGTGCTGCACGTCCCCGCGTCCACGGACTTCTCCTGGCCTGTGGACGGCGCCATCGACCCGTCGATCGTCAACGTGGCCACCTCGGCCGGCGCCCACAACGTGCTCACCCGCAGCGACAGCCTGACGGAGACCGGTTCGCTCGGGTACACCCCGTCGGCCGCCCGCCCCATCGGCGCGGGCACCACCGCCGTGGTCGCGGACGCCGAGCTCTCCACCGCCTTCGAGGGAGACATGCTCAACGCGGGGAACTCGGTCCTCGCCGTGCAGCAGTTCCTCGCCCACAGCCTCGCGCTCAACCTGCAGAAGACGGACGAGCAGCGCGGTTTCGTCGTCGCCCCGCAGCGGATGCCGACCGTCAGCCAGGCCCACAGCATGGCCGCCGCCATACGCGCCCTCCAGGCAGGCCGCTGGACCCAGCCCGTGGACCTCGAAGCCGCCGCCGCGGCCAAGCCCGACCCCGGCGCCGCCACCCAGGTGCCGGGCGCCGGGCAGTATCCCGAGGCCCTGAGCAAGCAGGAGCTTCCGGTGTCGGCCTTCGAGAAGATCCGCACCACCCAGAACACGCTCGACCACTTCAAGGTGATCCTCGCCGCCCCCGACCGCGTCGAGATCCCCTTCGGCAACACGACCAACCGGGAGATGTCCACCTCCTGGCGCGGCCGCCCCGACGAGGCCCGGGCCTACCGGGACCAGGTGCAGGACTACCTCATCGGTCTCACCGAGAAGGTCAAGGTCATCCCCAAGTCCGACGCCACCCTGTCCGGACACAGCGCCACCATCCCCGTCACCGTCCAGAACAGCCTGGTCCAAGACGTCCACAACCTGGTGCTGCGGGTGAAGTCCGCCAACCCCACCCGCCTGATGTTCGGCAAGAGCGGCGAGTCCGAACAGGAGGTCACCGTCCAGGGCGGGCACAGCCAGACGGTCAAGTTCACCGCCAACGCCACCGCGAGCGGCCCCGTCGAGGTCACGGCGCAGCTCTTCACCAAGGACGGCGTCGCCTACGGCAAGGAGCGCAAGTTCACCGTCGAGGCCACCGAGGTCACCCCCACCGTGATGCTCGTGATCGCCGGCGGTGTGCTGCTCCTGGTCCTGGCAGGCGTCAAGATGTACGCAAGCCGTAAGCGCGTCGCAGCTCGCGCCGCTGCCGAGGAGAGCACGCAGCAGAGTGACGAGTCCCCGGACACCGGACCGCAAAGCGCCGACGGGTCCGGCACGGGTGAGACAGTGGACCGTTGAGCGATGCCGTGGCCGGTCGGCCTGGGGACGATGAGGTGGGGTTTCGATGAACGCGCCGTACGACGGTGACCGTGCGCAGGGCGCCGGCGGGCCTGCGCCCTCCCAGGGCACTGCCCCGGGCGCCCCGGTGCCCGGGCAGGTTCCCGCGCCTGCGCCCGCGCCGGAGCGTGACCCGTATGTCCAGGGGGCCTACGACTACGACCCGTACCGGTCGCAGGACCTGTCCGCCCAGGACCCCGTCGCCGAGGTCCTCTACGACCGCGCCGCGCACCCGCCGCCGCCCCCGGGTACCTACCAGGAGCCCGGCCCGCTCTACGCGGCGCCGACGGCCCCCTCCTACTCGCCCGACCCCCGGGTGTGGGCCCAGACACCGCCGCCCGAGCCCGACGGCCCCTCCCGCCACCTCCCGTACGGCGACCACGCGACCACCACCGAGTTCGTCGGCGTGGACTCCCTCGTCACCAAGGCGGCGGACGAGCAGCCCCGGCCGGACGCCTTCGCGCACCTCTACCGGGACCAGCAGGCAGCGCCCCGCACCCCCGCCGAGGACGCCCCCGTCGCCGCTCCGGCGCCGGCCAAGCCCGCCGGACGCGCCTCCAGCCTCCTCAAGTCCAGCGCCCTCATGGCCGCCGGCACGATCGTCTCCCGCATCACCGGCTTCCTGCGGACGCTGGTCATCGCCGGTGCCATCGGCGTCGGCACCTTCAACGACACGTACCAGATCGCCAACACCCTGCCCACGATGATCTACGTGCTGGTCGGCGGCGGCGCCCTCAACGCCGTCTTCATCCCGCAGCTGGTCCGGGCGATGAAGAACGACAGCGACGGCGGCGAGGCGTACGCCAACCGGCTGCTGACCCTCGTCGTGGTGCTGCTGGCCGCGATCACCACCATCTGCGTCCTCGCCGCACCGGTGTTCATCACGATGATGTCGCCGAAGATCGCCTCCGACCCCCAGCAGATGGACGTCGCGGTCGCCTTCGCCCGCTACTGCCTGCCGACGATGTTCTTCATGGGCATCCACGTGGTGCTGGGTCAGATCCTCAACGCCCGCGGCCGGTTCGGCGCGATGATGTGGACCCCGGTCCTCAACAACATCGTCGTCATCGCCACCTTCGGCGCCTTCATCTGGGCCTTCGGCGGCTTCACCACCTCCGGCGTCAACGCCGGCACCGTGACCTCCGAGGGCGTCCGCCTGCTGGGCCTGGGCACGCTCCTGGGCCTCACCGTCCAGGCTCTCGCGATGCTTCCGTACCTGCGCGACGCCGGGTTCCGCCCGCGGCTGCGCTTCGACTGGAAGGGCCACGGGCTTGGCAAGGCGGCACGTCTGGCGAAGTGGACGTTCTTCTTCGTCCTCGCCAACCAGATCGCCCTCGTCGTCGTCACCCAGTTCGCCACCTGGGCCGGTTCGGTCGCCGAGAAGCAGGGCCACTCCGGAACTGGCATCACGGCCTACAACTACGCGCTGCTGCTGTGGCAGATGCCCCAGGCCATCATCACCGTGTCCGTCATGACGGCCGTCCTGCCGCGCATCTCGCGCTCCGCCCACGACGGGGACGCCGCCGCGGTCCGCGACGACATCTCCTACGGGCTGCGCACCTCGGCCGTCGCGATCGTGCCCTGCGCCTTCGCCTTCCTCGCCCTCGGTGTCCCCATGGCCACCCTGCTCTACGCAGGCTCCGGTTCGGGCGCGCAGAACATCGGCTACATCCTGATGGCCTTCGGCCTCGGGCTGATCCCGTACTCCGTGCAGTACGTCGTCCTGCGCGGCTTCTACGCGTACGAGGACACCCGGACGCCCTTCTACAACACGGTCATCGTGGCCGCCGTCAACGCCTCGGTGTCCGCAGCCGCGTTCTTCGTCCTCCCGGCGCGCTGGGCCGTCGTCGGCATGGCCGGCGCCTACGGTCTCGGCTACGCCGTCGGTGTCGGTGTCGCCTGGCGCCGCCTGAAGACCCGCCTCGGCGGCGACCTCGACGGCGCCCACGTGATGCGCACGTACGCCCGCCTCACCGGTGCCTGCCTCCCGGCCGCCGCGGTGGCCGGTGCGACCGCCTACGCGGTCACCCAGTGGCTGGGCAGCGGGGTCCTCGGCTCGGCCACGGCTCTCGTGGCCGGCGGCATCGCCCTGGCGGCCGTCTTCCTCATCGCCGCCAAGCGGATGCGGATCGAAGAACTCAACGCGATGGTCGGCATGGTCCGCGGACGTCTGGGGCGCTGATGCGCACGACCGCCGACCGCCCTGCCCCCCATCGTGTGTCGTGCACAGCGCCGGACTGTGGGCACAATTGGCTTGGCTTCGCAGACTGGCCGACAGCGCGTAACGGATGGGGAGGCGGGAACGACGGTGGCGGAACGTAGTACGGCTGCCGTCGACGTGGCCGACAACAGCGGCGACGAGCCGCTGGCCGCTCAGGCGGCCAAGGCCACGGCCGACGGGGTGGACACCCAGAACGGACGAGCCGCGGACGGACCCATGCCCGAAAAGGACGGCGAACGCACCCCCGCGGCCCCCGCGGCCGCACCCGAACTCCACAGCGGCCACAAGCTCGCCAGACGCTACCGGCTCGAAGAGTGCGTCACCCGTCTGGACGGATTCAGCAGCTGGCGTGCGATGGACGAGAAGCTGCGCCGGGCCGTCGGCGTCCATCTCCTCCCCGCCGACCACCCGCGGGCTCGCTCCGTCCTGGCCGCCGCCCGCTCCTCCGCCCTGCTCGGTGACCCCCGGTTCGTCCAGGTCCTCGACGCCGTGGAGGAGAACGACCTCGTCTACGTCGTCCACGAATGGCTGCCGGACGCCACCGAGCTCACCGCCCTCCTCGCCTCGGGCCCGCTGGAAGCCCACGAGGCCTACCAGCTCGTCAGCCAGATCTCCCAGGCCATGACCGCCGCGCATCGCGAGGGCCTGGCCCACCTGCGCCTCACGCCCAGCGCGATACTGCGCACCTCCACGGGCCAGTACCGCATCCGCGGCCTCGCCGTGAACGCTGCCCTGCGCGGCATCACCAGCGAGACCCCTCAGCGGGCCGACACCGAGGCCATCGGTGCGCTCCTCTACGCCGCCCTCACGCAGCGCTGGCCGTACGAGAGCGACGCCTACGGCCTCACCGGCCTGCCCAAGGGGGTCGGCCTGATCGCTCCCGACCAGGTCCGCGCCGGTGTCCACCGGGGACTGGGCGAGCTCGCCATGCGCGCCCTCGCCAACGACGGGGCGACCGCCTCCCGCCAGGAGCCCGCCTGCACCACCCCGGAGGAGCTGGCCAAGGCGGTGGCCGCGATGCCCCGCATCCGGCCGCCGGAGCCCGCGTTCACCGCCCCTCCGGAGTACCAGCACACCACCTACCAGCAGGGCAGTTACGGCCGTCCTGCGGTCCCCGGAGCGCAGACCGCCCAGAGCGTTGCGGTCGCTCCTCCGGCCCCGCTGCAGAGCCGTACCGGCAGGGCCCTGAAGTGGGGCGTCGCCGCCCTGCTGATCGCCGCCCTGGGCCTCGGCAGCTGGCAGCTCGCCGACACCCTCCTGGAACACGTGAACCAGGGCAGCAGCAGCGACACCGGACCGGCGCAGCCCAAGACCGACGACGCCCCTCCGAAGAAGGACCCGGGCAAGCCCCTGTCCCTGTCCCACGCCACGGTCCTCGCCATAGGGGGAGACAAGGTCAAGCCCGAGGACGCGGGCAAGGCGATCGACGGCGACCCCGACACCGGCTGGGTCACCCCCCAGTACCTGGGCTACCCGAAATTCGGGAACCTGTCCGGCCGCAGGGACGGCAGCGGCATCATCGTCGACCTGGGCAGTGTCCAGGAGGTGACGGGGCTCGAACTGGACCTCCACGCCGCCGGGCAGAAGCTCCAGGTCCTCGCCGCGGCCCCGGAAGCCTCGGACCCGGACGCCCTCGGCGAGTTCTCCCAGCGGCTGACCAAGATGGACACGGCGCCGAAGAAGCTCCAGGTCACCCTGGACACCCCGGTCCGCACCCGGTACGTGGTCGTGCACATCGCCGAACTGCCCTCCGACAACGACGGGGGCTTCCGGGGCGGTATCAACAACATCAAGATCCTCGGCTCGAGTTCCTGATCCGTCGGCCCCACAGGGTCCGCTGCGCCACCGGCCCGGCGGACCCTCGTGTTTCCCCCGCCCAAGCCGTAATCTCCCTGCGGGAGGCTAGGTGTGATGCACGACGCAGCGACCGGCGACGACAGTGACGCAGACCTGCTGGCCAGGCATGCCGCCGGCGACCCCGACGCCTTCGGTGAGCTCGTACGCCGCCACCGCGACCGGCTGTGGGCCGTGGCGCTGCGCACCCTCGGCGACCGGGAGGAGGCCGCCGACGCCGTGCAGGACGCCCTCGTCTCCGCCTACCGCGCCGCGCACACCTTCCGCGGCGAGTCCGCCGTCACCACCTGGCTGCACCGCATCACCGTGAACGCCTGCCTCGACCGGGCCCGCAAGGCCGCCTCCCGCAGGACCGCGCCCCTCGACGACACGGACCGCCTGGAGCGGCTCCTGGAGCCCCACGAGTCCGCCGAGGCCCCTGCGGAGCGCCAGGACCTCCACCGTGAGCTCCTGGCCGCTCTCAGCACCCTCCCGCAGGAACAGCGGGCCGCTCTCGTCCTCGTCGACATGCAGGGATATCCCGTCGCGGAGGCCGCCCGCATCCTCGACGTCCCCACGGGCACCGTGAAGAGCCGGTGCGCCCGGGGCCGGGCCAAGCTCGTCCCGCTGCTCACTCATCTGCGCTCGAATGCCGGGGATAACACCGCCGCCGAGCGGGGAAGGAACCGGACGCCGGGCCCATCCGTCCCACCAGCGGCAGAACCCAGGCATCCAGACCCAGACGCTGTGAAGGGCGGAGGTGGACGACCGTGACTCCCCCGACTGGCGTGCCCGGCACGACCGGCACGATGCGGCACCCGGATGTCTCCGAGATCTCCGACCTGACCGAAGGGCTCCTCTCCCCGGCCCGGGCCGCGGAAGTCCGCCGGCACCTGGGCGACTGCGCCCTGTGCGCCGACGTCCTCTCCTCTCTCGAGGAGATCCGCTCCCTCCTGGGCACGCTCCCGGGACCCTCCCGGATGCCCGCCGACGTCGCGGGCCGCATCGACGCGGCCCTCGCCGCCGAGGCACTCCTCGATGCCACCACGCCCACGCCCCGGGTCTCCCCCCAGCAGGACCTGTCCGGGCCGGATGACATCGCGGACGCCGCCGGCCGCGATGTTTCACGTGAAACACCGACCGGAACGAGGCTCGGAACCGAGGCCCGTCGGCCCGCCGGTCACCCGGTCGGCCCAAGCGGCCCCGGCCGCCGTCGGGCCCGCCGCCGGATTGCCGTGGTCGCGGGACTCGCCGGTGCGGCAGCCTGCGCTCTGGGCGTCTTCCTCTTCGGCGACCTGAACGGCCCGCCCGCCCACCAGAGCGCCGCCCGCAACGACACCACCAGCTCGGCCGCGCAGCCGCGGGCCGACGCAGGCTCCTACACCGCCGAGGGGCTGCGGGGCAGTGTGGGGCAGCTCCTGTCTTCCGGACAGGGCTCCAAGACCGTGCCGCAGGATCAGAACAACACCTACGGCACGGACAACACCGCCCCCGGTACCGAGGTCGCCCCCGGCGACCGCAGTGCGTCCTCCGTTCCGGACTGCGTCCAGGACGGGACGGGCCGGACCGAGACCCCGATCGCCTCCGAACGCGGCAGCTACGAGGGCGCGTCCGTGTACCTCCTCGTCCTTCCGCATCCCGGGGACCCGGCCCGGGTGGACGCCTACCTCGTGGACAGCAGCTGCGAGAACGGCGCCTCGGCCGCCCCCGGAAGGCTGATGCTGAAGAGCACTTACCCCCGCGGGTGAGGCGTCGCGGTCAGCACTCGGACAGGCGGGGAATGCGAGCGCCGTAGGATCCGTTGGGTGGGGTGAGAGTCCGCACCGGCCCCCGGTAGGCAGCACGCAGTCCGCAGAGACGAGGAAGAAACCCGTGAGCGACGTCCGAAACGTGATCATCATCGGCTCCGGGCCGGCCGGTTACACCGCCGCCCTGTACACCGCACGCGCTTCGCTCAAGCCTCTGGTCTTCGAAGGTGCCGTCACCGCCGGTGGCGCACTGATGAACACCACCGAGGTCGAGAACTTCCCCGGTTTCCGGGACGGCATCATGGGCCCGGACCTCATGGACAACATGCGTGCCCAGGCCGAGCGCTTCGGTGCCGAGCTGGTCCCGGACGACATCGTGTCCGTGGACCTCACCGGTGAGATCAAGACCGTGACCGACACCGCCGGCACCGTGCACCGCGCGAAGGCCGTCATCGTCACCACGGGCTCCCAGCACCGCAAGCTCGGTCTGCCCAACGAGGACGCGCTGTCCGGCCGCGGTGTCTCCTGGTGCGCCACCTGCGACGGGTTCTTCTTCAAGGAGCAGGACATCGCCGTCGTCGGCGGCGGCGACACCGCGATCGAGGAGGCCACCTTCCTCTCCCGGTTCGCCAAGTCGGTCACCATCGTCCACCGCCGGGACAGCCTGCGCGCCTCCAAGGCCATGCAGGACCGCGCCTTCGCCGACCCGAAGATCAAGTTCGCTTGGGACAGCGAGGTCGCCGAGATCCACGGCGAGCAGAAGCTCTCCGGCCTCACCCTGCGCAACACCAAGACCGGTGAGACCTCCGCCCTGCCCGTGACCGGCCTGTTCATCGCCGTCGGCCACGACCCGCGCACCGAGCTGTTCAAGGACCAGCTGGAGCTGGACGAGGAGGGCTACCTCAAGGTCGCCGCCCCCTCCACCCGGACCAACGTCACGGGCGTGTTCGGCGCCGGCGACGTGGTCGACCACACGTACCGTCAGGCGATCACCGCCGCGGGTACCGGCTGTGCGGCCGCCCTCGACGCCGAGCGTTTCCTGGCCGCCCTCACGGACTCCGAGCACGCGCACGCGACTGTCTGACCCCCTCTCCACCCCACACCCCACACCCCGCAGGAATAAGAAGGAGGCCGCTGTGGCCGGCACCCTCAAGAACGTGACCGACGCAGACTTCGACGCCGAGGTCCTCAGCAGCGACAAGCCCGTACTGGTGGACTTCTGGGCCGCCTGGTGCGGACCGTGCCGCCAGATCGCGCCGTCCCTCGAGGCCATCGCCGCCGAGTACGGCGACCAGATCGAGATCGTCAAGCTCAACATCGACGAGAACCCGGCCACGGCTGCCAAGTACGGCGTCATGTCCATCCCGACGCTGAACGTCTACCAGGGCGGCGAGGTCGCCAAGACCATCGTCGGCGCCAAGCCCAAGGCCGCCATCCTGCGCGACCTCTCGGACTTCGTCGAGATCAAGACCCCCTGACGCTCCACGCGATGCGTACCGCGCAGCTCACGCGCAACGGGGCCGCTCCCTTCCGGGGACGGCCCCGTTGGGCTGTCCGGTGTCTTCGGTCCGCTCACAGGGGGCGTAGCGCGGGTTCCTTGCGTGCCGCACCGAGCAACCGGTCCAGTGCCAGTTCCACGTCTTCCTTCCAGGACAGCGTCGAGCGCAACTCCAGGCGCAGCCGCGGATACAGCGGGTGCGGCCGCACCGTCTTGAACCCCACCGCCAGCAGGTGGTCCGCCGGCAACAGGCACGCGGGGCCCTCCCACCGGGTCTCCCCGAAGGCCTCGATCGCGCGGAATCCCCGTCTCAACAAGTCCTTGGCCACCGTCTGGACCATGACCCGGCCCAGGCCCTGTCCCTGATATCCCGGCATGATCCAGGCCGTGATCAGCTGCACCGCGTCCGGCGAGACGGGACTGGTCGGGAACGCGGTGGCCCGGGGCACGTAGGCCGGCGGCGCGTACAGAACGAACCCCACCGGGACCTCGTCCACATAGACCACGCGGCCGCACGATCCCCACTCCAGCAGGACGGCGGAGATCCACGCTTCCTTCTCCTGGGCCGCGTTCCCCGACTTCACGGCTGCCTCGCCCCTGACGGGGTCCATCTCCCAGAACACACAGGAGCGGCAACGCCGGGGCAGGTCCTGGAGGTTGTCCAGCGTGAGCGGTACCAGCCGACGACCCATGAACGCATCGTATCCACTGGCCCGCCTTTCCACGACGGGACAGCCCGAGGGGACAAAACGACCCAAATCCATATACGGCAAAGGGCGGACCGTTCCGGTTCGCACCGGTACGGTCCGCCCCTCGGCGAGCCCTCAGCAGCCCGGGATCACTCCCCGGAGAGACCCTGCTCCAGCACCCGGCCCTCGCCCGGCGCCAGCGTGCCCAGGATCCGCTCCAGATCCTCCATCGAGGCGAACTCGACGGTGATCTTGCCCTTCTTCTGGCCCAGGTCGACCTTCACCCGCGTCTCGAACCGGTCCGACAGGCGCGTCGCCAGCTCGTTGAGCGCCGGCGCCACACGGGCACCGGCCCGCGGACCCTTCGGCTTGACCGTGCTGGACGGCTCCGAGGCCATCAGCGTCACGATCTCCTCGACCGCACGCACCGAGAGCCCCTCGGCCACGATGCGGTGCGCCAGCCTGTCCTGCTCGCCGGAGTCCTCCACAGAGAGCAGCGCACGCGCATGCCCCGCCGAGAGCACACCCGCAGCCACCCGGCGCTGCACCGAAGGCGACAGCTTCAGCAGGCGCAGCGTGTTGGAGACCTGCGGCCGCGAGCGGCCGATCCGGTCCGCCAGCTGATCGTGCGTGCAGTTGAAGTCCTGGAGCAGCTGGTCGTAGGCCGCGGCCTCTTCCAGCGGGTTCAGCTGCGCGCGGTGCAGGTTCTCCAGCAGGGCGTCCAGCAGGAGCTTCTCGTCGTCCGTCGCCCGGATGATCGCAGGGATGCGCTCCAGCCCGGCCTCCCGGCAGGCCCGCCAGCGCCGCTCACCCATGATCAGCTCGTAGCGGCCGGGGGCCGCCTGCCGCACGACCACCGGCTGGAGCAGGCCCACCTCCTGGATGGAGGTCACCAGTTCCGCCAGCGCGTCCTCGTCGAACACCTCACGCGGCTGACGCGGGTTCGGCGTGATCGCGTCCATCGGAAGCTCGGCGAACGTTGCCCCCGCCACGCCCTGGGTCTCCGGGCCCGACGTGGGCTCCGGCACGGTCGCCGCTGCGAGCGATGTTTCACGTGAAACATCGGCCTGCGCCAGCGCCGCGAGCTTCGCCGCAGCGACCCCGCGCTCCGAAGTCAGCACCGGTACCGCCGACGGGGACGTGGAACCGCCACCCATCGCAGGCGGTGTCTTCTCCTGCGGAGCCGCGGGGATCAGTGCACCGAGCCCCCGCCCCAGACCTCTGCGTCGCTCACTCACTGGATCCCCTCCGCCACACTCTGCGTGCTGTTCATGCCCGCGCCCAGATGGGCGTGCTGGGCGTCGTAATGGATGCCGACCCCGCGGTACGCGATCTCGCGCGCCGCCTCCAGATAGGACAGCGAGCCGCTGGAACCCGGATCGTAGGTGAGCACCGTCTGCCCGTAGCTCGGCGCCTCGGAAATACGCACCGACCGCGGGATGCTCGTGCGCAGCACCTCCTTGCCGAAGTGGCTGCGCACCTCCTCCGCCACCTGCGAGGCCAGCCGGGTCCTGCCGTCGTACATCGTCAGCAGGATGGTCGAGACGTGCAGGTTCGGGTTCAGATGGGCGCGCACCAGGTCGACGTTGCGCAACAGCTGCCCCAGCCCCTCCAGCGCGTAGTACTCACACTGGATCGGGATCAGCACCTCTGCGCCTGCCACCAGCGCGTTCACCGTCAGCAGCCCCAGCGAAGGCGGGCAGTCGATCAGGATGTAGTCGAGCGGCTGCTCGTAGGCCTGGATCGCCCGCTGGAGACGGCTCTCGCGGGCCACCAGGGACACCAGCTCGATCTCCGCGCCTGCCAGATCGATCGTGGCGGGGGCACAGAACAGCCCCTCCACATCCACCACCGGCTGGACGACCTCCAGCAGCGGCCGGCTGTCGACGAGCACGTCGTAGATCGAGGGAACGTCCGCGTGGTGGTCGATGCCCAGCGCCGTGGACGCATTGCCCTGCGGGTCGAGGTCGACCACCAGGACCCGTGCGCCGTGCAGGGCCAGCGAGGCGGCCAGATTCACGGTCGTGGTGGTCTTGCCCACGCCGCCCTTCTGGTTGGCGACCACGATGACGCGGGTCTGCTCCGGCCTGGGCAGGCCCTCGCCGGCACGCCCCAGCGCCTCGACGGCCAGCTGGGCAGCCCGGCCGATCGGGGTGTCATTGTCTACAAGGGGCGGGGGCGATGTTTCACGTGAAACATCCTCACCCACCGATTCAGATCGGGGACCGGGGACCGGGTCGGCCATCGGCCCCGCGAGGTTGGCGTCGGACCGCACGGTGTCACTCTCCTCGACATCAGGCTCGCGATGAACAGAGCCTCCCATGTCACCGGGGTCGCGAACCAGCGGGGCCCGTACTCCTGTGGATGAATCCACCGATGTGGACAACTCCGTCCCCCCAGCGTCCTTGCGGTTCCGGGGGGACGCAGCCGCACGACCGCGGCTGATGATTCCGTGCAGCAGAGAGCGACGTTTCACGTGAAACACGATGCCCGGACGGAGTCTTCGGGCCGCTACGACACTCCGAAATCCATACCTATAGGGCCCAACGCCCGCAACATATCTGCTGCGCCCCGAGGAAAAGCAAGATCAGCGGCGGCGGCGCGTGCGGCCCACCCGCGCCGCCTTAGCCCGCTTGGCCGCGAACCTCACCCCACCGGGGCTCTCCCCGACCTCGACCCGCACCACCGTCGACAGCGGGTCCACCACGCCCTCACCGACCTGGAGCACCGAGGTCTTCACCACACCGAGCTTGGTCAGCGCGGCCTTGGCCGCCACCAGCTCCTCCTCTGCGGTGTCCCCCTTCAGCGCCAGCATCTCGCCGTACGGACGGAGCAGCGGCACTCCCCAGCCGGCCAGCCGGTCCAGCGGGGCGACAGCGCGCGCCGTCACCACATGGACGGGCTGCACCTTGCCGAGAACCTCCTCGGCACGCCCGCGCACGACCGTGACGTGATCCAGGCCCAGCAGCTCCACGGCCTCCTGGAGGAAAGTCGTCCGCCTCAGCAACGGCTCCAGCAACGTGATCTTGAGATCGCGCCGGACCAGGGCCAGCGGAATACCGGGCAGACCGGCACCGGAGCCCACGTCGCACACGGTGACGCCCTGCGGCACCACCTCCGAGAGCACCGCACAGTTCAGCAGGTGCCGCTCCCACAGTCGCGGTACCTCGCGCGGACCGATGAGGCCCCGCTTGACACCCGCATCCGCCAGCAGCTCCGCATACCGCACAGCTTCCGGGAAAAACTCACCGAACACCGCGCGCGCCTCTTCAGGCGCCGGGGGAAGCTCCGCTGCCTCCGTCACGGGGACCGTCCTTCCGTACCGCGAGGTTTTCTAAAACCACGTCGTTGGATTGCCGCTTCGTTCACATGCCAGGCTGACAAACATCGGCCCCGCCTGCGACACAGACGGGGCCGAACACTCTCGCTACCGATCAGGCCGGGAGCACAACGACGAAGCGCTGCGGCTCCTCGCCCTCGGACTCGCTCTTCAGACCGGCGGCCGCCACCGCGTCGTGGACGACCTTCCGCTCGAACGGGGTCATCGGAGCGAGCTTCAGCGGCTCGCCGGACGCCTTCACGTCCGCCGCGGCCTGGGCGCCCAGCGCCGCCAGCTCCTCGCGCTTCTTCGCGCGGAACCCGGCGATGTCCAGCATCAGCCGGCTGCGGTCCCCGGTCTCGCGGTGCACGGCGAGGCGGGTCAGCTCCTGCAGGGCCTCCAGGACCTCACCGTCGCGGCCCACGAGCTTGCTCAGGTCACGGCTGGCGGAGTCGCTGACGATGGACACCGCGGCGCGGTCGGCCTCGACGTCCATGTCGATGTCGCCGTCCAGGTCGGCGATGTCGAGCAGACCCTCGAGGTAGTCGGCCGCGATCTCGCCCTCCTGCTCGAGGCGGGTCAGGGTGTCGCCACCCTCAGCGGCGGCGGTGGTGGTGCCTTCCGTCACGGGAGGGACTCCTTCTTACTTCTTGGTGGAGGGCTTGGTGGGCGTCTGACGCTTCGACTTCGTCTGCCGCTTGGGCTGCTGCCGCTTGACGGCACCGCCGCTCGCCGCATCCGCATCGGAGGTGGCCTCGGAACTCTTGGCCACAGAGCCGTCCGCCTGGGCGGCCAGGCCCTGCTTGGTGAGCGCGGTGATGAACTTGCGCTCGTTGTCGTTGCGGTCCGGACCCTTGGCCACGATCGCCGCCACGACCTTCTTCTTGCCCCGGCCCCGGACGTCGCCGTGCGCACCGATCGACTTGAGCAGACGGGTCAGGTACTGGTCCTGCGCCTTGCTGCCCGGCGTCGGGTTCTGGTTGATCACGTACATCTGCTGGCCCATGGTCCACACGTTCGTGGTCAGCCAGTAGACGAGGACACCGACGGGGAAGTTGATGCCCATGACCGCGAAGATCACGGGGAAGATGTACATCAGCATCTTCTGCTGCTGCATGAACGGCGTCTTGACCGAGAGGTCGACGTTCTTCGCCATCAGCTGGCGCTGCGTGTAGAACTGCGACAGCGACATCAGGACGATCATGACGGCGGTGACGATGCGCACGTTGGTGATCGACGCGTCCAGCTCAGCAACCTTCTGGGCGCTGTCCGTGAACTTGGATGCCAGCGGAGCACCGAAGATGTGCGCCTGACGCGCGCTCTCCAGCAGCGACTGGTTGATGACGCCGATGGTCTCGCCGTTGGCGATGCTCGCGAGCACGTGGTAGAGCGCGAAGAAGAACGGGGACTGCGCCAGGATGGGAAGGCACGAGGAGAGCGGGTTGGTACCCGTCTCCTTGTACAGCTTCATCATCTCTTCGGACTGACGCTGCTTGTCGTTCTTGTAGCGCTCCTGGATCACCTTCATCTTCGGCTGGAGCGCCTGCATGCCACGCGTCGCCTTGATCTGCTTCACGAAGAGCGGGATCAGGCAGATACGGATCAAGATCACCAGGGACACGATGGACAGGCCCCAGGCCCAGCCACTGTCCGCTCCGAAGATCGCCCCGTACAGGGAGTGGAACTGAACGATGATCCACGAAACGGGTGTGGTGATAAAGCTGAACAGACTGGCAATCGTGTCCACTAATCAGGCTCCTTGAGCATTGCGAGATCTACGCAACGCACTGCGCAGCTGCTCGTGCCAACGCGGGCGTTTACGGGGTGGGACATGGTCCACACCACCCGGAGACCACGGATTGCACCGCAGGATCCGCCAGGCGGTCAGAACGGTCCCCTTCACCGCACCATGCCGGTCGATGGCCGCATACCCGTAGTGCGAGCACGAGGGGTAGTAGCGGCACACCGGCCCGAGCAGCGGACTGATCGTCCACTGGTACAGCTTGATCAAAGCGAGCAGCGGGTACTTCATCGAGCCACGCCTCCCAGGAGCCGCACCAGCGCGGCATCCAGGTCCCGGGCCAGTTCGTCGTGGCCGGCGTCACCCGCTCCGGGCAACGCACGTACCACCACCAGGCTACCGGCGGGCAGCTGGGGCAGCCGCTCGCGGACAAGATGGCGCAAACGGCGCTTCACCCGGTTACGGACCACGGCGACGCCGACAGCCTTGCTGACGACGAAACCCGCACGCGTCGAGGGAACTGTCTCCCCCGGCTCGTGCGGGTCCGTTGCACCGCTTGTACGTAGGTGGACGACGAGGAGCGGGCGACCAGCCCGACGACCTCGACGTACCGCGCTCGCGAAGTCCTCGCGCCGCCTCAGCCGATTTTCGGGAGACAGCACGACGTCACGACCTGCGTGTTGTTACGCGGAAAGGGCGGCGCGGCCCTTGCCACGACGGTTTGCGAGGATCGCGCGACCGGCACGGGTACGCATCCGGAGACGGAAGCCGTGGGTCTTGGCACGACGGCGGTTGTTCGGCTGGAAGGTGCGCTTGCTCACTCGGGGGCTCCAGAGAATGAATCGTTGTGGCGGGACATCGCCTGGCTGTCACCGTGCGCCCACGAGGAAACTCGCGTGTTCGCCCGAGTGGCACCGCTAAACGATCACAACCAGTGATCTTCGCCCATCGGTAGGCAGGCGGCAGCAGCCATCGACAACTCGACCTCGTTACGGTACGCGCGGCTACGCCATCCGGTCAAACCGAGTAGACGGTGCCCCACACTGTGCACAGGCTGTGGACAACGACTTGAACCGTACCCGCCGCGCTGACTACCGTTGCCTGACCCTGGATTTTTTGTCCCGACCGTCCCAAAGAACCACACATTCGTGGGACCCCCGTGAGAGAGCGTGCTCTGTGGCTGACGTACCTGCCGATCTTGCCGCAGTGTGGCCAAGGGTGCTCGAAAAGCTCCTCGGGGAGGGACAGCCGGGCATCGAGCCCAAGGACAAGCAGTGGGTCGAGCGGTGCCAGCCCCTGGCGCTCGTCGCCGACACCGCGCTGCTCGCCGTCCCCAACGAATGGGGCAAGCGCGTCCTCGAGGGCCGCCTGGCCCCGCTCATCAGCGACGCCCTCAGCCGCGAGTGCGGCCGCCCGATCCGGATCGCCATCACGGTGGACGACTCGGCCGGCGAGCCCGCGCCCCCGGCGCCGCCCGTCCAGCAGCAGGGCGGGTACGAGCCCTACGGCGGCCAGCGCGGCGGCCACACCGGCCCCGGCGGCGGCCCGTCCGAGGACCAGCTCCCCAGCGCGCGCCCCGCCTACCCGGACTACCAGCAGCCGCGGCCCGAGCCCGGCGCCTGGCCCCGCGGCGGCCAGCAGGACGACTACGGCTGGCAGCAGCCGCGCCTGGGCGGCTTCCCCGAGCGCGATCCGTACGCCTCCCCGCAGCCGGGCTACCTCCAGCAGTCCGAGCCCTCGGGTTACGAGCAGAACTCCTACGAACAGCAGAAGTACGAGCAGCAGAAGTACGAGCAGTCCCCGTACGAGTCCCAGCAGTCCCATCAGTACGAGCAGCCCTCGCCCCGCCCGGCGCCCGGCCGGCCCTCCTCGGCCCCCGCGCCGTCCGGCGGTTCCACTTCGGGCCCGCTCGAACCCACGGCGCGGCTGAACCCCAAGTACCTCTTCGACACCTTCGTCATCGGCGCTTCCAACCGCTTCGCGCACGCGGCCGCGGTGGCCGTCGCCGAAGCACCCGCGAAGGCCTACAACCCCCTCTTCATCTACGGGGAGTCGGGCCTCGGCAAGACGCACCTGCTGCACGCCATCGGGCACTACGCGCGCAGCCTCTATCCCGGCACCCGCGTGCGCTACGTGAGCTCCGAGGAGTTCACCAACGAGTTCATCAACTCCATCCGCGACGGCAAGGGCGATGCCTTCCGCAAGCGGTACCGGGAGATGGACATCCTGCTCGTCGACGACATCCAGTTCCTCGCGAGCAAGGAGTCGACGCAGGAGGAGTTCTTCCACACCTTCAACACGCTCCACAACGCCAACAAGCAGATCGTGCTCTCGTCCGACCGGCCGCCCAAGCAGCTGGTCACCCTCGAGGACCGGCTGCGCAACCGCTTCGAGTGGGGCCTGATCACCGACGTCCAGCCGCCCGAGCTGGAGACCCGCATCGCGATCCTGCGCAAGAAGGCCGTCCAGGAGCAGCTCAACGCCCCGCCGGAGGTACTGGAGTTCATCGCCTCCCGGATCTCGCGCAACATCCGCGAGCTGGAGGGAGCGCTGATCCGCGTCACCGCCTTCGCGAGCCTCAACCGGCAGCCGGTGGACCTCGGCCTGACCGAGGACGTCCTGAAGAACCTGATCCCCGGCGGCGAGGACAGCGCCCCCGAGATCACCGCCTCCGACATCATGGCGGCCACCGCGGACTACTTCGGGCTCACCGTGGACGACCTGTGCGGCTCCTCGCGCAGCCGGGTCCTGGTCACCGCGCGGCAGATCGCCATGTACCTGTGCCGGGAGCTCACCGACCTCTCGCTGCCCAAGATCGGGGCCCAGTTCGGCGGCCGCGACCACACGACCGTCATGCACGCGGACCGCAAGATCCGCGCCCTGATGGCTGAGCGGCGCTCCATCTACAACCAGGTCACCGAGCTCACCAACCGCATCAAGAACGGCTGAGCAGGCCTCCGGTGGCTCCTGTGGAGCCCCTTCACGCCCGCTTCAGGGCACCCGTAAACCGCTTTCAGAGGGCGCTCCCGGATCACTACGGGGGCGCCCTTCTTCATGCGTGCGCCCCTGACCTGTTCGAATACGCCCCCTGGGGAGCAACTCATCCACAGATTTGGGGACTTTCTTCCGTCCACACCCTGGGGACGGCCTCCGTCGCCCACAATTTGTCCACAGGGGTGCTGGGTGAGGTTCCATCAGGGCAGGTCAGAACCCTGTGGATTTGTGCGCAACCCTTGTCCACAGGCTGTGGACAAGTTTTTCCTCCACAGGCCCGTCCACCCCTTTGTCCACCGCTGACCCACAGGTTCCCGCATCCTGTGCACAGGATGCGGCGAGTTCTCCACACCGTTGTCCACTGTTCGGCAACGGGAGGGGCCCTCTCACCGTCCGGAGTGAAAGCGGTCACACGGATGTAGACGTTTGGCCTGTGGAGTACCGGGGAAAAGCTGGGGACGCACCTGTGGAGTACCAGGGGTCACCTGGGGACAGCCTGTGCAGAACTTTCTGTTCTCCACAGACCCCCCGGGTTGTCCACCGGTGCCACCCACAGGGCCGGTGGATAAAAAACGTGGTCTGACCTGGGCAAACAAGGTTTTCCACTGTATCCACAGGCCCTACTACTACCCCCATAGAGAGTTAGGCCGGATTCGGTTTTCAAGCGGGTCCTGTGCACAACTCGTCGGGCGGCCGTCCCGACACCTCGCTCCCGACTTGACCGCCAGCCGCACCGACTGTCGGCGCCGTACGTCAGACTGGTCCCCGGCATCGGTCGAGGCATCGACGAGCCGACGACGAAGGCCGGCAGACGAGCGAGCAACAGCAGGAGGCGGTTCCGGTGAAGATCCGGGTGGAGCGCGACGTACTCGCGGAGGCGGTGGCCTGGGCGGCCCGTAGCCTCCCGGCCCGGCCGCCGGTGCCCGTTCTCGCGGGCCTTCTGCTGAAGGCCGAGGAGGGCAAGCTGAGCCTCTCCGGCTTCGACTACGAGGTCTCGGCCCGGGTCTCCGTCGAGGCGGACGTCGAGGAGGACGGCACCGTCCTGGTCTCCGGCCGGCTGCTCGCCGACATCTGCCGCGCCCTCCCCAACCGGCCGGTGGAGATTTCCACAGACGGTGTACGGGCGACCGTGGTCTGTGGATCCTCGCGGTTCACACTCCACACCCTGCCTGTGGAGGAATACCCGGCGCTGCCGCAGATGCCGACCGCGACCGGCACCGTGCCCGGTGAGGTCTTCGCCTCCGCCGCGGCCCAGGTGGCCATCGCCGCCGGCCGTGACGACACGCTGCCCGTGCTGACCGGTGTCCGCATCGAGATCGAGGGCGACCGCGTCACCCTGGCCTCCACCGACCGCTACCGCTTCGCGGTCCGCGAGTTCCTGTGGAAGCCGGAAGACCCCGAGGCCTCCGCCGTGGCGCTGGTGCCCGCGAAGACCCTGCTGGACACCGCCAAGTCCCTGACCAGCGGCGACACCGTCACCCTGGCGCTCTCCGGCTCCGGCCAGGGCGAGGGCCTGATCGGTTTCGAGGGCGCGGGCCGCCGCACCACCACCCGCCTCCTCGAGGGCGACCTGCCGAAGTACCGCACGCTCTTCCCGACCGAGTTCAACTCCGTCGCCGTGATCGAGACCGCCCCGTTCGTCGAGGCCGTCAAGCGCGTGGCCCTCGTCGCCGAGCGCAACACCCCGGTCCGGCTGAGCTTCGAGCAGGGCGTGCTGATCCTGGAAGCCGGTTCCAGCGACGATGCACAGGCTGTGGAGCGTGTGGACGCGAAGCTGGAGGGCGACGACATCTCGATCGCCTTCAACCCGACCTTCCTGCTGGACGGCCTGAGCGCGATCGACTCTCCCGCGGCCCAGCTGAGCTTCACCACGTCCACCAAGCCCGCGCTGCTCAGCGGCCGCCCGGCGGTCGACGCGGAAGCCGACGAGGCCTACAAGTACCTGATCATGCCGGTGCGCCTCTCCGGTTGATTCTTCGCAGGTCAGGCCCGGTCTCGCAGCCTGCGAGACCGGGCCTGACCGCGTTTCGTCCACAGCCCGGGGCCGTGCGTGCCCGTGGGGCCGGGCGGACCGTCCGGGCGTAGGCTCGGGGCCTGGGATGTCCTCCGGGAAGCAGGAGGCCCCGGCAAAGACGGCCACAACGCTTAAGGAACCACCTGATGGAGCTTGGTCTCGTCGGTCTCGGCAAGATGGGCGGCAACATGCGCGAGCGCATCCGCCGCGCAGGCCACACCGTCATCGGATACGACCGCAACCCGGACCTCGCGGATGTCCACAGCCTGCGGGAACTTGTGGACAGCCTGCAGTCCCCCCGCGTCGTGTGGGTGATGGTCCCGGCCGGTGCCGCGACGCAGTCCACCGTCGACGAGCTCGCGGAGCTGCTCTCGATCGGCGACGTCGTCGTCGACGGCGGCAACTCCCGCTGGACGGACGACGAGAAGCACGCCGCGGAGCTGGCCGCCAAGGGCATCGGCTTCGTCGACTGCGGTGTCTCCGGCGGCGTGTGGGGCCTGGAGAACGGCTACGCGCTGATGTACGGCGGCGCCAAGGACCACGTCGCGCGGGTCCAGCCGGTCTTCGACGCCCTCAAGCCCGAGGGCGAGTTCGGCGCCGTACACGCCGGCAAGGTCGGCGCGGGCCACTTCGCGAAGATGGTCCACAACGGCATCGAGTACGCCATGATGCAGGCCTACGCCGAGGGCTGGGAGCTCCTGGAGAAGGTGGACTCGGTCACCGACGTCCGCGAGGTGTTCCGCTCCTGGCAGGAGGGAACGGTCATCCGCTCCTGGCTGCTGGACCTGGCCGTGAACGCCCTCGACGAGGACGAGCACCTGGAGCAGCTGCGCGGCTTCGCGCAGGACTCGGGCGAGGGCCGCTGGACGGTGGAGGCGGCGATCGACAACGCCGTGCCGCTGCCCGCGATCACCGCCTCGCTGTTCGCACGCTTCGCGTCGCGCCAGGACGACTCCCCGCAGATGAAGATGATCGCCGCGCTGCGCAACCAGTTCGGCGGCCACGCGGTCGAGAAGAAGTAGCAGCAGCGCGAACCAGCAGCACGAACCAGCGGTACGAGAAGTCAGCAGTACAGAAGTCAGCAGAAGAAGGAAGCCGGGGGAGGTCGGCGCCGCATGCACGTTTCGCATCTCTCATTGGCCGACTTCCGCTCGTACGCCCGGGCCGAGGTTCCCCTCGACCCGGGCGTCACGGCTTTCGTGGGCCCCAACGGCCAGGGCAAGACCAACCTCGTCGAGGCCATCGGCTACCTCGCGACGCTGGGCAGCCACCGGGTCTCCTCGGACGCCCCGCTCGTCCGCATGGGCGCGGACCGGGCGATCGTCCGCGCCGCGGTGACCCAGGGCGAGCGCCAGCAGCTGGTCGAGCTGGAGCTCAACCCGGGGCGGGCGAACCGCGCCCGGATCAACCGCTCCTCGCAGGTCCGGCCGAGGGACGTGCTGGGGATCGTACGGACGGTCCTGTTCGCCCCCGAGGACCTGGCCCTGGTGAAGGGCGACCCCGGGGAGCGGCGCCGCTTCCTGGACGAGCTCGTCACCGCGCGCTCGCCGCGGATGGCCGCGGTCCGCTCCGACTACGAGCGGGTGCTCAAGCAGCGCAACACCCTGCTGAAGTCGGCGGCGATGGCCCGCAGGCACGGCGGCCGCTCCATGGACCTGTCCACGCTCGACGTGTGGGACCAGCACCTGGCGCGCGCAGGCGCCGAGCTGCTGGCGCAGCGACTGGACCTGATCGCGACCCTGCTGCCGCTGGCGGACAAGGCCTACGAGCAGCTCGCACCCGGCGGCGGCCCGCTGGGGCTCGCGTACCGCTCCTCGGCCGGCGAGCCGGTGGACAGCGGCGAGGCGCGCACCCGCGAGGCGCTGTACGAGGCGCTCCTGGCGGCCCTGGCCGAGGTGCGCAAGCAGGAGATCGAACGGGGCGTGACCCTGGTCGGCCCGCACCGCGACGACCTGCTGCTGCGGCTGGGGGAGCTCCCGGCCAAGGGGTACGCCAGCCACGGCGAGTCCTGGTCGTACGCGCTGGCGCTGCGGCTGGCCTCGTACGAGCTGCTGCGCTCGGAGGGCAGCGAGCCGGTGCTGATCCTCGACGACGTGTTCGCGGAACTGGACGCGCGGCGCCGGGAGCGGCTGGCGGAGCTGGTGGCTCCCGGCGAGCAGGTCCTGGTGACGGCGGCGGTGGACGACGACGTCCCGGGCGTGCTCGCGGGGGCGAGGTTCGGGGTGTCCGGCGGTGAGGTGACCCGGCTGTGAGCGAGCAGGACAAGGAGCCGCGCAAGGCCCCGGAGGTCTCCGGGGTGGACCTCGCACGGCAGGCGCTGGCGGCGGCGCGGGAGCAGGCCCGGGCCCGCGGGAACGCGGCGGCCGGGAAGAAGCGGCAGCAGCCGGGGCTGCGCTCCGGCGCCCGTGCGGACGGCCGCGACCCCATGCCGCTGATGGCCGCCCTGGACCGGCTGCGCACCGAGCGCGGCTGGGAGATGCCGATGGCGGTGGCGGGCGTGATGGAGCGCTGGCCGGAGATCGTCGGCCCGGACATCGCGGCGCACTGTGAACCGGAACGCTACGAGGACCGTGAACTTGTCGTCCGGTGCGATTCCTCGGCGTGGGCCGCACAGCTGAAGCTGCTGGCCCCGCAGCTGGTCGCGCGACTGAACGCGGATCTGGGGCAGGGCACGGTGCGGTTGATCAAGGTGCAGGGACCGGGCGGCAGGCCCAAGGGGTACGGGCCCTGGCGGGCGCCGGGCAGTACGGGCCCGGGGGACACGTACGGCTGAGCGGGACAGGACCGGGCGCGTACGGGTCCCCGGATCCTCCCCGGGCGGACCCGCGATTGTCCTCGGGCAAACCCGCGATCCTCCTCGGGCAAACCCGCGATCCTCCTCGGGCGGACCCGTGATCCTCCCCGGGCAGCCTTCCGGCCCCTGGAAGGACGGACTTCCGGCCCTTCGCGGACCGGCTTCCGGTCCTTCGGGGACGGTCCGGAGATCCCTTCGCGGACGGTCCGCCGCCGCCCTCGGCACGACGATCACGGGTGGTGTCCCTCACGGTAGCCGGAGGTTGACAGGCCGAAGCGCTGGATGCCCGCGTGAGCCTCTTTGAGCCCCTTCCCGGATATGGGGGAGTCGGAGAGAGGAGGTTCAGGGCGGCACATGCGGACTCAGGTACCGGCAAACCCCCATTCATGTCGGTGGTACCGGTAGACTGAAGCGAATCCCGCCCACTAGCGGGATCACCTGTTCAGTACCGCTGACAAAAGCTGACAACGCAGATCGACGCAGCCGCTCCTGCTTGCATGCCTGCTGGCCCGGAGTACGGCCTGTGCTGTGCCAGAAAGGGCGCTTCGTGGCCGATTCCGGCAACCCCAACGAGAAGAACGAGTCCACAGTCGACGGCGAGGCCGGGGAGGCGAACCAGTCCTCGTACACCGGCAGCAACATCCAGGTCCTCGAGGGCCTGGATGCGGTCCGCAAGCGGCCCGGCATGTACATCGGATCGACGGGTGAGCGCGGTCTGCACCACCTCGTCTACGAGGTGGTCGACAACTCGGTCGACGAGGCGCTGGCCGGGCACGCGGACACCATCGACGTGACGATCCTCGCCGACGGCGGCGTGCGCGTGGTCGACAACGGCCGCGGCATCCCCGTCGACATCGTGCCGTCCGAGGGCAAGCCCGCCGTCGAGGTCGTGCTGACGGTCCTGCACGCGGGCGGCAAGTTCGGCGGCGGCGGCTACGCGGTCTCCGGCGGTCTGCACGGTGTGGGTGTCTCCGTCGTGAACGCCCTGTCGACGAAGGTCGCGGTCGAGGTCCGGCGTGACGGCTACCGCTGGACCCAGGACTACAAGCTCGGCGCCCCGACCGCTGCCCTGCAGCGGAACGAGGAGACCGACGCGAGCGGCACCACGGTCACGTTCTGGGCCGACGGCGACATCTTCGAGACGACCGAGTACTCCTTCGAGACGCTCTCGCGGCGCTTCCAGGAGATGGCCTTCCTGAACAAGGGCCTGACCCTGTCGCTGACGGACGAGCGCGAGTCGGCGAAGGCCACGATGGGCGCGGACTCGGCCGACGAGACCGACGACGACAAGGCGCGCACCGTCAAGTACTACTACGAGGGCGGCATCGTCGACTTCGTGAAGTACCTCAACGCGCGCAAGGGTGAGCTCATCCACCCGACCGTCATCGACGTCGAGGCCGAGGACAAGGAGCGGATGCTCTCGGTCGAGATCGCGATGCAGTGGAACTCGCAGTACACGGAGGGTGTCTACTCCTTCGCGAACACGATCCACACGCACGAGGGCGGTACCCACGAAGAGGGCTTCCGCGCCGCGCTGACGGGTCTGGTCAACCGCTACGCGCGCGACAAGAAGCTGCTGCGCGAGAAGGACGACAACCTCGCCGGCGAGGACGTCCGCGAGGGTCTGACGGCGATCATCTCGGTCAAGCTGGGCGAGCCCCAGTTCGAGGGCCAGACGAAGACCAAGCTGGGCAACACGGAGGCCAAGACCTTCGTGCAGAAGGTCGTCCACGAGCACCTCAACGACTGGTTCGACCGCAACCCGGTCGAGGCCGCGGACATCATCCGCAAGGCGATCCAGGCGGCCACGGCCCGCGTCGCGGCCCGCAAGGCCCGTGACCTGACGCGCCGCAAGGGCCTCCTGGAGAGCGCATCGACAAGATCCTCCAGAACACCGAGGTCCAGGCGCTGATCAGTGCCTTCGGCACGGGCGTGCACGAGGACTTCGACATCGAGAAGCTCCGCTATCACAAGATCATCTTGATGGCGGACGCCGACGTCGACGGCCAGCACATCAACACCCTGCTGCTGACCTTCCTCTTCCGCTTCATGCGGCCGCTGGTCGAGGCGGGTCACGTGTACCTGTCCCGCCCGCCGCTGTACAAGATCAAGTGGGGCCGGGACGACTTCGAGTACGCGTACTCGGACCGCGAGCGCGACGCGCTGGTGGAGCTCGGCAAGCAGAACGGCAAGCGGATCAAGGAAGACTCGATCCAGCGCTTCAAGGGTCTGGGCGAGATCGGCCAGGTCACCCTGGACGACGCCGCGCAGGCCGACGACCTGTTCTCGGTGCTGATGGGTGAGGACGTCGAAGCCCGGCGCTCCTTCATCCAGCGCAATGCCAAGGACGTCCGCTTCCTCGACATCTGAGTCGGCTCAGCTGACCGCCTGAAAGGACTTCTGACCAGCAATGGCCGACGAAATCACCCAATCCGCAGAGAACGCCGAGAACGCAGAGAACACCGCCGAGGAGCAGCCCGTGCTGCGCATCGAGCCCGTCGGGCTCGAGACGGAGATGCAGCGCTCCTACCTCGACTACGCGATGTCCGTCATCGTGTCCCGCGCGCTGCCCGACGTACGGGACGGCCTCAAGCCGGTCCACCGTCGTGTGCTGTACGCGATGTACGACGGCGGCTACCGGCCCGAGAAGGGCTTCTACAAGTGCGCCCGCGTCGTCGGCGACGTCATGGGCACGTACCACCCGCACGGTGACTCCTCGATCTACGACGCCCTGGTCCGCCTGGCCCAGCCGTGGTCGCTGCGCATGCCGCTGGTGGACTCCAACGGCAACTTCGGCTCCCCGGGCAACGACCCGGCCGCCGCGATGCGCTACACCGAGTGCAAGCTCATGCCGCTGGCCATGGAGATGCTCCGGGACATCGACGAGGAGACCGTCGACCTCACGGACAACTACGACGGCCGCAACCAGGAGCCGACGGTCCTGCCGGCGCGCTTCCCGAACCTGCTGGTCAACGGCAGCGCCGGCATCGCGGTCGGTATGGCCACCAACATCCCGCCGCACAACCTGCGCGAGGTCGCGGCCGGCGCCCAGTGGGCGCTGGAGCACCCGGAGGCCTCGCACGAGGAGCTCCAGGACGCGCTCATCGAGCGGATCAAGGGCCCGGACTTCCCGTCCGGCGCCCTGGTCGTGGGCCGCAAGGGCATCGAGGAGGCGTACCGGACCGGGCGCGGCTCCATCACGATGCGCGCGGTGGTGGAGGTCGAGGAGATCCAGAACCGCCAGTGCCTGGTGGTCACCGAGCTCCCGTACCAGACCAACCCCGACAACCTCGCGCAGAAGATCGCGGACCTGGTCAAGGACGGCAAGGTCGGCGGGATCGCCGACGTCCGCGACGAGACGTCCTCGCGGACGGGCCAGCGCCTGGTCATCGTCCTGAAGCGGGACGCGGTCGCCAAGGTCGTGCTGAACAACCTGTACAAGCACACCGACCTGCAGACGAACTTCGGCGCGAACATGCTGGCGCTCGTGGACGGCGTGCCGCGCACGCTGTCGATCGACGCCTTCATCCGCCACTGGGTGACGCACCAGATCGAGGTCATCGTCCGGCGCACCAAGTTCCGCCTGCGCAAGGCGGAGGAGCGCGCGCACATCCTGCGCGGTCTGCTCAAGGCGCTGGACGCGATCGACGAGGTCATCGCGCTGATCCGGCGCAGCAACACCGTCGAGATCGCGCGCGAGGGCCTGATGGGCCTCCTGGAGATCGACGAGATCCAGGCGAACGCGATCCTGGAGATGCAGCTGCGGCGCCTGGCGGCACTGGAGCGGCAGAAGATCGTCGCCGAACACGACGAGCTCCAGGCCAAGATCAACGAGTACAACGCGATCCTGGCCTCCGAGGAGCGCCAGCGCCAGATCGTCAGCGAGGAACTCGCGGCCATCGTCGAGAAGTTCGGCGACGACCGGCGCTCCAAGCTGGTGCCCTTCGACGGTGACATGTCCATGGAGGACCTGATCGCCGAAGAGGACATCGTCGTCACGATCACGCACGGCGGCTACGTCAAGCGGACCAAGACCGAGGACTACCGCTCGCAGAAGCGCGGCGGCAAGGGCGTGCGCGGTACGAAGCTGAAGCAGGACGACCTGGTCGACCACTTCTTCGTCTCCACCACGCACCACTGGCTGCTGTTCTTCACGAACAAGGGCCGGGTCTACCGGTCCAAGGCGTACGAGCTCCCGGACGCGGGCCGCGACGCCCGCGGGCAGCACGTGGCGAACCTGCTGGCCTTCCAGCCGGACGAGAAGATCGCCCAGATCCTCGCGATCCGCGACTACGAGGCCGCGCCCTACCTGATCCTGGCCACCAAGGGCGGCCTGGTGAAGAAGACGGCGCTCAAGGACTACGACTCGCCCCGTTCGGGTGGCGTCATCGCCATCAACCTCCGGGAGACGGAGAACGGGGGCGACGACGAGCTGATCGGCGCCGAGCTGGTGTCCGCCGAGGACGACCTGCTGCTGATCAGCAAGAAGGCGCAGTCGATCCGCTTCACGGCGACCGACGACGCGCTGCGCCCGATGGGCCGCGCCACTTCGGGCGTGAAGGGCATGAGTTTCCGCGAGGGTGACGAACTGCTCTCCATGAGCGTGGTCCGGCCCGGTACGTTCGTCTTCACCGCGACCGACGGCGGCTACGCCAAGCGGACGCCGGTCGACGAGTACCGCGTGCAGGGCCGTGGCGGTCTGGGCATCAAGGCTGCCAAGATCGTGGAGGACCGCGGGTCCCTCGTCGGGGCGCTCGTGGTGGACGAAACGGACGAGATTCTCGCCATCACGCTCGGCGGTGGTGTGATTCGTACGCGCGTCAACGAAGTCAGGGAGACCGGCCGTGACACCATGGGCGTCCAGCTGATCAACCTGGGCAAGCGCGATGCCGTGGTCGGCATCGCTCGCAACGCCGAGGCCGGTCAGGAAGCTGACGAGGTCGACGAGATCGAGACAGAGACCGGGACCGAGGCGGCCGACGGACAGGCCGCCGAGGCCGCCGAGGGCACTGAGCCCTCGGCCGGGGAGCACGAGGAGTAAGTCGTGAGTGGAGCCACGGGCGCCGGACCGGCCAAGACTGGAGCGAACGGTGCCCGTGGCACCGCCGCGGACTCCCAGGGGGGAACCGTGACGGACACCCGAGGGCCGCAGTCCCAGGCCGGCGCAGGCGCCGACCAGGACCGGCCCGCGCAGCCCTACCAGCCGCCGCAGGCCTATGCCGCGCCCTCGGGCCCGGGGGCGCCGCGCGGCGGCTCCGCGGCCTCCGCGCAGCGCAAGCCGCGTACGGGGGCCCGTACGGCGCCCCGGACGCGCAAGGCGCGGCTGCGGGTGGCGAAGGCCGACCCGTGGTCGGTGATGAAGGTCAGCTTCCTGCTGTCGATCGCGCTGGGCGTGTGCACCGTCGTGGCGGCCGCGGTGCTGTGGATGGTCATGGACGCGATGAGCGTCTTCTCGACCGTCGGCGGCACCATCAGCGAGGCGACCGGGTCGAACGAGAGCAACGGCTTCGACCTCCAGTCGTTCCTTTCGCTGCCCCGGGTGCTGATCTTCACCTCGGTGATCGCGGTGATCGACGTGGTGCTGGCGACGGCCCTCGCGACGCTCGGCGCGTTCATCTACAACCTGTCGGCAGGGTTCGTCGGCGGCGTGGAGCTCACGCTGGCCGAGGACGAGTGACCTGCTGATTGACCTGCGGGGAAGCCCCCGGGGAACGGATTTTGGCTGTACCCGCTCTGTGCGCTAATCTTCAGGAGTCAGCGCGCAGCGCGGATGGGGCTATAGCTCAGTTGGTTAGAGCGCATCCCTGATAAGGATGAGGCCACAGGTTCAAATCCTGTTAGCCCCACAGTGTCGAAGACCCCCAGGCCAAGGCCTGGGGGTCTTTGTCGTAGGGCCAGTTGACGGGCCGGGTAGCGGTCGCCAGGGCACCGATCGATAACGACCGGTGTGTATTGTTGGGCGCCAGAAGTCCCCTACGTCAACGAAAGACGAGGTCGCGCGGTGAAGAAGCTGCTCCTGGTCGCACTGGCCGCCATCGGCGGGCTCCTCGTGTACCGCCAGATCCAGGCGGACCGCGCCGAGCAGGACCTGTGGACGGAGGCAACTGACTCCGTGCCCTCTGGTTCCGGTGTGTGAGACCGAAGGCTGATCCTCATGAAGCCCCGGCTGCCGCTGCGGCCGGGGCTTTGTGCTGTTCTGTGACAAAAAGTTACGTTATGCAAAGATTTGGCTTGCGCGAGCAAAGTCGGGGTGGACGTGATGGGTCGGGTACGGACGGCAGTGCGGGCGGGAGCCGTGGCGGGGGCGGCGGCCCTGGGCCTGGCGGCCGGTGCACCGGGGACGGCCGGCGCGGCGAGCGCGGCTGAGACGGCGCCGCAGCCGGCCCCGACGTACCGGGCCGCGGACGGCGCGAAGGCGGTCGAGGGCGGGTCCTCCTCGGCGGACGCCCCGCAGATCGACCCGGGCAGCGCCTACGCGGACACGATCGCCCCCGGGGAGCGCGTGTACCGGCTGGTCCTGGAGAAGGACGAGTCCAACGTCTACGTCTCTGCCGTGGTGCGGCCCCCCGCGGGCGCGAAGGTCACCGGCAGCGACGGCATCGAGGTGGAGCTCATGACCACCGCCGGGCGCTCCTGCCCGGGCAGTACCGGCCGGGCGAGCTTCGGCTACGACGCGGTGCCCATCAGCGCCGCCGGCGTCCGCTGGGGCGCGGAGGACAAGGACTGCGCGCCCGCCGGGGTCTACTACGCCAAGGTCACCCGCACCGCGGTCAAGGGCTCGGACCAGAGCCCCTGGCCGCTGGAGCTCAAGGTCCAGCGGGAGCCGGGGCGGGGCGCGGGCGGCCCCACCGCCGCGCCCAGCAGCTGGCCTTCGGGTGCTCCGGCGCTGCCCGGCACCGAGCCGGTGGCCCGTACCGGCGGCACCGGCTTCAACGACGCCCGTGCCCTGGGCGCCGGGGTGTGGCGCGACGAGATGCGGCCCGGGCAGACCCGCTTCTACCGGGTCCCGCTCGACTGGGGCCAGCAGTTGGGCGTCGGCGCCGAACTCGCCGCCGCCAAGCTGACCAAGGAGTACGGCTCCGCCTCCAACGGGCTCACCGTGTCCCTCTACAACCCCTACCGCGGCCTGGTCTCGTACGAGGACGTCTCCTACGACGGCAAGCAGGCCGGGATCACCCTGGAGAAGACCCCGCCCGTCGCCTACGAGAACCGCTTCTCCAGCGACCGGGACGTCCAGCCCGCGGCGGTGGCCGGCTGGTACTACGTCGCGGTCACGATGGGCGCGAAGGTCTCCGACTTCACCGAGGACGCCGTACCCGTGCCGCTGACCCTGCGCCTCGACCTGGTGGGCACGCCCGCCAAGGCGCCCGCGTACAAGGAGAGTCCGGCCGCCGCCGGCTTCGCGGTCGGCGCCGAGGAGCGGGCCGCCGCGAAGGAGGGCCTGACCGCGCCGGAGGCCGCCGCGGCCGCCGACGAGCGCTCCGTGATGCGGGTCGTGGCCGGAGCGGGCTTCTCCGCCGGGGCGCTGCTGCTGCTCGTCCTCGGCGGCTGGATCCTGCTGGCGAGGCGCGGCCGGGGTGCTACAGCTGCGTGAGGGCCCAGGTGCCCACGGCGAAGCAGAGCAGCGCCAGGGCGAGGATCCCGGCCGTCACCTTGGCCGGGGGCGGGGCGATGGAGCCCGTACGGGCCGCCGGGTGCGCGGCGGTGACGGGCTCGGGCAGCGGGCCGGTCGGGACGGGGGGCGGCAGGTGGAAGCTGCCCGTCTCGGAGGGCCCGTACCCGGAGGGGCCGTACGCGGACACCGGGGCCGGGGCGCCGACCGGAGCGGCGGCTGCCGGGACGGGCGGGGCTGCCGGGGTGGCAGGGCCCGGGAACGGCATCGGCACGGTGCCGCGCGGATCGGTACGGGAGGCCTCGGCTGTGGCGCCCGGGGTCCCCGAGAGGCCCGAGGCGGCTGTGGGGGCGCCCGGTACCGGCGCGGCGGCCGTGGGTGCCTCGGGCGTCACCGCAGCCGTGCTCTGGGGCCCCTGAGGGCCGAAACCGGCCGGGAGCGGTCCCAGTTGGTCGAACACCTCCACCGGGTCCTCGTCCGGGGCGGCCGGCGGCAGCAGCTCCACGGCCTCGGCAAGGGCCTTGCGTGCCCCCGTGGCCGTACGGAACCGGCTCTGCGGGTCGGGCTGGAGGAGACCGGCGAGGACGTCCCACAGGGGCGCGGGAACGCCTTCCGGGGCGCCGGGGGTCCCGTGGGCGAGGAAATGCTCCACCAGGGCCTGGGAGTCGGGTTTGCGGCCCTGGAGCAGGTACAGGGCGACCAGTCCGACGGCGAACAGGTCGGCCGGGAAGTCGGGCTCGGCGCCCATGAGTTGTTCGGGGGCGAAATAACCCGGCGTGCCGACCACGTAGTTGGTCTCGGTCAGCCGGGGCTCGCCCTTGCGCATCGAGATGCCGAAGTCGGACAGCCGCAGGTGCGGCCGTCCGGTCCCGGTGGCCTCCATCAGGATGTTGGCCGGTTTGATGTCGCGGTGGACGACGCCCTCCGCGTGCACCGCCGCCAGCCCCGACAGCAGCTGGTCGAGCAGCGCGCACACGAAACGGGGCGGCAGCGGCCCGTAGTCCCCGATCACGTGGGCGAGGGAACCGCCGCCGACGAGGTCCATCGTGAAGAGGACCTTGTCGTCGTCGGCCGCCCAGCTGGCCGGGGCCAGCACGTGCGGGTGGTCGATGCGCAGGGCCTGCTCCCGCACGAAGCGCAGGAGCGTGTGGGCGTCGCTCTGCAGGAGCACCTTGGCCGCCACGTACCGGCGGCGCCGGTGGTCCCAGGCGCGCCAGACGGCGCCCGCGCCACCGCGCCCGATCGGATCGATCAGCTCGTACCGACCGGCGAAGACCTCACCCATCGCTGTGCCCGTCCCCCGTCACCCGTTGTCCGCCGCCGTGCGTGTCAGTTCTGGTGGGCCTCGTAGTGGGCGACCGCGTCGGCGGTGCGGCCCGCGCCGTACACCCGGAGGAACTCTGCCAGTTCCGGGTGGCTGGGGGCGAGGGAGTCCGCCGCGTCGATGATGTCGCCGGCCGCCGAGACCGAGCGCAGCAGCGACTGGATCTCCCGGACGACGCGCTTGACGGTGGGGGCGCCGGAGCTGGTGGTGGTCTGCCCGCTGCTGCTGAGCACGGATCCGCCCTGGGTCTTCTTGATCTCGTCCATCCGGTCGGTGGCCTCCGCCGCGCTGACGCTCCCGTCGGCCACCTGGCCGGCGAGGTCCTGGAGGGCCTGTACGCGCTGGACCACGGCAGGATTGCCGATCTTGGCGCGCTGGCCGCTCATCAGCTGGGACAGCATGGGCGCCGACAGTCCGAGGACGGCAGCGAGGCGAGCCTGGTTCAGACCGAGATCATCTATGAGCCGACGGAAGAGCGCTCCCAGCGGCTCCCCGTACCAACTGCGCTGAAGTTCTCTGGCTCTGGCCGTAGCCTCTTGCTGTACTGCGTCCACGCTTACTACTCCCCTTCGCTGGTGCGAACCTCGCGAGCATCTTACGGAGCGTGGTCGCGGGGCGGGAGTCCCTATCATTTTGCGGGATGAGGGGGTACACCCGGTACTCTGTTCTGCGGAACGACCGCTCCCCGTCCGGGGTACGGTCATACCCGTTTCACGGGGCCTTAGCTCAGTTGGTAGAGCGCTGCCTTTGCAAGGCAGATGTCAGGAGTTCGAATCTCCTAGGCTCCACACGTAAAGCCCCCTGTGACCTGCGAAAACGCAGATCACAGGGGGCTTTTTGCGTATCCCGTCACCTCAACGCTGCACGTCGGGGCGTCAGTTCTGCGGGGTGCGGGTGGGGCGCAGGAGGGTGGCCGTCAGGGTGATCGCCGTCAGGAGGAGGGCGGCGCCGAGGGCGAAGGCGAGGTGGTAGCCGCCGGTGAGGGCTTCGGCCGGGGTGGCGCCCCGGTCGGTCAGGGACTCGGTGCGGGAGGCCGCCAGGGTGGAGAGGACGGCCACGCCGAGGGCCATGCCGATCTGCTGGGTGGTGTTGAACAGGCCCGAGGCGAGTCCCGCGTCCCCGTCGCCGGAGCCGGACATGCCCAGGGTCGTGAGGGCGGGCAGGGCCAGGCCGAAGCCGGCGGCCAGGAGCATCACCGGGAGCAGGTCGGTGACGTAGTCGGCGTCCACCGGCAGCCGGGTCAGCAGGCCGAGGGCGAGGGCGAGCAGGGCGAGACCGGCGAGCAGGACCCGGCGTTCGCCGAAGCGGGCGTTCAGGCGGGCCGAGACCCCGAGGGAGACCGCGCCGATCACCAGCGCCGCGGGAAGCATGGCGAGGCCCGTCCCGGCGGCTCCGTAGCCCTTGACCTTCTGGAGGTAGAGGGCGACCAGGATCTGGAAGGAGAAGAGCGCGGCCACCATCAGCATCTGGACCAGGTTCGCCCCGACGACGGTCCGCGAGCGGAAGATCCGCAGGGGTACCAGCGGGGTCCGGGCCCGGGCCTGGCGCAGGATGAAGGCGGCCAGCAGGGCGAGGGAGAGGGCGCCGAGGCCGAGGGTGTGCGGGGAGGTCCAGCCGTACTGCTCCACCTCGACGACGGTGTAGATGCCCAGCATCAGCCCGGCGGTGACCAGGACCGCACCGATGACGTCGGCGCCGGCGCGCAGTCCGAGGCCCTGGTCGGAAGGGAGTGCGGGGCGGGCCAGCAGGAGGGCGGCGAGCCCGATCGGCAGGTTGATGAAGAAGATCCAGTGCCAGTCGAGGGCGTCGGTGAGGACCCCGCCGAGCACCTGGCCCAGGGAGGCCCCGGCCGCCCCGGTGAAGGAGAACACGGCGATGGCCTTGGCGCGTTCGCGGGGCGCGGTGAACAAGGTGACCAGGATGCCCAGGCCGACGGCGGAGGCCATGGCGCTGCCCAGTCCCTGGAGGAAGCGGGCGGCGATCAGGACGCCGGGGGAGGCGGCGAAGGCGGCGAGCACCGAGGCGCCGGTGAAGACGGTGGTCCCGGCCAGGAACATCCGCTTGCGGCCGATCAGGTCGCCGAGCCGGCCGGCGAGGAGCAGCAGGCTGCCGAAGGCGATCAGGTAGGCGTTGACCACCCAGCTCAGGCCGGCGGGGGTGAAGCCCAGGTCGTCCTGGATAGCGGGCATCGCGACGGTGACGATGCTGCCGTCGAGGATCGTCATCAGCATGCCCGTGGAGAGCACGGTGAGGGCGGTCCAGCGGGAGCGCAGTCCGCGCGGGGCGGCGCTCGCACCGGCCCCGGCGGCGGTGGACGCCGCCTCGCCGACGGCGGTGGACGCGGGATCGGTGGACGCGGGGGCGGTGGAGGGGGAAGCGGCAGGCATCGGTCTCTCCAGTCAGTGAGGGCGACTGGTGTGACCGTAGCAGATAGTTTCGTTGCAGACTATTTTCTTCGGAACAAAGATTAGGGTGGAGTCATGACTGCGATGGCGCCCACCCGGACCGAGCCCGACCTCTCCTTCCTCCTGGACCACACCAGCCATGTGCTGCGCACCCGTATGGCAGCTGCACTGGACGAGATCGGGCTCACCGCCCGGATGCACTGCGTCCTCGTGCACGCCCTGGAGGAGGAGCGCACCCAGATCCAGCTGGCGGAGATCGGCGACATGGACAAGACGACGATGGTCGTCACCGTGGACGCCCTGGAGCAGGCCGGACTGGCCGAGCGCCGGCCCTCCGGCAAGGACCGCCGGGCCCGGATCATCGCCGTCACCGACAAGGGCGCGGCCGTCGCGCGGCAGAGCACCCGGATCGTCGACCGGGTGCACGCGGACGCCCTCGCCGCCCTTCCCGAAGCCGACCGCGCCGCCCTGCTGCGGGTCCTCGGACTCCTGGCCGAAGGGGACCTGGGCACGCCCTCCGACAGCCCCCGCCCGGCGCGCCGCGCCCGGCAGTGACCCGGCCGTCGTGTCCCCCGGACGGCCCAGTCACTGGGCCGCCCGGCGCCCGGTGTCCGACAGTGGGGGAAGGCATCGCGCCGAGGGGGAAACACCACGCCGGAGGCGTACAGACATGGGAATCTTCGACTTCCTGAAGTCCGACAAGAAGAAGCACGAGGCCGCCGAGAAGGCGAAGGAGCAGGTCCAGGAGCAGGCGTCGGCCGGGACGAAGCCTGCTGCGAGTCCGGCGTCCGACGCCGCCTCGGCCACCCGTGCGGCCGCCGAGCGCATGGCGGCCGCAGCGCCGCCCAAGCCCGCGCCGAAGGCCGCGCCCGCGATGCCGAGCCCCTCGTCGGCCGCGCACAAGGCCGTCCCCGCCGCCCCCAGGCCGGCCGGGATGCCGCCGAAGCCCTCCGCGGCTGCCAGCCGACCCGGGGCCGCGCACACCCCGACGCCCGGCTCGGCGGCGCACAAGGCCGTGCCCGCGTCTCCGATGAAGCCCGCGCCCGCGGCCAAGAAGCGCACGTACACGGTCAGGCCCGGCGACTCGCTGTCCCTGATCGCCCGCCGCGAGCTCGGCAACGAGGGCCGATGGCGCGAGCTCTACGCCATGAACAAGGGCGTCGTGGGCCCCAACCCCGACCTGATCCGCCCCGGCATGATCCTCACCCTTCCCTCCTGACAGGGCGGAAGCCGACAGGGCGAGAAAGACGAAGGGGCCCGGATCCGTTCCAGGATCCGGGCCCCTTCGTCCACAAGCCTCAGAACTGCTTGTCGTCCGTGGCAGATCCCGGCCCGGGGTCCGCCTCGCGCTCCTTCTCCGCCAGCTCGTCGTCGAAGCTCGCCGGTCCGGAGTCGTGCGCCGACAGCTCGGTGGCCGCCGGCGGTTCGACGAGCCAGTCCGGGTTCGACTGCTGGTCCCACCACTTCCAGACCACGAACGCGCCGCCGGCCACCAGCCCGACCAGGGCCACCGCCTTGAGCACCCGGCCCGTACGGGCCCGCCGCTCGTGACGGCGCACCAGGCGCTGGATCTCCTTGGGCGTCACCTGGCCGCGCAGCGCAGCGAAGGCGGCCGTCGAGCGGGACGCGGCCTCCTCGGCCACCGGCTGAGCCGCCGCGAACGCGCTCTCGATCCGCGGCTGCGTGTACTCGGCCGCCTGCCGGGCCGCCTCGCGCGTCTGCCTCACCGCCTTCGTCGCCGCCCGGTCCACATTCGGCGGCACGTGCGTGCGCGCCGCCTTGAGCCGTGGGTGTACGTGGCAGTCGTAGGTGGTGCGCGCCTGCCGTGCGGCCTCGTTGGCCGCGTACGACACCCGGGGCGCCAGCCGCTCGTTCGCCTCATGCGCGTAGTGCACCGCGGCATCCTTGGCGGACTCTGCGTACGGCGCCACCACTTCCGCCGCGTGCCTCACACTCTCCCTGGCGCTCTCGGCTGCCAGGCGCACGCTGTCCTTGCCGGTCACGGGATCCTCCTCCTCGGTGGCGGACACAGTTCACCTTTCCACCCTTTGTCGGATCATGCCTGCCCTACCGCCACCGGGCATGCGTGACAGGGCATACGGGTGGACGATTTTCTGTGCCGTGCTGCGCTCCGTGGGAAGATCTGGACCGACAGTGATGACTATGGAAGGCAGATCCGTGGCCGAGAAGCTCTACGCCACCCTGAAGACGAACCACGGCGACATCGAGATCGAGCTGCTGCCCAACTTCGCGCCGAAGACCGTCCGGAACTTCGTGGAGCTGGCGACGGGTGCCCGCGAGTGGACCCGCCCCACCGACGGCCAGAAGACCACGGACCCGCTGTACGACGGCACCGTCTTCCACCGGGTCATCAGCGGCTTCATGATCCAGGGCGGCGACCCGCTCGGCAACGGGACCGGCGGCCCCGGCTACCAGTTCGCCGACGAGTTCCACCCCGACCTGGCCTTCACCAAGCCCTACCTGCTGGCCATGGCCAATGCCGGGCCGGGCACCAACGGCTCGCAGTTCTTCATCACCGTCGCCCCCACCGCCTGGCTGACGCGCAAGCACACCATCTTCGGCGAGGTCACCGACGCGGCCAGCCGGAAGGTCGTGGACGCCATCGCCGGCAGCGCCACCAACCCGCGCACCGAGCGCCCCCTCGACGACGTGGTCATCCAGTCCGTCGTCGTGGAGAAGCGCGCCGTCGACAAGCGCTGACCCCTCGGCCCGGCCGGCCGCCGGGAACCTTCCGCCCTGCCCGTCCGTCCTGGATACATACCGGACCTGACCGAGGGGACCGATGGACACCGACCGTCTGCCGCGCTGCTACCGCCACCCGGACCGTGACACGGGGATCAGCTGCACGCGCTGCGAGCGCCCGATCTGCCCCCAGTGCATGATCAGCGCGTCGGTGGGCTTCCAGTGCCCCGAGTGCGTACGGGACGGGTCGGGGACCGGGCACCGTCCGGTCGCCAATGCGCCGCGCACCCTGGCGGGCGGGGTGGTCGCCGATGACCCTCAGCTCGTCACCAAGATCCTGATCGCGATCAACGTCGCGGTGTTCTTCGTGAGCCTGCTCGCCCCGGCCGTCGTGATCCATCTGGAGCTGCTCGGCCGCTACCGGGAACTCGGCCGCCCCGTCGAAGGGGTCGCCACCGGCGAGTACTACCGCCTGCTGAGCTCGGTGTTCCTGCACGTCGACTGGTGGCACATCATCGGCAACATGATCGGCCTGTGGGTCATCGGCGGCCCGCTGGAGGCGGCGCTGGGCCGGTCCCGCTACCTCGCCGTGTACCTGCTGTCGGGCCTGGGCGGCAGCGCCCTCGTCTATCTGCTGACCGCGCCCAACACGCCGACCCTCGGTGCGTCCGGGGCCGTCTTCGGCCTGCTCGGCGCCACCGTGGTGCTGGCCCGCCGCCTGCGGTACGAGATGCGGCCGGTGCTGATCATGGTCGCGCTGATGCTGGTGCTGACCTTCGTGCCGCTCGGCGGGTCGCTGTCGGTGTCCTGGCAGGCCCACGTCGGCGGCCTGATCACCGGTGCGCTGGTGGGTCTGGGCATGCTCGGGCCTTCCGCAGGAAGGAACCGGGCGCTCGTGCAGTGGGGCACCTGTGTGGTGGTGTTCCTGCTGGTGACCGCGGTGATCCTGGTCCGCACGGCGGATCTCACGGCACTCACCTGATCACACCGGCGTCAACTCTCCACAGAGTTATCCACAGATCTTCTGTCTTTTCCTCAGGTGTGGATGACGCTGTGGATAACTCTTGGGGAGAGCTTCCGTCAGAGACCGGTTACTGCTACTTCCACTGCGTGGAGACGCCGAATCCCGCCGCGATGAAGCCGAAACCGACCACGATGTTCCAATTGCCCAGCGCCTCGACGGGCAGCTGGGTATCGGTCACGTAGAAGACGACGATCCAGGCCAGTCCGATGAGGAAGAACGCCAGCATCACCGGGGCGACCCAGCTGCGGTTCGTCAGCCTGATCGTCTGCGCCTGCTTCGCCGGCGGCGGCGTGTAGTCGTCCTTCTTGCGGATACGTGACTTCGGCACGAGGGGCTCTCCTGTCGATGCGCTGGGGACCTTGCCTGCCCCGGGCGTCCGTTAGCGTAGTGGACCTGTGGCGTTGAAGGAGAAGGGTACGTTGAGCAATTCCGACGACTCCTCCGCGGGTCCCCGTCGCCGTGCCAGACCGGTCCGGCTGCTGACGGCCGCCGTCTTCGCCCTGGCAGGCCTCATCTTCGTCACCAGTTTCAACACCTCCAAGGGTACGAACATCCGCACGGACGCGTCACTCCTGAAGCTGTCCGACCTCATCGAGGAGCGCAGTCAGAGCAACGCGGAGCTGGAGCAGAGCCTCGGGCCGGTCCGCAGCCGGGTGGACACCCTCGCCGAGCGCGACGACGGCCGGACCAAGGCCGAGGACGCCGAGCTGGCCGGCCTGCGCGCCGCCGCGGGCACCGAGGAGCTGTCGGGCAAAGGACTGACGGTCACCCTCAACGACGCGCCGCCGAACGCCACCGCCCGCATCCCCAACGTGCCCGAGCCGCACCCGAACGACCTGGTGATCCACCAGCAGGACCTCCAGGCCGTGGTGAACGCGCTCTGGCAGGGCGGTGCCCAGGGCATCCAGGTCATGGACCAGCGGCTCATCTCCACCAGCGCCGTGCGCTGCGTGGGCAACACCCTGATCCTCCAGGGCCGGGTCTACTCGCCCCCGTACAAGATCTCGGCGGTCGGCGACCCGGGCGTGCTGCGCAAGGCGCTCGCCGCCTCCCCGGCCCTGCAGAACTACCAGCTGTACGTGAACGCGTACGGCCTCGGCTGGAAAGTGGACGAGCACAAGGCGCTGACACTTCCCGGCTACTCCGGCACAGTGGACCTCCACTATGCGAAGCCGGTGGCGCCCACGCCCTGACCACGTCCGTCCTGACGTCGTACTGCGCCTGGTGGTACGGACGTTCAGCGAGGTGTGCCTGACGGCGGGCACGCTGATCGTGCTGTTCGTGGCGTACGTCCTGCTGTGGACCGGGGTCAAGGCTGACCGGGCCATGGACGGGGAGATGGAGCGCCTGCGCGACGGCTGGTCGGCGGCGGCGCCCGCGGCCGCCCCGCAGCCGCCCCCCACCCGGCCCGAGGCGCAGCCGCAGCCCCAGCCCGCGCCGGAACCGGAGGCCTACCCGGCGGGCCGGGCCTTCGCCGAGATGTACGTCCCGCGCTTCGGGAAGGACTGGAACAAGCCGGTCCTTCAGGGCACGGGCACCGAGCTGCTGAAGAAGGGCCTGGGCCACTACGAGGGCACCGCCCGGCTCGGCGCCACCGGGAACTTCGCGGTCGCGGGCCACCGGCGGACCTACGGAGACCCCTTCAAGGACTTTCCCCGGCTGCGGACCGGCGACGAGGTGATCCTCAAGGACGCGGACACCTGGTACACGTACACGATCCGGGGCGGCCCGCTGCGCACCCTGCCGACCGACGTCGCCGTGGTCGACCCGGTGCCGGCCAGATCGCCCTTCACGACGCCCGGCCGCTACCTGACGCTGACCACCTGCGATCCCGAATGGGGCCACAGCCACCGGCTGGTCGTCTGGGCGGAGCTGACCGCCACCCGGCCTGCGGCGCAGGGCAGACCTGAGGGTTTGCCGAGCTGACCCCCCTGGTCGGGCCGCTGCCTTTAGTCTGTTCGCGTACCGCCCCTGCGGTGCGGGAACGATCGTGGACGAAAAGGGAAACAGACGGAATGTACGGCTGGATCTGGCGGCATCTGCCGGGAAACGCGTGGGTCCGCGCGCTGATCTCACTCGTACTGGTCCTCGGGGTGGTGTTCGTACTGTTCCAGTACGTCTTCCCGTGGGCCGAGCCGCTCCTTCCGTTCAACGATGTGACGGTGGACGAGGGATCGGGAGTCACTCCGTGAGCGCGCGCATTCTGGTTGTGGACAACTACGACAGCTTTGTCTTCAACCTGGTCCAGTACCTCTACCAGCTCGGCGCCGAATGCGAGGTGCTGCGCAACGACGAGGTGGAGCTCGCGCACGCGCAGGACGGCTTCGACGGGGTCCTGCTCTCCCCCGGCCCGGGTACCCCGGAGGAGGCGGGCGTCTGCGTCGACATGGTCCGGCACTGCGCGCAGACGGGCGTTCCGGTCTTCGGCGTCTGCCTCGGCATGCAGTCGATGGCGGTCGCGTACGGCGGGGTCGTGGGCCGGGCCCCCGAACTGCTCCACGGCAAGACCTCGCCGGTGGTGCACGAGGGGCTGGGGGTCTTCGAGGGACTGCCCTCGCCCTTCACCGCGACCCGCTACCACTCCCTGGCGGCCGAGCCCCTGACCCTCCCGGACGCGCTGGAGGTCACGGCGCGGACCGAGGACGGGATCATCATGGGGCTGCGCCACCGGGAGCACGACGTGGAAGGCGTGCAGTTCCACCCCGAGTCGGTGCTGACCGAATGGGGTCACCGGATGCTCGCGAACTGGCTGGTGCGCTGCGGTGACGCGGGTGCCGTGGACCGCTCGGTGGGGCTGGCCCCGGTGGTGGGCAAGGCCGTCGCGTGACGGCGGTCGCGCCGTCCGCGCCCACCCAGGGCCGGGCCGCGCGGCGCAGGGCGGCCCAGGAGGCCGCGAAGCAGGCTGCCAGGGCGGCGCGCAGGCGGGGCGGCCGGCGCCGCAGGCGGCCGGCGTCGGGCGGACCACTGGTCGTCGCGAGCCGCCTGGGCGGTGAGCTGTTCATCACCCTGGGCCTGGTGATGCTGCTGTTCGTGGCCTACCAGCTCTGGTACACGAACCTCCTGGCGCAGCGGACGGCCGACGGGGCGGCCGGATCGCTGGAGCAGACCTGGCAGCGGGACACGAGCGGCGGCGGCGCGGCCGCTCCGCCGGTGTCTGCGTTCGAGCCGGGGCAGGGCTTCGCGATCCTGCACATCCCGAAGCTGGACGTGAAGGTGCCTGTCGCGGAGGGCATCAGCAAGCCGAAGGTGCTGGACCGGGGGATGGTCGGGCACTACGGCGAAGGTGCGCTGAAGACCGCGATGCCCTCGGACCCGCAGGGCAACTTCGCGGTGGCGGGACACCGCAACACGCACGGCGAGCCCTTCCGCTTCATCAACCGGCTGGTGCCGGGGGACCCCGTGGTGGTCGAGACCCGGGACGCCTACTACACCTACGAGATGACCTCGTCGCTGGCGCAGACCCCGCCGACCAACGTGGCGGTGATCAAGCCGGTTCCGGAGGGTTCCGGTTTCACGTCCCCCGGCCGGTACATCACGCTGACGACCTGCACCCCCGAGTTCACCAGCACCTATCGGATGATCGTATGGGGCAGGATGACCGACGAACGCCCCCGCAGCCAGGGCCCTCCGCCCGCGCTGGACAGCCCGTAGCCGCCCGAAGGACGAATCAGCAGTGTCTCGTGCCCGCCGCCGCCGCGCCGCCGCGCCGCCTCCCCACCGCAGTGTGCTCGCCGGGTTCCTGAGCCTGCTGGGCGAGGTCCTGATCACGGTGGGCCTCGTGCTGGGCCTCTTCGTGGCCTACTCCCTGTGGTGGACGAACGTGCTCGCCGACCGGCAGGCATCGGCCCGGGGCGACGAGATCCGCCAGCAGTGGCAGACCCCCTCCCCCGGCTCCTCCGAGCCCGCCCAGCCGGGGGCCCTGGACACCAAGGACGGGGTCGGCTTCCTGCACGTGCCGGCCATGAAGAACGGCGAGGTGCTGGTCAAGCCGGGCACGTCGCCGGAGGTCCTCAACGACGGCGTCGCGGGCTACTACACGGAGCCGGTGAAGTCGGCGCTGCCCTGGGACGAGAAGGGGAACTTCTCCCTCGCCGCGCACCGGGACGGGCACGGCGCGAAGTTCCACAACATCGACAAGGTGAAGAACGGCGACGCGATCGTCTTCGAGACCCGGGACACCTGGTACGTCTACAAGGTCTTCGCCGAGCTGCGCCAGACCTCCAAGTACAACGTGGACGTGATCAACCCGGTCCCGAAGGAGTCGGGCAAGACCGCTCCGGGGCGCTACATCACGCTGACGACCTGCACCCCGGTGTACACCTCGAAGTACCGCTACATCGTGTGGGGCGAGCTCGTACGGACCGACAAGGTGGACGCGCAGCGCACGCTGCCCCCGGAACTGCGCTGACCACACCTGCCACAGGGGCCGCGGAAGGCCCCTGGAGGCCGCTGTACCGCCGAACGCGGAAGGCCCGGCACCCCAGGGGTGCCGGGCCTTCCGCGTCTGCGGGACGAGCGTCAGCGGCCGCGGCCGCCGGTCAGGCCTCCGAAGAAGCCTCCGCCGTTGTTGCCGCCGTTGTTGTTGCCGCCGTCCTGCTGGCCGCCGCCGCCGAAGGTGGTGACGTTGACCGTCCCTCCGGTGGCGATCGGCTGGCCTGCGGCCGGGTCGGACAGGACGACGATCGCGTTGTCGTCCGTGGGGCCGGTGACGACCCGGCCGAAGACCAGACCCTTGGCGGTCAGTTCCTGCTTGGCCTGGGCGACGGTCTTGCCACCCAGGTTCGGCACCTGGACCTGCTGCGCGGCCTTGGCGATCGTGATGTTGACCGTCTTGCCCACCTCGAGCTGCTCGCCCGCGGCGAACTGCTGCGCGATGACCGTCTTGGGCGTGGCCCCGGGGGACTCGGTCTCGGTGGTGCTGCCCAGCTTGAGCTTGGCGTCGGTGAGCAGCTTGGACGCCTGCTCCTTCGTCTTGCCCATCAGGTCCGGGACCTGTGCCTTCGACTGCTCCTTGGCGACGGTCAGCGTGACGAGGGAGCCCTCTTCCGCCTCGCTGCCGCTCTTGGGGTTCTGGTCGAAGACGGTGCCCGGGGTGCGCTCGGACTCCTGGAGCTTGCGGTCGACCTGGAAGCCCTTGTCCTTCAGGGCCTTCTCCGCCTCTTCGTACTTGAGGTTCAGCACGTCGATGACCGAGACCTTGGGCGAGCCCGAGGAGACCTTCACCTTGACCGAGGAGCCCTCGTCGACCTTGGTGCCGGCCTCCGGGGACTGCGAGCAGATGTTGCCCTTGGGCTGGCCCTTGCAGGCGACGTCGGCTTCCTTCTCGACCTTGATCCCGACGTTGTCGCCGCTCTTCTGCGCCTGTTCGAGGGTCTGGCCGACGAACTTGGGCACGGCGGGCCGGTTGTCGGCGTTCCCGCTGAAGAGGGAGCGGCCGATGAGGATCGCGCCGACGAGGACGAGGATGCCGGCGGCCACGAGCAGGATCGTGGAGGCCTTGCTCTTCTTCTGCCGCCGGTGCGGGCCCTGGTCGTAGCCGCCGTGGCCCTGGTCGCCGTACCCGTACCCGCCGTCGCCGGGGGGCATGGGCGGCATCATCGAGGTCTGGCCGGAGTCGGCCGTGCGCAGGGCGGTGGTGGGCTGGTCGTAGCCCTGGTGTCCGTAGCCGTGGCCCTGGTCGGGGTAGCCGTAGCCGGCCGCGCCCATGGAGGCGGTGGCGGCGACGGGCTGGCCGTCGAGGCAGGCCTCGATGTCGGCCCGCATCTCGTCGGCGGACTGGTAACGGTAGTCGGGGTCCTTGACCAGGGCCTTGAGGACGATGGCGTCCATCTCGGGCGTGATCTCGGAGTCGAAGTTCGACGGCGGCTGCGGCTCTTCCCGTACGTGCTGGTAGGCGACGGCCACGGGGGAGTCGCCGACGAACGGGGGCCGGACGCTGAGGAGCTCGTACAGCAGGCAGCCCGCGGAGTACAGGTCGGAGCGCGCGTCGACCTGCTCGCCCTTGGCCTGCTCGGGGGAGAGGTACTGCGCCGTGCCGATGACGGCGGCGGTCTGCGTCATGGTCATGCCGGAGTCGCCCATGGCGCGGGCGATGCCGAAGTCCATGACCTTGACCTGGCCGGTACGGGTGAGCATGACGTTGGCCGGCTTGATGTCACGGTGGACGATGCCGGCGCGGTGGGAGTACTCCAGCGCCTGGAGGATGCCGATGCACATCTCCAGGGTGCGCTCGGGCAGCAGCTTGCGGCCGGAGTGCAGGAGCTCGCGCAAGGTGGAGCCGTCGACGTACTCCATCACGATGTAAGGGATGGAGATGTTGTCGACGTAGTCCTCGCCGGTGTCGTAGACAGCGACGATCGCCGGATGGTTCAGCGATGCGGCCGACTGGGCCTCGCGGCGGAACCGGGCCTGGAAGGACGGGTCGCGGGCGAGGTCGGCGCGCAGGGTCTTGACGGCGACGGTACGGCCGAGCCGGGTGTCGTGGGCGAGGTAGACCTCGGCCATGCCACCACGGCCGAGCACGTGGCTCAGCTCGTACCGGCCGCCGAGGCGACGCGGCTCTTCCATAACGTTGCAGCCCTCTCCGTCAGTCCCGACCGCACCTGTGTGTGGTCCGGCGGTGTGCTGTTCGCGCAAAGGCTACCGGCCGATCGTCAGTGATCGGCTCGCGACCACAGGCTGATGCCGGACCGGTACCGTACGCTCGGATCCGGACGGGAGCAGTGACGCAGCTCACTTGTGTGCCGCCCCACTGCTCGCCCCCGGTCCCTCGGTCATCCCTGGTTCTTGAGTACGGCTTCCATGACGGCCTTGGCGACGGGTGCGGCGAGGCCGCCGCCGCTGATGTCCTCGCGGTCCGCGCCGCTGTCCTCGATGACGACGGCGACGGCGACGGGCGAGGTGCCGTCCGGGTTCTCGGCGTAGGAGATGAACCAGGCGTACGGGCGCTTCTTGTTGCCCTCGCCGTGCTGGGCGGTGCCCGTCTTGCCGCCGACCTTGGTGTCCTTGATCTTGGCGTTGGCGCCGGTGCCCTTCTCGACGACGTTGACCATCATCTCCTGGACCTTCTGCGCGTTGGCGGCGCTCAGCGGCCGGCCCATCTCCTGCGGATCGTGCTTCTCGATCACGTCCAGGTTCGGTGCGGTGAGCTGGTCCACCATGTACGGCTTCATCAGCTTGCCGTCGTTGGCGATCGCGGCGGTGACCATGGCCATCTGGAGCGGGGTGGCGGCGGTGTTGAACTGCCCGATGGAGCTCTGGGCGTTGCCGTCCCTGTTCATCTTCTTGTCGTAGACGCTGGCGAAGGCGCGGACCGGAGTGTCGATCTTGTCGTTGTTGAAGCCGAACTTCTCGGCGGTCTGCACCATCTTGTCGCGGGTGACCTTGTCGCCCAGGTTCGCGAAGACGGAGTTGCAGGAGACGCGCATGGCCTCGTTGAGGCTGGCCTTCTCGCAGCCGGACGCGTGGTTGACCATCGGGGTCTGCGTGCCGGGCAGGATGTACGGCTCCGGGGTGTCCGTCGGCGCGTTGATGTCGGAGACCGCGCCGTGCTCCAGGGCCGCGGCGGCGGTGACCACCTTGAAGGTCGAGCCGGGCGGGTAGGTCTCGCGCAGGGCCCGGTTGACCAGGTTCTTGTCCTCGCTGTCCTTCAGCGAGACCCAGGCCTTCTCGTCGTCCTTCGAGTTGCCCGCGAAGCTGGAGGGGTCGTACGAGGGGGTGGAGACCAGGGCCAGGATGGCCCCGGTGCGCGGGTCGATCGCGGCGACCGCGCCCTTCTTGTCGCCGAGCTTCTCGAACGCGGCCTTCTGCGCGGCCGGGTTGAGCGTGGTGACGACGTTGCCGCCCTGCTTCTTCTCGCCGGTGAACATGCCGATCGTGCGGTCGAAGAACAGCCGGTCGTCGTTGCCGGTGAGGATCTGGTCCTCGAGCGATTCGAGCTGGGTGGAGCCGTAGGCCTGCGAGGCGTAGCCGGTGACGGGTGCCCACAGGGGTCCGTCCAGGTACGTCCGCTTGAACTTGTAGTCGCTGCCGTTGGTGACCGCCGAGCCGGTGATCGGCTCGCCCCCCTTGACGATGATGTTGCCGCGTTCGGTGGCGTACTGGGCGATCTGGACCCGGCGGTTCTCCTTGCGGGTGCTGAGGTCCTCGGCCTGGACGTACTGGATCCAGTTGGTCCGGATCAGCAGCGCGAGGACGAGCAGCCCGCAGAACAGCGAGATGCGGCGCAGGGGCTTGTTCATGACGGGCGGACCACCTGGGTCATCTCGGAGTCGGGGGACGGAGCGGGAGCCGGGGCAGGTCGGCGTGCGGTGTCGCTGATCCGGATGAGTACGGCGATGAGGATCCAGTTCGCGAGGACGGAGGAACCGCCGGAGGCGAGGAAGGGCATCGTCATGCCGGTGAGGGGGATGAGGCCCATGACTCCGCCGGCGACGACGAAGATCTGGAGGGCGAAGGCACCGGAGAGGCCGATGGCGAAGAGCTTGCCGAAGGGGTCACGGGCGGCGAGGGCGGTGCGGACGCCCCGCTCGATGATCAGCCCGTAGATCAGCAGGAAGGCCATCACGCCCGTGAGGCCCAGTTCCTCGCCGACGGTGGAGAAGATGAAGTCGGAGTTGGCGGCGAAGCCGATGAGGTCGGAATTGCCCTGTCCCCAGCCCGCGCCGAGGACCCCGCCGGAGCCGAAGCTCATGATCGACTGGGCGATCTGCTCGCAGGCACCGGCGTCGGCGCCGTTGCGCTGCCAGCAGCCGAAGGGATCCAGCCAGGCGCTGACGCGGGCCCCGACGTGGCTGGAGAAGGAGGCGACGACGACGGCGCCGCCGACCGACATCAGCAGGCCGATGACGATCCAGCTGGTCCGCTCGGTGGCCACGTACAGCATGATCACGAACATGCCGAAGAACAGCAGCGAGGAGCCGAGGTCGTTCTCGAAGATCAGGATCAGCAGGCTCATCGCCCAGATCACCAGGATCGGGCCGAGGTCGCGGCCGCGCGGCAGGTAGAGGCCCATGAACCGGCGGGAGGCCAGGGCCAGGGCGTCGCGCTTGACCATCAGGTAGCCGGCGAAGAACACCGCGAGGACGATCTTCGCGAACTCGCCGGGCTGGATGGAGAATCCGGCGACGCGGATCCAGATCTTGGCGCCGAAGACGTCCGCGCCGAGGCCGGGGACGAGCGGCAGGAGGAGCAGCACCAGGGCGGCGACCATGGAGATGTAGGTGAACCGCTGCAGGACGCGGTGGTCCTTGAGGACCAGCAGCACGCCTGCGAACAGGGCGATGGCCATCGCCGTGTACATCATCTGGTTGGGCGCGGAGGGGGAGAACGCGCCGAAGGAGCGCTTGGCCAGGTTCTGCAGCCGCTCGGACTGGTCGAGCCGCCAGATCAGGACGAGGCCCAGACCGTTGAGCAGCGTGGCCAGCGGCAGCAGCAGCGGGTCGGCGTACTTGGCGTACCGGCGCACGACGAGGTGCGCGACCCCGGCGAGGGCAGCGAGGGCGAGGCCGTACAGCACCATGCCGGGAGGCAGGGTGCCGTCGATCGCGAGGCCCACGTTGGCGTAGGCGAAAATCGGGATGACCACGGCGAAGCCGAGCAGCATCAGCTCGGTGTTCCGCCGGCTCGGCGCCTCGATGGCGCCGATGGTGGTCGTGTTGGTGACAACGCTCATGGTGTGGCAGGCCCCCTGCGCCCGCGGGTGTCTACTGCTTTCCGCAGAAACTGACCACTTGCTGCTCCTGGGGAGTCAGAGTGGTGCTGGGTGTCTGGTTCTGCGCCTCGGCGTTGCGGCGTTCCTCGTCCTTCTTGCACGCGGAGACCTGGAGGCCGAGGTCGTCGAGCTTCTCGCGGGCACCGTTGAGGCTGCTCTCGCTGATGGTGGCCTCGACGAGCTTGCGCTTGAAGGGCGGCAGGTACTTCAGTTCGATCTCGGGGCGGTCGGTCTCCACCTTGGAGAGCTCCAGCGGACCGAGCTTCTGGCTGATGCCGCGGAAGAGCGCCACGTGCTCGCCCTTGACCCCGACGTAGAACTGCGTCTGGGTCCAGCGCCAGCCCGCGTACAGACCGCCGCCGACGACGCCGACGACGAGGAGCAGGGTCAGCGTACGGGTGGTCCACTTGCGCCCCTTGCCGCGGCGCCGGCGGGGGTGGTCGTACGTGTCCTCGTACCCGGAGTCGGGGTCGTAGGACTGCGCGTCGGCGTCGCCGAAGCTGCCGTAACCGCCGCCGCCCTGACCCTGGTCGCCGTATCCGTAGCCGGGGGCCTCACCGCTGCCGGGAGGTCCGAAGGCGCCGGCGGGCGGCGGGGCCTGGCGGCCCAGGCCCGAGGCACGGCCGGCCGGGGTCTGCATGGCATTGCCGTCGAAGAGCTGGTGCTGGTTCTCGGCGACCGCTCCGACGACCACCGGGGTGTCGTTCAGCTGAGCGGCCAGGGTGTCGCCGCTGTCGGTGTTGAGGACGTCCGCGACGATGCAGGTGATGTTGTCGGGGCCGCCTCCGCGCAGGGCGAGCTGGATCAGCGCCTGCACGGTCTCGTGGGGGCCGTGGTAGTCGGCGAGGGTCTCTTCCAGGGTCTGGTGGGAGACGACGCCGGACAGCCCGTCGGAGCAGATCAGGTAGCGGTCACCGGCGCGGACCTCGCGGATGGAGAGGTCGGGCTCGACGATGTCGCCGCTGCCCAGCGCGCGCATCAGCAGGGACCGCTGCGGGTGGGTGGTGGCTTCCTCTTCCGTGATGCGGCCCTCGTCGACGAGCCGCTGCACCCAGGTGTGGTCCTGGGTGATCTGGGTGAGGACGCCGTCGCGGAGCAGATAGGCACGGGAGTCGCCGACGTGGACGAGGCCGAGGCGCTGGCCGGTCCACAGCAGGGCGGTCAGGGTGGTGCCCATGCCTTCGAGCTGGGGGTCCTCCTCCACCATGACGCGCAGCTGGTCGTTGGCGCGCTGCACTGCCGTGGCGAGGGAGGTGAGGATGTCGGAGCCCGGGACGTCGTCGTCGAGCTGCACCAGGGTGGAGATCACCTCGGAGCTCGCGACCTCGCCGGCGGCCTGGCCTCCCATGCCGTCGGCGATCGCGAGGAGACGGGGACCGGCGTAGCCGGAATCCTCGTTGCCCTCGCGGATCATGCCCTTGTGCGATCCGGCGGCGAACCGCAGGGACAGACTCATGTGTACCTGCCCTGTCGACGCTGCTGCCTCCGGGTACAACCGGTCTCGAGCCACACTGCCCACCCTCCGGTCGGGAGCGCGCTCGGGTCCGTGTCCTCGGTGGGACGGATCGCCGCGGCTCGCTCGCTCCGCTCGCTCATTCTCGTACTACTTCCGCAGCTCGATGACGGTCTTGCCGATGCGGATCGGGGCGCCCGGCGGAATGGGCGTCGGAGTGGTCAGCCGGGTCCGGTCGAGATACGTGCCGTTGGTGGACCCGAGATCCTCGACGATCCACTGGCCGTCACGGTCGGGATAGATCCTGGCATGGCGGCTGGACGCGTAGTCGTCGTCCAGCACGATCGTGGAGTCGTGGGCCCGGCCCAGCGTGATCGTCTGGCCGGCGAGGGCCACCGTGGTTCCCGTGAGGGTGCCCTCGGAGACGACCAGCTTGGTGGGCGCACCGCGGCGCTGGCGCTGCTGCGGCGGGGCCGCGCTCTGGCGGCCCGTCTGCTGTGGTGCGGTGCCCGCGGCGCCCCCGCGGCGCGAGCCGCGCTGGGTGACTCGCGTTCCGAAGAGATCGCTGCGGATGACCTGAACGGCCACGATGACGAACAGCCACAGAACGGCTAGGAAACCCAACCGCATGACCGTCAGGGTCAGCTCTGACATTGCCCCCGCTTCACCCTTCGGCTTGCCGGTAAATGATGGTCGTGCTGCCCACGACGATCCGCGAGCCGTCGCGGAGCGTAGCGCGGGTGGTGTGCTGCCCGTCCACCACGATGCCGTTGGTGGACCCGAGATCCTGGATCGTCGAGGGCGTTCCGGTCCGGATCTCACAGTGCCGGCGGGATACGCCGGGGTCGTCGATCCGCACGTCGGCTTCGGTGCTTCGGCCGAGTACGAGCGTCGGGCGCGAGATCTGGTGGCGGGTGCCGTTGATCTCGATCCAGTGGCGCCGGGTGGCACCCGGGCCGGACGCTGGTGCGGGGCCGGCGGGAGCCGGCCTGCGCCCTGCGGGACCGCCGGGAGGCGGGCCCGCGGGCATCGGCGGGGCGGCGACCGGGGGGTACCCGTATCCGCCCTGCGGGTTCGGGGGTGCCTGGCCGTGGCCCGACTGAGGCGCCTGCGGCTGGGAGGTGCTGGAGGCGAGCGTACGGCTGCGGACCCGGTAGAGACCGGTGTCGAGGTCGTCGGCCTTCTCCAGGTGGACCTTGATCGGGCCCATGAAGCTGTAGCGCTGCTGCTTGGCGTAGTCGCGGACCAGGCCCGCGAGCTCGTCGCCGAGCTGGCCCGAGTACGGGCTCAGGCGCTCGTAGTCGCCGGTGCTGAGCTCGACGATGAAGTCGTTGGGGACGACGGTGCGCTCGCGGTTCCAGATGGTGGCGTTGTTGTCGCACTCGCGCTGGAGGGCGCCTGCGATCTCCACCGGCTGGACCTCGGACTTGAACACCTTGGCGAAGGTGCCGTTCACCAGACCTTCGAGTCGCTGCTCGAACCGCTTCAGGACTCCCATGGGGCACCTCCTCCGTCGTTGTCGCCCTGTACTGCTTACTGATCGTATCCACGCGTGGCGGATTCGGCTGGTTCCCCATCGGTCCCGTGCTGAGGAGTGTTGGTCCTCACAAGCGATCGTAGGGGCGCTCCAGGGACAGTGTCCCGCACCCGGGGCGGAGTGCGGGAGGGGCCGTCGTGACCGGGGTGAGGGGTGCGGGGAAAGCGATGTGAATCCACCCCGTCTGGCGTGCTAATGTTTCGACGTCGCCAGGGGAACGGCCCGAAAGGGAAGAACCACTGGGGCGCTGCTCGGGCGAGTGGCGGAACGGCAGACGCGCTGGCTTCAGGTGCCAGTGTCCTTCGGGACGTGGGGGTTCAAATCCCCCCTCGCCCACATCGACGAAACGGTCGTCATCGCGAAAGCGATGGCGGCCGTTTCGCTTTGTCCGTCTGGCTTTGTCCTCTTCCTGTTCCTGCGCCGGTGACGGCGCCGTCCGACTTTCGTCGCGGTGGGCGCGACGAAAGAGGGCGGCCGGGGGCACGGACGGGTGTCTAGGGTCGGGTGCGTGGATGTGACGGCGAAGATGCGTGCGGGCTGGGACTGGCTGAGGGGGCCGGAGCCCTGGACGCGGCGGATGCTGGCGGGGGACCTGCTGATCGCCGCGGTGCTGGCCCTGCTCGGCCTGGGTCTGGAGGAGCTCGACAACGGATCCGGGGCGCGGATGGCGGCGGGCGCCGTGGCCGTGTTCGTCCTGACCCTGCTCCGCCGCAGGCTCCCGGCGACGCTGCTGGTCGTGGGTCCCGCGGTGGGCGTGTACCTGCCCGGCGCGTTCCTGGTCACGACCCTGCTGGGCTGGTCCGCGGGGCGCCGGATCGTCGGTGTGGGACGGGCCCTGGGCGCCTTCGTCCTGTCGTTCCTCGCGATGGTCGGCTTCAGCGCCCTGCACGAGTGGGGACAGACGCGGCTCCTGCTGATGGTGGTCTTCTCCACCCTGATGTTCCTGGCCACGACGGTCATGCCCGGTCTGGCCAGCCGCTACTGGCACCAGCGCCGTACGCTGCTGCGCGCGCTCCAGGAGCGCAACGGGCAGCTGATGCGGGAACGGGCGATGGTCGCCGGGCAGGCCCGGCTGCGCGAACGGCAGCGGATCGCCCAGGACATGCACGACAGCCTCGGCCACCAGCTGGCGCTGATCGCGGTGCACACCGGCGCGCTGGAGGTGGATCCGCAGCTCACGGACCGTCAGCGCGAGGGCGTGGGCGTGCTGCGGCAGGCCTCGGTGGCGGCCATGCACGAACTGCGGGAGGTCGTGGGGATCCTGCGGGACGGGGTCGAGGCACCGGACCCCGTGGAGGAGGCGGCGCAGCCCGCGGCGCGCGGGGTGGCCGGGATCGCGGCGGTCGTCGAGGCGGCGCGGAGCGCGGGTACCGACGTACGGCTGACGAGTTCGGGGCAGCCGAGGCCGCTGGTGGCCGCCTGTGACCACGCGGCGTACCGGATCGTGCAGGAGGCGCTGACGAACGCGTACAAGCACGCGCCGGGATCCGCGATCACCGTGGAACTGCGCTACGAGGACGACTCGCTGGTGGTGGAGATCGCCAACGGGCCGGCGGCGGGCCCCGGCGCCGGCGAGGTGGTGTCGGGCGGCCAGGGGCTGACAGGGCTGCGCGAGCGCGCCCGGCTGGTCGGCGGCATGGTGCACACCGGCGCCACCGAGGAGGGCGGGTTCCGGGTGGCGGGTGTCCTGCCGTACGGGGCCGAGCCCGCCGGGGTGGAGGACGTGGCGGACGACTTCGGCCAGCAGGCCCGGGGGCAGGCGGCGGCGCTGCAGGGCGGGCCGCCCATGGACTGGGCCGCGGTGGACAAGGAACTGGCGGTGCGCAGGCGCAGCCGGACCGGGGGCGTGGCGCTGGGCTGCGGGATCGCGGTGGCGGCGGTGGTCTTCCTCGTGGTCGTGCTCGGGGCGGTCATCGTGCTGATGGTGGGCTCGGTGGACGACTCGATGCTCGACCCGGCCGACTACGACTCCGTGAACGTCGGGGAGACCGAGTCCGAGGTGCGCGGCCGGCTGCCCGACGGGGACAGCATCCTGACCTCGGGCCTGGACCGCAAGGGCCCGCTCCGGCCGCAGGGGTCGCAGTGCCTGGCCCTCATGTCGTCCGGCACCTCGGGGGCGTTCACCAGCGACACCGTTTTCCGGTTCTGCTTCAAGGACGGCAAGCTCGTCGACAAGCAGGCTTACGAGGTCAAGCAGTAGGAGCACGGGTGACGGCCAGAATGATCAGAGTGGTGATCGCCGACGACGAGCCGCTGATCCGGGCCGGGATCAGGATGATCCTGACCTCGGCGCCGGACATCGAGGTCGTCGCGGAGGCGGCGAACGGCCGGGAGGCGGTGGAACTCGCCCTCGCGCACGCCCCGGACGTGGTGCTGCTGGACATCCAGATGCCGGTCATGGACGGGCTGACCGCCCTGGGGGAGCTGAAGCGGGCCGCGCCCGAGTCCCGGGCGCTGATCCTGACCACCTTCGGGGAGCGGGAGAACGTCCTGCGGGCGCTGGGCCAGGGCGGTGCGGGCTTCCTGCTGAAGGACTCGGCGCCGGGAGAGCTGATCGGCGCGGTCCGCGCCGCCATGGCCGGGGACGCCTACCTCTCCCCCGCGGCGACCCGGCACGTGGTGGACCTGCTGGCGTCGGGGAAGGCCGCGGCACGCGGTGAGGAGGCCCGGCGGCAGGTGGCGGAGCTGAGCGAGCGCGAGCGCGGGGTGCTGGCGCTGCTGGGGGAAGGCCTGTCCAACGCGGACGCGGGCCGGCGGCTCCACATGAGCGAGGCGACGGTGAAGACGTACGTGAGCCGGATCCTGGCGAAGCTGGGCTGCGAGAACCGGGTACAGGCGGCGCTGCTGGCCAGGGACGCCGGGCTGTAGATACGGTCACCCCGTTCGGCAGGTGTTCGATCCACAGGTGGGGGCGGCGTCGATGGCGGCGGTAGCGGTTCAGCGGATTCCGGAGGTGGCGGGCTTCGGGCCGCGCGTGGCGGCCGGCTCGCCCCGGCAGGAGGGGAAGGCCCTGCGGGCACGCGTGCCCCGGGCGGCGCACGCCGGCTTCCTGGCCCCGTCCGGCAGGCCGGACGCGGTGCGAGCGGTCGAGGAGTCCAACGTCGGGCGGGTCGCCGAGCTGACTCCGATACGCGTGGGCCGGATGGCCGCGAACCCCTTCGCGTTCCTGCGCGGGGCCGCCGGTCTGATGGCCCACGACCTGTCCGGCGGTCCGGTGACCGGGATCGGCGCCCAGCTCTGCGGGGACGCGCACGCGGCGAACTTCGGGCTGTACGGGGATGCGCGCGGCCGCCTGGTCATCGACCTGAACGACTTCGACGAGACCGTCTTCGGGCCGTGGGAGTGGGACGTGAAGCGGCTGGCGACCTCGCTGGTGCTCGCCGGGCGGGTGGCGGGCGCGGACGAGGACACATGCCGGGAGGCGGCGCGGGACGCGGTGGGCGCGTACCGGCGGACCATGCGCCTGCTGGCCAAGCTGCCGGCCATAGACGCGTGGAACGCGATCGCCGACGAGGAACTGGTCTCGCACACCGACATGCGGGACCTGGTGGGCACCTTGCAGCGGGTCATGGACAAGGCCCGCAACAACACTTCCGCGCGGTTCGCGGCCAAGTCGACCGAGCCCTCGCCGGACGGCGGCCGGCGCTTCGTGGACGCGCTGCCCGTGCTGCGCCGCGTCGGGGACGGGGAGGCGGCGGCCGTGGCCGCGTCCCTGGGCCCCTACCTCCAGACGCTCCAGCCCGACCGGCTGCCGCTGCTGGCCCGGTACGCGATCCACGACGTGGCCTTCCGCGTGGTGGGCACCGGGAGCGTCGGCACCCGTTCGTACGTGGTGCTGCTGCTCGACCACCGGGGCGAGCCGCTCGTGCTCCAGGTGAAGGAGGCGCGGCCCTCGGTGCTGCTGCCCTACCTGCCCGCGCTGGGCTTCGCCTCCCCGCCGCCGGAGCACGAGGGGCACCGGGTGGTGGCCGGGCAGAAGCAGATGCAGGTGGTCTCGGACTTCATGCTGGGCTGGACCACGGTGGAGGGACGGCCCTTCCAGGTGCGGCAGTTCCGCAACCGCAAGGGCAGCGTGGACCCGGCCGCGCTGGCCGCCGGGGAGTTCGACGACTACGGGCGGATGACCGGGGCACTGCTGGCCCGGGCGCACGCGCACAGCGCCGATCCGCGGCTCCTGGCGGGGTACTGCGGCAAGAGCGACGAGCTGGACGAGGCGATGGCCGGCTTCGCGGTGGCCTATGCCGACCGGAGCGAGGCCGATCACGCCGATCTGGTGGCGGCGGTGCGCTCGGGGCGGATCGCCGCGGAGTCCGGGGTCTGACCGCCCCAGCGCCGGGTCGATGTTTCACGTGAAACATCGACCCGGCGCGGACGGCCGTAGGCTGGCCGGGTGAGCGAGCAGACCGAGCAGCCCGAACAGCCCGAGCCGACCGTCCTCGGCGACACCGGTGCCCCCGGCGCGTCCGGCGAGGAACGTCCCGAGGCCCGCCTGGAGCGGGCCGTACGGGCCGCGGAGCAGGCACTGATCGAGTTCGAGATCGCGGTGGAGACCTTCCGGGTGGAGGTGGAGAACTTCTCCCGCCTGCACCACCAGAAGCTGGGCCCGATGTACTCGCGGCTCGACGAGCTGGACGCGCTGATCGCCGAGGCGAAGGCGGCGCGCACCGGCGATCCCGAGGACGTGCGGCGGGCGCGGGAGGCGCGCGCGCTGGTCATGCCGATGCCCGGGGTGGAGGAGCTGTTCCACGACTGGCTGGGTTCCGACGGGATCTCCGACGACGCGTCCGCGATGCTCACGGACCGGCCGGTGCGTCCGCCGGAGCGGGTGCGGCCCTCGGAGGAGGTGCGCCGCCTCTACCGCGAGCTGGTCCGCAAGGCCCATCCCGACCTCGCCCAGGACGAGACCGAGCGTGCGCGGCGGGACGCCTTCATCGCGCGGGTCAATGCCGCGTACGGGCGGGGCGAGGAGCAGCTGCTGCGCGAGCTGGCCGAGGAATGGGCGGCCGGTCCGGCGCCCGAGGCGGCGCCGGAGAGCGAGAGCGAGGAGCTGTACGCGCGGCTGGAGTGGCTGGCGCGGCGCAAGGAGCTGCTGTCGGTCGTGGCCCGGGATCTGGAGGAGAGCGCCATCGGTTCCATGCTGCGGATGGCGCCGGAGGACCCGGACCGGCTGCTGGAGGAGATCGCGGAGCAGCTGCTGGCGCAGGTGTCCGAGCGTGAGGCGCAGCTGGCGGCCCTGGCGACCCCCTGAGGGGCGTGCCGTTTCCTATAGGTTGGGCCGCAGACTGCGAAGAGAGAAGGCGACAGCTATGAACTTCGGACTGCTTCCCTCGGTGGACGCCGCCGCGGTGCCCTCCGAAGGCTTTGTCCTCGACGTCCGTGAGGACGACGAATGGGCGGCCGGCCATGTCGAGGGCGCCCTGCACATCCCGATGAGCGACTTCGTCGCCCGGTTCGGTGAGCTGACGGAGGCCGTCGAGGACGGCCGCCGGGTGCACGTGATGTGCCGGGTGGGCGGGCGTTCCGCGCAGGTCACCCAGTACCTGGTCCGCCAGGACATCGACGCCGTGAACATCGACGGCGGGATGCAGGCCTGGGAGCGCGCCGGCCGCCCGATGGTCACGGACAACGGCACCCAGGCCTTCGTGCTCTGAGCCGTCTGCCGGGCTCGGCTCGCCGTCTCAGGCGAGGGGGTGGGCGGCCAGCAGGTCGCCCAGGGCCTCCTCGTGCGCCGCGGCCGGGCCGAGCTGGAGCTCCAGCTGTTTGGCCCAGGCGTGGTAGCGGTGCAGCGGGTAGTCGGTGTCGGCGCCGAAGCCTCCGTGCAGGTGGTGGGCGGTCTGCACGACCCGGCGTACGCCCTCCGCGGCCCATATCTTGGCGACGGCGACGTCCCCCGTGCTCGGCAGCGGGCCACCCGCGCCGCCGGTGGCGGCATCGAGCCGCCAGGCGGCCTGCCAGAGGGTGACCTCCATGGCGCGCAGGTCGATGTAGCGGTCGGCGGCCTGGACGGCGACGGCCTGGAAGGTGGCCACCGGGAAGCCGAACTGCTCGCGCTTGCTCGTGTACTGGCTGGTCATGGTGAGGACGCCCTCGCCGAGTCCGAGCGCGAGGGCGCAGGTGCCGGTGGCCAGGAGCTGGCGCAGCCGCTCCCAGGCGCCGGGGGCGTCGATGAGGTGCGCGGCCGGGACCCGTACGGCGTCCAGGGTGAGTTCGGCGAGGCGCTCCCCGGTGGTGGAGTACTGCTCGGCGAGGGTCAGCCCGCCGGTGGTGCGCGGGACGAGCGCGAGGACGGCCTCGCCCTCGCCGCTGTGGGCCGGTACGGCGATCCAGTCGGCGTTGTGGGCCCAGGCGACCGCGGTCTGCGTGCCGTCCAGCACCCAGTCCCCGCCGGAGCCCTCGCGGCGGGCGGTGACGGAGAGTTCGGCCGGGTCGTGCCCGCTGCGGCCGTGTGCGGCGGCGGTGAGCACGAGCGTCCCGCGTCCGGCTCCGGGCAGCAGGGCGGCGGTCAGTGCGGGGCTGCCGTGGGCCTGGACGGCCATGGCGGTGGCGCAGTGCTCCAGGAGCGGTACCCGGGCCAGTACCTTGGCTGCCTCGCGCAGCACCAGGCACAGGGCGATGGTGTCCAGGCCCGCGCCGCCGTGCTCCTCGGCGAGGACCAGGCTCAGCAGGTCGGAGGCGGCGAGCTTGGCCCACAGCGGGCGGTCGAAGTCCTCGGCGACGGCCCCCGGGGTGAGTGCCGGGCTGGGCACGCTGTCGGGTGCGACGTCCGCGAACACGGCCCGCGCCGCCTCGACGGCGGCCTGCTGCTCCTCGGTGAAGGTGAAGTCCACTTCCTGTCCTCCCGCGCGCACCCGGTCCATCCTGTCCTGACGGTGCGTCAAGATAGAACACGTTCCTGAAATTGGACAGGGGGCGGGGAGGGCAGCCGGCTCAGCGGTCGAAGTCGATCTCCACTTCCTCGGTGACCGGGTGCGACTGGCAGGCCAGTACGAACCCGGCCTCCGTCTCCTCGGCCTCCAGCGCGAAGTTCCGGTCCATCCGGACCTCGCCCGTCACCAGGAAGGCCCGGCAGGTGCCGCAGACCCCGCCCTTGCAGGCGTACGGGGCGTCGGCGCGGTTGCGCAGCACTGCGTCCAGCAGGGATTCCCCGTCCTGGACGGGCCAGGTGCCCGAGCGGCCGTCGAGCCGGGCGGTGACCCGGCCGTGCGTGGCGGCGGCGGTGGCCGTGGCGCGGACCGGGGGCGCGGTGTCCTCGACGTGGAAGACCTCCTCGTGCACCCGGGTCCTGACGACGCCGAGGGAGCTCAGGGCCCGCTCCGCCCCCTGGACCAGGCCGTAGGGCCCGCACAGGAACCAGCCGGTCACCTCCGCGACGGGCAGCAGGGCGGGCAGCAGGGCGGCCAGCCGGTCCTCGTCGAGCCGCCCGGACGGCAGCCCGGCCTCCTGTTCCTCCCGGGACAGGACGGTGACCAGCTGGAACCGCGCCGGATAGCGGTCCTTGAGGTCGGCGACCTCGTCGAGGAACATCGTCGACGCCGCCGTACGGTCGCTGCGCACCAGGCAGAACCGCGCGTCGGGGCGGGCGGCGAGCAGGGTCGCGGCGATCGACAGCACGGGGGTGATCCCGCTGCCGCCGACGACGGCCGCGTAGTGCCCGGCGGCCGGGGCGGCCACCGGGTCCAGGACGAACCGGCCGGCGGGGACCATCACGTCGAGCACGTCCCCGGCGGCGACCTCCTTGTGCGCGAAGGTGGAGAACTCGCCGCCCTCCACGAGGCGCACGCCGACCCGCAGCAGCTCCGGGCCCGGGCCGTCCGCCGCGGGGGCGGGCGAGCAGATCGAGTAGGTGCGGCGGATCTCGGTGCCCTCAGGGGTGGACCGGCGCAGGGTGAGGTGCTGGCCGGGGGCGTGGCGGTACTCGTCGCGCAGCTCCGGCGGTACCCGCAGGGTCAGCGCCACCGCGTCGTCGGTGAGCCGGTCGACCGCCGCCACCGTGAGCGGGTGGAAGGCGCCGTGGCGCGGGGCGCGCGCGGGACGCCCGGAGGCGGACACCGAGGACACCGACGGCACCGACGGCACAGACGGCGGGGACACGGCCATCTACAGCTCCTTGAAGTGGTCGAACGGCTCGCGGCAGGCGATGCAGCGGCGCAGGGCCTTGCACGCGGTGGACGAGAACCGGCTGAGCAGCTCGGTGTCGGTGGAGCCGCAGTTCGGGCAGCGGACCGACAGGGTGAGCGGGACGGGTCCGCCGGCGGCGTGGGGGCGCGGCGGGGCGATGCCGAACTCGGCCAGCTTGCGGCGGCCTTCGGCGCTGATGTCGTCGGTGGACCAGGCGGGCGCCAGCACGGTGGTCACCCGCACCTCGCGGATGCCGTGGGCGGTCAGGACCCGCTCGATGTCGGCGGACATGGCCTCGATGGCCGGGCAGCCGGTGTAGGTCGGGGTGAGGGTGACCTCGGCGTGGCCGTCCTCGTGCACCCGGACCCCGCGCATCACGCCGAGCTCGGCGAGGGTGAGCACGGGCAGCTCCGGGTCCGGGACGGAGCCGGCGAGCTCGGCCAGCTCCGCCTCCAGGCGGGTCGTCCCGGCATCGGTCACCATGACGCCCCCGGGTGGCTGCGGTGCAGGTGCTGCATCTCGGCGAGCAGCCGGCCGAAGGGCTCGGTGTGCAGGCCCTGGCGTCCGGCCCCGGCGGCCCAGGCCCCGGTCCGCGGCCCCGTGGGCAGGGCGAGCCCGGCCCGCTCCAGTACGTCGGTCACCGCGGCCAGCCAGCGCCCTTCCAGGGCGGCCCAGGCGGCCTGGTCGAGTCCTTCGAGGCCCTCCACCGGCTGGAACATCTCCCCGGTGTACTTCCACAGGGCGTCCAGGCCCGCCCGCATGCGGTCGTGGCTCTCCGGGGTGCCGTCGCCGAGCCGCAGGGTCCACTGTTCGGCGTGGTCGCGGTGGTAGGCGGTCTCCTTGACGGCCTTGGCCGCCAGGGGAGCGAACGGGCCGTCCCCGCGCGCCAGTTCCCCGTACAGCTCGTGCTGGTAGAAGGAGAAGAAGAGCTGCCGGGCGATGGTGTGGGCGAAGTCGCCGTTGGGCTGCTCGACCAGCTGGAGGTTGCGGAAGGACCGCTCCTCGCGGAGGAAGGCCAGCTCGTCCTCGTCGCCCGCCAGGGACAGCAGGACGCGGGCCTGGCCGAGCAGGTCGAGGGCGATGTTGGCGAGGGCGACCTCCTCCTCCAGCACGGGTGCGTGCCCGGCCCACTCGCCGAGGCGGTGGGAGAGGATCAGCGCGTCGTCGCCGAGGGCGAGGGCGGCCGCCGTGAAAGCGGCGGTGGTGGTGGTGGCGGTGGTGTCCGCCATGGTGTCCGCCGTGGTGTCGGTGCCGGTCACAGGTGGTTCACCCCCTCCGGGATGTCGTAGAAGGTCGGGTGGCGGTAGGGCTTGTCCGCGGACGGGGCGAAGAACGGGTCCCGCTCGTCCGGCGAGGAGGCGGTGATCTCCGTGGACGGCACCACCCAGATCGAGATGCCCTCGCTGCGCCGCGTGTAGAGGTCACGGGCATTGCGCAGGGCCATCTCCGCATCCGGGGCGTGCAGGCTTCCCGCATGCGTGTGCGAGAGGCCGCGCCGCGAGCGCACGAACACCTCCCACAGGGGCCAGTTCTGCGTCATACCCGTGCCTCCTCGTTCTTGGCGGTGTGCTGTGCCGCCTGCTTCTCGGCGTACGCGGCGGCCGCGTCACGCACCCAGGCGCCTTCCTCGTGGGCGGTGCGCCGCTGGCTGATCCGCTGTTCGTTGCAGGGGCCGTTGCCCTTGAGGACGTCCCAGAACTCGGCCCAGTCGATGGCGCCGAAGTCGTGGTGCCCGCGCTCCTCGTTCCACTTCAGGTCGGGGTCGGGCAGGGTCAGGCCCAGGGCCTGCGCCTGCGGGACGGCGATGTCCACGAACCGCTGGCGCAGTTCGTCGTTGGAGTGGCGCTTGATCCGCCAGGCCATGGACTGCGCCGAGTGCGCCGACTCGTCGTCCGGGGGGCCGAACATCATCAGCGAGGGCCACCACCACCGGTTCACCGCGTCCTGGGCCATGGCGTGCTGCGCCTCGGTGCCCTTGGACAGCGTCATGAGGAGCTCGAAGCCCTGGCGCTGGTGGAAGGACTCCTCCTTGCAGATGCGGACCATGGCACGGGCGTACGGGCCGTAGGAGCAGCGGCAGATCGGTACCTGGTTGGTGATCGCCGCGCCGTCCACGAGCCAGCCGACGGCGCCGACGTCCGCCCAGGTCAGGGTGGGGTAGTTGAAGATCGAGGAGTACTTCTGCTTGCCGGCGTGGAGCTTGTCGAGCAGCTCGTCGCGGCTGGTGCCCAGGGTCTCGGCGGCGCTGTAGAGGTAGAGCCCGTGACCGGCCTCGTCCTGGACCTTGGCCATGAGGATCGCCTTGCGGCGCAGCGAGGGCGCGCGGGTGATCCAGTTGGCCTCGGGCTGCATGCCGATGATCTCGGAGTGGGCGTGCTGGGCCATCTGCCGGACCAGGGAGGCGCGGTACTCCTCGGGCATCCAGTCGCGCGGTTCCACGCGCTCGTCCGCCGCCACGGCGGCGTCGAAGGCCGCCGCGAGCTGTGCGCCCAGGTCGGCGGGCGTGCCGGGCCCGCCCGTCCCGTCTGTCCCGAGGGCCGTGTCCGGCCCCGTCTCCGGAGTCACTGCCACCATCGCGGTCCCCTGTCAGAGTGTGTCGGCCGGCCTTCCGGCTGCCCGACCGACCGATCGTTCGGTTCGTCCTCTTCAATGGTGAGACGACGGCCCGTAGGGTGTCAACCTCTGTGGTCAACCCTGTGGACGCCGGACGATCGGGGCGGGATGGATTCGAACGAGCACGAGCCCGCGGAAGGGGGCGCCGGAACGGCTGCGGAACACGCTGCTCCACCGCCTGCGCGCGTGCCCGGGATAGCCGGTCTGTCCGCCCCGTACCGCGTCCTGGCCGCCCTGGCACTGGGGGCCGTCGCCGTGGCCGCCTGCGCTCACCTGGCGTTCGTCTTCCTGCACGTGGCCCCGTCGAACACGGTCAGCAAGCAGCACGCGCGGACCGTGGACGACTGGATCTACCCGGAATTCGAACAGAACTGGAAGCTCTTCGCTCCGAACCCGCTCCAGCAGAACATCGCGGTCCAGGTGCGCGCGCAGGTCCGCACCGCCGCGGGCGAGCTGGTCACCAGCGACTGGCGGGACCTGTCGGCCGAGGACGGCGCGGCCATCCGGCACAGCCTGCTGCCCAGCCACACCGAGCAGAACGAGCTGCGCCGGGCCTGGGACTTCTTCACCGGCTCCCACGACGAGGACAACAAGGCGAACGGCGAGCGCGGCGCGCTGTCCGAGGCGTACCTGCAGCGCATCGCCGTGGACCGGCTCGCCCCGCGCTACCCGGGCGGGCACCTCCTGCGGATCCAGCTGCGCTCGGCGACGACGGCGGTGGCCGCGCCCGGCTGGAGCAACGAGACCACCGACACCCAGACCTACTACCGGGAGCTGCCGTGGTGGACGGTCTGACCCGCGCGCGCCGGGCCGCCGGACGGGCACTGGCGCAGGTCACCGGACAGGCACTGGGCCCGTACCAGAGCGCCGTGATCCGCATCGGTTTCGCCGGGACCTGGCTGTTCTTCCTGCTGCGGGAGTTCCCGCACCGGCGCGAGCTGTACGGCCCCGACGGACCGTGGAGCTGGGAGCTCGCGGAGCGGCTGATCGCCTCGAACCGTGCCTTCACGGTCCTGATGTGGTCCGACTCCACGCTGTGGTTCGAGACCGTCTACGCCGTGGCCGTGCTGGCGAGCGTCGCACTGCTGCTCGGCTGGCGCACCCGCGCGGTGTCCGTGGTGTTCATGGTCGGGGTGCTGTCGCTCCAGAACCGCAGCGTGTTCATGGGCGACGGCGGGGACAACGTCATCCACCTGATGGCGATCTACCTGGTGCTGACCCGGTGCGCGCAGGTGTGGTCGCTGGACGCGCGCCGGGCACGGCTGCGCGGCGCGGCGACGGCCGGAGCGGCCGGGCCGGTGCTCTGGGCGGTGCTGGGCGCGGTGTTCGCCTATGCGGCGGCGACCGGGAGGTTCAGCGTCGGCTGGCTGGCGGTCTTCGGGGCGCTGTGGGTGGTCGCAGGGCTGTGGTGGACGGCCGACCGGTACGAACCCGAGGGGGAGGGCCGGGCGGCCCTGGACGTCCTGGCGAACCTGCTGCACAACGCGGGGATGCTGGTGATCATGGCGGAGGTCTGCCTGATCTACGCCACGGCGGGCTGGTACAAGATCCAGGGCTCGCGCTGGCAGGACGGGACGGCCCTGTACTACCCGCTGGGCCTGGACTACTTCACCCCGTGGCCGGCGCTGTCGGAACTGGTGGCGAGCAGCGGCACGCTGGTGATGCTGCTGTCGTACGGGACGGTCGCCGTGCAGGTGGCGTTCCCGTTCACGCTGTTCAACCGGCGGATCAAGAACGTGCTGCTGGCCGTGATGATGGCGGAGCACGTCGGGATCGCGGTGCTGCTCGGCCTGCCGTTCTTCTCGCTGGCGATGATCGCCGCCGACGCGGTGTTCCTGCCGACGGTGTTCCTGATGTGGCTCGGGGCCAGGGCTGCCGCGCTCAGGCCCGGGCGGGCGGCCGCCGCGGCCGAGCCCGCGCCGGTCCCGGCGGACGCCGAGCCCCGGCCCGCCCCCGCGGAGCCGAGCCCCGTCTCGTCCTGACGGCGGTCGGCGGCGCCGGTGCCGGAGCCCGGCGGGGGAGCGCCTAGGGTCGGGGCATGAGTGAGTGGGCAGACGCGGACGGGACGGAGCGGCGCTGGCGGGAGGGGGCCCGGCGGGAGGACCTGGTCCTGCTGGACGGGTTCCACGCGCTGAAGCACGCCCTGCGCTTCGGGGCCGAGGTGGAGATCGCCGTGGCCGACGATCCGCAGGCCGTACGGGCACTGGCGCGCGAGCTGGCTCCGGACGTCGAGGCCGAGGTCGCCCGGCTGGTCCGCGGCGGCGTCCCGCTGAGCGGGCTGCTGCCCCGGGTGCACCCCACGGGAGTCGCGGCCCTGGCCGTACGGCCGGGCCCCGACCTGCTCCGGGAACGGCTGCACCGGCAGCCGCGGCTCGCACCCGTCGTGGTGCTGGACAACCCCCGCAACCTCGGCAACGTCGGCGCCGTGGTCCGCCTCGCCGCGGGCTTCGGGGCCACCGGTGTGGTGACCCGGGGGGACCTCGACCCCTGGCATCCGAACGTGGTCCGGGCCGGGGCCGGGCTGCACTACGCCACCACCGTGGACCGGGTGGAGATCGCCACCCTCCCGGCCGGGCCGCTGTACGCGCTCGACCCGGAGGGCGAGGACATCCGCTCCCTCACCCTCCCGGACGACGCCCTGCTCGCCTTCGGCTCGGAACGCCACGGCATCTCGCCCGAGCTGCGCGCCCGCGCCGATCACCTGGTGTCCCTGCCGATGCGGCCGCAGGTCTCCAGCTACAACCTGGCCACCAGCGTGGCCATGACCCTCTTCCACTGGGGCGGGCCCAAGCCCTGAGCCGGGCCCGGCTCAGGCCCGGATCAGGACCGGCTCAGGCCCGGCTCAGGCCTGGCGCCGGACCTCCACCACGCGGAAGCGGTTCGCGACGAACGCGCCGTCGCACAGCGCGGCGTTCGCCGCCGGGTTCCCGCCCGAACCGTGGAAGTCGGAGAAGGCGGAGGTCTGGTTGACGTACACCCCGCCGGTCAGGTTCAGGGAGAGCTGCGCGGACTCCTCCAGGCAGACCTCCTCGACGGCCCGCTCGGTGTCCGCGGAGGTCGTGTACGCGCCCACGGTCATGGCGCCCTTCTCCCGCACCGTGCGCCGCAGCAGCTCCAGCGCATCGGCGGTGGAGTCCACGGCCACCGCGAAAGAGACCGGACCGAAGCACTCCGAGAGGTACGGCGCTTCCGGGTCGCCCTTGGCGGCGTCCAGCTTCACCATCACCGGCGTACGGACCACGGCGTCCGGGAACTCGGGGTTCGTGACCTCGCGGGAGGCCAGCGCGACCTCGCCCAGCGCGGCCGCCGCCTCCAGCCGGGTCCGGACGTCCGGATTGACCAGGGCGCCCAGCAGGGCGTTGGCCCGGGCGTCGTCACCGAGCAGACCGCCGACCGAGGCCGCGAGATCGGCGACGACCTCGTCGTAGCTCTTGTGGCCGGCGTCCGTGGCGATGCCCTCGCGGGGGATCAGCAGGTTCTGCGGGGTGGTGCACATCTGCCCGCTGTAGAGGGAGAGCGAGAAGGCCAGGTTGGCCAGCATCCCCTTGTAGTTGTCGGTGGAGTCCAGGACGACGGTGTTGACGCCGGCCTTCTCCGTGTAGACCTGCGCCTGACGGGCGTTGGCCTCGAGCCAGTCGCCGAACTCCGTGGACCCGGTGTAGTCGATCAGCTTGATCTCGGGCCGCAGGGCCAGGGTCTTGGCGATGCCCTCGCCGGGACGCTCGACCGCGAGCGCCACCAGGTTCGGGTCGAAGCCGGCCTCGGCGAGGACCTCCCGGGCGACCTGCACGGTCAGCGCGAGCGGGAGCACGGCCCGCGGGTGCGGCTTGACCAGCACCGCGTTGCCCGTGGCGAGGGAGGCGAACAGGCCGGGGTAGCCGTTCCAGGTCGGGAAGGTGTTGCAGCCGATGACCAGGGCGATGCCGCGCGGCACGGCCGTGAAGGTCTTGCCGAGCTCCAGCGGGTCCTTCTTGCCCTGCGGCTTGGACCAGTCGGCCTGGCCCGGGACCCGGGTCTGCTCCTCGTAGGCGTAGGCCACCGCCTCCAGGCCGCGGTCCTGCGCGTGCGGGCCGCCCGCCTGGAACGCCATCATGAAGGCCTGGCCGCTGGTGTGCATGACCGCGTGCGCGAACTCGTGGGTGCGGGCGGAGATGCGGGACAGGATCTCGATGGAGACCAGCGCCCGGGTCTCGGGACCCGCGTCGCGCCAGGCGGCGATGCCGGCCTTCATGGCGGGCAGCAGCACCTCCGGGTCGGCGTGCGGGTACTCGACGCCCAGCTCGGGGCCGTACGGGGACACCTCGCCGCCGGTCCAGCCGTCCGTACCGGGCTGCCCGAGCTCCAGCCGGGTCCCGCGCAGGGCCTCGAAGGCGGCCAGCCCGTCGGCCGGGGCGCTCTCGCCGTACGCCTTGGGGTGCTCGGGATGCGGGGACCAGTAGGCGCGGCTGCGGATCGCCGACAGCGCCTGGTCCAGGGTGGGCCGGTGCTTGGCGGACAGCTGGGGGACGGTGAGCTCGGCGGACATCAGGGACCAACTCCTCGTTGAGCCGGGCGGGATCGCGCGGGATCGGCAGGCGGTTCAGGCAAGGCAGGGCGAGAAAGAGCAGACTGGAGTTAGAGTAACCGAACGATCGGTCGGGACAAGAGGGCCCGGCAGACCTGTGGATAAGTCGGTGCGGGAGGATCGGGTCATGACAGCAATCGAGCGGTCCCGCACTGTGGCGGTCGTCGGCGCCGGCACCATGGGACAGGGCATCGCCCAGGTCGCCCTTCTCGCAGGTCACCGGGTGCTGATCTACGACATCGACGCCACCCTCGCCGCCGACGGGGCCGGCTTCGTGCAGGACCGCCTGGAGCGGATGGCCGCGAAGGGCCGCCTGGACCGCGCCGAGGCCGAGGACGCGATCGGCCGGATCGCTGCAGCCGGCACCCTCGCGGACCTCGCCGACGCCGCGCTCGTCATCGAGGCGGTCGTCGAGAACGTCACCGTCAAGCAGGCCCTCTTCGCCGCGCTGGAGGAGGTGGTCGCCCCGGACGCCCTGCTGGCCACCAACACCTCCTCCCTCTCCGTCACCGAGCTCGCCGGGGGCCTCGCCCGCCCGGGCCGCTTCCTCGGCCTGCACTTCTTCAACCCGGCCCCGCTGCTCCCGCTCGTCGAGGTGGTCAGCGGTTTCGCGACCGACCCGGCCGCCGCCGAGCGCGCGTACCGCACCGTCCTCGGCTGGGGGAAGACCCCGGTCCGCTGCGCCGACACCCCGGGCTTCATCGTCAACCGGATCGCCCGCCCCTTCTACGCCGAGGCCTTCTCGGTCTACGAGGAGCAGGGCGCCGACCCCGCCACCATCGACGCCGTCCTGCGCGAGTGCGGCGGCTTCAAGATGGGCCCCTTCGCCCTGACCGACCTGATCGGGCAGGACGTCAACGAAGCGGTGACCCGCTCCGTGTGGGAGTCCTTCTTCCGGAGCCCGAAGTTCACGCCCTCCCTCGCCCAGCGCCGGCTGGTCCAGTCGGGCCGCCTGGGCCGCAAGTCGGGGCACGGCTGGTTCCCGTACGGCCCGGGCGCCGTACTGCCCGAACCGCACACCGCCGCCCCGCAGGAGGCCCCGGCCAAGGTCACCGTCGTGGGCGACCTCGGCCCCGCCGCCGAGCTCGCCGACCTGCTGGAGGAGGCCGGGATCGCCGTCACGGCCACCGAGCACGGGGGCCCGTACATCCAGCTGCCCGGCGAGGGCCAGCTGGTCCTCGCGGACGGCAAGACCTCGGTCGAGTTCACCGACGTCGTCTACTTCGACCTGGCCCTCGACTACCGCGGCGCCACCCGGATCGCGCTCTCCGCCAGCGAGGACGTCAGCGAGCGCACCCTCGCCGAGGCCGTCGGCCTGTTCCAGAAGCTCGGCAAGAAGGTCTCCGTCATCGGCGACGTCCCCGGCATGATCGTCGCCCGGACCGTGGCCATGCTGATCGACCTCACCGCCGACGCCGTCGCCCGCGGCGCGGCCGGCGCGCAGGACATCGACACCGCGATGCGGCTCGGCGTCAACTACCCGCTCGGCCCGTCCCAGTGGCACGAGCGCCTCGGCCCGGACTGGGCGTACGACCTGCTCCACAACCTCGACGAGCGCTGTCCCGGCGGCCGGTACGCGCCCTCGCTGGCGCTGTTCCGGCTCGGCTACGCGGCGGGCGACGAGGACGGGGCGGAGGAGACGGGATGACCACGGTCAGGCGGGACACCTACACGCCGGAATCGCTGCTGTCGGTCGCGGTCCAGGTCTTCAACGAGCGCGGCTACGACGGCACCTCCATGGAGCACCTCTCCAAGGCCGCGGGGATCTCCAAGTCCTCGATCTACCACCACGTCACCGGCAAGGAGGAGCTCCTGCGCCGGGCCGTCAGCCGCGCCCTCGACGGGCTCTTCGCGGTGCTGGAGGAGCCCGGTGCGGTGCGCGGCCGGGCGGTCGAGCGCGTCGAGTACGTCACCCGGCGCACGGTGGAGGTCCTCGTCGGCGAGCTGCCGTACGTGACCCTGCTGCTGCGCGTACGGGGCAACACCCGCACCGAGCGGTGGGCGCTGGAACGCCGCCGCGAGTTCGACCACCAGGTCGCGGACCTCCTCAAGGCCGCCGCGGCCGACGGGGACCTGCGGGCCGACGTGGACATCCGCCTCGCGACCCGGCTGCTCTTCGGCATGGTCAACTCGCTGGTCGAGTGGTACCGCCCGCACCCGGTCACCACCTCCGACCAGCTCGCCGACGCGGTCGTCAGCATGGCCCTGGACGGCCTGCGCACGGCCCGCTAGGACGCGCCGGAGCGCCGCCGGGCACATCCGGTACGACGGGGACGACGGGGACGACGCCGGGATCCCCCGGTGGCGTCCCCGTCCCCCGTTCGGCCTACTCCTCCGTGAGGGAGGAGGACGGGCCGCCCGCCGGGCCCGGGTCCAGGAGGTCCGTCTCCTCGAACACCAGCAGGGTGCGCGTGGACAGGACCTCCGGGATGGACTGGAGGCGGGTCAGCACCAGCTCGCGCAGGGTGCGGTTGTCCGGCGTGTGCACCAGCAGGAGGACGTCGAAGTCCCCGCTGACCAGCGCGATGTGGGCCGCGCCCGGCAGCTCGCGGAGCTGTTCGCGCACCGTCCGCCAGGAATTCTGGACGATCTTCAAGGTGATGTACGCCGAGGCGCCCTGGCCTGCGCGTTCGTGGTTGACGCGGGCGGTGAACCCGCGGATCACCCCGTCGTCGATGAGCCGGTTGATGCGGGCGTAGGCGTTCGCCCGGGACACGTGGACCTGCTCCGCCACCGAGCGTATCGACGCACGGCCGTCCGCCTGGAGCAGTCGTACGATCGAACGGTCGATCGGGTCCAGGGCGCGGGGCGGGACCACCGGGACCGACGGGACCGCCGGTCCGGAAGGCGCGGGCGGGGCCGACGGGACCGCGGCGCCGCTCCCCGGCGGTACCGGGCCGGAACCCGGTGCGGCCATTTGTTCATCCGGCATTGCCCGATGCCTCCCTCTCCTGGACGTCCTGCATCCATCCCAGGCCCCCGACGCCCGTTTGTCCACAGCCTGGAGTCGCCTGTAGCCAAATTGCGCAGACAACCGAACAATCGGTTGGTGAGGCGCCTCACACCCGGGGCACCCCTGCCCGCTTCCCACGAGGAGGTGTACGCCGCCATGACGGTCCAAGAGCTGCCCGGTGCCGGTGCGTCCCACCGTCCGACCCCGCCGCCCGCCTGGAGGCCCCGTACGGATGCCGCCCCGCTGCTCCCGGACCCCGAGCCCTACCGGGTACTGGGCACCGAGGCGGCCGACCGGCTCGACCCCGCGCTGATGCGCCGCTGCTACGCCGAGCTGGTCCGCGGCCGTCGCTACAACGCGCAGGCCACGGCGCTCACCAAGCAGGGCAGGCTCGCCGTCTACCCCTCCACCGTGGGCCAGGAGGCCTGCGAGATCGCGGCCGCGCTGGTCCTGGAGGACCAGGACTGGCTGTTCCCGAGCTACCGCGACACCCTGGCGGCCGTGGCGCGCGGACTGGACCCCGTCCAGGCGCTGACCCTGCTGCGCGGCGACTGGCACACCGGGTACGACCCGCGCGAGCACCGCATAGCCCCGCTCTCGACCCCGCTCGCCACCCAGCTGCCGCACGCGGTGGGCCTGGCGCACGCGGCCCGGCTGCGCGGTGACGACGTCGTCGCGCTCGCCATGGTCGGCGACGGCGGCACCAGCGAGGGCGATTTCCACGAGGCGCTGAACTTCGCCGCCGTCTGGCAGGCCCCGGTGGTCTTCCTGGTGCAGAACAACGGCTTCGCGATATCCGTCCCGCTCGCCAAGCAGACCGCCGCCCCGACGCTGGCCCACAAGGCCGTCGGCTACGGAATGCCCGGCCGGCTGGTCGACGGGAACGACGTCGCCGCGATGCACGAGGTGCTGTCCGAGGCGGTCCGGCGCGCCCGGTCCGGTGGCGGCCCGACCCTGATCGAGGCCGTCACCTACCGGATGGAGGCCCACACGAACGCCGACGACGCGACCCGCTACCGCGGTGACGCCGAGGTCGAGGCCTGGAAGGCGCACGACCCGATCGATCTGCTGGAGCGTGAGCTGACCGCCCGCGGCATCATCGACGAGGCGGCGATCCAGTCGGCGCGCGACGAGGCCGAGACGATGGCCGCGGCGCTCCGCGAGGGGATGAACGCGGACCCGGTGGTGGACCCGATGGACCTGTTCGCGCACGTGTACGCGGAGCAGACGGACCGGCTGCGCGAGCAGGCGGCCATGCTCCGTGCAGAGCTGGAAGCCGAGGACCAGGCGTGACGACGGTGGCGGCGAAGTCCGCGAAGTCGGGGGTCAAGCCCTCGACGATGGCGCAGGCCCTGACGCGGGCGATGCGCGACGCGATGGCCGAGGACCCGACGGTCCACGTCATGGGCGAGGACGTCGGGACGCTCGGCGGGGTCTTCCGGATCACGGACGGGCTCGCCAAGGAGTTCGGCGAGGAGCGCTGCACGGACACCCCCCTCGCGGAGGCGGGCATCCTGGGTGCGGCGGTCGGCATGGCCATGTACGGGCTGCGGCCGGTCGTGGAGATGCAGTTCGACGCCTTCGCGTACCCGGCGTTCGAGCAGCTCATCTCGCACGTGGCGAAGATGCGCAACCGCACCCGCGGCGCGATGCCCCTGCCGATCACGATCCGGGTGCCGTACGGCGGCGGGATCGGCGGCGTGGAGCACCACTGCGACTCCTCCGAGGCGTACTACGTGGCCACGCCCGGCCTGACGGTGGTGACCCCGGCGACCGTCGAGGACGCGTACGGGCTGCTGCGCGCCTCGATCGCCAGCGACGACCCGGTGGTCTTCCTGGAGCCGAAGCGGCTCTACTGGTCGAAGGCCGACTGGCGTCCCGAGGCGCCGACGACCGTGCCCGGCATCGGGAAGGCGCTGGTCCGGCGGGCAGGCACGAGCGCCACGCTGATCACCTACGGGCCCTCGCTGCCGGTGTGCCTGGAGGCGGCCGAGGCGGCCCGCCAGGAGGGCTGGGACCTGGAGGTCGTCGACCTGCGCTCGCTGGTCCCCTTCGACGAGGACACGGTCGTGGAGTCCGTACGCCGCACCGGGCGCGCGGTGGTGGTCCACGAGGCGGGCGGCTTCGGCGGACCGGGCGCGGAGATCGCCGCCCGCGTCACGGAGCGCTGCTTCCACCACCTGGAGGCGCCGGTGCTGCGCGTGACGGGCTTCGACATCCCCTACCCGCCGCCGATGCTGGAGAAGTACCACCTGCCGGGTGTGGACCGGATCCTGGACGCCGTGGCGCGCCTGCAGTGGGAGAACTGATGCCGCAGGTAATGGAATTCAAGCTTCCCGATCTCGGGGAGGGCCTGACCGAGGCCGAGATCGTCCGCTGGCTCGTGGCGGTGGGCGATGTCGTCGCCATCGACCAGCCGGTGGTCGAGGTCGAGACGGCCAAGGCGATGGTGGAGGTGCCGTGCCCCTACGGCGGTGTCGTCACCGCCCGGTTCGGGGAGGAGGGCACGGAACTGCCCGTCGGAGCACCGCTGATCACCGTGGCGGTGGGGGCGTCGTCGCTTCCCGCCGAGGCTCCGGCCGCCCAGGCGGCCGAGGCCGAGGGCGCCGGCAACGTACCCCGGCCCCTGATCGGTTACGGCGAGGACCACTCGCGCCCGGCGCGTCGGCGACGGGTGCGACCCGTCACCGCCGCGGTGTCGGCGCCCGCCGTCGCCGCTCCGGTGGCTCCGGTGGCTCCGGCGGTCCCCGTGGCGGCACCGGCTCCCTCCGGGCCGGTGCCGGTGATCTCGCCGCTGGTGCGCAAGCTGGCCAAGGACGGCGGGGTCGACCTGCGCGCGCTCACCGGTTCCGGCCCCGACGGGCTGATCCTGCGGGCGGACGTCGAGGCGGCGCTGGCCGCGCTGCGCGCACCCGAGCCGGCCCCGGCCGTCGCCGCCGCGGCGGCGCCGACGGCGGCCGCGCAGGGCGAGCGGATCCCGCTCAAGGGTCTGCGCGGGCTGGTCGCCGACAAGCTCTCGCGCAGCCGCCGGGAGATCCCCGACGCCACCTGCTGGGTCGACGCGGACGCCACGGAGCTGATGGCGGCCCGGGCCGCCATGAACGCCGTGGACGGACCCAAGATCTCCGTGCTCGCCCTGCTGGCGCGGATCTGCACGGCCGCCCTCGCCCGCTACCCGGAGCTCAACTCCACGGTGGACCTGGAGGCGAACGAGATCGTCCGGCTCCCGGCCGTCCACCTCGGCTTCGCCGCGCAGACCGAGCGGGGCCTGATGGTCCCGGTGGTCCGGGACGCCCAGCACCGCAGCCCCGAGTCCCTGTCGGCGGAGTTCGCCCGCCTGACCGAGCTGGCGCGGACGGGGAAGCTGACGCCCGCCGATCTGACGGGCGGCACGTTCACCCTGAACAACTACGGGGTGTTCGGGGTCGACGGGTCCACGCCGATCATCAACCACCCGGAGGCGGCCATGCTCGGCGTGGGGCGGATCGTCCCCAAGCCGTGGGTGCACGAGGGCGAGCTGGCGGTCCGCAAGGTCGTCCAGCTGTCGCTGACCTTCGACCACCGGGTGTGCGACGGCGGGACGGCGGGCGGCTTCCTGCGCTACGTGGCCGACTGCGTCGAATCCCCCGCGGTGCTGCTGCGCAGCCTGTAGCCGTACGGCGCCGGCGCCGGGCGGGCCGGGGCGCGTCCTGCGCAGAGCGGAGGCAGCCCCCGGCCCGCCCGCGTCCGCTCAGGCCGTGAGGAGCAGCTTGCCCACGTGGGCGCTGGACTCCAGCACCCGGTGGGCCTCGGCGGCCTCCGCCATCGGGAAGGTGGCGTGCACCACCGGGCGCACCCGGCCCGTCTCCACCAGCGGCCACACGTGTTCGCGCACCGCCGCGATGATGGCCGCCTTCTCGTCCAGCGGCCGCGCCCGCAGGGAGGTCGCGGTGATCGCGGCCCGCTTGGCCAGCAGGGCGCCGAGGTTCAGTTCGGCCTTGACCCCGCCCTGCAGGCCGATGACCGCGAGCCGGCCGTTCACGGCCAGGGCGTCGAGGTTCCGGGCGAGGTACTTCGCCCCCATGATGTCCAGGATCACGTCCGCGCCGGCGCCGCCCGTCGCCGCCCGCAGCTCCGCGACGAAGTCCTGCTCGCGGTAGTCGATCAGGATGTCGGCGCCCAGCTCCTTGCACCGGGCCAGCTTCTCCGGGCCGCCCGCCGTCACCGCGACGGTCGCGCCCACGGCCTTCGCCAGCTGGACCGCCATCGTCCCGATACCGCTGGATCCGCCGTGCACCAGCAGGGTTTCACCGGGCCGCAGTCCGGCCACCATGAACACGTTCGACCACACGGTGGCGACGACCTCGGGCAGCGCGGCCGCCGTGACCAGGTCCAGCCCCGCCGGGACGGGGAGCAGCTGCCCCGAGGGGACGGCCACCCGCTGCGCGTACCCGCCTCCGGCCAGCAGTGCGCACACCTCGTCGCCCACCGACCAGCCGGCCACGCCCGGGCCGATCGCGGTGATCCGGCCCGAACACTCCAGGCCGGGGTGGGGCGAGGCGCCGGGCGGCGGGTCGTAGAACCCCTGCCGCTGGAGGACGTCGGCGCGGTTCACGGCGCTCGCCGCCACCTCGACGAGGACCTCGCCCTCGCCCGCCACCGGATCGGGTGCGTCGGTCCAGACGAGGGCCTCGGGGCCGCCTGGCTGCTCGATGGTGATCGCCTTCATGGCCCGGAGGCTACGCGAAGAGGCCTCGGGGACACAGCACGCCTGCTATTCGGCGGGGCCCAGGGTGACCGGCGGCGAGTGCGGCGGAGCCGCCCGCACGATGGTGATCACACGGTCCGTCAGCTGGAGCGGGCTGGCGTGCGGGTCGTCGTACGGCAGGAGCCGGTGCCCGCGCAGCACGCTCACCACCAGGTCGCCCGTCTCCCGCACCGACTTGCCGGCCTCGGCCCGGGTGACGGGCCGTTCGATGAGGTCGAGACCGCTGCCCTGCTGGATCAGGTCCTCCATGACGGTGCCCGCGCTCGGGCTGAGGACCGACAGGCCCAGCAGGCGTCCGGCCGCGCTCGCGCTCGTGATGACCGCGTCCGCGCCCGACTGGCGCAGCAGCGGGGCGTTCTCCTCCTCGCGGACCGCGGCGACGATCTTCGCTCCGCGGTTGAGCTGGCGCGCCGTCAGGGTGACCAGCACCGCGGTGTCGTCCCGCTGCGTGGCGATGACGATCTGCCGGGCCTTCTGCAGTTCGGCCCGCAGCAGTACGTCGGAGCGGGTGGCGTCGCCGACCACCCCGGTGAACCCCTCCGCATTGGCCATGTCGATGACCTTGGCGCTGGGGTCGACGATGACGACCTGCTCCTTCTGCAGGCCGGTCGCCAGCAGCGTCTGCAGGGCCGAGCGGCCCTTGGTACCGAAGCCGACGACGACCGTGTGCTCACGCAAGTTCTTCCTCCAGCGGTTCAGCCGCCATTCTTCCCTCGTCCGTTCCGTGAGGACTTCCAGGGTGGTGCCGACCAGGATGATCAGGAACAGCACGCGCAGCGGGGTGATCAGCAGGATGTTCATCAGCCGCGCGCTGTCGCTGTACGGGACGATGTCGCCGTAGCCCGTCGTCGAGAGGGTCACCGTGGCGTAGTAGACGCAGTCGAGGAAATCGACCGAGCCGTTGGCGTTGTCGTGGTAGCCGCCGCGGTCCAGCCAGACGATCATGACCGTCAGCCACAGCACGAACAGGGCCATCAGCAGGCGTTTGCTGACCTGCGCGAGCGGCCTCTCGACGATCCGTTTGGGCAGTTTGATGCGCCGCGAGACGAGTTTCTCGTCGGCGGCGCGGGCCATTGCGTCCTGGCCGTGAAGTTTCACGTGAAACATCCCCCCGAAGCCCATGGGAGATCGAGGATCTCCAGGTCCTGACCGGACCGCGCCCCGCGCGGGGGTACGACGGCCAGCGCATCGGCGGCCGCCACCCCGCGCAGCATCGCGGGACCGTGGTAGCGCAGCGGCACCGCGTGCTCGTCGGTCAGTACGACCGGGACCAGCCGGGTGTCGTGCGGGTGGCCGGGCACGTCGCCCTGGACCGGCGCCGTGTAGCGCGGGCGGGGCCGGCGCCCGGCGAGGGCGCGCAGCAGCGGTTCGGCGAGGGTGAGCAGCCCGGAGACGGCGGCCAGGGGGTTCCCCGGCAGCCCGACCAGGTGCTTCCCGTCCGCGCGGCCGCCGATGCGGGCCAGCAGCATCGGATGTCCGGGACGCACCGCCACCCCGTCGACCAGCAGCTCGGCGCCTGCCTTGGCCAGTACGGGGTGGACGTGGTCCACGGGACCGGAGGCGGTGCCGCCGGTGGTGATGACCACGTCCGCGGCGGAGCCGGTGACGGCCTCCAGCAGGGCCTCGGCTCCCGCCGGGTCGTCGCCGAGCCGGCGGGTGGCGATGACTTCGGCGCCGATCCGGGCGAGCCAGGGGCCGAGCATGGGGCTCAGGGCGTCCCGGATCAGCCCGTCGTGCGGGCGGCCCTCGGTGAGCAGTTCGTCGCCGAGCACGACGATCTCCACGCGGGGGCGGGGCCGGGTGCTCAGTTCGTCGTACCCGGCGGCCGCGGCGAGGCCGAGGACGGCGGGGGTGACCAGGGAGCCGGCGGGCAGCAGGGAATCGCCGGAGCGGCATTCCTGGCCGCGCGGGCGGATGTCCTGACCGGTCTGGACGGGCCGGTCGGCGAAGAGCTGGGCCCCGCCCTCGTGGCAGTGCTCGCTGCGGATCACGGCGGTGGTGTCGGCGGGGATCCGGGCGCCGGTGGCGATCCGTACGGCCTCGCCGTCCGCGAGCGGGTCGGGGGCGCCGTAGCCGGCGAGGACTCCCTCGCCGCCGCGGACGCTCCAGGGGCCCGGGCCGGCGACCGCCCAGCCGTCCATGGCGGAGGTGTCGAAGGAGGGCAGGTCGGTGAGCGCCTCCAGGGGGGCGTCCAGGACCTCTCCGAGGGCGTCCGCGAGCGGGACCCGGTGGCTACGGGCCTTCACCCCGGCCCCGGCCTGTGCGGCGCTCTCGCGGGCCCGTGGCCAGGGCGCGGCGCGGTGGCCGCCCGGGCCGCCGCCGCCCGCGGGGGCCCGGCTGACCAGGGCCAGGGCCTGGTCCAGGGCGTGGTCGGCGTCGGTGGGGGTCATCCGGAGCCGTTCTGTCGGGCGTCGGCCTCCGCCTCGGCGGCCCAGCGCAGCGCCAGGTCGGCGGCCTTGCGGGAGGCCTCGGCGACGGCTTCGGCGGGGTCGGCGCCGGCGGCTTCGGCCCGGGCCGCCGCGTAGCCGACCAGGAAGGTGGTCAGGGGGGCGGCGGGCCGGGCGACGCCGTGGGCGGCGTCACGGGCGAGGTCGAGCAGGGTCTTGGTGTCGACGGGGAGGTCGATGTCCAGCTCGGCCTTGACGGCGGTGATCCATTGGTCCAGCACGGTTCCATGCTCCCTGATCCGGGCGCGGGCGGTGGCAAGGTCGTCCCAGGTGTCGCAGTCGAACGAGGCGAGTGGCGCAGTGCCGGCCACCCGGGACAGGGCGAGCTCGGCGGTGAGGGCCCGCAGGGGGAGTCCGCCGAGGCTGCCGTGCTCGGTGGCGAGGAGGGCGATCTCCCGGCGCAGCGGCTCGGCCCGGTAGGCGGCGACCAGGGGCTGGTCCCGCCCGCCGGGGTCCCGCAACAGGGCGCCGTCGCCGTCTTCGGCTCCGTCCAGCAGGGCCCGTACGGTGTCCCGGTCCAGGAAGGGCAGGTCCGCGGAGAGGACCAGGACCAGCTCGGCCGTGGTCCGGCGCAGCCCGGCGTCCAGCGCGGCGAGGGGGCCCGTGCCGGGCGGGTCCTCGCGGGCCCACTGCACCGGGCGGGCGGTGGGCCGCCGGCCGCCGACCACGACGGTCGTGCGGGCGTCCGCGCAGGCGTCGAGGACCCGGTCGAGAAGGGCCCGGCCGCCGACCCGCAGGGCGGGTTTGTCCGCCCCGTCGAGGCGGCGCGCGGCGCCGCCCGCCAGCACGATGGCGTCGTAGCTCATGCCCCAGAGTATGGCGGGGTCATGACCGTTGCGGGGAGCCGCGTCCGTCCCGGGCCCCGCCCGCAGGCGGAGTGCGGGCCCGCTGCACGGAGTGCGGGCCCGGAGACCGGGCCCGCGGGCATCGCCGTCCGCCGGAGGCTAGAGGTAGGGGCCCGAGCGGATCGCCCCGTGCCCGCCGTCCTCGTCCTCGTGGGAAGCGCCGGGCGGGAGCGCGCGGCGCATCTGTTCCAACTGGGCCCGCGCCGCCATCTGCTGCGCGAACAGGGCCGTCTGGATGCCGTGGAAGAGGCCTTCCAGCCAGCCCACCAACTGCGCCTGGGCGATGCGCAGTTCCGCCTCGGAGGGGATGGCCTCCTCGGTGAACGGGAGGGACAGGCGCTCCAGTTCCTCCACGAGCTCGGGGGCGAGGCCGTCCTCCAGCTCCTTCACCGACGCGGCGTGGATGTCCTTGAGCCGGACCCGGCTCGCCTCGTCGAGAGGCGCGGCACGTACCTCTTCCAGGAGTTGCTTGATCATGCTGCCGATCCGCATGACCTTGGCAGGCTGTTCGACCATCTCCGTCACCGGGACCTCGCGCGACTCGTCATCGGCGCCGCCGACCGCCGTCCCGTCCTGTCCCACGATCAGGACGTTCGGGGGGCTGTCCTGCGACCGTTCACTCCTCGGCATCTCCATGCCGCCATTGTCTCGCACACCTTCGTACTCACACGGTGTGCCCCCGCACAGGCGTGATCCACCCTGTACGGGGGCACCAGCATGGGCCCGTCCGGACGAGGCCGGCTAACCGGCCGCCCGCCGCGCCAGCGCCCCGCTGGACCGGGTGACCAGGGCGGCCAGCAGCGCCGCACCCAGGGGCACGGCGACCAGCAGTCCGGCGAGGGTCGCCCACGGCACCGCGATCGGCACGTAGACCACGGTGTCCGCGGACTCGTACCCCATCTGGATGCCGCGTTCGAGGAACCGCTTCGTCTCGCGGACCTCGGCGAGCCGGAGTCCGACCGCGGGCAGGATGCCCGCCGCCGAGCCCAGGACCACGCCCATCAGGGCGATCACCCCGCACTGGAAACCGCTCAGCGTGCGCCGGACCCGCGGCGGCGCGCCGACCGCGGCCAGCGTCTTCAGGTCGGCCTCGGCGTCGGCCTGGGCGAGGCCGGTGGCGATGCCCGCCGCACCGATGGTGACCAGCCCCGCGAAGAGGGTCAGGGCCAGCATCTCGATGCTGTTGTCGCCCTGGTAGCCCTCCTCGATCCGGATGGCCGCGTCCACGCCCATCCGGTCGAGGGCGCCGTCCAGTTGCTGGCGCTGCTTGCTCGACGCAGACCCGTCGAGCACGAAGTACGAACCGATCCCGGCCGTCGTCAGCCCGGCGGACTTGGCGGCCGTGGGCGGCAGGATCAGTTCGACGCCCCAGCCCTCGACGCCCTCGGGCACCTGGTGGACGGGCAGCACCTTGTCCTCGCCGGGTGCCTCCTCACCCTTGTTCCGTGCGGAGTCGGCCGCGTCGACGTCCGTGATGATCCGGATGGTGACCTTGTCGTCCTTCACGTTCTGCCGGACGAAGGAGACGGCCTTGCCCGCCTTCAGCGAGGAGACGGCGCCCGGGTCGGTGACGGCCAGCGCGGTCAGCAGCTTCTCGTCGGAGACGACCACGGCGTTCTCCGAGAAGCGCCGGCTGTTCTCGCACCGCCAGTCGTTGCGCAGCTTCTTGGCCTCCTCGGGCGTGAAGTCGGAGGTTCCGCCCGGCGAATCGTGGAGCGGGCAGCGCTGCTCCTTGGGCGTGATGAGCTCGGCGCGCCCGCAGCCCGCATCGGAGGAGTACGGCTCGCAGCCCGCCTTGCCGACCACGAGCCGGTCCACGTCGGCGCGCACCGACGGCGAGAACTCCTTCGACAGGGCCTCGCGTACGGCAGGCACCTCCTTGTAGGCGCTGTTGTCGTCGACCGACACCATCCCGTGCAGGCTCGGCAGGGCGGCGACGTACTCGTGCCGGGCCTGGACCTCCTTGCTGTTCTGGTACGTCGCGACGGCCACGGTGCCCGCGACGGCGGCGAGGACGGCGGCCACGGCGGGTGCCGTACGCCCCCGGTTGCGCACGGCGTCGCGCAGCGCGAGCCGCGGCGACAGCGGCATCCAGCGCCCGATCCGCCCGAACAGGCCGACCAGGGCCGGAGTGAGGGCGACGACGCCGAGTTCGGCGATGGCGCTGCCGCCCGCGACGACCAGGCTGGCCGTCTCGGACACGGTCCCGTACAGGGCGAGGGCGACGCCGGCGGCGACGGCGGACAGGCCGATGAGGGGCAGCACCCGGTTGGCGCGGCGTACACCGCGGCGGCCGGTGAGCGAGGCCAGTACGGTCTGCCGCGAAGCGGTGACGGCGGGGGCGATGGCGGCCAGCAGCCCGGTCACGACGGCGAGCAGGGCGATGGCCGCCAGTTCCAGCGGCCGGATCTCGAACCCGCCCCAGCGCAGCCCGAGGAACTCCTCCAGCAGCGGCCGCACGGCGAGCGTGAGCGCGATGCCGATGACGGTGCCGACCACGGCGGCCGCGGCGCCGATGACCAGGCCCCCGGAGAGCACGATGGCCCGGATGTGCCGCCGGTCACCGCCGTTGGCGCCGACGAGTCCGAGCTGGCGGCGCGAACGACGGGCACCGACCGCGAAGGCGGGTCCGGCGAGCAGGCAGATCTCCAGCATGGCGAGACCGACCACGGTGGCGAGGATCGCCATCTCGACGGCCTGGCCCGCCTGCGGGCCGAACTGCCCCTTCTCCTGTGCGAACAGCGGCACCTCGGAGTCGGCGGGCTTGTTCAGGGCGACCGCCCGGGAGATGACCAGGACGCCCTTGGCGTTGGCCTCCTTGACCATGTTCCACGTGAAACCATCGCCGCCGACCTGCACGAGGTACTTGTCCTCGGCCCCCACACCGGGTGCGTCGGCGGCGCGCAGGGCCTTGTCGAGCGGCGCGAGCAGGGTCCCGGGCGGGGCGATGACCTGTACTTCCTTCAACGCGTTCGGCAGCTCGTAGGCGCCCACGATCAGGTACGAGGTGTCCGCGCCCCGCGGGGTGACCTGGGATCCGACGTAGAAGCCGGAGTCCTTCAGGAAGGCCTCGGTGGCGATGACCTCCCCCGCCGCCTCGGGCAGCCGGCCCCGCTGGAGCGTGAACCGGCCCTTCACCAGCGGGCTGTGCGTGTCGATCTCGCGCAGGGAGGCCTGGAGCAGCCCGTGCTTGGTGCGCACCTTGGCCTGGCCGGTGCTGTCCTTCAGCGTCTGCACGCCCGCCGGCACTGCCTGGGAGAGGCCCGGCGCGGTCTCCTCCTTGGCGGGCCTCTCGTAGTTCTCGTAGCCGCCGACCGGAGCCCAGTTGCTGCCGTCGGGGCTCTGGTAGATCGGGCTGTTCAGCTGGGACAGGCTGAGTTCGGCGTCGGCGGCGCCGAGGCGGCGCTCCATGTCCTCTCCGACGGAGAGCTCGGCGCTGCGCATGGTGAGGTCGGCGGCGCTCACCCCGACGATCGGCAGGGCGATCATGGCGAGGACGAGGATGCTGCGGCCCTTGGCGCGCCAGGCATCGCGGCGGGCGATGCGGATGGCCGCGATCCAGGAGTGGTACCAGGAGATCACTGACCGGCCGCCTGCCCCGAGAGCAGGGAGTCGGCCTGGCTGCGCAGGGTCTCGTCGACCACGCTGCCGTCGCGCAGGAAGACCACGCGGTCGGCCCAGGCGGCGAACCGCGGTTCGTGCGTGACGAGGACCCCGGCCGCGCCGGCGTCGCAGCGGGAGCGCAGCAGGGCGAGGACGGATTCGCCGGTCTCCGAGTCCAGGGCGCCGGTGGGCTCGTCGGCGAGGACCAGGCGGCGGTCGCCGACGAGGGCGCGGGCGATGGCCACGCGCTGCTGCTGGCCGCCGGACATCTCGTCGGGGAAGCGGTCGGCGAGCTGCCCCAGGTTCATCTCCGTGAGCGCGGCGAGCGCGGCCGCGCGGGCCTTGCGGGCGGAGGTGCCGTCGAGTTCCAGCGGCAGGGCCACGTTCTCGGCCGCGGTGAGCGCGGGTATCAGGTTGTAGTCCTGGAAGACGTACCCGATGCTGCGGCGGCGCAGCGCGGCCAGTGCCTTGCGGCCGGCCGTGGTGATGTCGGTGCCCTCGACGACGACCCGGCCGCTGGTGGGGGTGTCGAGCCCGCCGGCGAGGGTGAGGAGCGTGGACTTCCCGGAGCCGGAGGGGCCCATGACGGCGACGAGTTCGCCGGGGAAGACGGAGAGGTTGATGCCGCGCAGGGCGTTCACCTCGGTGGCACCGCTGCCGTGGGTGCGTACGAGCTGGTCGAGCTGGAGCACGGGTTGCTGAGCATGGCGCTGGTCGGGCATGAGGGTTCCCCCTGAAAGGTGGTTCAGCCCCGCCGCGTGCGGGCGGTACGGGGTCCGGTGGTGGTCGGGGCCGGGGCCGGGGCCGTGGTCACGGCGTCGGCGGCGGCGGCCCGGGGAGGTCCGGGTTCGGCGGCGCTCCGGTCGGCCGGCATGGAGAGCCGTACGAGACGGGCCTCGCAGTGGTCGAGCCAGCGGGCCTCGGCCTCGGTCTGGAAGATGAGCTGTTCCAGGACCAGCAGCCAGGCCACGTCGTCGCGTTCGCGGGTCTGCTCGTCCTCGATCGCGGCGAGGGCCTGGGCCTTGAGCCGGGTGTAGTCCTGCATCGCCTTGATCGTGGCGTGGCGCTGGGACTGGATGACGGCGCGGATGTCCACGCCGGGGGCGCCGACGGCCATGGCGAGCTTGATGGACAGCTCGTCACGAGGCGGGCTGGTGCGGTCGACCGGGCGCTCGTACCACTCGCGCAGTTCGCCGCGGCCCTGGTCGGTGATGGCGTAGAGGGTGTGGCCGGCGGGGTCCTCGCCGCCGGGGGCGACGAGCCCGTCGCGCTCCAGGCGGGCGAGGGTGGTGTACACCTGCCCGACGTTGAGGGGCCAGGTGGAGCCGGTGCGGGATTCGAATTCGGTGCGCAGCTGGGAGCCGTACCGAGGACCCCGTTCCAGCAGGGCGAGAAGGCCGTGGCGGATCGACATACTCAGTATGTATACCGAGTATGCCCTGGCTGGCAACCGCCCCGAGACGTACGTCGTGCGGGGGAGGCGCCTTTTTGGGTCCGGCTGGAGGGGGAGGTCAGATGCCCTTGCGCAGTCGCATGCCGAGGTAGCCGAGCCCGACTCCCATCAGGGCGAAGCCGGTGCCGAGGGGCAGGATGTGCGCGGCAAGGTCGGCGGCCCGTTCGTTCGGCCGGGTGCCGAGGGCGTTCACCGTGTGCGGCGTGCTGGTGCCCGTACCGGTGCCGGTGTCCGTGCCCGTGCTCGCATCGGGGTCCGGGTCCGCCGTCCTGCCCGTCCCCGTGCCCGTGGGTGCGGGCGTCGGTGCGCCGGAGGCGGCGGGCGGGGGGGTGTGCCCCGGGAAGCGGGGCGGGGTGACGGGCTCGGTCCGCGGCCGTGGCCGCTGCGGGCGGCGGGCGGCCGCCAGGGCCTCCGGGTTCGCTGCTGCGGCCACGGGCCGCCCGGGCCGGTCCCGTCCGGCTCCGGCGGCGCTGCCGGCCAGGTCCGGGTACCCGTCGCCCTCGTCCCCGCCCTCGTCCTCCTGCTCGTGGGCGGCGGGCCAGGCGGGGGCGGAGCGTGCGGCGGGCCGGGCGGCCGGGAAGGCGGACGTCGCGGACACGGAGGCTGCGGCGGACACGGCGGGCGTGAGCGCCGCGGCGGCCAGTACGGCACAGGCCAGCCAGCGCTGCGGGCGGAAGCCTTGGATCACGGGGAGCCCTTCCCGTTCCGAGCAGCCGGGTGTTCGCGAGGGAGACGGCGGTACGTGCTCAGATTTACATAAGGGTGTAAACGCGGCATCCCGGGCACTCCATGAGAGTGCCCGGGATGCCGGTCTGGCCCAGTCGGGGGCTCCCGCCGCAGCGGAGGGGGCTCAGCCCGGGTTGCCGGTGGACACGGTCAGCGTGTACTCCGTGCCCTCCTTCTCGATCTTGTCGTTGGGCGCGGGCTGCTGCTCCAGGACCGTGTCCTGGCCGTACACGGCCTCGTCCTTCTCCACGATCTTGTACTTGCCGCCGGAGGCCTGGATGCAGGCCTTCACGGAGAGCAGGTTCTTGTACCGCAGGTCGGGGGCCTGGTACTTGGTCGCGTCGTTGTAGTGCTTCGTCGGTTCCTTGCACTTGGCCGGGTCGATCGTGCGCGAGGTGTCCGGGCCCTTGTGGCCGGCCTGGGGCGGTGCGGAGGACGAGGGCGTGCCGGAGGCCGACGGGGTCGACGGCTCGTCCTTGTCCTTGCCGCTCAGCGAGATCGCGGCGACCAGCCCGCCGATGGCCAGCAGCGCCACCGCGATCGCGCCCACGACCACAGGGGTGTTGCGCCGCGCGCCCGCGCCCGAGGCGGACGAGCCGTGCGCGACCGGGGAGATCGTGTACGGCGGCGGGGTCTGCGCCCCGTACTGCTGCTGCGGCGGGTAGGCGTAGCCGCCGCCCTGGCCGTGGTTCTGCGGCGGCGGCGTCGGGGCCGGTGCGTACGGGGACGGCGCCGGGGTGTGCGGGGGCTGGTACGGCTGCTGTACGGACTGCGGCGGCGGCGACTGGAAGCCCGAGTCCACCGGCGGGAACACGGCCGAGGACACCCCCGCGCCGCTGCTCACCGGCCCGATGCCCTGGACGATGACCGGCGCCCCGGTCTGCCCGGCCGACATGATCCGCGCGACCTCGTCGCGCATGGCCGCGGCGGTGGGGAAGCGCTCGTTCGGGTTCTTCCGCAGGGCCCGCGCCACCAGCGCGTCCATCGCGGGGGTCACCGAGCGGTTGACGGAGGACGGCGCGACCGGCTCCTCCTGGACGTGCGCGTAGGCGATGGCCAGCGGGGAGTCGGCGTCGAAGGGGATCCGGCCCGTCAGCAGCTGGAAGAGCATGATGCCGACCGAGTACAGGTCGGAGCGGGCATCGACGCCGCGCCCCAGGGCCTGCTCGGGCGAGAGGTACTGGGGGGTGCCGACGACCATGCCGGTCTGGGTCATCGAGGTGACCCCGGACTGCATGGCGCGGGCGATGCCGAAGTCCATCACCTTGACCACGCCGCGCTTGGTCATCATGACGTTGCCGGGCTTGATGTCGCGGTGGACGAGGCCCATCTCATGGCTGGTGTCGAGGGCGGCCAGCACGTCGGCCGTCACCTTCAGCGCCTTGTCCGCCGGCATGGCCCCGTACTGCGCGATGTCGGCCTGGAGCACGGAGCCGAGCGGCTGGCCCTCCACGTACTCCATCACGATGTACGGCATGACCGAGCCGTCGAACTCGTCCTCGCCGGTGTCGAAGACCGAGACGATGTTGGTGTGCGACAGTTTGGCTACAGCCTGGGCCTCGCGGCGGAACCGCTCGCGGAACGACTGCTCGCGGCCGAGCTCGGTGTGCAGGGTTTTGATCGCCACCTGCCGGTCGAGCGCGGTGTCGTACGCGAGGTACACGGCGGCCATGCCGCCCTCACCGAGCAAATCCCGTAGCTGGTAACGGCCGCGGGCCAGGGAACCGCCTGCGTACCGGCCCTGAGTGCCGTCCTGGCTCATGACTCTTGCTTCCCCTCGCCATGCGTATGTCGGGGCCAGTCTGCCGGAGGGCAAGCACACGTCAAGCCAGGTGCCCGTTCCGTGACCACGGGTCCACCGGGCGTCAGCTCCGAACGGCGAGCGGTTCCGAGGCTGTAGCGTTCGTCGGAGCACCACGAAGAGGTCTACCGCTGAGCGGCGGCCGAGAGAGACGACGGCGAGGACTGATGGCACCCGAACCCGAGGCAGGCGGCGCCGGGATGGCCGAGGACCCCTCGCACTGGGGAGCGGGCGGCCTGGTGGGCGACGGCCGTTACCGGCTGACCCACCGACTGGGCCGCGGCGGCATGGCCGAGGTGTTCGCGGCCGAGGACGTACGCCTGGGCCGCACTGTCGCCGTGAAGCTGCTGCGCGCCGACCTCGCCGAGGATCCGGTCTCCAAGGCCCGCTTCACGCGCGAGGCACAGTCCGTCGCCGGGCTGAACCACCACGCCGTCGTCGCCGTGTACGACTCGGGCGAGGACCGGGTCGGCCCCAACACCGTTCCGTACATCGTGATGGAGCTGGTCGAGGGCCGCACCATCCGCGAACTGCTGCTCAGCGCCGAGGCTCCAGGCCCCGAGCAGGCCTTGATCATCGTCTCCGGCGTGCTGGAAGCACTCGCCTACTCGCACCAGCACGGCATCGTGCACCGTGACATCAAGCCCGCGAACGTCATCATCACCGAGGCCGGCGCGGTCAAGGTGATGGACTTCGGCATCGCCCGCGCCCTGCACGGCGTTCAGTCGACGATGACTCAGACCGGCATGGTCATGGGAACCCCCCAGTACCTGTCGCCCGAACAGGCCCTCGGCAAGGCCGTGGACCACCGCTCGGACCTGTACGCGACCGGCTGCCTGCTGTACGAACTGCTCGCGCTGCGGCCCCCGTTCACCGGTGAGACCCCGCTGTCGGTGGTCTACCAGCACGTCCAGGACGCGCCGGTCCCGCCCTCGCAGCTGCCTGAGGGCCAGCACATCCCGAAGGAGCTCGACGGCCTCGTCATGCGCTCCCTCGCCAAGGACCCGGACGACCGGTTCCAGAGCGCCGAGGAGATGCGCGGGCTGGTCCAGTACGCGCTCCAGATGCTGCACGACCAGGGTCCGAACACGGGCACCTGGAACACCGGCCCGGTCACCATGGCGCTGCCGCACGGACGCGGTCCGGCCGCGACCACGGCCATGCCCGCGGGCGGCTCCGGCGGGCAGCAGCAGTACCCCGCGCACGCCACGACCTCGCAGTTCCAGCAGCCGATGGTGCCGCCGCTGAACCCGGACGACGGCTCGGCCTTCCCGGGCGGCGGCGGTCACGGAAGCCCGGGCGGCAACGGCCACGGCGGCTACGACGGCTACGACGACCGCGGAGGCGGCAGCCGCTGGAAGATGTGGCTGTTCGCGGTACTGGCGGTCGTCGCGATCGCGGCCGGTGCGGCCTACGCGATCAGCAATTGGGGCGGTGACAAGGACAAGGGTCCCTCCGACACCCCCAAGACCAGCCAGAGCGCCCCCAGCACGCAGCCGAGCACCGAGGGCACCCCAGAGACCACGCCGCCTCCCCGGACGCAGGACAACAGCCCCCAGCCGTCCGACGACACCCCGGCCACGGCGAACACCCGTACCCGGACGGCGAGCCCCACGCCGTCGGCCACGCCGTCGGCCACCCTGTCCACGTCGCCGACGCCGACGGCGTCCTCGACGCCGACCGGGACGAAGACGACGCCGCCGCCGTCGCCGTATGTGCGTTCTTATGGGTGAAAAGGCTGCTCAGAGCGCGTGCTGGTACTGCCGCTCCGGATTCCCGGCGAGGGAGTGCACGGTGACGAACTGGGGTTCGATCCGCATGTACACGGGATCGAAGACCTCTCCGCCCACGAAATGCGGGCCCGGACCGAAGAGCTCCAGTTCGGCGGTGGTCGGTTCGACGATCCCGGCGGTTCCGGTGAACTGGACCGACCACAGCTGCGGCTCGCCGGAATTGAAGTTGTCGGCCCCATAGGCCACCACGCTGCCGTTGCAGGCCTGGTGGTAGCCGAATCCGGAGTGCATTCTCAGCACGACCTTGCCGTCCACCACGATGTGGCGGGCGAGGGCGAGGAAGGGCAGCGCGCGCATGCTCGTGGCCACCCGGCCGTACGGCACCCGGCGGAGCAGTTCGATGGCGTGGAGTTCCTCTGGGGACATGTCACCCACTGTCCGGTACCGACACGGCGCCGGGAAAGAGGAGCCCGCCCCGATGATCGGGGACGTTGGTCCCGAATGAAACGGCCCGCCACCGGTCCGGCCCGCACGGGGCACGGGCCGCTCCGCTGCCGCTAGCGCTTCTCCGCCTGGATGCGGGCCACGTAGGCGGCGGCCTGGGAGCGGCGCTCCATGCCCAGCTTGGACAGCAGGCTGGAGACGTAGTTCTTGATCGTCTTCTCCGCCAGGTGCAGCCGCTCGCCGATGACGCGGTTCGTCAGGCCCTCGCCGATCAGGTCGAGGATCTTGCGTTCCTGGTCGGTGAGGTTGGACAGCCGGTCGTCGCCCTTGCCGTTCTTGCCGTCCCGCAGCCGCTCCAGCACCCGGGCGGTGGCCACGGGGTCCAGCAGCGACTTGCCGGCCGCCACGTCACGTACGGCGCTGAGCAGCTCGTTCCCGCGGATCGCCTTGAGGACGTAGCCGGAGGCGCCCGCCATGATCGCGTCGAACAGCGCCTCGTCGTCGGCGAACGAGGTCAGCATCAGGCACTTGATGTCCTCGTTCTGGGAGCGCACCTCGCGGCAGACCTCCACGCCGCTGCCGTCCGGCAGGCGGACGTCGAGGACCGCCACGTCGGGGCGGGTGGCCGGGATGCGGACCAGGGCGTCGGCGGCCGTACCGGCCTCGCCGACGATCTCGATGTCCTCTTCGACCGACAAGAGCTCGTGGACGCCCCGACGTACCACTTCGTGGTCGTCCAGGAGGAATACCTTGATTTTTCCGTCTTCGCGCACGAAGTCAGTTTCACACACTCACCTCTTCCCTGCCGGAGTTACCCGGGATAACGTGCCGGTGTTCCGGCCCCCTGCAAGGCTGTGACCAGTGGTTGTTCCCGCCTGCCCGAATTTACTTGGAAATCCAAGCAAACGCGCAGGTCAACTGGGGTTTCGCAGTTATGCGGCGCACTGGGTAACGTGCATTGCGCAGGGCACTCGCCGGGGCACCTGTCACGCCTGGATCCCGTACACAGCGCGCACCCACCCCGTGCGCGGGTACAGAGTCAGGTGAGCCGCACTGGACCCCGGAGAACCCGGGTGCCGGACCGACGGAGGAGCACACGTGACCGTGGAGAGCACTGCCGCGCGCAAGCCGCGACGCAGCAGCGGCACCAAGCGGGCGGCGGGCGCGACCAGCGCCCGCAAGTCCGCCGCTGCCACCGCGCAGACGCAGGACGCCGTACCTCAGCTCGTACAGCTGCTGACGCCCGAAGGGGACCGGGTAGAGAGCGCGGAGAACGCGGAATTCGCCCCCTTCGTCGCCGACATCACCACCGAGGACCTGCGCGGTCTGTACCGCGACATGGTCCTGACCCGCCGTTTCGACGGTGAGGCGACCGCCCTCCAGCGCCAGGGCGAGCTGGGCCTGTGGGCCTCGCTGCTCGGCCAGGAGGCCGCCCAGATCGGCTCCGGCCGGGCCCTGAACGACGACGACTACGTCTTCCCGACCTACCGCGAACACGGTGTGGCCTGGTGTCGCGGAGTCGACCCGACCAACCTGCTCGGCATGTTCCGCGGCGTGAACCACGGCGGCTGGGACCCGACCACCAACAACTTCCACCTGTACACGATCGTCATCGGCTCGCAGACGCTGCACGCGACCGGTTACGCGATGGGTGTGGCCAAGGACGGCGCGGACAGCGCGGTCATCGCCTACTTCGGCGACGGCGCGTCCAGCCAGGGCGACGTCGCCGAGGCGTTCACCTTCTCGGCGGTCTACAACTCCCCCGTGGTGTTCTTCTGCCAGAACAACCAGTGGGCGATCTCCGAGCCCACCGAGCGCCAGATGCGCGTGCCGCTCTACCAGCGCGCGCAGGGCTTCGGCTTCCCGGGCGTCCGCGTCGACGGCAACGACGTCCTGGCCTGTCTGGCCGTGACCCGCTGGGCCCTGGACCGCGCCCGCCGCGGCGAGGGCCCGACGCTGGTCGAGGCGTTCACGTACCGCATGGGCGCGCACACCACCTCCGACGACCCGACGAAGTACCGGCGGGACGAGGAGACGGCAGCCTGGGAGGCGAAGGACCCGATCCTGCGCCTGAAGACCCACCTGCTGGCCACCGGAGGCGCCGACGAGGCGTTCTTCGCGGAGCTGGAGGTGGAGAGCGAGGCGCTGGGCAAGCGGGTCCGCGAGGTCGTGCGCGCCATGCCCGACCCCGACACCATGGCGATCTTCGAGAACGTCTACGCGGACGGGCACGCGCTCGTCGACGAGGAGCGCGCCCAGTTCGCCGCCTACCTCGCGTCCTTCGAAGGCGGGGAGTGACCGTCATGGCCGTTCAGAAGCTGACCATCGCGAAGGCCCTCAACGACTCGCTGCGCAAGGCCCTGGAGACGGACCCCAAGGTCCTGATCATGGGTGAGGACGTCGGCAAGCTCGGCGGCGTCTTCCGCATCACCGACGGGCTCCAGAAGGACTTCGGCGAGGAGCGGGTCATCGACACCCCGCTCGCCGAGTCGGGCATCGTCGGCACCGCCATCGGCCTGGCCCTGCGCGGGTACCGGCCGGTCGTGGAGATCCAGTTCGACGGGTTCGTCTTCCCCGCGTACGACCAGATCGTCACGCAGCTCGCGAAGATGCACGCGCGCTCGCTGGGCACGATCAAGCTGCCGGTCGTCATCCGCATCCCGTACGCGGGCGGCATCGGCGCGGTCGAGCACCACAGCGAGTCCCCGGAGACGCTGTTCGCGCACGTCCCGGGCCTCAAGGTGGTCTCCCCGTCGAACGCGAGCGACGCGTACTGGATGCTCCAGCAGGCGATCCTCAGCGACGACCCGGTGATCTTCTTCGAGCCGAAGCGGCGCTACTGGGACAAGGGCGAGGTCGACGTCGAGTCGATCCCCGACTCCCTGCACACCGCACGGGTGGCGCGGGAGGGCTCCGACATCACGCTGGCCGCCTACGGTCCGATGGTGAAGGTCTGCCTGGAGGCCGCGGCCGCCGCCGCCGAGGAGGGCAAGTCGGTGGAGGTCGTCGACCTGCGCTCGATGTCCCCGATCGACTTCGACGGGCTGCAGGCCTCGGTCGAGAAGACCCGCCGGCTCGTGGTCGTCCACGAGGCGCCGGTCTTCCTCGGCGTGGGCTCGGAGATCGCCGCCCGCATCACCGAGCGGTGCTTCTACCACCTGGAGGCGCCGGTGCTGCGCGTGGGCGGCTTCCACGCCCCGTACCCGCCGGCCCGCCTGGAGGACGAGTACCTGCCGGGCCTGGACAGGGTGCTCGACGCCGTCGACCGCTCGCTGGCGTACTGAGGAGCCACGTTCATGACGATCCGCGAATTCAAGATGCCCGACGTGGGCGAGGGCCTCACCGAGGCCGAGATCCTCAAGTGGTACGTCCAGCCCGGTGACACCGTCACCGACGGCCAGGTCGTCTGCGAGGTCGAGACGGCCAAGGCCGCGGTGGAGCTGCCGATCCCCTTCGACGGGGTCGTGCACGCGCTCCTCTTCGAGGAGGGCGTCACGGTCGACGTCGGCCAGGTGATCATCTCGGTGCAGACCGAGGCGGGCGCCGCCACCGCCGAGCAGGCCCCGGTGCAGGAGGCGGCTCCGGCCGCCGCTGCCGCCCCGGCGCAGGAGCCCGCCGCCGCGGCCCGCCAGCCCGTGCTGGTCGGCTACGGGGTCTCCACGGCCTCCACGAAGCGCCGCCCGCGCAAGGCGGCGGGTACGGCCGCGCAGAACGGCTCGGCCGCCCCGGCGGCCGTGGCGGCTCCCGTGGCCCCGGCGGCTCCCGTGGCCCCGGCCGCGCCGGTGGTCCCGGCGCAGCAGAACGGGAACGGGCAGTCCGCCGAAGGCCGGCCGCTGGCCAAGCCTCCGGTGCGCAAGCTCGCCAAGGACCTCGGGATCGACCTCGTCTCGGTGGTCGCCACCGGTGACGGCGGCGTCGTGACCCGGGAGGACGTGCACGCGGCGGCCGCCGCGGCGCTCGCCCCGCAGACCGTGGCCGCCCCGGCGGCGGTGACCGTGGCCGCCCCGGTGGCCGCGTCGGCGCCCGCGCCCGTCCAGGCCCCGGTGGCCGCAGCGGCGGAGCGGGAGACCCGTGTCCCGGTCAAGGGCGTCCGCAAGGTCACCGCCCAGGCGATGGTCGGCTCCGCCTTCACCGCGCCGCACGTCACCGAGTTCATCACCTTCGACGTGACGCGCACGATGAAGCTGGTCCAGGAGCTCAAGGCCGACCCGGACCTCGCGGGGCTGCGGATCAACCCGCTGCTCCTGATCGCCAAGGCCGTGCTCGTGGCCATCCGCCGCAACCCGGACGTCAACGCGTCCTGGGACGAGGCGGCCCAGGAGATCGTGCTCAAGCACTACGTCAACCTGGGGATCGCCGCGGCCACCCCCCGGGGGCTGATCGTCCCGAACATCAAGGACGCGCACGCCAAGACCCTGCCCGAGCTGTCCGAGGCGCTGTCCTCGCTGGTCTCCACGGCCCGCGACGGCAAGACCTCCCCGGCCGACATGCAGAACGGCACGATCACCGTCACCAACGTCGGCGTCTTCGGCGTCGACACCGGTACGCCGATCCTGAACCCGGGCGAGTCCGCGATCCTCGCGGTCGGCGCGATCAAGCTCCAGCCGTGGGTCCACAAGGGCAAGGTGAAGGCCCGTCAGGTCACCACCCTGGCACTGTCGTTCGACCACCGTCTCATCGACGGGGAGCTCGGTTCCCGGTTCCTGGCCGACATCGCCGCGGTCCTGGAACACCCGCGCCGCCTGATCACCTGGTCGTGACGCGGTACGACGCACCACCCGACGGCCGGTCCCGCACCACGGGGCCGGCCGTCGGCCGTCCGGCCCGCCGGCGGGCTGCCGCCGACCGCCGCCGACCGCCCGCCCGCGGTGCGGGACCGAAGGAAATCCCTGGCCAGGGCCGTGACCCCGTGTGATCATCGCCGGATGCGCTTCCGCCCTGCCACCGCAGACCCCGCCGACCTCGACCGCGCCGCCGCGTACCCGGCCGACGGCCCCGTCGCCGCCCTGACCGCCGAGAAGATCCGCGAGGAGCTCGCCGCCGGACAGTTCCGCCCCGAGTGGACCTGGTTCGCCGAGGACGAGGACGGCGAGGTGCTGGCCCGCGCCCTGTGGTGGGGCCGCGCCGACAGTGAGCGGCCCGTCGCCCTCGACTGCCTCCAGGTGCGCGGCGACGTGCCCGACCCGGCGGCCGTGGCCGCCGGACTCCTCGCCGCCGGGCACGCCGCCTTCGGCGCGCTCCCGCTCTACAACCTCTCCCTGCCCCGCGACTGGCAGACCCGCCCCGAACTGGCCGCAGGCGTCGCCTGGCGCCGCGAGGCCGCGCACCGGGCGGGCCTGACGCGCGGGATCGAGCGCCTGCGCTACGAGTGGACCCCCGCCGCCGGAACCGCCGAGCCCACCGGCCGGCTGCTCTTCCGCGAGGGCACCGACGAGGAGTTCCTGGACGCCTTCGTCCGGCTGTCCCGCGGCAGCCTCGACGAGCACACCCAGGCCGAACTGCGCTCCATGGACGCCGAGCAGCTGGCCCGCGAGGACATCGCCTTCTACCGCGACTGCCCGGGCGAGCGCTCCTGGTGGCGCCTGGCCCACCTGCCCGACGGCACCCTGGCCGGAATGGCCCTGCCCTCCGCCACCCCCTACCACCGCAACGTCGGCTACCTGGGCGTCGTGCCCGAGCAGCGAGGCCGCGGCCTGATCGACGAGGTCCTGGCCGAGATCACCCGCTTCCACGCGGGCGAGGGGGCCGACCGCATCACGGCGACCACCGACAGCGTCAACCTCCCCATGGCCGCCGCCTTCGACCGGGCCGGCTACGAGGTCACCGAGATCCGCCTCGTCCTGGAGCCGGAGGAGGAAGAGGCGGCCGGTGCGTGAACCGCGGCCCCGCGGGCGGTAGCCTCCCGGCCGGGAAAGGGGGCCGGGGTGTCCATCGCCGAACTGCAGGTGTACTCCGTGGAGGAGGCCGACGTGACGGGCGGGGTGTGCGTGGTCCGCTGCATCGGCGGGGTGGCCCGGACCGGCCAGGTCTACGCCGCCGGTGAGCTGAGGCTCGGCCTGCGCGCCATAGAGCGGTACGGGCGGGCCGTCGCCTCCTTCGGCGCCGGGCACGTCGCGAAGGTGCGGCTCACCGGCGCCGTGGTCGCGCTGCTCACCCGGGGGCAGGTGCTGACCTCGGTGCCGCCCGACGGGCACTCCCTGGCGGAACTGGAGTCCTGGCTGGCCACCGGGCCCCCGCTGCTGGACGAGCCCCGGCCGCGGACCCTGCGCGTCCTGGCCGCGGCCCGCATGCAGGACGAGGCGCTGCCCGACGAGGTGCGGCTGCGCTGGGGCCGGGTGGCGCTGGCCGCGACCCACCGCTGCGCCCGCGCCGAGGAGGCGTCGGACCTGGTCAGCGGGGCCGAGCTGGGCTCCGTACGCGGCTACCTGATCCGCACCTTCGGCCCCGGCCGCGGCGGTGACCCGGCCGCCCTGTGCCGGGACCTGCTGGCGCTGATCGACCTGAGCCCGCAACAGGCCGCGGAGGAGGCCGCCGTCTGGCGGGAGCTCCCGCAGCCGCGGATCCTGCACCTGCGCCGCATCAAGAGCCTGATCCCCTGGATGGCCGCGGCCCGCCCCCACCTCCAGGACGCCGACCCCTTGGCGGAGGCGGCCGACGCCTGGTCGGCGGTCAGGCCCCGGCTGCCCTGAGGGCGCCGCCGGGGCGGGGGCCGACGCCGCAGCCGTGGCTAACGGGCGGCGTTGCCCAGGACCTTGGTCGGGGTGATGCGCAGGACCACGCGCACGTCCTGCGGCGGGGCCTCGGCGTAATCCTTGCCCGCGCCCGGGCCCGCGTACTCCTCGGCGATGCGGACGGCCACCGCGCGGCCGGCGTCCTCGGTGACGGTGGCCGTGCCGCGGATCTCCGCGTAGAGGAAGGGATTGGCGAGGTCGAAGACGGTCAGGCCCACCCGTGCGTCGCGCAGGATGTTGCGCTCCTTGCGGCGGCCCTGTTCGGTGGAGATCAGCACGTCGCCGCCGTCACGGGTGACCCAGACCACCGAACTCTGGGGGCTGCCGTCGGGGTTGACGGTCGCCAGGACCGCCGGGTGCGGGGCGTCGAGCAGCTTGCGTACGGTCTCGTTCAGCTCAACAGTCATGGCGGCGAGGCTAGTCGGGGCTGCCGGGGGCCGCAGCGCGATTTCGGCCCGGGCCCGGCGACTACCCGAAGTCGCTCACTTCCAGCTGATGTTGAGCCACGGGCTCGCCGGATCGGTGGTCAGTGCGAGGTGGGCGGCGAGGGCTCCCGCGTACCACTCGCCGAACTCCTCCTCGTCGAAGTGCAGGCAGCGGCCCAGGACGTACCCGGCGGAGAACTCCGCCCAGGACCGGTACGTCTGGCGGGCGGACTCCCCCGCGCGCAGCACGGCCCGCTCCGCCTCGTGGAGGGTGCCGTAGCGGGTGCCCAGGCCCCAGCGGGCCATCTGGGAGGCCCGGCCGTGGTCCCAGCCCTCCACCGAGCGGACCCAGCCGTCCCCGGGCAGCAGCCCGTCGGCCCGGAAGCGCTGCTCGTAGCGGGCGATCCGGCCGATGAGCCGCTTCACCCCGGCGATCTCGCCCTCCACCTCGGCGGTGGGCCGCGGCTCGGCGAGGGTGACCCCGTCGGGGGTGAGCTTCGGTTCGGCGGAGCGTTCGGCGTTGCGGCGCAGGCTGGCCTCGGCGGCGTGCCGCCAGTGCTCGATGTCCACGGGGCCCGCGAAGTCGGAGGCCAGGACGCGGCGCACGCGCAGCGCGTACTCCCAGACGGGACTGACCATCTCCGCGTTCAGCAGCTGCTCCAGGGTGGCGAGCCAGCCGGGCCGGTCGGTGATGCCCCAGCCCTTGTGGAGGCGGCGCCGCTCGTGGTGGTAGCCGCAGCCGTGGTAGGCGAGGGAGTTCCAGAACTCCCCGTTCGTCACGGCGAGGTGGCCGCCTATCGCGAGGCCGTGGGCGATGGGGCCGTGCAGCGGGCCGCCGGTGAACAGGGCGTGCACCTTGCCCTCCGGCAGGCCGCGGTGGGTGGCGGCCTCGCCGTGGGCCCGCCAGCGGGCCAGGTCGGCGGGGGTGGTGGTGAGGTAGGCCTCGGCGGGGGTGCCCGGGTTCACGGCGAGGAAGGCGGGGTCGGAGGGGGTCCAGACCTTGGCGAACCAGCCGAGGCTCTGGGACTCGTAGACCGTCTCCGGGACCGGGGCGGGCAGCATGCCGGCGGTGTGGACCACCAGGGCGTTGTCCGGGGTGGGGTAGAAGCGGACCGTCTCGGGGTCGGCGTCGGCCTGGACCCGCGGCTGCGCGAGGTAGAGCTGGGCCCGGCCGAGGGCGTCGAGATACGCGGACCAGTTCCCGGCGCCCCTGGCTTCGTACAGCTCTCTTTCGATGGCGCTCGGTGCGATCCAGGTCCCCATGTGGGGACCTTATACGGACGCGGCGCCGGCTCGTTCCCCGGCCGCTGACTCCCCGGTACGGGGGGCCGCCGGTCCGCCGGGCCGGGGCCGGCGATCGCCGCCGTCCGTGCTGATCGGCGTGGTGCGTACGCCAGTTGGGCCGCGGCTCCCGTGCGCGGCCGGGCCCGTACGCCCCCGTGCCACCGCGCGACCCTCCGGACCCCCTTGACGTGCTCCGCGTGCGGGGAGACGCTCCGGGGCTCGGGACGAAACGGGTGCAGCTGGGGGGCCGCCATGCCGGAGGAGTCTGTCCAGACCGCGGGGGAACTACGGGCGCACCTGGCGGCGCTGGGGGCGCGGTGGTCGGTCCTGGACCGGCTGGGCGACGGGGACCGGCTGCCGCGGCCCGCGCTCGGCCTGGAGCCCGGGGCGAACCTCACGCCCGCCGCGGCGGTCGGCCCGGTCGACCTGCGGGCGCTCGCGGGCCGGGAGAGCGGCATCCCCCACCTCACCCGGCGCCGCGCCGCGCACGGCCTCCTCCCCGGGCAGGAGGTGCGCCCGGCGGCGGCCGGGGTCCGTCCGGCGGCGGTGGACTGGCGGGTCCGCTGGGGACTGCCCTGGATCACCAAGGTGAAGGACCAGAACCCGTGCGGGTCCTCCTGGGCCTTCGGCGCCGCGGGCCTGGTGGAGTCCATGGCCCGCATCGAGCACTGCGTGTGGGCGGTGCGGTCCGAGGGGGACGTGCGGGACGGGATGAAGGCCGCCTGCGGCCAGGGCGGCGACCCCGAGTCCGCGCTGGAGTGGATCGGGGCCAACGGCGGGCTCGCCGACCCGGACTGCTGGCCGTACGGCACCCCGCCCGCAGGCCTGCCCGCCGCCCGCCGCGAGGCCTGGCGCGCCGAGCACACGCCCAGCTGGGACCGCTCGGGCCGGACCGTGCGGACCGGCGCCCACGTGCGGCTCGGCGACGTGGAGCAGCAGAAGGTCTGGCTGGACACGGTCGGCCCGCTGACCGCCTGCTTCGACGTGTACGAGGACTTCTTCGGCCTCGGCTCCGGGGTCTACCACCGCACCTCGGAGCGGATCGCGGGCGGCCAGTGCGTGCTGGTCGTCGGCTACGACGACGCCGCGGGCTGCTGGCTGTTCAAGAACTCCTGGGGCACCGGCCACCACGTGGGCGGCTACGGGCGGATCGGCTACGGCGAGGTCAACATCGACTACTGGGCCAAGTGCGGCCTGTACGGCACCAACACCGACCCGTGGACCAAGCGCCGCCTGCACGCGGGCAACGTCTACGAGAGCGGCAACGGCCGCGCCCACCGCAATTTCGAACTCGCCGCCACCACCCGCGGCGGCCGCCTCCAGCACTGGTGGCGCGAGGGCGACGCCCCCTTCCCGTGGGCCCGCGCGGGCACCTTCGCGCACGATGCCTCCGGCCAGCCCGCCTTCACCGGGTCCACGTACAACCGCAACATGGAGTCCCTGCACGTCACCACCGGCGGGCGGCTGCGCCACTGGTACTACGAGCAGAGCGGTGGGGCCTGGCGCGACGGCGGCGCCTTCGGGCCCGGCGACGCTGCCGTCGGCTCCACCCCGGCCTTCATCCAGAGCGATCACGGCAAGCCGGGCCATTTCGAGGTGGTCGTGCGGACCGCCGACGGCCGCCTGAACCACTGGTGGCGGATCAACGGCGCCCCCTGGAACTGGACCGACGGCGGCCGTTTCGCCTCCGGCATCGCCCACTACGGTCCCGCCCTGGTGCAGAACCGCAGCCGCCGCCTCGAACTGGTCGCCGCCCGCACGGACGGCCGCATGCAGATGTGGTGGCAGGACGACGGGGCGGGCTCCGCCTGGCGCGCCGGGGAGGTCTTCGGCAGCGGGACCGCCGCCGTCTCCGCGCCCTGCCTGATCGAGTCCCAGCACGGCGCGGCCGACGAGGACACCGCCGGGAACTACGAGCTGTGCGTGGCCGTCGACGGCGGACGCGTCGAGCACTGGTGGCGCGGGAACGCCTCCGGCTCCGCCTGGACCCGCGGCGCGGTCTTCGGACAGGAGGTGCTCGCGGTCACCGGGATGCTCCAGGGCAGCTTCGGGTTCAACCTGGAAGTCGTCGTCCTGCGCACCGACCGCCGGCTCCAGCACTACTGGCGCGACAGCGTGGGCTGGCACGAGGGGCGGGTCATCGGCCCCGTCTGAGGACCCGGCGCGAAGGTGGGCGGTGGCAGGTGGAGGTGCGGGAGGTGGTGCTCGCCCCGGGGGAGTCGTACGCGCTGCACCTCACCGGGCGCGGGGCCCGCGGGTACGTCTGGACCTGGCAGGTCACCGGGAACGCGGACGCGGTGGTGGTGACGGAGGAGCCCGCACGGCCGGGCGAGGCGTTCCCCGGGGACCCGGTGCACCGGACGTACACCGTGCGGGGCCGCCCGCCGGGCGGCCGGGCCCGGATCCGCTTCGCGCAGGTCCGGCCGCCCTGCCCGCAGGAGGCCCCGTACGACGAGTTCGTGCTGGAGGTGACCGTCACCGCCGGGGGCTGAGCACCCGGTGCTGGACGGATTCCAGCGGGCCCCGTCCGAAGCGGCGCAGCCACAGCGTGGAGCCGGCCAGCAGGGTCAGGCCCACGGCCGCCCACAGGCCCATCACCCACCAGGGGCCGGAGCCGTCCAGCCGTCGGGTCAGGGCCAGTCCGAAGCCGTAGCAGACCAGCATGCAGAGCAGGTTCTGGGTGACGTAGCAGGTCAGGGCGGTGCGGCCGACGTTGGAGAGGGCGGTGGTGAGGCTCCGGGGGAGCCAGGCCCGGTCGAGGGCGAGGCCGATCAGGCCCAGGTAGCCGAGGGCGAGCAGGGGCGCGCAGCCGTACCGGCCCAGGACGAAGAAGTCCTCTCCGCCGAGGGCCGTGGCGGCGTTCAGCGGCAGGCCGAGCCCGATGCCCCAGGCGGCCATGCGGCGGCGCATGCGGCGGCCTGCGGGGGTGGGGGCGAAGGCGCCCGCGCGGTGCAGGCGGACACCGAGGAGGAAGAGGAAGACCAGCAGCCCGAAGGAGAAGACGGGCTCGATGCGCAGGATCAGGAAGTTCTCCAGCCGGAACGCGACCTGGGAGGCGTAGCCGCCCTGGCCGTCGTACAGCTCGACGGCGGCCGGGTCCGGGCCCTGCGGCGGCCCCTGCCGGGTGGTCACGGCGGCCAGCGTCACCAGGGCGACCAGGGCCAGGTGCACCCCGCCGGCCGTCCACATGGCGCGGCGGCGGACCTTCTCGGAGCGGGCCAGCAGCCAGGCGACCAGCAGGGCGGTGACGGCGTACCCCATCAGCACGTCCCAGGCGAAGACGAGCACGAAGTGGACGGTGCCCTCCACGAAGAGGAAGGCGGCGCGCCGCCAGTACCGGCCGGGCCAGGGGTCGCCGCGGCGCGCGGCGGAGTCGTACTGGATGGCCAGGCCGACACCGAACAGGACCGTCAGCAGGGCCAGGAACTTGCCGTCGGCGAGGAAGCGGAAGACGCTCTCGGCGATGGTGGCGGCGGAGGGGTCGGCGAGCGGGTCGGAGACGGCGAGGCCGCCCTGGACCACGCTCCACTCCGAACCGGGCGAGGCGAAGATCCAGACGTTCGTCATCAGCGTGCCGAGGATGGCGGCGCCGCGCAGGACGTCGAGGAGCGGGAGGCGGGCCGTTCGCGCGGCCACGGCGGGGGTCAGGACGGTGTCGGCCATGCATCCAGCGTCCCGGCCCGCCCGGGCGTGCACCTCGTGCCGGTGGACGAAGCCGCACTACATCCTTCGATGCAGCGGGGCGGTCCGCGGGTCCACATCCTGGACGGGCCCCGGGCTTGCACCCCTGTTGTATCTATGCTGTGCGCATGCCAGCCGCCACCCGCACCGGGACCGCCGCCGACCGCGTCTACCAGCACGTCAAGGAAGGCGTCCTGGAGCGTCACTACGAAGGCGGCACCCTCCTCACCGAGGGCGAACTCGCCGACGCCGTGGGGGTGTCGCGCACACCGGTCCGCGAGGCCCTGCTGCGGCTGGAGACCGAGGGGCTGCTGAAGCTGTACCCGAAGAAGGGCGCGCTGGTGCTGCCGGTCTCCGCCCAGGAGATCACCGACGTCATCGAAACCCGGCTGCTGGTCGAGGAGTTCACCGTCCGCCGGGCCGTGCCCGCGCCACCGGGCCTGCTGGACCGGCTCGCCGTCCTGCTCGCGCAGCAGCAGAGGCACGCAGCCGAGGGCGACCTCGCCGCGATGACGGCCGCCGACCGGGCCTTCCACGCCGAGATCGTGCGCAGCGCCGGCAACCAGATCCTGTGCCGCCTCTACGACCAGCTCCGCGACCGCCAGCTGCGGATGGGCGTGGCCCTCCTGCACGGCCACCCCGACCGGGTGGAGCGGACGCTGGCCGAGCACACCGAGATCCTGGACGCTCTGCGCGCCGGGGACGAGGCGGCGGCCGCCGCAGCCGTGCGCGGGCACATCGGACGGGTCGAGGCACTGGTGCGGGGGCCGGGCCGGTGACCGCGCGGACGGCCCCGGCCGTGCCCTTGGACCCTCCCGGCGGGCGCCGGGCCGTCGCCGTCTGGGGCATCGGCGTCGCCGTCTACTTCGTGGCGGTGATCTTCCGCACCAGCCTGGGCGTGGCCGGACTCGACGCCGCCGACCGCTTCCACGTCAACGCCTCGGCGCTGGCCACCTTCTCGCTGCTCCAGCTGCTGGTCTACGCGGGCATGCAGATACCCGTGGGGCTGATGGTGGACCGGCTCGGCACCAAGAAGGTCCTGACGCTGGGAGCGGTGCTCTTCACCGCGGGCCAGCTCGGCTTCGCGCTCTCCCCCTCGTACGGGATGGCGCTCGCCGCGCGGGCCCTGCTCGGCTGCGGCGACGCGATGACCTTCATCTCGGTGCTGCGGCTCGGCACCCGCTGGTTCCCGGCCCGGCGGGCACCGCTGATGGCCCAGCTGGCCGGGCTCGTCGGCATGGCGGGCAACCTCGTCTCCACCCTCGTGCTCGCGCCCGTCCTGCACGGGGTGGGCTGGACGGCGGCCTTCGCGGGCAGCGCGGTCGCCGGGCTGGTGGTCCTCGTCCCGCTGGTGCTGTTCCTGCGCGACCACCCCGAAGGGCACGGACCGGCCTCCTTGCCGCGGGGCGGGGGCGGCTTCGTCCGCCGCCAGATCAAGGAGTCCTGGAGCGAACCCGGCACCCGCCTCGGGCTGTGGGTGCACTTCACGACGCAGTTCCCCGCGATGGTGTTCCTGCTGCTGTGGGGCATGCCGTTCCTGGTCGAGGCGCAGGGGCTGTCGCGGACCACCGCGGGCGGCCTGCTGACCCTGGTGGTCGCCTCCAACATGGCGCTCGGGCTGGTCTACGGCCAGGTCGTCGGCCGCCGCCAGTCCTCGCGGATCCCCCTCGCCCTCGGCACGGTCGCCGTGACCGCGCTGCTGTGGGCGGCGGTGCTGGTGTACCCGGGCGACCGGGCGCCGATGTGGCTGCTGGTCACCCTGTGCCTGGTGCTCGGCTCGTGCGGCCCGGCCTCGATGATCGGCTTCGACTTCGCCCGCCCGGCGAATCCGGCGGAACGCCAGGGCACCGCGTCCGGGATCACGAACATGGGCGGCTTCCTCGCCTCGATGACCACCCTGCTGGCGGTGGGCATCCTGCTCGACGCCACCGGCGACGACTACCGCATCGCCTTCTCGACGGTGTTCGTGCTGGAGGCCCTGGGGATCACGCAGATCCTCCGCCTGCGCGGCCGCGCCCTGTCCCGGGAACGGGAACGCGAACGCGACAGGGACCGCGACCGGGTCCGTACGGTGATCCCGGCCCCCGCCCCCGCCACCGCCCCGGCCCCCGCCGGCGACCGCTGACGGCGCCCGCCCGCTACGGGGTGACCGCGAAGTTCGCCAGGATGGCCTCCGCCAGCTCCGGGTCGCCCTCCGCCTTCACCCGGTCCGCCACGGAGTGCGGGCGGACCCGGCCTCCCGCCAGGCGGACGTACGTCTCCCAGTCCAGGGTCAGCGTCACGGCCGGGCCCAGCGAGGGGGCCTTGTCCAGCGTCCCGCGGCCCGCCGCGTCCACCCGTACCGTCCGCATGAACTCCAGCTGCCCGTGCACGTCCACGACCACCGCCGAGTTCGCCGGGGCGCCCGCGCCCTTCGCGACCGCCTTCGGCAGCCCGGCCAGCAGGAGGTCCCGCGCCACGTACGCCCCCGGCGCGTCCCAGTTCCCGGGTGCGCCCAGGGCCGCGCGCAGGTCCTGCTCGTGCATCCACACGTCGAACGCCCGCAGCCGCAGTGCCTGCTCCAGCGTCACCTGGTCGCCCAGCGGACCGCGCACCATCGTGGCCGGATCCCGCTTCTCGTTGCGCAGCTGCCGGGAGCGGCGGATGACGGTGTACTCCAGCTCCGAGGTCATCTCCGGGGCGGTGTGGTGACGGCGGACGTCGACCTGCACCTCCATGTACCGGCTGAACTCGTCCACCACGTGCCGCAGGTCCCGGGCCACGGTGTGGATCGGCCGCGGGTCCCCGAGCTGCTCACATTCGATACCGATGATGTGTGACACGACGTCACGGACCGACCAGCCGGGGCACGGGGTGGCCCGGTTCCACTCGCCCTCGGCCAGGGGGAGGACCAGCTCGGATATCGCCTCGATGGAATGCGTCCACGCGTCGGCATAGGGCTGAAGGCTGGGATGGACGGTCAACGGGACCCCTCGCGGTGCTGTTCAGTGGCGCGTTCTGGAAGCAGTGGCTCATCCAAAACTACGCTGCCGGTGAGCACCCCGGCAGTGCTTTCGTGTGACGATCGTAGGCCCGAGTTGACGGCTTGAATGCCAGGACGGTGGTACTGTGCGCGCCTCGCTGATCCAAATCGCTGTGAATGAGGCCGAGTCGGTGGTTTCCCGACGGGCCCGTGTGGCCGATCTCGTACGGGAGCAGGCCGACTCCGACCTCGTGGTCCTGCCCGAGCTGTGGACCGTCGGCGCCTTCGCCTACGAGCAGTTCGAGACCGAGGCCGAACCCCTCGACGGCCCCACCTTCGAAGCCATGTCCAAGGCCGCCCAGGACGCCGGGGTCTGGCTGCACGCGGGCTCCGTCGTCGAGCGCGCCGGTGACGGCTCGCTCTACAACACCGCCCTCGTGATCTCCCCCACGGGCGAGCTCGCGGCCACCTACCGCAAGATCCACCGCTTCGGCTTCGACCAGGGCGAGGCGGTGCTCATGTCGCCCGGCGACTCCCTGACCACCGTGGCCCTGCCGGAGCAGACCCTCGGCATCGCCACCTGCTACGACCTGCGCTTCCCCGAGCTGTTCCGCGGCCTGGTCGACGCCGGGGCCACCACGATGGTGGTCGCGGCCGGCTGGCCCGCGCGCCGCCGCTCGCACTGGACCCTGCTGAGCCGCGCCCGCGCCGTCGAGGACCAGTCGTACGTGCTGGCGTGCGGCCTCGCCGGCACCCACGCGGGCGTCGAGCAGGCCGGGCACAGCCTCGTCGTGGACCCCTGGGGCGAGGTCCTGGCCGAGGCGGGCCCGGGCGAGGACGTCCTCACCGTGGAACTCGACCCGGCGAAGGTCCCCGACACCCGCGAGCAGTTCCCGGCCCTGAAGGACCGCCGCCTGGGCCGCGCGTAGGCCCCTTCCGGGCCCCTTCCGGCCTCCGTCTACGCTCACCTGTACGACCGGATGGGGTGAGGGCCATGGCGACGGCAGGCGGAGCCGACCAGGGCGGGGCGCAGGCGCGGGAGCAGGAGCCCGAGCAGACCTGGGCGCAGACGGAGGCCCGCGTACGGGAACGGCTGCAGGCTCAGCACGAGGCCCCGGCGGACCCGGACGTGCACGCCCTGCAGCGTGCGATCGCGGGCGTCGCACTGCTGCTGGGCGCACTCGCCACCGGCTGGAGCCTGGGCGTCGGCACCACCGGCGCGTTCGTCTTCCCGTTCCTCGCGCTCATGGCGCCCGTCCTGGTCCGCAACCGCGTCGGGTTCCGCCGGATCTGCCTGTGGCTGGCCGTCGTCCTGATTCCCGCGGGCGTGGTCCTCTACCTCGTCGGCATGTTCCTGCTGATCCCGTCGGCCGTGCTCCTGCTGCTGGCCCGCGGCGCCGACCCGCGCCGCAGCCCGTCGGGCGCCTGGGTGCGGGCCGGCTGCGCGAGCCTGATCGCCCTGTCCACGGCCGTGATGACCCTCTACGGCATCGTGGCCGTCGCCTCGTCCGGCTAGTTGCTAGGGGGTGTCGTCCTCCCGCTCCTTCTCCGCCATCCGGATCACGCACACGGCCACCGCGATCAGCAGCGCCGCGTCCGCGTCCTCGCGGATCACGTCCACCGCGTAGGTCTCGCGGAGCCGGTACCACTGCCGCGAGACCAGGGCGAGCAGCTCCCCCTCGTACTCGACCTTGAACTCCCGGTCCAGGATCCGCCCGCTCACGTCGACCTCGGTGCCTTCGAGCAGCGTCACCCGGTAGTGGTTGCGGAGCAGCGAGAACCGCTTCTTGCGGATCACCGCGAGCTGACGGCCGTCCCGCTCCCGCTCCAGGGTCATCGCGTCGCGGAAGGAGAACACCTTCTCCCGCAGGGTGATCAGGATCCGGCCCTCCGGGTCCTTGAGCTCCAGTGTGTCCCGGACCCGCAGCGCCTTCCCGTCGACGAGGAAGGCGGGCCGGCCGCCCTCGTCCTCGATCCAGTAGTCGTCGCCGATGGCAAGCACTTTGTCCCGAACGAGGTATTTCATGCCTGATCGCTGCCCGCGATAGGTTGCCGTCATGCCCCTGCTCTACGTGACCGACCTGGCGTACCCGGCCCGCGGGCGCCGCTACTGCGACGAGGACATATTCCTCACGTCCCGCCTGCGGGAGCACTTCGAACTGGCCCTGTGCCACCCCGGCGACGCCCAGGCCCTGATGCCCGGCTTCGACGCGGTGATCGTCCGCAACAGCGGGCCGGTCCTGCACTACCAGGAGGCCTACGACGCCTTCCGGAAGGCCGCCCTCGCCGCCGGGACCCGCGTCTACAACCCGCTCACGGGCCGCGGCGACATGGCGGGCAAGCAGTACCTCCTCGACCTGACCGCTGCCGGCTACCCGGTCATCCCCACGGTCGACGACCCGGCCCGGCTCTCCGAACTCCCCCAGGTGGCCGAGTACGCCGTCAAGCCCAAGCAGGGCGCGGACTCCATCGGCCTCACCTTCACCGCGACCCCGTCCGGCCCGGCGGGGGAGATCCTCGTCCAGCCGCGCGTGGACTTCGCCTACGAGGTCTCCTTCTACTTCGTCGACGACGCCTTCCAGTACGCGCTCTACGCCCCGGACCCGGCCCGCCGCTGGGACCTCCAGCCGTACGCCCCCACCGCGGCCGACCTCGCCTTCGCCCGCACCTTCATCGACTGGAACACCCTCGGCCACGGCATCCAGCGCGTGGACGCCTGCCGGGCCCCCTCCGGCGAACTCCTGCTGGTGGAGCTGGAGGACCTCAACCCGTACCTCTCCCTGGACCTCCTCCCCACCGGGGTCCAGGACGCCTTCGTCACAGCACTCGCCGCATCCCTCCACTCCTTCCTCACCTGATGTCAGAGCCGGATGCCAGGCTCGGGCCATGGACAAGCAGACGTTCTGGAAGCTGATCGAGACGGCCCGCGAGCAGGCGGAGGCGGACCGGGTGGCGGAGCGCGCCTCGGCGTTGCTCGCCGGCCTGCCGGAGGCGGAGGTGGCCGCGGCCCAGCAGGTGCTGTGGGACCTGCTGGCGGAGTCCTACCGCAGCCCGCTGTGGGCCGCGGCCTACCTGATCAACGGCGGCTGCTCGGACGACGGTTTCGACTACTTCCGCGGCTGGCTGCTCACCCAGGGCCAGGAGACCTTCGAAGGGGCCCTGGCCGACCCGGACTCCCTGGCCGCCCACCCCGCGGTCCGCGAGGCTGCGCGGGAGGGGCTGGAGCTGTGGGACGAGGAGGCCCTCTCGATCGCCTGGACCGCCTACGAGTCGGCCACCGGCCACGAACTCCCCGCGGACTCCTTCACGATCAGCTATCCGCCGCTGGACCCCGACTGGGACTTCGACTTCGACGACGAGACGGAGACCGCCGCCCGCCTGCCCCGCCTGAGCGCCCTCTTCGGGGCGCAGGCCTAGCGCAGGCCAGCGCATCCAGATCCATTGGGCAGAGCCGGCGGGAACCGACACTGCTACCTGAGCACCATGGCAGTTCTCGGAGGCCGCCGTCGTGGAGCGTATGCCCTGAGCGGGCGCTTCGTACGGGCGTGATCCTGCCTTCACGGGCGGATGGCAAGCTTGAAGCATGAACGATGCTGCCCCGGCGCCCACCCCTGCGCCCGCGCCCCGCCGACGTGCCCGTGTCCGTGCCCCTGAGCTGATCGGCAAGGGTGGTTGGCTGAACACCGGAGGCAAGGAGCTCACCCTCGCTGACCTGCGAGGTAAGTGCGTTGTTGTTGATTTTTGGACCTTTTGCTGCATTAACTGCCTGCATGTCCTCGACGAGCTGCGCGAGCTGGAGGAGAAGCACCGGGACACCGTCGTGATCGTCGGGGTGCATTCGCCGAAGTTCGTGCACGAGGCCGAGCACGCCGCCGTGGTCGATGCCGTCGAGCGGTACGAGGTGCACCACCCCGTGCTCGACGATCCCGAGCTGGCGACCTGGAAGCAGTACGCCGTACGGGCCTGGCCCACGCTCGTCGTGATCGACCCCGAGGGGTACATCGTGGCGCAGCACGCCGGCGAGGGGCACGCGCACGCCATCGCGCGGCTCGTCGAGGAGCTGGAGGCCGAGCACGAGGCCAAGGGGACCCTGCGGCGCGGGGACGGGCCGTACGTGGCGCCCGAGCCGGTGGCGACCGACCTGCGGTTCCCGGGCAAGGCGCTCGCGCTGCCCGGCGGGACCTTCCTGGTGTCGGACTCCACGCGGCACCAGCTCGTGGAGCTGGCCGCCGACGGGGAGAGCGTCGTACGGCGCATCGGCAGCGGGGAGCGCGGGTTCACCGCCCACAGCTTCAGCGAGCCGCAGGGGCTGGCGCTGCTGCCCGACGGCAGCGTCGTCGTCGCCGACACCGTCAACCACGCGCTGCGCCGCTTCGACCCCGCCACCGGTGCCGTCGAGACCGTCGCCGGGACCGGGCGCCAGTGGTGGCAGGGTTCGCCCACCTCCGGGCCCGCGCTGGAGGTGGACCTGTCCTCGCCGTGGGACGTGGCCTGGTGGCAGGGCCGGGTGTGGATCGCCATGGCCGGGGTGCACCAGCTGTGGACCTGGGACCCGGAGTCCGGGACGGTCGAGGTCGCGGCCGGGACGACCAACGAGGGCCTGCTCGACGGCCCCGCCGCCGAGGCCTGGTTCGCGCAGCCCTCGGGGCTCGCGGCCGCCGGGGACCGGCTGTGGGTGGCCGACTCCGAGACGAGCGCCCTGCGGTACGTGCACGCGACCGAGGAGGGGTACGCCGTCACCTCGGCCGTGGGCACCGGCCTGTTCGACTTCGGCCACCGGGACGGGGACGCCGGCCAGGCCCTGCTCCAGCACCCGCTGGGGGTGACCGCGTTGCCCGACGGTTCGGTCGCGGTGTGCGACACGTACAACCATGCGCTGCGCCGCTACGACCCCGCCACCGGCCAGGTCTCGACCCTCGCCACCGATCTGCGCGAGCCGAGCGACGCCGTGCTGGTGGGCGAGGACATCGTGGTGGTCGAGTCGGCCCGGCACCGGCTGACCCGGCTGCGGCTCCCGGAGGAGGCGGTGCGGGTGGATTCCGTGGCGCACCGGACGCAGCGGGCCGCGACCGAGGTGGCGGCCGGTTCGCTGCGGCTGGACGTGGTGTTCCAGGCGCCGGCCGGGCAGAAGCTCGACACCCGCTACGGGCCCTCGACGCGGCTGCTGGTGTCCTCGACCCCGCCCGAACTGCTGGTGGCCGGGGAGGGCGCCGGGACGGACCTGTTCCGGGACCTGGAGCTGAACCCGGAGGTCACCGAGGGCGTGCTGCACGTCTCGGCGATGGCGGCGTCCTGCGATGACGACCCGGCGAACGAGTACCCGGCCTGCCACGTCCACCAGCAGGACTGGGGCGTCCCGGTGACGGTGACCGGGGACGGCGCGAGCCGCCTGCCGCTCGTCCTCGCGGGCATGGACGCCGGAGCGTAGGGGCTGCTCCCGCCTCCCCGGACGCCCGTCCGGGGAGGCGGGGCCGTCGGCTCAGCCTTCGAGGAAGGCGACCAGGGCGTTCGCGAGCAGGTACGGGTCCTCGGCGCCGCACAGTTCGCGCGCGCTGTGCATGGAGAGGATCGCGACGCCGATGTCGACGGTCTGGATGCCGTGGCGGGCGGCGGTGATCGGGCCGATCGTCGTGCCGCAGGGCATCGCGTTGTTGGAGACGAAGGTCTGCCACGGCACTCCGGCCCGCTCGCAGGCGTTCGCGAACACCGCGCGCCCGCTGCCGTCCGTCGCGTACCGCTGGTTGACGTTGACCTTCAGGATCGGGCCGCCGTTGGCGCGCGGGTGGTGCGAAGGGTCGTGGCGCTCGGCGTAGTTGGGGTGCACGGCGTGGCCGGTGTCCGAGGACAGGCAGACGGTGCCGGCGAAGGCGCGGGCGCGGTCCTCGTACGAGCCGCCGCGCGAGAAGACTGAACGTTCCAGCACGTTGCCCAGCAGGGGGCCGTCCGCGCCGGTGTCCGACTGCGAGCCGTTCTCCTCGTGGTCGAACGCGGCCAGCACCGGGATGTGTTCGAGCTTCCCGGCGCCCGCGCCGGAGGCGGCGGCGGCCAGCGCGGCGACCCCGGCGTGCACCGACAGCAGGTTGTCCATCCGGGGGCCGGCGAGGAGCTCGCGGTCGCGGCCCAGGTAGGCGGGGGGTTCGATGGAGTGGACCATCAGGTCCCAGCCGGCCACCGAGCCCTGGGGCAGGCCCTCTTCCTCCTCCAGGAAGGAGATCAGGTCGCCCTCCTGGACCTCTCCCAGGCCCCAGATCGGCTGCATGTGCCGCTGCTTGTCCAGCTTGAGGCCCTCGGTGTTCACCGACCGGTCGAGGTGGACGGCCAGTTGGGGGACGCGCAGCAGGGCGCGGTCCACGTTGACCAGGTGTTCGGTGCCGTCCCGCAGGGTCAGCCGTCCCGCGAGGCCGAGGTCCCGGTCGAGCCAGGTGTTGAGCAGGGTGCCGCCGTAGATCTCGACGGCGATCTGCCGCCAGCCCTGCGAGCCCGTGTCCGGCAGCGGCTTGACGCGCAGGTTCGGGGAGTCGGTGTGGGCACCGACGATCCGGAAGGGGGTGTGCGCGGCCGCGCCCTCCGGGACGTACCAGGCGATGAGTGCGCCGCCGCGGAGCACGAACTTGCCCCCGGTTCCCGCATCCCAGGCGTCCGTTTCCGACAACTGCCTGAAGCCTGCCTTCTCCAGCCGCTCGGCCGCATTGGCCACGGCGTGGTACGGCGACGGACTGGCCGTCAAAAAGGTCATCAGATCGTCGGTGTGGCCGCGGTCGAAGCGGGCGGGAGAGCTCATGTGGTTCACCTTAACGACGGTCGTGTTCGTCATGGCCGGACTGCGGCGGATGGCAGGAGTCCGGGTCCGCGGGGGTGGTGATCTGCGGTCCCGTGCGACTCTCAGCCCGGCGGACGCTCGAATCTGCGCTGCAGCTGCCTGCGCTCGCCCCGGCGGATGCGCGGGAGCATCTCCGGGGTCTGCGCGGAGCGCTGCGCGCGCCTCTTGCGTCCGGCGCAGAAGATACAGGCCTCGCCGGGGGGCGCGTCCGGGTCGATGGGTGCGCCGGGGTGCTCGGAGCATCCCGAGGCGTTGCGCGGGCGGGAGAGTTCGCGGGCGACGATGAAGGCGCGGTGCAGGTCGTCGGCGATGCGGACGAAGTCCTCGGCGGGCGAGGACAGCCCCAGGTGGAAGCGCTGGTCCTCGACGGTGCGCAGCCAGGTGCGCAGGACGTCGAGGTTGTACGGGGGTTCCGGTACGGGGTAGCCGAGCCGGCGCTGTTCCCCGGCGGGCGGGGCGGCGACGGCGCGGGCGCCGGTGCCGCGCAGTCCGAGGCGGCGCCGGTCGTTGCACAGGAGGCAGCGGCCCCAGCCGTCGGGGGCCTCGGGGTCGAGGGCGCCGTTGGGGTGGAGGGAGCAGCCGGTGTAGCTCTTGGCGGGGGCGAGTCCGGCGGCGGTCTGGAAGGCCACGTAGAGGGCGTCGGCGATGCCGTCGTACTCGGCGGGGTGGGCGCCGTCGTACAGCTCCCGGAGGTGGTCGCCGAGGCTGCCCAGGCTCGCTTGCAGCTCCTTGAGGGCGTACGGCCGTCCGGTCGGGACGGAGTACCCCCTGCTGCCGTGCTGATCCTGTGGACTCATGCGTACGAGCGTCCCATGAACGGCTGACATCGGGGAAAGTCGCAGGACAGGGGCTTGTACGTGAGCGGCCGGGCCCCCGTGCGGAGGGTCCGGCCGCTGCTGTACGTGGCTCCCCGTCGTGCGGGGCGGCGCGTCGGGGCGCTGCTTAGAAGGCGGCCTCGTCGAGCTCCATGAGGGAGTTGTCGACGACCTCGGCGAGCTGGCGCTGGACCGAGACGCCGGGCAGGACCTGGCCGGCGAAGAACTTCGCGGCGGCGATCTTGCCGGTGTAGAAGGCCACGTCCTTGGCGGAGGCGCCTGCCAGCTTCTCGGCGGCCACGGCGGCGCCCTTGAGCAGCAGGTAGCCGACGACGACGTCGCCGGAGGCCATCAGCAGGCGGGTGGTGTTCTGGCCGACCTTGTAGATGTTCTTGACGTCCTCGCCGGTGGCGGTGAGGTCGACGATCATCTGGCCGACGATGGCCTCCAGGTCGACGGCCGCCTTGGCGAGCGCGTCGCGGGCCGGGGCGAGGTCGTCGCCGCCGGGGGCCTCGGCCAGGAACTTCTTGATCGTCTCGGAGAGCACGTTCAGCGAGGCGCCCTGGTCGCGGACGATCTTCCGGAAGAAGAAGTCCTGGCCCTGGATGGCCGTGGTGCCCTCGTAGAGGGTGTCGATCTTGGCGTCGCGGATGTACTGCTCGATCGGGTACTCCTGGAGGTACCCGGAGCCGCCGAAGGTCTGGAGGGACTGGGCGAGCTGCTCGTAGGACTTCTCGGAGCCGTAGCCCTTGACGATCGGCAGGAGCAGGTCGTTCAGGCCGATGAGGGAGGAGGCGTCCTCGCCCGCGGCCTGCTTGACCTGGATCTCGTCCTGGACGGAGGCGGTGTACAGGACGAGGGCGCGCATGCCCTCGGCGTACGCCTTCTGCGTCATGAGGGAGCGGCGCACGTCGGGGTGGTGCGTGATGGTGACCTTGGGCGCGGTCTTGTCCATGAAGTTGGCCAGGTCCGGGCCCTGCACGCGCTCCTTGGCGTACTCCAGCGCGTTGAGGTAGCCGGTGGAGAGGGTGGCGATGGCCTTCGTGCCGACCATCATCCGGGCGAACTCGATGATCATGAACATCTGGCGGATGCCGTCGTGCTTGTCGCCGATCAGCCAGCCCTTTGCGGGGTGCTGGTCGCCGAAGGTCATCTCGCAGGTGTTGGAGGCCTTCAGGCCCATCTTGTGCTCGACGTTGGTGGCGTAGACGCCGTTGCGCTCGCCCAGCTCGCCGGTCTCCCAGTCGAAGTGGAACTTCGGTACCAGGAAGAGGGACAGGCCCTTGGTGCCGGGGCCGTGGCCCTCGGGGCGGGCGAGGACGTAGTGGAGGATGTTCTCCTCCATGTCGTGCTCACCGGAGGTGATGAAGCGCTTCACGCCCTCGATGTGCCAGGAGCCGTCGGCCTGCTCGATCGCCTTGGTGCGGCCGGCGCCCACGTCCGAGCCGGCGTCCGGCTCGGTGAGGACCATGGTGGATCCCCAGCGCTTCTCGACGGCTATCTGGGCGACCTTCTTCTGCGCCTCGTTGCCCTCTTCGAAGAGGATGCCGGCGAACGCCGGGCCGGAGGAGTACATCCAGATGGCCGGGTTCGAGCCGAGCAGCAGCTCCGCGTAGCCCCAGATGAGGGAGCGGGGCGAGGTGGTGCCGCCGATCTCCTCGGGCAGGCCCAGGCGCCAGTACTCCGAGTCCATGAAGGCTTCGTAGCTCTTCTTGAAGGAGGCCGGGACCGGCGCGGTGTTGGTGGCCGGGTCGAAGACCGGCGGGTTGCGGTCGGCGTCCTCGAAGGAGGCGGCCAGCTCGTTCTCGGCGAGGCGGGCCAGCTCGGACAGGACGCTCTTGGCGGTCTCGGTGTCCATCTCCTCGAAGGGACCGGTGCCGTACAGCTTGTCGCGGCCGAGCACCTCGAAGAGGTTGAACTCGATGTCGCGGAGATTCGACTTGTAGTGCCCCATGGCGACGGCTCCGTTAAGGCTCGGGGAGACAGGTTCCTCGTACATACCAATCGGTAACGACATGATGCTACCCGCGGGTAATAAGACGCAACCCTTCGCGCCGACTGTGACCAGCATCAAGCCTGGCTCGATTGCGCGCCTGGCCCGCCGAGCCGCTCGGTAGGCTTCGCCTCATGTACGGCTACGACCAGAACGTGAGCGCAGGGCAGCAGTACGCCGCCCCGCAGCAGATGGCCGGCGGGTACGGCGAGCAGCCGCTGTACCCCGAGCCCTCGCCGCCGTCGCTCGCCGACGCGGTACGGGCCTTCACGACCGGTTCGCTGTCCGCCGAGGACTTCCAGCAGATCTTCGCCACGTCGAAGGTCTACTGCCCGCGCGGCGACACCCCGGGCTTCCTGGCCCTGCACAACACGCAGCAGCCGGTCATCCCGATGTTCACGACGCTCAAGGAGCTGCGCCGGTACGCCGGCAAGGAGTCCAAGTACTTCGTGATCACCGGTGCCGAGGTGATCGACCTGCTGCCCACCGGTTACGGCTTCGTCCTCGACATGGAGGGCGACCACCGCATGGTCTTCGACGCGAAGGCGGTCGAGCAGATGGTCGACTACGCCATGCGCCGCATGTACGGCTGACGACCGGCGGGGGGCGGGACGTGCTCAGGGTGCACTTCAGCGCGGAGGACCTGCTCGACGTCACCTTCGCCGCCGAACCGATGCCGCTGGTCGAGCTCTGCCTCGCCCTGGTGGCCGGGCAGCGGACCGACGAACCGGCCGTCTTCGGCCGCTGGCGCCACCGGCTGGCCCGCGAGCTCCCGCCGCAGGCCCTGCCGCTCCTGGAGCTGCTGCGGCCCGACGGCGACAACCCCGGCTTCCTGGAACCTCCCGTAAGGGACCTCGATGCGGCGCTGGACGCCGTACGGGAGGCCGGGCGGGGCCTTGCGCACGCGGAGCTCGCGCGGGCGGTGGCCCGCAGCCGCAGCGGCGGCGACCCCGGGGGCTGGCTGCGCGCCCTGTGGGGGCAGGACCGGGAGGCCTGGGCCCTGCTGGACGGGGCGCTGAGGGCGGCGCACCGGACGGTGATCGCCCCGCGCTGGGGCGGGATACGGCAGTCCTTCCGGGCGGACGTGGCCTGGCGGGCCAGGCTGCTGGCCGGGCACGGCATCAAGGCGGCCCTGGCCAGCACCCACCCGGCGGCCCGCTGGACCGGCACGGTCTTCGAGGTGTCCGGACGGCCGCACTTCGAGGCGGTGCTGGGCGGGCGCGGGCTGACCCTGATGCCCTCGGCGTTCTGGACCGGGCGCCCGCTGCTGGCGGGTCTGCCGGACGGTTCGCACGTGCTGGTCTACCCGGCGCTGACCCCCCTGCCGCTGGTCTCCCCGGGCGGGGCCGAGGGCTCGCTGGACGCCCTGCTGGGCCGGACCCGGGCGGCCGTGCTCCACCTGCTGACCGACCGGCGCAGCACCAGCGAGCTGGCCCGTGACCTGGGCATCTCCCTCCCCTCGGTCTCCGAGCACACCCGCACCCTGCGCGCGGCGGGCCTGATCACCACCGAGCGCGACGGCAAGGCGGTGCTGCACGCGGCGACCGGGCTGGGCGTGGACCTGCTGCGCAGCGGGGGCTGATCCGGTCCCGGGCCGGCCGGCCGAGGAGCCGGCCGATGAGCCGGCCGATTGATTCGGGCAGGGCCGAAAGGATGGCGGCGGCTGCCCGGGCGGCGGAGCATCGGCGGCAGCGGGGCCTTCCCCCCCCGCCGCCGCCGGGCACGGGGGTCCCGGCGGCGGCGGACCCCTGCGCGCCGTGGCCGGGCGGATGCTTGCCCCTCAGGCGGGGTCCGGACCGCCGGTGGGGCCGTCCGCGCCGGGGCGCAGGGCGCCGGCGCCGTCCGCGCCGGGGCTGCCCGCGCGGTGGTGGGTCCAGGCGGCGAAGGCGCACCAGGCCGCGGCGGCGGCCAGGACGGCGGCCGCCCCGGCGGCCAGCGGGCCCGGCTCCGGGCGGAAGCCGAGGGCCAGCCGGGTCCCCAGGAACACCAGGACGAAGCCGACGCGGCCGGGCCCGTAGACCGGGATCCGGGCCGAGGCGCCGCGCAGCAGCGCTGCGGCGGCCAGTCCGACGGCGCCGCAGACGGCGAGCAGGGCCCAGGGGGAGCCGGGGGCGGCACTGGGGATGCCGTATTCGGGCGGCCCCAGCCGCCAGGCCGAGGCCGCCCAGCCGAACCCGAGTCCGCAGACGGTGATCGCCACCGCGGCCAGGGCGTGCCGCCACAGGGGTCCCTGCCTGCGGGTTCCCGTCTGCTCGTCGTCGTTGGAGACGTCATCGAAGCTGAAGAGGTCCATCACCTTGGGTAGGACGCGGCGTCCCGCCGAAGGGTTGGGTCCGGGCGGGGAATTACCCCGGGGTTCTTCCCGTTGAGCGCAGGTGTGGCAGAAAGTTCGAGTTTCAACTAAACTCGACGCAGAAGGAGGTCCTGACCATGCCCGCAGTGACTGTTGAGAACCCGTTGACGCTCCCCCGTGTGGCCGAGCCGCAGGCGGTCGTCCCGCGCAAGGTGCTGGCCGTCACCACCGCTCCCGGTGGGTTCGAGGGTGAGGGATTCCCGGTGCGCCGCGCGTTCGCGGGGATCAACTACCAGTACCTCGACCCGTTCATCATGATGGACCAGATGGGTGAGGTGGAGTACGCGCCGGGCGAGCCGAAGGGCACGCCGTGGCACCCGCACCGCGGCTTCGAGACCGTCACCTACCTGATCGACGGAACCTTCGTCCACCAGGACAGCAACGGCGGCGGCGGAATCATCAACGGCGGCGACACCCAGTGGATGACCGCCGGTTCCGGCCTCCTGCACATCGAGGCCCCGCCGGAGTCCCTGGTCCTGTCCGGAGGGCTCTTCCACGGCCTCCAGCTGTGGGTGAACCTCCCGGCCTCCGACAAGATGATGCCCCCGCGCTACCAGGACATCGGCGGCGGCCAGGTCCAGCTGCTGTCCACCCCGGACGGCGGCTCCCTGCTCCGCGTGATCGCCGGTGAACTCGACGGCCACGAGGGCCCGGGCATCACCCACACCCCGATCACGATGGTCCACGCGACCGTCACCCCGGGGGCTCAGATCACCCTGCCGTGGCGCGAGGACTTCAATGCCCTGGTCTACGTCCTGGCCGGGCGCGGCTCCGTCGGCGAGGAGCGCCGCCCCGTCCACACGGGGCAGACCGCCGTCTTCGGCGAGGGCGGCTCGCTCACCGTGCGGGCGGACGTCTCGCAGGACTCGAACAGCCCGGACCTGGAGGTCGTCATCCTCGGCGGGCGTCCGATCCGCGAACCGATGGCGCACTACGGGCCGTTCGTGATGAACAGCAAGCACGAACTCCAGCAGGCCTTCGACGACTTCCAGGCGGGCCGGCTGGGCACCGTACCCACCACCGCGCGGACGAAGTAGCAGGCACAGCAGGCACAGCAGGAAACGGCGGGCAGCAGCAGGGAGCCGTCAGGTCTCCTGCACGGGCCCGGGCGCCAGGGCGGCGTACCGGGCCCGCAGTCCGGGACCACCCCGAAGGCCGCCGCGGTCAGTCCAGCGGGTCGGGATCCGCCTTCGACTGCTCGGCGAGCTCGAACCAGATGGACTTGCCCTCGCCGCGCGGATCCACGCCCCAGGTGTCGGCGAGCATCTCCATCAGCAGGACGCCGCGGCCGCTGGAGGCCATCTCGCCCGGCTGCCGCTTGTGCGGGAGCTCGTCGCTGGCGTCCGCGACCTCGATGCGCAGCCGCCGCTCGCCGAGCTCGCCCACGGCCTCGGCCACCAGCAGCGCGTCGCCGTCCGTGTGCATGAGTACGTTCGTCACCATTTCGGAGACCATGAGCACCGCCGAGTCCACCTGCTCGGCGTCCGCCCAGTCGTGCAGCAGCTCGCGGACCTGCCGGCGGGCGCCCGCGATCCGCTCCGGTTCCGCCTGGGCCACCGTCAGCATGGTGCGGCGCGCGGGGCGCGACGGGCGCTGCGGGGTGCCGCACCCGCAGTCCGCGCTCTCGCGCCACAGCAGGACCACGGCTATGTCGTCCTCGCGCCGGTCGGCCAGTGGACCGGTGGTGTGGTGCGAGGACGGGCCGTGCACGGCCTGGACCAGCAGGTCGGCCAGCTTCTCCAGGTGCCCGGGCTCGGGGCGCGCTGACTCGGCGTGACCGGGCTGCCCGTGCCCGGGCCCCCGGTCCTGCGCGCCGGGCGTCTCGGACTCCAGGACCGCGCGCAGCCGGGCCCAGCCCGTGTCGAGGTCGTGCCCGCCGGTCTCGATGAGCCCGTCGGTGCACAGCATCATCGTCTCGCCGGGTTCCAGGGTGAACCGGGTCGTCGGGTAGTCGGTGTCGGGGACGATCCCGAGGGGCAGACCGCCCGCGGTGGGGCGCATCAGGACGGTGCCGTCCGTCATCCGGACCGCGGGGTCGGGGTGGCCGGCGCGGGCCACCTCCAGCACGCCGGTCTGCGGATCGCACTCCACGTACAGGCAGGTCGCGAAGCGCGGGCTGCGGAAGTCCGCGTCCGCGTCCGCGTCCGCACCGGGGCCCGCGCCCGCACCCGCGCCGCTGTCCGCGCCGTCGTCCCCGTACGCGTCGCCCTCCTGCGAGGAGCACAGTCCGGCGAGGAAGCGCGAGGCGCGGGAGAGCACCGCGTCGGGGCGGTGGCCCTCCGAGGCGTACGCCCGCACCGCGATCCGCAGCTGGCCCATCAGCCCGGCCGCCCGCACGTCGTGGCCCTGCACGTCCCCGATGACCAGGGCGAACCGGCCCGAGGGCAGCGGGATCATGTCGTACCAGTCACCGCCGACCTGGAGGCCGCCGCCGGTCGGGACGTACCGGGCGGCGATCGTCATGCCGGGGATCTCCGGGCCGAGCTGCGGCATCATCGAGCGTTGCAGACCGGTGGTGAGCTCCCGCTCGGACTCGGCCACCCCGGCCCGCTGGAGGGCCTGGGCCAGCATCCGGGCCACCGTCGTCAGGACGGACCGCTCGTCGGGGGAGAAGGACACCGGGTGCTTGAAGGCGGCCATCCAGGCACCCATGGTCCGCCCGGCCACGATCAGCGGCAGGAAGGCCCAGGACACCCGCCCGAAGTCCTGCGCGAGCGGCCAGGTGGCGGGGAAGCGCCGCTTGTAGTCCTCGGGGGTGGGCAGGTAGATCGCCCGGCCGGTACGGACGACCTCCGCGGCCGGGTAGTCGGTGTCCAGCCGCATCTCCGCGAACGGGCCCTCGTCCCCGGGACCGTGCCCGTGGTGCCCGATGACCGAGAGCCGCTCCCCGGCCACGCCGAAGACGGCCAGTCCGTCGGGGCTGAAGCCGGGCATGGACAGCGAGGCCGCGACCCGCAGCACCTCGGCCGTGGACCGGGCCTCCGCCAGGGCCCGGCCGGCGTCCAGCAGGAACGCCTCGCGGGAGCGCCGCCAGTCGCCGGTGATCGGGGTGTGCACGGCCGTGGTGCCGGGCTGGGGTTCGGCGATCTCCTGGATCGTGCCGAGCAGCTCGTAGTCCACGCGCCCGTCGGCGGTCCGGTTCTCCAGCGGCTTCGAGCGGCTGCGTACGGTCCGCAGCACCCGCCCGTCCTCGTCCATGATCCGCAGCCGGGCCTCGGCGAGGGTGCCCTCGGCCACCGCGAGGGTGACGATCCCGTTGATCTCGTTCCAGTCCACCGGGTGGAAGCGGGAGCGCACGGCGACCTCCGGCAGCACCACGGGCTCCGCGGGCAGCCCGAGCAGCCGGGCGGCCTCGCCGTCGAGGGTGACCGTCCCGGAGGCGTTGTCCCACCGCCACAGGCCCGTCGCGATGGCGGCCAGGACGTCCTCGGTGCGCACCTGGTCATCTTTACAGGTCATCCCCCCGTGGTGCCTCTCCAGCGGGCCCGGCGGGCGTGCCCGACCGGCCCCCCGCCCGGACGGTAACCTTGTGAGGGTTGAATCCACCCTGGTATCGCGAAGAACTGGATGACTGATGCATCGGTACAGGTCCCACACCTGCGGCGAGCTCCGCGCCTCTGACGTCGGCTCCGACGTCCGGCTGAGCGGCTGGCTGCACAACCGTCGAGACCTGGGCGGCATCCTCTTCATCGATCTGCGTGACCACTACGGCATCACGCAGCTCGTCGCCCGGCCCGGCACCGCCGCGAACGAGGCACTGAGCAGCGTCTCCAAGGAGACCGTCGTCCGGATCGACGGCAAGGTCGTCTCCCGCGGCGCGGACAACGTCAACCCCGAGCTGCCCTCCGGCGAGATCGAGATCGAGGTCTCCGACGTCGAGGTGCTCGGCGCGGCCGCCCCGCTGCCCTTCACGATCAACACCGACGACGGTGTGAACGAGGAGCGGCGCCTGGAGTACCGCTTCCTCGACCTGCGCCGCGAGCGCATGCACCGCAACATCATGCTGCGGTCCGCGGTCATCGCCGCGATCCGTCACAAGATGGTGGCCCTCGGCTTCAACGAGATGGCGACCCCGATCCTCACCGCGACCTCCCCCGAGGGCGCCCGTGACTTCGTGGTCCCCTCCCGCCTGAACCCGGGCAAGTTCTACGCCCTGCCGCAGGCCCCGCAGCAGTTCAAGCAGCTGCTGATGATCTCCGGCTTCGACCGGTACTTCCAGATCGCGCCGTGCTTCCGCGACGAGGACGCCCGCGCCGACCGTTCGCCGGGCGAGTTCTACCAGCTCGACGTGGAGATGTCCTTCGTCGAGCAGGAGGACGTCTTCCAGCCGATCGAGCGCCTGATGACCGAGCTCTTCACCGAGTTCGGCGGCGGCCGCGAGGTCACCTCCCCCTTCCCGCGGATCCCCTTCCGCGAGTCGATGCTCAAGTACGGCAACGACAAGCCCGACCTGCGCGCCAAGCTGGAACTCGTCGACATCACCGACGTGTTCGAGGGCTCGGAGTTCAAGGCCTTCGCGGGCAAGCACGTGCGCGCGCTGGCCGTCCCCGACACCGCCGCGCAGCCGCGCAAGTTCTTCGACGGCCTCGGCGAGTACGCGATCTCGCTGGGCGCCAAGGGCCTGGCCTGGGTCCGCGTCGGCGAGGACGGCGGCCTGACGGGCCCGATCGCCAAGTTCCTCACCGAGGAGAACCTCAAGGTCCTCACCGAGCGCCTGGGCCTGGTCCCCGGTCACGCCGTGTTCTTCGGCGCGGGCGAGTTCGACGAGGTCTCCAAGATCATGTCCGGCGTCCGCGTCGAGGCCGCCAAGCGTGCCGGGCAGTTCGAGGAGAACGTCTTCCGCTTCTGCTGGATCGTCGACTTCCCGATGTACGAGAAGGACGAGGAGACCGGCAAGATCGACTTCTCCCACAACCCGTTCTCCATGCCGCAGGGCGGCATGAAGGACCTGGAGGAGAAGGACCCGCTCGACATCCTGGCCTGGCAGTACGACATCGTCTGCAACGGCATCGAGCTGTCCTCCGGCGCCATCCGCAACCACGAGCCCGAGGTCATGCTGAAGGCCTTCGAGATCGCCGGTTACGAGGCCGAGACCGTCGAGCGCGAGTTCGCGGGCATGCTCCGCGCGTTCCGCCTCGGCGCCCCGCCGCACGGTGGCATCGCCCCGGGCGTCGACCGCATCGTGATGCTGCTGGCCGACGAGCCGAACATCCGCGAGACCATCGCCTTCCCGCTCAACGGCAACGCGCAGGACCTGATGATGGGCGCGCCGACGGTGCTGGAGGAGTCCCGTCTGCGCGAGCTGAACATCGCGCTGCGCAAGCCGGTGGAGACGAAGCCGTCGGAGGCCAAGCCGGTCGCCGAGGCCGTCCACCCGGACGCCGCGCGCTAGTCGGGCCGCACGTGACGAAGGGCCCGGGATCCAGTGGATCCCGGGCCCTTCGTGCTGCTGCGGACTAGAAACGCTCCAGGACGCCCTTGAGGAGGGCGGCGGAGGTCAGCTCGGCGGGGGCCGGGCCGGCGTGGAAGAACCCGGCGTTCTCGGCGTCCAGCTTGCGCAGGAAGTCGAAGGCCTTGGCGTCGTGGTCACCGAAGGCGACGAACTGCCAGTGGATGCCGGGTGCGGTGGCGGCCGCCTCGGCCAGGGCCGCCTTGGCGGGCTGGCGGTTGTCGGGAGCGCCGTCGGTCTGGAAGACGACCAGGGCCGGGCCCTCGCCACCGTCCTTCTGGTAGTGCTCGACGACCGCTTCCACGGCCACGTGGTAGCTGGTGCGCCCCATGCGGCCGAGTTCGGCGTGCCGGGCCTCCACCCAGCCGGCCTCGTGGGCGGCGAGCGTCAGGTCGGCGGCGCCGTCCAGCTCCGTGGAGAAGAACACCGTGTGCACGGTCGCCTGCTCGTCGAGGTGCGCGGCCAGGGCGAGGGCGTGGTCGGCGAGGTACTGGGCGCTGCCGTCCTTGTAGAACCCGCGCATCGAGCCGGAGCGGTCCAGGACGAGGTACACCTTGGCGCGCGCCCCGGCCTTGCCCTTGCTGCGCAGCACCTGCCCGGCGGCCTTGTACGCCCCGGCGATCCCGGGCGCCTCCCGCTTCACCCTGGCCGGCGCGAGCGCGGGCCCGCCGCCCTCGACGGCGACAGGCTCGGTGACGGCCTCCGGATCGGCCTCGACGGGCTCGGCTTCGGCGGCGACGGCCTCGGCTTCGGCGGCGACGAGCTCGGGCTCGGCTCGGCCGCAACCGGCTCGGCCTCGGCGACGGCCTCGACGGGCTCGGCTTCGGCGGCGACGAGCTCGGGCTCCGCCTCGGCGACGGGCTCGGCTTCGACGGCCACGGGCTCGGCCGCAACCGGCTCGGCCTCGGCCTCGACCGCAACGGGCTCCACGACCTCGGCGACGGGTTCGGCCTCGACGGCAACGGCTTCGGCGACGACGGGCTCCGCCTCGGCAACAGCCTCGACTGCAACGGGCTCCGCAACGGGCTCGGCCGCGACGGGCTCCGCCTCGGCAACAGCCTCGACCGCAACCGGCTCCACGACCTCCGCCACGGGCTCGGCCTCGGCGACCGGCTCCGCCTCGGCGGCAACGGGCTCCACGACCTCGGCGACCGGCTCGGCCTCCGCGACGGGCTCGGCCTCGACGGCAACGGCCTCGGCGGCCACCGGCTCGGCCTCGACGGCAACGGCCTCGGCGACGGGCTCGGCCGGAGCAGGCTCGGCCTCTACCGCAACCGGCTCGGCGGCAACCGGCTCGGCCGGAGACGGCTTCGGCTCCGCCGGGGCGCGGCGGGCCTCCGGGACCGTCGGGTCGGCCGGCGGCGCCGGAGCGGTGAGGACCGTCCCCGGCTCACGGTCCCGCGGAGTGGACTGCGGCGGAACCGTCGGATTGTCGAAGGACGCCGCGACCAGTTCCGCCGCCGCGTCCAGCGGGGTGCGTTCCGCCTGGCTCGGGAGGCCCGCGGAATGGGCGTCCGAAGCCTCCGGAACGGCTTCCGCAGACCGTCCGAACACCTTGCGCAACAAGCTCCGAATACCCATGGGCCAGGCCTTTCGCATGAGTGTGTACGTCATTTGTCCGTGCTGCGCGGATGATCCCTGCCCAGAGTGGACACGTAAGGTTATCGGCCGCCTGGCTGGATCTTCGGCAGGGGCACCTTTCGTGGTGTCCGGCCTCCGGATGCCGCCGCACCGGCCCCGCAGCGGGTGCCGCACCCGCGCCGAACTGTCCGCCCGCCGTGCCGGGTTCACCGATCGTTCATCCGCGCGCCGCCGCATCGGCGCAACCCGCGCCTAGCGTCACCGCTGGATCGTTCCGACAGGTTGTCGGCGCCCACGCAGCTACTCGGAGGACACTCGTGCGCAAGCTCCTGCCGCTCATAGGCAACCCGCATGGGGGCGGCCGTTCCGCTCTCACCTGTCGCTACCGTTGCGGCGACGCCTGCTTCCACGAGGTGCCCAACACCAGTGACAACGAGTACGCCGGGGACGTCATCGCCCGCGCGTACTCCCGCCGCTCGATGCTGCGCTCGGCCGCCGTGGTCACGGTCGCCACGGCCGCGGGCACCGCCGTCACCCTCGGCGCCGGCTCCGGCGGCCAGAGCGCCAACGCCACCGAGGCCGCCTCCGGCGCCAAGGACGCCGGCCAGGCCGCCCGCGGCCTGCGCTTCAAGCCGGTCGCGCCCAACACCGACGACAAGGTCACCGTCCCCGAGGGCCACGAGCAGAACGTGGTCATCCGCTGGGGCGAGCCGATCATCAAGGGCGCCCCCGGCTTCAACCCGGACAAGCAGACCGCCGCCGCCCAGGCCGGGCAGTTCGGGTACAACAACGACTTCCTCAGCCTGCTCCCGCTCGGCGGCGGCTACGAGCGCCAGCAGCTGCTCGTGGCCAACCACGAGTACACGGACGAGATCCTCATGTTCAAGGGCTACGACCCGGCGAACCCCACCCGCGAGCAGGTCGAGATCGCCTGGGCCGCGCACGGCCTGTCCGTGGTCGTCGTCCAGGAGGACCACCGCAGCGGCAAGCTGACCGCGGTCACCCGCCACCAGCTCAACCGCCGCCTCACCGCCACCAGCGAGTTCAAGATGACCGGCCCGGCCGCGGGCGGCGCGCTGCTGAAGACCTCCGTGGACGCCACCGGCACCAAGGTGCTCGGCACCCTCAACAACTGCGCCGGCGGCACCACTCCGTGGGGCACCACCCTCCACGGCGAGGAGAACTTCAACCAGTACTTCGCCAACGCCGGCCAGGTCACCGACCCCGTCCAGGCCGCCCGCCTCAAGCGCTACGGCATGACCACCGGTGCCTCCGAGCGCAAGTGGGAGCGGTTCGACAAGCGCTTCGACGTCGCGCAGGAGCCCAACGAGTCGCACCGCTTCGGCTGGGTCGTCGAGCTGGACCCGTACGACCCGCACTCCGTCCCGCGCAAGCGCACCGCGCTGGGCCGCTTCAAGCACGAGGCCGCCCAGCCCCGCCTGACCGAGGACGGCCGTCCGGTCGTCTACATGGGCGACGACGAGCGCTTCGACTACTTCTACAAGTTCGTCTCGTCGAAGCAGATGAAGAAGGGCGATTCGCGCGCGGCGAAGGAGCACAACCTCACGCTGCTCGACGAGGGCACCCTGTACGTCGCCAAGCTCACGGGCGACTCCCCCGCCGCGGCCCTCGACGGGTCGGGCAAGCTGCCCGACGACGGCGAGTTCGACGGTTCCGGCGTGTGGATCAAGCTGGCCACGGGCAACGTCTCGCACGTCGAGGGCATGACCGCCGAGGAGGTCTACGTCTTCACGCGCCAGGCCGCCGACAAGGTGGGCGCCACGAAGATGGACCGCCCCGAGGACGTCGAGCCCTCCCCGCGCACCGGCCGCGTCTACGTCGCCCTGACCAACAACACCGACCGGGGCAAGGCGGGCAAGGAAGGCGCCACCGAGGCCAACCCGCGCAACCTGAACAAGCACGGCCAGATCCTGGAGCTCGCCGAGAACTTCGACGACCCGGCCGGCGACGGCTTCGCCTGGAGGCTGTTCCTGGTGGCCGGTGACCCGAACGACCCGGCGACCTACTTCGCGGGATTCCCGAAGGACAAGGTCAGCCCGATCTCCTGCCCGGACAACGTGGCGTTCGACCCGCACGGCAACCTGTGGATCTCCACGGACGGCAACCAGCTCGGCTCCCACGACGGCCTGTTCGGCGTCGCGACCGCCGGTGAACGCCGCGGCGAGCTCAAGCAGTTCCTGACCGTCCCGCGCGGCGCCGAGACCTGCGGCCCGCTCATCCAGGACAAGCGGGTCCTGGTGGCCGTGCAGCACCCGGGCGAGATCGACGGAGCCTCCGTCGAGAAGCCGCAGTCGGTGTGGCCCGACGGCCCCGGCAAGATCGTCCGTCCGGCGGTCGTGTCCGTGTGGCGCAAGGACGGCCGCAACATCGGTGTCTGACCGGTCGCTTTGACCGCTGCGCCGCTCACCCGCGGCGTCCGGCGGGCCGTGCTCCGCGTGCACCCGTGCACGCGCGGCGCGGCCCGCCGTCCTTCACGGGCCGTCCCCCGCGGGAGGGTCCGGCTCCGTCAGGCGTCCCACGGGCAGCCGCAGCGTGGTGACCGCGCCTCCGTCGGGCGCGTTGGCGAAGCCGATGGTGATCTCCAGTACCGCCGCCTGGCCGGCCACGATCGTCAGGCCCAGCCCGTGGCCGCGGCCCCGTCCGGGGTCCCCGGTGCGGAACCGCTGGGGCCCCTGCTCGATCAGCTCGGGCGGGTAGCCGGGCCCGTGGTCGCGGACCACCACGACCGGCCCCTCCACGCTCACCTCGACCGGCGGCCGGCCGTGCTTGTCCGCGTTGACCAGCAGATTGGTCAGGATCCGGTCCAGACGGCGCCGGTCGGTGAGGACCACCGCGTCCCGCACCACGCTGACGGAAGCGGCCACCCGCGCCCCCGCGACGGCCCGCTCCACCGCCCGGCCGAGCTCCACGCGGGCCAGGTCGGCCCGTTCCACGCCCGCGTCCAGCCGGGATATCTCCAGCAGGTCCTCGGTGAGCAGGTGCATGGCCTTGAGCCGGTCGTTGATCATCTCCTTGGGGCGGCCCTCCGGCAGCAGGGCCGCCGCGGCCAGCGAGCCGGTGAGCGGCGTGCGCAGCTCGTGCGCCACGTCCGCGGTGAAGCGCTTCTCCGCCTCCAGCCGCTCCTGGAGCGAGGCGGCCATCGAGTCCAGGGCGCGGGCCACGTCGCTCACCTCGTCGCGGGACGGGGACGTGCCGTGCGCCCGGTCCGCGGCGTCGCCGTCGGCGGGCAGGCCCACCCGGGCGTCCAGGTCCCCGGCGCTGATCCTGCGGGCCACGGCGGCCGTGGCCGTCAGGCGCCGGCTGATCCGGTTGGCGAGGAACAGGCCCGCCAGGGCCACGATCCCGGCGGCGAGCGCGGCCGAGGCGAGGATCGCGGTGTCCATGTCCCGAAGCCGCGCCCGGGTGTCCCCGTACGGGATCCACACGGCCAGGGCCGTGCCGTCGGCGGGTCCGGCCGCCCACATGACGGGCTTGTCCCGCCGTTCGCCCACCATGCTGCCGGTCATCCCGCGGGCGACCAGCTCGCGGAGCTGCTGCGGCAGGTCGGGCGGGTCCAGGGCGACGTCCACGTCGCCGTGCGCGGTGCCGTACTCGTAGTGGCCCACGGCGTGTTCCAGGTCCGCCTCCGCCTCCTTGCGGACCTCGCCGACGACCTGCCGGGCGACCACGTTGTGCACCAGGATGCCCAGGACGGCGGCGACGGTGCAGCACACCATCGTGGTGGTCAGGGCGATCTTCCAGCGCAGGCTGCTCAGTGCGCGCATCGGGCCCCGTCCGCGCCCAGGGGGCCGTCCGCGACGGTGCGGCACTCGTCGAGCGTGAGCTGTTCCAGGTTCATGATCCTGGCCTCGGGGTCCCACACGTAGTCGGAGACGGCGACGTACGCGGGGTTCGAGGTGGGCTCGCGGACGGCCAGGTGCTCGGCGGCCACCTCCACGCCCTCCAGCACCGCGCGCCGGGACAGGATCCGGGCGATGCTGCCGTCGTCCTGGACGGTGTAGACGCGCAGTTCGCTGAGGCGTCCGTCGATGTCCAGGGCGGTGATCAGCTCTTCGCGGCCGTCGCCCGTCAGGTCGTGCAGGACGCGGGGGCGGACCGGGCAGTCGGGGCCGCCGTCCACAGCCTGTGTGCACAGTGCGAGCCGCTGGACGGCGCGGGGGTCGACGAGCCGGCCGGTCCCGCCGTCCTGGGCGGTGGCGGCCCCGATGTCGGCGCGTACGACGTCCAGGGCGTCGACCCCGCGCACGGTCCGGTCCGCGGGCTTGGGAAGCCCAGGCACCACGGCGGCGGTCCCGGGCTGCTGGCCCGGTTCGGGAGGGGCGGGGCGGATGTTCTTCCACAGGGTCTGCGGGGCGTGCACCGTGCCCAGGTCGCCCTCGCTGCTCAGCCCCTCGACGTCGGCGCATCCGGCCGAGGCGGCCAGAACGGCGGCCAGAACGGCGGCGAGGACGAACGCGGCCGGGGTGCGGTGCATGTACCGATGCTCTCCCGGCGGGCGGCCTCCGGCCCGGACACGGGGCCGTCCGGGTGAACCGGCGGCCGGGGGCCCTCGCCCCGACCCGGCCGCGGCCCTGGCCCCGGCCCGGCCCCGGCGCTGACCGGGCCTCCGGGGCAGGGCACGGTCAGCCCGGTCACGTCCCCGGGCGGGTCAGGGCGCGGGCCGCCGCGACCTCGTGGCGCACCGGGGCCAGCACGCCCGTCCCGTCGGGCCCCTGCGGGCGGGCCTCCGACCGGAGCGGGATCGCGTCGGCGCCGCTGCGCACGTCCCCGGCCAGGGTGCGCAGCTGCCGCGCGAGGTCGTCGACCTCTTCCGGTGCGGGAGCCCCGGCCCCGTGATTGACCCGGACCCGGGCCGCGGTGGTCGCGTCCACGATCCGTTCGACGGCGACCACCAGCGGCCACCACGCCGCGGCCCGCGCCCCGGTCGGCGGCGGCTCCGTCAGTGCCCGCTGGAATTCGGTCCGTACGCCGGACAGGTCCCGGTAGATGCGCCGCCTGGCCTGGAGGCGGTGCGTGCGTGCCTCCCTGAGGCCGGCCGCGTCCGCCACGGGGGCGAAGGCCCGCTCCAGGTAGCGGGCGGCGTCGTACACGGTGTCGGCGAGCCGGTCCCCGATCCGGGTGCGCCAGCTCTCGGGCCACAGCAGGTAGCCCGCGACGAGGGTGATGGCACAGCCGATCAGGCTGTCCACCAGCCGGGGCCGGATCAGGTCGAAGCCCTGGTGGTTGAGCTGGTCCGAGAGCAGCAGGATCACCGGGGTGATCGCCGCGGTCTGGTAGGCGTACCCCTTGGCGGAGAAGGCGGGGATCAGCGCGGCCAGGACCGCGAGCACGGGCACGTCCCACCAGCCGCGCGGCACCTCGGCGAGCACCGCCGCGGCGAGGACCAGCCCTGCCGCGGTGCCCAGCGCGCGCAGCACGGCCCGGGAGAACACGGAGCCGAAGTCGGGCTTGAGGACGAAGGTGACGGTCAGCGCGATCCAGTAGGACCGCTCCACCTCGACCAGGGAGACGAGGGACTGTGCGAGCCCGATGCACAGCGCGAGCCGCAGCCCGTACCGCCAGGAGGCCTCGGAGAACATCATGTCGCGCACGGCGCGCCGGGCCCGGACCCGCAGGGCGGCGGGCTTCCCGAGCCGGTCGTCGACGTTCTCGGTGCCGTACACCTCGGGTTCGGCGAGGTACACGACGTCCGCCGCGTGCCGCAGGGCCGAGTCCACGGCCCGTTCCGCCGGGGTGTGCGGCGCGGGCAGGTCCAGTACGGGGGTCCCGGTGCGGCCCTCCTCGACGGCCGTGGCCAGTTCGCGGACGGCCGCCGGGATCTCGGGCGGCAGCGGACGGCCGCGCAGGTGCGCCGCGGGGGCGGCCTCCACCAGCGGGATCACCACATTGAGCTGGGCCATCATCCGCACCAGCGAGCGGCTGCGGCCGTGCACCCGGGCCCGTCGGCCCAGCACCAGGTCGTAGGCCTGGTTCAGGGCCTGGGTGACCTGCCTGCGGCGTTCGTCGTAGGCGGCGCCCGGTCCGCCGGCGGCCTCCAGGGAGTCGGCCAGGGCCCGGTAGGTGGCCGCGACGGCGGTGCGCTCGGGCAGCCGGCCGCGCAGCGGCCAGCCCAGCAGGGACAGGGCGAGGACGAACAGCCCGCCCGCGCTCATCAGCAGGGGCGCCGTCCACCACGGCTGGGGCAGCGGCAGCCCGGCGCCGATCACGGCGTTGAGCAGGAGCAGCAGGCCGGAGACGGAGGCCACCGTGCCGATGGAGGAGATCATCCCGGAGACCAGGGCGATCAGGGTGAGGGCGCCGACGGCCAGCCAGCCGTGGCCGAAGACCAGGGTCCCCAGTGCCACGCCCACGGCTCCGAAGAACTGTGGGACGGCGATGTTCAGGACCCGCATCCGGTAGGCGTCGGCGGTGTCGCCGATGACTCCGGAGAGCGCGCCCATCGAGGCGAGCGCACCGTACTCGGGCTCGCCGAGGGCGAGGCCGACGGCGAGCGGGGTGGCCAGGGCGACGGCGGCGCGCACCACGGCGGCCCATGGGATCGGGGCGCTGGCCGGACGGAGCCCGTTGAGCAGCCAGGAGGGCGGGGCCAGCGCACGGGGCCGGGCGCGCCCGGCCCCTATCTGATCGGTGCGTTCGGTGCTCATTCCCGCTTCCGTGCCGCCACTCGCGAATCGGTTCTTCTGGGCTATTCTGCGTTGTTCTGCCTACGTTGGGTACCTTCCGAGCTTATGGTGTGCGGCGCAGCCGCCCGGTCAGCCAGGCGGCCAGCGCCGCGGCGAGGCCGACCGCCAGCACCACCCAGGCGGTGGTGCGCAGGAACGCGGTGAGCGCGTCGTACACCGCCCCGGCCGCCGCCCGGTCGATGTCGGCGGGCAGGTCGTCCAGGGTGAGGCGGCGGCACAGGGCCACGGCGATCCACAGCAGCGCGGCCCCGACGGCGAGCCCGAGCCCGGTGGCCATCACGGCGCGCCGCCGGTGGACGGCGACGGCGATGGCCGTGGCGGCCAGTACGAGGGTCAGCAGGGGGAGCCAGATGCCGGCGACCTGGAGCATGCGGAATCCCTTCCGGAGCGCGCCGAGACCGTCGTACTCCATGACCTCCACGGAGAGCCGGGTCTCCGGGATCCGGTCGGCGAAGGGGACTCCGTCGGCGACGAGGTCCCCCTTGACCTGGGCGATGACGGGTGCGAGGTCGATGCTGACGGCGTCGCCGTGGCCGGTGGTGAGGGCCTCCAGGAAGGCGGCGTGGGCGGCGCGGTTGGCCGCGTCCCAGGCGGTCCGGTAGGCGTCGGTGCCGGTGAAGGAGCGCATGGCCTCGCCGAGCAGGGCTTCGACCCCGCCCTGGAAGGGGCCCGCGTCGATCTGCCCGGCGAGGGCCCGGGTGACCTGGGTGACGACCACGCCCTGGACGGCCGGGTCCGAGGCGAGCGGGGACATGGCGGCGGTGTAGCGGTCGGCGTCGCCCAGCTCGTGGTCGGCCCAGTACGCGACGGCGCTCGCGGGCACCAGCAGGGCCACGAGCACGAGGAGGACCGTCGACAGGATGGTGCGCACGTCACCAGGGAATGCGGGGGCCGGACCGGGCGCGAGCGGTGTTGCTGCGGGCGGGTGGCGGAAACGTCCTTGCGGCCGAGATTCTGGACAATTAATATCCAGAATTATGAAGATGAGCGAAGGCGTCGAGTGGGCGCTGCACAGCTGCGTCAACCTGGCCTGGAGCGGCCCGGACCGGGCCGTGCCGGCGGCGCGCCTGGCCGCGTGGCACGACCTGCCCGCGGCCTACCTCAACAAGCAGCTCCAGGCGCTGGCCCGGGCCGGGATCCTCACCTCCACCCCGGGCCCCCGCGGAGGCTTCCGGCTGGCCCGCCCGCTCGACGCCATCTCGCTCATGGACGTGGTCGCCGCCGTCGAGGGGGCCGAGGAGGCCTTCCGCTGCACGGAGATCCGCCGACAGGGACCCGGCGGGACCACGGGCCACGCCTTCGAGTGCGCCGTCGCGCACGCCATGGGCCGGGCCGAACTGGCCTGGCGCCGGGAGCTGGCGGCCCAGAACCTCGACGAGGTCAGGCAGCAGGCGGAACGGCAGGCCCCCGAGGCGCCGGAGCGGCTGCGCGCCTGGCTCAGGGAGCAGCAGGGCCGGTGAGCACGGCCCCGGCGGGTGGCACACCGGTGAGCGGCACACCGGTGAGCGGCACACCGGTGGGCGACGGAGCAGTGAGCGACAGAGCAGTGCACGGACGGAAACGGACATCAGGGAGCTCGCAATGACCCGCGTCATCACCAACCCGGCAGGACTGCACGACCCGGCCGGCTACGGCTACAGCCACATCGTCTCCGCCCCCGGCGAGCAGGTCTTCGTCGCCGGCCAGTACGGCTCCGACGAGAGCGGCCACGTCGTCTCCGAGGACTTCGCCGAGCAGGTCGCCCAGGCCTTCGCCAACCTCCGCACTGCCCTCGCGGCCGTCGGCCTCGGGCCCGCCGACGTCGTCCGGATCGGCACGTACGTCGTGGCCCACGACCAGGAGAAGCTGGAGGTGCTCCTCAACGAGCTGCACGCCACCTGGGGCGCGGAACTGCCCGCACAGACCCTGATCGGCGTCGCGGCGCTCGCCCTGCCGGACATGCTCTTCGAGATCGACGCGGTGGCGGTCCGCCCGGCCGCATAGTGGCTGCCCCGGACGGGTGATCCACTTGCCGGTCGGGGGCGGCGGGTGTGCCCTGGATGATGGGAGAGAGGAGCCCGTCATGGCACATGCGGCACCCACCGCCTCCCGGCGGCACCACTACCGCTCGACGGCGGCCACCGACCACAGCAGCAGGAACGCCCTCACCCGCGCCCTGCTCGCCGGACTCGTCTACGGGGTCTGGGCCGCCTTCATCCAACGCCAGATGGGCCCGGTCGACGCGGGCAACGTCTTCTACGGGATCCTGTGCGGCGCGCTGTTCGCCGGCTGCATGTTCGCGCTCGCGCGCATCGGCCCCCGGCTGAAGCGGGAGGTGCACGCCGCCGCCTACGGTGTCTTCACGGGTGTCGCCGCGGGCTACCTGCACAGCCTCACCAACTCCTCCGTGCTCCGCGCCACCGTCGTCGGCCTGTTCGTGGGCATCGGCGTCGGCGCGGCCGCCTTCTACCGCTACTACACGCACGAGGACTGACCCGTACGCGAACCGACCCGCCCCCCGGCGGAGCGGCCCGGCCGTACTTTCGGCCGGGCCGCTTCCGTACCTGAAGGGCAGCTCCTACGCGGCCGGCTCGGCAGCGGGCTGGGGTTCGCTATCGGACTCGGCGACGGCCGTGGCCTTCGGCGCGGCGGGCTCGGCCTGTCGGGCCGGCGGGGTGAAACGGGCTGCCTCGGCGCGGAGCATGGCGTTCAGAGCGGCGTACGGGTCGATGGGCATGACGGAACCTCACGGTGCTCGAGGGGGTGTGGGGGTGCGTGCTGCGGACGCCTGACGCGCCGGTCAGGCCGGACCCGTCAGCAGCGCAGGACCACACTCCGCAGCGCTCGCTCGGACAGCACCGGCTCGGCCGCCCAGCCCGGGATCCCGCAGACCGTCCCGGCCGGATGTTTCACGTGAAACACCGGCAGTGGCATCCGTCGCGCACCCGGCATTTCGCGGACCTGCGGCCGCAGGGCGGCCCGCGCCTCGGGATCCGCCGCCGGATCGGACGGGCCCTCGGCGGGTTCGGCGGGGGCGGAGGAACTCCCGCGGGACTCGGCGGCCGACGCGCCCGCGGGCCCGGCGCCGAACACGCACAGCAGGACGACGCAGGCCACCGTCAGGGCCCGGGTCAGCACCGTCCGTGCCGTCCGTGTCGTCCGTACGCCTCGCGTCCCGCTCATGCGAGGGGTGTGCCCCGACACGCCGGGACGTTCCCCGAACTACCCCCAGAAGCCTCCGACCGGGGGACGGGAACACCCCCGCACGGCAGACAGCCGGCCGGTGGATCAGGGGCGGTGGCGCTCCCCGGTCAGCCGGGCCAGGACGGCGCTCTCCCCGCTGATCAGCCGCAGTTGGGCCCGTCCGGCCCGCTCTCCGTGGCCGGCCACCCCGCCGGGCGAGACCCGGACGACGGTGAACACGGCCGTCCGGTGGTCCGCGCGGGGGATCTCGATCGTCCGCCCCCGCTGCAGCGCGGAAAGCCGGAGCCCGGACCCGGTGATCACGGCCGTGCCGGCCGCCCCGGGCGCCGGGCCGGTGGTGTCCCAGCGGGCGCCCCCGGAGCGGCCGGTCAGCGGGAGGTCGACGCCCAGGCCGGGGATGCGCAGGCGCAGCGGCCGCGCGGTGTCCAGGGGGCCGGAGACGGGCCGCAGGGGTCCGGCGGTCAGCGGCAGCCGGGGCCCGTTGGCGGGGCCGTTGCCGTCGGAGTGGCCGTCGCCCGCGGAGTGGCCTTCGGCCGGGTAGGCGGCGGCGCGGTCGAGCTGCCGGACGAGGCGGCGGTGCCCGGACAGCCCCAGGGCCCGTGAAGGCAGCGCGTCATCGGTGATCCGCACGGCCGGCCCGGCGCCCTCCGAGGCGCGCAGCACGCCGAGTCCGGTGCAGAGCAGGGCCACCGTCAGTACGCCGACGGCCCATTGGGCGCGGGCCATGGGATTCCCTCCTGTCCGGCGTGCGAGGCCGGCTCCTGTGAGCAGTCGGCTCTTCTCTGCCCACCCGTACCCCGTGAAACGCAGGAGGCCGGGGGTACGTCACCGGCGCGTGTCCGCGGGAACGGCCGCTCAGACCACCACGAGGGTGGCCGCCGCCGCGCCCATCAGCGCGGCGGCGAGGTGGATCGCGGGGTGGCCGTAGTCACCGAACCACAGGTGACGGGCCAGTCCGCCGAGGGCGGCCAGCGCGGCGATGACGCCCATCTGCGCGAAGAGGGTGACGGCCGTGAAGGGGGCCAGGAGCAGGAGGAGGGAGTTCAGCCAGAACGGGGCCGCGCCCGTCCAGCCCCGCCACCGCCATATCGCCGTCGGCATGTACTACCGGCCCCTTCATCGTCAACTCGTCGGCTGCACAGCCTCCTTGGGTGCGGTGGCGGGCACAAGGGCCCGTTCGGCTAGATAACCGAAGGCCAGGCCGAAAGTCGCCCACAGTGCCGTCTGGATGGCGAGGGACGCCAGGCGGAACTCCCAGATGAGCGCGGCCGGGAAGCCCGCCGGGACCTCGTTGATCCCGGGGAGGAGGGCGTACGAGAGGCCGACCGCGGCCACGAAGGCCACCCCGGCGGCGGTGCTCGCGTTCCAGTTGCCCATGGACGGTGCGAGGCGCCGGCCCAGGATCAGCGCGCCCGCGGCCAGCAGGGCGCTCAGGGCGATCATCAGGAGGTAGAGGACGGTCCGGCGGGTGGCCGTCCCGGGGTCTCCGACGGCCGGCGGGTTGGCGGGGTACTTGAGGAACGGCACCAGGGTCACGGTGACGAACAGGGCCCCGGTGACCAGCGCGGCCGTGGCCCGCGGGCCGAAGCGGCCGAGGCGGCCCAGGGCGTAGCAGTAGACGAGCGCGGCGATTCCGCCGAGCGCGACCCCGTACAGCAGGACACCGGTGCCGAGGCCCGCGGTGGCCTGGAGAGCCCGGCTGACGGGGGCCTCCTCGCCGTGGTCGTGGCCGTGTGCGGCGGCCTCCTCGATGGCGATCGCCGCGTCCACCTTGGACTCTCCGAGGAGGTAGGCGACGAGGAAGGCGGCCACACCGGCCAGCAGGCCGGCGAGCATGCCCCGGACGAGGAGCGTGCGGGGGGAGACGGTGCGGGGGGAGAGGGAGGGTACGGCGGAGGACGTCATGGTTCGGTTCCCTTGCGAGGTGCGGATCAGTGGCAGGGGAAACCGAGCAGGTGACGGCCGTCGTGCAGCCATTCGTGGATGGTCTCGCCCTCGAAGACCGCGGTGGCGCCCTGCTCGACGCCGACGAAGTACAGCAGGACGAGGGTGAGGACGGCGACGAAGACCGCCCAGGGGGCGAGCGCGGAGAGTGAGATCGGTGCGACGGTGACAGGCGTCGAGGGCACGGCGGAGTGGGCCATGGCAGGTACCTCCAGAGGGAACACGCGTCCCGGTCAGTGGTGCTCGCGACGACGGCTGCGGGTCTGACTTGCCTCCCCCTTCCGGGAGGGTTCACAGTGGCGCGACCGTGCCGGATTCTCACCGGTTCTTCCGTCGGACCGTCGTCATTCAGTTGTGTCGTCCGCGACCGTACCGCGCTTACGCTCCCTTTATGAACCCCTCTTCGGTACGAGTTCACCTCGTCACCCCAGGTCCGGACGCCGCGCTGCGCGAGCACCGTTTCGGGGCCGGCGGGCCGTACGGGCTGGACACCGGGCTGTGGGCCGGGCGCACCCTGGAGGAGGTGGCGGCCGAGGACCCGGCCGGGGTCCGCAGCTGGCTGACGGACCCGGCGTACGCCCCGCCCGGAGGGGAGTCCGTCGAGGAGCTCGTCGCCCGTGCCGGGAGCTGGCTGGACGGCCTGGAGCCCGGTACCCACCGGGTCGAGGCCGAACAGGCCTTCGTCCGCGCGGCCGTGGTGCACGCGCTGGAACTGCCGCCGCAGGTCTTCTGGCGGCTGGACGCACGACCCCGCACGCTCACCGAACTCAGCGGGCGCGCGGGGCGGTGGAACCTCAGGCTGGGCAAGCCGGCCCCCGAGGGGGAGCCGGTCACCGAGGGGACCTAGCCCGGACGGATCAGGCGACGATCCAGTCGGAGGTCGCGATCACCGGCTGCACGCCGTCGCGGTGGATGGTGCCCTCGATCAGGCCGTACATCCGGTCCGCGGCGAAGTAGACCTCGTTGTCGTTCTTGAGGCCGAAGGGCTCCAGGTCGACGAGGAAGTGGTGCTTGTTGGGCAGGTTGAGGCGCACCTCGTTGACCCGCGGGCAGTTGTCGAGCACCCGCTCGGCCATCTGGTTCAGGGTCTGCTGGAGCGAGTACGAGTACGTCTCCGCGAAGGCGTCCAGGAGGTGCTTGCGGACCTTCTTGTACGAGCGGTCCCAGTCGAACTCCGGGTCGTCGGAGGCCAGCGCCGAGTGGGCCCAGCGGGAGGTGACCTTGGTCGCCAGGATGCGGTCGTACGCCTCCTGGAGGGTCGTGTACTTGTCCTTGATGTAGCCGTGGAACTCGGAGTTCGTCGAGTTCATCACCGTCAGGTCCTTGAGGCCCGAGATGACCTGGAGACCGGTGGTCTCGCTGTAGGTGACCTGCGCGGTGCGCACTTCCTGGCCCTTGAGGACGAAGGAGTGCTGCTCCTTGCGCGTCGGGACGGGGATCCGCTCCCAGACGAACTCCTCGATGCGGATCTGCGCCTCGCGGATCGGCTGCTGCGAGGAGACGAAGTGCTTGGCGAGGAGGATGCCGAAGGCCTCCGGGGAGGCGATGCCGTGCTCCTTGGCGAAGGCGTACACGGTGTTCTTCGTGGTGTCGGTCGGCAGGCAGTTGGCGTTGTCGCCGGTGAGGTGGACGTCGCGGAACTCGCCGCGGAGCGCGACCGAGACGTTGAGGTCGCGGATCTCGTGCCAGGAACCGTCGCTGCCCTTGCGGGTGACCTTGACGATGCGGTTCTCGGCCTTGCCGTACTGGTTCTGCGCCAGGACGTGCTTGCTCATGCTGTCTTCCTTCGACTCGGGAACACGGAGTCCGGTTGTCTGGATCCCGTACGCCCGGCGTCCAGCGGTCCGACCGCTCCCCGCCGTTCGGTCCCGCAGGACCGCCCCGGGACTGACGTGCATCCCGGTCCGTAGGTGCTTGATGCAGGCCCGGTGTCGTGTGCATCCAGGCCTGAACGGATTGCAGCATGTATGCGGTGGGTTGACCACGGCACCGATCATCCGAACACCAGCACCCACGGCTTGGGCGACCGTACAGAACAGCAGGTCAGGCCGTGTGCGCGTCGGCCACCGAGAGGGCCTCGTCGAGGATCTCCAGCCCCTTGGCGACGTCCTGCGGCGCGATGTTGCAGGGCGGTGCGACGTGGATGCGGTTCCCGGCGAGGAGCGGCCACAGCCCGCCCTTCTTGCAGGCGGCTCCGAACTCCGCCATCGGCGCGTTGTCCGCCCCGGCGGCGTTGTACGGCACCAGCGGCTCCCGCGTCCCCCTGTCCCGGACGAGTTCGAGCGCCCAGAAGGTGCCCAGGCCCCGCACCTCCCCGACCGAGGGGTGCCGCTCGGCGAGCGCGCGCAGGCCGGGCCCGAGGAGCTCCGCGCCCGTGCGGGCGGACTGCTCGACGATCCCCTCCTCCTCCATGACGTTGATCGTGGCGACGGCGGCAGCGCAGGCCAGCACGTGCCCGGAGTACGTCAGCCCGCCCGGGTAGGGCCGGCGGGCGAAGGTCTGGGCGATGGCGGACGAGATGGCGACCCCGCCGAGCGGTACGTATCCGCTGGTGACGCCCTTGGCGAAGCAGATCAGGTCCGGGACGACGTCCCAGTGCTCGGAGGCGAACCACGTACCGGTGCGCCCGAAGCCGACCATGATCTCGTCCAGGATGAACACGATGCCGAAGCGGTCGCAGAGCTCGCGCACCCCGGCCAGGTAGCCGTCCGGGTGCACCAGGACGCCCGGGGCGCCGCCGACGGTCTCCAGGATGATCGCGGCGATGGACTGCGGGCCCTCGAAGACGATGGTGTCCTCGAGGTGGCGCAGGGCCCGCTCGCACTCCTCGGCCGGGGTGCTCGCGTAGAAGGGCGAGCGGTAGGCGAAGGGGCCCCAGAAGTGCACGACGCCCGCGGTCGCGGAGTCGTTGCCGAAGCGGCGGGCGTCACCGGTCAGGTTGATCGCGGTGGAGGTGGCCCCGTGGTACGAGCGGTACGCGGACAGCACCTTGGGCCGGCCGGTGTGCAGCCGTGCCATGCGGACGGCGTTCTCGACGGCCTCGGCACCGGCGTTGGTGAAGAAGATCTTGTCGAGGTCGCCGGGGGTGCGCTCGGCGATCAGCCGGGCGGCCTCGGAGCGGACGTCGACGGCGAAGCCGGGGGCGACGGTGCACAGCCGGGCGGCCTGCTCCGCGATGGCCGCGGTGACCTTGGGGTGCTGGTAGCCGATGTTGGTGTAGACGAGGGCGCTGGAGAAGTCGAGGTAGCGATTGCCCTGGTAGTCCCAGAAGTACGAGCCTTCGGCCCCGGCGACGGCGAGCGGGTCGATCAGCTCCTGAGCCGACCAGGAATGGAAGACGTGCTTCCGGTCAGCGTCTTTCACGGCGGCGAGGGCGTCGGCTGCTGTGTTCATGAAACGAGGGTAGTTGTCCAGGATGTGGACCCCGGGCCGACTCCGCCGGGAGCTCCCGGACGGCGGCGGTCCGCGGGACCGGGCGGGTCAGACGATGTGGCGGCCGCCGTCGACGGCGAGCACGTCGCCCGTCGTGTAGGCGGCGTTCACCAGGTACAGGGCGGCTTCGGCCACGTCTTCGGGGGTGCCCACGCGGCGCAGCGGGGTGTTCTCGGTGATCCAGTCGCGGGAGCTCTCCCAGACCTGTTCGGCGTCCTCGTACCAGGGGGTGACGATGAGTCCGGGCGCGACGGCGTTGACGCGGACGGCCGGGCCGAGCTGGGAGGCGAGCAGGCGGGTCATGTGGTTGAGCGCGGCCTTGCTCACGGCGTAGGGCACGGAGCTGCCCAGGGCGCGGGTGGCGGAGACCGAGGAGACGTTGACGACGGAACCCGCGCCGGAAGCCCGAAGGTGCGGGGCGGCCGCGGTGATCATCTGCCAGGCGCCGATGACGTTGACGTCGAATATCTCGCGCCAGACCTCGGCGTCGACCGCCTCCAGGTCGTCCAGCGGGACGAAGCGGGTGACGCCGGCGTTGTTCACGAGGATGTCGAGCCGGCCGAAGGCGTCGACGGCCTCCTGGACGACCCGCCGCGCGTCGGCCGCGTCGGCGACGTCTCCCCGCACGTAGACCGCGCCGGGCAGTTCCGCGGCCAGCGCCCTGCCGGCGCTCTCGCTGCGGGCCGAGTTCACGACGACCCGGATGCCCTCGGCGCTCAGCCTGCGGGCGACGGCCGCACCGATCCCCGAGGAGGATCCGGTGATCAGGGCGACGCGGCTCTCGGTCATGGCTCTCCTCCTGGAGTTCTGGAGCGTTCTGGATCCCGCGGGGTCGGCCTGGATCATAGTTTGCCGCATGGCGGAATTCGATTTCCGAGATGTGAAATCCCTGGGGATCTTTCTCCAGCGTTCCTGGAGGAATCCGGGGCCCCGGCCGCCTAGGATTGGCTTCCTTTGACTGGGGTAGGCGCGGCGCGGAGACAGGAGGCCCTGTGACCGAGCAGACGCGAAGGCTGGTCCTGGGCGGTGCCACGGCCGGGGTCGTGAGCAGGTGCCGGGACTTCACCCGGCAGGCACTGGCCGACTGGCAGTGGCAGGGCCGGCCCGAGGCCGTGGAGGACGTGCTCCTCCTGGTCTCCGAGGTGGTGACGAACGCCTGCCTGCACGCCGGCGGCCCGCGTGAACTCGTCCTGAGGCATTCCCCCGAGCGCCTGCGCATCGAGGTCAGCGACGACAGCCCCGAGCTTCCGCGGCGCCGTCCGCCCGGCGACCGCGCACTGCCGGGAGGGCACGGACTGATCGTGCTGGAACGGCTCGCGCGGAGCTGGGGCTCGGTGCCGTCCGCGGACGGGCGTCCCGGCAAGACGGTCTGGCTGGACGTCCGGGCGCCGGATCCGTCCCCGCCGCGGACGCAGCGCCGGCCGGGCCAGGCCCTCTAGGCGGTTTCCGCGGGCTCCACCTCGCGCCCGCTTCCGCTTCCGCTCCCGTCCTCCTCGTCCGCGTCCTCGCCGTCGTCGGTGAGCAGTCCGGTGCGCAGCTGCGTCAGGGTCCGGTTCAGCAGCCGTGACACGTGCATCTGGGACAGGCCCACCCGGTCGCCGATCTCGGACTGCGTGAGCTCCTGCCCGAAGCGCAGCGCGAGCAGCGTGCGCTCCCGCTCGGGGAGCGCGGCGAGCATAGGCTTCAGCGCCTCCAGGCACTCGATCCGCTCGTACGCGGGCTCCTCCTCGCCGAGCGAGGGCTGCGTGGCGAGGGCGTCCCGCTCGCCGCCGTCGTCCTGCACCGGTGCGTCGAGGGAGCGTGCGGAGTAGGCGTGGGCCGCGATCCGGCCTTCCTCCAGCTCGGCGGGCGTGACGTGCAGGTGCTCCGCGAGTTCGGCGTCCGTGGGCTCGCGGCCGAGGCCCTGTTCCAGGGCGTCGTGCGCCTTGGCCGTGTCGATCCGCAGTTCCTGGAGGCGGCGCGGGACCTTGACGGCCCAGCTGGTGTCCCGGAAGAACCGCTTGATCTCGCCGCTGATCGTCGGCATCGCGAAGGAGGTGAACTCCACCCCGCGCTCCGGGTCGAACCGGTTGATCGCCTTGATCAGGCCGATCGTGCCGACCTGGACGATGTCCTCCATCGGCTCGCTCCGGCTGCGGAACCGACGGGCGGCGTACTTCACGAGGCTCAGGTTCAGCTCCACGAGGGTGTTGCGGACGTACGAGTACTCCGGGCTGCCCTCCTGCAACTCGGCCAGTCTCCGGAACAGGGACACGGACAGGGTCCTGGCCTCGTGGGTGGCGACGTCTGTGAGTTCTGTGCGGTGCATGGCCTGCGCTCCTCCGACGGCGGGGACCGGCGGTGTGCCGGGGCGCGTCGTCGCGCTGTCCAAGGGGATATACCCGCCCTGACTACCTCATACCCCTCAAAACGCCAGGTCCGGGCTCCGGGGGTCAGCCCAGGGCCTCCCCGTACAGCCGGAAAAGCCGCGGGCCTCCGGCGGGGGCGGTGGCCCGCAGCTCGTCCCAGGCCCGCGCCGCGGCCTCCCGGGCCACGGCGCCGGGCCATGGCTGCGGGAGCAGCTCGGGCGGGAGCAGGGGGTCCGGAACCATCGCGTCGGACAGCGCGGCCGCCAGTGCGACGGCCCGGGCCAGCACCTTCCCGGCTCCGGAGCCCCCGACCCCGGAGCTCCCGACCCCGGAGCTCCCGTCCCCGGAGCTCCCGGCTCCTTCTCCGGCCCGGGCCCCGGCTGCAGCCTCGCCCGTCGGGCGGCCCGTCCGGGCTTCCGCCAGGGTGCGCAGGGCCTCGTACCGCCCCGCGATCTCGGCCAGCGGCCACAGCCGGGCCGCCAGGGCAACCGGGTCGGTGGTACCGCCCACCGCGAGGTCCCGCGTGCTCAGGCAGCTCAGGGCCCCGGCGACCCCCAGTTCCGCCGCGCGGGCCCGTACGTACGGGCCGATCGCGTTCGGGGTGACGTAGAGACCGCCCTGCACCGGGGCCGCCCCGAGGCCGGTCACGGTGTCCCGCAGGGCGTCGCGCGCCGCCCGGGAGGATTCCGGCACGGCGAAGGCGAAGGCGTGCCAGACCCCGTCCCAGGGCTCCAGGCCCCGGTCCTGCCGGTACGCGTGCCGGACGAACCCGACCTCCGGCACCAGCCCCGGCAGGTCCGGTCCCGCCGCGGCCGCGGCCCCCGGGTCCACCGGCGGCCGCAGTACGGAACGCCGCCCGCGTCCCTCCAGTACGAAGCGGCCCTCCGCCACCAGCCGCTTCACGCAGAGCCGGACCTGCTGGTCGGTCATGCCGAGCAGCGCGGCGACCTCGTACAGTTCGGCGCCGTCCACCGTCCCGTCCTCCCGGACCAGCGCGTGCACGACCATCCGCGTGGGGACCTGCGGGACCGCCAAGTCCGCAGGCTCTGCCGGGTCCGCCGCATCCGCCGGCCGCGTTCCGCTCATCACCGCACCGCCTTGTGCATCGTCGTCACGGCCCCGAACCCCAGCACGTCCCGCAGCCACGGCGTCCGCCGGACCTGGACCGCACGGAAGCCGTGCCGTTCGTACAGGGCGCGGGCGCGCGGGTTCTCCGCGACCACGTCCAGCCGGATCCGGTGGCAGCCCTGTGCCACGGCGATCGCCTCGATCTCCCCCAGCAGCAGCCCGCCGATGCCCCGGCCCCGCTCGGCGGGGTCCACGGCGATGCCGTCCATGACGAGTTCGCCACGGGCCGGGGTGCGCTCCAGCAGGGCCAGCAGGAAGACCCGGTACAGGCCTCTGACCTGCCCGTACTCCGACCTGACCGCGGCCGCGTCACCGCCGACCAGGCCGCGCCCGGCGAGCTGGTAGCCCGCGACGCCCACGACCCGGCCGTCCGGACCGCCGGACAGCGCGGTCACCGCGCGGTCCGGGTGCAGGTGCCCGGCGATGAACCGGCGCCCCGCCTGCGCGGGCCCGAGGGCGGCGCCCAGCTTCCCCCCGAAGGCCTCCCAGTACAGCTCGGCCACCCGCTCCGCGGCGCCCTCGGGCACCCCGCGCCGCAGTTCCACGCTCTCCGTCGTCATACGCACAAGCATAATACGTTCACGGGCGCTACGATCGTTCTTCAAATGAACGATTCATCGAGAGGGAGTCCTCCGTGACCGAGCCCCACCGCAAGGCCCGTCGCCCGCTCCGCAGGGTCCTGCTCCTCGTCCTGTCCGTCGTCCTCCTGACCGCCGCCGCCCTCACCGGCGTCGTCCTGTGGCAGCACGGCTATGCGTTCCACGAGCAGCGGGTGAGGGTGCCGGCCGCAGGTCACGTCCTGCCCGGCGTGCTCGCCACCCCCGAGGGGAAGGGGCCCGGCCCCTTCCCGCTCGTGGTCTTCGTGCACGGGGACGGCGAGGTCGACGCCACCCACGAGGGCTTCTACCGGCCCTACTGGGAGGCCTTCGCGCGCGCCGGTTACGCCTCGCTCTCCCTGGACAAGCCCGCCGACTGGCTCGCCCAGTCCATGGACGACCGGGCCCGCGAAACCACCGACGCCCTCGCGTGGGCCCGCACCCGGCCCGGGATCGACGGGGACCGCATGGGCCTGTGGGGTGCGAGCCAGGCGGGCTGGGTGATGCCCAAGGTGGTGGCCCGGGCCCCGGCCCCGGGCATCCGCTTCGTCATCGCGGTCGGCACCGCCGTCAACTGGGAGCGCCAGGGCGAATACCACCTGCGCTCCGAGCTGCGCGCGGCAGGCGCCGACGCCGAGCGCACGGCGGCCGCCCTGCGCGGCCGGGAGGCCACCCTGGCGCTGCTGCGCCGCGGGGCCCCGTACGAGGAGTACCGCGCGAGTCCGGACGCGGACCCGGAACTCACCGCGCAGCGCTGGTCGTTCATCAGCCGGAACCACACGGCGGACGCGACAGGGGACCTGAAGGCGATGCCGCCCGTCCCGGTGCTGCTGATCTCGGGCGCCGACGACCTGAACGTGGACGGGGCCGAGACCGAGGCCGTCCACCGGGCCCTGCTCCCGCCGGGGATGCTCACCGTCCGCCGCTATCCGGGGGCGACGCACGCCCTGCTCCGCACCCCCGTCGAGCGTTCCTCCTGGCGGCTGGCCCTGACGGCCGTGTTCGCCCCGCGGGCCCTCTTCCCGCCCGGGCTCCTCACCGACCAGCAGCGCTTCCTCGAAGGGCTGCCGGCATAGGAACGGGCCGGGCGGGACCGCGCAGCTACGCGCCGTACGGACGGGCGGCGCGGCCCTCACGCAGGGTCCGGGACCACCACGCGAGCTGGTCCAGCATGGTCTTGGCGGCTCCCGCCGCGCCCTGCGCCTCGTGCGCCCGGCCGCCTTCGCCGAAGTGGTCCCAGGCGCTGTGGAAGCTGACCCCGTCGCGGATGGCGGCGCAGTGCACCTCGCTGAACACCTGACGCAGGTGTTCGACGGCGCGCAGGCCGCCGCCCACCCCGCCGTAGGACACGAAGCCGACGGCCTTGGCCTTCCACTCGGTGCGGTGGAGGTCGATGAAGACCTTCAGGTGGCCCGGGTAGCTGTGGTTGTACTCGGGGGTGACGACGACGAATCCGTCGGCGGCGGCCACCCGGGCGGACAGTTCGCTCAGCGCGGGGGTCGGCGGGGTGCTCCAGCCCGGCTGGATGCCGGGCAGGTCCAGGCCGGCGAGGTCGATGACGTCGACGTGGAAGTCGCCGTGCTGCTCCGCGAGCGGGACGAACCAGTCGCCGACCGTGGGCCCGAAGCGGCCCTCCCGGGTGGAGCCGATGATGACGGCGATCCGCAGCTTCTCCTGGCCGGCGGACGCGTGGGTGGTCGCAGTGTTGTTGTCCATGGCCCAGACAGTAGGAGCAAGAGGCCCCGCCGGTCCTGTGGCGGACGACGGGCCCGCACCCTGCGGCAGCGCCGGTCCCGGCGTCGGGGCGACGGCTTGACGTCGACCCAACCGGCGCCCCGGGCCCGGTGTTTCACGTGAAACACCGCCTGACCGGCCGTCCGGCGCGTGCCGGAGAGGGTGGCCCGGGCCTCGGCCGCACCCTTGACTCCGGGCCGGGCCCCGAGTGGAGTCCAGCCGTCCGTGGGCATCGGCCCGAGCGCACCTCGACTTCGGCGACCGCCGCACGGGGGCCGGCCGGCTCAGCCGCCGAGCGTGACCCGGGCGAGCTCCCGTACGGCTTCCATGGTGAGCCCGGGCCCGTCGCTGCCGTCGGGTTCCCCGTGCCCCGCGTGCTGCTCGTACGCGGCGCCGAGCGTGGCGCGCGCTGCCTCCTCCACCCGCCCGGCGTCGGTCAGCGACAGGTCCGGTCCGCCCCGTACGGCCAGCGCGGCCGCCAGCAGCCGGGCCGCTTCCTCGGGCCGGTCCAGGCGGACCGCCTGGTCCGCGACCCCGACGAGCATCTGGGCGACGGTCGGCGCGTGCATCGTCCCCACCGCCATTTCCAGCGCCTCGGCCCGCCGGGCCCGCGCTGCCTCCAAGTGGCCGTCCGCCGCGTCCAGATGGGCGAGCGAGTCCAGGACCATGGCCCGGAACGCGTCGTGCACCGCCACCTCCCGCAGTGCTTCCTGCACCCGGTCGAGCCCGGCCCGGGCCACCGCCGACTCCCCGCGCCAGCGGGCCAGTTCGGCCCTGCCGTGCGCCGTCGCGGCGATCGCCTCGGGCCAGCCGGCCGCTTCCGCGTCGCGCTCCGCCTGGGCCAGGGCCGCCTCGCCCGCCGCCGCGTCCCCGGCCAGCCAGGACAACTGCGCCTGCCTGACCTGCGCGTACAGCCGGTCCTCGACGACCCCCATCTCGCCGATCACGGCGGCCGCCTGCCTGTAATGGCCGATCGCCGCGGCGAAGTCACCGCGCCGGGCCACCAGATCGGCCAGGACGGTCAGGGCGAAGGAGGTGCCCCAGCGCTCCCCGATCCCGCGGAACCCCGCCAGCGCCTCCTCGGCCGAGGCCTCCGCCGCCGCGGGAGGCCCGCCCGCCGCGAGCAGGGTGCGGGCGCTCTCCAGCCGGCCCTGCGCCCGCAGCCAGGGATCCTCGTCGGCCAGCACCCCGTCCCATGCGTCCAGCGGCGCGGGCTCGCCGGCGGCGGCGCTCAGCAGCAGGCGTTCCATCGGCGCGACGAAACCGACCACCGGATGCCGGGTGCCCGTCCGTTCGGCGAGGACCACCGCCCTGCGCAGCAGATCGCCGGTCCGCCGGTCGTCCCCGAGCCCGGCCGTCGCGAACAGCACGGCCAGCGCGCAGGCCACGGCGAGCGCCTCCTCCTCCGGCTCCTCGTCACCGGGCCCTTGGCCGGGCCCCTGGTCCGGCCCCTGGTCAGGCTTCGGGGTGGCGACCGCCAGGGCCCGCGCTGCCAGTTCGGCCCCCTCCGCCTTGTGCCCGCTGATCCACCAGTACCACCCGGCCGCCGCCACCAGCCGTACGGCGGCCCGCGCATCGCCCGCCGCGATCGCGCCGCGCAGCGCCGCGTTGAGGTTGTCGTGCTCCACGGTGAGCCGCGCGAGCCACTCCAGCTGCTCCGCCCGGCGCAGGTACGGGTCCGCGGTCCGCGCCAGCCCGGTGAAGTACGCGGCGTGCGCCCGGCGGACCGGCTCCCGCTCGCCCGCCTCCGCCAGCCGTTCCAGACCGTAGGCCTTGATCGTCTCCAGCATCCGGTAGCGCCCGTCCCCGTCCGTCACCAGCAGGGACTTGTCGACGAGCGAGGTGATCAGGTCGAGCACCTCGAACTGCTCCACGGGCCCTCCCACGCAGGCGGCCTCGGCCGCTTCCACGGTGGCGCCCCCCCGGGAAGGCGGCGAGCCGCCGCAGCAGCGCCCGTTCCGCATCCGTCAGCAGCCCCCAGCTCCAGTCGACCACCGCCCGGAGCGTCTGGTGCTGGCGAGGCGGGCCGCCGGGGGTTCCGCGTACGGCCCGCCCACGTGCGCCGCCGCGGCCGGCCGGGCCTCGTCCAGTTCGCCGCGCAGGACGGCGGTGTGCAGCGCGGACAGTTCGGGTGACGGGTCGGCCCCGAGCTCCTCGGCGAGGGCCTCGCGGGCCCGCGCGTACGCGCTGAGCGCCTCGGCGGGACGTCCGGAGGCGACGAGCGCCCGCATCAGTGCCCCGACGAGCCGTTCGCGCAGGGGGTGCTCGGCCACGAGGGAGCTCAGCTCGCCGGTCAGTTCCCGGCCGCGTCCCACCCGTAGATCGGCCTCGATCCGGTTCTCCAGGGCGACCGTCCGCAGCTCCGTCAGGCGGGTCACCGGCGGCCGGAAGGAGTCGGAGCCCGCCACGTCCAGCAGAGCCTGCCCGCGCCACAGCGCGAGTGCCTCCCGCAGCACCCGCGCCGCCGTGCCGGGGTCGCCCCCGGCCAGGGCGGCGTGCCCCTCGGAGGCCAGCCGCTCGAAGCGGACCACGTCCACGTCCTCGGGGCGGACCAGCAGCCGGTACCCCGCCGGATGGGATTCGACGTCCACCCCGGGCAGCGCCCGCCGCAGCCGTGACACCAGGGCCTGGAGTGCGTTGGCGGCGGCCGCCGGGGGGTCCCGTTCCCAGATGCCGTCGATCAGGAGCTCCGAGGACACCACGCGTCCCGGTTCCAGCGCCAGCAGGATCAGCAGGGCGCGCAGCCGCGCGCCCCCGACGCCGACGTCCCGCCCGTCCTCGGCCCGTATCTCCAGGGCACCCAGCATCGAGATCCGCATGCCGTCATTGTGCGGAGCCGGGCCGACGGACCGGCGGGGCGGGCTACTTGTCGGAGTAGCTGAAGTCCCCGACCGTCCAGGCGCTGACGTCCTTGACGGCGATCCGGTACATCCCGCCGGTCTCCGGGATGCCCAGGGTGCCCTGGAGGATCCGGGCGACGTGGAAGTGCAGGTGCGAGGGTGGTTCCGCGGCGGCCCGGGCGGGGTCGCCCTGCGCGGTGCCCATGAAGATGTCGGCGAACGGGCCGAGTTGGTCGGAGTCCTGGAGGACTTCGGCCACGCGCTGGCGCCACACGCTCTCGGGGGCCAGCCGGCCGGTGACCACGGCGCCGTGCACCACGACGGTCAGGGACATCTGATTGGTCTGTTCCGACTCGACCATGGCGGCGATGTCGACGAGCAGGTCGTCAGGGATCGACATGGGCAGTGACTTTAGCAAGGGCGGGCGAGGGCGCGCCCGGAACGCGACGAGCCGGGGCCCGCACCCTGTGGGTGCGGGCCCCGGCCCGGGGTACGCGTCGGCGTCAGGCGGGAACGATGTTCTCGGCCTGCGGGCCCTTCTGGCCCTGCGTCACGTCGAAGGTGACCTTCTGGCCTTCCTGAAGCTCACGGAAGCCGGAAGAGGCGATGTTCGAGTAGTGGGCGAACACGTCCGCGCCGCCACCCTCCTGCTCGATGAAGCCGAAGCCCTTTTCCGCGTTGAACCACTTCACGGTGCCAGATGCCATATGAATTCTCCTTCGGGGCATTGCCCGGAATCGCACTGTGCGAGTCCGGAAGTCGCTGAGATGTCGCCCCGCCCGGAAATGCACCGGCAAAATAAAAAGTGCGCTCACCGAAAATCTGGTGAGAGCACTTGTAAGTTTTTTGGGAACCACAACTGCAACTGAGATCACAGTAGCACGGGGGGAGGCTCCTGACGGGGAAATTTTTCGTCGCGGGGAGTCGGCGAGCCCTGACATTTTTCGGCCTGCCGGCCTCAATTCTGCACGCGCAGCAGCACGTATGTACGTCAGAAATTCATATGAATGGCGCCGGAAAACGACGTCCTCGTCGGGTCGCGACCCGGCCGGCGCACCGGCCCTGGCCGGCCGTTCGGCCGTACGGGTGAGAACCGGCTCCCCTCCGTACGGCAGAGCGCATGCGCGGCCCAGTCGGGTATGCATATTTTGTCGCGTGTGTCCGAAAGGTCCCGCACATCAGTTCCCTCCCGTTGTCTCCCGTCGAGGAAGGCCCCCTCCATGAAGCGACTCCCCGTGATCGGTGTGCTGTGCATCAGCGCGGTGTTCGGTCTCTCGGCATGCTCCGACGACAGTTCTTCGCCCGCCGAGGAGGCCACCGAGGCCGCAGCCGACGTCTGCACCGACCTCGGCGAGCTCAAGGCCGACAACGCCAAGCTGAAGGCCCTCGACCCGGCCACGGCCACCAAGGACCAGATCAAGGAGGCCTACGACGCCGTCCAGAGCGACTGGGAAGGCCTCAAGGACAACCTGACCAAGCTGAAGCAGGCCGAGAAGGACGCGGTCAAGGCGGCGGCCGAGGACCTCAAGAAGGGCTACGAGGACCTGCCGGGCGACACGACCGGCCAGGAGGCGCTCACCAAGCTCCAGCCGCAGATCCAGAAGCTCGACGTGACGACGGCCGCGGCCTCCGTCGGCCTGAAGTGCTGACGGACGACACCCATCCGGCGGCCGGGGCTACGCAGCCCCGGCCGCGGTCACGTCCGCGGACCTCGCCGTGCGCCCGGTCGGCAGCAGTTCGCTGACCACGAAGGACACCATGGCCGCCAGGATCACGACGGGCATCATGCCCGAGCTGCCGAGGACCATGGTCACGAGCACCACGCTGCTCACCGGCAGCCGCATCACGGCGGCCAGCGCCGCGGCCATGCCCGCCGCGAACCCGGGTACGACGCCCAGCCCCGGCAGCGGCGACAGCAGGACGCCGGCCGCAGCCCCGAGGAAGAGCACGGGGAAGACCGGGCCACCGCGCAGGCTGCCCAGGCAGATGGCGTAGGCGGCGCCCTTGAACAGCAGGACGGCGATCAGCGCCCCGATGCCCCAGGCGTGCGGATCGGTGGCCAGTGCGCCGATCGCGCCCTGTCCGGAGGACGCGACGTCCTCGGGCGAGCGCCCGGTGATCAGCGCGTAGAGGGCGGCGCAGACCGCGGCGCCGAGGGCGCCCTGCACGGTCCGTACGAAGGGCCGCGCCGCGACGTACCGGGCGATCGCCCGGGCCCAGGCCAGGACGGGGTGCAGGACCAGGGCGAGCACCACGGCGATGACCAGCGTCCAGAGCACGTCCCCGATGTCCAGGCGGGGGTCCGGGAGGGCCGAACCGAAGGCCAGGTCCCCCGTCGACAGCCCGGTCCAGCGCCCGAGGCCGGTGAACACCAGGGCCCCGATGCCGCTGGACAGCAGCGACGGCACCATCACAGCGAACAGCTGCGGCCCGCCCACGCCCGCCACCTCGATCAGCAGCACGGCCGCGATCAGCGGGTTGCCGAAGATGGCGGCGATCGCGGCGGCGGCTCCGGCCGCGCCCAGCAGCGCGGTGCTCACCGGGGTCGACGGCAGCCGCGCGAGATTGCGGAACAGCAGGGCCAGGCCGCCGCCCAGGGCGATCAGCGGGGCCTCCGGACCCAGGACCGCGCCCAGCGGCAGGGCGGCGAGCGCCGCCAGGACGACGCCGGGCAGGTAGGCGGGCGAGGTGCCTCCCGCGTTCAGCCCGGCGGCCGGGACGTGGCCGCCCGCGCCGGGCAGGTGCGTGACGACCAGGCCGACGACGGTCCCGGCGACGAGCAGCAGCGGCAGCGGCCACCACCACGGCGGGGCGTCCCAGCCCAGGGACTCGGGGAGGTCGGCCCACAGGAGGTGCTGCAGTTCGCGCAGTGCGACGAGGAACCAGAAGGCGGCGAGGGACACCGGGATGCCGATCAGGGCGCTGAAGACGAGCACCTTGAGGTAGCCGGGGCTGCGCAGCACGTCCCGCAGGACGACCGCCTCTTTCGGCCCGGCCGCGCCGCCGCGGCCGTTCACGGCTCGTCCTCCGGCGGTGCGTACGGGTCCCCGCGCCGGCGCATCCCGATCCTGACCGCGCCGAAGAGGGCCTTGGCGATCACGCCCACGACGATCAGGTCGGCGGCCATCTGCACGGTGACCAGCACGCGTCCGACCTCCGTGAGGGGGGAGATGTCCCCGAACCCGACGGTCGCGAACACCGTGACCGTGAAGTACAGGGCGTCGGTCCGGCTCAGGGGTTCCTGGAAGGACTGCGGAGTCTGCGCGGAGAGCAGGAAGTACGTCGAGGCGAAGAGCACCAGGAACAGCGGGACGGCGGTGGAGAGCGCCTCGACGGCGCGCAGCCGCGGATGCTCCGCACGGGTGATGGCGCTGGCCTGGAGGGCGACCACCCCGCCGAACACGAGGAGCCCGAGCACCAGAAGGACGACGGTGAAGACGCCGAACCCGCCGTCCAGGGGCGCCAGGTAGTAGAGCGCGGTGAGCAGGGCGGCCGAGAGGGTCGAGCGGAGCAGGCACACGGCGAACAGCCGACGGCTGCGCCGGACTGCCCGCGTGCGTTCCCGGTCCATGGCTTCAGGAGAAGGTGGCGGAACGCTTCGCGCGACCGGAGGCCGGGCCGGACGGGTACGTCCGGCATTCGTTCACCATTCGCTCGGAATGCGGACACCCAACACCGGCTGTATGAATGGAGTAACGCCTGCCTGAACGGAGTCGAGCATGGACGATTATCCCCTCCTCAACCTCTTCTGGACGATGTTGTGGCTCTTCCTGTGGGTGATGTGGTTCTTCCTCCTCTTCAAGGTCGTGACGGACATCTTCCGTGACCACGGCCTCGGAGGGTGGGCGAAGGCGGGATGGCTCATCCTGGTCCTGCTGCTGCCGTACATCGGTGTCCTGATCTATCTCATCGCCCGCGGCAAGAGCATGAGCCAGCGGGAGGCGAAGCAGATCAGGGAGAACGAGGACGCCTTCAAGCAATACGTGCAGAAGGCGGCGGGATCTGGCGGCAGTTCGGTGGACGAGCTGCACAAGCTTTCCGCGCTGAAGGACAAGGGTGATATCACCCAGGAGGAATTCGACCGGGCCAAGGCGAAGATCCTCGCCTGAATCCCCGCGCCGGGACTCCGTGCACGGCAACTCTCCGCGAAGGCCCCGCCCCTCCCTGGCGGGGCCTTCGCGGTGCCCGGGCGGGCGGGGTGCCGTAGGTGTGCTCATACTGGGCCATATGAGGCTGAACCGTACGGTGTTGCTGTGCATCGCCGCTCTGACGGCCACCGCCCTCCCGGCCGGGCCGGCCACCGCGGCTCCCGCACCCGCCCCGGCGTCCGTACTCGCCCCGGCGGCCGCGTACCGGGCCCCGCAGGCCTGCGTCAGCACCCCGCAGCCCGCTCCGGGGCCGGACGGAGGCACGGCCGGAAAGGTCCTGGAGATCGCCCGGAAGGCCCAGCGCGAACTGGGCCTCAACGCGGTGGTCCTCAGGGTCGATTCCGGTACCGAGGAGGTCGTCACCGGCGCCCTCGGCACGTCCATGACGGGCGTCCCCGCCGATCCGGCCATGCACTTCCGCTCGGGATCGGTGGGCATCGCCTACATGACGACCGCCCTGCTCCAGCTGGTCGACGAGGGCAAGGCCGGCCTCGACGACCCGGTCTCGCGCTGGCTCCCGGACGTCCCGCACGCCTCCGAGATCACCCTGCGCATGCTCGGCGCCTCCACCTCGGGCCTGCGCGACTACGTCACCGACCCGGAGTTCCTCGCCGCGTACGAGGCCGCGCCCTTCCGCAACTGGACCCCGGCCGAGGTCATCGGCATCTCCACCAGCCATCCGCTCCTGTACGAGCCCGGCACCAACTGGAGCTACTCCCACGCCAACTTCCAGATCCTGGGCGCCGCCCTGGAGAAGATCAGCGGCCTCCCGCTGGACGAACTGCTCACGGCGCGCGTCATGGGCCCCCTCGGCCTGGACCAGACCCGCAACGGCGCCACCCCGGAGATCCCCGCGCCCGCGCTGCACGCCTTCACCTCCGAGCGCGGCCCCTACGAGGAGTCCAGCTACTGGAACCCCTCGTGGACCACCGCACCCGGAGCCGTGCTGACCTCCGACATCTGCGACCTGGCCCGCTCCGCCCGCGCGCTGGGCACCGGGGAACTGCTCTCCCCCGAGGCGTTCCGCACCCAGCTGGACCCCGGCACGGTCGGCCTGGGCACCCCCGAGGACTGCCCCGCGGGCGTCTGCATGAAGAACACGCAGGCCCGGCACTTCGGGCTCGGCGTCATCGTCGTCGACGGCTGGATCCTGCAGAACCCGTCGTTCTCCGGCTACGCCGCCCTCCAGGCCTACCTCCCCGAACTCGGGCTCACCATCGCGGTCAGCACGACGAAGGGCCCGAAGAGCCCCGAGGGAAATTCGGCCCAGACCGTGGCCGAACGGATCTCGGCGGCTCTGGCCCCCGGCCACGTGCTGAAGATGAAATGACCTCCGCGAGCGGTACGCCCCACCGGGCACCCGCTCACAGGGCCGCGGCCGTCTCCTCCCGCGCGGCGAGGAGCGGCTTGCCCATCTCCGCCTCGATGCCGGCGAGCAGCGCGCTCTTGCGGGCCGCGAAGAAGCCGGCGAAGTCGTCGGCCCGCATCAGCTCCGAGCTCGCCAGGTGGGTCAGGACGTGCCCGTCCAGGACCTCGTCGGTGCTCTCGGCGCTCTTGGCCAGCCGGGACAGGTACGCGGACGGGGCGAGGCTCCCGATGATCCGGTTGGTCCGGGCGGTCAACGGGGTCTTGTTGACGATGGAGTTGTAGATCTCCGGCCGGTGCCCGTTCTGCTCGCACCACGCCTTGGGGAAGACGTGGTGGATGTCGACGGCCTCGTCGAAGTAGTCGGTCACCTTCACCGGCTCGCCCGTCCGCCAGTCGGCCGCCCCGGCCTTGAGCAGCAGCGCGTAGATCCCCTTGTAGGCGGCGCTCTGGCGGGTGCGCAGCGTCAGCAGCCGGCCCGGGGCGAACTGGGCGGCCGTGACCGTGCGCGGCTCCTGCTCCGCGCCGCGGATCCACTGCACGACGTCGTGCAGGTCCTGGCTGAACCGGGTCTCCGTGGAGCCTCCGTACAGCTCGCCGAAGACCCCGCACCAGTACCAGCGGGCGAGCTTGCGCTGGGCGCCGGCGGGTTCCGCGGCGTCCCCGGTCGCGGCCAGGATGGCGGCGAGCGGGATCAGCTGGGTGCCGTAGGGGAGGAACTTCGTGTCGAAGAAGTACTGCTGGTGCAGGAACTTCGCCGCCTTCTTGAACCCCTCGATGACGCCCGGTGCGTGCTGCCTGTAGTCCTCCAGGGAGAGGGCGAGCATGTCCTTGCGCTTGCAGCCGACCCGGGGGAGGCGGTCCTCCTCGGTGCCGCGGGCGGCCTCGGCGACGCTGCGCCGGTAGGTCGCCAGCAGCGTGACGGCCTGGAGGAAGTCGGTGTTGGAGACCTCGCGCAGGATGCGGTACTCGGGGGCCTGCCAGGCGGCGCGGCACTCCCGTTCCCAGTGGTCGCGCAGGTCGAACTCGTCCGCGGCGTAGGTGGCGGTGAGCAGCTCGAACACGGTGAGGGTCACGCCGCCGGTGTTGACCTTCTCGAAGACCTGGCAGACGGCCTCGCGCTCGGTCGCCTTGCCGAGCTCGATGACGGGCACGTGGTAGAGGATGAACGGCTTGATGAAGGCCTTGTCGAAGTCCTTCCACAGGCGGCGCTTGGGCCTGTCGTCCTCCCAGTACTCCTCGAAGCCGTCCTCCCAGTCGTCGGAGTCCAGGACGGAGTTGAGGGGGAAGAGCAGGGCCTCGTACTCCTTCTCCCGCGTCGAGAGGTCTTCGAGGACCTCGCCGCGGAAGTTCACCACCTTGCGGGTGGCGGGCAGGAAGCGGATCGCGTCCTCGCGGTCGGTGTACCCGTCCAGGACCTTGGCCATGTCGACGTAGAACCAGCCGGACACCGGCTGCTTGCGCAGGTCCTGGGTGACGACGGCGCGGTCGAGCTTGAGCGCCTGGAAGAGCGAGGTCAGCCGCTGCTGGCCGTCGAGGACCAGGGACTCGGGCTCCCGCCCGGGCGGGGGCGTGGCCCCTTCGATCGGCCGGTACTTGAAGCGGACGTCGCCGCCGGCGCGCAGCGTCATCAGGGTGCCGAGGGGATAGCCGAGGGATATCGAAGCCAGCAGACTCGCGATGTTCGGGTGCGGCCACACCCAGCCGCGCTGGAACTCGGGCAGCTGCGCCCGGCCGTCCCCGACCTGCTGCAACAGGTCGCGCAGCGGTCGCTTGTCGATGCTGAACGCTTCGTCGGCCACATCGGCTCCTTCGGGGCACGGCTCCTGCTGCATGACGCGCCCGAGACTACTGGGCGTGACGGTGCGGGCGCGGCCGTTCCCTGCGCGGGGCGTCAGGGGCGACAGGGGCGTCAGGGGGAGGCGGGGCCGGGTGTCTCGGGGGGCGTGGTGCCCGCGGCGCGGCGGAACTCGGCGTTGAGGCGCTGGGCCTCTTCGAGCTGGTCCTCCAGGATGACGATGCGGCAGGCGGCCTCGACCTGCATGCCCTGGTCGACGAGCTCCCGGGCCCGGGCCGCGATCCGTAGCTGGTAGCGGGAGTAGCGGCGGTGGCCCCCCTCGGAGCGCAGCGGTGTGATGAGGCGGGCCTCCCCGATGGCGCGGAGGAAGCCGGGCGTGGTGCCCAGGAGCTCGGCGGCCCTGCCCATCGTGTAGGCGGGGTAGTCGTCGTCGTCCAGTCGGCCGCCGAGCGAGTCATCCGCTGTCATCTGCACCTCATCCTTGGGAACGCGTCGGGGGCCCGGCGCCGTACGGCCCCTGGGCCCCGGGGGAAATTCAACACCATCGGTCCGCCCTGGTGGTGCGCCGACCTGCCCCGGGCCGCGTCCGGGACCCGGAGCGGACGCGAGGAGGGCCCCGACCGGCATGCCGGTCGGGGCCCTCCTGGGTGCTGCGGATCCGGTGCGCGACCGGGCCCGTGGATCAGACGGACACGGGGCTCCCGAGCAGTGCGGACGCCCGCTGGATCGGGTCGAGGCCGCGCGTCGGTACGGGCGCCTCGGGCAGGCCGCGGCAGGTGAAGCCGAGCGCGGTCATGGCCCGGACGACCTCGCCGGCGCTGAAGTCGCGGCGGTCCTGCCGGGTGACGACCTGGCCGACCTGCTTGACCGGGTAGACGCGGCGGCCGATGATCACCGACTCGCCGACGACGGGTTCGGGCTTGATGCCCTTCATCGATTCCAGGACGCCGCTCTTGGTGAGGTCGAACGGGAATCGGGCGATGACACAGCGCATGATGCCTCACAGGGGGAGGAGGAGGGGCACGACTGGGGCGCGGACCTGCAGACCTGCGGACCTGCGGGACCCGCTGACCGGCGGACTAGGCGGCGGAGCCGACCGCCGGCCGTCGCTGGGAGGTGTGGCGCGGTGCCTGCGAGGAGCGGCTGCGCCGGCCGCGGGAGGAGGAGCTGCGCTTGGGGCGCTCGCTCACCGGTGCGGTGATGACGACGGGGATGCCGGAGGGGGTGCGGGCGCCGGTGATGCGCTGGAGCTCGGCCTCCCCGGAGCGGACCTGGGTGGTCTGCGGGACGATCCCGGCGGTGGCCATCAGGCGGGACATGTCACGGCGCTGCTGCGGTGTGACGAGGGTGACGACGCTCCCGGACTCCCCGGCGCGGGCGGTGCGTCCGCCGCGGTGGAGGTAGTCCTTGTGGTCGGTGGGCGGGTCCACGTTGACCACGAGGTCCAGGTTGTCGACGTGGATGCCGCGTGCGGCGACGTTGGTGGCCACCAGCACCGTCACGTGCCCCGTCTTGAACTGGGCGAGGGTGCGGGTGCGCTGGGGCTGGGACTTGCCTCCGTGCAGGGCGGCCGCCCGTACTCCGCTGTTGAGGAGGTCCTGGGTCAGCCGGTCGACGGCGTGCTTGGTGTCCAGGAACATGATCACGCGGCCGTCGCGGGCGGCGATCTCCGTGGTCGTGGCCTGCTTGTCGGCGCCGTGGACGTGCAGCACGTGGTGCTCCATCGTGGTCACCGCGCCGGCCGAGGGGTCGACGGAGTGCACGACGGGGTCGCTGAGGTAGCGGCGCACGAGCAGGTCGACGTTGCGGTCGAGGGTCGCGGAGAACAGCATCCGCTGGCCCTCCGGGCGCACCTGGTCGAGCAGGGCCGTGACCTGCGGCATGAAGCCCATGTCGGCCATCTGGTCGGCCTCGTCGAGGACGGTGATCTCCACCTGGTCGAGGCGGCATTCGCGGCGCTCGATCAGGTCGGCGAGACGCCCGGGGGTCGCGACGACCACCTCGGCGCCACCGCGGAGCGCACCGGCCTGCTTGCCGATCGACATGCCGCCCACGACCGTGGTCAGCCGCAGCTTCAGGGAGCGGGCGTACGGGGTGAGGGCGTCGGTGACCTGCTGGGCGAGCTCGCGGGTGGGGACGAGCACCAGCGCCAGCGGCTGCCTGGGCTCGGCGCGCTTGCCCGCGGTACGGGCCAGCAGGGCGAGGCCGAAGGCGAGGGTCTTGCCGGATCCGGTGCGTCCGCGGCCGAGTGCGTCACGGCCCGCGAGGGTGTTCGGCAGGGTCGCGGCCTGGATCGGGAACGGCGTGCTCACGCCTTCCGCCGCGAGCGCGGCGAGGAGCTCGCGGGGCATGTCGAGATCGGCGAACGACTCGACGGCCGGCAGCGCGGGGGTGATCGTCTTCGGCAGGGCGAACTCGCCCTGGACCGCTGCGGGGCGGCGGCCGCCGTAACCGCCGGAGCGGCCCTGGCCGCCGCCGGAACGGCTCTGTCCGCCGGAGCGGGGCTGTCCGCCGGAGCGGCTGGGGGCCGACGAGCCGAAACGGCTTCCGCTGCCACCCGTACGGGTGGTGGAGCGGGTGTTCGTACGTGTGCGGTTCATGCGGAACCTTCCTCGATGCGGCGCAGTCAAGGAATTCCCGCAGCAATGAGCCGCACGGGGAATTGCGAGAATGGGCCGAATGGAACGCGAAAGCGAATCCGCGCCGACGGAAATGATTGCGGGCGCAGCTGCTCGGGTGAATTGAACGGCGCGGATATGATCCGGGGCGTCGTGCGAGGATCTCCGTGCGGGGGCGGCAGGATCCTCGGGTCGTCCCGCAGGTGGACCCACTGCGGGGAAATGCGTGCAGCTGAGGCCCGCACCCCGAGGGATGCGGGCCCCAGCTACGAATTACGCGTCAACGTCAGGCGGGAACGATGTTCTCGGCCGTCGGGCCCTTCTGGCCCTGCGCGATGTCGAAGTTGACCTTCTGGCCTTCCTGCAGCTCGCGGAAGCCCTGGGCGGCGATGTTCGAGTAGTGGGCGAACACGTCCGGGCCGCCACCGTCCTGCTCGATGAAGCCGAAGCCCTTTTCAGCGTTGAACCACTTCACGGTACCAGCAGCCATGTCATATCTCCTTTGGGGCAGTACGACGCGATCCGCACCGTGCGGACCACGTGTCGCCGCGATGATTACCCCACCGGAAGAAACAACCGGAAATGCGCAAGCTTCCACAGGTCCGAGGACCGGCCGGATGCTTGAAGTATTGGGAACCACAACTGCAACTGAGATCGACAGTAGCACGCCTTGGTGGTGCTGGTGCGTTAAATATTTCCAATCTCTTCGGCGTCACAAAAACCCTCAGCGCGTGGCCGGTCAAATTCTCATCCCGCCGGGACAGATATTTACCCGCGCCCGGAGTGAGATGCCGCAGCTAGTCCGTCTCTTCTTCCTCGGCCTCCATCCGCCGGATCCCCTCGTGGGTCAGGGTGACCATCGCCGGGGTGTTGCCCGGCTCCCAGTCGACGGTGATCAGGCCCTCGCCCGCCAGGTAGGTGCAGGCGGCGGCCAGGTCCTGTTCCGGCACGTGGAGGTCGTGCCGCAGCTGTGCTCCGGTGATGCCGAGGAGGCGGTTGCCCTCAACGGCCTCGTACAGGATCCGGAGCACCTGGCCGCGGTAGGTCTTGCGTTCGCGCAGTGTGGCCATGACCGCGTCCTTTCGTGTGAGGGGTGGGCTCCGGGGCCGCGGGCGGGGCCTCAGGTCTCGTCGGAGTGGGCGCCGGCGCCGGCGGGGGCCAGGCTCGCGGCCAGCCAGGAGCGGGTGGGGCCGGCGGGTGTGGCGGTGTCCACGGTGAGGTGGAGGCGGGTGTCGCCGTCGAGACCGGGGTAGCTGCGCTGTTCCGCTCCCGCGAAGCAGTTGCGCAGTGCCTCCGCGACCGCTCGGGCGGCTTCGGGCGTGTGCGCGATGATCCGTACCTCGGCGTGCCCGAGCGACGGCAGTGTCTGGGTCTCGATGTACTTCACGTGGGCGTGTTCCCTTTCGTAGTGGGCGAGGTGCCGGTGGGTGGGGGCGCCGTGCGCCCCCACCCACCGCCCCCGGCCGGAGGAAGGTCTTCTCCTCACCGGTCGGCATCCGTGTGGTGGGCTCGACGACTGGTGTCGTCCGGCAGGCCGGGAGGTCTCGGCAGGGGGTCGGTGAAGTGATAGGCCGCGATCCGCGCGTCGTGCTCGGCGTTCAGCCGGTGGATCCAGAGCATTCCGACGGCGATCGCGAGGGCGATCACGACGATGAGGACGAGGGTCTCCACGGAGCTCATCTCCAGCCGTCGGCGGGCACCGGGAGGGCGCTGCGTCCCAGCGGGTTCCCGAAGGGGGACATGCAGGCCCCGCCCTCGCTCTCCCAGGTGGCTTCCCGGCGCATGCGGTCGCGGATGCCGCGCCCGATGACGGTCTCGTTCGCCATGAGCACGCCCGCGGTCAGGGCGCTGCCCGGTACCGCCGCGGCGGCCATCAGACGGGCCGCAGCCGCGGGTGCGGTCTCGGGCGGTATGACGAGGAGGTCCCAGCGGCCGACGGTGTAGGAGAGCAGGATCAGCTTGTCGGGGTCCTGTTCGATGAACCAGCCGACGTGCAGCGTGCGCCCGTCCACGGTCACCGTGTGCGGGACGACGGGCCAGCGGGCGGGGTTCACGGTGACGCGGGTGACGCGTCCCCAGGGCTCCTCCAGCGCGGCGGCGAGCGGTGGGAGTTCGGCTTCGAGGTCGCGGGAGCGGGGCCACCAGGCACCGTCGAGCTGGCCTGCGAGCGTGGTCTTCGGGGTGAGGGACAAGCGCGTCGGGAGCTCTGCGGCGAGATCGCGGGGCGCGGTCCGTTCGAGGAAGGTGGTCATGGTGCGGACCTGCCCCCGGACTGCCCGTCGGCAGCCCGGTTTTTAGGCGATCGCCGGAAATGACACCCGCGTGAAAGCCGGTGTGCGAAATACTCCCGGTGCTTTCACTGTACGCCTGTTCGGCCGACTGTGACCGGCGTGACCAGGCATTTTCCGGCGGGCAGCGGAGCGGGCGGCGGGAGTATCGTGAAATCACGGCGGGCTCGCGCGCGTCTTCGACCGGGTACGGGTGCCGGCATCGGTGCCCGACCTGCGACGACGTACGGCCGCACCCCACAGACGGGTGGACCCCCATGGCTGACTCCGACACCGACGCCGGCACCCCCCGCACGCCCCCACTGGTCCTGCCGGATGCCGTCCACGAGGCGATCAAGCCCGGCACGGCGCTGCTGCGGCTGGAGACCACGCGGTCCCGGGAGGGGCTCCTGGACGGCGCGTGGTGGCCGCGCTCGCGCAATATCGAGACCGAACTGCCCGCACTGATCAGCGTGTTGACGGAGTACCTCGGGCCGATCACCCGGGTGGGCGTGGACGCGTCCGCCTGGAACGGGCTCCCGGTCCGGCTGGTCATCGACGACCGGGTCGTGCACCTGGACTCCGACCCGGTCGGCGACGACACCGTCCTGATCACCCGCGGCCACAACGACCATTTCGCCCTCCTGGTGGTCCCCCCGGACACCACCGCCGACGCCGCCCGCGAGGCGATGGCCCGCGCCGTCCGCGCCGACAACATCACCGAGGCCGCACAGCTCCTCGTCGCCACCACGCCCGAAGCCGGGGACGGATCCGCCGCCGGGCCGGCGGCCTGAGCCGAGAGGCTCCGCCCGCCCCGGGCAGGCGGGAACCCGGCCGGTACGTCGACGGACCGGCCGGGCTTCTCGCAGGTGCGGGCGGATGGGCCCGCGGTCAGAGGTTCTCGTCGTGCAGGTCCTCCACGCGCAGCAGGTCGTCCTCGCGACGGCGCGAGCTCTCCTTCTGCCCCTGCTTCTGCGCCTGCTTCTGACCCTGCTTGTGTCCCTGCTTCTCTTCCTGCTCGCGGGACGGCTTGCCCGGCTGCGGGTGCGCGGGGTCCCCGGGGCGACGGTGCGCCTGCGCCTCACGGCTCTTGCCCGGCTCCTGGTGCTTGTCCTGCGTACCGTCCATGACGGCGACTCCTTCGGGTGCGTGGGGGTTCGGATTCCGGAAACGGATTCCTCCCGCACCACGCTGACACGCACCGTCACGCTCTGCACCGCGTCGACTGCGAAGCGCGGCACTCGGGTGACTCAGCCCGGTCCGTTCCCGGTCCACGCGCGGAGTTTTTCGGGGTTGCGGACCGCCCAGATGCGGGTGATGCGGCCGCCGGTGACGCCGAACGCCGCCACGGTCACGGTGACGTCGGCGAGCTGGGCGACCAGGCCGGGCCGGCCGTTGACCGTCCGCTCCAGGAGCTTCAGCCCAGGGGCCTTGTCGGAGATGTGGATCAGGTACTGGGCGATGGGCTCTCCGCCCTCGACCGGCCGCAGGACGGTGCCTACCAGGCCGCCGCCGTCGGCGGTCATGGTGGCGTCGGGGTCGAGCAGGCCGACGAGCGCCTTGATGTCCTTGGCCTCCCACGCCTCCTTGAAATGCCGCACCACGTCGGCCTGCCCGGCCTGGCCGGCGCGCGCGGCCTGCCCGCTCTGCCCGGACGCTGCCCGGGCCTCCGGGCCCTGCGTGGCGTGGACACGTCGACGGGCGGAGGTCGCCAGCTGCCGGCAGGCCGCGGGAGTGCGGCCGACGATCCGGGCGATCTCGGCGAAGGGGTAGCGGAAGACGTCGTGCAGGATGAACGCCACGCGTTCGGCGGGCGTCATCGACTCCAGTACGACGAGGAAGGCCATGTTCACCGACTCGTCCAGGGTGATCCGGTCGGCGGGGTCGCCCGGCTCCGCCTCGCCGCCGGCCCACTCCGTACGGTCGGGCAGCGGCTCGGGTATCCAGGCGCCGACGTAGCGCTCGCGCCGGACCCGCGCCGAGCCGAGCACGTCCAGGCAGATGCGGCCGGCCACCGTCGTCAGCCAGGCGCCGGGTGACTCGATGACCTCCCGCTGCTCCCGCGACATCGCGTACCAGCGGGTGTACGTCTCCTGCACGGCGTCCTCGGCCTCGGCCAGCGAACCGAGCAGCCGGTAGGCGAGGTTCGTCAACTGCCGCCGCTCGCTGACGACTGCGCTCAGGCTGGGCTCGGCCCGGTCGTGCACCGGCTCGGACGGGGTGCTCATGGCCGTGACCGCTCCCTGGTTCTTCTCGTCCGTGCCGGCACTCGGCTCCGCCTCACATTCCGAGGGCCCACTTCGTCGGGCAGTCGAGACAGTAACGATCCACCGCCGCAAGGCAGAAGAGGGGGCCGCGTCATGGCCACGCAGACGACGGCAGTGCCGGGCAGGTTCACGTTCCTGCAGGTCTCGATAGTCCTGCAGACCTTGGCCCTCTTCTTCCAGGCGGTCACCGCCGGACTCCTGCTGTCCTCGTCGTACGGCATGACCCTGCACGAGGTCGGATCGCGCGTGATGTACGGCGCTTCGATGCTGTACGTGCTCGCCGCGGTCCTGGCGTGGCGGCCGGGCGGCGGATCACCCCGCCCGATGCTGTACGCGTCCGGATTCCTCGTACTCGCCTCGGTGCAGGTGGTGCTGGGCATCGCGCACGTGCCGTCGCTCCATGTCCCCCTGGGGGTCCTGATGTTCGGCCTGAGCGTGCTGGCGCTGGGCCGGGTGCTGTCCACGCGCTGCCGTTTTGGTCATTAGGTCCGTATTGCACATAATCTATCGAGCGTGGGGGTGCATCCTGCCCGGTGTCACGCGTGACGCTGTTCGCCGCCCGTCCCCGCACCGCCCGGTGCGGGTGTACCAGCGACGAAGGCGCCACCGTGACCGCCACCTCACCCCGACCCGCCCCGCCTGCCATACCCGGCGCGTCCGCCGGCCGAGCCTTGCGCAGGCGCGCGGCCGGGTGGGCGCCCCCGGCCGTCGGGCTCGCCCTCGGGGTATGGGGGAGTACGAATCCCTCCGCGTGGACCGACGAAATCGTCACCCTCGACGTGGCGCGGCGGTCGTGGACGCAACTGACGGAGCTGCTGGGGCACGTCGACGCGGTGCACGGCCTGCACTACGTGCTGATGTACCTGGTCGGGCAGGTGGCCGGGGTCAGCGAGTTCACGATGCGGCTGCCTTCCGCGGTGGCGGTGGCCGTCGCGGCGGCCGGCCTGTCCCGGCTGGGACGGCTGCTCGGCGGCCCCCGCCTCGGACTCTGCGCGGGCCTGCTGCTCGCCGTGCTGCCGACCGCCTCGCGGTACGCGCAGGAGGCCCGCTCGTTCGCCTTCGTCATGGCCGCGGCGGTCCTGGCCACGGGCGCCCTGGTGAAGGCCCTGTCCGGCGACTCCCGGGTCCGCCGGCCGGTCTCCTACGCCGTGCTCATCGCCCTGCTCGGCTGGTTCAACGTGCTGGGACTGCTGCTGGTGGCGGCCCACACGGCCACCCTCGCCCTACGGCGTCCCGGCCGCCGCACCGTCGTACGCCTGCTGCTGGCCCAGGCCGCGGGCATCGCCGCCGTCGTGCCGTTGCTGATCCTCGCCTCCGCCCAGAGCGCCGCCGTGGGCGAAGCCGCACCGGTCACCGCCGGGACCCCCTTCAACTACTTCACCTGGCTCCTCACCCCCGGCCAGGACACCCTGCCGACCGCGCTGAAACTCCTGCTCACCCTCACCGCGCTTGCCGCCCTGACCCTCCTCGTGGTCCGTCGGCGCAACGCCCCGCCGCTGGCCCTCGCCGTCGGCGTGCCCTGGCTGGCCGTGCCCCCGCTGGTCCTCATGGCGGTCTCCCTCGGCCACCCCCTCTTCGCCTACCGCTACCTGCTGTTCTGCCTGCCGGCCCTGGCGCTGCTGCTCGCGACCGCCTTCACCGTCGCCTCCGCGCGACTGCAGCTGCTGCTCGCGCTCCTGGCGGCCGTCCCCCTCGCCGCGTCCCACCTCGCCATCCGTCAGGAGGACAGCCGCCCCTGGGACACCCGCGCCGTGATCGGCACCCTGCGCACCCTCGACGTCCCCGGCGACGCCGTCCTCTTCAGCGGGGCCCGGTGCGGCCTGATGGCCACCGCCTTCGAGGAGGCGTTCACGGGCCACCCCGACCTCGGCACGGACCGGACGGCCGCCGAACTCGGAGCCCTGGACGGCCTCCCCGCCGACCCGGCCGTCCTGCAACGGCGGCTGGACCACACCCCCCGGGTCTGGCACATCACCTGCAACCACCTCTCCGCCGACGCCCTCCGGGCCGCCGCCGAGGTGCAGCAGGTCCAGGAACGGACCCTCGCCCGCGCCGGCTTCACCCCGGTCTACCGCCACAGCGCCCGCGGCGTGGACATCACCCTTGAGGAACGCCCGGGCGGCGGCCGGTGAAGCTGCTGCTCGGTCGTGCTCATGCGCCGCTCGTCGTGGCAGGGCCCCCGATGAAGTCGGCCACGAGCTCGACGAAGGCGTCCTCCTGCTCGAAGAACATGACGTGGCCCGCGTCCACCTCGGCGTACGAGCTCCCCGCGATCGCGGTGTGCAGGGCCCGGCTGTGCTCGACCGGGACGGTGATGTCCTGGGTGCCGCCGATCACCAGGGTGGGTGCCTCGATGCGGGGCAGGAGGGGCCGGATGTCCACCCGCAGGTCGTAGTCGACGTGCCGCAGGGTGCCCGCAGTGGGCGGCAGGTTGGGAATGAGGGCCTCGAACCCTTCGCGGCCGATGGAGTTGAGGAAGCCGCGGCTGAAGCCGGTCATCGCCACGGCACGGCCGAAGGAGGCGGGGTCACTGCTGCCGAGGTCCTGCCAGAGGGTGAACAGGCTGCGCAGGTACGCGTCGCTGTCGGTGTGGGCCCAGCCGGCGACGAGGACCAGCCGCCGCACCAGGTCGGGGCGCAGGGCGGTGACGGCGGCGGCGACGGTGGAGCCCATCGAGAAGCCCAGCAGGTCCACCGGTCCGTCCTGCGGGTCCACCGTGTCCTCGATGACGGCGATGACCTGGGCGGCGAGGCCCTCGGTGGTCAGCGGGGCGCCGTCGTCGACGGTCGCGTCGGTGCCGGACAGGTCGGGGGTGATCACCGTGCGGTGCGGGGTGAACCGGGGCGCCGTACGGCCCCAGTTGAGGGCGCTGCCGGCCGATCCGGTGCCGTGGACCAGGACCAGGGCGGGGCCCGAGCCGGTCTTCTCGTAGTGGACCTGCGCGCCGTTGACGTCGACGATGGCCATGGGGTGCTCCCGACTGTGGTGTGAGCCGGGGTGTTCGTACTCCGGCCGGCCCTACGGTGCCGCCGCCCGGCGACGGCCGGGAGAGACCTCCTCACCCTGGGACCGGCAGTCCCTGGTTGGGATCCGGGCCGTCCGGCAGACTGACCGTATGAAGATCGACCGTGAGGCAGCCGCCCTCTTCCTGCGCCGCTCGCGCGAGCGGGTACGGCCGCAGGACGTGGGGCTGCCCGTCGGCCCCCGGCGGCGCACGCCGGGCCTGCGCCGCGAGGAGGTCGCCCAACTCGCGGGCATGTCGGCGGACTACTACATCCGCCTCGAACAGGCCCGCGGGCCGCAGCCCTCGCCGGAGATGCTCGCCGCCCTGGCGCGCGCCCTGCGCCTGTCCGACGACGAACGCGACCACCTCCACCTCCTGGCCGGCCGGCGTCCGCCCGCCGGCCGCCCCTCGGGCGACCACGTCGGCCCGGGACTGCTGCACCTGCTGGACCAGATGCCGGCCACGCCGGTCCAGGTGATCAGTGACCTCGGCGACGTCCTGGCCCAGAACGCGATGGCCGAGGCTCTGCTGGGCGGTGTGTGCACGGTGTCCGAGCACGGCCGCAACGTGGTCTGGCGCTGGTTCGCCGACCCGGCCCAGCGCGCCGCGTACCCCGTGGAGGAGCACGAGTACTACAGCCGGCTGCACGTCGCGGACCTGCGGGCGGCCGTGGGCCGACGGGCCGCGGACCCGGCCGCGACCCGGCTGGTGGAGCGGCTGAAGGCGTCGGGTGAGGAGTTCACCGCCCTGTGGGAGCTGCACGAGGTCTCCGTGCGCCGGGCCTCGCGCATGCGCGTCCTCCACCCGCTGATCGGCCCGGTCGCATTGGACTGCCAGGTGCTGCTCGCCCCGGAGGGGGACCAGCGCGTGGTCCTGTTCACCCCGCCCGTCGGCAGCGACACCGCGGAACGCCTCGCCCTGCTCAAGGTCGTGGGCACCGGCCAGTTCACCGCTGTCGGCTGACGCCGGCGGACCCTTCGAGGGAGTCGGCGTCCTCCATGAAGGACAGCATCCGGGCGTTGACCACGTCCGGGTGGTCGATCTGCGGGCCGTGCCCGGTCGCGCTGATGATCTCGGCGCGGGCCCCGGGGACGAGGCGCGGTACGCGTTCCAGCTGCCGCTTCGGGTGCACGAGCAGGCTGTGCTTGCCCATGATGACGTAGAGCGGGGTCCGGATGGACCGCAGCGCGTCCTCGGCCAGCGGCAGGGGCGCGGGGCGGCGGATCCGGTACGCGCGGGCGCCGAGCTGGATCCACTTGCGCATCTCGGGGACGGCGAGGACCGGCTGGTCCAGCCACTTGGCGAGTCGTGGGCGCAGCGCCTTCGGGGCGAAGGTGGCGAACAGGCTCACGAAGATCCAGACGAAGAAGCGCAGGCCGACCTTCTCCAGGCCGCCGGGGTCGAGGGCGGTGACCGAGGCGAGCCGGGCGGGCCGGCGGTGGGCCTGGTTGAGGACGAGCCAGCCGCCGTAGGAGGAGCCGACGAGGTGGACCCGGTCCAGCCCGAGCGCGTCGAGGGCCTCGTCCATCCACTGGGCGGCGCGCTCGGGCTGCCACATGGGCTCGCGGTGGACGCTGCGGTTCGCGTCGCCCGGGGTGTCGAGGGCGTAGACGGGCCGGTCGAGGCTGAGCCCGGGGGTGTTGGGGTACCACATCGCGGACGAGTAGGCCGCGCCGTGGATCAGGACGATCGGCGTCCGGGACTCGGCTGCGGGGTCCGCGGGTCCGTACCGGTAGACGTGGGTGGTGCCGAAGCTCGTCTCCACGTCCGTCTCGGAGCGGGCGGGCGCCCCCATCGCGCGGAGCACGTCGTCAGCGGCCAAGTAGCGCTCGCGCAGGGTGTCGTTGACGTAGCGGCCCACATCGCGGCGTACGCGGGTGGTGTTCTCGGGCACGGCGGCACCTCCTGTGAAGATCCGTTCTTCGTGGTACGACCGTATCATCAATGTGGTACATCGGTATCATGAAAGGGTTCGGGTAGCGGAGTGCGAACCCACCATCGACAGGCGGAGACACGGGAACATGCCGAAGCGGGTGGATCACGAGGAGCGGCGCGCCCAGATCGCCGAAGCGCTCATCCAGGTCGCGGGGCGGCGCGGGCTGCACGCCGTCGGCATGCGCGACGTGGCAGCGGAGGCGGGCGTATCGCTCCGGCTCGTGCAGTACTACTTCGAGACGAAGGAGAAGCTGCTCTTCTACGGCCTCCGGCACCTGACCGGCCGCTTCACCGCGAGGGTGGGCGCCCGACTGGCCGCGGCCGGCCCGGACCCGGGCCCGCGCGCCACGGTGGAGGCACTGCTGCTGGCCTCGCTGCCGACCGATGAGGAGAGCCGCACGTTCCACCTGCTGTACAGCTCGTACGCGATCCTGTCGGTGACCGACGGGGCGCTGGCCGCCCAGCCCTTCATCGACAACCCCGACGCCGCGGAGCACGCACTGACCGGACTCCTCGAACAGGCGGCGGCCTCGGGCGTGAGCGACCCGGATGCCGACGCACGCACGGAGGCGATCAGCCTGCTCGCGATGGCGGCGACGATGGGCACCAGCATCCTCGTGGGCCAGCGGAGCCCGGAGTCTGCGATCGCGGTGCTCCGTTACCACTTGGACCGCATCTTCACGGCTCCCCACGTCCGCTGAGCCCCAACTGCGGCCCGCACAGGGGCCCGTGTGCCGGACACGGGGGATACGTTGCCCGGTGTCCCCGGTGTGCTCGCCGTGCACGGCTCTGACCAGGTACTCAGGGCCGAGCGGGATGAGTAGGCGTACTCAGGTGGCGGTCCTCGGCAGCTTCGAGACTGGGCGCAGGTCGAACGGAGCGGAACGAATCGGAACGGGGAACGTCATGGTGCGGCGCTGGTCGAAGGCTGAGATGTGGGTGCCCGGTGCGTACCTGGCACTGGTGGTCGCGATGCTGCTCTACGTCGCGGTCGGCAGCCGGACCGGGGACATCGGGTTCTTCGGAGTCTGGCCGATCCTGGCCACGGCGCCGGTCAGCGTCCTCCTGCTGAGCAGCTTCGGACCTGCGGCGGACGCCCTGGACGAGCCGGCCCCGGTGGAGGGGCCCGTCTACGAAGGCTCGCAGCCGCCTCCGGAGCCGCTGCCCACGGAGTTCCTGCCGGAGTCCGCCCCGCGCCCCTCGGACTGGGTGGCACCGGACACGTCCGTCGACGGCAAGCTCGACATGTGGTCCGAACTCGGCTTCCACGGCGCGGTCCTGGTCGGCGCCCTGGTCAACGCGGCGGCGATCTGGGCCCTGCTCCGTTACGTGGCGCGGCGGCGCGACGCCAGGAGTGCGCAGGTCTAGCCCGAGAGCCCAAGAGCCTCCGCCTGGGCTTTGGCGACTGGAACTCAGGGCCGGTCATTCCGCAGAAAGGCGAGGGCGTCGGCGGCGAACCGCTTGTCCGTGAAGGTTCCGCCGTGGCTGCGGTCCTGGTAGACGACGAGCTGGGCGTCAGGAATGCCGTTGACGGTCTGCCGGGCCAGGTCGAGTGGGTAGACGATGTCCTCCTCGCCCTGGAGAAGCAGCGTGGGCGCCTGGATCTCGTGCAATCGGCCGCGCAGGTCGAAGCCGTCCTCGGCGGCCAGCATGGTCGCGGCGTCCAGGTGATCGTGGCGGCCGTCCATGAGCCAGAGCAGGCACCCCAGCGCCGTCCGGCCGATCGCCGAACCGGTGAGCATCTCTGCCAGTGCAGGGCTCGGCCGCTCGCCTCGCCGTGCGCGCTCGATGTAGCGGCGCTGGGCGCGCCTGCCGACCGGGCCGAGGGTGCAGGCCGTACCGCCCAGGACGAGGCGGTCGACCAGCTCGGGATGGTCGGCGGCGAGCTGGAGGGCGAGCGACCCGCCGGTGGACAGGCCCAGCACGTTCACCGGTTCGCTGAAGGTCGCCCGGATCGCGTCGGCGTGGACAGCGGCGAGCCGGGCCATGGTCGTCGTCGGCGGCAGGCCGGGCGGGCGGATCAGGAGGTGCGTGGTGAACCGCTCGGAGAAGGGCCGCAGCATCCGCAGGGTGAGCCGGCGGCTCGCGCCCGTGGGGACGGCCGCCTCCGGTGTGAAGAGCAGGACGATCAACGGCGGTCCTTCGCCGGCCGACAGGCAGGGCAGTCCGTGCATCATGACGCGGCTCCGCGGACCCCGCCGCCGGCGTCGAGGCGGGTGATGCGCCGCTGCGCGGCGAAGGCGGCGGCCGGGTAGCGCGGGTCGGGCCGCAGGGCGTATTCGCGCAGGCACGCTTCGGTGAACTTGATGACGTGCTCGTCGCCGTGCTCGGCGGCGCGGGCGCCCAGCTCGTCCAAGGGGGGCAGATCCGGCACCTCCGACTGCCAGGCCGCCGTGCCCTCGTCGCGCCGGTCCGAGGTGAAGGCGAACAGGAACGCCGACTGCACCTGCCAGAGCCGGGCCAGCGTCGGCTCGTACAACTCCTGCGGCAGATGCGGGAGTACGAGGCGGACGGCGGCGGGGGCCGTGACCCCGTGGATCAGCGGGACGGGGTACACCTCGGGGTGGCCGAGATAGACATCGGCGAACTGGGCCGTCATCTCGCTCAGCAGCCGGGGTGCCTGCTGCGGGGCCAGTGCCTCCAAGGACGCGCCGTAGCCCGGAAGTTCGGCGAGCGTGTCCAGGCGGTGGCGGGCGGTACCCGGCCCCATCGGGCCGTCGAGCGGTACGCGGGGCAGCGTGGCGACCGCGTCGGGCAGCTCGTGGGGGCCGTGCAGTCGCGGCCGGCCGGGGAGTTCGCTGTAGCGGGCCGCCCAGTAGGCCAGGCCCCGGGCCAGTTCCTTCAGCTGGAGCACCGTGCCCCCGTCGCCGGTCGCGTACAGCCCGCGTACGGCATGCGCCGTGCGGATGACCCCGTGCGTCAAGCCCGCGAACAGCCCCGGAAGGAGGCGGGGCCACCAGCGCACGAGCACCTCGCGCCAGTGCGCCTCGGCCAGTTCGCGGACGAAGAGCCGCTCCCAGTCCCCGGCCCGCCGGAAGGTGCCGAGGGCGGGACGCCACGAGGACTCGTCCGCGGGGTCCAGGGCGAAGCGGGCGGCGGGAGGCTCGTGGTGTTCCATCGCCTTCCGGTAGCGCCCCACCCACCGGGCGACTTCGTCCGCCTGCCCGAGCACCGCGAGCGCCTCGGCGCCCATCGGGCCGTGGTTGGCGAGATCCACCCCCTGTCCTCGCTCGTACCCCAGGTCGTCCATGCGTTCCAGGGCGTCATTGAGCGCATCGCTGTAGCTGATCGACGGCATGAGAGCATCCTTCGGATAGCCCAACAGTTCGGATACCCGAACCATATACACTTGTAACATGCCGCAGAGCGAGAACGCCGGGAAGGCGTCACGGAAGCCGACCCCGGACGAGCTTGAAGTCGCCGGTCTCGTGCCGTTGTTGGAGCCCTTCTACCGAGGCTCGGTCGTACGGGATCTGATGCCGGAGCCTTTGCGGGGCGTCATGGAGGCGCATGGCCTGACGCCGCGCCACGGCGCCGTACTGCCCCAGTTGCTGGCCGGACAGCCGCTGGCCGTCAGTGAGATCGCCCGACGGCTCCAGGTGTCGCTGTCCACCGCCAGCGAACTGGTCGGAGCCCTGAGCCGGGCCGGCATCGTGGACCGGGTCGAGGATCAGGCGAACCGCCGCCGCGTCCTGGTGTCCTTGGCCGAGGAATACCGTCTGCCGCTCGAAGCCTTCATCGTTCGGCGGATCGAACCGCTGCTACGCGCGCTGGAGGGGCTGTCGCCCGACGAGAGGGCGGGATTCCTGACGGGCCTCACGGCCTGGGTCCGTGAAGTGCAGAAGTGAGCGCGTTGTGCGCGCCCCTGCGGGCGGGCGCTGGATTCCGCCCTTGTCGGTGACCGATGCCCAGCGGGCTGCGCTTTTGTGCGGTAGCGGCTCGCGCGCTTGTGGCCACAAGAGCACAAGGCTCTGAGAAGGTTGACGTGGGCTGGGGCAGACCGCGACCGCGTACCGCCTTCGTTGACCGGGAGAGAAGTATGACCATCAAGGACATCGGGCCGGAACCTCAAAGCTTCGACCTTGAGAAGGCGACACTCGACAACACGGACTATCGCGCGGTCGCCTGGTCCGGGAAGTACCTCCAGTTGACCCTCATGTCGATCCCGGTGGGTGAGGACATCGGCCTGGAGACGCACCCGGAGACCGACCAGTTCCTACGACTCGACGCAGGCCGGGGCCGCGTCCAGATGGGCCGCACGAAGGACCGGCTCGACTTCGACCGGGAGGTCGAGGACGGCTGGGCGGTCTTCGTGCCCGCCGGCACTTGGCACAACGTCACCAACATCGGTGACGAGACCCTGCAGCTCTACGCCGTCTACGCGCCGGTCCACCACGCGGCGGGCAACGTCCATGCGACAGCCGCCGACGCGGAGCGCGACGAGGACTCAGGCAACGACGAGCCGCCATCGTGGTCGATCCAGCCTGCCCAGCAGCCGTCGGACGAGCACGCCTGACCAGCGAGGGCTTGTCGCGGCAGTAGTTCCTGGCCCCGAGGCGAGCCGAAAGCACCAGTGCGACCGCCACCGTCCACAGGATCGTTCCCCCGCTCGTGGCTCCGGCCGGAGCAGCCCGGCGGAGGTGACGAACCGGGGGCCAAGGGTGGCCGTCAGTGACCACTCGGCGTCCAATCTGACGCCCCGTTACGGCGCTTATGGCACGCGGGCCGGATAGGTCTAGACAATAAACAAGCCCCAGGTCGCTGACCTGGGGCTTTGTAATGGAGCGGATGACGGGAATCGAACCCGCGCTATAAGCTTGGGAATCACAGATCTTCGAGCCCCTTGTGCCTCTCTGGCCAGGGGAAACGAGTGTCGGCGCGCCCCCTGGGGCTCGTTGCGAGACCAGCCATTGACTGCTGTTGCCCCCCGTATCTGGCACGCGACTGGCATGCGACCGCCAAGCCGCCTTGTGGGGACGGCAGTAGACGGCCTACACCAGTCAAGCGAGCGCTGAGGTTCGCTCCGCGGATCGTTCGAAACCCCTTCGGACTGCGGGTGTCGTGGGTCACACTAGGCATCTGTGAAGCCAGGGGGAACCATGACGAATCCATACATCAACGCGCCCATCCAGGCTCGCATGTACGCAAGCACAGTGCACAAGGTGGTCTGGGTCATCGCGGTCGTAGCGACGGCAGGCCTTCTCGCACCGCCTCTGTTTTTCATCGCAGCCAAGAAGCGTGTCGTCAGCATGGCTGTGCCGGCGGCGTATGCGGTGATCATCTACGGAACGGCATTCCTGGGTTCAATCGTCGGCAACCCGAAGAACTGGGTAGGCGGCGTTCTCTCGATCACGATGATCGCTGCTGCTGTGCATGCCGCCATCCTCGATACGGATTGGAAGCCAGGCCGGTAACGGCCGAGGCGGTAGCGCCCGCCTGGTCAGCCGGGAACCAGGTATTGCTGAGGCCGAGACGGTCTGGCGTAGGACCGAACTGTGTCCCATTGGTGTGACCTTCTGATCCGTAGCTCTAGCCGGTCGACCCTCCCAGAACCGTGCTGCCCTCGGGATCAGGACAGTGGTGCTGACTGGCAGCCAACACATGGAACCGGTTGACCCCCGTGTCTCACTGCTTTACTCCTGAGCACTAACCGTTGTGCGGGGAGGGGAACGTCTTGAGCGCGTTACTTGCGGCAGGTGCTGCGCTGGCAGCAAGCCTGATCACCGGCATCCTTACCTGGCTGGCGGGTCGCAGTCAGCTGAAACAGCAATCCCTCGACCAGCAGAAGGCTCGGATTGAGCAGCTGCGACGCGATACGTATGCCCGGTGTGGCGAGCACCTGATGGCGTATCTGGCCCAGCTGAACAACTGGACTGTTCTGGGCTGGAACGCGGGGGAAGAGGATCTTCGTGACGTACGGCGTGGAGCAACTGAACTACGTCGCGAAGGACTCTCCTGCACTGCGGCAGTCTCTTTGGTCGGACCGCTGGCCATGGTTGAGCGGTTCCAAGATGCTCATAACCGACTGCTTTCCGTTGAAAGGAAGCTTGTAAGAGCACTTACGATTCCTCGGCCGACTGATGAACCTAGCGATCTCAAGTTCGGCTACCTCGATACCTACGGGACGGATCGCGCTCTTGAGGCATTCTTCGGAGAGGCAAGGGCCACCCTTGGGTTCAGCGAGATCGACGAACCGGCACCCTAGGGCGCCCTCGGTCACCACCACTTACCCCCAACTCCCATCCCGTCTGCCGTCGGCCCACACGTATGTGGAGCGGACGCGGTGCCGGGCGTCCAGGTGGAGCGCGCCACTGTACGAACGACCTGGACGCCCGGTGCCGTGTCTGCTCGGCTTGTCCTGGGCCGATGGCAGATGGGATGGGAGTTCCCCGCCTCAACCCTCCACGGGTCGCACCCGCCAGCGGTGCCCCCGCCATCCCGGAGTCGGAGCGCCCCCGCCGGAGGCATGTCGGTGAGTGGTGGCACCGGCGGTCCGTAGGGCTTGACTCATGCCTTTGGGCCTATCCCAGTCGCAGGGGCGGGCGTCGGCGCAGCGGGGGCGGAGCGGGCCGCAGGCAGGAGCGTCGCCCCGAGCGGAGCCGGGAAGCCCGCCCGGCGGAGCGGAGCGCAGCCGGGTGCTTGATGAGGTAGAGAAACCTGTAACAGGTCCGCCCTGCTCCTTCGGCTACGCCGTGATGAGTGCCTCGGCGATGGCCTGCATGTCATCGGTAACGGCGTTGGCTCCCGCGCCAGCGAACAGGGCGGCCTTGTGAGGCTTGTTGGCGTAGCCGATGACCGTCGTACCGGCTGCATGAGCGGCCTGGATGTCCGTGAGCGAGTCACCGATCAGCGTGCAGTGCGTGACGTCCATGTGCGCCTGCTCGGCCGCGGTGATGAGCGGATACGGGTTCGGCTTCATCAGGTGGGGCTGCCCAGAGGGTCGGCCGACGATCCCCATTACGTACTCACCCAAACCGTGCAGCTCCACGAAGCGCCTGACGCAGTCAGCGGAGTTGTTGCTCACCACCACCGCCACCCGCCCAGACGTCCGCGTCGCCCGGAGGGCTTCCACCGCTCCCGCGGTCGGCGGCCCGGCCACGGCAACAGCCTCGACCTCTGCCTCCGTCAGCGCACGTTCTACCTCCTGGCCGATGGCGGCCCCTGCTTCGTGGGCGATGCGCAAGACCTCGATCGGATCGTCGGTCTCGGCAGCCTTGGCGCCCGCTGCCTGGTCCACGGATGAGAGCAGGGCAGTCAGCTGCTCGGCGACCTTGGGAGCGGGCAACCCGGCGAACACGTCGCACATGGGCCCGTCGAAGTCGAAGAAGACGACGCGCGCGTTCGCAAGAGTCCCAGAGAGCCGGTCATCGTGCGTCAAGGTCGAAGTCCCTTCCGATGGTCTCCCACACGCTGTCGAACCACATGCGGGCCTGCTGGACCTGCTGCGCTCCGCTGGAGGACTCGCCGTCGTTGATCGAGTGGTGGAAGAGCGTGGCGTCCTTGCCCACGAGGTCGTAAATCTCGATCGTCTCGCCCTGGGCGACGACCTTGTTGGGGCGGATCGGGTAGTACCCGAAGAACGCGTCTTCATCATTGATCACGTAGAGCTTGAAGAACTGCGTACCGCTGTGGACGCGGACGCTGATCTGCGTCTCGGCGACCAGTCCCAGGTGCTCTAGCTCGGCGATGGCGTCCCGGATGCTGCGGGTGTAGCTGACCATGATGTCGTGCATGCGGTCGCGGAGCCGCTTGTCGTCCGCGCCGTCATCCTTGCGCACCGGCGCGGCCTGGGGCACAGACATGTCCGGGACGAGTATCCGCATGGTGATGCTCGACGGCGTGAGGCGCCCGACCCGGATCTTGTCGAGCGGCTCCTGAAGCGCCCCGTGCAGCGTCTCGCTGGAGAACCCGGCGAAGTCGATCGTCACGCGGTCCTTGGAGAACGCCTGCTCGACGTACGGGCGCAGGCCCGCCGGCCGCTCGGTCCGGTTGCGGACGTAGACGCCGCTGCCCTTGCGAGAGACCACCAGGCCCTCGTCTTCGAGGTCGCGCAGTGCGCGCTGGATCGTCGCCCGAGCGAACCCGTAGTGCTCCGTCAGCTTCGCGTGCGACGGGAGCTTCTCGCCGGGGCCCAGCTTCCGCGTGCGGATGGCCGCGCTGAGGCTGCTCGCTACCTGCTCGTACGGGGCTCGGTCGTCATCTGGGTCGAGGGGCTCGGGGACGAAGGTCATGGGTCGATGGTAGGGGACCCCTATGAGGCAGGACAGTCATGCCAGTCATGTTGTTGACATGGCTAGCCATCTCTCCTACCTTCGAGATGTGACCAACCGGGCTAGCCAAGTTGGTCATCTAGCTTCCTGCTGGCATCTCTGAAGGAGAACCATGCCGTCGTTCAAGGTAGACACGTCGACCGCTGTGGTGTTCGTGGCCACGGCTCCGACCCCGAAGCTCGTGAGCAAGCAGACCGGTGAGCGTGCGATGGACCGGGAGACCGGTGCCGGGCTGTCCACGGTGGGCCTGCTGATCTCGGACGAGGGGGAGGGCAACCTCTACCAGGTGACCGTGCCGGAGACGGGTCTCCCCGAGGGGCTGGTGCCGGGTATGCCGGTGTCGGTGATCGGGCTGAAGGCGCGGGACTGGGAGAACACGTTCAACGGGCAGACCCGGCACGGCATCTCGTTCCGTGCCGTCGCCCTCACGGCCGGGGCCTGACCGTGGCCGACCTGACGACCTTATGGGAGGTCGGCGTCCCGCTGGCCGGTGTGGGCGGTGGTCTCGGATACGCGAAGCACCGTGCGCCGCGCCTCTTCTGGTCCGTGGCCGGTCTGCCTGCGGCCTGTGTGCGGTTCGCAGCGAGCTACCGGGCCACGATGGACGTGTGCGGGCTGACGGTGCAGCCGTCCCGCCTGCGGGCGTTCCTGGTCCGTAACGTCGCCCGCCGCAGTGACGTGCAGCCTGTTCCTCCGAAGGTTCGCGGGGTACGGGGGTCCTCGACCGGGATGCGGGTCACCTTGCGTCTTCCGGCCGGGCTGGAGCCCTCCGACGTGATCGCGGCCTCGGAACGGCTGCGGCACGCCTGGGGTGTCCACTCCGTCCGCGTCATCGAGACCAGGCCCGGGTTCGTAGAGCTGCGGATGACCGGCTACGACGTGCTGCGGCGGGTGAAGATGCCGCGTCGGCGGCCGACTGGTCAGATGGTGGTTCCGGTCGCGCTCCGGGATGACGGCACTGCGTTTGTCAGGGACTACCTCAAGGTCCCTCACGCGCTGACGCTCGGCGCTAACCAGTCGGGCAAGACGATGTATCTGCGGAACCTGATCGCCGGGCTGGCCCGGCTGCGGGTCGCCCTGGTCGGGATCGACTGCAAGCGGGGAGTCGAACAGCGCCGGTATGCGCCGCGTCTCTCGGCGCTCGCCGTCACGCCGGAGGAGGCATCCGGACTCCTGGACGCGCTCGTGGACGAGATGGAATCCCGCTTCGACCTGCTGAGCGAGTACGGGGCCGCCGATCTGTGGGCCCTGCCCGAAGAGGTCCGGCCGGTGCCCATCGTGCTGCTCGTCGATGAGGTGGCGGAGCTGTTCCTTGTGGCGGTGAAGAAGGACGAGGAGCGCCGGGACCGGATGGTCATGCAGATGATCCGCCTCGGGCAGATGGCTCGCGCTGCCGGCATCTACCTGGAAATCTGCGGCCAGCGCTTCGGTTCCGAACTGGGCAAGGGAGCCACCACGCTCCGGGCCCAGCTCACCGGCCGCGTGGTCCATCGGGTGAATGACAAGCAGACCGCAGACATGGGCCTGGGCGACATTGCCCCGGACGCGGTTGTCGCCGTGACGACGATCCCGCCCGACAAGCCCGGCGTCGCGGTGGCCGGTGACTCCTCCGGGGGCTGGTCCCGTATCCGCACCCCGGAGCTGAGCGCGGAGGAAGCCGCCGCAGCCTGCGCCCAGTTCGCGCACCTGACCCCGGCCCTTCCCGCCCTGGCCCCGTTCCGGCCGGTGATCCCTGCCGTGGCTCCGGCTGCCGGGTCCGTTCCGCTCGTGAAGCCGATTCCGGCCGCGGATTAGCACTTCTCTCCCTTTGGTCGGCGCGGCCGTCTCGCGCCAGGTCCCTACCCGACCCATGCCCGAACCGGTGCCGGAAGACAGCTCGGCACCGGCCCCCTTGGAAGGAGGTGACCCGTGTCCCGCACCCTCCGCCTCGACGCCGTACTCATCCAGGCCGTCATCGCCGGTGCCCTGTCCTTCGCCCACCTGCACGACCTGGCAGCAGCGGCAGGACAGGACGGCTGGAAGGCGTGGGCCTACCCGGTCAGCGTCGACCTGCTCCTGGTCGCCGCATGGCGCCGGATGCGCACCGACACCGAGAACCGCGACGCATGGCTCTGGTTCGCCATCGCCCTGGTCGCGTCGCTCGGCGCCAACGTCGCCACGGCCGGACTGCTCGACCTGAACAACGTCCCGCCCTGGCTGCGCATCCTCGTCGCTGGCTGGCCCGCGCTCGCCTTCCTCGGCGGCACCCTGCTGGCTCATGCCTCTGCCCCGGTCCGCGAGCCGGAGCCGGAGCCCACGGACCAGGCCGAGGTCGAGCCCGTCCCTGACGTGACCGTGGAGCGTGCCCCGGAACCGGCTCCCGAGCTGCCGCCGGCCGAACCTGCTCCGCAGCCCGCACCGCCTCAGCCCGGACCGCCGGAGCCTGCTCGGGACCGGCCCGCGCTGCCGGTTCCGCCCGCTCTGCTTGACCACGCCCAGAAGATCGCGGACGCCCACCAGGCACAGACCGGGTCCCCGATCGACTCGGCGACTCTGCGGAGCCGTCTCGGTGTCCCGCCCGCGCTGGCGGACGCCATCGCCGTCCAACTCGCCTGACAGGAAAGGAGGGACAGACCCGTGCGCCCGAACCGCTTCCACCACGTGATCCGCATCGGCCCGGTGCAGGTCGGCACCCACCACGACGGCCGCGGCCGCACCCGGCACACCGCCGTATGCACCGCCCCCGGCTGCGACTTCTCCGCCGACTACCTCACCCGCGCCGCCGCCGAACTCGCCGCCCGGACCCACCGCTGCAAAGCGCGCTGATCACAAAGGAGACCCGCGTCATGGACGTACCGCTGTGGCTCGCCCTGATCGTCGTCGGCTTCCTCGGCTACAAGCTCATCCGCCCGCCGCTGTGGCTCGTGGCCGTGCTCCTCATCGGCGGCTACCTCCTCGCCGACAGCTTCCTTGCCCCGCTCCTCGACCCGATCACCAAGTAGGGAGAGCCCGCCATGCTCCGACCGCGCATCCCGGTCAACCCGCTCCCGACCGGCATCGTCTCCCCGCTCGTACAGCCTTCCGGCGTCGAGCACCGTGAGTCCGCGCCGATGGCCCGCGACCGCCACGACTCGGCCTCGGTGCCCGTAGCCCCGGCCCGCACCGCGGTCCAGCTCACCCCCGGCAGCGTGGTCGCCCTCGCCGCCGGCGGTGGTGCTGTCGTCCTCGTCGTCGGCGCTGTCCTCGTCTCGATGCTCCTGGCGGTCGCCATCACCGGCGTCTCCGTCGCCGTGATCGCGGTGGTCCTGCGGCTGCTCGTCAAGGACCTTCAGAGGGGCCGGTGACCCGAATGGACACGCATGTCATCGCTGCGGGCTTACCGGCCCTGGGCTGGGCCCTGCACGGCGGAATGCTCTGGCACCGCCTGTCCACCGCCCGCCGCGACCCCCTGACCGGCCTCCACACCCGCGCCGGTTGGACCGCCCGCGCCGAACGCCTCATCGCCAGGCACCCCGGAGCGTTCGTGCTCCTGGTCGACCTGGACAACTTCAAGGCCACCAACGACACCCACGGCCACGCCGCCGGAGACGCCGTCCTCACCGCCACGGCACAACGGCTGAGCAGCTGGTGCGGACGCCACGGGATCGCCGCCCGCATCGGCGGAGACGAGTTCGCCGCCATCGTGACCGACCCGGATCGCACGTCGGGCCTCCACCAACTTCGGACCGCCTTGGGCCAGCCCGTCACGCACAACAGCTGCACCCTGCCGGTCTCTGCCTCGGTCGGCCACTGCCACCGCGAAAACCTGCCGGTGCCCACCCTCACCGACGCCCTGTCCGCGGCTGACTCCTCGATGTACGCCGCCAAGGGCCACGGCAGGCGCAACACACGCTAGGCGGCTTCGGTCGCAAGGCTCCCCGCTCACCAACCAAGGAAGGTCACTGACATGCGCTTCTTCAGCAAGCGTCCCGAAATCGACCACGACGAACAGGATCGGCGGTTCGAGCAGGCCAAGCGCGAGAGTGGCCGTCGCCTGAACGAGATCCGTGACCGGATCGGCAACGGCACCGCCACCCGCGAGGACAAGCGCATCTTCAACGCCACGCAGAAGCGCGGTCACCGCATCAAGTAACGCCCTCCGGGGCGGCCTCGGTCGCCAAACTTCCGCCGCCCCGGACGGCTCCACCCATTCCAGATCCATCGGACCCGAAAGGGAAAGCCCATGATGCCCCAGCCTCCGGTCGCGCGTGCCTGCTCCCACTGCGACGGCTTCCCCGTCGTCCACATCACCACCGGCACCACCAACTCGGACGGGCAGCGCCGCACTCTTCCCGCCACCTGCCCGGCCTGCAAGGGCACTGGCAACCGCACCGCCCCGGCCGCCCTCACCCACGCCGGGAAGTGACCGCCTTGACCGACGCCGCCACCATGGCGGGCCTGGACCCGGCCACCCTGAGCGATCTGCTCCGGGTGGCCGGGGCTCCCGGCTTCGACCGCCTCCACGAACAGATCCGCCGCACCGGGGGATGCGCCGCCCCGATCCGCCTCTCCGGCGGCACCAAGCTCATCGACCCCGCCACCCGGACCGTGATCCACGCCTACAACACCGACACCGAACCCGGCGGCGTCCTCCGCGTCGCCTGCGGCAACCGCCGGGCCTCCCGCTGCCCCGCCTGCGCCTGGACCTACGCGGGCGACACCTACCACCTCATCCGCGCCGGACTCGTCGGCGACCCCGACAAGGGCACCCCCGAGACGATCCGCGATCACCCCCGCGTCTTCGCCACCCTGACCGCCCCGTCCTTCGGCCCCGTCCACAACCGCCCCGGCACCCGCCCCTGCCGCTGCGGCATCCGGCACCCCGAAGACGCCGAGGAACTGGGCACCCCGCTCGACCCGGCCACCTACGACTACGCCGGTGCGGTGCTGTGGAACAACCACGCCTCCGAGCTGTGGCGCTACTTCACGATCTACCTCCGCCGAGAGATCGCCGCCCGCGCCGGCCTCACCCAGAAAGCTGCCCGCGAACAGTCCCGCGTCTCCTTCGGCAAGGTCGCCGAGTACCAGAAGCGCGGAGCCGTGCACTTCCACGCCGTGATCCGCTTCGACGGACCGGACGGGCCCGACAGCCCGCCCCCGGTGTGGGCCACCCTCGACCTGCTTACCGATGCCATCCGGGCCGCTGCAGCCCGCGTCAGTGTCGTTGTGCCCGCCAGCCCGGAGCACGGCTTCCCCAACGACTGGCTGCTCCAGTGGGGCGAGCAGATCGACGTGAAGCCCATCGGCGCCTTCGGCAACGGGGAAGACCTGACAGAGCAGGCGGTCGCCTCCTACGTCGCCAAGTACGCGACCAAGGCAGCCGAGAGCACGGGTGCCACCGATGAAGCTGTGCACTGCCGCAAGTGCGGGGGAACCGGGGTCTCCGACCGGTACGACCGTCCGGGGTCCGCTCTCAGCCGCTGCGCTGGGTGCCACGGAACGGGCACCCGTGAAGACCTCGCAAGACTGCTTGTCCCCGATCACGTCCGTCGTCTCATGGCAGCCTGCATCGAACTCCAAGCGGTCTACCCGAGCCGCCGCCTCGCTGGCTGGGCTCACATGCTCGGCTTCCGCGGGCACTTCTCCACCAAGTCCCGCAACTACTCGACCACCCTCGGGGCCTTACGACAGGTCCGCGCCGACTACCGCGCCGCCCAGCAACGCGCCTCCCTCGGCCTGCCCGACCCCGACGACCACCCCGAGGCCACCCTCCTCGTCGTCGCCCACTGGTCCTACGCCGGCCACGGCTCCACCCCCGGTGAGTCCTGGCTCGCCGCCAACATCCGCCGCGACATCCGGCTCAACCGCGAGATCGCCCGAGAAGAACTCATGGGGGAACGAGATGAGTGAGCGATACCTGTCCGTCGTCCAGGTCGCCGAACTGCTCGGGACCACCGTGAGGTTCCCACGCCGCCTCGTCGCCGAGCGTCGTATCCGGTACGTCAAGGTCGGTACCCACGTGCGGATTCCGGAGAGCGCGGTTCAGGAGTACATCGCCGCCAACACCGTCGAGCCGCGTCGGCCGCAGCGCTCCCGCTACCGGAGGGCTGCCTGATGGCCAACAGCAAGGGCAGACGGCGCCGGTTCGGTGCCATTCGCAAGCTGCCGTCCGGTCGGATCCAAGCTCGTTACCCGGGGCCTGACGGCGTGATGCGCCCGGCGCCGGAGACGTTCGAGACGACCAGGGACGCGGACGACTGGCTCGCCGAGAAGCAGACCGAGATCAACAAGGGGGATTGGCGGGACCCGGACGCCGGAGCCGTCAACTTCGGTGAGTACGCACTTCAGTGGATCGAGGAAAGAGGGCTCGCGGCCACCACCGATGAGCTGTACCGGCGGCTGCTCCGGCTGCACCTCTTGCCGACCTTCGAGGACTTGGACCTGGACGAGATCACCCCGCCCCGCGTCCGTACCTGGCGCGCCGATCGGCTCAAGGCGACTGGGGCCACGACCGTGGCGAAGACGTACCGGCTCCTGAAGGCGATCATGGAGACCGCTGCCGACGACGAGTTGATCCGCCGGAACCCGTGCCGGATCAAGGGCGCCGGGAAGGAGTCGCCCGCGGAGCGGCCCACCGCCACCGTCGAGCAGGTTGACGCGCTCGCTCAGGAGATGGGCGCACGCTGGCGGCTCCTCGTCTACATCGCCGCCTACGGTCCCGCCCGACCTGAGGAGCAAGCAGCTTTGCGGCGGCATGACGTCGACCTGGTCAACAACGGCGTCTGGGTGCGGTCCGCTGAGCCCGAGCTGAACACCGGCAAGCGGGCGCCCGGTGACACCAAGTCCGAGGCGGGCAGGAGGTTCATCGTCCTGCCGGAGTTCATGAAGGCTGACCTCAAGCTCCACATGTATCTGTACGCGGAGCAAGAGCCGGACGGCCTGCTCTTCGTGGGGGAGCGGGGTGCCCCCTTTCGGCGGACGACCTTTGGACGGAAGTGGAAGAAGGCCCGTAAGAAAGTCGGACTGCCGGATGGCTTCACCCTCTACGACCTTCGTCACACCGGGCACACCCTGTCGACGCAGTCCGGGGCGACGCTGAAGGACACGATGGTCCGCGCCGGCCAGTCCTCGGAGAAGGCGGCCATGGTCTACCAGCACTCGAACCTGGCCCGGCAGAAGGAAGTCGCCGCAGGGATCGATGCCCGGGTGCAGGCGCTGCGTGCCGAGGCTTCTGGCACGGAACTGGCACGAGAGCAATAGAGAGGTCTAGCCAACACAAAAGCCCCAGGTCGCTGACCTGGGGCTTTGCAATGGAGCGGATGACGGGAATCGAACCCGCGCTATAAGCTTGGGAAGCTCATGTTCTACCATTAAACTACATCCGCACAGCGTTCCAGTTGCCTGGAGCCGTATCGTGCCTCACTCTACCCCATGATCGACCCCCGGTGAATTTCCGCGGGGTCGTCGTCGTGTGTGGCGTGCACCGAGGCGTGTGGGTGCGGGAGTTGGGGCGTACCGTAGGGGCGCGGAGCGGCGGCTGGAGCAAGTGGCCGAACATCCCCTAATGTGGCGATTCGTCGCAGTACGGCTCGTTGGGGAAAGGGACTCGATGGAGCACACCGTCGTCCGTTGTGCCGAAGGGCACGTGTTCAGTACCGCCTCCTTCCCGCTGCAGCACCTCGGTGCCGGCCGGATCGGACCCGGGCGGCTGCTGCGCTGCCCGCGGTGCGCGCGGCTGAGGCACGCCGTGCCCGTGGGCGCCGTGAAGCGGTAGCCAGCGGTAAGGGCTGGGCCGGGGCGCGCGGGCATCCGCTCTCGATTGGGGGTGGCCCGTGCGCTCTGCGTATCCTCGGGACGTGCTTCTCTCTGACAAAGACATCCGGGCCGAGATCGACAGCGGACGGGTTCGCATCGACCCGTTCGAGGAGTCGATGGTGCAGCCCTCCAGCATCGATGTACGTCTCGACCGGTTCTTCCGGGTCTTCGAGAACCACCGCTACGCCCACATCGACCCCGCGGTCGAGCAGTCCGACCTGACGCGGATGGTCGAGCCCGAAGGGGACGAGGCGTTCATCCTGCATCCGGGCGAGTTCGTGCTCGCCTCGACGTACGAGGTCATCTCGCTGCCCGACGACATCGCCTCCAGACTGGAGGGGAAGTCCAGCCTGGGCCGCCTGGGGCTGGTGACGCATTCGACCGCCGGGTTCATCGACCCCGGCTTCTCGGGCCACGTGACCCTGGAGCTGTCGAACCTCGCCACGCTGCCGATCAAGCTCTGGCCGGGCATGAAGATCGGGCAGCTGTGCCTGTTCCGGCTCAGCTCGCCCGCGGAGTTCCCGTACGGCAGTGAGCGGTACGGGTCCCGCTACCAGGGGCAGCGCGGGCCGACCGCCTCGCGCTCCTTCCAGAACTTCCACCGCACCCAGGTGAGGCACGAGGCATGAGCGAAGTACGCGAGAACCTGAACTACGAGGGTTTCGGGCGCGCCGTGCGCGAGCTGGCGCAGACCGTCGCCGACGACGGCTACGAGCCCGACATCATCCTGAGCATCGCCCGGGGCGGGGTCTTCGTCGCGGGCGGGCTGGCCTACGCGCTCGACTGCAAGAACATCCACCTCGTGAACGTCGAGTTCTACACGGGGGTCGGGACCACGCTCGAGATGCCGGTCATGCTGTCGCCCGTGCCCGAGGCGATCGACTTCACCGACAAGAAGGTGCTGATCGCCGACGACGTCGCCGACACCGGCAAGACGCTGAAGCTGGTCCACGACTTCTGCCTCGGCCACGTGGCCGAGGTGCGCTCCGCCGTGATCTACGAGAAGTCCCACTCGCTCGTGAAGTGCGAGTACGTGTGGAAGAAGACCGACGAGTGGATCAACTTCCCCTGGTCGGTGGAGCCGCCCGTGGTCAAGCGCGAGGGCCAGGTCCTCGACGCCTGATCCGCACCGGACACCGCAAAGGGCCCGCCCCGCAGTCACCTGCGCGGCGGGCCCTTGCGCGTACGGGTTACAGCGTGCCGAGCTTGATGATCGACAGCAGGGCGATCAGCTGGATCGCGGACGCGCCCAGGGCCTTCGGCCACGGCAGGTCGTGCGACTTGCTGATCAGCGAGGTGAAGAGGGCGCCGGCCGCCACCCAGGTGGCCCAGCCCAGCACCTGCACGACCATGTTGTCGCCGCCGAGGAACACCGCGAACAGCAGGCGCGGGGCGTCGGTGACGGACATGACCAGCATCGACAGGCCCACGGTCGGCTGCCACGCGCCGTCGCCGCCCAGCTGGCGGGCCAGGGTGTGCGTGACGGCGCCCAGGAGCAGGCCGCAGATGACGAAGGCCACGCCCGCGGACAGGACGATCGGGACGGCCTTGGACAGCGTCGCGTTGATCGCGTCCTCGCGGGCGTCGTCGAAGCCGAAGACGGCGAGGAGCCCGTAGAGGAACGTCACGGTCAGGGCCGGGCCCCAGACGGCGTAGTCGCGCATCTGGAGGAAGGTCTGCCCCGGGCGGGTCACGATGCCGCGCAGGAGCTCCTTCCACGGCAGCCGCGGACCCGCCGGGGCTGCCGAGGCCGCCCCGGCCTGGTACGTCGCGCCCTGGCTGTACGGATCCTCACCGAAAGCGAAGACCTGGGTGTGCCCCGGGTTGTCGTTCGTGTAGCCCGGTCCCGGGCCGTACGGGGGCTGCGCCTGGGGCTGCTGTCCGTACGGGTCGAAGTACTCGGGCTCGCCGTGGCCCCCGGCGGCGGCCTGCTGGGGCCACTGCTGCTGAGGGGGTCCACCGGCAGGTGGGTAGGGCTGCTGGCCGTACGGCGGCGGTTGCTGCTGACCGTACGGCTGCTGCCGCGGGGGTTGTTGCGGAGAGCGGTTGTTGTCCCGGCCGCGTCCGATCCTGAATCCAGCCACGTGATCGAAAGTACCTGGTCCGGCGCGGCCGGGTGGCCGGGGTGCCGGAACCGGCCGCCTTTGCGGCTGACCTGTGACATCCCCTAGGGGTACCCCGGGGGGTGTTCCCCACCTCGGCCGGATGTCCGGTTTACGTGGCTGCGCTGCATTCTGCGGAGGTTCGTTACGTTCCCGAATGAATATGCATATATGGGGTCCGTAGTTTCGTTCCTGTCGACGCCACGCAGCACGAACGCACCGACGTACGAGCAAGAACGAGCAGGAGAAGAGTCCCCGCATGCGCAGCCCCCGCCGCCCCCGCCGCACCACCCTCCGCACCGCCGTCGTCGTCGCCGGCGCGTCCGCCGTCCTGGCGCTCCCCGTCGGGTCCGCCTTCGCCGATTCCCCGGCCGTCCCGGACCCGCAGGTGCTGCCCGGCATCGACCAGCCGCAGGTCGACCAGCCGCAGGTCGACCAGCCGCAGGTGGACCGGCCCGAGGTGGAGCAGCCGCAGGTGGACCCGTCCGTCCCGCCCACGACGCCTCCGGTCACCCCGCCCACGACCCCGCCGGTCAAGCCGACCCCGGAGCTCCGTGCGTACGTCACCACGGTGAAGCTGGCGGACGGGTCGATCGCCAAGGTCTACAAGATCGGCGACGACCACTTCGAGGCCGACATCTACGCGGGCTCCACGAAGCTGGACACGCTGGTCAGCAAGGGCGGCGCGGCGGCGTACGGCCAGAACAACGGACTCCACGTCGTGCTCCAGCCGAACGGCACCGTGACCTCGTGGCTGGAGGGCGCGCCGCAGCCGAAGCCGCCGGTCGGGAAGCCGAAGCCGAAGCCGGAGGTCAAGCCCGAGGCCGGCAAGGAGACCTGGGTCCGGATCGCCATGCCCGACGGGCGGATCGCCAAGCTCGTGGACGGTCCGAAGGGCAAGCGCGTCGAGATCTCCATGCCGAACGGGAACCTGCTCGGCACTGTCGACCTGAAGAACCCGAGCGCGCTCAACGACGGCTGGACGTACAAGCTCGTCCAGGACGGCAAGCGCGTGAAGTTCGTCGTCATCGACGGCAAGAGCGGCGGCAACAGCTGGGTCTACGACTTCAGCGGCAAGCTGGTCGAGCGGTACACGGTCGACACCGGGAAGCACGACGTGAAGAAGGACGTCGAGCCGGACGTCAAGAAGGACCTCGTCAGCAAGCCCGTCGAGAAGCCCGTCGTCGACAGGGTCGTCCCGAAGGGCGGCGTGAAGGCCGGTGCGGAGGGGGTCACCCCGCCGAAGGAGGAGACGCCGGTGCTGCTCGCCGCCGGCGGCGGCATGGCCGCGGTCGGTGCTGCGGGCCTCGGCTTCGCGATGCTGCGCCGCCACCGTGCGGGGGACGAGGGCTGATCCCGGCCCGGCCCCGGCGGGCCTGAACACGCAGCAGCGGCCGGTCCCTGGTGGGGGCCGGCCGCTGCTGCGTCGGGACTCGCCCGACTCCGTGCTTACTTGTCCTGCTTGGCTTCCTCGGGCTCGGCCTTCGCCTCGGCCTCGGGCTCAACCTTCGCCTCGGGCTCGGCCTTCGCTTCGGGCTCCGCCTTCGGCTCGGGCTTGGGCTCGGCCTTCGCCTCAGCCTTGGCCTCCGCGACCGGCTCCGGCTCTGCCTCCGGCGTGGGCTCCGGCTCCGGCTCGGGTTCCGGCTCGGGTTCCGGCTCCGGGGTCTTGACGGAGTCGAGGAGGAGCTGGGCGACGTCGACGACGGTGACGTGTTCCTTGGCCTGGCCGTCGTTCTTCTTGCCGTTGACCGAGTCGGTGAGC
>NZ_JOFT01000013.1 GCF_000725805.1 Streptomyces xanthophaeus | reverse complement strand
CACCTGCATCGTGGAGCCCTGGTGCACGGCGTACGGGTTGACCGAGATGTTGCTGGGGCCGTTACCCCCGCCGTTCGGCGGGCAGTGGTGCCCGCCGTGGTGGTGGCCACCGTGATGACCGCCGTGGTGACCGCCGTGATGTCCCCCTCCATGGCCGTGACCGGGGCTTTTCCCGTGGCCGTCGCCGTGATGTCCGCCACGCGGGCCGCCTCCGCGGCCACCGCCGCCGGCGATCGCGACCAGCGTGGCGGAGTGCGCGCTCGCATCGGATCCGGTCGTCGCATATGCGCTGCTATCAGCCACGGCCGGTGTGGCGGACAACGCCGCCCACAGCAGTACGGGGACGGCCAGCAGGCGCCTGGCACAGGCTCTGTTCACCCCGGGAGCATGGGGCCACGCGCGCCCGCGCGCGGGGGGCTCGGGCCCGGTTCGCCTGAACGGGTGGAGTGCTCACCGTAGAGGTTTGAGCCAATCTTGGACCGATCTCAGACCGTCTCTGACTGCTCGCCGGTCAATCCCCATAAGGGATTTGTCGGTATCGATCAATGGGCCCGGGGAGGGGCCCAGACGGCTTTGGTGTGTGACGAAGAACGGATCGCCAATTTCCGCTTTTGCTCGCCCCGTTGGCCAATGATCAGTACATTCGGCTCGGACAGGAGTCCGATCCAGGACGGACCACCGCAGGAACAAGGCTTGGAGACCCGATGGAGCGCCCCGCCTGGGCCCCGCCAGGCATCGACATATCGGTGCCGAGCGTGTCCCGCATCTACGATTACTACCTGGGCGGCTCGCACAATTTCGAGGTCGACCGCCAGGCCGCCCGCCGGGCCATGGAATTCATCCCGGGCCTGCCCAAGATCATGCAGGCCAACCGGGCATTCATGCGCCGGGCGGTCCGCTACGCCGTGGGCGAGGGCGTCACCCAGTTCCTGGACATCGGCTCCGGCATCCCCACCTTCGGCAACGTCCACGAGATCGCCCGTGCCGCCAGCCCCGAGGCGCGCGTGGTCTACGTCGACCACGACCCGGTGGCCGTCGCGCACAGCCAGGCCGTCCTCGGCGGTGACGACCGCACCGGCGTCGTCGCGGCCGACCTCCGCAAGCCCCAGGAGATCCTGAACTCCCCCGAGGTGCAGCAGCTGCTCGACCTCGACCGGCCCGTGGCCCTGCTGCTCGTCGCCGTGCTGCACTTCCTGGAGGACGCGGACGAGCCCTACGCCGCCGTGGCCGAGCTGCGCGACGCACTGGCCCCCGGCAGCCTGCTGATCCTGACCCACGCCTCGTACGAGGGCATCCCGCTCACGCAGGAGGAGGCGAGCGGCACCGTGGGCGTCTACCGGGACATCCGCAACCCCCTCGTCATGCGCAGCGCCGAGGAGGTCTCCCGCTTCTTCGACGGCTTCGAGCTCCTGGAACCCGGTCTGGTGTCCATGCCCGACTGGCGGCCCGACGGCCCCGAGGCAGCGGACGACGGGGAGACGCAGGAGGACCCGTACGCCTTCTCGGGCTTCGGCGGAGTGGGACGCAAGGCGTGAGACTCCCGGCACAGACGGCGGGTTCGCCGCAGATCGCGGCGAAGCCCGGCGCGGCCCAGGCGCCGGCCCAGGCCCCAGCCCAGGCTCCGGAACCGGCCCCCGGTCCAGGCCGCGGCGCCGCCCCCCACGGTGGCCTCGAGGACCGGATCGCCCGCTTCGCGACCATCTGGAGCCGGGCGATCTTTCCGGTCACGGCGACCTCGCTGACCCGCGTCGAGTTCGAACAGCACCTCGTGCCGCTGGCCCGCACGCTCACCGATGCCCTGCACGCGCGGCGCTTCGACGCGGGCATCGCCCAGAAGGTCGGGGCGGAACTCGTCGCCGTGCACTGCACCGACCCCGAGGCCCTGGCCGGCACTCTCGGCGTGATCGAGTCGTACCTGGTGCTCTACTGCGGCTCCCCGACCCCCGACTCCCCGGGGACGGAGGGCGCCGAGGAGTCCCGTTCGCGCTGCGCCCGGCTCCAGCACGGCATCGCGGCGGGCTTCGCGCGGGCCCTGCGCGAGCGGACCCTGCGGGAGCAGGAGGCCATCGCCCGCTCGGCGCTGACCGCCCGCTCCGACGCACAGCAAGCCCTGCACGCGAGCGAGGAACGCTTCAGGGCGGTCTTCGAGGGTGCGGCCGTCGGCATCGGCATCGCCGACCTGGACGGCAACGTGCTGGAGGCCAACGACGCGCTGCTGCAGATGTTCGGCGGCCTGGAGGGGCACGTCCGCAGCCGCAACGTCAGCGAGTGGGGGCACCCCGACGACACCCCGCACGTGTGGCGGATGTACGGCGAACTGGTGCGCGGCGAGCGCGAGAGCTACCGCGTGGAGAAGCCGTACTACCGGCACGACGGCACCGTGCTGTGGACCAACCTGACGGTGTCGCTGCTGCGCGACGCCGACGGGCTGCCGCAGTACCAGCTGGCCCTGATGGAGGACACCACCGAACGCCGGCTGCTGAACCTGCGCCTGCGCTACGAGGCCACGCACGACGCGCTGACCGGGCTGCCCAACCGGACGCTGTTCTTCGAGCGGCTGGAGAAGGCGCTGAGCGCGGCCGGCGACAGCCGGTTCGGCCTGTGCTATCTGGACCTCGACGGATTCAAGGCCGTCAACGACAGCCTCGGCCACTCGGCGGGGGACCGGCTCCTGGTGGAGGTCGCAGACCGCCTCCAGAGCTGCGCGACCGGCCCCGGCGAGGTGGTCGCCCGGCTGGGCGGCGACGAGTTCGTGGCGCTGACCACCGGGCCCGACACCGAGGAGAAGGTGACCGACCTCGCGGTCCGCATCCTCTCGGCCCTCTCCACACCGATCCGCCTGGAGGGCCGCGAACTGACGGTCCGCGGCAGCATCGGCATCGTCGAGGGCCGGGCCAGGGAGCGCACCCCGGCGGAGGTGCTGCGCAGCGCGGACATCACGATGTACCGGGCGAAGGCGGCCGGAGGCAACCGCTTCGAGTTCGCCGACGCCGAGGCCGACGCCCGCGCCATCACCAGGCACGGCCTGACCAACGCGCTACCCGCGGCGCTGGAGCGCGGCGAGTTCTTCATCGAGTACCAGCCGCTCGTGCACATGCACGACGGCAGCATCCACGGAGCCGAGGCCCTGGTGCGCTGGTCGCACCCGCAGTACGGGGTACTCGGCCCGGACCGCTTCATCCCGCTCGCCGAGCGGACCGGGCTGATCGTGCCGCTCGGCCGCTGGGTCCTGGAGGAGTCCGTCCGCCAGGCCCGCAACTGGCAGCGCCAGCTCGGCGGGGCCTCCCTGCGGATCAACGTCAACCTCTCGCCGACCCAGCTCCACCACCCCGGTCTCGTCGCCGACACGATCGCGGTGCTGGAGAAGTCCGGCCTCGCCCCCGGTGCGCTGTGCCTGGAGGTCACCGAGTCGGCCCTGATAGGAGCCGACGACGAACTCCTCGAACCGCTGCGCCGCCTCGCCGCCCTCGGTGTGGACATCGCGCTCGACGACTTCGGCACGGGCTACTCGAACCTGGCCAACCTGCGCCGCCTGCCGGTCAGCGTCCTGAAACTGGACCGCTCCTTCACCCAGGGGATGCAGCAGCAGCCGGCCGACCCGGTCGACGTCAAGATCGTGGAGGGCATCGTCGCCCTGGCGCACAGCCTCGAACTCGCCGTCACGGTCGAGGGCGTGGAGACCGGTGCCCAGGCGGCCCAACTGCGCGCCCTCGGCTGCGACACGGCCCAGGGCTGGTACTACGCCCGCCCCGGCGCCCCCGACCGCATCCACACCCTCTCCCTCTCGGACGCGGTGCCCACCGCCTCCTGACCCAGCCCACCGCCAGCCCTGTCCCCGGTCGCAGCCGCGGCTGCCGTCGGCCCCGTCCCCGGACAGGGCCGCCACCGGCCGGGACCGTCGCCGGCCCCTTCCCCGGACGCAGCCGCTGCCGTCCGCCGGGGCCCCGTCTCCGGACGCAGTTGCCGCGTGCCCGGGCCGTCTCCGGACGCCGCCGCCCGCCGGGGCCGCCTGCCCGGGCCCGTCGCCGGACCCGTCCGTGCCGCCTGGTCCGTGCAGCCCACCCCGTCCGGACCCAGCCCGGGACGGCCCGTCGGCTTCCGCAGCCGGGACGACGGTCGGCCCACGACCGGGGTGCGCGGCCGAAGGTCAGGACCCGGCTGCGGGGGCGGCCATGACCACAGCGTCGGTTGCGGGAGCCGGGGACCGGACCATGCAGGGGCTACGCAGGCGTGACCGCAGGCGTGGCCGCGGCCTGGAACCATGCCGAGGCTTGTGGTCGTGACCGCAGGTGGGACTACGGGGGTCCGGGATCATAGCCGGGCCACGGGGCCACTGGGCGACGGGGCCGATACCGGGCTGCCGGGCTGCCGGGCTGCGGGGCTGGCGCTGGGGCAGGGGCTTGCTGGGGCCGGGCCGCCGGGCCGCCGGGACTGAGCCGGGTCGGAGGCGGGGGCCGGGCCGGGCCGCGGCTGCGGCTGGAGTTGGTCAGTTCAGGCCCGCCTCCGTCCCGACGCCCGGTTCGCGGACGGCTTCCATGACCCGCTCCATCCGCCGCGCCGTGTCCCTCAGCAGTGCCTCCGCCGCGGGCAGGCGCTCCTCCCCGTAGGCGTCGAGCACCCGCTCCCCGGCCGTCCCGTCGAGCGCGGCGGCCAGGGTCCGGCCGAGTGCGAACGCGTCCTGGATACCCGTGTTCATGCCGAGGCCGCCGGCTATCGGGTGGACATGGGCGGCGTCCCCGGCGAGGAAGGCCCGGCCCTCCCGCAGCCGGGTGGCCATGCGGACGTTGATCCTCCAGGCCGACAGCCAGGTGGCTTCCCCCAGCCGGATCCCGGGCATCCCGGCGTACCGGTCGAAGAGCCTCTGGAAGCTTTCCAGCGAGGGCGGCAGCGGCTCGCCCTGCTCATCGAGCTCCCGCGAGGCCTGGAACTGGAAGCTCTCGGTCCCCGGTATCGGACACAGCAGCAGCCCGCCGCCGTCCGAGCTGAACCACTGGTGCCAGAACTCCCGGCTCAGCCCCGGCGCCGTCACGTCCCCCAGCGCCATGACCTCCTCCTCTGCCGTGGTCCCCTCGAAGGGGATCCCGAGGAGCCGGCGGGTCGTGCTGTGGCCGCCGTCGCACCCGGCGAGATAGCGGCTACGGACGGACCGGCCGTCCTCGAGCTGCACGCTCACTCCCGATGCGTCCTGGCTGATGCCGGTGAGACGGGCGCCGTACTCGACGTGCACCACGAGCTCCGACAGCCGTTCGCGCAGCACCCGTTCCACCTGCCACTGGCCGATGATCAGGCCGTCAGGGACGGTGGTGTCCCGGACCTGGACGCCGTCGAAGTACTTGCGGAGGGTCACGCCCTTCCTGCCGACGGCCGTCATGCGCTCCGCGACCCCCAGGACTTCGAAGGCCTCGATGCTGCCAGGGGTGAGGCCTTTGCCGCGGGATTCGCGGTGCGGAGCCGGCCGTTGGTCCACGATCCGCACGGAGGCGCCGCGGAGTGCGAGGTCGCAGGCCAGGGTGAGCCCGGTGGGGCCGGAGCCCGCGATCAGAACGTCGGTCGGTGCGTCGGTCGGTACATCGGTCGGTCGGCGGCTCATCGGAGGTCCTCTCGTCTTCGTCGTTGTTCCAAGGAAAGCGGCTGTCGCCGGAAAAAGCAACCCGGTTAAAAAAATAACCCGGTCACGAATTCGTGCTATGGTGTCCGTATGGAGAAGACGACCGGACTGCGCGAGAACAAGAAGCTCCGTACACGCCGCCAGCTGGCGGCCACGGCGCTGGAGCTCTTCCTGGAGCGGGGCTTCGATGCCGTGTCGGTGGCCGATGTGGCCGCCGCGGCGGAGGTCTCCAAACCCACCCTGTTCCGGTACTTCCCGAGCAAGGAGGACCTGGTGCTGGACCGCTTCGCCGACCATCAGGACGAAGCCGCCCGCATCGTGCGGGAGAGGCCCGCGGGGCAGGGGCCGGTGCAGGCGCTGCACGCACACTTCCTGGAGGCCCTCGCCGAGCGCGACCCGATCACCGGGCTCTGTGACCACCCCGACGTCCTGGCTTTCCAGGGGCTGCTCTACTCCACCGCGAGCCTGGGGTCCCGGATGGCTCGCTACACCGCCCGCGAGGTGGAGCTGCTGGCCGCCGTGCTCGAGGCGGAGTCCGTACCGCCCTTCGCGGCCCGGCTGGCCGCCCTGCATCTGGTGACGGTGCGCCAGGAGCTCGGCCGGGGGAACTGGCGTCGGCTCGATGCGGGCCGGAGTGCGGACGAGGTGTACCCGGAAGCCGTGGCCGACGCCGACCTGGCCTTCGGGATGCTCACAGGCGGTCTCGACCGGGGGCTGTCCATATCCCACGCCTGAAGGCGACAGAGGCCGCACCCGCGCGGGTCGCCGCCGTGCGGGGCCGCCCGGTCCGCGGCCACTCCGGCAGGGGGCTCACCCGGTGGCGTGCGGCGGGCACCCGGCGCAGGGCCGCGTGGCGCAGGGCCGCGTCGCAGGGTGTCGGCTTGCGGGGGGTCGCTCGGCTGGGGGTCGCCGGCTCAGGACCGTGCCGCACGGGGCCGCCCGGCACGGGGCCTCCCGGATGGGGCCGCGCCGCAGGGTGTCCGGCGTGCGGGGGTCGCTCGGGTGCGGGCCGCCGGTTCGGCGCGTGCGGCACGACAGTCGCCCCGCGCTATGTCAGCTTGCATATGGCTACCCGGCACGGCGCGCGCCGCACGGTGTCGGACTTGCGCTGGTTCGCGCCGCGCGGGATCGCCTCACACTGGGACCGCGCCGCACGATGTCGGCGGGCGTGGGACGGCTCGGCTCGGGGCCTTGGCGCAGTGGACGAGCCCGCACGGGGACCACCGCCCAAGATGTCGGCTTGCGCGAGGGCCGTGCCGCACCGGGACCGCCCGGCGCGGGCATCGCCCCGCTCTGGACCACCCGGCACTCGGAACGGCCGGGTACTCGGGACGGCCGGGTACCCGGAACGGCCGGGTACCCGGAACGGCCGGGTACCCGGAACGGCCGGGTACCCGGAACGGCCGGGTACTCGGGACGGCCGGGTACTCGGGACGGCCGGGTACTCGGGACCACCCGGCACTCGGGGCGGCGATGGCGGGGGTGTCGCTCCGCTCGGTACCACCCGCTTGGGGCGTCCGCGCGCGGGGACGCGCCGCACGCGCCCCGCCGCACCGCAGGCTGTTGCCCCGCTCCGGGCCGGCCCCCGCCCGGCCGGAGGGTGGGGCTCAGCTCACCAGGATGCGTTTCAGTTCGCGCGCCGCGCGTGGGGGAGCTACGTCGGTGCGGTGGGCCAGGGCGATCGTGCGGCGCAGTGGGGAGCCGGCCAGGGCGGTGGCGCGCAGGCCCGGGCCCGAATGGTCCACCACCATCGCCGGGACCACCGCGACGCCGAGGCCGGCCCGTACGAAGCCCAGGACCGCGTCCATCTCCCCGCCCTCCACGGTGAACACCGGCTCGAAGCCCTCCGCGCGGCAGGCCGCCACGGTCAGCTCCCGCAGGTCGTAGCCGTGGCGGAACATCACCATCGGTTCGTCGCGCAGCCCGGCGATGGTGAGTTCCCCGCCGCGGCCCGGCGGCGGCCGTTCGGTGGAGGAGACCACGACCAGGTCCTCCGTGAGCAGCTCCACGGTGGTCAGCGCGGGAGCCGACGGCGGCAACGGCAGGGCGATCAGGGCCAGGTCCAGGGCTCCGCGGGCCAGTTCGCGTACGAGGTCGAGGGAGCCGCTCTCCTCGATCAGCAGCTCGATCCCCGGATGTGCGGTGTGGAAGGCGCGCAGCACGGCCGGCAGCAGGCCCGTGCACACGCTCGGCGTGGCGCCGAGCCGGACCCGCCCGCGGCGCAGCTGTGCCAGCTCCTGCACCTCCAGCCGCGCGGTGTCCGCGTCCGCCAGGATCCGCCGGGCCAGGGGGAGCAGGGTCTCCCCGGCGTCGGTGAGGGTGATGTTCCCCCGGGCCCGGCTGAAGAGCTCGGCGCCGAGCTCCCGCTCCAGTGCCTTGATCTGCTGGGAGAGCGAGGGCTGGGCCACGTGCACCCGTTCCGCGGCCCGGGTGAAGTGCCGGGTCTCGGCGACGGCCACGAAGTAGAGGAGCTGCTGGAACTGCATCGGTCCAGCGTACCCGTCGATAGATCCTTCCTATGGACTTCAGCCCCATCATGTCTTGGACCTTTCAGGACCTTCGTCCTTACCTTCGATGACATGGCAGCTCTGGCAACGCGGACGGGTCGACGGCCGTCCACCACACGAACGCTCTGGGACTCGTCCGTCGGCAAGAAGTCCGTGATGGCCGTGTCCGGCCTGATCATGCTCGGCTACCTCGTCCTGCACATGCTGGGCAACCTCAAGGTGTTCTTCGGCGCGGAGGAGTTCAACGGCTACGCCCACTGGCTGCGCACCCTCGGCTCGCCCTTCCTCCACTACGAGTGGGCGCTGTGGATCTTCCGGGTGGTGCTGCTCGCCGCGGTCGTCGCCCACGGGGTGTCCGCGTACCAGCTGAGCCGCCGCGGCATCGCGGCCCGCCCGGTGAAGTACGCGCACAAGCGCCGCCGCGCGAGCTACGCCACCCGCACCATGCGCTGGGGCGGCATCATCCTCGCCCTGTTCATCGTCTGGCACCTGCTCGACCTGACCACGCTCACCGTCAACGAGCGTGCCTGGGCCGGCCACCCGTACGAGAACGTGCTGGCCACCTTCTCCACCTGGTACGGGAACACGATCTACATCGTGGCCATGGTCGCCGTCGCCCTGCACGTGCGGCACGGCTTCTGGAGCGCCGCCCAGACCCTCGGCGCCGGCCATGCCCGGCGCGAGCGGACCCTGAAGTTCCTTGCCCATGCCCTGGCCCTCGTCCTCTTCGCGGGCTTCGTCTCCGTCCCCGTGGCCGTCATGACCGGAGTGGTGAACTGACCATGAGCGCACCTACGCACCCCAGCCGGTACGCGGACTACACCACCGGCGAGCCCCTCGTGGACACCAAGGCTCCCGACGGCCCGATCGCGGACCGCTGGGACCGGCGCCGCTTCGAGGCCAAGCTCGTCAACCCCGCCAACCGCCGCAAGCACACCGTCATCGTGGTCGGCACCGGCCTCGCGGGCGGATCCGCGGGCGCCACCCTCGCCGAGCAGGGCTACCACGTCGTCCAGTTCTGCTTCTCCGACTCCCCGCGCCGCGCCCACTCCATCGCCGCCCAGGGCGGCATCAACGCCGCCAAGAACTACCGCAACGACGGCGACTCCGTACACCGCCTCTTCTACGACACCGTCAAGGGCGGCGACTTCCGCGCCCGCGAGTCCAACGTCCACCGCCTCGCCCAGATCTCGGTGGAGATCATCGACCAGTGCGTGGCCCAGGGCGTGCCCTTCGCCCGCGAGTACGGCGGCCTCCTCGACACCCGCTCCTTCGGCGGCGTCCAGGTCTCCCGCACTTTCTACGCCCGTGGGCAGACGGGTCAGCAGCTGCTCCTCGGCGCGTACCAGGCGCTCTCCCGCCAGATCGCCGCGGGCAACGTCGAGATGCACGCCCGCACCGAGATGCTCGACCTGATCGTCGTCGGCGGGGTGGCCCGCGGCATCGTGGCCCGCGACCTGATCACCGGGGAGGTGTCCACGTACTACGCCGACGCGGTGGTCCTGGCGAGCGGCGGCTACGGCAACGTCTTCTACCTCTCCACCAACGCCATGAACTCCAACGCGACCGCCGTCTGGCGGGCGCACCGGCGCGGTGCCCACTTCGCCAACCCCTGCTTCACCCAGATCCACCCCACCTGCATCCCGCGCACCGGCGACCACCAGTCCAAGCTCACCCTGATGAGCGAGTCCCTGCGCAACGACGGCCGCATCTGGGTCCCGAAGGCCAAGGGCGACACCCGCCCCGCCGCCGACATCCCCGAGACCGAGCGCGACTACTACCTGGAGCGGATCTACCCCTCCTTCGGCAACCTCGTCCCCCGGGACATCGCCTCCCGCGCCGCCAAGAACGTCTGCGACGAGGGCCGCGGCGTCGGCCCCGGCGGCCAGGGCGTCTACCTCGACTTCGCCGACGCCATCCGTCGCATGGGCCGCGACCAGGTCGCCGAGAAGTACGGCAACCTCTTCGAGATGTACGAGCGGATCACCGCGGAGAACCCGTACGAGGTCCCCATGCGGATCTACCCGGCCGTGCACTACACGATGGGCGGCCTCTGGGTCGACTACGACCTCCAGACCACCGTCCCCGGTCTCTTCGCGATCGGCGAGGCCAACTTCTCCGACCACGGCGCCAACCGCCTCGGCGCCTCCGCGCTGATGCAGGGCCTCGCCGACGGCTACTTCGTCCTCCCCTCCACCATCAACGACTACCTGGCCCGCCGCCCCTCCGGGGCCGCCGCCGAACCGGTCGACGACACCCACCCCGAGTCCGTGGCCGTCGTGGCCGAGACCCGAGAGCGGCTCGCACGCCTGCTCTCCGTCGACGGCGACCGCACCCCCGACTCCTTCCACCGCGAGATCGGTGAACTCATGTGGGAGTACTGCGGAATGGCCCGTACCGAGGAGGGCCTGCGCAAGGCGCTCGACCGGATCCCGGAGATCCGGGAGGAGTTCTGGCGGCGCGTGAAGGTCCCCGGCAGCGGCGAGGAGTTCAACCAGTCGCTGGAGAAGGCCAACCGCATCGTCGACTACCTGGAACTCGCCGAGCTGATGTGCCTCGACGCGCTCCACCGCGCCGAGTCCTGCGGCGGCCACTTCCGCGAGGAGTCCCAGACCTCCGACGGCGAGGCCGAACGGCGCGACGAGAGCTTCTCCTACGCCGCCGCCTGGGAGTTCGCGGGCTCCGGCGCCGCCCCCGTCCTGCACAAGGAAGACCTCGTCTTCGAGTACGTCCACCCCACTCAGCGGAGCTACGCATGAAGCTCACCCTGCGCGTCTGGCGCCAGCAGAACCCCGACACCCCCGGCGCCATGGCTTCCTACGAGGTCGACGGCATCTCCCGCGACATGTCCTTCCTGGAGATGCTCGACACCCTCAACGAGGACCTCATCCTGCGCGGTGAGGACCCGGTCGCCTTCGACCACGACTGCCGCGAGGGCATCTGCGGCGCGTGCAGTCTCGTGATCAACGGCGATGCCCACGGCCCCGAACGCACCACCACCTGCCAGCTCCACATGCGGTCCTTCTCCGACGGGGACACCATCGACGTCGAGCCCTGGCGGGCCGCCGCCTTCCCCGTGGTCAAGGACCTCGTCGTCGACCGGGGCGCCTTCGACCGGATCATCCAGGCGGGCGGTTACGTCAGCGCCCCCACCGGCTCCGCCCCGGAAGCGCACGCCACGGCCGTGCCCAAGGCCGACGCCGACTTCGCCTTCGAGCACGCCGAGTGCATCGGCTGCGGGGCGTGCGTGGCGGCCTGTCCCAACGGCTCGGCGATGCTGTTCACCTCGGCGAAGATCAACCACCTCAACGTGCTCCCGCAGGGAGCGCCGGAGCGCGAGACCCGGGTGCTGGACATGGTGGCCCGGATGGACGAGGAGGGCTTCGGCGGCTGCACCCTGACCGGCGAGTGCGCCACGGCCTGCCCGAAGGGGATCCCGCTGCCGTCGATCGCCGCGATGAACAAGGAGTGGCTGAGGGCGCTCCGCCAGGGCTGATCCCGCCGACCGGGCCGGCCCGGGCCACCGTGGCCCGGCGCGTCGGCCCGTCGGCGCGTCGGCCCCCCGCCCCGTCGGCCGATCGGACGATCCGATGGGCCGACCGGGCGTTCGTGGCGGCGCAGCGCCGTGCCGTGCCCCGGCGGGGCCCCGCCGTCGGAGACAGTGGGCGGCATGCCACAAGCCCCCGCCGGGTCCGGACCGCGCCGCAGAGCCGTACTGGCGGCCGCCCTCGCCCCGCTGGCGGTGGCGGGCTGCACCGAGCAGGAGCAGCCCCGCGGCCCGGCCCCCGGCGCACCGGCCGCGGCCGCCGACGCCCTCGTCATGGTGATCCGGCACGCGGAGAAGCCGTACGCCGGCGCTCTCGGCGAGGACCCCGAGGGCAACGAGGACCCCGGCTTCCTCGCCGGACGCGGCTGGCGCCGCGCCGAGGCGCTGCCGAAGCTCTTCCAGCCGGCCCGCGGCTCCGTCCTGCCCCGCCCCGCGGCGGTCTTCGCGGCGGGCGGCCGCGCGGGCAGCCCCGAGCGCTGCCGCCAGACCGTGACGGCCCTGGCGACGGCACTGCGCACGCCCGTGCGCAGCGAGTTCGCCGTCGGCGCCGAACCGGACCTGGCCCGCGCCGCACTCGCCGCCGCGATGCCCGTCCTGATCTGCTGGGAGCACATCGGCATCCCCCGCCTGGTCCGCGCCCTGGGCGCCCACGAACTGCTCGGCATCCCCTCGGCCTGGCCCGACCGCCACGACCTCGTCTGGACGTTCACCCGCCGCCAGGGCGCCTGGAGCTTCCGCGAACTCCCGCAACACCTGCTCCCCGGCGACGCGTAGACCACCACCCCGGAAGAGACGGCCTAGGCCAGCGCCCGTGCCAGGTAGGGGGCCGTGCGGCCCTGGCCTGCGGCGGCCACGTCGGCAGGGGTGCCCGTCGCCACGATGCGGCCGCCCTCCGCGCCGCCGCCCGGGCCCAGGTCGACGACCCAGTCCGCGCCCGCCACCACCGCCATGTCGTGCTCCACGACCACCACCGAGTGCCCGGCGTCGACCAGCCCGTGCAACTGCCCGAGCAGGACCCGTACATCGGCCGGATGCAGCCCCGTCGTCGGCTCGTCCAGCAGGTACAGGGTGTGGTCGCGGCGCAGCCGCTGCAGTTCCGTGGCCAGCTTGATCCGCTGCGCCTCGCCGCCCGACAGTTCCGTGGCGGGCTGCCCCAGCCGCAGGTACCCCAGGCCGATGGCCTCCAGCGCGCCCAGGGCGCGGGCCGCGGCCGGGACCCCCGCGAAGAAGGTGGCCGCGGACTCCACCGTCAGGGACAGCACCTCGGCGATGTCCAGGCCCTCGTAACGGACCTCAAGGGTCTCGGCGTTGTACCGCGCACCGGCGCACTCCGGGCAGGGGGCGTACGTGCTCGGCAGGAAGAGCAGCTCCACCGAGACGAAGCCCTCGCCCTGGCAGGTCTCGCAGCGGCCGCCGGGCACGTTGAAGGAGAACCGGCCCGCCTTCCAGCCGCGGGCCCTGGCCTCCGGCGCCGCCGTGAAGAGCTTGCGCACCACGTCGAACAGTCCGGTGTAGGTGGCCAGGTTGGACCGCGGGGTCCGGCCGATCGGCTTCTGGTCCACCTCCACCAGCCGCCGTACGGGGAACTCCGGCTCGGCCAGCCGTCCCGCGACCTCCTGCGCCAGCACCTGCCCCACCAGCGTGGACTTCCCGGACCCCGACACTCCGGTCACGGCCGTGAACACCCCGAGCGGGAACTCCGCATCCACGTCCCGCAGGTTGTGCCGGTCGGCGCCGCGCAGCCGTACCGCGCCGGTCGGCTTGCGTACGGTCCGCCGCGCACCGGCCCCGGGGCCCGCCGCAGGGAAGAGGTGGCGGGCCGTCGCCGACTCCGCCACGCCCGCCAGTTGCTGCGGCGGCCCGCTGTACAGCACCTGCCCGCCGTGCTCCCCGGCCAGCGGGCCGACGTCCACCAGCCAGTCCGCGTGCCGCACCACGTCGAGGTGGTGCTCGACGACGAAGACCGTGTTCCCGGCCTCCTTGAGCCGGTCCAGTACGTCGAGCAGGGCCTCGGTGTCGGCGGGGTGCAGCCCCGCCGAAGGCTCGTCCAGGACGTACACCACCCCGAACAGCCCCGACCGCAGCTGCGTCGCCAGCCGCAGCCGCTGCAGTTCGCCCGCGGACAGGGTGGGGGCCGTGCGGTCCAGGCTCAGGTAGCCCAGGCCCAGCTCCACGACCGGACCGATCCGCGACCGCAGGTCCTCGCCGAGCACCCGGGCCGCTTCGCCGCTCCCGCCCCCGCCCCCGTGCGCGGAGGCGAGTACGGCGTCCAGCGCGGTCAGCGGCAGCGCCGCCAGCTGTGCGATCGTACGGCCCGCGAAGGTCACCGCCAGGGCCTCCGGCCGCAGCCGCCGGCCCTCGCACACCGGGCACGGGGAATCGGCGAGGAACTTCTCGGCGCGGGCCCGCAGGGTCGCGCTCTTGCTGTCGGAGAAGGTCCGCATGACATAGCGGTGGGCACTCATGTACGTGCCCTGGTAGGGCCGTTGGATGCGGTCGGCCTCCCGCACCGGGTGCACGGTGACCACCGGCTGCTCCTCGGTGAACAGGATCCACTCGCGCTCCTCGGCCGGCAGGTCCCGCCAGGGCCGGTCCACGTCGTGGCCGAGGGCTTCCAGCACGTCGCGCAGGTTCTTGCCCTGCCAGGCTCCTGGCCAAGCCGCGATCGCCCCTTGACGGATCGACAGGCCGGGGTCGGGGACCAGGAGTTCCTCGCTGGTCCGGTGGATCCGGCCGAGCCCGTGACAGGAAGGGCAGGCGCCCGCCGCGGTGTTGGGGGAGAAGGCGTCCGAATCGAGCCGCTCCGCCCCCGGCGGGTAGCTGCCCGCCCGGGAGTACAGCATCCGCAGGGAGTTCGACAGCAGGGTCACCGTGCCGACGGAGGAACGCGAACCGGGGGAGGAGCGCCGCTGTTCCAGGGAGACGGCGGGCGGCAGCCCGGTGACGGAGTCCACCTTCGGGGCGCCGACCTGGTGGATGAGGCGGCGCGCGTACGGGGCCACCGACTCGAAGTACCGGCGCTGGGCCTCGGCGTAGAGCGTGCCGAAGGCGAGCGAGCTCTTCCCGGAACCGGAGACGCCGGTGAACACGGTCAGCGCGTCGCGCGGGATGTCCACGTCGACCCCGCGCAGGTTGTGCTCCCGGGCGCCCCGGACGCGGACGTAGGGGTCGTGGGCGGCGTGGGTTTCGGCGGGCTGGTGCATTCGCCCTAGTTTAGGGTCCGGCGGGTGAGGGCTGCGGAGGGAGCCCGGCGATCCGGGCCAGCCGAGTGAAGGAGTCGAGGAGCGCGGTCCGGTCGTAGGTGGACGTGGTGACCAGCAGCTCGTCCGCCCCGGTCAGCGCGGAGACCTCCGCCAGCTGGGCCGCGACCTGTTCCGGCGTGCCGTGGACGTGCCCGGCGAGGGCTGCCTCGTAGCGCTCCCGTTCCTTCGGGGTCATGGCCATGGCCTCGACCTCCTCGGCCGGACGCAGCGGCGGGAAACTGCCGCGGGTACGGGAGTGCGCAAGGGACCAGGCCTCCGGGACCAGGATCCGCCGCGCCTCCTGCTCCGTGGCGGCGACGGCCACGCTCCCGGAGACCACCACGTACGGCTCCGCGCCCCGGGCGGAGGGCCGGAACTCCTCGCGGTAGCGCTCGACGGCCTCCACGAGCCGGCTGCGGGAGCGCAGGTCGCCGACCACCACCGGCAGCCCGGCCCGCGCGGCGACCCCTGCGCCCTCGCCGGTGGCCAGCACGTAGGCCGGTGTCCGCAGCCCCTCGGCGGGGCGGGCGTGGACCTCGGGGTGGGCCTGCTGGGTTCCGTCGAACCAGCCCAGCAGTTCGGTCAGCTGCTCCTCGAAACGGTCGGCGTCCTCGATGTCGCGGCCCAGCGCGCGCCGGATGCCGTTCGTGAAGCCGACGGAGCGGCCGAGGCCCATGTCGATGCGGCCGGGGAAGAGGGACTCCAGGACCCCGAACTGCTCGGCGACCACGAGCGGCTGGTGGTTGGGCAGCATCACCCCGCCCGTGCCGACGCGGATCCGCCGGGTGGCTCCGGCGACGGCCGCCGCCAGTACGGTCGGTGCGGAGCCCGCGACCCCGGGCACGCTGTGGTGCTCGGAGACCCAGAAGCGGTGGTAGCCGAGCTGCTCGGCGGCGCGGGCCAGCTCCACGGTGTCGCGCAGGGCCTGCGGGGGCGGGTGCCCCTCGCGGATGCGGGACCGGTCGAGGACGGAGAGTCGGGGGATCACACCCTCCTCAACACCGGGAGCCCGTCAGGATTCCCGGGGCGCGGCCTACCCTGGGGCGCATGAGCGAGATCAACAGCCGTCGGCCGCTGGCCGTCTTCGACATCGACAACACCCTGGCCGACACCGCGCACCGGCAGAGCTTCCTGGAGCGCCGGCCCCGGGACTGGAGCGGCTTCTTCGCCGCGGCCCCGGCCGATCCGCCGCTCGCGCGCGGGGTGGCGCTGGCCGTGGAGAGTGCGGCCGACTGCGAGGTGGTGTACCTGACCGGGCGCCCGGAGCGCTGCCGGAAGGACACGGTGGACTGGCTCGAACGGCACGGACTGCCCGAGGGGCGCCTGTGGATGCGCGGCGACCAGGACCGGCGGCCCGCCCGCACCACCAAGGTGGAGGTGCTGAAGAAGATCGCCCGGGGCCGCGAGGTGCGCATGCTCGTCGACGACGACGAGCTGGTCTGCCAGGCGGTGCGCGCGGCCGGGTTCCCGGTGGTGCGGGCGGACTGGGCCGAGGACGCGCCGGAACTCGAGGCCGCCCAGGAGCGCGAGGGCCGGACCTGAGACCGGCCCCGCTCGGGGGCCGGTGTCCCGGGGGCCTTCCGGGGGGTCAGTCCTCGCCGTCGAGGCGGAAGCCGAGCTTGAGTCCGACCTGGTAGTGCGCGATCTCGCCGTTCTCGATGTGCCCGCGTACCTGGACCACCTCGAACCAGTCCAGGTTCCGTACGGTCTGCCCCGCCCGGGCGATCCCGTTGCGGATGGCCTGATCGATGCCATCGGGGGAGGTGCCGACGATCTCGGTCACCCGGTACGTGTGGTTGGACATGGGGGTCTCCCGACAGTGGGTGGGCATTTGCCTGGTTCCACGGTGCCCCAGTAAGTCCGGGTCCGCGAACTTTGTGCGAACAATCCAGAGCCGAAGGCCCTTGACCCGCCTATTGGTCTATGCCAATTTCAAGCCATCCGAGACCGATTCCCAGAAGGTGACCTTCGTGAAGATGCGCTTCCTCGCCCTGTGTACCGCCCTCGCGGCCGCGACCGCCCTCACGGGCTGCAGCCAGTTCGGCGGTTCCGAAGAAGGGTCGAAGAAGGTGACGCTCTGGCTGATGAAGGGCAGCGCCTCGGACGACTTCATAGACCAGTTCACCGCATCCTTCGAGAAGGACCACCCGGGCGTCGACCTGGAGGTCAAGATCCAGGAGTGGACGGGCATCGGCGACAAGGTCAACGCCGTGCTCGACGGCACGAGCAAGGAGAGAGCCGACGTCATCGAGGTCGGAAACACGCAGGTCGCCCAGTACGTCGAGACGGGCGGCCTCTCCGAGCTCACCCTGGAAGGCCTGCGCCAGTGGGGCAGCAAGGACTGGCTCAAGGGCCTGGCCGACCCGGGAAGCGTCAACGGCGCCCAGTACGGCGTCCCCTGGTACGCGGCCAACCGGGTGGTCATCTACAACAAGGAGCTCTTCGCCGACGCGGGCGTCAAGACACCGCCCAAGAACCGCCAGGAGTGGGTCCAGGCCACCCAGAAGCTCGACAAGGGCGACCAGCAGGGCATCTACCTCGCGGGCCAGAACTGGTACGTCCTCGCCGGATTCATCTGGGACGAGGGCGGCGACCTCGCCGTCGAGAGCGGCGGCCAGTGGGTCGGCACCCTCGACGACGAGAAGGCCCTGGCCGGCATGGACTTCTACAAGCAGCTCCAGGCCCTCGGCGACGGCCCCAAGGACGCCGACGAGGAGACGCCCCCGCAGTCCGAGGTCTTCGCCCGGGGCCAGGTCGCCCAGATAGTGGCCCCGCCCGGCCAGGTCGCCGAGATCGAGGCCGCCAACCCCGCCCTCAAGGGCAAGCTGGGCTTCTTCCCGATCCCCGGCAAGACCTCCGACAAGCCGGGCGCCGTCTTCACCGGTGGCTCCGACCTGATCATCCCGGAGCGCACCGGGCAGCGCGCCGCCGCGGTGGACGTGATCACCGCCCTGGTCAGCGAGAAGTGGCAGACCGAACTGGCCCGCACGATGAGCTACGTGCCGAACAAGACCACCCTCGCGCACGTCGTCGAGGGCAACGAGGGCGCCGCCAGCATGGCCCCCGGCGCCGCACAGGGCCGGGCCACCCCGAAGTCCCCCCGCTGGGCCGAGGTCGAGGGCAAGAACCCCATCAAGCCCTTCATGACGGCCGTCCTCACCGGACAGGACCCCAAGCAGGCCGCCAGGGCCGCTTCCGACTCGATCAGCAAGGTGCTGAGCTCCGACCGCTGAGTGAGTTCAGCGTCCGCACATCCAAGAGCCGCTGGGCTGTCATGTCGAATCCAGCCGGTCACGGAAGAAGTAAAGGAGCCAGGCCGCGCACCTGCCGGCCCGGCCCTCCGTGCCCGGATCAGGAGCAGCCATGACCATCGCCCCCCTGTCCCCGTCCGACCCGCTGTCCCCCTCCGCCCCCCTGTCCCCGTCCGCCCCGCTCCCCGCGCAGTCCCCGCTGCGCCCGGTCCGGGCCGCGGCCCCCGCTGCCGCGGACGGCCTCCGCTACGCCGTCCGCCTGGCCCGCGACGAGGACGAGGTGCGCGCCGCCCAGCGGCTGCGCCACCAGGTCTTCGCCCAGGAGCTCGGGGCCCGCCTCGACGGCCCCGAGCCGGGCCTCGACGCCGATGCCTTCGACGCGTACTGCGACCACCTCCTGGTCATCGAGGAGGAGACCGGCCAGGTCGTCGGCACCTACCGGCTGCTGCCCCCGGAGCGCGCGGCCGTCGCCGGACGCCTCTACTCCGAGGGCGAATTCGACCTCTCCGCGCTCGCACCCATCCGCCCCGACCTCGTCGAGGTCGGCCGCTCCTGCGTCCACCCCGACCACCGCAACGGCGCCGTCATCGCCCTGATCTGGGCGGGGCTGGCCCGCTACATGGACCGCTCCGGACACAACTGGCTCGCCGGCTGCTGCTCCGTCCCGCTCGCCGACGGAGGGGTCCTGGCCGCCGCCACCCGCGAGGCCGCCCTGGCCCGCGCCCTCGCCCCCCAGGAGTACCGGGTCACCCCCCACATCCCCTGGAACCCCGAGGGCATCGCCTTCCCCGACCGCACGGAACTGCCCCCGCTGCTGCGCGGCTACCTCCGTCTGGGCGCCTGGGTCTGCGGCGAACCCGCCCTCGACGCCGGTTTCGGCTGCGCCGACCTGTACGTCCTGCTCTCGCTGCGCCGCACCAACCCCCGCTACCTCAAGCACTTCCTCTCGCTCGCCCCGGGCGCATGAGCGCCTGGCTGCCCACCTCGCCCTGCACCCCCGAGACCTGCGCCGGTCACGAGGGACGCACCGCGAGCGTCCCCCGCGCGGTGCTGAGGCTCACCGCCGCCGTCGCCCTGGTCCTCCTCGGGATCCTGGGCGCCCCGCCGGTCCGGCTGCTGCCGGCCGGCCCCCGGCACGCGGTGGTGCGCGCCTGGTCGAGCGCACTGGTACGGGCCTTCGGCCTGCGGATCACCGTGCACGGGCACCCCGGCCCGGACGGCGGCCGCCTCGTCGTCGCCAACCACATCTCCTGGCTGGACATCCCCCTCGTCGCCGCCGTCCTGCCCTGCCGGATGCTGGCCAAGAGCGACATCCGCGACTGGCCCGGACTCGGCCGCCTCGCCGCACGCTCCGGGACCCTCTTCATCGAACGCGACCGGATCCGCGCCCTGCCCGGCACCGTCGAGGCCGTCACCCGCGCGCTGCTGGCGGGCGACCGCGTCACCGTCTACCCCGAGGGCTCCACCTGGTGCGGGCGGGCCCGGGGCACCTTCCGCAGGGCCGCCTTCCAGTCGGCCCTGGACGCACGGGTCCCCGTCCAGCCCGTACGCCTCTCCTACCTCGGGTGCGACGGACAGACGGCCGGAGCGCCCGCCTTCGTCGGGGACGATCCGCTGACCGCCTCGCTGTGGCGGATCGCCCGGGCCCGCGGGGTGCGGGCCGAGGTCCGGCTGCTGCCGCGGATCCCGCCGGGCCGGTACGCGGACCGCCGCGGCCTCGCGGCGGCCGCTCAGCAGGCCGTGGCCGCCGCCGGACCCGGCCCGCGCACCCTGCCCGGCATCCCCGCTCAGCCCTCCCCGCCGTCGGCCACCGACAAGGACAGCGCGAAACGGCCCTCGGCATCCGTCCACCAGTGAGTCAGCTCCATGCCGGCGGCCGCCAGTTCCTTGCGCACGCCGTCCTCACGGAACTTCGCGGAGACCTCCGTCAGGATCTCCTCGCCCGCCTCGAACGGCACGACCAGGTCCAGGGCCCGGATCTTCACCCGCACCTCCGACCGGGCCCGCAGCCGCATCTCGATCCACTCCTGCTCCCGGTTCCACACCGCCACGTGCGCGAAGTCGGCGGCGTGGAAGTCCCCGCCCAGCTCCCGGTCGACGACGGCCAGCACGTTCTTGTTGAACTCGGCCGTCACCCCCTGCGCGTCGTCGTACGCGGCCACCAGCACGGACTCGTCCTTCACCAGGTCCGTCCCCATCAGCAGCGCGTCCCCGGGCGACAGCATCGCCCGCACGGACGCCAGGAACACCTCGCGCTCCGGCGGCAGCAGGTTCCCGATCGTGCCGCCCAGGAACACCACCAGCCGCGGACCGGGGGAGTCCGGCAACTGCAACGCCTTGGTGAAGTCGGCCAGCAGGGCGTGCACCCGCAGCCCCGGGTGCTCCGCGAGCAGCGCCTCGGCCGCCCCGGTCAGGGCGCTCTCGCTCACGTCCACCGGGACGTAGGTGTCCAGCGCCGGCATCGCCTCGATCAGGTGCCGGGTCTTCTCCGAGGAACCGGAACCCAGCTCCACCAGCGTGCGGGCCCCGGTCGCCGCGGCGATCTCCCCGGCCCGCGCCAGCAGGATCTCCCGCTCGGCGCGCGTCGGGTAGTACTCGGGCAGCCGGGTGATCTCCTCGAAGAGCTCGCTGCCCCGAGCGTCGTAGAACCACTTGGGCGGCAGCACCTTCGGAGTACGGGTCAGCCCGCGGCGCACGTCCGTGCGCAGGGCGGCCTCGGCGGTGTGCTCGTCGAGCGTACGGGTCAACTGGAAGTCACTCACAGCACTCCTTCTTCGGGCGCGGATTCCTTCAGCGGGGTCAGCCGGACCCGCGTGCGGGTGGCGGTCAGCAGGGTCCGGTCGGGCACTTCGCGCCACCGGACGTCGTCGTCGTACGGCTCGGACGCCACCACCGTGCGCCCGGCCGACGCATCCGCCAGGTACCAGAGCGAATCGCCCCAGGCCGTCGCGGACACGGTGGCCCCGTCGGTCAGCAGCAGGTTCAGCCGGGAACCCGGAGCGGCCGAGGCCAGCTCCCGCACCGGCTCGGCGAGCGCCGTGCCGAGATCGTCCCCCGCCCGCAGCCGCCGCAGGACCAGCGCCCAGACGAAGGCCGAGTCGGTGCGCGCGGCCAGCCGCAGCAGCTCCGCCGGCGGCAGCCCGGCCGCCAGCGGCGCCACCGCGTCGGGCCAGTCGCGCACCGCCCCGTTGTGGCTGAACAGCCACGGCCCGTCCGCGAACGGCGCCGCCGCGGCCTCCCCGTCGGCCCCGGCCCAGGTGGCGTCCCGTACGGCGGCCAGCACCGCACCGCTGCTCACCACGCGCGCCAGATCGGCGAAGCCCAGGTCCCCCCAGACCGGCCCGGCCCGCCGGTAGCGGGCGGGCACCGGATCGCCCGGCGCGTACCAGCCGACGCCGAAACCGTCGGCGTTGACCGTGCCGTACCGCTGCCGCCGCGGCTCCCAGGACTGCCGCACCAGCGAGTGCTCGGGCTCGCTCAGCAGCCTGCCGAGGGCCACCGGTGGTCCCACGTAAGCGATGTGACGGCACATCAGAGATCCTTCGCGGTCCGGAAACCGGCGAATATCTGCCGCCGGACCGGCAGGTCCCAGTTGCGGAACGTCCCCCGGCAGGCCACCGGGTCCACCGCGAAGGAGCCGCCCCGCAGTACCTTGTGCTCCGGCCCGAAGAACACCTGCGAGTACTCGCGGTACGGGAAGGCCCGGAAACCGGGGTAGGGCAGGAAGTCGGAGGAGGTCCATTCCCAGACGTCGCCGATCAGCTGGCGCACCCCGAGCGCGGACGCCCCGGCCGGGTAACTGCCCGCGGCGGCCGGGCGCAGGTGGCGCTGCCCGAGATTGGCGTGCGCGGGCGTCGGGTCCGCGTCGCCCCACGGGTAGCGGGTCGAGCGGCCGGTGGCCGGATCGTGCCGGGCCGCCTTCTCCCACTCCGCCTCCGTGGGCAGGCGCCGCCCCGCCCAGCGGGCGTAGGCGTCCGCCTCGTACCAGCTCACGTGCAGCACCGGCTCCTCGGCGGGCACCGGCTCGGTGACCCCGAAACGGCGGCGCAGCCACTGGCCGCCCTCGCGGTGCCAGAACAGCGGGGCCTCGATGCCGTGCGCGCGGATCTGGTCCCAGCCGGCCGGCGCCCACCAGCGGGGCTCGCCGTAGCCGCCGTCCGCCATGAACGCCTGGAACGCGCCGTTGGTCACCGGGGTGGTGTCGATCCAGAACCCTGCGGTCTCCCGGACGTGCGCGGGCCGTTCGTTGTCCAGCGACCAGGGCTCGGCCGAGGTGCCCATCGTGAACGGGCCGCCGGGTACGAGGACTTCGGCGGCAGCGGGCGGCGGACCTTGCGGCGGATCGGGCTCCGGCGCCGTCAGCACCGGCGCGCCCGCGCGCAGCTGATGGGTGATCAGCATGGTCTCGTCGTGCTGCTGCTCGTGCTGGGCGATCATCCCGAAGACGTATCCCCCGTCGAGCAGGGCCGTGCCCTCCAGCGGGGTGCGCTCCAGCAGGTCGAAGACCCGGCCCCGCACCTCGGCCGCGTACGTACGGGCCTCCGCGGGCCCCAGCAGGGGCAGCTTCGGGCGCTCCGCGCGCGGGTGCTCGAAGGCGTCGTAGAGCGGATCGATCTCGGGACGCATGGACGCGCGCCCGGCGACGTTGCGCAGCAGCCAGAGCTCCTCCATGTTGCCGATGTGCGCCAGGTCCCAGACCAGGGGGGACATCAGGGGGGAGTGCTGCGCGGTCAGGTCGTGGTCGGTCACCGTGTCGGTGAGCCCGGCCGTACGGGCGCGGGCCGCGGTCAGGGCGGCTACCGCCCGCTCCCGCAGGCCCTCCTGGGAGGGGGATTCGGTCGTCACGGCCTCGTGTCCTTCCCGGTGGGCCCGTGCAGGGGCCGGTCGTCGGCCGGGCAGCGACCGCGCAGTACGTAACGTTCGGTGAAGGCGCCGACCGCGTCCCGGACCCGCGCGTCCGCCCCGAGCCGGGGCAGCGCCTCGGCGGCGGCCCGGAAGCAGGCGGTGGCGGCGGAGCGCAGCTCCGGATCGGCCAGGCCGTCACGGGCCGCCGAGCGCCAGAGCGGATTGCGCGGCGAGGGCTCGGCCCCGTAGGAGTCGGCCAGTGCCTTGGCCACCCGGTACGCGTTCTCGGCGGCCTCCTGGTCGTCGAACAGGGCGTGCACCACGGCCACCGGCACCAGCCAGCCGTCCTCACCCGGCTGTGCGTCGATCATCCGCAGCTCCAGGTGCCCGCGCGGCCGCACGGGCGGGAACAGCGTGGTCAGGTGGTAGTCCAGGTCCTCGGCGGTGGCCGGCCGGGGGCCGCCGGAGCGCAGCCAGGAACGGAAGGTCAGGTCCCGGGGGACCTGCCAGGCCCCGTCCCCGGGGGACCGGACGCACATCACCTCGGTGTCCAGCGCGTGCCGGGTCCATCCGGCGCGCGGGTCCGCGTCCAGCGGCGGGGCGAGGGTGCGCCGTCGGTCTATGTCGCTCCAGACGCCCTGGCGGGCACTGCGCCAGCCCGCGTACGGGCCTTCGGCGGCCGGGGAGTTCGCGAAGGCGGCGACGAGTACCGCGCCCAGCAGGTGCGCCATCCGCCAGCGGCGGCCGTGGCCCAGCGGGCCCGGCTCCTCCTGCCCGGCGTCCACGCACACCTGCACGGAGGCGGTGGCGCGCATCATGGTCCGCCCGGCCGGGCCGGTGCGGTCGAAGTAGGTCTCCATCGCGTCGTAGCGCGGACTGGTCAGCACCCGTCGGTGCGGGCGGCGCGGGTCCGAGCCCAGGCCCTGGAGGATCAGCCCCTGGGCCCGCAGGGCGGCCCGTACGGCGGTGAGGTCGTGCTGGAGGCCGTCCAGGCAGGCGCTGAGGCCGATGGCGGGGGCGGAGCTGAGCTCCAGCTGGCCGCCGGGTTCCACGGTGACGCGGGAGTGCAGGGGGAGTGCGTGGGCCGCGTCGTGCGCGGCGGCCAGCCGGTCGGGCGGCAGTGGTTCCCAGGGGCGTTCGGCGTCCAGCACGAGCCATTCGAGCTCGGATCCGAGGATCCGGGGCGGCCCCGTCTTGAAACAGATGCCGAGCAGCAGGTCCTCGGCCGCGTCCTCGGTCAGGGGGGTGGCGCCGGCGGGGGCACCGTGCGGTTCCGGCGGCCGTGCGGGAGGGTCCGCGCAGTGCGGAGGGGCGTGGGGAGTGGGCGAGTCCTGAGGCATGACCGGGATCCTAATCTCCTGTCGCTGACCGAGACTTCACCTCTGTCGGCCACATGTGGCCGGTCTGGAAAATGCTTTGAGCGTTCGGGTCGCGCCGCCGAGGGTGGCGGTGCGAGCAGCAGATTGCGGGAGATCGCGCGGGGGAACGCGCAGCTTCTGGCGGCCGGCGGGTGCCGGACGGGGTCGGGACGGCAGGTCTCCCTTGCCGCCACCCTGGCGGACGCCAAGGCAGGAACCAGAATATATGGCCCAAACCAGATCATTCCAGGCGGAAAACCGGTGGCCGGGTCCCGTCCGACGGATCGGGGGCGGCTGCGATGGCCGTCCTGAACTTCGCCTCGGCCCGCAATTCCGGGAGCGGGTACGCCTGCGGGGCCAAGGCGCAGGAGAAAGCGCCGTGCCGGGCGTCGACCCTCTACGAGACGCTGCTGGAGGCTCCTGAGTACGACGAGGTGCACCGTGCCGGGCGCAGCACCTTCTACACCGACCGGGTGATTCACTCGCCCGGCGGCCCGTTTTCCGCGATGACCGGGGCGAACTGCCGGAGGAACCTTCCGGGCCGGATGCCTCACCTCCTCGGCCCCCTACGCGGGCACCATCCGCCGCCAGGGCCGGAGCGCGTCGCCGGGATCCCGCAGGCGCTCGCCCGGCGGGCGGAGCTGGTCTTCCGGGCGGCGGCGCTGCACGGGTACCCGCGGCTGGTGCTGGGCGCCCGGGGGTGCGGGGTCTTCCAGAACGACCCGGCGGTGGTGGCGGAGGCCGTCCGGGCGCTAACGGCCGGACCCTTCTAGCGGGTGTTCGGGCGGGTGGTCTTCGGGATCCTCGACCGGAAGCCGGACACCCGGGCCGCCTTCGAGCACGCCTTCACGGGCGCCACCGGGCTCGGCGATGCGACCGGGCCCGCCGGGGCGGGCAGCCCCGTCGGGCCTTGGACCGCCGGAGCCGTCGCCCGGCCGGGTCCGCGGGGCCGGTCCGGCTACTGCCAGCCGTAGCGCTCCCGCAGCTGGTCCACGACCAGCCCGAAGCGCCCCCGGTCCAGGGCGCACGCCTCGCGCCGCATGCCCGACTCGTGCACCCGCAGCACCCGGTCCACGTCCACCCAGGACTCGCGCCCGGCCGCGTCCCAGGGGCCCGTCCCGATCGGCACCCACTCCCGGTCCCCGTCGTGCCGCTTGCTGGACAGCTGCACTGCGAGCAGGGTGCTGCCGCCCGCCTCCCGGGCCACCACCAGCACGGGCCGGTCCTTGCCGCGCCCGTCGTTCTCCTCGTACGGGACCCAGGTCCACACGATCTCGCCCGGATCCGGATCCCCGTCGGGGTCGGGTGCGTACTCGGTGCGCACCGGGCCGATGGCGCGCGGATCGGCCTCGGTGGTCGCCGTGGCCCCGTCCCGTCCGGGCTGCGCGATGTGGCCGTTGCCGTGATGCGAAAGTGCCGTCATCCGGGCGAGATTAGCGGTTCGCGCGGCCCCGGCACGACGTGCCCCGGAGGCGGCCTAGGGTGCGCCGCCCGCCGCGCCGCCGCCGAATCCCGGAGGCCAGTGCGCGGCCCAGCCGCCCTCCGCCTCCAGCTGCGCGGCCAGCGACAGCAGCAGCGGCTCCGCTTCCGCCGGGCCCAGCAGCTGCGCCCCCAGCGGGAGACCGCCGGCCGTGAAGCCCGCCGGGACGCTCACGCCCGGCCAGCCCAGGACGTTCCACGTCCAGGCGTACGGGCAGGCGGCGATCATCGCCCGGTCCGTGGCCAGCGCCCCCAGACCGGCCAGGGCCCCGATCCGCAGCGGGGGCGTGGCCGTCGTCGGCGTCAGCACCACGTCGAAGCGGCCGAAGACCTCCCCGACCCGCCGCTGCAGGGCCGCCTCGGCCCGGCGGGAGATCCGCAGCGCCGGCCCGCCCAGCAGCCGGCCCGTGCGCACCGCCTCGTGGGTGCGCGGGTCCAGCAGCGAACGGTCCGGCACCAGGGCCGCCAGGTCCCGTACGCCGCTGGTCGCGCGGGGTACGAAGGCCAGCCCGACCGGGCCGTACCGGGGATCCTCCGGGACCACCTCGTGGCCCAGCGACTCCAGCCGCGCCGCCAGCCCCTCCACCGCCGAACGGACCTGCGGGTCCACGGACTTGGCCGTGGCGGTGAAGGCTGTACCGAAGGACAGGGCGATCCGCAGCCGGCGCGGTGCCCGCCGGGCCGCCTCCCGCGCCGAGATCGGCTCCGGCCGGTGCAGGTCCTGCGGGTGCGGGCCGCTCGCCGCGTCCAGCAGCAGTGCGGCGTCCGCGACGCTGCGGGCCAGCACCCCGTTGACGGTGAGGCCGTGGAAGGACTCGGGCGCCGGCCAGGTGGAGATGCGCCCGCGCTGCGGTTTCACCCCCACCAGGTGGGTCCAGGCCGCGGGGATCCGGACGGAGCCCGCGCCGTCCGACCCGAGCGCCGCCGGGACCAGCCCCGCCGCCACGGCGGCCGCCGAACCGCCCGACGAACCGCCGGGCGTGTAGGCCGGGTTCCACGGGTTGCGGGTCGCACCGAAGGCCTCGCCCTCGGTGAAGGGCCACTGGCCCAGCTCGGGAGTCTGGGTCTTGCCGACGATCACCGCACCGGCCGCGCGGAGCCTGCGTACCGCCTCGCCGTCGGCGGCCTTCGGTGCGAACGCCCCGGCGCAGCCGAAGGCGGTGGGCTCACCGGCCACGTCCATGTCGTCCTTGACGGCGAGGGGCACGCCCAGCAGCGGCAGGCGTTCCCCGGCGGCGAGCCGCCGGTCCGCCGCGTCCGCCTCCGCGAGCGCGGCCTCGCCGCGGACGATCCGGAAGGCGTTGAGCCCGGGCTGCGCCGCGGTGATCCGGCGCAGCGCGTCCTCGGTCAACTGCCGTGCCGTGACGCTTCCTTCGGCGAGGGCGGCGGCCATCTCGACCAGCCCGCAGGGCGGGGTCAGCGAGGCGGCCGCCGCGCCTGCCGGGCCCCTCGGGACCGTTGACGCTGAAGAATCCGACACCCGCGACCTCCCCGTTACCGCTCGGTAGGTCGACGGTAGCGGGCAGCGGTCGTACGGGCTAGGGGACAGGAGGCGCCTGGATCCAGCCTTCCAGGGAGGCCATGAAGCCGTCGAAGTCGTCCCGGTGGATGGTGTGTCCGGCGCCGGGTACCGGGCGGACCTCGAAGCCGCGCCGCTTCAGCAGGGCCGCCCGCTCCGCGTCGATCAGCATGCTGGGGTCGGCGAGCTGGACCAGCGAGGGCACCACCGGCGCGGCCGGCATCAGGTCCGAGCCGAGCAGCGGGCGCAGGCCCAGGGCGGTCGTCTCGTCCCACAGGGCGAGGGTCAGCAGCTCGATGTCGACGTCCGCCTCCTCCCAGCGCGGGTTCAGGACTCGGATCTGCTCCTTCGGCGCCGACTTGAACTGCGCCAGGACCTCCGGCCCGATGCCCTCCGCAGGGCCGGCCAGGTGCCATGCCGGGTCGCTGAACACGGCCCGGCGCGGGGCCAGGCGCTCCACGGCGAGGGAGAGGGCCAGGCCGCCGAGGGAGTGGCCGAGGGCGAGTTCGGCCCCGGCCGGGAGGGTCTCGACCAGGTCGTCGGCGTAGTGGGCGGGGGTGTACTCGCCCCGGCCGCTGGTGCCGTGGCCGCGGAGGTCGACCGCGATGACGCGGTAGCCGAGGGCGGCGAGGGCGGGACCGACCCGGCGCCAGGTCCGGTGGTCGGCCATCATGCCGTGGACCAGGAGCGCGACGCGGTCGCCCTCGCCCCAGGTACGTGTGTGGAGCTGCACGGTGGTGCCCTTCTCGATGAGGTGCGGTACGGGGTCGGCGGGCTGTGTCGTGCTCCCGGTGCCGGCCGGGCGGTCACACTTCGGCGCCGGGAGTGCGGAGGGGGTGCGGAGGGGGTGCGTCGCACCAGGTGGGCGGCGCGCGAGGCCTTCGTGACACGTGTCAATGAAACGTGTCACTGCTGTGTAGCATGCGGTTCCGGCCATCCGCCGGTCACCGGGGGACACAGGTCTGGAAAGATGCCACGGCAATGCCTCAGTCATCGAAATCGCCGAAGCCGCCCACCCCGGCCTCCGGGTCCCCCACGCAGCCGCCCACCGCGGCGACCAGCGCGGACGTGGCCCGCCTCGCGGGCGTCTCGCGCGCGACGGTCTCGTACGTGCTGAACAACGCCGAAGCCGTGCGGATCAGCGAGCCGACCCGCCGCAAGGTCCGCGAGGCCGCCGAGGAACTCGGCTACGTGCCGCACGCCGCGGCGCGCAGCCTGCGGGCCGGGCACACCCGGATCGTGCTGCTGCCGACCTCGCACGTGCCGGTCGGACCGCTCTACAGCACCTTCCTCAACGAACTCCAGTGGGGGCTGCGCCGCCTCGACTACACCGTCGTCCAGTACGGCAGCCTCGGCCTCAGCGGCGACGAGGCTGCGCGCGCCTGGGCGGAGCTGCGCCCGGTGGCGGTCATCTCGCTCGGCGAGATCACGCTCTCCGCGCACAACGTCGCCACGCTCAAACGGGCCGGGGCCCGCGCGGTGATAACGATGGGGCCGGTCAGCGTGCCCGGGGCGCACGCGCTCGTCATGGATCAGCAGGAGGTGGGCGCCCGGGCCGCCGCGCACCTCGTCGAACGGGGCCACCGCCGGATCGGCGTGGTCGTTCCGCAGGAGGAGGGGATGGGGCTCTTCTCCGACCCCCGGCTCGCGGGTGCCCGTTCGGTCGAGGGGGCCCTGATCGAGCCGGTGCCGATGGCCTACACGGAGGAGTCGGCCGCGGCGCTGGCGGCCCGCTGGCGCGGTCTCGGCCTGGACGGCGTCTTCGCGTACAACGACGAGTACGCCATGCTGCTGATGCGCGCCCTGCAGGACGAGGGCCTGCGCATCCCCGAGGACGTCGCCGTCATCGGGGCCGACGACCTGCTGATCGGACGGCTGCTGCGGCCCCGGCTGAGCACGGTGCAGATCGAGATGCCGACCGGGGACCACCTGGCGTCCCTGGTGGACCGTGCCGTGCGCGAACCCTCCGAGGTCACCGAGCGGCACGACCTGATGGCGGCCAGGGCCGTCCCCCGCGAGTCGACCTGACGCGGCGGCGCGCCGGGCTGCCGGGCCCGGCGGTGCCGCCGGACCTGCCCCGGCGCCCGCACCCGGGCTCCTCGTCCCCGTGGGGGGCCGGGCCGGGTCCCGGGGGCCGTTGACAGGCGGTGACGCTCGGACGGAGACTGCGGGCGCGCCCCACCGGGCGCACCCGGCGGTGCGGCCGTGCCGACACCCGCGCACCGACGCGCCGCCTCCCGTACGGATCCGCCCAGGAGAGCCCCGATGAGCATCCGCACCGTCCGCGACGTCTACGTGGTCGACGCCGTCCGTACCCCGATCGGCAAGTTCGGCGGTGCCTTCGCCGGGGTCCGGCCGGACGACCTCGCCGCGCACGTGGTCCGCGCGCTCGTGGACCGTACGCCCGCCCTCGACCCGGCCCGCATCGACGACGTCGTCTTCGGTGACGCCAACGGCGCCGGCGAGGACAACCGCGACGTGGCCCGCATGGCCGTGCTGCTGGCCGGCCTGCCCGTGACGGTGCCCGGGGTCACCGTGAACCGGCTCTGCGGGTCCGGGCTCGAAGCCGTGGTGCAGGCCGCCCGGGCCATCGCCCTCGGCGATGCCTCCGTGGCCATCGCGGGCGGGGTCGAGTCGATGACCCGCGCGCCCTGGGTGGTGCAGAAGCCCGAACGGGCCTTCCCCGCCGCCCACCAGCAGATGTGGTCCACCACCCTCGGCTGGCGGATGACCAACCCGCGGATGCCCGAGGAGTGGACCGGCTCGCTGGGGGAGGGCGCCGAGCTCGTCGCCGACAAGTACGGCATCACCCGCGAGGCGCAGGACGCCTTCGCCCTGGAGAGCCACCGCAAGGCGGCCGCCGCCTGGGCGGCCGGGCACTACGACGCCGAGGTGGTCCCCTACCCCGGCGCGGACCTGCTGCGCGACGAGAGCATCCGCGAGGGCTCCACCCCCGAGGCGCTGGCCCGGCTGAAGCCCGCCTTCCGGACGGACGGCCGCGGCACGGTCACGGCCGGCAACGCCTCCCCGCTCAACGACGGGGCCGCCGCCCTGCTGCTGACCGACGAGGAGGGGCTGGCGGCCACCGGGCGCGAGCCGCTCGCCCGGATCAGCACCTCCGCCGTCACCGGGATCGAGCCCCAGTTCTTCGGCCTCGGCCCGGTGGACGCCGTCCAGCGGGCGCTGGCCAAGGCCGGGCGGGGCCTCGGCGACCTCACCGCCTTCGAGCTCAACGAGGCCTTCGCCGCTCAGGCGTTGGGCTGCCTCGCGGCCTGGCCGGAGCTCGACCCGGCCGTGGTGAACCCGCGGGGCGGCGCCATCGCGATCGGCCACCCGCTCGGCGCCTCGGGAGCCCGGCTGGCCGGCTCGGTCGCGCACCAGCTGGCCGCGGCGGGCTCCGGGACCGGTCTGGCGGCGCTGTGCATCGGAGTCGGGCAGGGCATCGCGCTCGTCCTCGAACGCTGAGCCGTACGGCGATCGTTTCCGGTCACCGCCCCGCGTCAACTGCCCAATAACTGAACAGAAGTGGCGCCTCCGGTCTGGCACGATGGCGCGTGCTGCCGCTCCCCCCCGCCGGGTCCCCGTGCCCGGCACCCCGTCCGGCACCCCGCCCATCCCCACCCGGAGGCCCCGCGTCATGCCGCTCCTCGACCCGACGTTCTGGCAGGACGGACCCACCCTGACCGGAGGCACCGCACCGGTCCTCGAACCCGCCACCGGACACACCCTCGCCACCCTCGACCTGGCCTCGCCCGGCGACGTGGCCGACGCCGCGGTCCGCGCCGCGGCGGCGCAGCGCGACTGGGCGCGGTCCACCCACCTCGAGCGGGCGGCCGTACTGCGCCGCGCCGGGGACCTGTTCTCGGCCCACGCCGGTGAACTGCGGGACTGGCTGGTGCGGGAATCCGGCTCCATCCCCGGCAAGGGCGACTTCGAGCTGCACGTCGCCGCACAGGAGTGCTACGAGGCCGCCGCCCTGGCCTCGCGGCCCACCGGGCAGGTGCTGGCGAGCGAATCGCCGCGGCTGTCCTTCACCCGCCGGGTCCCGGCCGGGGTGGTGGGCGTCGTGGCCCCCTTCAACGCCCCGCTGATCCTCGCGATCCGCTCGGTCGCGCCGGCGCTCGCGCTGGGCAACGCGGTCCTGCTCAAGCCCGACCGGCGCACCGCCGTCTGCGGCGGCCTGGCGCTCGCGGCCGTCTTCGCCGCCGCGGGCCTTCCGGCCGGACTGCTGCACGTACTGCCCGGCGGCGCCGCGACCGGAGCCGCCGTGGTGGAGGACCCCCGGGTCCGGGTGGTGTCGTTCACCGGGTCCACCGCCAGCGGGCGGGCCGTCGGCGAACTGGCGGGCCGTCACCTCAAGCGCGTCCATCTGGAGCTGGGCGGCAACTCCGCCCTCCTCGTGCTGCGTGACGCCGACGTCGAGGCCGCCGTGGCCCAGGCCTCCTGGGGTTCCTTCTTCCACCAGGGCCAGATCTGCATGACGGCCGGCCGCCACCTCGTGCACGCCTCGCTCTACGACGAGTACGTCGAGCGGCTCGCCGCGCGGGCCGATGCCCTCGCCGTGGGGGACCCGTACCGCGAGCAGGTGCACCTGGGCCCGCTGATCGACGCCAGCCAGGTGGAACGCGTGCACGCCCTGGTCGAGGCCAGCACCGCGCAGGGTGCCAAGCTCGTCACGGGCGGCAGTCACCGGGACCTGTTCTACCGGCCGACCGTGCTGGCCGGGGCCGCCGACGACACCCCCTGCTACACGGAGGAGGTCTTCGGCCCGGTCGCCCCCGTACGGTCCTTCGCGACGGAGGAGGAGGCGGTGGCGCTGGCCGCGGCGGGCCCCTACGGCCTCTCCCTCGGCATCGTGACCCGGGACGTGGGCCGCGCCCTGGACCTGTCCGAGCGCATCCCGACCGGGATCGTCCACATCAACGACCAGACGGTGAACGACGAGGCCGTGGCCCCCTTCGGCGGGGTCGGCGCCTCCGGGAACGGCTCCCGCTTCGGCGGCGAGGCGAATCTGGACGCCTTCACGGAACTCCGCTGGACCACGGCCCGTACCGACCCCGCCGGGCACCCGTTCTAGGGCGTTCGGAGCGCCCCCGGCCGCCGAGGCGGAATCCTGGGGGCGGGTCGTTCGTTCAAGGAGCAGACCGCTCAACACAGGAGGACTGCACACCGTGGCTACAGTCGAGCTCACCAAGGACAACTTCGACCAGACGGTCAGCGAGAACCCGTTCGTGCTGATCGATTTCTGGGCGGGCTGGTGCCGGCCGTGCCTCCAGTTCGCCCCGGTCTACGAGAAGGCCTCGGAGGCCCACCCGGACCTGGTCTTCGCCAAGGTGGACACCGAGGCGCAGCAGGAGCTCGCCGGGGCCTTCCAGATCACCTCGATCCCGACGCTGATGATCGTCCGCGACCAGGTGGCCATCTTCGCCCAGCCGGGAGCCCTGCCGGAGGCCGCCCTGACGGACCTCATCCAGCAGGCCCGCGCCCTGGACATGGACGAGGTGCGCGCCAAGATCGCCGAAACCCAGCAGCCGGGCGCACAGCCGGACGCCCCGCAGCCGGGCGCGGCGGACCCGGCTCCGAAGGAGCCCGGCACGCCGGAGGCCTGAGTGCGTGACGCGGCCCCCGGGCAGCGGTGACACTGACCCGCATGACTGAAGCGGTGGAGTACGACGTCGTGGTGCTCGGCGGGGGTCCCGCCGGCGAGAACATCGTCGACCGGACGCGCGCGGCAGGGCTGAGCACGGCCCTGGTGGAGAGCGAACTCGTCGGCGGCGAATGCTCGTACTGGGCCTGCGTCCCGAGCAAGGCCCTGCTGCGGCCGGCCCTGGCCCGGGCGGACGCGCGCCGGGTGCCCGGGCTGGCGGAGGCCGTCGCCGGGCCGCTGGACACGGCGGCGGTGTTCGCGCACCGGGACTACTGGACCGGCCACTGGAAGGACGACGGCCAGATCGACTGGCTGGAGTCCACCGGTGCCCATGTGTACCGGGGCCACGGCAGGCTCTACGGGGTCCGCAAGGTCGCCGTGACGAGTCCCGAGGGCGAGCACCACGTGCTCGCCGCCCGGCACGCGGTGGTCGTCGCCACGGGTACCCGGGCCGTGATCCCCGCCCTGCCCGGGATCGAGGGGGCCCGGCCGTGGACGAGCCGCGAGGCCACCTCCGCGCAGGAGGCGCCGGGTCGGCTGCTGATCGTCGGGGGTTCCGTGGTGGCCGCGGAGATGGCCACCGCCTGGCAGGCGCTCGGCTCCCAGGTGACCGTCCTGGTCCGGGGGCCGCGGATGCTGCCGAGGATGGAACCGTTCGCCGGTGAGCTGGTCGCCGAGGCGCTGACGGAGGCCGGCGCGGTGGTCCGTACCGGCGTGGCCGTCGAGGCCGTCGTACGGGACGGTTCCACCGGGCCCGTCTCGGTGGTGCTGGAGGGCGGCGAGATCATCCAGGGCGACGAACTGCTGATGGCGACGGGCCGCTCACCGCGGACCGAGGACATCGGACTGGAGACCGTCGGCCTGACCCCCGGGGACTGGATCGGCGTGGACGACGGCTGCCGGGTCCCGGGGCACGACTGGCTGTACGCCGTCGGGGACGTCAACCACCGCGCGCTCCTCACCCACCAGGGCAAGTACCAGGCCCGGATCGCGGGCGCCGCGATCGCCGCCCGGGCCGCCGGCACGGACCCGGCAGACCCGGACCGCTGGGGCCCGTACGCGGCCACCGCCGACACCGGAGCCCTCCCGCAGGTGGTCTTCACCGACCCGGAGGCCGCAGCGGTGGGCCTCAGCCTGGCCGAGGCGGAACGGGCCGGTCACCGGGTGCGCGCCGTCGACTACGACCTGTCCAAGGTCTCCGGCGCGGGCCTGTACGCCGACGGCTACCGGGGCCGCGCCCGGATGGTCGTCGACCTGGACCGCGAGGTCCTGCTCGGGGTGACGTTCGTCGGCCCGGGCGCGGCGGAAATGCTGCACGCCGCCACGATTGCCGTCGCGGCGGAGGTCCCGATCGCCCGCCTGTGGCACGCCGTCCCGGCCTTCCCCACGATCAGCGAGGTCTGGCTGCGGCTGCTGGAGGCCTACCGCGGCTGAGGAGCGACGGCGGAGGTCCGTCTGCAAGCCCTGTCGAATGCGGGGGCTGCCGTTCGACGCAGGAGGGAGCGCCAGGGCATGACAGGCGGCGCCGCCGGGCACAGGAACGTCGGCATCGCGGGCGGAGCGAGCACCGTGCAGCAGTACCTCGCGGAGGGGCTCATCGACGAGCTGCAGCTGCACGTGGTGCCCGCGCTCCTCGGAGCCACGTGGTGCCCGCGCTCCTCGGAGCGGGGCTGCGGCTCTTCGAGGGACCGGGCGCCGGGCCGAGGAACCTGGAGCCGGTCAGCGCGATCGGCACGCCCCTCGCCACCCACCAGAAGTACCGCTTCGTGAAGTAGGCCGCCCGGCGGAGCTCCTGCGCCCCTGGCGGCCTACCGGGGCTGACGTCCGCGCAGTTCGAGCGCGGTCAGCAGCTGCACCTGCGCCTCCAGCCACGGGCCGACGGCTGCCCGCGGGCCCGCCTGCCGGTGGGCGGCGAGGAAGGCGCGGACCCGTGCGGCGGCGGTGGCCAGGCCCGTCCGGGCCAGCGCGGCCGCGGCTTCCTCCAGCTCGGCCCGGGCACCCTCCGGCAGGTGGCGCAGACCCCGGCCGGCCGCCTCCGCGAGAGCCGCGAGCGCGGCCTCCAACGCCCCGGCCAGCGGATCGCGGGGGCCCGTACCCACGGCCGACACGACCCGGGAGCCGCCGACGGGCGGCGCCGCGAGGTCCGGCACGCTCACGCCGCCGTCCGTCATGACGGCGATCGGGTCGAGGCAGAGGCCGTGGCCCGTGCCGCGGACGAAGGCGCTCAGGTAGCGGACCTCGCCGCTCCCTCCGGCCAGCGCCTCGGCGAGCACGTCCAGCGCGCCCGGACTGTACGGGTTGTACGCCGCGGACACCGTCGCCCATGCGCCCCGCGCATCGCGGACCCTCGCCTCCAGCCGCTGCTGGGCCGGGTCGTAGCCGATCTCCGCCACCCCGTGCACCTCCACCACGTGCACGGAGTCGGCCTCGATCCGGGGCCGCACCAGGAACGGCGGAAGCTGCTCCAGCGCCCGCGCGTGCGCGGCGAAGTCCCGCAGCAGCAGAGGCTCCGGCAGCTCCGTCCATGCGGAACCGACCGGAGTCACGCCGGTCGACGCCAGGCGGGTACCGGCGATGCGGACGGACCGGGCGGGCGTACGGGACGCACTGTCGCTCACCAGATTGCCCCGGGCCACCGCCCCCAGGGTGGTTCCCGCCAGCCGCCGGGCCGCCAGTTCCGGACCCGTCGGTTCCTGGCCCTCCGCGAGCTCCCAGCGCCGCCGCAGCACCAGGGCGGTGCCGGCCGCGCCGTGTGCGAGGAACACCTCGGCGGTCCGCTCCTGCGGGGTGCCGCCGATCCGGCAGCCGAGCGCGGTCAGCCGCACCCGGCGCAGCGCGGTGTCGCCCCGTTCGCCGGAGCCCAGCACCTGGGACACGGAGAGCGGGCCGCGCGGTGCGCCGTCGGCCCCGGCCGCCGCGGCGGCGGCGCGGACCCGGGCATGGAACTCGGTGATCAGCAGGGCGTGCCGCTCGGTGCGGTAGCGGGCCCCGCGGGCCGCGTGGTCGTCGAGCTGTTCGATCAGCTCGGTGAGGGTGTCGGCCGGCCAGTGCAGGGCCCGGCCGGCCAGTTCGTCCCGGACCCGGCGCAGGGCCGTGGCCAGCACCGGTCCGGCGTGTGCGGCGCCGTCCAGCAGCAGGTCGTCCAGGAGTGCGGCCGCCGTGGCCAGTTCGGGGCCGCCGGTACGGGACCGGGCGGCGGGACCTCCCACGTCGACCTGGGTGGGTGGGTCCGCGCAATCCGCCCCGGCGGCCGCGCGGAACGCCCAGACGGCCAACGCGATCATCTCCCCGCGGCGGTCGGCGGCGGCGTCGGTGACCGCGTGGGCGACCCCGTCCGGTGCCGGGACCGGGAACCGTACGGTGCAGGTGGGGAGTTCGGCCCGGGCGACGGGGTCCGCCGCGCTCGGCCGGTGCAGCCGCGCGGTGTAGCCGCGCGCCAGCACCCGCCGCGCCGCGGTGAGCGCCCGCGCACCCACGGCGGCGGACAGCAGCTCGTCGTCGAGGTCGCCGGGGGACCAGCCCAGAGGTCCGGCTCCGACCCGGGCTCCGGCTCCGGCCCCGGCTCCGGCCCGGGCGGCATCTGCATCTGCGTCTGCGTCCCCGGCTCGTATCGCGGTCCCTGCCGGTCCCCGTGCCTCGCCCTCTTCCCCTGCCGCATGCGCCCCGGCCGCCCGCTGGTGGGCGAGCACCAGGCCGATCAGGTGGCGGCAGATTCCGGGCGCCCCGCAGGTGCAGGAGCCCTGCCCGAGGCCCGCACCCGGCGGCAGGCAGGCCAGGGTGCCGTCGGGGAAACGGCCCTGGAGGGCGCCGTCCCCGTCCGTGGAGACCACCGCCCCGGCGCCCGCGTCGAGCTCCTTCGCGGCACGTTTGACGAGGCCGCGGTTGGCCAGCTCGGCGAGGGTGCCGGTGTCCAGGGCGAGCAGGTCGGCGCGGGCCGTCATCGGCCCAGCCGCTCGGCCACGAACGCGGCCAGCTCGCCCGGGGTCATCGCCCCGACGTGCGCGCCGGCGTCGGCCAGCCGCTGGGCGACCTGGCGGTCGTACGCCGGATCCGCCTCCTCGTCGAGCGCGGCGAGGCCGAGCACGGTGCTGCCCTGCTCGACGAGCGCCCGTACGCCGCGCACCAGACGGTAGGGGTCGCCGCCCTCGTAGAAGTCGGTGATCAGAACGACGACGGAGCGGCGCGGGTTCTCCACGAGGGAGGCCCCGTAGTCGACGGCCCTGGCGATGTCGGTGCCGCCGCCGAGCTGGACGCGCATCAGCACCTCCACCGGGTCGGTGACCTCGCCGCTCAGGTCCACCACGTCGGTGTCGAAGCAGACCAGATGGGTCTTCAGGCCCGGCAGCCCCCACAGGCAGGCCGCCGTCACCGCGGAGTGGATGACCGAACCGGCCATGGAGCCGGACTGGTCCACCAGCAGGATCAGCTGCCACTGCTCCAGATGCGCGCGGGTGCGCGAGTGGAAGCGCGGCCTCTCGATGAGGACGCGCCGCTCGGCGGGCTGGTAGTGGGCCAGGTTGGCGCGGACGGTACCGCGGAAGTCGAAGTCGCGGGCCAGCGGCAGGCGGCTCGGGCGCCGGGAGCGGCTGCCGGTGAAGGAACGCCGGACCTCGGGGGTCAGCTGTGCGAGGAGACGGCGCACCACCGCCTCCACGATCCGCCGCGCCAGCCGCAGGACCTCGGGGTTCATCAGGTGCTTGGTCCGCAGTACGGCGCGCAGCAAGGTGGCGTTGGGCTCCACGCGTTCCAGCACCGCCGGGTCGGTGACGATCTCGTGGATCTCGTACAGCTCCACGGCGTCCCGCTCCAGCCGCTCGACGGTCTCCTTGGGGAAGAGGCGGTGGACGTCGTCGAGCCAGTCGACGGTGGTGACCGCGGAGGGCCCGTCTCCGCCGGGACGCGCGTGCGCCCCGGGCCGCACTCCGCGCCGGGCCTGTTCGGCGTCGCGGCCGTAGAGCCAGTCCAGGGCGGCGTCGCGGGCCGCGGCCTGGGCGGAGAGCGGGCCGGTGCACCGCTCGGCGGGGGTACCGAGGACGAGCCGCCACCGCTCCAGCGTGGGATCCGGGGCGGGGACGGGGACGGGAGAGGGAGCGGGGACGGGGGCGGATCCGGGCGTGGACCCGGGGGAGGACCCGGGTGGTGTGGTTCCGGCTCCGTTCATGCCGGGCCTCCGGTCGTCGTCGGGACCGCGCCGTGCCGAGGGGGCGCCCCCAGGCCGTAACGGTCGAGCGTGCGCCCCACGTGGTCCTCCAGGGCTCGGGCGCGGGCGATCAGCAGCGGGTCGGCGGTGGTCCGCAGCAGGGACCGGGCCGAGCCGCGCAGACCGCGCCGTTCGATCAGGCGGGCGGCGATCTGCTCGCGCTCGCGGGGCGGGAAGTACGCGAACGCCTGACGCAGCGAGGGCAGGCCCACCAGGAAGTCCGTCTCGGTCATGGCGGCGAGCAGCTCGTCCAGCACGTCGATCAGCGGCTCGGGGCCACCGCCACCGGTCAGTTCCGCACGGGCGAGGGCGAACAGGCCCGCCAGCCAGTCCCCGAGCTCCTGCGGACCCGCCACCGCCCGGGCCGCGGCCCCCGCGCTGCCGGATGCGCCCGCGGGCGCGGGGGCCGCCTCCGACAGGACGCGGCACAGGCCGAACGCCGCGCCCCGCAGGGAGGCCGGGGCCGACCGGTCCGCGCTGATCCGCCCGCAGATCCCGGCCGCCGTCTCGCGGGACACCGACAGCAGTCCCTCGGCGTGCAGCAGCGCATCCCGTACGGCGGCCAGCGCCTGCAGCCGCCCGGCATCGGGCCCGCCCGCGCCGCCCGCCCCCTCGGCGAGCCACAGCACGCGGGTCACCGCGCTGTCGACCACGGCCGCGAGCAGCGGATCGCGCGCCACGCAGTACACCCTGTCGTGCCGCCACAGGCCCAGCGCCGTGCTCAGCGCCTCGCCCAGCGGCCCCAGCGTGCTCGCCCGGCCGAGGCCCGCGCCGAGCTCGGCCACCAGCCGGCCCGAGAGGTCCGCGGCCCCGCACACGACGGCATCGAACAGCACCCCCGCAAGCGCCCCGGGCGCGGCCCCCGCAGCCCGCGCCCGGTCGCCGAGCGCGACGGCCGCCGCCTCGGCGAGGGTCGCTCCGAAGCCGCCCGCCTCGATCAGCGCGGCCTCGCGGGGCGTCCCCGAACGGGGTTCCCAGCGCTCGGTGAAGACCGGGTCGCTGCCGTCGGCGGGTCCCAAGACCCGCTCGAAGCCGGGCACGCCCAGCACCCGCAGCCGGTGCAGCACCTGACTGCGTCCCAGGTCCGCCGGATCGGTCAGGCGCAGGGTGACGGGGCGCCCGGAGTCCAGGCCCAGCCCGGCCAGTGCGGCCTCGACGTCGTGCACGAGCGGCGGCGCGGGGGTGTCGGGGTGCAGCCGGCCGACGCGGTCGCCGCCACAGGCCGCCACCATCTCCACGACGGCGGGGTGCGCCCCGGGGCCGAGCGGGCCGCGCCGGGTCCACGGCAGAGGCTCGTCGAGCGCGTCGGTGACCAGTGCCCCGGCCAGCCCGTCCAGCAGGTCGAGCCGGGTCGGCTCGGGGTGGCCGCGCAGGGCGGCCAGGCCGAGCGCGGTGCTCCGGGCGGCGACCAGGGCGGCCGTGGAGACCGGATGGCCGCGCTCGCGCAGCCGCCCCGTCACGGCGCGCACCAGGCCCTCGCCCGCCGCGCGTGCTCCTTCCTCCCACAGCTGCTGGTAGTACGCGGGCGAGGGCATCCCGGACTGGTAGCCGCAGAAGGCGTCGAGCTGCCGGAAGGAGTAGGGGACGAGGAAGCTGCCGCCCACCGCGCCGGGCGGCGGAGGGGGTACCTCCGGCCAGCCGTCCGGGACGGGCCCGCCGGCCTCCACGAGGGCCCGCAGGGCGGGCCGGTGGAAGCCGCCCGTCACGACGAGGACGGGCCGCTGCCCGGCCGCGGCCACCGCGGCCCGTACCCAGGAGGCCATGTACGCCTCGCGGGCCCGGTCGCCCTCGTCCGCCTCCGTGTCCCCGCGCACGACGTCGAAGTACGCCGCGAGCCGCTCGGCCGGCCCGTCCGCCGCGGCCCCGCCGTCCTGCGGCCCGGCCTCGAAGAGGCGGTCCCACAGGGCGTCCACCGAGTCCACCTCGAAGCGGCGGCACAGCAGGGCGGTGGCCTGCTCGTACCGGGCCTCGGCGTCGGCGTACCGGTTGGTGCGCCCGTCGAAGGCCGGGTGCCAGGCGGGCAGGTCGATGAAGTGGACCTGCGCCCCCGCCGCCCGCCCGGCGGTGAGCGCGACCCACTCGGGCGAGTAGTCGCAGAACGGGGCCCAGGACGTGGCGGACCGCTCCTCGTCCCGGTAGTGGCTGAACACCGCGACCGGCAGCTCGTGGCCCAGCAGCAGCTCGTCCAGTCTGCCGCCCAGGTCCGCCGGGCCCTCGATCAGCACGTGGGCGGGCCGCAGTTCGGAGATCGTGCGCGCCACCAGCCGGGCACAGGCGGGGGAGTGGTGGCGCACGCCCAGGAAGGTGACCACCATCAGCCCGCCAGCAGGTGACGGGCGGCGTGCAGGGCCTTCCACTGGGCGCCGCCCCGCCCGGCCACGCGCTGTTCGAGGTAGCGGCGCAGCCGGGCCAGGTCCTCCGGGCTGTCCTTGGCCGCAGTGCCGGCCAGGCAGGTGACCACGTCGGCGGCGTTGCCGGGCTCGCCGCGCAGGAACCAGCCCCGTACGCCGACCGCGTGCGCGACCGACACGGCCTCGGCGGTGCTCATCACCGAGGTGAGGCGGTCCATGCCCGCGCCGTCGTGGGCGACCCCGGAACGCAGTTCGCGGAAGGTGGTCACCAGGACCTCCAGGACGTCGCGGTCCGGCGCCGCGGGCACGCCCGAGCGGCGCAGCAGGGCCGTGGCCTCGGCCTCGACCAGGGCGGTCTCGGTGTCCGGGTCGGCGATCGGGAAGACGGTCTCGTAGTTGAACCGCCGCTTGAGGGCGGCGCTCATCTCGTTGACCCCGCGGTCGCGGGTGTTGGCCGTCGCGATCACATTGAACCCCTGGCGGGCGAAGGCCATGCCCTCGGGTCCCTCCAGCTCGGGTATGGACACCACCCGTTCGGAGAGCAGGGACAGCAGCGAGTCCTGTACCTCCAGCGGGCAGCGGGTGATCTCCTCGAACCGCACGAGGCGGCCCTCGCGCATGCCCGTGAGCATCGGCGCGGGCACCAGGGAGCGCTGCGAGGGCCCCTCGGCGACGAGCAGGGCGTAGTTCCAGGAGTACTTGATCTGGTCCTCGGTGGTGGCCGCCCCGCCCTGGACGACCAGGGTGGACTCGCCGCTGACGGCCGCCGAGATCAGCTCGGACAGCAGGGACTTGGCCGTGCCGGGTTCGCCGACGAGCATCAGGCCCCGGTTGGTCGCCAGCGTCACCAGCGCCCGTTCGACCAGGGCCGTGTCGCCGACGAACTTGCGGCTGATGCCGGCCGCCTCGTCCCCGACGACGAAGCGGAGGGCCGCCCGCAGGCTCAGCTGCCAGCCCGGCGGCCGGTGGTCGGCGTCCTGGGCGCGCAGCGCGGCGAGCTCCTCGGCGTAGCGCACCTCGGCGGGCGGCCGCTGGAGCAGTTCCCCGGGCGCGCTCATGAGGTCAGCTCCGTCAGGTCGGCGAGCACCTCGGAGACGATGACCGGGTCCAGGTCGGCGAACTTCAGCGGGTAGGTCCGGGAGGGCCAGTGGTCGCAGGGCTGCCGGTCCAGCCAGATCGTCTCCAGCGTCTGGTCGGGGAATTCCTGGACCATGCCCACCGCGATGCCCTCGTCGAGCGCGATCACCAGGTGGCACTGCGGACCCAGCCGGCGGGAGAACCAGCGTTCCACACCGGCGTCCTGCGGCTCCCCGCGTTCCCAGCCGCGCTTCTGCATCCCGAGGAGCTTGCCGACCGGCACCTTGACGCCCTCGAAGCGGGTGAGCCGGGCCCCGCCCGCCTCCTCCTCGGTGACCGCGAACACCGGCCGGCCCAGCTGGGGGAAGGGCTGGAGGATCTCGTAGTCGGCGAACAGCCCGGACCACGAGGCCAGTTCGGCCTCCGATAGGTGCAGGGGGTGCGCCAGGCTGACGGTCGCCGCGTCCGGGACGGTGACCGCCTCGTCCTCGGCGTCGGCGTACGTACGGTCCTCGGCCACCCGGAAGGCCGTCACGGCGCCGTCCGCGTCGGCCGCCAGCCACACGAGGCGCCGCACCAGGTGCCAGACGAGCGGGTGCTCGACGAACAGCCGGCGGAACTCCTCGCCCGTCCACGTGCGCCCCTCGACCATCGCGGACTCCAGGCGCCGCACCTGGTCCGAGGCGATCGTCCTGACGTCCTTCTTCAGCGCCATGAAGCGCTTGCGCTCGGCCGGGGCCAGCTCGGCGTCGTCGCGTGCACCCGGCTTGGGCAGGTCCTTCAGTGCGCGGCCCGTCGCATCGCGCACGTACGGGGCCAGCCGTTCGTCGAAGCCGACGGTGAAGCTGCGCGTGCCGTAATCGACGACGGTGCTCCCGTCGGCGTCGAGACCGAGGTCCGGGACCAGCCGGTCGGACAACTGCTCGCCGCTCAGGCCGAGTTCGGCCGCGACTTCGGTGATCTTCTCCTGGGCGCGGAGCTTGAGCGCCTTGAACTTCACCCGCTGGGAGATCCCGTGCAGGTGCATCAGGGCCACGTCGGTGCCGATGGACGCCAGGACGTCGAGCCCTTCGACGGCCCGCTGGTGTGCGCCCTCCCCGGGCCAGGAGCGGATCACCGGGGTCAGGGACCGCACGGTGTCGTCGTCGCCGAACCAGCCGAGCGCGTGCAGCGTCCACGCCTCCTTCGGGGGCATGCCCGCGAGCTGCCACTCCCCGAACAGGGCCTGGACGAAGGCGGCCAGGGACTCCTTCGTGCACAGCTCCCGGACGAAGGCGAGCCCCGGGTAGGCCGCGCCCGGCTTGGAGAGCGCCAGCATCGTGATGACGTGCGCGGCCGCGGAGGCGGGGAGCGCGGCGCCGCCGGCCACCAGCCTGATCTGCGGCAGGGCGTGCGGGACCGCCCAGTCGGCCACCTTGGGCAGGCGGGCGGGCAGCGCCGTCTCCAGGGGGTCGCAGGAGAGCAGCACCTCGATGGCCTCGGCCGCCTCCGTCCCGTACTCAGAGGCGGCCTGGCGGACCGTGTCCGGTCCGTGGTTCGCCGCGATCAGGGTCAGCGCCCGCTCGGCGGCCGTACGTACTTCCCCGGGCGTGCCGAGTGCGTCGGGGACGAGCAGCCCGGCTGCTTCGGCGCCGTGCCGGGCGAACCAGGTCCGGGCGGTCTGGCCCGCCGTCTTCAGCCGTACGAGGCAGTCGGCCATCACCCGGGCCACCCGGGCGTCGAGGAAGGGCAGCAGGACCTGGGCCATGGTCGTGGGATTGCGGTCCACCATGCGCAGGCAGACCGGCAGGGCCGCCAGTCCGTGGGCGGCGACGAGGGGTTTGAAGCTCCTCGGCCCGTCGTAGAGGTGCTCGGTGCCCTGCCAGTGGAGGAGGACCGGGCGCACCAGTGCGGCGGGGCCGTGGGTGAGCGCGCCCAGCGCGTCCCACGCCGGGAGCCGGACTCCGTTGCGCAGCCCGTTGAGGAAGTGCTCCAGCGGGTGGCGGTAGGGCTCCCATTGGGCGACCCACGAGTCGGTGGCGGCCCAGGCCTCCCGCTCGCCCGGCCGCCATTCCACCTTCCCCACGGCCGGTGCGGTGAGCCCCTCGACCACGCGCGGCGGGGACACGGCGCGGCGCTTACGCGTCCACGGCGGGCTGGTCAGCAGTTCCGGCAGCGCGTCCGGGGACGCCTCCGCGACGGTCCCTTCCCGGTGGGCGAGCGGGGCCACGACCGGGGCGACGTCCTCGGGCAGGGTGGGCAGCACGGCGAGGGCGAGGTCCCGGTGGGCGGCGACATGGGTGTTCAGGAGCTGCCGCGCCAGCGAGGCGGCATTGTCGGTCCCTTGCGAGGCACGTGCCAGCATGCGCAGGGAGCGGACCGGGAATCGGCGGGAGGCCGTGACGAGCGGCGGCCGCACGTGCTTGTTGCCGGACCGCTTCAGGAGCAGGCCGAAGGCCTCGTCGGTGGGCAGTTCGGCCAGTGCGCCCGCCAGCGTCCTGACCTCGTCGGTGCCGACGTAGGCCCCGTCCAGCTCGCCGTTCAGCAGCGGAGCCATCGCTGCGCCCACGCCCTCGGCCACGGTCGCGATGACGGCCGCCGACCAGCCGGGCCAGCCGATCTCGGCCCGGCCGCCGTACGCCTTGACCTGCTCCGGCCTGCCGAGCGAGCAGACGAGCATCTCCCGTACGAGGTAGTGGGGGTGCTCGCGCGTTCCCGGATCGGCGCAGCAGTCGTCGACCCAGTCCTGCTCGGCAGGGACGAGGAAGGACACGCTGACCCGTCGGCGCGGGCTGGTGCGGTGCCGGCCGAGGGCGGTCACCGCGGCCTCGTACGTCACCTGGTCGGCTGCGGACAGCAGGGCGCGGATCCGGTCCAGGGTGACCTTGAGGTGGTTGCGGTGCGCGTACATCGGGTTCTCGGGGCAGACGGCCACGGCCTCGAGGGTGTTCTTGCTGCCGTGGGAGTGCCAGGAGCCCTGGACCTCCAGGAGTTCGACCGCGGCGCAGGCGGCGAAGGGCAGCCCGAAGGCAACGGTCCAGGCGTCGGCGATCAGCTCGGGTCCGCCCTGCCGGGACGTGAGCAGGGTCGCGAGGACCGCGGCGCCGACCGTGTCGGGGCTGCCGCCCTGGTGCGCCCGGGCCGCTTCGACCAGGGACGGCTCGCTCCGACGGGACGTCAGGACGCGCTCGACGGTGTCGCGGTGGTTGCGCAGCAGGCGGTCCATCTCCTGCGGGGCGTCCTCGGAGGCCGCGGGCACGGTGCGCGGCACACCCCCGCGCCGCGGGTACAGATTCCGCTTCCAGGCCGCGGGCAGGGTGAAGGAGTCCTCGTCGGGCAGTTCGGGGGCAGCGGCGCCGGAGGCTGCCGTGACCCCGGCCGTCTCGGCAGCCTCGGCCGCACGCGCGGGGGCGGCCTGCTCGCCGGTCTTCCCGTACCCCTTGCGCTCCTTCTCCGCTATGGCCTTGACCAGGTAGGACGTGGCTTCGGCCGGGGAGGCGAACTCCTTGACCTGCGTGCGGCCGGCGGCACCGGAGCGGCCGAAGCGCAGGGTGACCGAGGCGCCCTCGGCCTGCGCCTCCCAGAACTTCGCAGAGCTCTCGCCGACGTACTCCCAGCGCTGCACGCTGCCTCCCCTTGTCCCCGTGCGATCAGTTGTCCGAAGGGTAGACGGCGGCTCTGACAACGGGTCGCCGGGTGTCGGGGAGCGGGCCGGCCGGGCCCTGTTGAATGGGGCGTACACATTCCCGGAGAGAGGCCGCACCGTGATCGTGATCGCCCACCTCAGCGATGTCCACCTCGACGGCGACGGGCGGGCAGCCGACCGCACCCGCGCCGTGATGGAGTACCTGGACGCCCTGCCGTACGACCTGGACGCAGTCCTGGTGAGCGGGGACATAGCCGACAACGGCAAGGCCGCAGAGTACGAGGAGGCGCGCGAACTGCTGGTCTCGCGGCACCCGCTGGTCCTCTGCCCCGGCAACCACGACGAACGCGCGGCCTTCCGCCGGGTCCTGCTGGGGGAGGAACCGGACCCCTCGGGCGCACCGTCGGCGGAGCCCGTCGACCAGGTGCTGCGCGGCGAGGGCTTCGTCCTCGCGGTCTGCGACTCCTCGGTCCCCGGTGAACACCAGGGCCTCCTCGCCGACTCCACGCTGGCCTGGCTGGAGGAGGTCCTGGCCGGCACCCCGCACCGGACCCCGGTCCTGGTCGGCTTCCACCACCCGCCCGTACCGCTGCACACGCCCTACGTCGACGAGATCAGGATGTTCGGGGAGGAACGGCTCGCGGAGCTGGCGCAGCGGCACCCGCACCTGACGGCGTTCCTGTGCGGGCACGCCCACACCGCCGCGGCCACCACCTTCGCGGGGCGGCCGCTGCTCGTGGCGCCGGGGGTGGTCTCCACGCTACGGCTCCCGTGGGAGGCCCAGGAGGGGCCCGACCACCACGTGCACCTGGACGAGCCGCCCGCCGTCGCCTTCCACGTGCTGGGGGAGGAGGGGCGGCTGACGACCCACTACCGGGTGGTGACGGCCCGCCGGTAGCTGCTGCCGTCGCGGGTGCGGGTCAACAGGCCCGAGGTGATCAGATAGCGCCGCAGGGCGGAGCAGTCCTCGTGCACCGTGCGCAGCGCGTCGTTCACCTCGGGCTCGGTGTAGTCGCGGTCCGTCGCGAAGAGGGTCTGCGCGAGGTGGACGAGCAACTGCTCGCGCCGGGCGGCCCTGCGCGGGATCGCCTTGAGGCGGCCGCCGGAGAAGAGGTCGGCGACGTCCCGCTGCGTAGCGGGAATTGCGGTGGGGGACTGCACGGTGCTCTGTGACATGTCGGGAAGCCTCTCCCGGCGCCGCGGCCCGGGCAACGCAATTTCCCCGGCGCACCGGTCCGGCCGGTCCAGCCGGTCGGAGAACCGCACCCGCACCCACCCCGCACCCCCGCCGGAAAAGTGACGGTCGTTCATCTTACTGAGTGGTAGTTCCCGCCAGTACCCTCCCCGTGACCGGTTCCTGCCCCCCACGGAGGAGCACGCATGCGACGCCCCACCGCTCGCCTGAGAACAGCCGTCGCCGCCGGGCTGGTCGCCCTCGGCGCCGCCCTGCTGTCACCCCTGTCCCCCTCGGCCGCCGCCCTCGGCGCGGCCGACCCCGTACCGCTGCCCGTGGCCGACCACTGCGGCGGACAGTGCTCGGACATCCTGCCGCCCGGCCAGAACGGCAACGCCACCCTCGCCCAGATCCTGGCGCACAAGGCGTTCGGCACCATGCCCGCCCACGCCTCCGACCAACTGGCCCGCTACGACTCCCTCGTGGCCGGCTACCCCGGTCTCACCGACGCCAAGATCAACGACTTCTTCAACACGGCCTCGTTCGGAGTCCCCGCCGACCAGGTCGAGTCCACCACCAGCCCCCGCCCCGACGTCACCATCACCCGTGACAAGAAGACCGGTGTCCCCCACATCAAGGGCACCACCCGCTACGGCACCTCCTTCGGCGCGGGCTACGCCGCCGCCCAGGACCGGCTCTGGCAGATGGACCTCTTCCGGCACGTCGGCCGCGGCGACCTGACCCCCTTCGCGGGCGGCGCCCTCGCCAACCAGGGCCTGGAGCAGCAGTTCTGGCCGCAGGCCCCGTACACCGAGGCCGACCTCCAGGCCCAGGTGGACCGGATCCGCACCACCGGCGGCGAGCGCGGACGCCTGGCCATGGAGGACGCGCAGGCCTACATCGACGGCATCAACACCTACCGCACCCAGTCCAAGAACGGCCGCTACTTCCCCGGCGAGTACGTGCTCACCGGGCACATCAACTCGATCACCAACGCCGGTGAGATCCAGCCCTTCAAGCTCACCGACCTGATCGCACTGGCCTCCGTCGTCGGCGGCCTCTTCGGCGGCGGCGGAGGCGGCGAGGTGCAGGCCGCGCTGTCCCTGCTCGCCGCGCAGCAGCGGTACGGGGTCGAGGAGGGCACCCGGGTCTGGGAGTCCTTCCGCCAGCGCAACGACCCCGAGGCCGTCCTCACCGTCCACGACGGCACCAGCTTCCCGTACGCCCAGAAGCCCGCGGACCCGCAGGGCACGGCCCTGCCCGACGCCGGCTCGGTCACCGCCGAGCAGCTCGTCCACGACCGTACGGGGGCCGCCACCGCACCCGCCGCGGCCGACCCCCCGAAGCCGGTCAAGCAGAGCATGTCCAACGCCCTGCTCGTCTCCGGCGCGCACACCGCGAGCGGCCACCCCGTAGCCGTCTTCGGCCCGCAGACCGGCTACCTCGCACCTCAGCTGCTCATGCTCCAGGAGCTGCAGGGACCGGGCATCAGCGCCCGCGGGGCCTCCTTCGCGGGCGTCAGCATGTACGTCCAGCTCGGCCGCGGCCAGGACTACGCCTGGAGCGCCACCTCCGCCGGCCAGGACATCACCGACACCTTCGCCGTCGAACTGTGCGAGCCCGGCGGCGCCACGCCCACCAAGGCCAGCGCCTCCTACCTCTACCGCGGCACCTGCACGCCGATGGAGAAGCTGGAGCGCACCAACGCCTGGAAGCCGTCGGTCGCCGACGCCACCCCGGCCGGCTCCTACCGGATGCAGGTCCTGCGCACCCACTACGGCGTCGTCACCCACCGCGCCAGGGTCGCGGGCAAGCCCGTCGCCTACACCTCGCTGCGCTCCACCTACCGCCACGAGGCCGACTCGATCATCGGCTTCCAGATGCTGAACGACCCGTCCCACGTCAAGGACGCCCGCAGCTTCCAGCAGGCCGCCGAGCACATCGGCTACGCCTTCAACTGGTTCTACGCCGACTCGCGGGAGGCCGCCTACTACAACAGCGGGCTCAACCCGGTCCGCCCCGCCGGTGTCGACGCGGCCCTGCCCGTGCACGCCCGCCAGCCGTACGAGTGGCAGGGCTTCGACCCCGCCGCGAACACCGCCGCGTACACCCCAACCGCCGAGCACCCGCAGTCCGTCGGCCAGGACTACTACGTCAGCTGGAACAACAAGCAGGCCAAGGACTACAGCGCGGCCGGCTTCGGCATGGGCGCCGTCCACCGCGGCGACCTCCTCGACCGCCGGGTCAAGCAGCTGGTCGCGGCGAGCGGGGTGACCCGGGCCGGGCTCACCCGGGCCATGGCCGAAGCGGCGGTCACCGACCTGCGGGCCGAGAACCTGCTCCCCGAGCTGCTCGACGTGCTCCGCAGCGGTCCCGGCACCGATCCCGCGGTGACGGCGGCGGCCGACAAGCTCGCCGCCTGGCTGGCGGGCGGCGCCCAGCGCAAGGAGACCGCCCGGGGCTCGAAGACGTACGCGCACGCCGACGCCGTCAGGATCATGGACGCCTGGTGGCCGCTGCTCGTCGAGGCCGCCTTCCGACCGGGCCTCGGCGTCCCGCTCTACGACGCCCTGCGCGCCTCACTGAGCGTCGACGAGGCTCCCAACGCGGGTCATGGGCCCACCGGTTCGCACGCCGGGTCCGCCTTTCAGTACGGCTGGTGGAGCTACGTCGACGAGGACCTGCGCATGGTGCTCGGACGCCCGGTCGCCGACCCGCCGCCCCAGGTGTTCTGCGGGGGCGGAGCGCTCATCGCCTGCCGCGAGGCGATGACGGTGACCCTGAAGCAGGCCGCGGCGGCCACCCCCGCCGCCGTCTACCCCGCGGACGGGACCTGCGCGGCGGGCAACCAGTGGTGCGCCGACTCGGTCGTGCAGCGGCCGGTCGGCGGACTGGCCCACCCGCAGATCAACTGGCAGAACCGGCCCACCTACCAGCAGGTGGTGGAGTTCCCGTCCCACCGCTGAGGCGTGCACGCGCGGGGGCCCGCCGGTCCCGGAAACCTCCGGGACCGGCGGGCCTTTGCGCAGCCGGCTGACGGGCGGACCGGTCAGGGGCCGACGGTGATCTGCTGCGCCGGGTTGGTGGTGTCGGCGACCTTGTAGACGGCGTTGAAGGTGGAGAAGGTGGCGCTGGTCGGGCAGCCGAACCCACCGGTGACCGTGACGGGCACGGTCGCGTTGGTGAAGGTCAGGCTGGACGGGGCGCCGTTGGCCCAGGTGCCGCCGACGTTGGCGGGGGCCGTGGGCGCGGCGGTGACCGTGCAGTTGGCCAGGCCGCTGGTCGTCACCACGAGTCCGCCGACCGGCACCTTCATGGTGGCGGTGATCGGCGAGCCGTTCTGCATGGACACCGTCCAGGCGCCGCTGGTGGTGACGGTGGGGGTCACACCGGGGATGCTGGAGGTGCAGGAGCTGTACGTGGGGGGCGAGATCGGCGAGCTGACCGGTCCGGCCGGGTTGGTGTTGCCGGGGGCGGCCGGCACCGTGCCGGTGGAGACGGAGACCGTACAGGTCACCGTCACCGAACCGGCCTTGAGGGTGGCCTTCCCGCTGAGGGTGGCCTTGAAGGCGTGCCCGGCCGGGGTGACGGTGGTCGACCCGGCCAGCGGTAAGGGTGCCGCGGTGGCCGGGACGGTGACCGAGGCCACCGTGAGCAGTCCTGCGGCTGCCGTCGCGAGGGCGAGCGCGGTGCGCGTACGGATCATGGCTGTGCTCCTTGGGGATCGTGATGAGCGGTGGGAGCGGAAGCGGAAGCGGGAGCGGAAGCGGAAGCGGAGGACGGGGCAGGTGGGGGACTGCCACCGGTGCGCGGTGCGGCGTACGGCTGCCAGGCGAACATGAGGCCGCCGCCGACGATGCCGAGCAGGGTGCCGATCAGGAAGCCGCCCAGGTTCGACAGGACCAGTGCGGCGGTGGCGATGAGGGTGGTGAGGACACCGGCCAGGACGCGCTGGGGCGGCGCGAACCAGGCGGTGAGACCGAGCACGATCATGACGATCCCCATCAGGACCGACGGGATGCCCGCCACGCCCTGCTGGAGCATGACCTTCAGCGGTGCCAGCGGCAGGACGCAGATCTCGGCGCCCGCCAGAACGGCGAGGAGTCCTCCCCAGAACGGCCTGCTCCGCCGCCAGCGGCGGAACCGTCCGGTGCGGGCGGCGCGCCTGGGGTCCTGTCCGGCGGTGCGGCTCAGAAGCATTCCTTCTTGCCCTTGCTGATGTTCATGCTCAGCCCGGAGAGCTTGAAGGTGCCCGCGTTGGTCGCCCACGCGGTCTGCTGGAGGTTGCTGATGCTGACGGTGTCCGCCTGCTGGGCGAACAGGTCCTGCATGCCCTGCGCGTCGGCCGGTCCCTTGTCGAGGGTGGAGGCGTCGCGCCCGATCTCGATGTTGCTGAAGACGGCGTCACCGGAGAGCTGGGTCGCGTCGACGAACAGGTTGGTGGCCTCGACCGGGGTCTTCTGGCCGGCCGTCAGGTTGAGCGAGATGTCCCCGATCACCGGGAGCGTGGTGACCACGGACTGGCACAGGCTGTGGAGCTTCGCTTCCCGGATGGCGGTGACCGCCACCGGGATGAGTTCGTCGCGCGCATTGACGTCGACGCTGCCGTACTGGGCGAAGCCCTCGCCGTCGAGGCTCTTCGCCGAGACCTTGAACTGCTGCCCCGACACGGCGAAGGAGGCGGCGAGAGCCCCCTGCGCCAGGGCGATCCCGAGGCCCGCCGTGACGGCGACGGCGGGAACGGTCAGGAGGGCGAACCGGCGCCATCGGACCCGGCCGGCGACGCTGCTCGCGGCGCCGGCCTCGTCGTCCGAGGGGCCGGGCGGGCCGGATAAGTGCGGGGAATCTGCCATGAGATCGTCCCTTATTTCGGCTGTGCACCTTTGTTGTTACCGACGAGTTGAATGTAAGAGTGCCAATGGCGGTTGGCAAGGTTGTGCGAGCGCACCTTTTCGGCCGACTCCTACTGCTCCGTACGCAGCAGTTCCGCGACTTCCTCGTCGACCCGCCGGGCCATCGCCCGCGCGAACTCCGTGGCCACGACCTCGCCGGCCACCGGACGCAGGGCGGCCACCGCCCGCGTGACGTGCTGGAGTTGGCTGGCCGAAAGCTGCTCCAGCCCCTCCGCACCGATCACATGCCGCCTGAACAGCCCCACGAAGCGGTCCGCGAGCGCAGCCGCCTGCGTCTGCAGGAAGTCCCCCGCGTCCAGGATCTCCGCGAGCGGCACCCCCTGCCGCACCAGCGTGAGCGTCGCCTCCAGCAGCCGCCGGCTCGAATAGGTGACCAGGTCCCCGTCGACCGTCACGTACCCCAGCTCCGCCGCCCGCCGGGTGTCCGCGGCCGTGGCGGTCGGGCCGAACAGCTCCCGCAGCTGCGCGCGGGTCATCGTGACCGGTTCCTCCTGCACCCAGTCCCGGGTCATCTCCCGTTCCAGGCCCAGCAGTCGGGACAGGCCGCCGCCCTCTTCCCAGGCGTGCAGCAGCTCCGCGATGCCGTTCACGGTGTAACCGCGCCCCAGCAGGTCGCTGATCAGGCGCAGCCGGGTGAGGTGGTCGTCGGAGTACCAGGCGATCCGGCCCTCGCGGCGGGGCGGCGGGAGCAGCCCGCGCTCCTGGTAGTAGCGCAGGTTGCGCACCTTGACCCCGGCCGCCCGGGCCACGTCCTCCCGGCGGTAGCGCCCGCCGACGTCCCCGCCCGGACCGACGCCACCGCTCCCGTCCCCGCTCGATCCGACTGCTCGGTCCCCGTCATGCTCCGCCTGGCTGCTCACGCGGCAGAGTGTAGGACGTACCGGCAGGTCACATAGGGCGCGGACGCTCCTGCTTGACCGCGCGCAGGACCACGAACTTCGGCTCGCTGGCGGTGACTTCACTGTTGCCGAAGAGCCGCCGCAGGTGCGTGTGGTAGCCCATGTGCCGGTTGGCGACCACCCACAGCTCGCCGCCGGGCCGCAGCACCTTGCGCGACTGGGCGAACATCCGCAGCGCCGTCGCGTCGGTCGTGGCCTGGTGGGAGTGGAACGGCGGGTTGCACAGCACCAGGTCCACCGAACCGGGATCCAGCATGGCCACCCCGTCGCCGACATGGAACTCGGCGGTCCGCCGGCCCTCGCGCACGTTCGCCTTGTACGTCGCCCGAGCGGAGGCGACCGCCTGGTAGGACTCGTCGGTGAAGACGACCTCGGCGTCCGGGTCGGCGACCGCGACCGCCGTACCGACGACACCGTTGCCGCAGCCGAGGTCCACGACCCGGGCGCCGTCGGTGTTGGTCGGGATGTTCTGCAGGAAGAACCGGGTGCCGACGTCGAGGCGGTCCGCGCAGAAGATCCCGGCGTGGTTGACGACGGTCAGCCCGGCACCCGAGCCCCCGTCCTCGTCCACCGTGTACGTCACGGGCCAGGGCCCGGCACCCGTGGGGCGGACCGCGCCCGGAGCACCGGGGGTGCAGAAGATCAGCCGGGCCTTCTTGTCCGCGAGGGAGGTCTTCGTCGGCCCGAGGATCTTCTCGAAGAGGCGCAGCGTGGAGGTGTGGATCTCCTTGACCATGCCGGTACCGATGACGACCGTGCCCGCGTGCACGTGCGGCGCCAGCCGGTACAGCTGGTCCTCCAGCAGCGCCAGGCTCTTCGGTACGCGGACCAGCAGGACGTCGATCCGCTCGGGCGGCGGGTCCTGCGAGGTCAGCAGGGTCACCGTGGCCTTGGACGTCCCGATCCCGGCCCGGTCCAGGTTCGCCGCGGTGGCGGAGCGGGCCAGGGAGGAGTCGGTGATCTGCGTCGGCCGGAAGGCGGCGAGCGCCGTCGTCAGCGCCCCCCACCGGTCCCCGAGCACGGTGATCTGGCCGGCCGCCGCGAGGTCCACCGGACCACGCTCCCCGGTACCGGATTCGAGGTGGCGCAGGAGGTACTCGTCGGCGGCGTCCCAGGCGCGGAGCCGGTCGCGCGGGTCCTCGGGGAAGCGGGTGAGCTCGTAGGAGCCGTAAGGCGTGGTCAGACGGTTCATCGTGGCCCCAGGCTAACCGAGGCGGCGGCCCGACCCCGCATGGGCGGGGCCGAGCCGCGCTCAGGTCGATCGCCGGGCGCACCCCGGGACCTACTCGGGGAACTCCCCGGCCATCGCCGCGGCGACCCGCAGGAACGGGCGCGCCTCGTCCGCCCGGCCGCTGCGCTCCAGGGTCCGGCCGAGCATCAGCTGCGCGTAGTCCTCCACCGGCCAGCGCTCCAGGATGGCGCGCAGCTCGCGCTCCGCCCTTGTGAGCTGCGCCGAGTGGTAGTAGGCGCGGGCCAGCAGCAGCCGGGGCGCCAGCTGCTCCGGGGCTTCGCCCGCGAGCGGGTCCAGGATGCGGGCGGCCGTCGCGTACTCCTTCGCCTCGAAGAAGAGCTGGGCACGTTCCCACCGCTCGGCGGGCGTCCCGTGCCCGAAGTACGCCGTCGCCGTGTCCATCGCGTTCCTTCCGCCGTCCGGGTGCTGTGTTCCGGTGGCTCCAACACGCTTCTGAGGCGGAACATTCCGCCTCACGCGGCTGCCGCGGCAGGACTAGGTTGTCCGCATGAGCAATCTCGATCGCCAGCCCGCTCTCTCCGCCTGCGGCGGCCGCGGATTCGTCGTGGCCGAACCGGTGCGCGAGCTCCTGAGCCCGCGCACCGTCAAGCTCGGGGAATCCACCGAGGTCCGCCGACTCCTGCCGAACCTGGGCCGCCGCATGGTGGGCGCCTGGTGCTTCGTGGACCACTACGGCCCCGACGACATCGCCGACGAGCCGGGCATGCAGGTCGCCCCGCATCCGCACTCCGGGCTCCAGACGGTGAGCTGGCTGCACGAGGGCGAGGTCCTGCACCGCGACAGCGTCGGCAGCCTGGAGACGATCAGGCCCCGCGAGCTGGGCCTGATGACCTCCGGCCGCGGAATCAGCCACTCCGAGGAGAGCCCGCGCCCGCACGCGCGCCTGCTGCACGGGGCCCAGCTGTGGGTGGCCCTGCCCGACGCCCACCGGGACGTGGCTCCGCACTTCCAGCACCACGCCGAGCTCCCGCAGGTCACGGCCCCGGGGCTGACGGCGACGGTCATCCTGGGCTCCCTGGACGGGGCGACCTCGCCCGGTACGGCGTACAGCCCGATCGTCGGCGCGGACCTGACCCTCGCGGCGGGCACCGAGACCCGGCTCCCGCTCGACCCGGACTTCGAATACGCGGTCCTGTCGATGTCGGGCGAGGCCCACGTGGACGGCGTCCCGGTCCTCCCGGGTTCGATGCTCTACCTCGGCTGCGGCCGCACGGAACTCCCCTTGCGGGCAAGCTCGGACGCAGGCCTGATGCTCCTGGGCGGCGAACCGTTCGAGGAGGAGATCGTCATGTTCTGGAACTGGATCGGCCGGAGCAACGAGGAGATCGTCCAGTTCCGCAAGGACTGGATGGAAGGCACCCGCTACGGCGAGGTAAAGGGCTACGACGGCCCCCCGATCCCCGCTCCGCAACTCCCGCCGGTGCCCCTGAAGGCGCGCGGACGGGTGCGCTGACCTGCACTTTTGTGAAGTAGGTCGATCGGTCGAGCTCGGCCCGGGAGGGGGCGTATCCCTGGCGGAGATCATCCCGGCGGGGCGAGCGACGGGAGGCTCCGGGAGGCCCTCTCCGGGCCCTCGGCGTTTCCCAGGTATGACCAGCTGAGGTCAGCTTTGCCAGGATCAATGCTGACCCCATGCTGACTTTGGTGATGGTTCGTCAGATCAGGTCATGGCTTCCGATGGTCGCGACGGCGCCGGGGATGAGGTCCTCGGGCTCGTTGCGTCAGGTTGGACGGAGCGTAGTCGTCAGAGGTTTCGTCGCAGGCGTGGATGCAGACGGTGCGTGCGGCGCTCGAGCGGTCCCGGGGATAGGCGGCGCCGAGGTTCATGCCGCTGTCGGTGTCGATCGGGGGCTGCTGCCAGGTCCCGCTCATGTGGACGCCGGCCTCGGAGCGCGCGGCTGCCACGAGTGCGGCGTAGGGTTCGGCAACCGTCGAGCTTCGATCTGGAGCCAAGCGTGGTGGAAGGCCATGCGGGCGAGAAGGGAGATGGCCTCGTCGGTCAGCCCCCGGCGGATGTCCGCAGAAGACGGCCGCCGGCGGATGCGGTACGGCATCTCCAGATACTCCTCGACTGCCGTCAGTGCTTCCGCGAACGCCTTGGAACGCCGCTCGCGTCGCAGCGCACGCTGATTCAACGAGTACGTGACGTAGACGCCGACCAGCGCGATGACGGGAACGATCAGGGCGGTCGTCTGGGCCCACGTCCAGCCGCTCGCCTGCGCCGCGGTCGAGATGACGAAGCCGGTACCCACCCGCTGTTCCCCGGCAGACCGTGTGGTGCGTCCTCGACGAGCCATTCGCCGCCGTTCTCTCCGTCGGTGAGGCGCCAGTAGTGTTCCAGGAACAGGTGCGTCCGGACGATCTCGAGCAGGTGGAGGAGGCCCTTCGGGCTCGTCCACCGGCACTCCTCAGGATCGTACGGATACCAGAGACACAAGGCGCCGTCCGTGCTGTAGCGGTGCTTCGATGTCGCGCCGGGCTTGACCCGGCTGAGTGCGTGCTGCGCACTGACTGGACGGCCCTCTGCTTCGTGTTGGATTGCGAGGTCGATGTAATCCCGGGCCGTGTCCAGGCGTTTGCGGACTTCGCTGATCGGCAGGTTGAGGGGGATAGGGGCCGGCGACCCCGGAGGGGTCCTGTGTCTGTCCGGACTTGAACTCCCGTGCCGCGTGCGCGAAGAAGGTCTGGAGAGCATCGATCAGCGGCATAGGCGTGGTGATGGACTCCAACGCGAGCGCCTTGATGTTCCAGGAACAAAGCGGCTTGCTGTGAGTGCAGTTCCAATGCTTCAGCAGCCGGACCGCCCGAGCGAACGTATTCTCCGTCTTGTCGATGACCTCCAGGACCATCTCGGTGTGCGCGATTGGGTCGGCGCGGTCCCACTCATCGGCGATGTCCATGTTCGGGATGTAAAGACCCTCGCCGGAGGGGTGCGGGATCGCCGTCATGGCGTCGGCTGTGAAATCCGGTTGGCCTGCCGTCACCGGGTCGCCGAACCTGACGAGCACGGCTCGCCGACGCCCGGCCACTTCCACGGCTCAGCTTCGGGAACGCGTCGGCGAGATCCCTCCCGGATCGCGTCTCGGGCGCGCTCCATCAGGGGCAGCGCGTCGCTTCCGTCAGGGCCGAACCCCTCGGCGTAGAGCGGGCTGAGCTTTGCGCCCAGGTCCACATCGGTCAGCGGTGTATTGGCGTCACCGTGGGCAACGCTCCCGTTGAAGTAGATGGTGGAACCGGGGAACGCGCGTTCAAGTGCGTTGGCCACGAGCTGTCTTCGACGCTTCGCCTCGACGAGTTCGTCTCCGGTGACCTCGATGTGGCGGCGCGGCTCTTCGGGGAGCTGCTTCAGGGGCTTCTCTTTCATCAGTGCACCCTCCGTCTCACCTTGGTTATCCCCCGTTACGCGCCGACTGCACCTTCATCGGGCATATGACCGCACCGGTCGCCGTGGTGACTGCGCTGGCATCTGACGCTGCCTTCTGCAGGTGGTGGAGAAGGGGGGATCGTCGTGACGGGTCAGATGAGGGAGGGCGGGATGCCGCGCGGCCAATGCCCGAGCCAGAACGCGGCTGCCGAGGGCCGGTCTTGGGCCTCCGTGGAACCGTCGTGCAGCAGGTATTCAGTGGGAGCCATGTAGCCCTCGCCGGGGGCTAGGCGTATTCGGATGGTGCCGATGGGGCGGCCACTGGCGACGTAGTCGCGGTAGCCCTGGGAGTGTGGGTAGCGGTGGACGTGGTCGTCGGGGTGGACGGCTCGGCAGGCCGCCTGGGCGTCGATTCCACCCAGGATGATGTACCGCGTTCCGGGGCCGAGGTTGAGGCAGAGCCTGCGACGTCCGGTGTGCTCGTCGGTGAACCCGGGCTTGTCTCAGTTGTCTAGAGGTTGTTGCAGAAGGTCCGTCGCGGGCAGGGCTGCGCGGCTGGCTGACCTGCTGGTTCATTCGGCCATGGCGAGGTTGTGCATGGCGGCGACGGCCTGGACGGCGTGGTGGAGGCCGTCTCCTTTCTGGCGGCAGTCGCGGAGGATCTTCCAGTTCTTCATGCGGGTGAAGGTGTGCTCGACGCGGGCACGAACGCGTCGGTGTTCGGCGTTGTCCTCCTCCTGGCCGCGCAGGAGGGGCCGTCCCGGCCTTCTGCGGTGCGGGACGATCAGGCCGGTGCCCAGGTAGGCGCCGTCCGCGATGACCGTCGTCCCGGCCGCCGCGGCCGGCAGGTCCGACTCCCGCCAGATGTGGGCGCACCGATGGCGATTGCGTCGAGGTCGCCGTGCAGCTGCACCGGATCGCCGTGCGGGACTCCAAGAACCCCCAGCTAGCTGCACGCCTTCACCGTGAGCCCGGCCGCCTTCGCGGAGTTCGTGCGGGGGCTCTGACGGCAGGCCTGTCGCTGCTCCGGCCCGTGGTGGTCCGGAGCAGCGGCCTGGTCAATGGACCTTTGACTAAAGGGAACTTGCCTTCGGCTGCGGGAGCGCTGTCCGAACGGGCTAAGAGTGAACGGTTCTTCGTCCGTCCATAGGGTGATTCGCCCCCTATGGGTGCTACTTCTGCGGCGTGACCGGGAACTCTTACTCAGGCCCCCAAGCACGTTGCTCACCTGAGCAAAGGCAGAGGTTCGGGGCTCCCGAATCCAAAGGATCTGAAACCGTGCGTCTTCGCAATGCCCTGGCTGCCGCTCTCGGTGCGGCCGTACTCATCGTCGCCATGCCCGGCTCCGCATCGGCGGCCACCGGGTCTCTCGACTTCAAGTACGGCGACGTGGCCGATCCCACCGAGTGGCAGATTCAGTTCCCGAACCTCAACGAGTGCTACGCGGTCCCCAAGGTGGACGGAGCGTACGTAGACGCCTACGCGCCCGAGAACCGCAGCAATGCGGATGCGGCGATGTTCCTCGACGCCGCATGTGAGGACCCTGGTGAGGACGGCAAGGAGGTCCTGCTCCACCCGGGTGACACGCGGGGGAACGAGTACCACTTCCGCTCGGTGAGGTTCCTTCTCAGCTCCGGCTGAGTTCGACTTGTCGTTAACGAGTGCGGCCCGCCCTCGTGCTGGTGGCCTTCCCCGTTGCCGAGGGCCGATTCGAGCCACGCGCCGGTCGCGGTGGCCCGGAGGCGGACTACTCGGCCGGGGCGTCGGTCAGGCCGTCGATGAGCAGGTCGGAGAGCCGGACCTGGTACCAGACCTGCTGGCTGGTGCCGTCTGCCCAGTTCTCGGTGAGGATGATCCTGGTGTGGGTCGCGGTGCTCGCGCCTTCCGCTGTCGAGTAGGACTTGGGCATCTCTTGCTCGCGGAAGACCGGGTCCGCCTGGTGCTCGGAGCCCCAGACGGTGAGCGCTTCGTCGAGTTCGGTGGTGAGGAATTCCTCGCGGAGCTGGAGGTTGCTCTTGCCTTCGCCTTGCTTACCTTCCGTGGCGAATTCGTACTCCTGGAAGAAGCTGGCGACCTGCATTTCCGCCCGCCCCGTCCGCGCGCTGGCGGCGGCTGCAGGCTGCTGGCCCTGGGCCTGGACGGGGAGTGCGAGCAGGCCGGAACCGGCGAGCAGTGCCGCCGTACAGGCGCCGATCGCGGCGGTGCGGAGCTGGGTGTGAAGGGGCATGGGATTCTCCCTGGGCATGGCCGCGGCCCGGAGCGGAAGATCCGCAGCCGTCGGGCCGTGCATCGGTACGGGGGAGATCGCGGGGTCTGGGTGATCGGTGAGCTGCTCTGCGCGGCCACGGGGTCTGGGTGGCGGGGAGAGCTGAAGGGACTACGGGGTCTGGGTGATCAGCGATGGCCGGATCCATATCCCGGGACCCGCGGTGCCGGTCCGTGCTGGGAGCCCGGACGGGCAGGGGTGAGCCGGGCAGTGAGTGACTGTGAGCGGGCCGTGTTGCTTGCGCGGTCGGGCCGAGTAGTTGGATGGACTTGCGCGAGCGGTCCGGTTCATGGAAGGGCGCCCGCAGCCGGCTGCGGATGTGGGCGGTCGACGGCGCGTGGGAGTGCGTCTTCGCCGCCCTGCTCGCCCAGGCCGACACGGAAGAGGACCTGACCGGGTCGTCTCGGTGGACTCCACCATCGTCCGTGCCCCTCAGCACGCCGCCGGGGCCCGTCAGTAGGGGCCCCGCCGGGCGGGCCGCTCCACCATGCCCTCGGCCGGTCCCGCGGCGGACTGACCACGGAGATCCACCTCGCCGCCGACGGCCGGTGCCGGCCACTCGCGTTCGTTCTCACTCCCGGCCAGGCCGGTGACGCCCCCGCCTTCCCGCAGGTCATGGCCGCCATCCGGGTGGGCCGGCCGAAGGGCAGGCCCCGGACCCGGCCCACGACCGTGCTGGCCGACGAGGGGTACTCGTCCCGCGCGATCCGCGAACACCTCCGCAAGCGCAAGATCCGTGCCGTGGTCCCGCAGCCTGACGACCAGATCGCCCACCGCAAACGCCTCATACGTCTGTTTACGGGCTACCGGATCGGTGGCCAGGTGATGCGCGTTGCGGGACTGCCCGCCCTGAGCCCGACTGGTACGAGTGCTGGTTCTGTTGGCTGCTGTGTGGTCAGAGGCGGAGGATGACCAGGGCGGTGTCGTCGGTGATGCCGGCGGGTGGGATCAGGTCGGTCAGGAGGGCGTCGGCGAGCTGGTCGGGGTCGGCGGTGCGGTGGCGGGTGAGGGAGTCGGCGAGCCGGTGGAGGCCGGTGTCGATGTCCTCGTGGCGGCGCTCGATGAGTCCGTCGGTATAGAGGACGAGAGTGGAGCCGTTGGTGAAGGCGGCCTGGCTCTGGGGGCGGGGTACGTGTTCGGGGCGGGCTCCCAGTGGGGGGTCGGTCGCCTGGTCGAGGAACGTGATGGTGCCGTCCGGGTGGCAGAGCAGGGGCGGCGGGTGACCGGCGCTGCTGTAGGTGAGGGTGTGGCCGGCCCAGTCGACGAACACCGAGACGGCGGTGGCGGACTCCGCGCCGTCGACGTGGCGGGCGTACAGGCCGAGGACTTCAAGGGCCTGGGCGGGCCCGGCTGCTACCCGGGAGGCGGCGGACAGGGCGCTGCGGAGCTGGCCCATGACGCCGGCGGCCTGCAGTCCGTGGCCGACGACGTCGCCGACGGCGACGGCGGTATGGTCGCGGTGGGGCAGGTCGGTCAGGTCGATCAGGTCGTACCAGTCGCCGCAGACGTTGAGGGAGCCGGTGGCGGGCCGGTAGCGCACTGCTGCGCGGTGGCTGAGCGGGCCGGGGGCGGGCAGCATCGCCTGCTGGAGGTGGAGTGCGATTTCGCGTTCGCGGGCGTGGGCGTCGCGCAAGCGCTGGTTGAGGTCCTGGAGTTCCCGGGCGCGGGTGTAGAGCTCTGCTTCCAGGACGCGGGCACCGTCACCTCCGCTGCGGGTGCCGCGGGCACGGATGAGTTCGGTGACCTCCTCCACCCGGTGGAGCACCAGCGCCACGGCGCCGTCCGGACCGGGCACCGGGACGTTGATGGGGCTCCAGTAACGCTCCTCCCACACCCCTGGCCGGTCGGGGTCCTCCACGTCGTAGCGCTGCAGTGCCATGGTGTCGCTTTCCCCGGTGGAGGCGACTCTGCGCAGGGAGGCGTGCAGGTTGCGCATGCCGCTCGCGGCGGGGTCGTCGGGGTTGTCGGGGAAGACATCGAACAGGTAGCGGCCCATCACCTGCTCGCGCGTGCGGCCGGAGAGCGACAAGTAGGACTCGTTGGCTTCGGCGAACAACAGGTCCGGGGTCATCAGGGCGACGGCGCCCGGCAGGGCGTGGAAGACCGCCTCGAAGTCGATGTTGCTCACTTTTCACCTGCCCGGCGCGAGACCGCTTCGATCTTGTACTCCTCATTGCCATGGGTGGGGCGGGGCGTTGCGGCCCGGTGCCGGCCAGGGCGAGTGCGACGGGCAGCATCCGGATGACGGTGAGGCTGAGCAGCCCGTAGACGACCGGGTGCCACGTCAGGTGCTGGAGTGCCGGTCCCAGGATCACGGAGCCGAAGACGAGGAAGCTGAGCGAGGCGAGGACGAGGCGGTCGGTGAACCTGGTGCTCTGCGCGGGGTCCGAGTCCTGGGAAGGGATGCCGAGGTCGGCGGGGGTGCGGCGCAGGTGGATACCGAAGGCCAGGCCGGCGCCCCAGGCGCCGATGAAGCCGCTGCCCTCCGCCATGGCGCACAAGACGTAGGCGACGACCGGGACGACGAGTACCAGGAACTGCCGCCGGTCGGAGCTGCTCCACCCTCGGGCAAGCGACCGGCGCAACAGGCTCGCCCCGCTCCAGCCGGCCGCGATTCCGATCGCGCCGCTCAGCAGCAAGGCGCGCAGGAACGTCTCGGCGACGCCCGGATGGCCATGGCCCCTCACCCGCTGCGGCGGGTGCCAGGACGAAGAACGGAAGGGCCAGGCCGTCGTTCGGACCGGATTCGGCGGTCAGGCCGCCGCGGATCAGCGGCGGCACCCGCTTGTCGGAGAAGGCCTGCTGCCCGAGCGCGGCGTCCGTCGGCGCGAGGATGATGGCGGCCAGGGCCAGCTCCCACACGCCCGGGCCGGGCAGCAGCGGCCAGGCCGCCAGCCACCCCAGGGCCATGGTGACCGGCAGGCCGACCGCGGGCAGCCGCAGCGGCAGGAACTCCTCCCGGCGCAGGTCCCGGGCCCTGATTCCGGACGCGTCCGCGAACAACGGGAGCACCAGTGCGCTCTCCAGGAGCGTGCGCGTGACTTCGGGATCCTTCGCCCGGTCCATCAGGTCCAGGCCCAGCGGACCGATGGCCAGACCGACGAGCATGAACACCAGCGGCCCCGAGAGGACCGTGGTCGACAAACGGCGTGAGAGCGCCCGTAGCCGAGGACCACAGCCCCGGCGACCACGACGGCCCAGCCGTTCATCCGCACTCCTTCACACCCGCCTCACGCAGAGGGGCGAAGCCCGACCCTATGGCGGCGCCGGTCAGACCTGTGGGAACCGTGCTCCGAACGCGCCCGGCTCGGCCCGGTCGGCCCAACGCGGCTCGGCCCGACGCGGCCCCCCCCGAAGGGGACGAGACACACCGATCCCCGGGCGCTGCGTATGGGCCGATGACGGGTACGTCGCCGACCGCGATCCGGTACTTCTCGACGGACGGGCCAGACTCGACCAGCAGGCAGAGCGCCTCGAACTCGGGGAGGCCGGCCCAGCCCACCGCGGTACCGATGAGGTGCCGGACGGGTCGGCGTCATCGCGGCGGCCGAACATGCGCTCGGTCCCGGGCAGGGTCCGGCCGAGCACGGCCAGAGCGTCCCGCACGGTGCTGAGGGAATTCTCGCCGTCATCGGGTACGACGAGCGGTTCAGCCGATCCCGCGGACAGCATCAGACCGCCTGCACAGCGCTGGCTTCGGCGATGTCGGCGGGGTTGCCCGGGCCGGCCACCTTTGGCCGGGGGAGGTCGCGGGATGCTCACTACGTCGCTGGATGGCCCTCACATCACTTCCCGTCTCCATGGAAGTCTGCCTCGGCATGGGCGAGGACAGCTCGGTGTACGTCCTGGATGAGGTGCTGTTGTGCGGTGGTAAGGCCGCAGGCGACGGTTTCTCCGTGGCCGGGCTGATCGTGGTCGCCGCCGATGACCAGGCTGCCGAGGATGTTCTGCTCGGGGCCTCCCAGCGCGGAGACGACCGAGGCGGCGGTGCCGTTGAACAGGGCGGCAGAGGAGGGGCCGTGGGCAGTACCCGTGTCTCCGTGAAGGCCGGGACCGCCCCAGCCGGCATGCTGGATGATGAAGCTGTCGGCGTACAGCGGGCGGCCGTCCTGTTCCACCGGGTCGGGGACGCTGTCGCGGAATTCCAGATGCCCGTCGCAATGGATCACCGCGTAGATGCCGGCCATGGGAGACGCCTGGTTCCGTGCGTCCGGTAGGCGTGTGATCCGCGAGCGGCAGACTGCCGTGACGGTGCCGGGGCGGGACGAGGCAAGGGAGCGCGCCTGTCCGCCCGCCCTGGGGCTGCTTCCATCCTCCACCGATCTCGCGCCTGTGGCCACTAGCCGACAACCTGGACATGCCGGGCAGTCGGCCTCTCTGGCCCGCAGGCTCGGCGGGCGGCACCGCGTCTGGCCTGCGATCACCCCGGTTGCGGCGCGATATCCCCACGGAATTCACGTATCCGGCCCAATCGCAGCCGTCGCTGTTTGCGCCACCTCGTGCCGAACCTGCGGCGGTGGACAAGTCATGGCGCTGTATCCGGCATGACCACTCCCGGACCGGGCGCGACGCCATCGGGCGGCTCACAGCCTGCTGCCGCTCCCGTGGGGAGCGTAGAGGTCGAGCAGACGGATCCTGGCGGCGAGAAGCCGGTGGGCGAGCACCTGGCCCACCCAGTGGCCGATCGCGGACCCGAAGGCCGGGTCGGCGTCCATCATCATCCGCACGGCCGCGGCGTCGAACTCGTCGGTGCGCACCGGGGTCATCGCCTCAGCGCCGAAGTGCCAGGTGAACGGGGGGAACAGCCACGACCAGCCGACCAGCTCACCGGCACCGAGACTCTCGATCACCGCCGGCTTGCTGCCCGGTACGAGAACGTCGAGGGTGACGGTGCCCGTCCGCACGATCCAGAAGCGGTCGGCACGGCCTCCTTCGGTGAAGATCCGTGCTCCCTCCTCGAAGTTCACCTGGTGGGAGACGCTCATCATCCGTGCCCGGTACTCCGCCGAGAGTGCGGCCGAGATCCGGAGGGGGGAAGGGGTGCTCATGGCGGTCTCCGTTCGATTCCGTGTCCAGTCTCGCCCCGCGCCTCCTCGGCGGGCATGGGCCGACCGGTCCCACATATGGCCCGATCAGACCCCTGCGACGCTCGAGGCCCTCCCGACCTCGATGACACGATGATCAGACCCCTGCGACGCTCGAGGCCCTCCCGACCTCGATGACACGATCCCGCGCCTGGGCTTACCCGCCGGCTCAACGAGCGGGATTCCGACCTGCGATCGGCCGTCTGTGCAGGCAATGAGGAGGCATCCGTCTGCGCGTTGTCCACCCTTGTGGACGCGGTGCGGACGCCGGGCACCACCATGCCGGAGGAGGGCGGGGCGCCGCCGGACCTGGTGATGCCCGATCAGGAAACCATCGTGCTGATGTCCACCGGTGTGGTGGTCTCGTGTGCAGCAGCGGCCGATTTGCGGGCGAGGAAGGCGCCGAGCTCACCGATGGTGCTCATGAGGGGCGCGGGGAAGAGGACGGTGCTGTTCTTGTCCACGCCGATCTCCACCAGGCTCTGCGGATTGCGCAGCTGCAGGGCGAGCGGGTGGGCCATCATGATGTCGGAGGCATCACCGAGCGCTGCTCCGGCCATCGACTCTCCCTCGGCGCTGATGATCTTGGCCCTCTTCTCGCGTTCGGCTTCTGCCTGGCGGGCCATGGCGCGCTTCATGCTGTCGGGCAGCTGGATGTCCTTCAGCTCGACCAGGGTGACCTCGACGCCCCAGTCGGTGGTGGTGATGTCGAGGATCTCGCGGATGTCGATGTTGATGCGGTCGGTCTCCGAGAGGGTCTCGTCGAGGGTGTGCTGGCCGACGACCTTGCGCAGGGTGGTCTGGGCGATCTGGTTGATCGCCGCTTCGACGTTCTCGACGGCGATGACCGATTTCACGGCGTCGACGACGCGGAAGTAGGCGTCGACGTGTCCGCCTGCATTGCGCGCCCCCCAGGTGCCGGACAGGGGCCGAACGGTCCACAATCCCGCACGGCTCGTCGCATGGGCGGCCGGGTGCCGTGATCCTGTCTGCAGAGGCGCCAAGCCCCCAAGGAGATGTGATGCGCGTCGTGATCGTGTACGAGAGCCTGTTCGGGAACACGCGCCAGGTGGCCGAGGCGATCGGGGCCGGCGTACGGGAGGCCCGCCCGGATGCCACGGTCGACTGCGTGCGGGTGGACAAGGCCGATCGGGAACGCGTCGGCTCGGCCGACCTGCTCATCGTGGGTGGCCCCACCCACATGCGTGGCATGCCATCGGGCCTGTCGCGGAAGATCGGACTGCAGTCGGAGAAGAGGCAGGCCGAGGACGAACCGGAGAGGCGGCACGAAGCTGAGGAGGGCGCGGAGGGGCCTGGGCTTCGTGACTGGTTCCACGAGCTGCTCCGGACGCGAGGGGACGTGCCCGCTGCCGCGTTCGACACGCGAGGGGATTTCCGGCTCGCCGGCGGCGCGGCACCCGCCATTGCTCGCCGGCTGCGTGTCCACGGCTACCGACTCGTCGCGGAACCGGAGGGCTTCATCACCGAGGATGCCGAGGGACCCCTCCGTGAAGGGGAGCTGGACCGAGCCAAGGCCTGGGGCGCGGCCCTGGGCTGATCGGTGACTCTCTCACCGGCTCCGAAGGTGACCGTCCGTGCTACTCGGCGATCTCTGTCCGTTCCCACCACTCGTAGACCGCGAGTCGTCCCTCCGCGCTGTCCTGGTGCCGCGACGTGATCTTGAAATGCTCGTACCCGCCGCGGTGTGGAATCTTCAGGTCTTGTCCGGGGTCGGAGATCGGAACGATCCGCTCGGGCAGATCGTCCGGGCCGCCCTCAAGCACTCCCTTGGTCTCCATGTTTCCAGTCTTCCCAACCGCAGGCCCGCTCGCATCACGACTCGGCACCGGCGCTGCTCAGCACCCACCGGCAGCGCCCCGTCCCGACGCGGTGACGGGGCAGGGCCGGCTCGTGGGCGCGGGGTACGCAATGCGGTTGAGGGGCCGGCCGAACAGCAGGGAATGGGCAGGGTCAAACGCCTCGGCGTCGAGCATCGGTCTGCAACCTGATCCTCACCTGGGAGCGGAGGGATCGGGCCACGTCCAGGTCGAAGGGCTCGGTGCTGGGGGTGAGCATCGCTGCGGCGGCTGCGGCCACCCCCGACGCGGAGGCGCTGACGGGATCCTCTCCGGCGGTCAGCTGTGTGATGAGGGCGGCGACCATGCTGTCTCCCGCCCCGGCGTCGCTCAGGGGCTCGCCGGGCAGCGGCGGCGCGTAGAGCTCGGTGTGGCCGTGGCCGGTGGAGCACAGTGCGCCCAGTTCTCCGAGGGTGGTGACGGCGATCTCGGCGGCCCCTGTGGCGATCAGGTGCTCGTTGAGGGCCCGGGCGTCGTCGAAGCCGCGGACCGGCCGACCGGTCAGGCTCTCGGCCTCTGTGCGGTTGCACCTGAGCAGGAACACGCCCTCCCCGAGTGCTCCGCGAAGCGCCGGACCGGAGGTGTCCAGGACCAGTCGGGATCCGGCTTCCCTGACGCGGCGGGAGACGGCCGCGTAGAAGTCGTCGGGCAAGCCGCCGGGCAGGCTGCCACTGGCCACGACGTACGGACAACCGCCAACGGCCTGCACCAGAGCATCCAGGGATCGCCGCCCCTCGTGGTCGTGCAGGTGAGGCCCGGGTGGCACGATGTGGTAGCCGCGGCGCGATTCGGCCTCGAACAGCACGAGTGCTTCGCGGGTGTCGTCGTCGATGTCCACGGCGACGTGGTCGACGCCCTCTTCGTCCAGCAGCCGGTTCAGGCGCAGCCCGACCTCGCCTCCGGCGGTGTGGACGGCGGTGGCTCGGCCTCCGAGCCGCACGACATGACGGGCGACGTTGATCCCTCCGCCCCCGGCGGCCACCGACCTGACCCGGGCGCGGTTCTTGCCGATGTCCTCAAGGTGCCCGACCTCCCAGCAGAGGTCGACCGCAGGATTCATCGTCAAGGTGAGGATCGGCGGCTTGGCCGCGCCCTCCGATCCTCCTGCACCGTCGGCACTCCTGGCTGTGGTGGGTTCCGGCGTCGCGGCCGTCCTCATCGCGGAGCCCAGGCGGTCGCGCCGGCCCTTTCCCGGCGCACCGCCCGCTGGGCACGGCCCCGCCCCCTGCAGCCTGAGGAGATCAGGGCCTGTTCCCACGCGCTGCGGTCGATCCCGGTCCCGGCCGCTGCCAGGAACAGCTTCGGCTCCTGATCACGGTGCCGACCGTGGAACGCGTGGGGCCTGACAATGCCCGCTGTCCTCTCGCACGGATTCACGGAGGCCGTTTCCCGCCCCGTGCCGTGGCTGTCCGGGCCTTGGGGACGGTGAGCGTGAGCGCACCGTCGGCCGGAGCCGTGCCGGTGTCCTCGCTCTTCACCGCCGAGGGGAGCATGGCCGGGTACCCGCATCGGCTGGAGCGGCGTGTGCCGCGCCTGTGTCGCGCCAGAAAGCTGGTGGGTGCGGCCGAAGAACGCGTCCGGCTCCGCCGGGGCACCGGTCCGGCGCCGCGGGGGATGGGTCATCGCACTCACCTCCGTGGACTGCGACACGTCCGACCCCGACTTCCATACTGGAACAGCCTGACGTCACCTGCATGCCGGCCCACGGCTGGTCCTGTTCCTCGGCATGTGGATCTACAGGAGCATCGGGCAGACGGTGACGGCTGCGGCGCCCGGGGCAAGAACGTGCGCCCCTGGGCAATCTCGTCGTCCGTCCCGGACTGTGCGGACAGGCCGGGCACCGAGCCGGTCGCTGTCTGCCGCGGAGGGACGTCCATGCCTGTCAGGGATCGTGATTCTCCCGGCTCACCTCGGGGCCAGGAACTGCATTCGCGGTATGCCCCCGCCGGTCAGGCGTGCTCGTCCGATGGCTGCTGGTCAGGCTGGGCCGACCAGCTCGCCGGCTCGTCACCGCCCGAGTCCTCGTCGCGCTCAGCGTCGGCGGCCGTCGCATGAATCTTGCCCGACGCGTGGTGGACCGGTGCGTATACGGCGTAGAGCCGGAGGGGCTCGTCGCCGATGTTGGTGATGTTGTGCCAAGTACCGGCGGGTACGCACACGGCCCAACCATCCTCGACCTCCTGGTCGAAGTCGAGTCGATCCTTCGTGCGGCCCATCTGGACGCGGCCCCGGCCCGCGTCGAGTCGTAGGAACTGGTCGGTCTCCGGGTGCGCTTCCAATCCGATGTCCTCACCCACCGGGATCGACATGAGGGTCAGCTGAAGGTACTTCCCGGACCAGGCGACGGCGCGATAGTTCGTGTTGTCGAGCGTCGCCTTCTCCAGGTCGAAGCTCTGAGGCTCCGGCCCGATGTCCTTGATGGTCATACTTCTCTCCCGGTCGACGAAAGGCGGTACACGGTCGCGGTCTTGCGCGTCAGCGCACGTCGACATGCTCAGAGCCCTGGGCTCTTCCGGCCGCAAGTACGCGACCTGCTACCGCACACGCGGCCGGCCGTGGGCCTTCATGATCGAGTGCTCGTCCGCGCACTCCAGCACAGCCCGCGGGGCTTCGATCACCGGATCCCTACCCGCCAGGATGACACTCTGTGTGGTGGTTCGCGTCATTGGCGTCAGCTGGCGTGGTGGGCAAGTGACACCGGACGCGGGTGGCCGGGTCTGCCGGCGTGCGAGGCGTGCGCGCACCGGGTGGCCCCGGACCGGCGGCGTCCCGGTCCGGACTTGTGCTGTTCTGTGCAGCACCATCGCGGTGTCCCATGCCGTCCATGCCTCCCATGCAGGAGGGGACTCTCTCGCCCCATGCCCTCAGCCAGTCGGCCATGGCGTCGATTTCCGGCTGCTGCGCCTTCTTGATCCTCTCGGCGAGGGCCTTGACCGCATTGGACGCGCCGTGCGGCCGGGCCATGTCGGACATGACGACGGCTTGACGGTGGTGGGGGATCATCCCTTGCGCGAAGGCGACGTCCGCCAGCGAGGGCGGCGCCCGCTTTCCGACGGCTTCGCAGGCTGCCGAGGGCAGGTTCGGCGCAGGGGCAAAGGCATCGGCGTCGTCGTGCTCTGCGCCGGTGACGGGAACGTTGTCCGGTGCGGTGTTGCCGGGGGCACTGGGCAGGGACGCGGAGGCGCACATCATGTCTGTGTGGCTGATGTGGCGGCCCGTGTCGTGGTCGTCGTCGGGGCACGGGCAGTGCTGACCGGCATCTGTCGTCGCCACGTGGTGGGACGTGCGCTCGACGGTGACCGGCGACGGCAGAGCGGCCGCAGGGCCCAGGGCGTGCATACCGAGCAGCCCCACGGTGAGGGCCAGGACGAGCATCGTGGTGAACCGCATCAGCACCCGTGGTGCGGGGCTCGCGGCCGGACATGTCTTCCAGCGTAGGACGCGCCCGCCAAGGGCGCTCCGGGACAGCCCTCAGCCCCGCTCGCCGTCTCCGCCCGCCGGATGTGTCCGCTGAGGGCGGGGCAGGTGGAGGCGCTTGAGCGCCAGGGCGTTGACGGCGACGATGATGCTGGAGCCGGACATGGACAGGGCGGCGATCTCGGGGCGGAGGATCAGGCCCGTGGCGGGTTCGAAGACCCCGGCGGCGATGGGCAGGGCGATGGCGTTGTAGCCGATGGCCCAGCCCAGGTTCTGGCGCATCTTGCGCAGGGTGCCCCGGCCGATACGCAGGGCGGTGGGGACGTCCAGGGGGTCGGAGCGCATCAGAACGAGGTCGGCGGTCTCGATGGCGACGTCGGTGCCGGCTCCGATCGCGATGCCCAGGTCGGCCTGGGCGAGGGCGGGCGCGTCGTTGACACCGTCACCGACCATGGCGACTGTGCGGCCGCCCTGCTGAAGTTCGCTGATCTTGGCGGCCTTGTCGCCGGGGAGGACGTCGGCGATGACGGTGGTGATGCCCAGGCGCTGCGCGATCCGTTCGGCGGTTGCCCGGTTGTCGCCCGTGAGCATGACGACCTCGACACCGAGGCTGCGGAGGTCGGCCACCGCTGCGGGGGAGGTCTCCCGAAGGGCGTCGGCGATCCCGATGAGGGCCGCCACCCGGCCGTCGACGGCGGCGATGACGACGGTGCGGCCGGTGGCGACCAGCTCCTCGCGCCGGCCGCTCAGGGGCCCGAGGTCGACGCCTTCACGTTCGATCAGGCGGCGGTTGCCGACCGCGACCCGGCGGCCGTCGACCACGGCCGTCGCGCCGTGGCCCGGTACGTTCTCGAAGTGGCGGGCCTGAGCGGCGGCGACGCCGCGCGCGGCGGCGTACCGTACGACCGCAGCAGCCAGGGGATGCTCGGATTCCTGCTCGACGGCTGCGATCAGCCGCAGCACCTCGTCCTCGTCGCCGCCGCGAACGCTGATCACGTCGGTGACTTCGGGTTCGCCTTTGGTGAGGGTGCCGGTCTTGTCCATGACCACGATGCGGATGCCTGCGGACGCCTCCAGGGCCATGGCGTTCTTGAACAGCACGCCCCGCTGCGCGCCCAGCCCGGTCCCGACCATGATGGCGGTGGGGGTGGCCAGGCCCAGTGCGTCAGGGCAGGTGATGACGACCACGGTGATGGCGAAGAGCATGGCCTCGCCGAAGGGGCGGTCGGTGGCGAGCAGCCATACGGCCAGGGTGAGGGCGCCGCCGACGAGGGCGACGAGGACGAGCCAGAAGGCGGCCCGGTCGGCGAGCCGCTGACCGGGAGCCTTGGAGTTCTGGGCCTCCTGGACGAGCTTGACGATCTGGGCCAGCGCCGTGTCCGCACCGACCTTGGTCGCCCGCACCCGCAGCGTGCCGTTGGCGTTGAGGGTGGCGCCGACGACCGGGGATCCGGGGCCCTTGTGCACGGGCATGCTCTCCCCGGTCACGGTCGACTCGTCGACCTCGCTCTCGCCCTCCTCCACGATCCCGTCCGCGGCGATCTTCGTCCCGGGGCGTACGAGCAGCAGATCCCCGACGAGCACCTCGGCGGTGGCGACCTCGACGGGCACGCCGTCCCGCAGAACCACGGCTTTCGACGGGGCGAGGTCCAGGAGCGTGCGCACGGCATCGTTGGCACCGCCGCGGGCACGCATCTCGAACCAGTGGCCCAGCAGGACGAAGGAGGCCAGCACGGTGGCCGCCTCGTAGAAGACGTCCCCGCCCCCGGTCAGGGTGACGATCAGGGAGTACAGCCAGCCGGCACCGACGGCGACCGCCACGAGCACCATCATGTCCAACGTCCGGGCACGCAGGGCCCGGACAGCGCCGACGAAGAAGACCGAGCACGAGTAGAGGATCACCGGCAGGCTCAGCAACAGTGCCCACACGTCCTGGCGCAAGCCGAACGGAACGGGCGCGTGCCAGCCGAAGACCTCCTCGCCGATCGGCGACCAGACCACGATCGGGACGGAGAACGCCACCGCGACCAGGAAGCGGTTGCGCATGTCGGCGACCATCGCGGCCATCGACATCTCGCCGTGGCCCCCGTGGCCCCCGTGGCCCCCGTGCCCCCTCGCCTCGTCGGGCGCGCGTGTGCCTGCTGCCGTCCCGGGCGTCGCGCGAGGGCGCTCCGGCGCAGCCGTGGAACCGGGAGGGTCCGGTTCCTGCATCGGATCGCAGAGGTGCGAGGGAACCGACTGGCCGGCGCAGTGGTATCCGCATTCGGTCACCCATGCGCGCAGCTCGGCGAGCGAGGTCCGGCGAGGGTCGAAGACGACCGTGGCCGACTGCGCCACCGGGTTGACCTCGACGTCGAGCACGCCGGGCCGCCGGCCCAGTACGGCCGCGACGGTGCTCTGCTGGCTCGCGCGCACCATGCCCCGCACATCCAGCACCGCCGTGGTGCGATGGTCTGCGGGGTGCGCCATGCTCCCGTTCGCCTCCCGGATGGGTTCGGCTCCGCCTGTACAGAAGCCTGCGCTCCTGGTGAGGGTGCCGCAACGGCTGTTGCCGCGCTGGGAGCCGGTGGGCGCAGTCGGCGGGGGACAGCGGCACGTGGCCGACCCGGCGAGTGGGTTCGAGGAGTCCGGCCGGCGCGACCTCCGTCGGGTCCGGGGCCATGGCGGAAGAACGGCCCGCGCGTCTTCCGGACGGGTGTCAGGCCAGGGTGAGGAAGAGCTTTTCGAGTTCTTCCTCGGTCATGGGCGGCTGGCTCTCGTCGGCGTTGTTCATGCACTGGCGCATGCCGCTGGCGACGATTTTGAATCCGGCGCGGTCGAGTGCCTTGGAGACGGCGGCGAGCTGGGTGACGACGTCCTTGCAGTCCCGCCCGGCTTCGATCATGGCGATGACACCGGCGAGCTGCCCCTGGGCGCGGCGCAGTCGGTTGAGGACTGAGCTGACCGCGTCGTCGTCGACCTTCACCGGGTACCTCCTGAGGGGTGTGCTGTCCGTGTCCATGGTACCCCAGGGGGTATGTGACTCCGGGGTCAGTGATCGAGGAGGGCTGCCAGCGTGGCATCGAGGTCGCCACGCCGCGGCCGGTTGTGGGGGAGTCTGGCGAGGACGGCAGCCATGCCGCAGCTGTTGGTGAGGGCGGAGAAGGCCAGTCCGCCGGCGACGGCGGCGGAGATGAGCTGGAAGGCGGGGTTCAGCAGGCCGAGGCCGAGGCCCGCGAGGACGAGAGCGCCGGCGGCCAGGCGGACCTGGCGTTCCATGCCCCACGTAGTGCGCGAGCCTTGCCCGGGGCGGTGGAGGCCATGGCCCGCTGCGGCCCAGGCGCCGGTGCCCCCGGCGAGGGTGGCGCTGTCGATGCCGTGCTCGGCGAGCGTCTTGCATGCGCTGTCGGAGCGGGCTCCGGAGGCGCAGACCACCAGGATGTCGCCGCGGTCGGCGGCGTGGTGGATGGCGGGGAGGGCGCGTGAGATCTGGTCGAGGGGGATGTTCAGGGCGCCGGGCAGGTGGCCTGTGGCGTATTCGCCGGGCGTGCGGACGTCGAGGACGGTGAGCTCGTGCAGGCGGGTGAGGGCCTGTCCGGAGCTGAGGGTGCGGGGGGTGTTCATGACGGACTGTCTCTCCTGCTGGGTGTTGGCGGTGTCCGGGTGCGGATACCGGGCGAGCTGTGGGGGTGGCCGTGTGGGCGGACCTGCCGTCAGCGGATCGCGTCGGTGAGCATGAAGGCCGCGGCGGACAGCAGCACGACGGCGAAGATGCGTTGCAGGGCTGGGCCCTTGATCGCGGCGGACAGGCGCTTTCCGTCCCAGGCGGCGAGGATCGCCGCCCCGGTGAAGGGCGCGACGACTGCCCAGTCCAGAGGCCCCGCGCCGCCGGTACGGACGGTGAGCGCGGCGAGCGAGTTGACGGTGATGACGAGCAGGCTGGTCCCGACGGCCGCCCGCATCCTCAGACCCAGCACTGCGACCAGGGCGGGGACCGCGAGGAATCCGCCGCCGACGCCCAGGAATCCGGTGACCGCCCCCAGGCTCGCGCCGACTCCGGCGGCCCGGGCCGGGCGGACCGGGCGGACCTCGTTCTCGGGTGCGGGGGACCTGAGCATGCGCAGGGCCGCGAGACCCGCGACGGCTGCGAACGCGGCTGTGAGCAGCTGCCCGGGCAGGCGTGCGGCGAGGGCGGCTGCAGCCATGGCGGGAGGGATGCCGGCGGCCGCGAAGAGGGCGCCGGTCCTCCAGCGGACGTTGCCGCAGGTGGCGTGGGTGTAGAGGGCGGTGGCGGACGTGGCGGTGACGATGATCAGCGACGCGGTGGTGGCGGCGGCCGGCGTGAATCCGAGCAGGTAGATCAGGGCGGGGACCGCGAGCACGCTGCCGCCGCCGCCCAGGGCGCCGAGGGCGAGGCCGACGACGGCACCTGCGATCAGGGCGAGGACGAGCGTGCTCACGCTGTCGAGCCGCTGCTTCCGTGGCCGTCGACGACCGGCAGTCCCGCCGCCGCCCAGGCGTTCATGCCGCCCTTGACGTCGACAGCCCCGGTTCCGCGTTCCGTCAGGATCTTCGCCGCTTGCCGGGACCGGTGCCCGGAGCGGCAGATCACCATCAGCGGCCGTCCCTTGGCAGCCGGGGGCAGGTCGGCGCCGGCCAGCAGGGCGGAGAGCGGGGCGTGCACGGCGCCGGGCGCGTGCCCGGCCGTCCATTCCGCCCGCTCGCGTACGTCGAGCAGGACGGCGCCCTCGTCGCGGGTGCGCTGATGGGCATCGGCTGGAGTCACGCGGGCGGGGCCGCGCCGGAAGAGGAACATCATCGGGTCCTTCTCTTGTGGGGAACGGGGGGCGAGCGGTCAGCTGTCGGAACGGGGTCCGGCGGTCATCGGGAGGCCCGCGCTCCGGGCGGCGTCGAAGGAGTCGTCGACGGCCACGACATCGCGTCCGGCCGCGTCGAGCAGGGAGGCCGCGATCCCCGCGCGCATGCCGCCCGCGCAGTGCACCCACACCGCTCCGGCCGGCACCTCGTCCTGGCGTCGGTGGAGCTGGTGGATCGGGATGTGAACCGAGTCCTTGATCCAGCCCTCGGCGCGTTCGGAGTCCCGCCGTACGTCCAGCACGATCCGGTGCTCGTAGGGATCGAGGGCGGCGAGGTCGGCGAACGTGGCCCGTGGGAAGCTCCGCAGCTGTTCGTGCGCGGAGATCCAACCGGCCGGCTCCCCGGTGGCCGCGGCGGCCGGGCGGTCGATCCCGACACGGGTCAGTTCGCGCTGCGCCTTCGCCAGCTGCTCGGGGGATTCCGCGAGGAGCGTGACGGGCTTGCTCCAGGGGATCAGCCACGCGAGGTAGGTCGCGATCTTCCCGTCGGCCTCGAAATTGAACGATCCCGCTACGTGTCCCTGGGCGAAGGCGATGCGGTTGCGCAGGTCGACCACCCACTCCCCGGCGGCCAGGCGGGCGGCGATGTCGGCGGCGTCCGCCACGGGAGGTGCGGTGAGGTCCACCGGAGCCGGACCTGCGGCGTTGGCCGGGCCCATGTGGGTGTAGTAGGCAGGCACGTCGTCGAGTCCGGCCAGCAGGGCGGAGACGAAGGAGTCGACGTCCTGGACCAGGGCGTCGTTGCCGGCCTTTTCCTTGCCGATGGTGGTGGCGACCCCGTCGGCCTGGGCCGAGGAGCAGAAGCTTCCGAACCCGTGGGTGGGCAGTACCTGGGCTTCGTCAGGCAGTTCAGCGGCCAGCCGGCGTGCGGAGGCGTGCTGGGCGCGGGCGAGCTCCTCGGTCAGTCGCGGCTCGACCAGGTCGGGCCGTCCGACCGTCCCGATCAGCAGGGAGCCTCCGGTGAAAACGGCGACGGCCGAACCCCACTCCTCCAGAACGTAGGAGGTGTGGTGCGGGGTGTGGCCGGGGGTGGCAAGGGCCCGCAGCGTGATGCCGTCGTCCACGGCGAAGGTGTCTCCGTCATGGACGGGGGTGCGGTCGAAGGACACCCGGGCCGCGGCGGGCACCAGGTAGGCCGCGCCGGTGAGGCGGGCCAGGTCCAGGCCGCCGGTGACGTAGTCGTTGTGGACGTGCGTCTCCACGACGTGGGAGATCCGCACCCCTCGCCGTGCCGCCATGGCGAGCACCTGGTCGACGTCGCGCGGTGGATCCACTGCCACGGCCGTGTGGGCGCCACCCGCCAGGTAGCTGCGGTTGCCGAGCCCTTCCAGTTCAAGGGTGTCGATGAAGAACACGCTGTCGCTCCTTCTCGTGAGAATTACCCCCGGGGGTATATCTCGAGCGTAGCAGTAGTACCCCCGGGGGTATTTTCGGCCGGCGCCGTGGGGCCCGTTCTCGGCTCACTGCGCGTCGGTCCGGGCCAGGGCACAGACTGGTGGGGTGGGCGCCATGGACGCGATCGAGCTCATAGGACTGACCAAGCGGTACGGGGCCGTGGTCGGGGTGGAGGAACTCACACTCGGCATCGGTCCGGGCGAGGTGTTCGGCTTCCTCGGGCCGAACGGGGCGGGCAAGACCACCACCCTCAGGTGCCTGACCGGCTTGCTGCGCCCGACGGCCGGGCACGTGCGGGTGCTGGGGATGGACCCGCTCGCCGATCACCGCCGGGTGGCTCGGGAACTCGGCTATCTCCCGGGTGAGCTGCGGCTGTACCCCGAACTCACCGGGGCACAGACCCTCGACCTGCTGTGTTCCCTCCAGGGCCGGTCCTGCACACGGCGGGCCGAACTGTGCGAGCGGCTGGGACTGACGCCGGCGGTCCTGCGTCGCACGGTGGGCGGGTACTCGCGCGGCATGAAGCAGAAGCTGGGCCTGGTGCAGGCGCTGCAGCACGATCCCCGGCTGGTGGTACTGGACGAGCCGACCGAGGGGCTGGATCCCCTGGTGCAGGAGACGTTCTTCGAGCTGATGGAGCAGGCGGCGGCCGACGGCCGCACCGTGCTGTTGTCCAGCCATGTCCTCCCGGAGGTGCAGCGGGCCTGCGGACGCGTGGCGATCGTCCGGGACGGGCGCCTGGTGACGGTGGAGAGCGTGGCCGCCCTGCGGGAGGCGCGTGCGCGGCGGATCCGCCTGACCTTCGGCGACGGGAAGGGGGCACGCCCTCTGGGGCGCGCGGAGCAGTGGGCGCCCCACTGGGAAGGCGACCGGGTGGAGCTGCTCGTACCCCCGAGCGAGGTGGTGGGGGCACTGCGCGAGCTGCTGACCCTGGGGGTGGCCGACGTCTTCGTGGAGGAGGCGGGGCTGGGCGAGGCGTTCCTGGACCTGTACCGCAACGGCAAGGCGGAGGGGGCGGCGCCGTGAAGACGCGGTGGCCCCTGCTGTGGCTGGCGCTGCACCGGCGCCGGCGGATGCTGATGGCCCTGGTGGTGGGGATGGTCGTCTTCGAGGCGCTGATCGTGGTGGTGGCGAACACGATCGCGCCGGGAACGCTGTTCTCGGCGGGCGGAAAGGGCACGCCGTCGGCGTACCGCGCGTTCAGCGGGTCGGGCGGGGACGTGTCGATCGCGAGCTATCCGGGGCTGCTCGGGGCCGGACTGGTGCATCCGTTCTGGATCGCCATGCAGCTGACCGCGATCGGCGCCCTGGCCGCGGCGGCGGTGGCGGCCGACGTGGAATCCGGGACGATCGAGCTGATCATGGTGCGTCCCGTGAGCCGCAACCGGCTGCTCGCCGAGCGGACGGCCGCCGTGGTGATTGCCGCTCTCGCCCTCAACGCCGCGGCGACGCTGACCGTGGCGGCAGGCGTCTGGCTGTCGCCGGACATCCACCGGGACGTGCCGCTCAGCGGTGTCTTCGCCGCCGGGTTGATGGGGTGCGGCTTCGCGCTGTGCCTGGCCGGACCGGCCCTGGCCGTGTCCGCATGGGGGAGCCGACGCGCGCAGGTGATCGGTGCGACGATCGCGATCGGGGCGGTCGGCTTCGCGCTGAACTTCATCGCGCTGGCCTGGTCCAAGGCGGCACCCCTGCGGTTCATCAGTCCCTTCCACTACTACACACCGGGTGACGCACTGGCACAGGGCCACGTGCTGTGGCCGCAGTTGGGCGTTCTGGTCGGGGTCGGAGCAGTGGGGCTCATCCTGGGCCACGCGTTGCTGATGAGGCGGGACCTGGCCCCGTAGCGGAGGGACAGCGGTCAGGGGGATGCGGGGCCTTCGAGGCGGGAGTGCACACCGACCACCCCTTCGACAGCCCGGGCGAGGCGAGTGGCCACGGGGATGAGGTGGGGGTCGCGGGTCCTTCCCCTCAGGGTGACGACGCCGTGCGTCACCTCAACCGTGATGTCATGGCGGGAGAGCGGGAACAGGCGCTCGACGACCTCGCGGCGGACTTCGGCGGCCAGGTCGTCGTCGGTGCGGAGGAAGACCTTCAGGAGGTCGGCGCGGCTGACGACGCCGAGGAGAGTGCCGTCGGCATCCACGACCGGGAGACGCTTGATGCGGCGGTCGGCCATCAGCCGGGCGGCCTGGGGGAGCGTGGCGTCGGGGCGGATGGTGACGGCCGGGCTCGTCATCAGCTCCTCGGCGCGGACCGATCCGGCCTTCGCTGTGTCGCCGAGGCGGCGCATCTGCTCGATCAGGCTCGGTCCGTGTTCGTGGAACTCCTCCTTGGTGAGGAGGTCGGCCTCGGAGACGACGCCGACGACATGGCCTTCGCCTTCGATGACCGGGACCGCGGTGACCTTCCAGCGCTCCATCGCGGTGGCGATCTCCTTGAATTCGGCGGCGGGCGTGACGCTGACGACGGTCTTCGTCATGACGTCGTTGACGGTGTACGGGGTGGAGGTCATGGCTGGTCCTCAGCGGGCGTAGGCGAGTGGCATGTCGCTGTGGTGGGGTGCGAACAGGTCGAGGATCCGGGTGCGGGCCGAGCCGAGCCGACGGGCGATGACCGCGGCAACAGCGGTGGATATGCAACGGCCCACGGGCGGGTTCTCTTCGCAGAGCTTCCGTACGGCCACCGCGCCGGCGGGGACGTCCATGCGATGGGCGTGGGCGAGCACAGGGCCTCACGCGCTTCGGGTTCCATGTCGCCCGGGAGAGTGTTCATGGTGTGCCTCCAGCCCTTCCCCTTCAGGTTCGCGCCGGTCCTCGGGGTGCGGGAGGGCCTCGCGGTGCATACCGCAGGGCCCATCCGGCCCGGTCAGCGGACCAGGACGGCCTCCCCGGGCTTGGGTACGACGGCCGTCCAGCCCAGCTCGCGGTCGATGCGGTCCCGGAGAGTCTCGGCCGCGGCCTCCTCGCCGTGGACGAGGTAGGTGGTGTGCGGGGCGGGGGCGGCGCGCAGCCAGTCGATGATCTGGTCGGCGTCGGCGTGGGCGGAGAAGTGGGGTACGTCGGCCACCTCGGCACGTACGGGGGTGTACTCGCCGAACATCTTCAGGGTGCGGGCGCCGTCGACGAGGTCACGCGCCCGCGTACCGGCGGCGGCGAAGCCGACGATGACTACGGCGTTGCGGGGGTCGGGCAGGAGTCGGTGGAGGTGGTGCAGGACCCGACCACCGGTGGCCATGCCGGCGGAGGAGACGATGACTGCCGGCCCGGTGGTGCTGTTGATGTCGATCGACTCCTGGACGGTACGGGCGGCCAGGAACGGCTCCGGGCTGAACGCCGCCTCGCCCTGGGCCAGGATCTCGGGCCTCAGCTCGGGAGAGTGGGAGCGCAGGGCGTCCCGGTAGACGTCCAGGGCGGCCAAGGCCATGGGACTGTCGACGTACACGGGTACGCTCCGGGGCAAGGTGCCGTCGCGGCGCAGCCCGGCCAGCTCGTGCAGGACGACCTCGGTCCGGTCGATCGCGAACGACGGGATGACCACGGTTCCGCCCCGCGACAGCGTTCTGGTGACCACGGCAGCGAACTCGCGCCGCGCCGTCTCGTGGTCGTGGCGGCGGTCGCCGTAGGTGGACTCCATGAGTAGCACGTCGGCGCCGGAGAACGGCTCCGGGGGCAGCAGCAGGGGGTGCCCGGGGCGGCCCAGGTCGCCGCTGACGGCCAGGGTGTGGCCGTCCTCCAGCGTGAGGTGGGCCCAGGCGGAGCCGAGGATGTGCCCGCCGTGGTGCAGCCTCAGCTTCGTTCCGGCCATGATCTCGATTTCGCTGCCGATCTCGACCGGGTCGAAGAACTTCAGCGTGTTCTCGACGTCCGTGTCGTCGTAGAGCGGCTTGGCGGGGCGGTGCTTGGACCAGCCGTGGCTGTTGGCGTGCTCGGCTGCCTCCATCTGGAGGCGGGCGCTGTCGCGCAGCACGATCTCGGCGAGCCGGGCGGTAGGGGCGGTGCTCAGGATCGGACCACGGAAGCCGTGCCGGACCAGGCGCGGCAGATAGCCGCAGTGGTCCAGGTGAGCATGGGTGACGACCACGGCGTGGAGGTCGGAAGCATCGAAGCCGGGCTTCTCCCAGTTGCGACGGCGCAGGTCCGCGAAACCCTGGAAGAGCCCGCAGTCGACCAGGATGCGGGCGTGGTCGCTCTCGACGAGGAACTTGCTGCCGGTGACCGTGCGTACCGCACCGAGCAGACGCAGGAGTGCGGGTCTGGGCGAGGTGGTGGTGGGGCGCTGGGCTGTCTCGGACACGACCTGCCCTCCCTTCGGTAAGGGGATCCGGTTCTCACCATCGCACCGGGTGCGGGGGCCGGCAGGGGGCCGACAGGCCCCGGCAGGGGACCGATCGGCCCATGCGCGGCCGGTCGGGTCCGGTCCAGCCTGGCGGTGACACCTCAAGCGGTGGGAAATGAAAGAAAGGGACGTCATGGAGGCACTGGTCTTCCAGGGTTCCGGACAGACCGCAGTGCAGGACCTACCGGACCCGGGCGGCGACGTCCCTGCGGTGCGGCCCGGGGACCGGGTGCTCGTCTCCTGCATCTCGGCCTGCGGCCGCTGCCGCTTCTGCCGCGAGAGCCACTACGGCCAGTGCTGCGGGAGCAGCGGGCGGGTGCTGGGCCACACGATCGCCGGCACAGCCCGTGCGGGCGACACCGGCGCCCTCAAGGTCGCGCTCGGTGGGTCCCGGCACGACGCCGTCACCGTCCCGGCCACCCGGCCGTGGCACCGAGAGGACGTGAAGACGATGAGCAGTACCCAGCACAGGCCGGGCGCCGCGCAGGCGCCGGCCGGACGCACGGACCTCGGACGGCGGATCGCCATGCGCCGTGAGGAACTCGGCCTCACCCGGGACCAACTGGGTGAGCGCTGCGGGGCCGACGGCGCGTACATCACCTACCTGGAGGAACACGCGGCAGCCCCGGCGACCGGCTCCCTCCTGCGTCTCGCCGACGCGCTGGGGACGACCACGGCGGCACTCTCCGGCGCGACGACGGAGTACCCACCCGGCAGAGGAACGGCCGTCCGGGACGCCGAGCTGGTCGAGTTGTCCGACGGCGAGTGCCGGCGGCTGCTTTCCACGCACGGCGTCGGCAGGATCGCCGTCTTCACCCCGGACGGCCCGGCGATCTTCCCGGTCAATTACGTAGTGGCGGGCCGCGACATCGCCTTCAGGACCTCGGTCGACGCGGTGCTCGCGGGGGCGGCCGGGACGGAAGTGGCCTTCGAAGTCGACCGTATCGACGACGTCACGCGCCTGGGCTGGAGCGTCATGGCCGTGGGCGAGGCAGAAGGCGTCACCGATGCGGAGGAGCTCGGCCGGCTCGAGGCCGTCTCGTACTCGCTGCCCTGGGCCGGCGGTCCGCGGACCCACTGGATGAAGGTCACCGAGATCCGGATCACCGGGCGCCGGGTGATCCGGCAGTGAGCACGCTGCGCGCCGTCGTCCTGGACACCGACGGCGTCCTCCTCGACTCCGCCGCGCTGCACGCTGCTGCGTGGAAGTCCGCTTTCGACGGCTGCCTCGACACCTGGGCGGCAGCCGCCGGCCACGCAGCGCAGCCTCCCTTCGACGCCCAGCGGGAATACCGGGAGCTGGTGGACGGCAAACCCCGTCTCGACGGCGCCCTCGCCTTCCTGAGCGCGCGCGGCATCGAACTGCCGCCGGGTGACGCCGCGGAACCGCCGGGGTGCGGTACGGCGTGGGCGGTCGCCGCCCGGAAGGAGCGCGCGTTCACCCAAGCGCTTCAGGCCGGAGCCGTCGAGGCGTTCCCGGAAGTCCGGCCCGCACTCGAAGCGCTGCGCGCCCAGGGGATGCGGTGCGCCGCGGTGTCGGCATCCAGACATGCCCGGCCCTTGCTGGAGTGCGCCGCGATCACCCCCCTCGTCGACGTGCTCGTGGACGGCACGGACGCCGACCGGCTGACCCTGGCGGGCAAGCCGGACCCAGCCCTGTTCCTGGAAGCGGTACGCCGGCTGCACGTGGACCCCGCCGACGCGGCGATGGTCGAAGACGCTCTGGCCGGGGTGGAGGCGGGCCGACGCGGTCACTTCGGCCTGGTGATCGGCCTCGACCGGTCCGGCGGCATGTCCGCCGCAGAGGCCATGCGGGATCGCGGCGCGGATGTCGTGCTCCCTGACCTCACCGCCGTCGTCGGCACCGTTGCCGGAGCGCGGCCGTGAACACCGCGTGGACCTGGACCTTCGACCGCTACGACCCGAAGACGGAGCGGGTCGTCGAGGCCCTGTGCACGCTGGGGAACGGCCGGTTCGCCACGCGCGGAGCCGCCCCCGAATCACCCGCCGACGCCGTGCACTATCCCGGCACCTACGCGGCGGGCTGCTACAACTGGCTCCCCTCGCAGGTCGCCGGCAAGCAGGTCGGCAACGAGGACATGGTCAACCTCCCCGACTGGACCCGCTTGCGCTACCGCTGCCTGCCGCAGGACGGGCCGGCGGGGGAGTGGCTCACTCCCGACCACCCGAGCCTGCGCCACCACCGCGCCGTCCTGGACCTGCACGCGGGGACCCTCACCCGCCGCATGCTGTTCCAGGACGGCCACGGCCGTCGGCTCGGCGTCACCCACACCCGGCTCGTGTCCATGGCGGACCCCTACCTCGCCGCTCAGCAGAGCACCTTCCGCGCGTCCGGATGGCGCGGAACCATCGAGATCCAGTCCGTACTGGACGGTGACGTCACCAATGCCGGCGTCGCGCGGTACCGGGCCCTCGACGGGCGCCACCTCACGGGCCACCGCACCGGCGTCGGCGCGGACGGCATCGCCTGGCTCTCCTGCGAGACCACATCGCTCCGCACCCGGATCGGCATCGCGGTTCGCACATCCTCCCGCCCCCTGGCCGCCATGGACCAGAGCTGCACGGAGCCGGCGACCGCGCAGACCTTCCGGTTGCCGATCTCCCGCGGACGTCCCGTCGTCGTCCTCAAGGCAGCCGCCCTTTACAGCTCGCTGGATCGACCCGCGGGCGATCCGCTCACGTCTGCGGTCGAACACGTCACGCACGCACCGGACTTCGCGACCGCGCTCGCCGGCCACCAGGCCGCCTGGGAAGACCTGTGGAGCCGAGGCGAGGTAAAGGTGCCCGGTGAGGCCGGCCGGATCCTGCGCCTCCACGCCTTCCACGTCCTGCAGACCCTCTCCCCGCACACGGCGGAGCTCGACGTTGGCGTACCCGCCAGAGGCCTGCACGGAGAGGCATACCGGGGTCACGTCTTCTGGGACGAGCTGTTCGTCACCCCCTACCTCACCCTGCACCTCCCCGAGGTGGCACGCGCGGTGCTCATGTACCGCCACCGGCGCCTGCCCGCGGCCCGTGCCGCAGCGCGGCGGGCCGGGCGGCCGGGCGCGATGTTCCCCTGGCAGAGCGCCCGTTCGGGGCGCGAGGAAACGCAGACGTTGCACCTCAATCCGCGCTCCGGCCGCTGGCTCCCGGACCACTCCCACCTCCAGCGCCATGTGGGCTCCGCGATCGCCTGGAACGTCTGGCGCTATGCGCAGACCACCGGTGACACCGGCTTCCTGTACGGACCCGGCGCCGAACTGCTCATGAGCATCGCCCGCTACTGGGGAGCGGCCGCCGACTATGACACCGACCGGGGGCGCTACCGGATCCGCGGGGTCGTGGGCCCGGACGAATATCACGACGCCTACCCCGGGGCCGCAACTCCGGGGATAGACGACAACGCCTACACGAACGTGACCGCCGCATGGGTGCTGGCCCGCGCACTTGAGCTGGCCGCAGAGCTGCCGAGGACGCGCATGCGTCAACTTGAGCAACAACTGGACGTCGATGCAGAGGCGTTGAACCGCTGGGAGGACGTGTCGCGCCGTCTCCACGTCCCCTTGCACGGCGATGTCATCAGCCAGTTCGAGGGCTACGGTGATCTGGCCGAGCTGGATTGGGACGCCTATCGCGCCCGCTACGGGGACATCCGCCGCTTGGACCGGATCCTGGAGTCCGAGGACGACACGGTCAACCGTTACCAGGCGTCCAAGCAGGCCGACACCCTCATGCTCGGCTACCTCTTCCGCCCCGACGAGCTGCACGGCATCTTCGCCCGGCTCGGCTACCGGCTCGACGATGACCTCTGGCGGGCGACCGTCGCGTACTACTTGCAGCGCACGAGCCACGGTTCGACGCTCAGCAGTCTCGTCCACGGCTGGGTCCTGGCCCGCCACAAGGGCCCCGACGCCTGGCGGTACTGCGAGGAAGCCCTGCTCGGCGACGTGATGGACATCCAGGGCGGCACCACCGGCGAAGGCATCCACCTCGGAGCGATGGCCGGCACCCTCGACCTCATCGAACGGGGCATCGTGGGGCTCGAAGCCGGCCCCGACGGACTGCGTATCGACCCCGTCCCGCTCCGGGAGGTCCCGCGCTGCTCCTTCACCGTCGACTGCCTGGGTCACCGCGGCATTCATATTCGGTTCCTCCCAGGAAAGCTGGGCATCGAGGTCCCCTCATCCCGAACAGCGTCTCCCCTTCCCCTGTGCCTGCCCGACGGCGTGACTGCGGACCTGCCCGCAGGTCGGCAGAGGTGGTTCCACATGGAAGCCGGCTGACCAGTGAACACCGTTCAGGAGCGCACACACCCTCTCGCGGGCACGGCACCGCCATCGTCGCCTCGTAGACGTCGGCGGTGGTCGTCTCGGACTTGCCGCCGCCTGCACGGCCTGCGCATGTCGGGCATGAGACTTGCGGTCCCCTGCCCGGCCCGCCATGGGCAGGTCGGCCCCTGCGAGATACGGACCGGTCCGCCCCTCGCCGCTGTCCCACTCGGCACTGCGGCGCAGCCACCTCCAGGTGTGACCGTGGAATCCGGATGTCGATCCAGGCTCCGTTTTCCGAAGAGGTGGCCACGATGCAGCGCATCCGGATCCAGCCCCACCAGAAGCAGCCCCACAGGCCCGCGCCGCTGGACCTCCGCACGCCGTCCGGCCGCCCGCTCCCGTACTGAGTCCGGAGGCCGTCATGGCACGCACACGGCACGTCATCGCGTTCGCGGAACTCGGCCGACAGGACGTCGGCAGTGTCGGGGGCAAGAACGCCTCCCTGGGGGAGATGACCGCCCACCTGGCCGGTGCCGGTGTGCGCGTCCCCCCGGGGTTCGCCACGACCGCCGACGCGTACGGAGAGCTGCTGGACGGACACGGACTGCGCGGGCGGATCGAGGAACAGATCGCGCGCCTGCGCGAAGGCGCCGCGCTCGACGAGGTCGGGGCCGCGATCCGGTCGATGACCCTCGCCGAGCCGCTGCCCCCGGAGCTGCGGGCCGAGATCGTCTCCGCGTACGAGCAGCTGGGACGCGACGAAGGCCGCGCGGATCCGGAGGTCGCCGTACGCAGCAGCGCCACCGCCGAGGACCTGCCGGAGGCGAGCTTCGCCGGCCAGCAGGAGACCTACCTCAACGTGCGCGGGGCCGCCCGGCTGCTGGAGTCCGTGCACCGCTGCTACGCGTCCCTCTACACCGACCGCGCCATCGACTACCGGGAGCGGATGGGCTTCGACCACCTCCAGGTCGCCCTCTCGGTCGGCGTCCAGACCATGGTCCGCTCGGATCTCGCCGGCGCCGGCGTGATCTTCACCCTCGACCCCGAGAGCGGATTCCCCGAGGTCATCGTCATCAGCGCGGCGTTCGGGCTCGGTGAGACGGTCGTCAGCGGGCAGGTCGACCCCGACGAGTACACCGTCTTCAAGCCCGGCCTGAAGGACCCGGAGCTGGACCCGCTGATCGACGTGCGCGTCGGAGCGAAGCGGCGGAAGGCGGTCTACGCGGAGCACGGACTGACCCGGACCGTCGACACCAGCCCCGAGGAGCGCTCGCAAAGGGTCCTGACCGACACCGAGGTCCGGCTCCTCGCTGACTGGGCACTGACCGTCGAAGGGCACTACGGCTGCCCCATGGACCTGGAATGGGCCAAGGACGGCCTCACCGGAGACCTGTGGATCGTGCAGGCCCGGCCCGAGACCGTACAGTCCCGCCGCGCCGCCTCCACCCTGCGCCGCTGCCGCCTGACGGCCCTGCCCGGTACACCTCTCGTGGACGGCACCGCCGTGGGCGAGGCCATCGGCAGCGGACCGGTCGTCCTCCTGGACTGGCCCGTCGACCTCGACCGCTTCCCGTCCGGCGGGGTGCTCGTCACCGGCATCACCGACCCGGACTGGGAACCGAGCATGAAGCGTGCCTCCGCCATCGTCACCGACCACGGCGGCCGCACCTCGCACGCAGCGATCGTCAGCCGTGAACTCGGCGTCCCCGCCGTCGTCGGCACCGGGCGGGCGACTCACGTCCTGCACGACGGACAGAAGGTGACCGTCTCCTGCGCCGAGGGCGGACGCGGCAAGGTCCACGCCGGGCTGCTCGCCTACGAGGAGACCGAGACCGACCTCGCCGGCATTCCCTCCACCCTGACGCACATCATGCTCAACCTCGCCGACCCCTCCGCCGCCTTCCGATGGTGGCGCCTGCCGGCCGACGGCGTCGGACTGGCCCGGCTGGAGTTCATCGTGGCGCACCAGGTCAAGGTCCACCCCATGGCCCTGCTGCATCCCGAACGCCTGGACCACGCCGACCGCTGCGCCGTCGACCAGCTCACCGAGGGCTACCTCGACCGCACCCGTTACTTCACGGACCGCCTGGCGTACGGCATCGCCCGGATCGCCGCCTCCCGGTGGCCCGCTCCCGTCGTCGTACGGACCAGCGACTTCAAGACCAACGAGTACGCACGCCTCCTCGGCGGCCGTCCGTTCGAGCCGGTCGAGGCCAACCCGATGATCGGCTGGCGGGGTGCGAGCCGCTACTACAGCGACGGATACCGGGAAGGATTCGCCCTCGAATGCCGGGCGCTGCGCCGGGTCCGCGACGAGATGGGCCTCACCAACGTCATCATCATGATCCCCTTCTGCCGCACCCTCGAAGAAGCCGACCGGGTCCTGGGCGCCGGTATCGACTCCATCTCCGTCGCCCCGGACAGCTTCGCCGCGGTCAAGCAGCACGTGGCCGCCGCGCAACCGGCCCGGTACGGGGAGGGCCGAACGGCCCCATCCGGGACCCGATGGCCCCAAGCGGAGCAGCCGTCCCCCTCACGACAGTGAAGGAAGACACCACGTGAAGGCGCTCAAGCGCACCACAACAGAGAGCAACGGAGAGTCGCCATGACTTCCAAGCGCGTCCTGGTCGCCTACGGAACCAAGCACGGTGCGACCGCCGGAATCGCTTCCGAGATCGGCAGGACCCTGCGTGAGGACGGCCTCGACGCCGTCGTGGTCCCCGCCGACGACGTGGACGACGTGCGCGGGTACGACGCCGTGGTGCTCGGCGGCGCCCTGTACGCCGGGCACTGGAGCGGCAAGGCCAAGCGTTGCGCCGAACGCAACGAGCACCTCCTCAAGCACCGCCCGGTGTACCTGTTCAGCAGCGGCCCCGTCGACAGCTCCGCCGAGCGGCACGACATCGCGCCGGTGCCCGCGGTGGCCCGGGAGATGGAGCGCCTCGGCGCACGCGAGCACGTCACCTTCGGCGGCAGCCTCACCTCCCGTACGCCCGGGTTCATCGCCCGGGCCATGGTCCGTGCGGGGAAGGGCGGGGACTTCCGCAATCCCGAGCGGATCCGGACGTGGGCCCACCACATCAGCGCCGAACTCGCCGCTCCCCGCTGAGCGGCTGGACAGGACCAGAGCGCGGAGGTGCACGATGTCCGAGGCCGGCCCGCCCGGAGACGGGCCCACGCGATCGCGTCCGGCGAGAGCCGGCCGGGTACGTCGGCTGTTCGACGGACGTCCGAACGAGCTGCGTCGGCCGGCCGACCGGACCCGGCGCCGCTGGAACGCCGTCTTCGCACTGTCCTTCCTGATCGCCGTGCTCTGCGGCGTCGTCGTCACGACGGCCGTCTGGGACTCCGAGAGCCGCACTGCCGGGGAAACGGCCCGCCACCGGCACCAGATCGAGGCGACGACGGTCGGCCCCGCGGAGCGCGCGGTCTCCAGCCGCTCCGGCGGCAACTTGCGGGCGGTTGCTCCAGCCGTCTGGGAGTACCCGCCCGCTCACCAGCACGCCGGTACGGTACCCGTCCCGCTCGGCACATCGGCAGGCAGGCCGGTCACGCTCTGGGTCGATGACGCGGGCACGGAAGCGCAGGCCCCTTCGTCCGAAGCGCAGCGCGCGTTGACGGCCGCAGCGGCGGGGGCCGGAGCCCTCGGGCTGCTCGTCCTGGTCTCGGGGGCAGTGGTCCGCCTTCGTCTGCTGCTCGTCGAGACCCGCACCCTGGCCCAGTGGGAGGACGAGTGGGAGGCCGTGGAGCCGCGCTGGTCCGGCAGGCTGCGGCGCGGACAGGGACCTGGCAATGACTGAGTCAGCGACCCGGCCCCCGTCCCCTGCGGGCGGGCTCCCCGCGAGCCCTGACCCCCTCGAACCGTTGCCGCTCCTGAGGCGCGAGCTCGGCACCGGGCCGAGTGGACTCTCCGCACGCGAGGCAGCCCGCCGCCTTGCCGTCTACGGTCCCAACGAGGTCCGCCGCAAGGCCCGGACCTCGCTGGGGCGTGAACTGGTCCGCCAGCTCGTCCACCCGCTGGCCATGCTGCTCTGGGCGGCTGCCGCGCTGGCGTTCGTCGCAGGCATTCCCGTGCTCGGGTGGGCCATCATCGCCGTGGTCCTCGTCAACGCGGCGTTCGCGCTCCTCCAGGAGCGGCAGGCCGAACAGGCGGTGGAGACTCTCGCGAAGTACCTGCCCGAGCACGCGCTGGTGATCCGCGACGGCCGGTCCTCGGCGGTGGAGGCGAGAGGACTGGTGCCGGGTGATCTGGTCGTTCTCGAAGAGGGCGCCAAGGTTCCCGCCGACGCACGGCTGACCGAGGGTGGCATCGAGGCCGACCTGTCGATGCTGACGGGGGAGTCCACCCCTGCCGAACGCATCGCCGGCCCCGGACTCGTCGGGGCGCCGCTGCTGCAGGAACCCAACCTCGTGTTCAGCGGCACCGTCTGCACCGGGGGCCAGGCCCAGGCGATCGTGTTCGCCACCGGAGACCACACGGAACTCGGCCGCATCGCCGCACTGAGTCAGCGCACCCTGCGCGACCCCAGCCCCCTGGAACAGCAGGTCAAGAAGGTTGCCTGGCTCATCGCCGCCGTAGCGGTCGCCATGGGCGGCGTGTTCCTGGCGGCCGGTGTCGCCGTGGGCCTGCCGCTGACGGACACCCTGACGTTCGCGATCGGCCTGCTGGTCGCCAACGTCCCCGAGGGGCTGCTGCCGACCATCACCCTCGCCCTGGCCGTCGGCGTGCGCGGCCTCGCCCGCCAAGGTGCGGTGATCAAGCGCCTGAGCGCCGTGGAGACGCTCGGCTCCACCAACGTCATCTGCACCGACAAGACCGGAACCCTCACCCAGAACCGCATGCGACTCCAAGCCGTGTGGACGCCGGAGCACGGAAGGGAGCCCGGCCCCTGGGACGGAGAGCTGCTGCGGACCAGCGCGCTGTGCACCACGGTCACCCGCGACGAAGAAGGCGCACTTCACGGCGACCCGACGGAAACGGCCCTGGTGGAAGGTGCCGCTGCCCACGCCGCACCCGTCGACCTCGAAGGCCGTGACACCGGGCGCCGGGCCCTTTTCCGCTTCGACCCCCGGCTGCGTCTGATGTCCGTCGTCCACGCCGCTGGCGTGCACGGTCTGCGCGTCGTCGTCAAAGGAGCGCCGGAGACGGTGTTGCAGACCCTGGAAGGCGGTTCGGGGTCCGCGGCCGACGCGGCGGAGGAGCTCGCCCAGGAAGGCATGCGCGTCCTGGCCGTCGCCGTCCGAACACTGCCGGCCGGTGCCGCGGTACCGACCCGTCGCCAGGACGCGGAGACCGGGCTCCGCCTGCTCGGGCTCGTCGGCCTGTACGACCCGCCACGTCCCGAAGTCGCCGCCGCCGTCCGGCGCTGCCACGAGGCGGGGCTCCGCGTGCACATCGTCACGGGCGACAACGGCGCCACCGCCGCGGCCGTCGCCCGCGAAGTCGGCATCGGCCTGCCTCGTCTCCAGGTGGTGGCACAGTCCGAGTCGATCGGCGACCACGAACTCGACGCGCTCCTCGCATCGGCGGACGCCGAAGTCGTCTTCGCCCGCTCCTCGCCCGAGACCAAGCTGAAGGTGGCCGACGCCCTGCGCGCACACGGGCAGATCGTCGCCATGACCGGTGACGGGGTCAACGACGCCCCTGCCCTGCACCGGGCTCACATCGGCGTGGCGATGGGACTCTCCGGCACCGATGTGGCCCGTGAGGCGTCCACCATGGTGCTGACCGACGACAACTTCGCCACCATCGTCACCGCGATCGAATCAGGCCGCCGCGTCTACGACAACGTCCGCAAGTTCATCGTCTACATCTTCGCCCACCTCACTCCCGAGGTCGTGCCGTTCCTGGTCTTCGCCCTGTCGGCCGGCACGGTCCCGCTCCCGCTGACCGTCCTGCAGATCCTCGCCATCGACCTCGGCACCGAGACCCTCCCCGCCCTCGCCCTCGGCCGCGAACGAGCCGAACCGGGCACCATGAGCCGCCCGCCCCGCCCGAGCTCGCAAGGGGTCATCTCCCGGGACATGCTCATCCGTAGCTGGGGCTACCTCGGTACCGTCTCCGCAGTCCTGGTCATGGGCGCGTTCTTCTACGTGTTGTGGCGCGCCGGCTGGCACCCGGGCGACCCCACCGGCACGGGCAGCCCCCTGCACCACGCCTACGTCACCGCGACCACGGCCACGTTCGCCGGCATCGTCACCTGCCAGGTCGGCACCGCCTTCGCCGCCCGCACCGACCATGCGGCCCTGCGCGACATCGGCCTGTTCACCAACCCCCTGCTCCTGGCGGGCATCGCCTTCGAGCTCGTCTTCACCGCGGCCCTCGTGTACGCGCCGCCCCTGCAAGGCCTGTTCGGTACCGCCGCCCTCCCGCTGGACGTCGTCGCCCTCATCGCGACCTTCCCCGTCATCGTCTGGGGCACCGACGAACTGCGGCGCTGGGTCCGGCGCACTCACCAGCAGACGAGGCCCTGACACCCTTACCGGAGGCACGCCATGACACACACCGCCGAGTGGAAGGTCCGTCTCTACCTCTTCGAGGAGGACCACACGACGAAGGCCCGGCTGGAGCTCGACACGGGCACGAACAGGCTCACGGGCCACGGCGCCGCCCGCTGCTCACCCCAGGACGACGACGTCCCGGAGATCGGCGACGAACTCGCGGTAGCCCGCGCCATGGAGGACCTCGCCCTCCAGATGAAGCGAGCCGCCTACGGAGACATGCAGGCTGCCGGCGCTCCGTCCCTCCAAGGGTCCCCCAAGCCGTATTCCGGGTGGCTGGACACCGAAGCGTGAACACCCCCACCGCGGTGCGTGCTCGGGCGTGCCGGGGACACCGGATCCGCCGTGATCGGCGCCGGTCCGGCCGACGCGTCCCAAGGGGACCCCGCACGCCGTCCCCGACAGGGACCTTTGGCCCCCATGAAGGTCCTGAGCGGCCCTCTGCCCGGTGAGGTCCTTGGTGTCAGCGTGGGAGCAGACCCCCAGTGGCCCCGGGCAAGGAGGAATCATGAACAACACCGTCAGCGGCTCGGAACCAAGCTCGGTCATCGTCGGCGTCGACGGCTCCGAGCCCGCCCGTCAGGCCGCGCTCTGGGCAGCGGCAGAGGCCGAGCGTCGCGGGCGTCCGCTGCACATCGTGTACGGCGCCGACACGGACGGCCGGGCCCTCTACGTGTCCGCAGAGACCATCGAGCGCGTCCGCGTCGCCGGCCGTGAACTGCTCGACGAAACTGCCGCCGCCGTCAAGGAACGGTACCCCGGCCTGGTCGTCACCACGGAGTTCGGCCGTGGCGACCCCGTGGCCAGCCTGCACCGGGCGGCCGGCCTGCACGGCACCATCGTGGTCGGCAACCGCGGTCTGGGCGGATTCCACTCGCTCATGCTCGGATCCGTGGGCCTGAAGGTCGCGGCCGGCGCGAAGACGCCCGTCATCGTCGTCAGGGGGACCGACGACCGCTCCGAGAGCGGGACGGTGCTCGCCGGAGTCCGTGACGAGCACGACCTGGACTGCGTCCGTCACGCGGCCCGGGAGGCCGAGCTGCGCAAGGCCGATCTGAGGCTGCTCCACGTGTGGAACGTGCTCGAGTCCGTCGGCAGCGTGGTGACCATGATGGACGATGTCACGGAGATCGCCGACGATTACGTCCGGCACCTGACCGCGGTGACGGAGCAGATCCGTCAGGAGTTCCCGGACCTCACCGTGCAGGCGGACGCCGAGAAGAGCGTGTCCGTCGCCGGTGTCCTGGTCGAGGCCTCCCGGCACGCCGACCTGCTGGTCATGGGCGGACGGCGGGCGTCCGCGTACCTGGGACCCACCCTCGGGCGCCACACCCACAGCCTCGTGCACCACTCCCACTGCCCCGTGCTGCTCATCCCGCGCCACAGGGACACGCACGGAGACGCATCGTGATGGCCGCCGCCGAACGCCGCGAGATCGTCGTCGGCATCGACCCGGCAAGGGACTGGCACCTGTCCCTTGCCTGGGCGTCGGACGAGGCCCACCGGCGTGGACTCGGGCTCCGGCTCGTCGTGGCCGTGCCTCCTGCGCACCCCACCCGGCAGGTCGACGGCACCCCTCGCACCATCGCCCTGCGCCAGGCGGGCCCGGAAGCCTTGGCGGCCGGTGCCGACTGGGCGCGGGAACGGTACCCGGGGGCCGAGGTGGCCACCGATCTGATCGAAGGATTCCCCGTCCCCGCCATAGGCCGCCTGTCTCGTCAGGCCCGCATGCTCGTACTCGGATCCCGCCACCTGAGCCGCACCGCGGAGTACTTCAGCGCCGGCTCCACGGTGGTCCCGGTCGCGGCCCAGGCGCACTGCCCGGTCGTCGTGGTCGCAGACGCCGAGCACATCACCCAGCGGCCGCCCTACCTGGTCGTGGGCATCGACGGCAGCGAGTCCTCGAAGGCGGCGCTCGCACTCGCCTTCGAGGAAGCCGACCTGCGCGGCGCCGCGCTGCGCGCCATCGCGGTGTGGCAGCCGCCGCTGTTCCTCCTCCACGACGAGGAGGTCGCGCTGCAGGCCCAGCGGCGGATGCTGTCCGAGGCCACGGCCGGCTGGTCGCAGAAATATCCGGACGTGGTGGTCTCCCACGAGATACCGATCGGGCACCCGGTGGAGGAACTCGCGGAGGCCGCCGAGCACGCCCTGGCCGTGGTGGTGGGCCGCCGCGGACACGGAGGGTACTCCGGCATGCGCCTGGGTTCCGTCGTCCACGGACTGCTGCACCGGGCGTTCTGCCCGGTGATCACGGTTCCGGCGGAATAGGACCGCCATGGCGATGACCCCGGGCACCGCAGAGGCACCTGTCCGCACGTCCGGCGGCCTCACCGACGCCGAGGCGGAACGCCGACTGACCGAGCACGGCCGCAACGAGATACCGCCCGCCCCGGCGACCCCCTGGTACGCCAGGGTGCTGGCCCAGCTGCGCGATCCGCTGATCATGGTGTTGCTGGGCGCGGTGGTACTGACGATCGCGATCGGCGACCACGCCGACGCGGTGGTCATCGCCGTGGTGATCGTCGTCAACACGACCGTGGGCGTCGTGCAGGAGACCCGTGCCGACCACGCCGTGGCCGCTCTCTCCGCGATGTCGGCACCGAAGGCGCGGGTCCTGCGCGGCGGCGCTCCGCGCGAGGTCCCCGCCGCCGTCGTGGTGCCCGGTGATGTCCTGCTGCTCGCGGAGGGTGACATCGTGGCGGCCGACGCCGATGTCACCGAGGCATCCGCCCTGATGATCGACGAATCCATGCTCACCGGGGAATCCGTCCCCGTGGACAAGGAGGTCGATTCGACGGTGGGCGCGGGGACCGTGGTCGTGCGAGGCCGGGGTGTGGCGACGGTGAGGGCCACGGGCCCCGACAGCGCGCTCGGCCGGATCGCCGCCCTCCTCGACACCAAGCGGGAGCCGACGCCCCTGCAACACCGTCTCGCCTCGCTGGGGCGCATCCTGGCCGTCGTCACCCTGGCCCTCTGCCTGGTGGTCTTCGGCCTCGGGCTCGTACAGGGCCTGCCGCTCGGGATCATGGCGGTGACGGCGATCAGCCTCGCGGTAGCGGCGGTCCCGGAATCCCTGCCGGCCGTCGTGACCCTGGCCCTCGCGCTGGGAGCCCGGCGCATGGCGGCCCGGCACGCCCTCATCCGCCGGCTCCCCGCCGTGGAGACCCTGGGCTCCGTCACTGTCCTCGCCACCGACAAGACCGGCACCCTCACCGAAGGCCGCATGGTCGTCCAGCACGTGTGGACGCCACGGGCCGCGGCCGACTTCTTCGGAGTGGGGTACGAACCGCAGGGAGGCGTCCTGGTCGAGGGCAGGCAGCCGACGGCGGCCGAGCTCGGCCCCGTACAAGAGCTGCTGACGGCCGCGTCGCTCTGCAACGACGCCTCTCTGAGGCCGCCCCAGGGCCCGCCCCCGGACGAGGACCGGTGGACCGCGGTCGGCGACCCCATGGAAGCGGCCCTCCTGTCCGCCGCCGTCAAGGCAGGGTGCGAAGAGCCGGAGCTTCTCAGGCGCACTCACCCCAGGACGTGGGAGATCCCGTTCGACAGCGGACGCAAGCGCATGACGACAGTCCACCGCCTGCCGTCCGGCGGCGCCCTGGTGTGCCTGAAGGGCGCCCCGGAGGTGGTGCTGGACGCAGCCGTTCTCGCCGACCGCACCGACCTGATGGCCGGAGCCCGGCAGCAGGCGGCCATCCTGGCCTCCCGCGGATACCGGGTGCTCGCCGTGGCGTCCGCCGAACACGCCGAGCAACCGGACAGCGCGGAGACGGCCGAGGCAGGACTGAGGCTGTTGGGCCTGGTCGCCATCAGCGATCCGCCCAAGCCCGCGGCAGCGGCCACGCTCGCCGCCTGCCACGCGGCCGGCATCACCCCGGTCCTGATCACCGGAGACCACCCGGCGACGGCACGCGCGATCGCCGTCCGCGTCGGCCTGGCCGACGCGGACACCGATGACGAGACCGTGGTCAACGGCTCCGATCTGGCGGCAGGCCGGGTTGCCGACCTCACCGCCGCACGGGTCTTCGCCCGGACGGATCCGCAGCAGAAGCTGGAGATCGTCGATGCCTGGCGGGCCCGGGGAGCCGTCACCGCCATGACCGGCGACGGGGTCAACGACGGTCCCGCCCTGCGCCGTGCCGACATCGGGGTAGCCATGGGACAGCGGGGCACCGAGGTCGCCCGCCAGGCAGCCGACCTCGTGCTGACCGACGACGACCTGTCGACCGTGGTCGCGGCCGTCGAGGAGGGCCGACGGGTCTACGACAACATCCGCCGCTTCCTCGTCTACGGCCTGGCCGGCGGCGCTGCCGAGATCCTCGTCATGCTGATCGGCCCCCTCCTCGGCCTTCCGCTCCCACTCCGGGCGGGCCAGATCCTGTGGATCAACCTCCTGACCCACGGTCTGACCGGGGTGGCCATGGGCGCCGAACCGGTGGACCCGGAGGCGATGCACAGGCCCCCGAGGCCGCCCGGCCAGCACATCCTCGGCGCGGGTGCCTGGCAGCGCCTCGTGGTGCTCGCCGCGGTCGTCACAGCCGCCTGCCTCACCGCCGGGACGGTTGCACGGGCCTGGGGCCTGCCCTGGCAGAGCGTCCTCTTCCTGTCCCTGCTCGCTGCGCAGCTCGGCGTCGTGCTGGGCCTGCGAACCCGCTTGCTGACCCGGGAGAACCTCTTCCTGCCCCTGTCCGTCCTCGCGTCCGCCCTCCTCGGGGCGGCAGCGCTCTACCTTCCGCCGCTGCAGTCGGTTCTGGAGACCGCACCTCTTGGATGGCCGGGCCTTGCCCTGGCATCAACCGCCCTCGTGAGCGGCTTCACGGCAGCCCGACTCGCACGGCACGCTTTCCGAAGGAGCTGATGATCATGAAGGCACACACGTCCGAGCACGGTCCCCACGCCCGCGTGGGCGACGAGATCGTGGTGGGCGGGCCCTCGGTGGGCAAAGCGGGTCGCGACGGCGAAGTCGTCGGTCTGCACCACGACGACGGCACCCCGCCCTACGACGTCCGCTGGTCGGACACCGGCAGGACGACCCTCTTCTTCCCCGGACCGGACGCACACGTCCGGCATCTCGGCCCGGACGACTCCGGCTGACGCCTTCAGCCTGCGCGGGATGGCGGTGGCGGGGATACGGTGAAGAGGCGGGCCGGACTTCCCCTGGGCGCCGCTTGGAGGTGCGCATGGGCGGGGACGAGCAGGCTGCCGTGCGTCCGGGGCTGCCGCGGCTCCGGCTGGACGAATTGCTCGAAGAGCTCCAGGTCCGCATCGACGAAGTGCGCGGCACCAGGGACCGGCTCAACGGGCTCCTCGAAGCCGTGCTGTCCGTGGGCCGGGAGCTCGACCTTCCGCAGGTCCTGAGGGGCATCGTGGAAGCCGCCGTCGTCCTGGTGGACGCGGAGTACGGAGCCCTGGGCGTCATCGGCGACGACCAGAAGCTCGCCCAGTTCCTGCCCGTCGGCATCAGCGGCGAACTCCGGGCCGAGATCGGCGACCTTCCCTCAGGCCACGGCATCCTGGGCGAACTCATCCGCCACCCCGAGACCCTACGGCTGTCGGAGTTGTCCGATCACCCCGCCTCCTACGGGTTCCCGGCCCACCACCCCCCGATGCACACCTTCCTCGGCGTTCCCATCCGGGTCCGCGAGGACGTGTTCGGCAACCTCTACATGACCGAGAAGCGCGGCGGCATCGACTTCGACGAGGAGGACGAGGCGGTCCTGTCCACGCTGGCGGTGGCAGCCGGCATCGCCATCGAGAACGCCCGCCTCTACGAGGAAGTACGTCTCCGGGAGCGCTGGCTGGCCGCCAGTTCCGACTTCACGAGCGCCCTCCTGTCCGGCCTGGCCGAGACGGAGGTACTGGAGGGGATGCTGGAGCGGGCCCGCGACATCACGGGCGCCGACATCGGTGTCTTCTACCTCGTGGGCCAGGGCGGGGAGCTCCGCGGCTCGCTGGCGCTGGGTGAGGGCGCAGAGGCGCATCGCGGCATCGTGCTGCCCAGCAGTGCGGGAACCCTGGCCGCCGCAGCCCTGGGCGAGGAGGACGGGCTGATCACCGTGGCCGATGTCGGGAGCGACGACCGGATCACGGTGCAGCCGGAACGCTGGAAGGGCCTCGGCCCGGCCGTCGCCGTCACGGTCGGCACCAAGGAGAAGCTGAGCGGTGTCCTCATCCTGGCCCGCAGACACGGCCGCCCGCCGTTCGCCCGCACCGAGATCGCGGCCCTGCCCGGCTTCGCCGGCCAGGCCGCCCTGGCCCTGGAGCTCGCCGACCGGCGCCGGGACGCCGAGCAGATGAGCATGCTGGAGGACCACGACCGCATCGCCCGCGACCTGCACGACCTCGCCATCCAGCGGCTCTTCGCGACCGGCATGACCCTGCAGAGCGCCCAACGCTTCGTCGAGCATCCGGAGGCTTCGGAACGACTCGCGCGGGCGATCGACGACCTGGACGCCACCATCAAGATCATCCGCTCGACGATCTTCGGACTCCGTGAACACGAGGTGCCCGGGGTGACGCCGAAGCTGCGGCTCCGTGCCTCCCAGGCCGTGGAGGAGGCCGCGCGGACACTCGGCTTCACCCCGGCCCTGCGGATGGAGGGCCTGATCGACACCGATGTGCCTTCCCCGACGGCGGACGCGGCGCTCGCCGTCATCGGGGAGGCGCTCACCAACGTGGCCCGCCATGCGAACGCGGGCCGGGCAGAAGTCTCCCTCTCGGCCGTCGAGGGCGTACTGACGGTACTGGTCACCGACGACGGAGTGGGGCTGGTGGAGGGAGGCCGTCGCAGCGGGCTTCGCAATCTTGCCGAGCGGGCCGAATGCCTGGGCGGCGAACTCTCCGTGTCGGCGCCCGGGCCGACCGGGAGGGGCACGAAACTGGAATGGCGAGTACCGCTGGATGGAGACGGCTTCCCGCCCTCCGGGTGAGGAGCACTCCGATGCCCTCAGCTCCGGCCCTTGCCGTGCTCCGGCTCGTGCCCGTGCTCGTGTTCGTGGACCTGGGCGGCGATGACGGCAGCTTGCACCCGGCGCTCCACCCCCAGCTTGCCCAGCAGCCGCGAGATGTGGTTCTTGACCGTCTTCTCGGACAGGTACAGCCGCTTGGCGATCTGCGCGTTCGTTAGGCCCTCGCCGATCAGTTCGAGCACGGAACGCTCCCGCTCGGACAGCGTGGCCAGCCGGTCGTCCTGGGATTCCTTGGCGGTCTCCGGGTCCCGCAGCGAGTGCATCAGCCGGGCGGTCGTCGCAGGGTCCAGCATCGACTGCCCGGTCGCCACGGTCCGTACGGCCGAGACCAGGTCCGACCCCTTGATCTGCTTGAGGACGTAGCCGGCCGCACCGGCCATGATCGCGTCGAGCAGCGCGTCCTCGTCATCGAACGAGGTCAGCATCAGGCAGGCGAGATCCGGCATCCGCGAGCGCAGCTCGCGGCACACGGTGATCCCGTCGCCATCGGGCAGCCGGACGTCGAGCACGGCGACGTCCGGGCGCAGCGCCGGCCCGCGGGCCAGCGCCTGTCCGGCGGTGGAGGCCTCGCCGACGACCTCGATGCCCGGCTCCGCGTCCAGCAGGTCGTACAGGCCGCGGCGGACGACCTCGTGGTCGTCCAGCAGGAAGACCCGGATGGGAGCCTCGGCGGAGGCCGCCGGTACGTCGGACATGTACGCCCCTGTGGTCGATCGGCTGTGCGCACGTCTCGTACGGATTGTCTCAGGGAGCGGGCGGATGCACCTCGTGGCGCGCCCCAGAGCCCAGTGAGGCGGGTAGAGGGCCTCAGGCAGCTCCGCGGGGCTACCCTTCCAGCTCCATCCGTACGTCCACCACACCTTCCACGGCACGGATGGCGCGGGCCACCAGAGGCACCAAGGCGCGATTGCGGAGAGATCCGTGCAGGGTGACGACGCCGTCCTTCACCGATGCCTGCAGATCGACCGGGGGCGCGAGCTCGGCGAGAACCGCGTCGCGGACCTCCTCCTCGATCTCCTCGTCGGTGCGCAGGAAGACCTTCAGCAGGTCGCTCCGGCTCACGACCCCCTCCAGCATCCCCACGCCGTTGACCACGGGGAGGCGCTTCACGTGCCTGCGGGCCATGATCTGGGCAGCCTCGGCGAGGGTGGCGTCGGGGTGGACGGTCACGGCCGGGCTCGACATCAGCTCCTCGGCCAGCACACCCCCCGCCTTGGAAGCCTCCTCCAGCTGATCGGGGAGCCGGGGGTCGTCCCGCCGGAACTCCTCCTTCGGCAGCAGATCAGCCTCGGAGACCACCCCGACGACGCGCCCCTCGCCCTCCAGGACGGGAACGGCACTGACCTTCCACTGGTCCATCAGCTCGACGATCTCCTTGTACGAGGCCTCACGGCCGATCGCCACGGCCGTGTGGGTCATGACATCGCTGACGGTGTACCGGGACGCGGGCATGACGCCCTCCTCGCTGCTGGGGTTTCAGGTGCGGGACACCGCCGGTCAGAGGTAGCTGCCGCTGCCGTGCGGGGCATAGAGGTCGAGCAGCCGGATACGGGCGGCGTGCAGTCGGTGCGCGAGCACCTGCGCGACCCAGTGGCCCATCGCGGAGCCGAAAGCAGGGTCGGTATCGATCATCGTGCGCACCGCGGCGGCGTCGAATTCGTACGTGCGCACAGGCGTCGTGGCCACGGCGCCCAGCTTCCAGGCAGCGGGCTGCAGCATCCAGGAGCACCCCACGAGTTCGCCCGGTCCAAGGTTTTCGATCACCGCCGGCTGTCTGCCGGGCACATGCACGTCCAGGGCGACGATGCCCGTTCGGACGATCCAGAACCTGTCCGCCCGGCCGCCCTCGTTGAAGAGGCGGGCGCTCTCGGCAAAGCTGACCTCCCGCGCGACGCTCATCAGGCGGGAACGGTGTTCAGCAGGCAGCGCGCCGGTGATCTTCGTAGGGGGAGTGGTCCTCATGGCGGCCTCCGGTCGATTCCGATTCAATTCTGGGCCGTTCCAGAGGCGCTGGGCATGGGCCGACCGGCCCCCGGTTCCGCAGGACGGGGGACCGTTCGGCCCTGGCACGGCGCGCGAGGAAGCAAGGACGCCTGAAGCACTGCGGCTCCTGGGCACCGTGCCGCTGGGCCGCATCGTCTTCACCCACCGGGCGCTGCCGGCCACCCGACCGGTGAACCACGTCGTCGAGGGGGAGGACGTGGTCGTCCGGCTCGACGAAGGCGCGGCACGCGGCGTGGGCTGCGATCAGCCGCTACGGAGGTGCGCGAACCTGGGCGAAACGCGGTGGAAAAGGGGTGCCGGATGGATTGGCTGGTGACGGTCACGGGCGCGGCCCTGGTCCTGCTGATCCTGCGGGACGTGTTCCACACGCTGTGGCACCCGACGCGGCACGGCGGGCTGAGCCGCCTGGTCATGACCACACTGTGGCGGCTGTCGTCGGTCCTGGGCACCCGTCGCACGGCAGCCGGCCTGGCCGGCCCGCTCGCCATGGTGTCCGTCGTCGCCCTGTGGGCCCTGACCGTGGCGGCGGGCTGGGCGCTGATCTACTGGCCTCACATGCCCGAGGCGTTCGTGTACGCGGGCGGGTTGCGGCCCGACGACCATGCGGGCCTGCTGGACGCGGCATACGTCTCGCTGGTCACGCTCTCCACGCTCGGTCTCGGCGACGTCGCACCTGCCGAGGGGTGGCTGCGCATCTTCGCACCCCTGGAGGCGCTGGTCGGGTTCGCCCTCCTGACCGCGACGGTCTCCTGGATCCTCGGCATCTATCCGGCTTTGGCGCGCCGCAGGGCGCTGGCGTTGCGGCTCTCCCACCTCTCCCGTACCCATCCCTCGAAGGAGCAGATCGACTCCCCGGCCGGGGCCGCCATGCTGGACAGCCTGGCCGCAGCGCTGTCCGTGGCAGCGGTCGACTTCCTCCAGTACGCGGAGTCCTACTACTTCCACGACGGCGACGACCGGACCTCCCTCGCCCACCAGATCGGCTACGCCCTCGACATCGCCGATGAGGCTTCGGATGCCGGACACCGGGATGTCCGGCTCGCCTCCATGGTGTTGCGTTCCGCCCTTGCAGACCTCGCGAGCATCCTGGACGAACGCTTCCTGCACACCCAGGGTTCGCCCAGGCAGGCGCTCGACGCCTTCGCCCGCGACCACGGGCACGGTGACCACGCTCCCCAGAAGCCCTGAGCCGGCCTTGCACGTGTCCGAGTGGCCGCACACTCGGTACTGCTCCTTGCGCCGTTTGCCCCGTGCCGCAGGACCCGGTCCCGCGAGCAGGGCAGGCTGTGGCCGGAGACGCCCGAAGCGGGAAGCGGGTACCTATGAAGTCGCTCGCCGGCACGGCGGTCATCGGGATCGGCAACGAGTTCCGGCGCGATGACGGGGTGGGGTGGGCCACCATCGCGCTGTTGTGCGCACGGGAAGCACGGCGGCCTCTTCCCTCGGGTACCGAGCTCGCCCGGAGCGACGGAGACCCCGGCCGCCTGATGACCCTCTGGGAGGACAAGGCCCTCACCCTCGTCATCGACGCCTGCTTCCCACCCGCGGCGCAGCCCGGCCGTGCACACCGGTGGTGTGCGGCCCCGGGCGAGATGCCGCACCCGGCTGCCGCGGGCAGGCAGAGCACCCACGGGCTGGGGCTCGCCGAGGCCCTGCGCCTCGCCGACAGTCTCGGGCGCGGTCCCGGCCGCCTCATCGTGTACGCGGTCGAGGGAGCGGACCGCTCGCTGGGCGCGGGGCTCACCCCGGCGGTGGCGGCCGCTCTGCCGGATCTGGCCCGGCGCATCGAGGAAGACGTCCGCACACACGGCGAACGGACTCGCCGGACCGGGTTCGAACCCGGGAGCCCGCCGGTCTGACATGCTGCCGGATCTAGGCACGTGGAGACCGAGAGGTGCACCATGACCGACGCTTCGGATGGCGGAGCCGCCCTCGACCACCAGGCCGGGACGGTTCTCGACCGCGACGGTCTGGCCGCGCTCGTGCGTGTCCTGAAGGCGCGCGGCCGCACGGTGATCGGCCCGACCGTGCGCGACGGCGCGATCGTCCTCGACGAACTGGACTCCGCCGATGCCCTTCCCTACGGGTGGGGGGTCGAGCTGGAGGCGGGCCGGTACCGGCTCCGCCGCCGCGAGGACGGGGCGGCCTTCGCACACAGCGCGGGACCCCAGTCGTGGAAGTCGTTCCTCCATCCGCAGCGCGTCCGCCAGTGGTCCGCGGACCGCGGCCCGGACGGTGCGCCGGTAGTCCGGGAGGAGAAGCAGGAGAGCATTTCGTACGCGTTCCTCGGCGTGCGGCCCTGCGATCTGCGTGCCATCCAGATCCTGGACCGGGTGATGAGCGGAGGCAAGTACCGGGACCCCGCCTACCTGGCACGACGGACGGGTGCATTCCTGATCGCCGCCGAGTGCACCGAGCCGGGTGCCACCTGCTTCTGCGTCTCGATGGGGAGCGGGCCGGCCGCCGACGCCGGGTACGACCTCGCGCTCACCGAGGTCGTGGACGATGAGGGCCACCGCTTCCTGTGCCGGAGCGGGAGCGAGGAGGGAGCCGCGGTCCTCGCGGAACTGCCGGGACGGAGCCCCGACGGCTCCACCCGGGCGGCTGCGACCCAGGCCGTGAGCGCCGCCGCCGAACGCATGGGCCGCTCCATGCCGCCGGTGGACCTGCCCACGCTGATGCGGGACAACCTGGAAGCGGATCGCTGGGACGACGTCACCGCCCGGTGCCTCAGCTGCGGCAACTGCACCATGGTCTGCCCCACCTGCTTCTGCACCACCACGGAGGACGTCACCGACCTGACCGGCGATCACGCCGAGCGCTGGCGCCTCTGGGACTCCTGCTACGACCTGGACTTCTCGCATCTCCACGGCGGCCCGGTCCGGTCCACCCCGCGCAGCCGCTACCGCCAGTGGCTCACGCACAAGCTGGGTACCTGGCACGACCAGTTCGACAGCTCCGGCTGTGTCGGCTGCGGCCGGTGCATCGTCTGGTGTCCCACGGGCATCGACCTCACCGAGGAAGCCCACGCCCTGCACCAAGAGGCCACGCAGCGGGAGAGCACGCCGTGACCCCGCATCCGGGTGGGCCTCCCGGCGAGGGGGTGTTCACCGCTCTGACGGCGGAGCACCGCGGGAAGCTGATGGCCCTCGCCCGTGAAGTCGCCCTTCCCGGTGCCACGCGGATCTTCGAGGAAGGGGAGGAGGCCGACCGCTTCTGGGTCATCCGCTCGGGCACGGTCGCGCTCGACATCCACATGCCCGGCCGGGGGCGAGTGGTCGTCGAGACCATCGGCGCCGGCAGCCTGCTCGGCTGGTCATGGCTGTGCCCGCCACGGCAGTGGCACCTCGCGGCCGAGACCCGGGACCCCGTCCACGCCTGGGAATTCGACGCCGCCGCGGTCCATGACCTGTGCGCCGAGGACACGGCGCTGGGCCTGTCGCTGGTCACCGTCGTCGCCGGGACCATCGGCGACCGGCTCCGAGCCACCCGCACCCGGCTGCTCGACCTGTACGGACCGCCGGGACCGCAGGGGAGCGGGCCGGTGCCATGACGCTCACGCCCCTCTCCTACCGCGTGGTGGACCGCCGAGCCGAGACGCACGACACGGTCACGCTCGTACTGGAACCCGCCGCGGAAGCCCTGGAGCCCTTCGCACCCGGCCAGTTCGCGATGCTGTACGCGTTCGGTGCCGGCGAGATCCCGGTGTCCGTGTCCCGGCTCACGGACGGGCACCGGCTGACGCACACGGTCCGCGCCGTCGGGGCCGTCTCCCGCGCACTGTGCGGGCTGCGGACCGGCGGGTGGGTCGGCGTGCGCGGCCCCTTCGGCACCGCCTGGGACCCGGCCGCCGCACATGGCAATGACCTGCTCGTCATCGCCGGAGGCATCGGGCTCGCTCCGCTGCGTCCCCTCGTCGAGACGGTTCTGGCCGAGCCCCAGGCGTTCGGGCGGCTGAACGTCCTCGCGGGCGCCCGGACCCCCGCCGATCTGCTGTACGGGGACGAGTTCCCCGCCTGGGGACAGCCGTTCGGCGCCGTCACGGTCGATCGGCCCGATGGCGGCTGGACCGGCCGGGTCGGCGTCGTCACCACGCTGCTCCGCGAGGCCCGGTTCACACCTTCGGACACGGTCGCCTTCGTCTGCGGTCCCGAGGTGATGATGCGCGCGACCGCACGCGCCCTGATCCACCAAGGGGTACGTCCCGACCGCATCCGGGTCTCCCTCGAACGCAACATGCGCTGTGCCACCGGCCACTGCGGACACTGCCAGCTCGGACCCCTGCTGCTCTGCCGCGACGGCCCGGTCGTCGGCTACGACCAGGCCGAGCCCCTGCTCACCGTCCGGGAACTGTGAGATGAGCACCCCCACCACACCTCAGCCCCCTGCCCGCCCCCGCCTCGGCGTGTTCAAGTTCGCCTCCTGCGACGGCTGTCAGCTCACTCTCCTCGACTGCGAGGACGAACTGCTCGGCATCGCCGCCGAACTGGAGATCGCCCACTTCCTGGAGGCGTCCAGCGAAGCCGCGCCCGGCCCGTACGACCTCGTGCTCGTCGAAGGGTCGGTCAGCACACCCGAGCACGTGGAGCGCATCCGGCGCATCCGCGCCGAAGCCCGCCACCTCGTCACCATCGGGGCCTGCGCCACGGCGGGCGGCGTACAGGCGCTGCGCAACTACGCCGATGTCGAGGGGTACCTGGCGACCGTCTACGCCCGCCCCGACTACATCGAGACCCTCGCGACCTCCACGCCGGTCTCGGCCCACGTACCCGTCGATTTCGAACTGCGCGGCTGTCCCATCGACCGCGGTCAGCTCGTCGAGGTCATCACCGCGTTCCTCGCCGGACGCAAGCCCGCCATCCCGAACCACAGCGTCTGCTTCGCCTGCAAACGGCGCGGCAACGTCTGCGTCACCGTCGCCCACGGCACACCCTGCCTCGGCCCCGTCACCCACGCGGGCTGCGGGGCCCTGTGCCCGACCTACGGGCGCGGCTGCTACGGCTGCTTCGGGCCGGCCGGAACCACGAACCTTCCCGCGCTGGTTCCGCTCATGCAGCGTGACGGGATGAGCGAGGAGGACATCGGCAGGTTCCTGCACACCTTCAACGTGACCGCCTTCACCGCCGTGGAGGAGCAAGGACAGCCCGGCGTGACCGATGCTGAAGGACCGGGATGAGCGATCCCACGCCCCGGTACCAGGAGCTGCGCATCCCCTCACTCGCCCGTGTGGAGGGTGAGACCGCACTGCACCTGAGGATCCACGACGGCACGGTCACCGAAGCACGGCTCAAGATCTACGAGCCGCCGCGGTTCTTCGAAGCCTTCCTCCGGGGCAGAGCCCACACGGAGCCACCCGACCTCACCTCCCGCATCTGCGGGATCTGCCCCGTCGCCTACCAGATGAGCGCCTGCCGTGCCATCGAGGACGCGTGCGGCATCGTCGTCGACGGACAACTGGCCGCCCTGCGCCGACTGCTGTACTGCGGCGAATGGATCGAGAGCCAGACACTGCACATCCACATGCTGCACGCACCGGACTTCCTCGGCGAGGACGACGTGATCGGTCTCTCCCGCTCCCATCCCGAGCACGTCGAGCGGGGACTGCGCCTGAAGCAGACCGGCAACGCCGTGGTCGAACTGCTCGGGGGCCGGGCCATCCACCCGGTCAACGTCCGGATCGGCGGCTTCCACCGCGCTCCGACCCGCGCCGAACTCCGTCCCCTGGAAGAACGGCTGCGCACGGCCCTCGACGACGCCTGGGACACGGTGCGCTGGGTCGCCGGCTTCGAATTCCCGGACGCCGAGTGCACGGCCGACCTGCTCGCCCTCGCCGAGACCGGCACCTACGCCATCGAGTCCGGTGTCCCCAGCGTGCTCCCGTACGACGCGACGCTCCCGCCGTACGGCTTCCCCCTGCCGGACTTCAGCGACCACGTGGCCGAGGAGCAGGTCTCCCACTCCACCGCACTCCACTCCCGGCTGGACGGCCGAAGGCACCTCACCGGCTCCCTCGCCCGCTGGGCGGTCAGCGGCCACCTGCTGTCCCCACTGGCTCTGGAAGCCGCACGGGAGGCCGGACTGGGTGACCCCCCGTCACGCGCCGGTGCCGGACGGGGAGCGGTCTGCAGGAACCCGTACCGAAGCATCCTCGTCCGGGCGGTGGAAGTCCTGTACGCGGTGGAGGAGGCCCTGCGGATCATCACGGAGTACGAGCGTCCGCCCGGCCCGTGCGTGGAGGTGCCGGCCCGGGCCGGCACCGGGCACGGTGCCACGGAGGCACCACGCGGCCTGCTCTACCACCGCTACGCGCTCGACGACGGGGGGCGTGTCACGGACGCCCGCATCGTGCCGCCGACCGCCCAGAACCAGGGCGCCATCGAGGAGGACCTGCGCCGGCTGGTCCAGGCCGGGCTCGATCGGGGCGAGGCGTCAGAGGCCGAGCTCACCCGGCTGTGCGAGCGGGCCGTCCGCAACCACGACCCGTGCATCTCGTGCTCGGCCCACTTCCTGGAACTGGACGTCGAGCACATTCGGTGATCGCGCCCAGGCGCGACCTCACCGGCCGGGACCGCCTCCGGCTCCAGCGCACTGCGGGAAGGCTGCATGTGCTCCCCGGATGACATACGGCCGTGCGCTCGGCGCGTTGGCACAGATGCGTCATCGAGTACCGCTTACGGTCGCTTCACGGCTACCGGCGCCAGCGCGGGGACGACAGGGCTCCGGCCGGCCGGAACCGGACACCTCACCGCCCTTCCAGTCACTACCAGACGGAGCAGTCGGCATGGAGCCAGTCGTCACCGTGGGCCTCGACGGCTCACCCGAGAGCCTCGCCGCCGCCCGTTGGGCCGCTGACGAAGCCGACCGCCGCAGACTCACCCTGCGACTGCTGCACGCGTGGCCCCTGCTGACGCCGGAACCGGTCCACATCCCCTCCGAGATGGACCAGAACTACTGGGCGAAGCGGATCGTGCACCACGCGAAGGCGGAGCTCCAAGCTCGCCACCCGGGCCTGACCATCGTCGGCAACCTGGTCGCCGAGGACGCTCAGGAGGCGCTGCTGAAGGCGTCGGCGGAGTCCGAGATGACCGTGCTCGGTTCGCGAGGACTGGAGCCCGTCGAGAGCTACTTCCTGGGCGACGTCAGCATGCCCGTCGTGGCACGGGCCGAGCGGCCGGTGGTCCTGGTGCGCGCCGGGACGCGCGAAGAGGGTCCGCCGTCCGCTCCGGGCGCCTCGGGCGCCGTGGTGGTGGCCCTGAAACTGCACGGTCCGTGCGACGACCTGCTCGCGTTCTCCTTCGCCGCCGCCGCGGCACGAGGCGTTCCCCTGCAAGCCGTCCACGGCCGAAGCATGCCCCTCCACGCTCACGTTCCCTGGGGCACGGACCACGACGTGACCGAAAAGATCAGGCAGGACGCGCAGAAGCTCCTGAGTGACGCTCTCCGCCCCTGGCGCGAGAAGTTCCCGAGCGTGCAGGTGACTTCCGGTATCGGTCTTGAAAGCCCGACCAAGGTCGTGGTCCGGACTGCCAAGGACGCAGGGCTGCTGGTCGTCGGCCGACGCAGGCATCGTCCCGCGCTGGCACCTCCATTGGGTTCCGTGGCCACCGCCGCGATCCATCACGCGCGCTGCCCCGTCGCCGTCATTCCCCATGACTGAGCCGAGCCACAGCGAGGAGCCACCGGTGCCGGCGCACCGCACCGACGCGTCCGCGCTCCGGACCGGCACCGGCCTCGATGTCCCGCCGCTCCCGCGGGCAGAGGTGTGCGAGACGCACACCGCGGTCCTGTTCTTCGTCGGTGACCGCGCCTACAAGCTGAAGAAGCCGGTCGACCTGGGATTCCTCGACTACACGACCACAGCGGCCCGGCGGACCGTCTGCGAACGGGAGATCGCCCTCAACCGTCGCTTCGCTCCCGATGTCTACCTGGGGCTGGGCGAATTTCGCGGACCGGACGCCGACACGTCCGAACCCCTCGTGGTGATGCGTCGCATGCCGGCGGAACGCCGGCTGTCCCGGCTCGTGAATGAAGGCGCCGACGTCGACGACGTCCTGCGGTCCGTCGCACGCCTGCTCGCCTCCCGTCACGCGGACGCGCCCCGCGGCCCGGACATCGACGAGCAGGGCAGGCGGGACGCGCTGTCCGCACGCTGGGAAGCGAGCTTCACGCAGGTCAGGGGACTGACCGAAGAAGGTGGCCTGCTCGACGGGGTGGAGGAGGTGGAGCGCCTGGTGCGTCGCTATCTCGCAGGCCGCGAGACGCTGTTCGACGCCCGGATCGAGCAGGGACGGGTCGTCGACGGCCACGGCGACCTGCTCGCCCAGGACATCTTCTGCCTCGACGACGGCCCCCGCGTCCTGGACTGTCTGGAATTCGACGACCGCCTCCGCTACGTCGACGGCCTCGACGACGCGGCCTTCCTCGCCATGGACCTGGAGCAGACGGGTGCCCCGGAGGCCGCGGCGCTCTTCCTCGCCCAGTACGGCGAGTACTCCGGCGACCCCGCACCGCCGTCCCTGTGGCACCACTACGTCGCCTACCGCGCGTTCGTCCGGGCCAAGGTGTCCCTGATCCAGGCAGCTCAAGGCGCCCGGGGCGCGGAGGCGGCAGCACGGCGCCTGGTCACCACGACGCTGCGCCACCTGCGCACTTCCGCCGTCGGCCTGACCCTCGTCGGCGGCCTCCCGGGCAGCGGGAAGTCCACGCTCTCCGGCGCCCTGGCCGATCGTCTGGGCGTCACGCTGCTCAGCAGCGACCGCCTGCGCAAGGAGCTGGCAGGCATCCCGGCGGAGGAATCCGCGGCCGCCGGCTACGGCGAGGGGCTGTACACGCCCGAGTGGACCGCGAGGACGTACGCGGCCCTGCTCGACCGGGCGTCCGTGCTGCTCTCACGGGGCGAGTCCGTCGTACTCGACGCCACCTGGTCCGATGCCGCACAACGCGAGGCCGCTCTGCGCATGGCCGAACGTACCAGCGCCGACCTGGTGGCCCTGCACTGCCAGGCCCCGGGCGACGTGTCGACGGCGCGCCTGACCACCCGCGCCCCCGGAGCGTCCGACGCCACCCCTGAGGTGGCCGAGGCCATGGCTGCCGCGGAACCGCCGTGGGAGGAGGCCGTCCCCGTCGACACCGGCGGCCCCTTGGAGGTCGCGGTCGTCCAGGCGATGGCGGCCGTACGCCCTTACGGCTCCGGCCAGGCCCCGGTCTTCCGCCGCCCTTACATGGAGCCGGATTAAGGAGAACGGCGAAGCCGCGTGCAGGGGCGCGCCCGCCGCAACGAACGTACCGGCGAGAGTTCGATCTTGGGCTTCACCGGATGTCCAGTACCTCGGCAACGGGGCGTCGGGGCGTCACGGGACCCTGCGGTCCGTAGCCGATCCTGATCACCATCTGGACGTGGGTCATCGCCGAGCCCGGATCGCGCACCGTCCAGCGGAGCGCGGGCCATTCGAGCGGCTGCGAAGTCATGGACGTGACCAGTCCGTCGGCGGTGGCTTGAAGGAGAACCCGCTGCAGGGCCTGTCCTGCCCGTAGCCAGTCCTCGGGCCCGTCACCCGCAGTGCCCAGCAGCACGATGTGCGGGTTCTGCTCGAAGGCGGCCCACCCGCGCCCCGGAACGGGCCGGGAGCGACCGAAGTCGCGCACGACCCCACCACGACCCGAGTGCTTCGGGCCGAATGCGTCCACGGGGATCCCGTCGGGACGGGTCCGCTCCTCTGGTGTGCCGGCATGGGTCCACGCCTTCGTCTCCGCCGTCATGGCGGGATCCATCTCCTCACGGTGCTCGGAGTCGTGCACCAGGCCCAGAACGGTGTCGGTGTGCCAGGCGTCCGGCACGGCCAGGCGACACCCTTCGAGAAGAGCGGCGGCTCGCAGACCGTCCAACAGCGCCGGAGGGATCTCCTCCTCCGCGAAAGGAAATCGGCTGGAGTGGCGTTGCCGAACGGCTGGATGGAGAGTTCCAAGATCCCTGTCCGTCGGCCCGGGTTCCCGGAGGTCGGCAGCGATCAGCAACCACGGATCGTCCGGGTCGGGCAGCAACCGTACGCCTGTGCCCCAGCCTGCCGCGGCTGCGGACACCCGTAGGTTGAACAGGGCGGCGGCGCAGCCCAAATGGAGGGCGCGGTGGTCCGGGTCGCCATGTGGCATGACACGGTCCGGGTCGCCGTACAACTCGATGAGCCCGGAAGCCGGTCGGTAGAGGAACTTCCATGGCTGGGCGTTGTGCATGGACGGAGCCGTGACTGCATCCTCGATGAGCGGAACGATCTCTGCCGGGTTCGGAAGCGATGCGGTCATGGGACTTTCCTGCCTGTGCGGTGGGCCTCATGCGTGTGCGACGACGGCGACCGGCGAGACCGCGTGGTGCATCACGGCGTGTGTGACGGGGCCGATGTGAGTGCCGAATGCGGAGCGGCGGACACGGCGGCCGACGACGACGAGGGCGGCGGCGGAGGCCGCGTCGAGGATCTGAATCGCCGGCTGGCCGAGGGTGGCCCGGGAGTCGACCCGCAGCGAAGGATATTTCTCGTGCCAGGGGCGGATCATCTCGGCCATCGTGGTGGTGATGCCGTTGGCCATTTCCTGCTGGACCCCCGGGTCGAGAGCCGGTGCGTAGCTGAAGACGGGCGGTGGCGACCAGCCGTGGATGATCACGAGCGGGCAGTGGCGGTGGGACGCCTCCTCGAAGGCGAAGGCGAGCAGCTTGTCACAGGGCCGGTGGATGTCCACGCCGACCACGATGGGCCCACGGTCGCGGGCACCGTCCGGCGGATTGCCCGCGCGGTCCACCGACCGGACCAGTACGACGGGGCGCGCGGCCTCGGTGACGATGGCGAAGCCGGTGGACCCGACGAGGAACCCGGCGACGCTGCCGAGCGCGCGCGAGCCGAGTACGAGCATGTCGGAGTCCTCGGCGGCGTGCGTGAGCGCCACGGAAGGCAGTCCGCTCACTCGGCGGGTGCCGACCTTCAACGACGGATGCACGCGGCGCACGTCTTCGGCGGTGTCGCGGAGGACGGCCCCGGCCCACCGCCGACGGTCCTCGGTGGTCGTGACGGGAAGGGGAGGGTTCTCCAGCCATTCCTCTGCGTGGACCAGGTCCAGGGAGGCACCGCGGAGCTCGGCTTCATGGGCTGCCCAGCGGGCAGCCGCCGTGCTTTCCGAGGACCCGTCGAGGCCGACCGTCACTCGGTTCGCCATGGTCTCCCACTCCTTCTGCAGGGGGCGGCGCTCACCGCGCTGACTCAAGCCTGCCCGCCCGACGGTCTCCCGTGGAGGGGCCGGTCGGTCCCCCGTGGGACCGACCGGCCCCGTCTCCGGTGCGGTGGACGGAGGCGAGGTCTGGGGCCTTGATCAACCGGCGTCGGTCACGTCGGACGGGCTGCTGGCCGGCCCGGCGTCCGGCCGTAGCTCGTCGCCGCCCGCCTCTAGGCGGATCGGCGGTTGCTTCAGGCGGAATCCGTGTCGTCGATGGCGTAGCCGAGACGTGAGGTGACGGACACCACGCCGTCCACGGTCCGGCAGAGGCGTTCGATGAGTGGGATGAGGCTTTTGTAGTCGACCGTTCCTTGCAGCTCGACCCGGCCGTCGGTGACGCCCACGGTGATGGCCGAGGGGCTCTGGCGCAGGCTGAGGTCGAGCACGTCACCCATGATCTCGTGACGGATGTCCTCGTCGTCCCGGAGGAAGATCCGCAGCAGGTCCCGTCGGCTGACGATACCGATCAGTACGTCCGATTCGTCCACGACCAGGAGCCGTTTGACTCCTTGGGCCTCCATCAGCCTGGCGGCTTCGGCGACGGTCCAGTCCGGTCTGGCGCACACGGGAGGCGAGGACATCAGCTCCTCGGCGCGCGTACCCGCAGCCTTGTCCTCCTCCCAGGTCTCCCGTTCGGGAAGTGACCGGAAGTAGTCGCTCTGGCCTGCGGATTTCGGCAGCAGGTCCCGTTCGGAGATCACGCCGAGCGGGTGGCCGGAACGGTCGACGACAGGTACGGCCGACACCTTGTGTTCCGTCAGGGTGCGGGCGATCTCCTTGAACGGAGCGTTGTTGCGGACGGTGACGACCTCGCGGGTCATCAGTTCTCCGACTTCCCGATGCTTCATGCTCTTCTCCTACCGCTCGGTGGGCGTCCGTGCGCCGGCCGGCACGTCGTCCTGCTCGTGGTCGAGCCGGTTGACCACGTCCACGACGCCGTCGACGCTCTGACACAGGCGCAGCACGATGGGGACCAGGCTGCGCCGGCTGACGGTGCCGCTGAGGGTCACCAGCCCGTCGTCGACCTCGACCGTCAAGGACGACGGGCTGAGCCCGAGGGTGTGGGTCAGGACGTCTTCGAGGATCTCCTCCTGGATCGCGTGGTCCCTGCGCAGGAAGAGCTGAAGCAGGTCGCTGCGGCTCAGGATGCCGATCAGCCGGCCGGCGGCGTCCACCACGGGCAGTCTCTTGACCCGGCGCCCCCGCATGACCCGCGCTGCGCGGACCACGCTCCATTCGGTCTGTGCGGTGACGGCGGGGCTGGTCATGAGATCGGCGGCGGTGTTCGCGCCGCTGCCGGAACTGCGCTCGCGGAGCAGGTCGGCTTCGGAGACGACGCCCACGGGACGTTCGGCCTCGTCCACCACGGGCACGGCGGAGATGTCGAACTCCTTGAGGAGCCTGGCGATCTCCTTGAACGGGGTGCCCCGCTGGACGCTGACGGCCGTCGGGGTCATCAGGTCGGCGACGCTGCGGTGCCTCATCGTCGGCCTCCTTCACGCGCGGACTTCGGCGTCGAGGCGCACGGCCGTGACGTCCACGACCCCCGGTACGGTGCGCGCGACGCGCACCAGCACGTGTTTGAGGGCCGGGTCCGGGACGGAACCGTCCAGGTGGACGATGCCGTCGGCCACATGGACCTGGACCGTGGCCGATCCGGCGGGGATGAGCTCGGCCATGATCAGCTGGCGGAGCTCCTCGGCGATGTCCGCGTCCGGGCGGAGGTAGATCTTGAGGAGGTCGCCGCGGCTGACCACGCCGATGAGGCGGCCGTCGCCGTCGACGACGGGGAGCCGCTTGAGGTGGCCGCGGGCCATCAGGCGGGCGGCGCCGGGGATGGTGGCGTCCTTGGTCACGGTGACCGCGGGTACGGTCATCAGCTGCCCGGCGGTGACCGCGCGGGACTCGTCCGCGCCCTGGGCCTTGAGCAGCAGATCCGCTTCGGACACCACGCCGGCGACCCGTCCGTCCTCTGACAGGACGGGCAGGGCGCTGATCCGCCACTGCCGCATGGCCTCCACGATGTCCTTGAACGGTGTTCCGCGGTCGACCGAGATGACGGCATGGGTCATCACGTCGTCGACGGTGCGCAGGTGCTTCATGATTCCTCCAGAGCGGCGTCCTCATAGGTCCGAGCGTCCACGTTGTCGCCCGTCGGCGGTAGGGCCGCCAGGGGGCGACCTGGGGCTGGTCGGCCCTGTCGCACCGCCGTCCGGTCGTGCTTTCACGAAAGCGGCGGAGAGAGCCCCTGAGGGGATGCGGCGAAGCGGCCGGCGGCCGTGCACCGCACGATCGGGATCCGCGAGAAGCGGGCGGGCTCTTTCCGCCTTTTGCCGTGCGGGTCAACGGGCGGCTCGGTGCGGATCGGCGATGGGGGCCATGTCGTCGATCGCGTAGCCGAGTGCCTGGTCCACGCTGACGACCCCGTCGACCGACTGGCACAGTCGTTCCACGACCGGAATGGCGGACCGGTCCTCGACCTGGCCGCTCAAGGAGACGACCCCGTCGCGTACGGTCACCGTCACGCCGCCGGGTGTCATCCTGAGGGTCCGGCCCAGCACGTCGTCGACGATCTCATCGCGGATGGCATCGTCGCGACGCAGCAGGGGACGCAGCAGGTCGGTACGGCTGACGATGCCCACCAGGGTTCCGGTCTCGTCGACCACCGGCAGACGCTTCACGCCCCGCTCGTGCAGGAAGCGGGCCGTTTCGACGATGCCCCACTCCGGCCGGGCGGTCAGGACGGGGGCGGACATCAGATCGCCGGCGGTCCGGGCATCCATGGAGGAACGGCCCGTGGGCGCCGGACTGCGGAGGGGATCACGCCCTTGGGCGTCGGGCAGGCCGGCTTGCCTGCGGAGGAGGTCGGCTTCGGAGACGATGCCGATGGGGCGGTGACGGGTGTCCACGACGGGCAGGGCGGAGACCCCGTTGTCACCGAGGCTCCGAGCGACCGTTTTGAGTGATGCCTCGGGGTCGGCCGTAGCCACGCTCCGGGTCATGACGTCTGCGACAGTGCGGTGAGACATGGTCCGATCTCCCTTGCGAGTGGGGCCGTCAGTCGTGAGCTATGACCGCTACGGGGGCGGCGGCGTGGTGCAGGACCGCATGAGCCACGGAGCCCAGGTGCGCCCCCAGAGGGGAGCGGCGCAGACGGCGGCCCACCACAACGAGGTCCGCGCCCGCTGAGGCCCGGACGAGCTGGTCGTCCGCGGGCCCCATGAACGCCTCGTGGGTGACGCTCAGGGACGGGAACTTGTGCCGCCACGGCATCAGCATGTCGTCGAGCATCACGGTGACGCTCCGGCCGACCTCCCGCTCGTTCTCCGGGTCGAAGAAGGGGGCGTACTGATACATGGAAGGCATCTTCCAGGCGTGGACCGCACGCAGGGCGCAGCCACGACGGGCGGCCTCTTCGAAGGCGAAGGCGAGGACCCTGTCCGCTGCCTCGTGGATGTCGACACCCACGACGATCTCCCGGTACCGGGTGGGTGCCGACTCGTCGGGGGTGTCCGACATGCGTACGAGCGCCACCGGCGTCTCCGTGGCCACGAGCGTCGACAGGCTCACCGAGCCGATGAGGAAGCCGGCCAGGCCTTTCACCCCGCGGGAGCCGAGTACGAGCAGCCCGGCGTCGGCCGCCTCCGCGGCCAGGGCCGCCGCCGGCCTGCCGGAGAGGCATCTCGTCGAGACCTCCAGGCCGGGATGCCGGCGTCGCACGTCCTCCAATGCCTCGGTGAGCGCCTCGTCGGCCCAACGGTCGGCCACTTCGCGGCCCGGCACCGGTACCGCAGGACTGATCAGCCAGTCGACGGCGTGGACGAGCCGCAGCGGCACTTCGCGCAAGGCTGCCTCCCGGGCGCCCCAGCGGGCCGCGGCCCGGCTCTCTGGAGAGCCGTCCACGCCGACGGTCACATGGTGCTTCATGGTCAGAACCTCCTCGGGCGGCGCGGGGCCGCGGTCCTCTTCCAGCGTCGCCTGCGGCGCGACGACCGAGGAGGGGCCGAGTGGCCCTCTACAGGGCCGACCAGCCCCCGCTGCTTCACGGAGGTGCGCGAGGCGACGCGGTCCGCGCCGGCCGTCCAGGGCCGTGGCCTGCCACCGGCTGCCGGCCGACGGCCTCGTATCCGGTGTTCAGCCCGCCTCCAGGGAGCCCGTACAGCCGGATCGGTCCCGGTCCCGAATGAACCGGTACCGGACGTCGCGGTCACAGGGACATCCCGAGGGCGCTGCGGTGCTGAGGGGTGATCTGGGAGTCATCGATGCGGGCCGTCAGACGGGGGGCGACGGCGACCACACCGTCCAGCTGGTTGGTGAGGCGGATCAGGACCGGAATCTGGCTCTGTTTCTCCAGTCGGCCCTCCAGGGTCACGATGCCGTCCACCACATGGACGGTGACCACGTCCGCGCCGAGCCCCAAGGTGTCCACGAGTATGTCCGCGACCACGCGGTGTCGTATCTCCGAGTCCGGTCGCAGGAAGAGCCACAGCAGGTCACGTCGGGTGACGATGCCGACGAGGCGGTCCTCGTCGTCCACGACCGGCAGCCGCTCGACGCTCCTGCGGGCCATCAGCCGGGCGGCTCCTGCCGCGGTCTCGTCCGCGTGGACCGTGACCGCCGGCGCGGACATGACCTCACCGGCGGTGAAGGTCGCCTCGGACGGGAACGCGGCTCCGCCTCGGCCGGCATCGGGCTCTTCGCCCATCGGGGGGTGATCGGCGGCGGCGCGGCCGATCAGGTCGCTCTCGGAGACGACGCCGAGCACCCGGTCGTCGTCGTCGAGGACCGGCAGTCCGCTGATGTCGTGCTGAGCGAGCAGCTTGGCGACATCCTTGAAAGGGGTGGACGTCAGGACCGAGACGACCTCGTCGGTCATCAGGTCTCCGACCTTGATGTGCTTCATGAGACACCTCCTGCCGTCACAGCCATCCACCCGGACGGGAAGGCCATAGGACGCCATGACCACGATCCGCCGAATGCCACGGGAGGAGGAGGGCCGAACGGTCCGGAGCCGGGCCCGATCGGACCCGTGCCGCACGCGGGGCACAGCTTCGCGAGGCTCCCTGAGGCTGCTGCACGTGTGGGCGGCGGGCGGCAGCCGCTGCCCGGCGGTGTGCCTCCCGCGAGGGCCCTGCCCTGCCGGAAGGCCAGACGGTCTCCCGGGCCCTGCGCAAGGGGGATGGGCCCATCGGCCCTGCTCGCGCCCCCGACCGGCCCATGCCCGGACGACAAGGGCCGACGGACAGTGAGGACACGGGGGACATGCCACCGAGTGCCATGTCCCGGACCATCGCAGCAGGAGCGTGAACCATGTTCGGGTACGACCACGGAATGGGCGGATGGGGCTGGTTCGTCATGTCGTTCAGCATGGTTCTCTTCGTGGCCCTGGCCGTCGGGGCAGTCGTTCTGTTCCTCCGCAGCGTCGACCGTTACCCCTCGGGCCCGACGCAGCCCCCGGCTGCGCCCTCCGCCAGGCAACTGCTCGCCGAACGCTTCGCCCGAGGCGAGATCGACGAAGAAGAGTACGAACGAGGTCTGACCGCACTGCGGGCGCACGGGCCGGGTCAAGGCCGGCCGGGACCGCGAGACAGCTGAACCCGGTCGGGGCCACTTCACGTCACGTCCGGCTCCCGGCCGCGGGGTCGGGCCGACCGGTCCCTCGAGGCCTGGCTCGCAGGCGTTCGGCGGACACGTTCACAGCCGGTCAATTGTGGACGGATCCCGGTCATTCCGGAGTGCGGTTTTCGGCCGCGTGGTCCGATGTACCTTCTGCGGGATCCGGCGAGTGCGAGGCGCAGCATGGCAGCGACGACCGAAGAGCCCTTCAGGGCTCTGCTGGAAGCGGCACCGGACGCGATGGTGATCGTGGACGACGCCGGGGTGATCCGCCTGGTCAATGCCCAGACCGAGGCCCTGTTCGGCTACCCCCGGAAGGAACTCCTGGGGCGCCCCATCGATGTGCTGGTGCCCGAGCGGTTCCGTGGTCAGCATCCGCGCCACCGGCTCGGCTACGCGGCCAGCCGCCAGGTCCGCCCGATGGGGGCGGGGCTGGAACTGTACGGTCTGCGCCGCGACGGGCGCGAGTTCCCCGTGGAGATCAGCCTGAGCCCGCTGGAGACCCCCGAGGGCCTGCTGATCTCGGCTGCCGTGCGGGACGTCAGCGAGCGCCGGGCCGCCGAGGAACGGTTCCGGGCCCTGCTGGAGGCGGCCCCCGACGCGATGGTGATCGTCGACGAGAGCGGCACCATCCAGCTGGTCAACGCCCAGACCGAGGCGCTCTTCGGCTATGCGCGCGAGGATTTGCTCGGGCGGCCCGTCGAGGTGCTCGTACCCCACCGGTTCCGCGGCCACCACTCCTCCTTCCGCGACGGCTACTTCGTCAACCGGCAGGTCAGACCCATGGGCGCGGGGCTCGAGCTGTACGGCCTGTGCCGGGACGGGCGCGAGTTCCCGGTCGAGATCAGCCTGAGCCCCCTGGAGACCCCCGACGGGACGCTCGTCTCCGCGGCCATCCGCGACGTCACGGAGCGCAAGGCCGCCGAGGAGATGCTCGCCCGGCTCTACGAACAGCAACGCCACGTCGCTCTCACCCTCCAGCGCAGCCTCATGGGCTCACCGCCGGACGTGCCGGGCATTTCGACCGCGAGCCGCTACTTTCCCGCCCGGCAGGGGGCCGGGGTGGGAGGGGACTGGTTCGACCTGATCCCGCTGGGCGGCGGCCGGGTCGGCGTGATGATCGGCGACGTGATGGGACGCGGGCTGGATGCCGCCGCTGTCATGGGGCAGCTACGGTCCGCCTCGCACGCCTTGGCGAAGACCGGAATGCCGCCCTGGCAGCTGATGCGCGCCCTCGACGCCGTGGTCAGCGAACTCCCGGACCAGTTCGTCACCTGCTGCTACCTCGTCGTGGACGCGGACGCGGCCGAGATAACCGTCTGTTCGGCCGGACACCTGCCCGTCCTGCTGGCCGCCCCCGGCGGCGAGGTGGACCGGTTGCCGGTCGAGGTGAGCGTACCGCTCGGGGTCGGTGAGGTACCCCACCACGAGAGCCGGCACGCGGTCGCGCCGGGCTCGGTGCTGGCGCTCTACACGGACGGACTGGTGGAGACGCCCGCCGGCGACATCGAAGGGCAGGTCGACGGGCTCGCCGCGGCGCTGGAGAAGGGCCTCGCGACGGCCGGATCCCTGGAGGCCGTGGCAGACCGGTTGCTGGCCGATCTCCTCCCGGACGCCGACGACAACGCGGACGACGTCACCCTGCTCCTCGTGCGCATCCCCGAGACCCCGGCCACCTCGCGGTCCGTCGTCCTGGACGCCGCCCCGAGCAGTGTCGCCGAGGGCCGCCGCTTCCTGCGCGCCACCCTTGAGGCCTGGGGCAAGGACGACGAACACCTGCGGGAGACGGCCTGTCTGCTGGCATCCGAGCTGCTCTCCAACGCCGTCCGCCACGGCAGCGGGCCCCTGCGGCTCCGGCTGCGGCAGGCCGGTCGAGAGCTGGGCGTCGAGGTCTGCGACGGAAGCCCGGTGCTTCCCCAGGCCCGCTTCGCCGCCCCGGACGCGGAATCGGGCCGGGGGCTGCTCCTGGTCGACTCCCTCGCCAGCTCCTGGGGCACGCTGCCGACGGCGGAGGGCAAGGCGGTCTGGTTCGCCCTGCCGCTGCCGCCCCCGCGTCGCTGACGGCGAGCGTCATCCGGCGGCCGGGCGGCTCAGTACGGCCAGGCCCAGTCGGCGATCTCCGGCAGGTCGGTGCCGTGCTCGCGGATCCAGTCGTGGTGGCGGATGCGCTGGTCCGCCATCGTCTGGCGGAGCCCCTCGGCCCGGCCGGCGAGGCCGGGGACGCGGTCGATGACGTCCATGACGAGTCGGTAGCGGTCCATGTCGTTGCGCACGACCATGTCGAAGGGGGTGGTCGTCGTGCCGGACTCCTTGTACCCGCGCACATGCAGGTTCGGGTGACCGGTACGGCGGTAGGCCAGGCGGTGGATCAGCCACGGATAGCCGTGGTAGGCGAAGATCACCGGCCGGTCGGTGGTGAAGAGAGCGTCGTACTCGGTGTCCGTCATGCCGTGCGGGTGTTCCTCGTGGGGCATCAGCCGGGCGATGTCGACGACGTTGACGACCCGGACGGCCAGCCGGGGGAGGTGTTCGCGCAGCAGGGCCGAGGCGGCCAGCACCTCCATGGTGGGAACGTCGCCGGCGCAGGCGAGTACGACGTCCGGCTCGCGGGAGCCGTGGTCGGTGCCCGCCCACTTCCACACGCCGGCGCCGCGCGCCACGTGGGTGCGGGCCCCGTCCATCGGCAGCCAGTCGAAGCAGGGCTGCTTTCCGGCGACGATGACGTTGACCCGGTCACGGCTGCGCAGGGCGTGATCGGCCACGGCGAGGAGGGTGTTGGCGTCCGGCGGCAGGTAGACCCGCACGACCTCGGGGCTCTTGTTGAGGACGTGGTCGACGAATCCGGGGTCCTGGTGGGAGAAGCCGTTGTTGTCCTGGCGCCAGACGTGCGAGGTGAGCAGGTAGTTGAGGGAGGCGACCGGGGCCCGCCAGGACAGTTCGCGCGAGGTCTTCAGCCACTTGATGTGCTGGCCGACCATGGAGTCGACGATGTGCGCGAAGGCTTCGTACGTGGAGAAGACCCCGTGGCGGCCGGTGAGGAGGTAGCCCTCCAGCCAGCCCTGGCAGACGTGTTCGGACAGGATCTCCATGACCCGGCCGTGCCGGGACAGATCGCGGTCGGTGGCCTCCGTGATGCCCTGCCAGGCCTTTCCGGTCGCCTCGTACAGGTCGTCGAGGCGGTTGGAGGCGGTCTCGTCAGGTCCGACGACCCTGAAGTCCCGCCGCTCGGCGGTGTCGTGCATGATCCGGGTGAGGAAGCGCCCCAGCACGCGGGTCGGTTCGTGGAGGGTGCTGCCCGGCTTCTCGACGGGGACGGCGTAGGCATCGAGCGACGGCATCGGCAGCGGCCGCAGCAGCCGGCCTCCGTTCGCGTACGGGACGGCGCCCAGGCGGCGATGGCCCTCGGGGACGCAGGCGAGGACCCGTGCGGTGGGGCGTCCCTCGGCGTCGAAGAGCTCCTCCGGCCGGTACGAGCGCATCCAGCCCTCCAACTGCCTGAGGTGTTCGGGGTTCTCGCGCACCCCGGCCAGCGGGACCTGGTGAGCGCGCCACGTGCCCTCGACCGGGTCGCCGTCGACGGTCTCCGGGCCGGTCCAGCCCTTGGGGGTGCGCATGACGATCATCGGCCAGCGCGGGTGTTCCCGGCGGGGACCGGTGGCGCCGGAGCGGAACTCGCGCTGGATGAGGGCGATGCGGTCGAGGGCGTGCTCCATCGTGCGGGCCATGGCCCGGTGGACGAGGGCGGGGTCGCTGCCCGTGACGTACAACGGGTCGTGGCCGTAGCCGCGCAGCAGCGCGTCGAGCTCTCCCTCGGGGATCCGGGACAGCACCGTCGGGTTCGCGATCTTGTAGCCGTTCAGATGGAGGATCGGCAGAACGGCGCCGTCGTGGACCGGGTCGAGGAACTTGTTCGAATGCCAGGACGCGGCCAGCGGCCCCGTCTCCGCCTCACCGTCGCCGATCACGCAGGCGACCAGCAGGCCGGGGTGGTCGAAGGCGGCCCCGTAGGCGTGGGACAGGGCGTACCCCAGCTCGCCGCCCTCGTGGACGGAGCCGGGCGTCTCCGGTGCCACATGGCTCGGTACGCCGCCGGGGAAGGAGAACTGCCGGAACAGCGTGGCCATGCCCGCAGCGTCCCGCGTGATGCCGGGGTAGGTCTCGGTGTACGTGCCCTCAAGCCAGGAGTTGGCGAGGACCGCGGGTCCGCCGTGGCCCGGACCCCAGACGCACAGGGCATCGAGGGACCGCTCCTTGATCGCGTGGTTCAGGTGGGTGTGCACGAGGTTGAGGCCGGGGGAGGTGCCCCAGTGGCCGAGGAGCCGGGGCTTGATGTGCTCCGGACGCAGGGGTTCGGCCAGCAGCGGGTTGTCCATGAGGTAGATCTGGCCCACTGCCAGGTAGTTGGCGGCGCGCCAGTGGGCGTCGAGCTCCGAGATGGGGTACGCGGTCATGTCCGCTCCTCCGTGCGGCGGTCCGGAACGTTCGTCGACTGAGCCGATGGCGACACCCTGCCCCTGCACCGTCTCCTTCGCGAGGGGAGGACCGGCCCTCGGGGAGGGACTGTCGGCCCCTGTGCGGCACGGACCGTCGCGGCGAGGGTGGTTTCAGCGGCGCCGGTTCCCCCGGCCGGTGCCGCTCCCCCTGCCGGCCGACCCCGATGCCCTGGCATCAGCACGGAGGACAGACCTGTGAAGCGCACCCTCGTCGTCGGAGTGGACGGATCCCCGGAAAGCCGGGCCGCGGCCGACTGGGCCGCTCGCGAAGCCGTACGGCGCGACCTGCCCCTGCACGTGGTCCACGCCTGGCTGTGGCAGCCGCTCGCACTCCCGCTCGTCCAGGACCGCAGCACCGAAGCCCGGCGCGCCGAGGACACCCTGAGGGAGGCCGAGGGAGAGCTCACCCAGCGGTACCCGGGGCTCACCGTCACCGCGGAGGTGCTCTCCGACGCGGCGGTGCCGGCTCTGCTGCATGCCGCCAAGGGAGCGGAACTGCTCGTTCTCGGTACCCGCGGGCACAGCGCCCTGGTCGGCTTCCTGCTCGGCTCGTACGGTCAGCAGGTGATCGCCGCCGCGGAGTGCCCCGTGGTCTCCGTGCGTTCCGCGCACGGCAGGCCGGTGGCCCTGCCGGAGCTGGGCGAGGTCGTCGTGGGCCAGCAGGGCGGCGTGGAGGAGTCCGCCGAGGTGCTGCGCATCGCCTTCGAGGCGGCCGCCGTACGCAAGGTCCCGCTCCGCGCGGTCCGCGCCTGGAGCCTGCCCCCGGTCTACGGCTACAGCCCCGGATCGCTCTGGATCGCCGACCAGTTCGGAGGTCTGGAACCGTACGAGAAGGCGGCGCTGGAGCAGGCGCTGGAGCCGTGGAGGCTCAGGTACCCGCAGGTGGAGGTCGTCGAGCACGTGGAACAGGGCAGCGCCGGCCACGTCCTGCTGACCGCATCGTCGGACCCGCAGCTCCTTGTCGTCGGCCGCAAGGTGCGCGAGTCGTCGGTGGGCACGCGCATCGGATCCGTGGCCCATGCGGTCCTGCACCACTCGGCCTGCCCGGTCGCGGTGGTCCCGCACCCCTGACCGGGCCGGGGGAGCGGGAAGGGGCGGGGGCGGGGTGCGTGACTGTACGGTGCACCCCGCCTACCGGCACGGCATCCGCTATTCGGCGGCCGCGGCCGGATGCCGGCTCGGAGGGGTCAGCGCGTGACTGGCGATGACGGCGGCCTGGACCCGACGCTCCACTCCGAGTTTGATGAACAGCCGCGAGATGATGTTCTTCACCGTCTTCTCCGCAAGGTACATCCGCTTGCCGATCTCCCGGTTGGTGAGTCCCTCGCTGACCATGACGAGGATCTCCTTCTCCCGGTCGGTGAAGCCCGGGAGGCCGGGGACCTGCTCCTCCTTGGGTACGTCGCCGCGCATCCGGGCCATGAGCCGGGTCGTGGCCCCCGGGTCCAGCATGGACTGACCGGACGCGACGGTACGGACGGCAGTGACCAGGTCGGTGCCGGTGATCTGCTTCAGGACGTAGCCCGAGGCCCCCGCCATCACGGCGTCCAGCAGCGCCTCCTCGTCGTCGAACGACGTGAGCATCAGGCAGGCCAGCTCGGGCATCCGCGAGCGCAGCTCCCGGCACACGCTCACCCCGTCGCCGTCCTGAAGCCGGACGTCCAGCACCGCCACCTGGGGGCGCAGCGCGGGAATGCGGATCAGCGCCTGTTCCGCCGTGCCCGCCTCGCCGATCACGGTCAGGTCGGGCTCGGCGTCCAGCAGGTCGTGCACCCCGCGGCGCACGACTTCGTGGTCGTCGAGCAGGAAGACCGTGATCGGCGTCTTCGCAGAGGTGAGGGCACCGCTGTCGGTCATGACACAACTCCTTCGCTGGGTTCGTCCTGGGAGCACGAACACCGGCATCCTGCCCCTCCGACGGGCCGAACGGCCAGGGCCGATCGGCCCTCATCGGCCCGTACGCGGATCGGCGGCGTACCGGTCGGCCCTCCGAAGAGGGACCTTCGGCCCTGCCCGGAGGGCCTGCCGGACCTTCCCGAGTGCACTCGGCACCGGATGAACTGATGACGCACGGGGAACGGCGCGACTCGACGGAGCCGCAAGCAGCGCGGAGGATCCCATGACGACCGCCTTGATCGACCTGAGGACCATCGCACGTGATGATCGCGGTCTGGGAGTCACCCTGTCCGGGGAGCTCGACTTCTTCACGGCGGAGCAAGTGGAGCTGCGCCTCCACGAACTCGCACGAGCCGGCCATCGGAACCTGATTCTGGACCTGCGCCGCCTCACTTTCTGCGACAGCGCCGGAATCGACCTCTTCGTGCGTCTGAACCGTCGCTGTCGTGCCTCGGGAACGCGGCTCCTCCTCTGCGACGTACCGCCGCCGGTGGTCAAGTCCATGCGGGTGCTCGGTGCCGACCGAGACCTGCGGCTCGTCGTCACGTGATCGCGGTGCCGTCCGCATCCGGAGCCTGATGTGGACCGTTCGGCCCTGGTTCCCTCACCGGGTCGAGAGGGAGGCTGGTGAATCGAAAGCCGTACGGACCGATTTGGTACTCGACGAAGGCGCGCATCATGGACCAGGACGGCACACAGTGCGCCGACAGCCGGGTCCGTGATGCGTCGCCTGCCCGGCGCATGCGGGAGCTGGAGAGGGCTGAGGCGCTCCGGCTGGTGGCGACGGTGTCCCTGGGACGCATCGTCTTCACGCAGCACGCGTTGCCCGCCGTCCGCCCGGTCAACCACCTCGTCGAGGACGGGGACATCATCGTGCGGATCCACGACGACGGTGCGCTCGCCTCCCTTGTGGCACCCGTCGGCGTTCCCGGTGTGGTGGTCGCCTACGAAGCGGACGCCATAGACCCCGACACGCACCTCGGATGGAGCGTGGTCGTCACCGGATACGCGAGCCCGGTGGCAGACGCCGGCGAGGCGGACCGCTATGCGGAACTTCTGCGCCCCTGGGTGGCGCGGCCCATGGCCGGCGCTCTGCGGATCCGCCCCGACCTCGTCACCGGATTCAGGCTGGAGGCGGTGGGAACGCAGCCCGCGCCGGTCGCCCGCCGGGATCGGTCGTGACCGTGGCGTCAGCTCCCGGTGGGCAGCGGCGCCCGCCAGACGAGCCTGCTGCCTCCCTCATCGGGTGCATCGACGGTGAAGGTCCCGCCCAGGGCCTCGGCCCGCTCAGCGAGGTTGAGCAAGCCGCTCCTGCGTCCCTGCGCAGGAATGCCCCTGCCGTTGTCCGAGACGGTCAGCGTGATCTCCCCCGGTCCGGCCTTGAGGACGACACCGACCCGGGTCGACTGCGCGTGGCGGACCGCGTTGCTCAGGAGTTCGCCGAGCACCGCCATGACGTGGTCGGCGACGTGCGGCGGCACGTCCGTGTCGAGCAGGCCCTCCATGCTCAGACGCGGCGGGTGTCCGAGGGCGGTGGCCGCGTCGCCGACGGCACGGGCAGCACGCGCCCGCAGGCCGGGTCCGCTCTCGCGGTCCTTCGTACGGAGCCCGAAGATCGTCGACCGGATGATCTTGATGGTCTCGTCCAGATCGTCGACCGCACGACCGACCCGCTCCGCAGCCCCCTCGTGCTCGACCAGGCGAGCGGCACTCTGCAGCGTCATCCCGGTGGCGAAGAGCCGCTGGATGGCGAGGTCGTGCAGGTCGCGGGCGATCCGGTCACGCTCCTCCAGCAGGGCGATCTGCTCGGCGTCCCGTCGCCGCTCCGCCAGCTCCAAGGCCAGCGCCGCCTGACCGGCGAACGCGACGAGCGGCTCCAGTTCCCCTTCGCCGAACGCCGGCCCTCCCACCGGGCGGGCGAGCAGCAGGACACCCCTGCTCGCTCCGGCAGCGGTGCCCAGCGGGACCGCCACGGCAGGTCCGAGCCCGTCCTGCACCTGGACATCGGCGGGATACCGGTCGTCGTCGGAGGCGTGCAGGGACGCGACGGACCGGCCGGTCCGGTGCGCGGCTCCCGAGAGCGTTCCCGTGAGGGGGACGACGAGCCCCTGCCGGGCTTCGCTGTCCGCTCCGACCGCGAACTCGACGACCAGGCCCTCGGCTCCGGCCACCGGCATGGAGATGTCCGCGAGCCGCGCCGCGGTGATCTCCTGGGCACGGCGGGCGATGAGCTCCAGCACCGCCGGGCGCGAACTGCCGGACAGCAGGCTCTCGGTGATCTCCGCGTTCGCCCTGAGCCACCGCTGTTGGCGCTGCGAGCTCTCGTAGAGCCGCGCGTTGTCGATCGCCACGCCCGCCGCCACGGAGAGGGTGGAGATGACCGTCTCGTCCTCGGTGTCGAAATCGATCCCGCCGCGCTTGTCGGTGAGGTAGAGGTTGCCGAAGACCTCGTCGCGGACCCGGATCGGGACGCCGAGGAACGTGCGCATGGGCGGGTGGTGAGCCGGAAAGCCGTAGGAGGAGGAGTGCGCGCCGAGGTCGGTGAGGCGCAGGGGCTCCGGGTGGTGGATGACCTCCCCGAGCAGGCCGTGGCCGGCCGGCAGGGGGCCGATCTCGGCGATCTCCTTCTCGGTGAGTCCGACCGTGAGGAACTGCGAGAGAGTCCGTCCGTCGGGGCCGATGACGCCCAGCGCGCCGTAGTCGGCGTCGACGAGCAGCGCCGCCGCCTCCACGATCCGCCGGAGCACCTGGGCCAGATCCAGCTCCCGCCCGACCGACATGACGGCCTCCAGGAGGCTGTGCACCCGGTCGCGGGTGCCGCGCACCGCGTCGATGCGCACCTGGAGTTCGTCGAGCAACTCGTCCAGCCGCATCCGCGGCACCTGAGTCAACGGATCCCCCACACTCACGCGCTTCCCCTCCGTCTGCCTGCCCCGTCCGGGGGACAGCGTATCGACACGCCCCGGCCCCGGGGGGCGTCGTTGCGCGCGGACGCCTGCCCTGACTGACTTGATCGCGGCACCGGACAACGACGAGGAGGAAACGGCCATGAGCCTGAAGAGGACGGTCTACGAGAGTGAGCTGCTGCGGCTCCAGACGGAGTTGGTCAAGCTTCAGGAATGGACGCGGGCACGGGGTGCCCGGCTCGTCGTCGTCTTCGAGGGCCGGGACGCGGCCGGCAAGGGAGGCACGATCAAGCGCGTTGCCGAACACCTCAACCCCCGCGTCGCCCGCATCGCGGCTCTGCCCACTCCGACGGAGCGGGAGCGCACCCAGTGGTACTTCCAGCGGTACGTCGAGCACCTGCCCGCCGCCGGCGAGATCGTCCTGTTCGACCGCAGTTGGTACAACCGTGCCGGCGTGGAACACGTCATGGGATTCTGTACGCAGGCCGAGCACCAGCGCTTCCTGCGTCAATGCCCTGTCTTCGAGCGCATGCTGGTCGAGGACGGGATCCTGCTCCGCAAGTACTGGTTCTCCGTGAGCGACGCGGTCCAGGAGGAACGCTTCCGCCGCCGGGCCCAAGACCCGCTGCGGCGGTGGAAGCTCTCTCCGATGGATCTGGAATCCCTCACCCGCTGGGAGTCGTACTCGCGGGCCAAGGACGAGATGCTCGTCCACACGGACACCGCCGACGCCCCGTGGTACGTCGTCGAGAGTGACGACAAGCGCAGCGCCAGGCTGAACATGATCGCCCACCTGCTGTCCTCGGTCCCTTATGCGGACGTGGCCCTGCCCTCGCTGACCCTGCCGCCCCGTCCCGCTTCCACGGGCTACGAGCGCCCGTCCAAGGAGCTGCAGACAGCCGTACCCGACCACGCGGCCACGCTCGGGAACGGCTGAGGTGCGGAGAGTGGCCGGCGGATACTGTAGGGGGCACCATCCGTGAGGAGACCGATGTCCGGGCGTGGAAGATCGTCCTTCCTGCCGCACGGCCTCCAGGGGTACGAGCGGTCCTGGCTCGGGCGGGACGCGCTCGCCGGCGTCACCGTCGCCGCCTACCTGGTGCCGCAGGTCATGGCGTACGCCGCCGTGGCCGGGCTCCCGCCGGTCGCGGGACTCTGGGCCGTGCTGCCCGCGATCGTGCTCTACGCCCTGATCGGGTCCTCGCGGCTGCTGTCGGTCGGACCCGAGTCGACCACCGCGCTGATGACCGCCGCCGCCGTCGGGCCGCTCGCCGGCGGGGACCCGGGCCGGTATGCCGTGCTCGCGGCCGCTCTCGCGGTGGTCGTAGGCCTCCTGTTCCTGGTGGCCTGGGCCGTGCGGCTGGGATTCCTCGCGGATCTGCTCTCGCGGCCCGTACTCGTCGGCTACCTGGCCGGGGTTGCCCTGATCATGGTCGTCGACCAGCTGCCCAGGCTCACCGGAGTGCGCACGACGGGCGCGGACTTCCTGCCGAAGCTGTACTCCTTCGTCATGAACGCCGGGCACGTCCACTGGCCGACCGCCTGCCTGGCTCTGGCCGTCCTCGCCTTGCTCTTCGTCCTGCCGGGGCACTGGCCTCTCCTTCCTCGCCCCCTGCTCGCCCTGGTCCTCGGCACCGCCGCGGTGGCCGCGTTCGGACTCGACCACAGGTACGGGATCCCCGTGATCGGAGCGGTACCCTCCGGGCTGCCGCTGCCGGGGCTTCCACCGCTCGGCGACCTGACCCAGCTGGTGGTCCCCGCGCTGGGTGTCCTGCTCGTCGGATACTCGGACGTGATCCTGACCGCCCGGGCCTTCGCGTCCCGGGCGGATCCGCGGTCGCTGGAACCCAATCGCGAACTCCTGGCTCTGGGGGCGGCGAACCTCGGAGCGGGTGTCCTCCACGGGTTCCCCGTCAGCAGCAGCGCCAGTCGGACCGCCCTCGCCCAGTCCTCGAAGGCCAGGAGCCAGGCCTACTCCCTCTTCGCCGCGCTCGTGGTGCTGCTGGTCCTGCTCTTCCTGGGTCCCCTCCTGGCCCACACGCCGAGTGCCGTGCTCGGCGCCATCGTCGTCTATGCCGCGGTCCGGCTGGTCGAGGTCAGTGAGTTCCGACGCCTGGCGGCCTTTCGCCGGCGCGAGCTGCTGCTGGCCGTGGGATGCCTCGTGGGCGTGCTCGCCCTCGGCATCCTGTACGGCGTCCTCGTCGCCGTGGCGCTGTCCGTCGCGGAGCTGCTGGCCCGCGTGGCGCGTCCGCACGATGCGGTGGAGGGGATGGTCCCCGGGCTCGCCGGCATGCACGACGTGGACGACTACCCGACGGCGCGGACCGTTCCCGGGCTGCTGATCTACCGCTACGACTCGCCGCTGTTCTTCGCCAACGCGGAGAACTTCCGCCGCCGGGCCCTGGCCGCCGTCGACGAACAGGAGCCCGCGGCCCGGTGGTTCGTCCTCAACACCGAGGCGAACGTCGAGGTGGACATCACCGCCATGGACGCCGTGGACGCACTCCGCCAGGAACTGGAGCACCGCGGAATCGTCTTCGCTCTGGCCCGGGTCAAACAGGATCTCCGCGAGGACCTGGACGCGTACGGGCTCACCGCCTCGGTGGGCGCGAGCAGGATCTACCCGACCCTGCCCACCGCTCTGGAGGCCTACCGTGCCTGGAGCCGGGAAGCCGGGACCGAGCAGGCCTGAGCCGACCTGGGGGCCGGGTGTCCCCAGGAAGGGCCGTCCGGCCCCTCTGGAAGGCGGCGCCGGTCAGCCAGTGTGGGAGCAAGAGCACCGTTCCGCCGAGGAGACTGGTGGCAGTCATGGGTTCCAGGGGTTCCTACGTGTACGACTTCGCCGAGGGCAGCCGTGACATGGCCGACCTGCTCGGCGGCAAGGGCGCCAACCTGGCGGAGATGGCACGCATGGGACTGCCCGTTCCGCCCGGCTTCACCATCACCACCGAGGCCTGCCGGGCCTTCCTGGCCACCGGCGAGCCGCCGGAGGACCTCGACCGCCAGATCGGTGAACACCTGGCAGCGCTGGAGCGGGCCACCGGAAAGAGGCTGGGACAGGTCGACGACCCGCTGCTGCTGTCGGTCCGCTCGGGGGCACGCTTCTCCATGCCGGGCATGATGGAGACCATCCTCGACATCGGCCTCAACGACCTGTCGGTGCTCGGACTGGCCAAGACGCCGGAGCGGGAGCGCTTCGCCTGGGACTCCTACCGTCGACTCGTACAGATGTTCGCAAGCGTCGTCATGGGAGTCGACGGCGCACTGTTCGAGGACGTGCTCCGGCGCGTCAAGGAGCAGCACCACGTCACGGACGACTCCGGGCTGGACACCTGCGACCTCATCCGGATCGTCGAGTCCTTCAAGGACCTCGTCCTCGAGCGGACCGGTCGCACGTTCCCGCAGGATCCGCGCGAACAACTCCGCGAGGCGATCCTCGCCGTCTTCACCTCGTGGAACGGCGAGCGCGCCCGCCTCTACCGCCACCGCGAACACATCGCGGACGACCTCGGCACGGCGGTCACCATCCAGCGGATGGTGTTCGGGAACCTCGGTACGGATTCCGGCAGCGGCGTCGCCTTCACCCGCGACCCGGCCACCGGCCGCCGCGGCCTCTACGGCGACTACCTCGCCAACGCACAGGGCGAGGACGTCGTCTCGGGCGTCCGCAACACCGTGCCGCTGCACGAACTGGCCGCCCTGGACCCGGCCTCGTTCCAGCAGCTGCGCACACACATGGGGCAGCTGGAAGAGCACTACAGGGACCTGTGCGACATCGAGTTCACCATCGAGCACGGCACCCTGTGGATGCTCCAGACCCGGGTCGGCAAGCGCACCGCGCAGGCCGCCTTCAGCATCGCCTCGCAACTGGCCGAAGAGGGCCTCATCTCGGCGGACGAAGCGCTGGGCCGGGTCGACGGCGCCAAGCTCGCCCACCTGATGTTCCCCCGGTTCGACACCGAGGCCGCGGCTCCGGTCATCGCACGGGGCGTAGCGGCGTCGCCCGGAGCCGCCGTGGGCGCGGTCGTGTTCGACTCCGCGGAAGCGGTCCGCAGGGCTGCCTCCGGCGAGAAGGTCGTACTGGTACGGCAGGAGACCACCCCCGACGACCTGCCGGGCATGCTCGCCGCCCAGGCGGTGCTCACCAGCCGGGGCGGCAAGACCAGCCATGCGGCGGTCGTCGCGCGGGGCATGGGGAAAGTCTGCGTCTGCGGCGCCGACGCGCTGTCCGTGGATCCGCACGCGCGCCGGTTCGTAGCCGGTGAAGTAATCGTGCCGGAGGGCGAGATGATCTCCGTTGACGGCTTCGACGGGACGGTCCGCCTCGGCGCCGTACCGCTGGTCGAATCCGAGGTCGTGCGCTACTTCGACGAGGCCCGGGAGCCGGCGGACAACGCCGGGCAACAGGACTGTGCCGAAGTGCACCGGCTCATGGTGCACGCCGACGGCGTCCGGCGGCTGGAGGTGCGGGCGAACGCCGACACGCCGCAGGACGCGGCCCGTGCACGCCGTTTCGGCGCGCAGGGAATCGGCCTCTGCCGCACCGAGCACATGTTCCTCGGAGACCGTCGTCCGCTGGTGGAGGCCATGATCCTGGCCCGCACCGATGCGGAACGGGACGCGGCGCTCGCCGCACTCCTGCCGTTGCAGCGCGAAGACTTCACCGGAATCCTCGCCGCCATGGACGGCCTGCCCGTCACCATCCGGCTGCTCGACCCGCCCCTGCACGAGTTTCTGCCCGACCGCACGGAGCTGGCCGTACGCCTCGCGCGGGACGAAGCGCTGGGCCGGGCGGCCACCCCGCGTGACCGGGAGCTACTGGCCGCCGTCACGCGTACGCATGAGGAGAACCCCATGCTCGGCCTGCGCGGGGTCCGGCTGGGCCTGGTCGTACCGGGACTTGTCGCCATGCAGGTGCGCGCCATCGCCGAGGCCGTCGTGGCGCGCAAGCGGGTGGGCGGCGATCCCCGAGCCGAGATCATGGTCCCGCTCGTCGGGGCGGTCGAGGAGCTCCACCTCGTGAAAGAGGAGGTGGAGGCGGTGCTGTCCACAGTCGCACACGAGACGGGCGTGACCGTGACCTGCCCGGTCGGAACCATGATCGAACTGCCCAGGGCCGCCCTGACGGCCGGCCGCATTGCGACGGAGGCGGAGTTCTTCTCCTTCGGAACGAACGACCTGACACAGACCACTTGGGGCTTCTCCCGCGACGACGTCGAAGCGGCGTTCTTCTCCGCCTACCTCGACAAGGGCATCTTCCCGACCTCCCCGTTCGAGACGATCGACCGGGAAGGCGTCGGACGCCTCGTGGAGATCGCGATCCGCGAAGGCCGCGCCGCCCGGCCCGACCTCAAGATCGGCGTCTGTGGGGAACACGGGGGAGACCCGGCCTCCGTGCACTTCTTCCACCACGCGGGCCTCGACTACGTCTCCTGCTCACCGTTCCGGGTCCCGGTGGCCCGTCTCGAAGCCGGCCGCGCGGCACTGACCGAACGCTGGGAAGACGAGACGAAGTGATGCTGCCGACGCGGTGAGTTGTAGTTCACGGCTCTCGGGCAGGAGCGTTTATCCGCCCTCCTGTTCGGCTTCTCGCCTCGCGTGTCGTCCAGTGGGACAACTCGTTAGGATCATGGTCCTTGGTGCGTTGACCTGGGGCCTTGTGACGACGAAGGGTTTTTCCGCCGCCATGGCCCACAACTCGCCTTACCTGGAACCGGCCCAGTACAAGGACACCGTTTCGCCCCTGGGGCACCTGCTGCCCTCGGTACACCCGAAGACGCTGCGGGACGAGCTCGTCTTCGCGGCGGAGTGGGTGTCCCAGTACCTGACCGACCTCCCGGCGAACGCGGTGTCCCGTCCCATGGCTCCGGCCCACCGGGCGCGGTTGCGCGAGGTGTCGCTCGCCGAGACTGGTCAAGAACTGGGACGGGTACTGGACTTCGTACGGGACGAGATCGCCCCGCATCCCACCGGCAACGGACACCCCGCGTTCTTCGCCTGGGTCAACTCCCCACCCGCACCCGCCGGTCTCGTCGCGGAACTGCTGGCCTCCGCCATCAACGCGACCTGCGGAATGGGCGAGAACGCCCTCATGGACCTGGAACGCGGCACCGTCCGCATGCTCGCCGGCCTGGCCGGGCTGCCCGACACCACGGGCGGAGTCCTGACCAGCGGCGGCTCCATGGCCAACATGCTCGCCCTGGCCACCGCCCGCACCTGGTTCCTCACCCGCCGCGGTTCCGGCGACGGCCCCGCCTACGACCGCGACCACGCCCGCCTCACCCTCTACTACAGCGCCCAGGCGCACATGTCCGTCACCAAGGCCGCCGCCTGCATCGGTCTGCCGGCCCACCGGCTTCGGCCCGTCCCCACCGACGCGTACGACCGCCTGGACCCCGCCGCGCTGCGCGCCGCGGTCACCGCCGACTTGGACGCGGGCCTGCTGCCCTTCTGCACCGTCACCACACTCGGCACCACCGCCACCGGCGCCGTCGATCCCCTCGAACCCGTCACCGACCTGTGCCGGAACACCGGGATGTGGCACCACGCCGACGGCGCCTGGGGCGGCCTCGGAGCCGCCGTCCCCGCCTTGGCCCCCCTCTACCAGGGCATCGGAGGCGTCGACTCCCTGACCGTGGACCCGCACAAGACGCTCAGCGTGCCAGTGGGCTGCGGAGCCCTCCTGGTCCCCGACCCCGAGCACCTGCACACGGCCTTCGCCCACCATGCCTCCTACCTCACCCCGGGCGAACAGGACGCCCAGCCCTGGCTCTCCCACGCCACCATCGAGCTGACCCGGCCCGGCACCCGGGCCCTGGCCCTGTGGGCCACCCTCAACCACCTCGGGCGCGGGGGCGTCACCACCCTGATCGAGCACTACCTCACACTCGCCGACCAGCTACGCGACAGGATCTCCGCGGAACCCCGGCTCCAACTCGTGGCCGGCGGTCCCTGGCCGGTTGTCTGCTTCCGCATCGCCGACCCCGGCGAGGGAGACCCGGACACCCTTCACACCGCCGTCGCACGCCGCGTACAGGACAACGGACGCGCCTACCTCGCCACCGTCGCCACGCGAGGCCGCACCGTCCTCCGTGCGTGCATGTGCAACTACAGGACCACCACCGACGACCTCGACCTCCTGATCAGCGAAGTCCTCCACGCCGCCGACACCCAGGACCACCCGCCGACCCCGGTGAACGGCGGTCCGAGCAAACGGTGATCACAGCCTCTGGTGCCCGCGGAGTCCGGTCAGGTCCCAGTCTCTCCCTCTTCTTCTCGGTCGCGACGAGCGCGTTGCCGTAGTCCTGCAAGAAGCGGTTGTCCCCGTCACCGCTGCGCATGAGGCTGCTCATCACCTGGTAGCCGCAGACCTGGCTGCCGCGAGTCTGGATGCGCTCCTCGCCCAGCTTGACCATGTCGTTCTCCCAGGTGTGCATGGCCGGGCTGTCGGACCGGGTGGCGCCCGCCAGGGTGAGGGAGAGGTTGCGCTGGAAGTCTCCGAGCTGGTCATGGCGTGAGCGCTGCAGGGTGCCGCCGTCGGAGGGATCGGCCAGGTCGGCCCAGAAGTCGAGCAGGCCGCGCGGGCCGATCGTGGTGGCCAGTTTCTCCTGGAAGAGCCGGTCGTCCTTGTACTTGGCGACGTCGCGGTTGAGCATGTCGAACTCCTCCGGGGACATGCCGTCACCCTTGGTACCCAGGAGTTTCGCGACCCGGTCGGCGTCCTTCACGGCGTTCGCGGCCTGGTCTCGGTCGTAGTAGGCGGCGTCGGAGAACCCGTACGGGGTCTGGCGGACCAGCATCGTCAGAGCCCGTGCCGCAGTCGTGTCGCTCTCGGTCGCCCCTTCCAGAATCCTCTGCACTTCGTCGCGCAAGGCGGTGGCGTCGGCCTCGGTGTGCTCGGGCACAGTGGTGCCCTTGACCGCACGGTCGGGGTGGACGTTCATGGTGACGGTGAACCCGCCACCCGTCGGAACCACGGTCAGGTTCTTTTCCAGGCCGCGTGAAATGGCCTCGTTCAGCCGCTTCTTGTAGTCGACGAGCTCGCTGTGGGTGTCCCGCAGGATGTTTCCGATGCTGGTGGCCTCGGTGGCGGCGTCGCTGAATTCCTTGGCGGTCTTGCCGATGAACTCCCGGGTCACGGTCGCATTCACGCCCGCCCATTCGGCCTTGGCCGCCTTCCCGCCGAGGTCGCCTCGGGCATCCGGCTCCAACTCCCACAGCTTCGTGGCCATGGCCGTCCAGTCGGCCACCGCGGTGGACAGCTTCGAGAAGTCCGCGAAACGCAATGCGTCCAGATCCATCAGCGCTGCGCCCCTTCCTCGAAGCCCTTGTCCAGGGCGCCGAACTTGAACTGCGTGGCAAGCCAGTACGCGTCGCCCGCATGGGCCTTCTGTGTGTAGTCCAGGTGGTTGGAGACGTGGGCGCAGGCATCCAGCAAGGTGCCGACCTGGTCGTGCCACTTCTCCGCGACCGTCGAGAGGGCGGCGCCCAGGGCGAAGTCCTTCTTCAGGGTGCCTGCCGCCTCGTGCGTGCTCGCCTTGGCGTGGTCCCCGTCGGTGGCGAGCCTCTGCCGCAGTGTGAATGCCGCATCGCCGATTGCCGCCAGGTCCTTCCGGGCGACCACCAGATCCCCCTGTGGCCCCGGTCCGCCGCCTCCTCGGGGATCCAGCTGATCGAGCCGCATCGCAGTCCGGTTCTGGGCGGCCGCTGACCTCAGCTCTGCCCATTCCTCATCGAATGACATAAGACCCCCATGGTGAAGATGACTTGACCGGACCGGGCCGGGTCCGAAATGACCGGGGTGAGGACACGCGGTCAGGGCCGCCCTGCTGTCACCTCGGTGGCAACGGGCAAGGACAGGACCATGGTCAGTCCTCCTCCCGGGGTGTCCTCGGGGGTGAGCGTGCCGTCCATCGCCTCGGTGAGTCCCCTGGCCAGGGCGAGCCCGAGCCCGAGTCCGGCGGTGTTGTCGCGGTCGCCGAGGCGCTGGAAGGGCTCGAAGGCGCGCTCGCGGTCGTCGGTGGCGATCCCTGGGCCGCGGTCGGCGATCCTTATGTCGACCCGCCCGGCCAGGGCGCTGGCGGTCACCAGCACCGGGCGGTCCGAGGGTGCGTGGCGGACCGCGTTGCCGACGAGGTTGGCCAGTACCCGTTCGAGCAGGGGCGGATCGGCGTGAAGCGCCGGTACCGATTCGAGGTTCTGCACATCGACGGCGGGTCCGCTCCCGGGCGTCAGGTCCAGCGAGTCCAGTGCGGCCGGCAGGACCTCCTCCAGCGTGGTGGCCCGCAGGTCGAGCGTGAGCGCGCCGGCTTGCAGGCGGCTGAGGTCGAGCAGGTTTTCCACCAGGCGGTTGAGCCGGTTCAGGGACACCTCGGCGGACGCCAGGAGTTCCGCGCGGTCCTCGGCGGAGAACTCGACATCCTGGTTGCGCAGCGAGCTGACCGAGGCCAGCGCCCCTGCCAAGGGGGTCCGCAGGTCGTGGCTCACGGCTCGGAGCAGGGCGGTGCGCAGGCGGTCGGCGGCCTTGATGGGTTCGACCTCGGCGGCGGCCTCGGCCAGCCGGGCCCGCTCGACCGCTGCGCCGACATGCGCGGCGAAAGCGGCCAGCACGCGGTGCTCGGAGGACGGCAGCGTACGGCCGCGCAGGACGAGGAAGGCCTCGGGCCCGGCCGCTACCGCAAGGGCGGGGTCCGCCTCGCCGCGGGCACGGAGTCCGCTGTCCTTTCCCGCACCCGTGCCGGGGGCTTCGGGAGCCAATTCGACAGTGTCCATACCGAAGGTCTCCCGCGTACGCTCCAGCAAGGCCGGAATCGTCTGGTCGCCGCGGACGATGCTGCCCGCGAGCGACGACATCGTCTCCGCTTCCGCCGTGGCCCGCGCGGCACGGCGGGAGAGGCGCAGGGACCTGTCCGCCGCGGCTGCCACGGTGGCGGCGACGACGGCGAAGACCACCAGCGCCAGCACACTGTCCGGGTCGTTCATGGTGAACTCGCCCACGGGCGCCATGAACCAGTAGTTCAGGAGCAGGGCAGCGGTGAGCGCCGCGATCAGAGCGGAGATCACCCCGCCGATGCAGGCCACGCCCACGACGGCCACGAGGAACAACAGCGCCTCGCTGGTGAGGTTCAGCGTGCCGCGCATCCGATCGAGGGTGACGGTGAGCAGTAAGGGGAGCAGCAGGGCTGCCACCGGTCCGGCGATGAGGCGGGACGTGGGGAGCGTACGGCGTCGGGAGGGGAGCAGCCGGCCATGGCCCGCCCGCTCGTGCGTGACCATGTGGACGTCGATGTCCTCCGAGAGCGCCACGACGGTCTCGCCGATGCCCCGGCCGGTGAGGAATCGTTCCAGCCGACGGCGGCGGCTCGTACCGAGGACCAGTTGGGTGGCGTTCTCCACCATGGCGAAGTCCACCAGGGCGGTGGGTACTTCGTCGCCGACGACGGAGTGGTAGCTGCCGCCGAGGCCCTCGACAAGGGCCCTTTGTCCGGCCAGCTCCGCATGCGAGACGCCGGCGGCGAGCCCGTCGCTCCGGGCGACGTGCACGGCGAGCAGCTCGCCACCGGCGGACCGGCCCGCGATGCGTGCCGCGCGGCGGATGAGGGTTTCACCCTCCGGGCCACCGGTGAGAGCCACCACGACCCTCTCCCGGGTCTCCCAGACGTCCCCGATGCCGTGCTCGGTGCGGTACTTGTGGAGAGCCTCGTCCACACGCCCCGCCAGCCACAGAAGTGCCAGCTCCCGCAGCGCGATGAGGTTGCCCGGACGGAAGTAGTTCGCCAGCGAGGCATCGATCCGCTCCGGCGGATAGATGTTGCCGTGCGCCATCCGGCGCCGCAGCCCCTCGGGCGGTATGTCGACCAGCTCGATCTCGTGGGCGCGGCGCACGAACTCGTCGGGAACGGTCTCCCGCTGCGGCACCCCGGTGATCTTCTCGACGACGTCGCTGAGCGATTCCAGATGCTGGATGTTGAGCGTGGTCACGACGTCGATTCCGGCGGCGAGGATGTCCTTGACGTCCTGCCAGCGCTTCGGATGGCGCCCGCCCCCGGGGACGTTGGTGTGGGCGAGTTCATCGATCAGTACCACCTGCGGCCGTCTGGCCTGCAGCGCCTCCCCGTCCAGTTCGGCGTACCGGGCACCGCGGTACTCGAGGGCGGCCAGGGGCAGGGTCTCCAGACCGACGAGCCTCGCCTCGGTGTGCCGGCGCCGGTGGCATTCCACGAAGCCGGCCACCACATCCGCGCCACGGGCAGCCCGGCGGTGGGCCTCGTCGAGCATCCGGTACGTCTTGCCGACTCCGGGGGCCGCGCCCAGAAAGACCTTGAGCCTGCCGGGCGGCACGACGGGCCGCGGTCCGGCCTCCGCCTCCGGGGCGGCCCCGTGCGTGGACGTCATCGTCAGAACTTCTCCGGGAAGAACAACGCCAGGACCAAATAGCCGACCAGACAGACCGCGACGATGATGCCTACGACCGTTTCCGTGCTCACCCGTACCCGACTCCTCCGTGCGCCCTCGACCTCACCAGCGAACACCAGTGATGCAGTGAGGAGAACGCTCCTGACGCACTCCTTACGCCCCTCCGCTGGGACTTTGACGGTGCATTGACGGGGAGGAGGACGACAGTGAAGGCGGTGTGCCGGGAAGCCTGGTCGGCGTCGTGGGCCGCGTGGCCTGCGTCGACTCGGTGGGGGCGTCATGCGCAGTGTCGGTACGATCTTGTTCCTCGTGGTGCTGGCCACGGTCGTGGCCACAGGCGCCCGGCGCTGGCGGATTCCCGCGCCCTCACTGCTCGTTGTGGCGGGCCTCGCCGTCGCGCTGACACCGGGTACTCCGCCGATACGGGTCAGCCCGAAATGATCGCTCACTCTGCTGACCTGGCAGATGGCGCTGGTTCCCGGGTGCCGTCCTCGCGAGCACGGACCCGGTCGCCGTCACTGCGCTCGGCCGCCGTCTCGCTCTGCCGCCCCGGGTCCAGGTCCTGGTACGGGCCGAGAGCCTCTTCAACGACGCGACGTCGCTCGTGCTCTTCCGAGTCGCGGTGGTCGTCGCCGCGGCCTCCGCCGGGGTGTCCTGGCAGGCCGCGGGAACCGAGTTCGCGCTGCTCGCCGGCGGCAGCGTCCCGACCGGGGGCGTGGTGGCGGGCGTCGTGCTCGCCGGTCAGGCGGACCCGTTCACCAACGCCCGCATACGGATCCAGCTGCACGCCGTCAACGGCGCCGTTGTCTTCCTGCTGGAGAGCGTCGTCTTCAGCCTCATCGGCCTCACCCTGCCCGGACAGGTCGCGGCGCTGACCGAAGCCGACCGGCTCTGCCCCTGTACGCCCTCGTCGTCGCCACGACCCTGATCGCCGTGCGACGGCAGCCTGCTGGGCCGGCGCCCGCTCGTCCTCGTACTGACCACATCGGTGGTGGTCGTCACCCTGGTCGCCCAGGGCTTCACCCTGGCCGATGTGGTTCCGCCGCTCCGGCATCGCCCTCGAACCGGACCACACCGAACGCGAGGAGGCATCCGCCCGGTGCAGCCTTGCCACCGCCGGGATCCGCCGCCTGGACGAGATGTCCGACATCGAAGCCGTACGGGACGTCGTGGCGGACCGTTTGCGACGCAGCCTGCAGGCCCGCCTCGACCATGCCCGCGACCGCTTGGATGAAGCCGACCTGGCGGAGTCCGCAGACCATGTCTACCGGCTGCTGCGCCGCGACCTGATCCGGGTGGAGGCCGTCGAACTCCAGCGGCTCTACGACGAACACCACATCAGCGACACCACCCGTCAACGGCTGCAGCGCTCACTGGACCTGGAGGAGGCGCGGCTGGACCTGGTGACCTGAGCCGTGCTCCCCAGCACTGACGCCGCGCGTTGCGGAACGGGCACGGCGAGCCCGGCTACGCGGGTACCGGCGTTGCCCGGGCCTCGGATGCCACGGCGCGTCCGGTGGCGTGGTGGACGTATTCGCGGGTCAGCCGGAAGCCGCCCGTCCAGGCCAGCAGCCGGCTGGGCCGGTTGTCGCGCGAGCAGCACCAGCTCGCCGTGTGTCCACGGGCCTGGATGTCAGCCGTCAGGCCGGCGACACAGGCCAGCGCGGTGGGGGCCCCTCCCAGCGGTAGCTGGGGGAGTTCGCGGCGGCGATCCGGCACGGTGACGACCGCGATGTCCTCGTAGGCGCTGCCGAGGAAGTAGGTGCAGGCGACGGACAGGATCCGGCCCTTGGCGAACGCGGCCCAGCCGTGGCCGGAGGCGGCGAGGCCGGAGGCCCCGCCCCAGCTGGCGTGGATCCAGGCGTTCCCGGAGTGCAGTTCGGCCAACGCCGCAGCGTCCCCGGACGTCAAGCGTCTCACCGTGACGCCGCGCGGCGGGCGGGTGGGAGTCACCTGGGTCTGGTGGACGTACAGCATCCGTTCCCAGGGGACGACGCGTTCGAAGGCGGGGCCGAGCGCGGGCCGGAAGCGCGCGGGAGTTTCGACGTACTGGCCGGCGAACTGCTTCAACGAGTCCGGTGCGAGGACGCTCGGGTCGCCGCGCAGCAGCACGTGGTCCGCGCAGCTGACGGCGAGGACGCGGGGTTGATCGGGGCGGTCGGCCCACCAGTGGCCGACACCCGTGGTCAGCACGTGCTCGGCAAGGGTGCCGGGACCGGGCGAGCCCGTGGGGAACCAGCGGCTCAGGGCCGGAAGGTGCCGCGGTGCGATTTCGATCACGAAGTTCTCCAGAGGGTGCACGGCTGTGCGAGCAGGGGAGGAGGGCGGCCCATGCGGGCATGCGGGTCCGATCGCCGATCGGGCGGGCGAACCGGAGAATGCGATGGATGGGGCCCCGCGCCGACCCGGAGCGGGGGCAGGCGCGGGGCGGAAGCGGCCGCCCGCGCAACGGGCGGGGGCGGGCGGCCGCGGATGGGGCGGTGCGTCAGCGCACCGGCAGGTGAGCAGCGTGCGGGGCCGGGTGCACCGTATGCGGCGGCCGGTCGTCATGACGCAGAGCGCTGTTCACATCGCTCATCCAACTGGTTCGCGGGGCGGGGCTCAAGGAGGTCTGCGAGTCCTTGACACAGCTCTGATGCGGAACGTCGACCCGGTCACGGGTGTGGTCGCGCCGGGGCTCCGTCCGCCCTGTTCGCCGTCGTATGCGGCTCGTGCCCTGCCCGCCGTGCGAGTCGCGCCGTAAGAAGGACGTCAAAGCAGCGCCCATGGTCGTATGGACGTCGTCAGCGCCTGCTGAGGCGGCCGATGACCGCTGTTTCCTCTGGTTGACTGCCCTGTCCGAAGCTCATCGCCGGCTCACGATGGCCGGATTGCCAGGGGACGTACGACAGGAAGGCGGCACGCCGATGACCCGGGTGCTGGTGGTGGATGACGAACCGCAGCTGGCTCGGTTGCTGGTCATCAATCTGAAGGCGCGGAAGTACGAAGTGGACTCCGCCCAGGACGGGGGTGCGGCCCTGGACGCCGTGGCGGCCCGCCGCCCGGACGTGGTCCTGCTCGACCTCGGGCTGCCGGACATGGACGGCATCGACGTGATCAAGCAACTGCGCGGATGGTCGCAGGTGCCGGTCCTGGTGGTCTCCGCCCGCCACGGCTCCGAGGAGAAGATCCGGGCCCTGGACGCGGGCGCCGACGACTACGTCACCAAGCCGTTCAGCATGGATGAACTGCTGGCCCGACTGGGAGCCGTCATCCGCCGCACGCCGACACCGGTGCCGACCACCACGGAGGAAGCGGTCGTCGAGACCGCCGAGTTCACCATCGACCTGCTGGCGAAGAAGGCCAGGCGCGGAGGGAAGAACATCAGGCTCACGCCGACGGAGTGGCATCTGCTGGAGGTCCTGATCCGCAACCGGGGCCGGCTCGTCAGCCAGCGGCGCCTGCTCCAGGAGGTGTGGGGTTCCTCCCACCGAACGCAGACCAACTACCTTCGGGTGTACATGGCCCACCTCCGGCGGAAGCTGGAAGCGGACCCGTCGCGGCCGCGTCATCTGATCACCGCCCCGGGCATGGGGTACCGCTTCGAGGTGTGAGCGCGTGAAGCCGGCGGGGGCGTCATCCGACCGGCTCTCAGACCGCCGCCACTCTTCCGGTTGCCGTCGGCCTGCCGACGGCGTAGCGGGCGTACTCCAGCTCGGGACGTAAGCCTGCGGTCCAGGCGAGCAAGCGGCCGGGGCGGTTGCTCGCGGAGCAGGTCCAGCTGGGGGTGTGTCCGCGGGCCGTGATGTCCGAGGACAAGGCGTTGATGCAGTCGAGAGCCAAGTACTGGAGTCGCGGGTCGGGCACCGTCACGCAGACGACGTCCTCGAAGGCGGTGCCGAGGAAGTAGGTGCAGGCCACGGCCACGATGCGGTCGCCCTGGAAGGCGGCCCAGGCATGGCCGGAGCGTGCGAGGGCGTCCGGGCCGCCCCAGGTGCGGTGGATCCCGCTCATCGCGGGCGGCAGGCCGCTGAGCGCGTGCGTGTCCCGGTCGAACGCGGCCCCGATCAGCGGAAGGAAGCGGCTCGGAGCCTCTATGGAGCGGTCTGCGAAGACCGTGAGATCCCTCGGCTCCAGGGCTTGTGGGTCTCCGCGCAGGAGCACGTGGTCCCCGCATTCGGCGGCGATCACGCGCGCCTGGATGACGCGGTCCACCCACCAGCGGCCGGCCTCGGTGGTCCGTACGTGCTGGGTCAGGGCGGGCCGCGCCCGGGGCCCCGGTGGGACGGCAGGTTGATCATTGGTCTCCTTGTCGGGACATGGAGGCGGGGCGGCCCTGTTCGGAGGGCCGCCCCGCGGAATGGGCCGGTGGCTAGCAGGAGGGCTTGCTGCCGTGGTTGGAGCCCTTCTTGCGGCGGGCCCTCTTCTTGCGTGCGCGCTTGGACATGTGCCGGGATCCCTTCAGGCGGTGTGGCCGACGAGAAGGTCGGCGAGCTTGTTGAGGCGCTTGATCGTGCGGTCCTCGGTGGCGGCGGCGGCCGGGGCGGCGCGCTCGGAGCGGTCGTAGTAGGCGCCGTTGACGATCTCGGTGGCCGGGTCGCAGAGACGAACGACGTGCTGGGCACCCTCGGCGGCGGATTCGCCCTCGTTCCCGTACAGCGGCAGGAGACCGGTCGCGCAGACACCGGGGTGGACGGAGACGGCGGTGACGCGCGGGTCGGAGGCGAAGACGGTCAGGGCCAGCTGCGACTGCGCGTAGGCGGCGAGCCGTGAGTAGCGGCGCTCCCGGTTGGGGTCGCTCCACTGGATGGCCGCGGTGCGGTGGAGGGCGGAGGAGACGTTGACGACGCGCCCGCCGGGGTCGGTGGTGAGGGCGGACTCCAGGAGGTTGGTGAGGAGGTAGTGGGCGAGGAAGTTGACCTGGAAGGCGACCTCGTTGCCGTCGACGGTGAGCGTGTGGCGCTCGGGGGCCGCGATGGCTGCGTTGTTGACGAGTACGTCCAGGCGCGCGTGCTCCCGCACGACTGCGTGGGCCAGGTTCTCGACCTCCTCCAGGCGGGCGAAGTCGGCGGCGAGCGGCCGGAGACGGGCGCCGTCCACACCGGCGGTGGCAACGAGTCGGTCGGCGGCGGCCTGGGCGTCCTCGGGCGTGCGGCCGTGGAGGAGGACGGTGGCGCCCCGCTCGGCGAGCTGGCGGGCGGTCTCGTAGCCGATGCCGGAGGTGGCTCCGGTGACGAGGACGGTACGTCCGGACAGGGATGAAGACATGTGGGATTCCTGGAAGCAGGCATGGCCGAAGTGCCCGGCGCCCCAGCGAGAGGCGGGAGCGTGGGCTCGGACCATGCGGTGAAGGTGAGGATGCGTACGAGGCCTCGGTCAGCGCCCTTCAGGGGGCTGATGGCAGGTACGCCGAAGAGGCGCGGCCGAAGTCAGAAGGCCGGGCGGACAGCGGGCGCCGTCGGCTGCACCGGATTCGGTGGCCGATCGTCATAGCGCGGACCGCTGTTCATGGCGCAATCCCAGCGCATCGGGGACCCGGAGGCAAGCGCTCGGAGGCTTCTTGACGACCTTCTGATGACCTTTCGTCAGAGGAGCATCAAAGATCGACTTTCGCGCGGAAGGAACCCGTCAAGGAGTGCTGACGGAGCTCTCTGCCCGGCGCAGACTGGTGGAGCGGCGGAGCCGGACGACGGACCGGCGGCACGCGGCTGGTGGGCGGTGACCTGAACATCGCCCGGCCCAGCGCATGGTCCCACCGTGGGGGTACGGACCGATGCGACCGTGTGTCGGTCACCCGTCGCACAACACATGAGCCGTCCGGCTCTCCGGTGTGGGGATACCGGGGCCGGACGGCTCGCGTGTTTCGGTCCGCACCCCATACGCGGGGGCAATCGCGGGTCCGCTGCACTGACTGGTACGGAGACGATCGCAGGCCATGAGGTGGCCATGGGGTGACCCAGGTCGGCGAGCCTGAGTCGTCCTGCCGGCCGCCTCGTTGTCAGCTGACCGCAGACGTCGGGAGTTCCGGTGATACCGGAGGGACGTCGCCTGCTATGGGGAGGGTGATGACCATGGTGAGGCCGCCGCCGGGGGTGTCCTCGGCGGTGAGAGTGCCGCCGATGGCCTCGGTGAAGCCGCGGGCGACGGCGAGGCCGAGGCCGACTCCGGCGCCGCGCGGCGCGTCGCCGTGGCGCTGGAAGGGCTCGAAGATCCGGTCCTTGGCCTCGTCGGGGACGCCGGGTCCCCGGTCGACGACGCGGAGCTCCACCCGCTCGTGCAGGGCGCTGGCCGTGACGTTGACCGGCTGTCCGTGGGGGCTGTACTTGACGGCGTTCTCGACGATGTTGGCGACGGCCCGTTCCAGCAGGCCCCGGTCCACGGCGACCATCGGGAGGGTCTCGGGGATGTCGAGGTCCACGCTGTCCTCGGGTACGCCGCCCAGCGCCATCGGGACGACCTCGTCGAGATCCGTCTCCCGGATGAGGGGGACGACGGTGCCGGTGTTGAGGCGGGACATGTCGAGGAGGTTCCCGATCAGGGCGGCGAGGCGGTCGGCGCCGTCCTCGATGCCTTCGAGGAGTTCGGCCTTGTCGTCGTCGGACCAGTCGACGTCGTCGGAGCGCAGGGACGTGACAGACGCCTTGATGCCGGCGAGCGGGGTGCGCAGGTCGTGGCTGACGGCGGCGAGCAGAGCGGTGCGGATGCGGTTGCCCTCGGCGAGTTCCTTGGCCTTGCCCGCCTCGTCGACCAGGCGCTGGCGGTCGAGTACGACAGCGGCCTGTGCGGCGAAGGCACCGAGGACGCGGCGGTCCTCGGCGGGCAGTACCCGGCCCGTGAGGGCGAGCGCCATGTTGTCGCCTATGGGCAGGTCCACGTCCGCGTTCTCGGGTCGGCTGACGGGGCCGGTGCCGACGGCCGAGGCCGTGGTCCAGGGGTCGACCTCACTGCTCCGTTCGAGGAGTGCGACCGACTGCATGGCGAAGGTCTCGCGGAGCCGTTCGAGGAGGGCGTCGAGGGAGTCCTCGCCGCGCAGGACGCTGCCGGCGAGGAAGGAGAGGATCTCGGACTCGGCACGCAGCCGGGCGGCCTGATGGGTGCGCCGAGCGGCCAGGTCGACCACCGAGGCGACGGACACCGCGACGCCGACGAAGATCGCGATGGCGACGATGTTCTTCGGGTCGGAGATGGTGAACTCGTGCAGAGGCGGGGTGAAGAAGTAGTTCAGGAGCAGCGATCCGAACGCTGCTGAGGCCAGTGCGGGGAGCAGGCCCCCCAGCAAGGCCGCCGCCACCGTGAAGGTGAGGAACAGCAGCATGTCGTTGGCGAGTCCGAGGTCCGGGATGACCTGGTTCAGCAGGACGGTGAGGAGCGCGGGTCCGGCGATACCGGTCAGCCAGCCCCAGACGATGCGGGAGCGGCCGAGCCGTGCGCCGCGGGCGATCGGCAGGCCGCGGCCCTTGGCGGCCTCGTCGTGGGTGACGATGTGGACGTCGAGGTCGGGGCCGGATTCGCGGGCGACCGTGGCGCTCACGCCCGGCCCGAATACGTACTGCCAGGATCGCCTGCGGCTGACGCCGAGCACGATCTGGGTGGCGTTGCAGCCGCGGGCGAACTCCAGGAGCGCGTCGGGGACGCTGTCGCCTATCACGTGGTGGAACGTGCCGCCCAGATCCTCGACCAGGGTGCGCTGAACGGCCAGTTCCTTGGGCGAGGCGGAGGTGAGGCCGTCGCTGCGGGCGATGTAGACGGCGAGCACCTCGCCGCCCGCTCCCTTCTCGGCGAGGCGTGCGGCGCGTCGGATGAGCTGACGCCCCTCGGGGCCGCCGGTGAGGCCGACGACGATGCGTTCGCGGGCCTGCCAGGTGGAGCGGATGTTGTGCTCGCCGCGGTACTCCTGGAGGTACTCGTCGACCCGGTCGGCGACCCAGAGCAGCGCGAGCTCGCGCAGCGCGGTGAGGTTGCCGGGGCGGAAGTAGTTGGACAGGGCGGCGTCGACCTTGTCGGGCTTGTAGACGTTGCCGTGTGCCATGCGTCGGCGCAGGGCCTGCGGGGACATGTCGACGAGCTCGATCTGGTCGGCGCGGCGCGCGACCTCGTCGGGAACGGTCTCGCGCTGGCGCACCCCGGTGATCGTCTCGACCACGTCGCCCAGCGATTCGAGGTGCTGGATGTTGACGGTGGACACGACGTCGATGCCGGCCTGGAGGAGTTCCTCGACGTCCTGCCAGCGCTTGGCATTGCGCGAGCCGGGGACATTGGTGTGGGCGAGCTCGTCGACGAGAGCCACGGCGGGGCGGCGGGCGAGGATCGCGTCGACGTCCATCTCGGTGAAGGTGCTGCCCCGGTACTCGATCCCGCGCCGTTCGACGAGTTCCAGGCCGTGCAGCATCACCTCGGTGCGCGGCCGGTTGTGGTGCTCGACGAAGCCGACGACGCAGTCGGTGCCCCGCTCGATCCGGCGGTGCGCTTCGGAGAGCATCGCGTACGTCTTGCCGACGCCCGGTGCCGCGCCGAGGTAGATGCGGAGCTTGCCGCGTCCCATGTTCCGACTCTTCTTCTCTGCTGACGACGGGGGTCTGTGCCGTGGATCGGGCGGGTGATCAGGGTTCGAAGCGGTAGCCCATGCCCGGTTCGGTGATCAGGTATCGCGGATGCGAGGGGTCCGCTTCCAGTTTGCGCCGTAGCTGGGCCATGTAGACGCGCAGGTAGTTGGTGTTCTCCCCGTAGGTCGGGCCCCAGACTTCCAGCAGCAGCCGACTCTGGGTGATCAGCCGACCCGGGTGGGTGATGAGGATTTCCAGCAGGTGCCACTCGGTCGGGGTCAGCCGTACGGTGCGCTCACCCCGGCGTACCTTCTTCGCGACCAGATCGACGGTGAACTCGTCGGTCGTGACCACGGCAACTTCGTCGGCCTGTGAAGCCGAGGGTTCTTCATGTCGCCGCGCGGCCGCCCGTAGCCGTGCCAGGAGCTCGTCCATGCTGAACGGTTTCGTCACATAGTCGTCGGCGCCTGCGTCCAGGGCCCGGATCTTGTCCTCGGAGGTATGGCGGGCGGAGAGGACCAGGATGGGGACCTTGCTCCAGCCGCGGACGGCCTTGATGACTTCGATGCCGTCCATGTCGGGGAGGCCGAGGTCCAGCACTATGACGTCCGGCTTGCGTGCGGCCGCGAGCCGCAGGGCGGAGCCGCCGTCGGGGGCCTCTTCGACCTCGAACTTGCGCGCCTGGAGGTTGATCTTGAGCGCGCGGACGAGTTGAGGGTCGTCCTCCACCACCAGCACCCGGGTCATCGGCGTGCAGCCTTTCCTTCGTAACGGGCACGGTGAGAGCCGGCAGGGCGCGGGGACACCTCCCAGCGGCAGCTGGGGGAGCTCCGCGCCCCGCCGGCTCTCAGTCCGTGCGATGTGGAGCTCAGCTCTTGGACAGCGCCTTCAGGGCGATGTTGAGCTCAAGGACGTTGACGCGCGGCTCGCCCATGAAGCCGAGCGTGCGGCCCTCGGTGTTCTGCTCCACCAGCCGCTCGACCTGCTTGACGTCGAGCTTGTTCTGTTCGGCGACGCGGTGGATCTGGATCTTCGCGTACGCGGGGGAGATGTTCGGGTCGAGGCCGGAGCCGGAGGAGGTGACGGCGTCGGCCGGGACGTCCTGCGGCTTCACCTGGTACGAGGTTGTCGAGTTGTCCGCGATGACCGCGGCCTTGGCGTCCTCGACCAGCTTGACCAGGTCCGGGTTGTCGGCGGCCTTGTTGGTGGCGCCGGAGAGGATCAGTGCGTACTGCGTGTTGACGCTGTTGCTGCCCAGCCCGTTGGAGGGGCGCGGCTGGAACCACCTGAGGTCCGGCTTCGCGGCCTCCTCGGCGTCGCTCGGGTCGTTCTTCGGGAGGTTATAGGTCTGCCCGATGAGGGAGGAGCCGACGACCTGGCCGCTCTTGTCCTTGAGTTCGGAGCCGTTGGCCTTGTCGTTGAACAGGGCCTGGGCGATGCCGGTGACGGCGAGCGGGTAGATGACCCCGCAGATCACGGTCAGAACGAGAAGGGCTCGCAGGCCCGCGCCGATCAGCCGGACGGTGTTGCCTACTGAGTTGTTCATTGTCGTCTCAGCCGATTCCGGGGATGAGGGAGATGAGCAGGTCGATGAGCTTGATGCCGATGAACGGGGCGATCAGCCCGCCCACGCCGTACAGCCCGATGTTGCGGCGGAGCATCTTGTCGGCGCTCGTCGGCTTGTACTGGACGCCCTTGAGGGCGAGCGGCACGAGGGCGATGATGATCAGCGCGTTGAAGATGACGGCGGAGAGGATCGCGGACTCGGGCGAGGACAGGCCCATGATGTTGAGCTTGTCCAGGCCGGGGTAGACCACGGCGAACATCGCGGGGATGATCGCGAAGTACTTCGCGACGTCGTTGGCGATCGAGAAGGTGGTGAGCGCGCCGCGCGTGATCAGCAGCTGCTTGCCGATCTCGACGATCTCGATGAGCTTGGTGGGGTTGGAGTCCAGGTCCACCATGTTCCCGGCCTCCTTGGCGGCCGAGGTGCCCGTGTTCATCGCCACGCCGACGTCGGCCTGGGCGAGGGCCGGGGCGTCGTTCGTCCCGTCGCCGGTCATCGCGACGAGCTTGCCGCCGGCCTGCTCCCGCTTGATGAGGGCCATCTTGTCCTCGGGAGTCGCCTCCGCGAGGAAGTCGTCTACGCCCGCCTCTTCGGCGATGGCCTTGGCGGTCAGCGGGTTGTCACCCGTGATCATGACCGTCTTGATGCCCATGCGGCGCAGCTCCTCGAACCGCTCGCGCATGCCCTCCTTGACCACGTCCTTGAGGTGGATGACACCGAGCACGCGGGCGCCCTGCTCGTCCTTGACGGCGACGAGCAGCGGCGTACCGCCGGCCTCCGAGATCTTGTTGGCGAGGAGGTCGGCGTCGTCGGAGACCTGGCCACCCTGCTCCCGGACCCAGGTGATGACCGATCCGGCCGCGCCCTTGCGGGTCTGCTTGCCGTCCACGTCGACACCCGACATACGGGTCTGCGCGGTGAAGGCGATCCACTCGGCCTGCGACAGCTCGCCCTGGTGGCGTTCGCGCAGTCCGTACTTCTCCTTCGCCAGAACGACGATGGAGCGGCCCTCGGGGGTCTCGTCCGCGAGGGAGGAGAGCTGGGCGGCGTCCGCCAGCTCCGCCGCCGTGGTGCCCTTGACCGGGACGAACTCCGAAGCTTGGCGGTTGCCGAGGGTGATGGTGCCCGTCTTGTCGAGCAGCAGGGTCGAGACGTCACCAGCGGCTTCCACCGCACGACCGCTCATCGCGAGGACGTTGCGCTGGACGAGCCGGTCCATGCCCGCGATACCGATCGCGGAGAGCAGCGCGCCGATTGTCGTCGGGATCAGGCAGACCAGCAGCGCCGTGAGCACGATCATCGACTGCTCGGCGCCCGCGTAGATCGCGAACGGCTGCAGTGTGACCACGGCCAGCAGGAAGACGATGGTGAGGGACGCGAGCAGGATGTTCAGCGCGATCTCGTTGGGCGTCTTCTGCCGGGCCGCGCCCTCGACGAGGGCGATCATGCGGTCGATGAAGGTCTCGCCGGGCTTCGTCGTGATCTTGATGACGATCCGGTCGGACAGGACCTTCGTGCCACCGGTGACGGCCGAGCGGTCGCCGCCGGATTCGCGGATGACCGGGGCGGACTCGCCGGTGATGGCGGACTCGTCGACGGACGCGACGCCTTCCACCACGTCACCGTCGCCGGGGATGACATCCCCGGCCTCGCAGACCACCAGGTCGCCGATGCGCAGCTCGGCTCCCGGGACCTGCTCCTCGCTCCGGCCGTCCTCGGTCAGGCGGCGGGCGACGGAGTCGGTCTTGGCCTTGCGCAGGGTGTCGGCCTGGGCCTTGCCGCGGCCCTCGGCCACGGCCTCCGCGAGGTTGGCGAAGATGGTGGTCAGCCACAGCCAGGCGGTGATCGCCCAGCCGAACCAGTCCGTCGGGTCCTTGATCGCGAGGACGGTCGTGACCACCGAGCCGATCAGGACCACGAACATGACCGGCGACTTGATCATGATCCGGGGGTCGAGCTTGCGGATCGCGTCGGGGAAGGACTTCAGCAGCTGCTTGGGGTCGAAGAGGCCGCCGCCCACGCGTCCGCCGCCCGGCTTGTGGCCGGTGGGCACGTCCTGGTGCGGAGCCCTGGTGGGCGTGGCGGTGCTCATGATGCGAGCCCTTCGGCGAGCGGACCCAGCGCCAAGGCCGGGAAGTAGGTGAGTCCGGTGACGATGAGGATGGTGCCGACGAGCAGGCCTGTGTAGAGCGGCTTGTCGGTACGGAGCGTGCCTGCGGTCTCGGGGACGGGCTTCTGCTCGGCGAGCGAGCCGGCCAGGGCCAGGACGAAGACCATGGGCAGGAAGCGGCCCAGGAGCATGGCGATGCCGATGGTGCTGTTGAACCACTGGGTGTCGGCGTTCAGGCCGGCGAAGGCGGAGCCGTTGTTGTTGGCGCCCGAGGTGTAGGCGTAGAGGATCTCCGAGAAGCCGTGCGCCCCCGTGTTCGCCATCGAGTTCGCCGGGGTGTCCAGCGCCATCGCCGCGGCGGTGAAGCCGAGGACGAGGGCCGGGGTGATGAGGATGTAGCAGGCCGCGAACTTGATCTCGCGGGTGCCGATCTTCTTGCCCAGGTACTCCGGGGTCCGGCCGACCATCAGACCGGCGATGAACACCGCGATGATCGCCATGATCAGCATGCCGTAGAGGCCGGAGCCGACACCACCAGGGGCGATCTCGCCGAGCTGCATGCCCAGCAGCTGGATGCCGCCGCCCAGGCCCGTGTACGAGGAGTGGAAGGAGTTGACCGCCCCGGTCGAGGTCAGCGTGGTCGCGACCGAGAAGATCGCGGACGCGCCGATCCCGAAGCGGGTCTCCTTGCCCTCCATCGCCCCGCCCGCGGCCTGGAGCGCCGGGCCGTGGTGGGCGAACTCGGTCCACATCATCAGCGCCGTGAAACCGATCCAGATGGTGGCCATCGTGGCGAGGATCGCGTAGCCCTGGCGCAGGTTGCCGACCATGCGGCCGAAGGTGCGGGTGAGGGAGAACGGGATGACGAGGATGAGGAAGACCTCGAAGAGGTTCGAGAAGGGGGCCGGGTTCTCGAAGGGGTGGGCCGAGTTGGCGTTGAAGTAGCCGCCGCCGTTGGTCCCCAGCTCCTTGATGACCTCCTGCGAGGCCACCGCCCCGCCGTTCCACTGCTGCGAGCCGCCCATGAACTGGCCGACCTCGTGGATGCCGGAGAAGTTCTGGATCGCGCCGCAGGCGACCAGGACGACCGCGCCGATCACCGAGATCGGCAGCAGGATACGGACCACTCCGCGGACCATGTCGGCCCAGAAGTTGCCGAGCTCACCCGTGCGGGAGCGCGCGAAGCCCCGTACGAGGGCCACCGCGACGGCCATGCCGACAGCGGCGGAGACGAAGTTCTGCACCGCCAGGCCGCCGGTCTGTACGACGTGGCCCATGGCCTGCTCGCCGTAGTACGACTGCCAGTTGGTGTTGGCGACGAACGACGCGGCGGTGTTGAAGGCCTGGTCGGGGTCGATCGCGGAGAAGCCGAGCGAGCCGGGCAGGATGCCCTGGGCCCGCTGGAGGGCGTAGAGGAAGAGGACGCTCACGGCGGAGAAGGCGAGGACCGCGCGCAGATACGCCGGCCAGCGCATCTCGGCCGAGGGGTTGGCGCCGATGGCCTTGTAGATCCATTTCTCCGGCTTGTAGTGCTTCTCGGAGGAGTAGACGCGTGCCATGTAGTCGCCCAGCGGGCGGTAGGCCAGCGCGAGCGCGGCGATCAGAGCGAGGAGCTGGAGCACACCAGCGAGAACGGGACTCATCGGTGGCTAGAACCTCTCCGGGTACACAAGGGCGAGGACGAGGTAGCCCAGCAGGGAGACGGCCACGACGAGGCCGACGATGTTTTCGGCGTTCACAGCTTGGTCACCCCCCGGGCGATGAGAGCCACCAGCGCGAAGACCGCGATCGTGGTGACGACGAAGGCCAGATCGGCCACCGTGAGCTCCTGGATGAAGAGGGAAGAAATGAATCGGCCAGATGGCCGATGTCGAGATAACCGTGTCTTCATCCCGGCGTTAAGACACCTTGATGGTGTCCATACGGACGCAGGGGAACTCTTAACGCCGCACATACGCGAGAGGCCGTGAACCGCCGGTCAGCCCTGGTGGGAGAGGCCGGCCGTGTCCAGCGCGGCACCGGCCTGAGCGGCCGGCTCGACCGCGACCAGGCGGACGTACTCGACCACCGCTTCCGGTGAGCCGCCGTCCTCGACCAGACGGGCGGTTCCCTGGAGGCTCGACAGATGCGAGGCGTCGGCGACCACGGCCGTTCGGAGCCGCTGTACCCGTACGGCCAGCTGCGAGACGATCGCCCGGGTGCCGAGCGCCGCGACGGCGACCACCGCGGCGGCCATGATCAGTGCTTCGTGCGTCGCCGGAAGGCCGGTGCGGAACGGCACGAGCGCAAGCGCCACGAGGAAGGGCACCAGGAGGGCGGCGAGCAGGACGGCACGGTCCGGGGGTCGGTGTGAGTATCCGGACATGTGATGCCTCCCGTCCGGACAGGACGGTCTCGGATCAGAACCTCTCGGGCTTGATCAGAGCGGTCACGAGGTAGCCGAGCAGAGCGACGGCGACGATGAGTCCGACCACGTTCTCCGCGTCCATCAGCGTGTACTCCCTTGACTCCGTCGGACATGTGTCGCGCATGTCAAGCGTGCCCGCGGCCGATGAAGGAGCCACTCGCCCTGGCGAGGTCTTGACGCACCTCGTACGACTTTGCGGCCCCGGCGTCAGGAGCACGTGAAGAGTGGCGCGGCGGCCATATGGATCCCGCCAAGAGCACTGGTCATTCGGCCATGGCGTCCCGACGCTGTCCTCACTTTGTCCAAGCGGAGGAACAGCGAAGATGGCCATAGACATGGGGAAGACGACCGCGGCAGGAAAGGCACCGGGCACGGAGGAACCTCCTGATACCGGCCTACGGACGCCTCCCGAGGCGGGGGACCGGCACCAGCTGACCGCCCTCCAGGGCCTGGCCGCGCTGTCGCTCGACGCGATGGCCTCCGTGGCGTACGGGCCCGAGTCGATCGTGCTGGTCCTGGCGGCGGCCGGCGCCTACGGGCTCGGGTTCACCCTTCCCGTCACCCTCGCGATCGCTGCTCTGCTCGCCGTACTGGTGGCCTCGTACCGGCAGGTGATCGCGGCGTTCCCGGACGGTGGCGGTTCGTACGCCGTCGCCAAGAAGCATCTCGGCCGGCGCACGAGTCTGGTGGCCGCGGCCTCGCTGATCCTCGACTACGTCCTGAACGTCGCCGTCTCCGTCACCGCCGGCGTCGCGGCGCTGACCTCGGCCTTCCCCGAGCTGTACGGGGAACGGGTGTGGATCTGCCTCGGGGTCCTGGTCCTGGTCACGGCGGTGAACCTGCGCGGGGTCGTCGACTCCGCCAAGGCGTTCCTCGTACCGACCGCGGTGTTCGTCGGGTCGATCCTCACCATGGTGGCGGTCGGTCTCTTCCGCGACGGCCCGGTCAGCACCGCCTCGGCCGCCGGCCATGCCTCCGCGCTCGGCGAAGGGGCCACCGGGGTCGGCGCGCTCCTGCTGCTGAAGGCCTTCGCGGCCGGCTGTTCCGCCCTGACCGGCGTCGAGGCCGTCGCCAATGCGGTGCCGGCCTTCCGTGCCCCGGCCGCGCGACGCGCCCAGCGGACCGAGGTGGCCCTCGGAGCCCTGCTCGGCGTGATGCTGATCGGCCTCTCGGTCCTGATCGGCCGCTTCCACCTCCAGCCGGTCGAGGGGGTGACCGTGCTGGCCCAGCTCGCGGACGCCTCCTTCGGCCACAACCTCGCCTTCTACGTGGTCCAGTTCGCGACGATGGTGCTGCTCGCGCTGGCCGCGAACACCTCCTTCGGCGGGCTTCCCGTGCTGATGAGCCTGCTGGCCCGGGACAACTACCTGCCGCACGTCTTCGCCCTCAAGGCGGACCGCCAGGTACACCGCCACGGTGTGGTGTGGCTGGCCCTCGTGTCCGCCGCACTGCTGGTGTTCTCCGGCGGCGACACCAACACCCTCGTCCCGCTCTTCGCGATCGGCGTCTTCGTCGGCTTCACCATCTGCCAGGTCGGCATGGTCCGACACTGGTACGGCGAACGCCCCAAGGGCTGGCAGGCCAAGGCCGGCCTCAACGGCTTCGGCGCCCTGCTCACCGGAGTCTCGGCGGTCGTCGTGACCGCCACCAAGTTCACCGAGGGCGCCTGGCTGATCGTGCTCGCCCTGCCGCTGATCGTCCTCGGCTTCGAGAAGGTCAACCGCGCCTACGCCCAGATCGGCGCACGCCTGGAGCTCGGCCGCATCCCGCAGCCGCCGCGATGCTCCCGCTCTCTGATCGTCGTGCCCGTGTCGGGGCTGTCCCGACTGACCTGTCAGGCGCTGACCGCGGCCCGCTCGCTCGGCGACGAGGTCCTCGCCGTGACCGTCACCCACACCGGTCCTGAGGACCGGCAAGCGGCCGAAGCGCTGCGCCGGGACTGGGAGTTGTGGAAGCCCGGCATCGAGCTGATCGAGGTCGCCTCCGATACCCGCTCGCTCGGCCGGCCGGTGTCGGCGTACGTGCGCGAGCTCATGCAGAAACACCCGGATGCCCAGGTGACCGTCCTCATCCCGGAAACGGAACCCGCTCACCTGTGGCAGCGGATGCTGCAGAACCAGCGTGGCTCCGTGGTCGCCCACGCGGTGCGCCGCGACACCGACGCCGTCATCTGCCGACTGCGCTTCCGCATCACGGCCGACGCGCGTTGACGTGCCCTTGACGGCGGCTTGATGCGTCGCGTGCGCCGCCGTCAAGAAGGTGGCAAATCCCCCGCCCTCAGGAGGATTTCCGCTGGAACGGGCAGTAGTTTCCTGCCTGTTGCGCCGCCGGGGACCTCGACCACTCACATGACGGCCGAGGGGGTCCATGCGAGACAGTCCCCGGCGGCGACACCTCTCACCCGCACCCGCCGCGTGCCGACCGGCCCGGCAGGGGTGTCCGGCCGAACTCACCAGAAGGTCTCCTCCCCATGCCTCCCGCCGCCGCGCAGCACGTGCCCCCGGGTCTCGGGACCCCTCCGCGGACCCCGCTCAACCGGCCGTCCCGGAAACGCTCCGGCCAGGCGAACGTGCTGGAGCCCGAGCTCCTCGCCACCTCCGCCCGGGAGGCCGTAGCCAAGCTCCACCCGCGCGAACTGGTGAAGAAGCCGGTGCTGTTCGTCGTGGCCGTGGGCTCCGCCCTGACGACGCTCTCGGCGCTCATCCACCCGTCCGTCTTCACCTGGGTGATCAGCGTCTGGCTCTGGCTGACGGTTCTGTTCGCCAACCTCGCCGAGGCCGTCGCCGAGGGCCGTGGCCGAGCCCAGGCCGAGTCGCTGCGCAAGGCGCGTACCGACACCGTCGCTCTCCGGCTGAAGCGCTGGACGTACGGGACGAACCTGCGCCACGCCGAGACCGAGGTGGTGACCCCGGCCGAGCTCCAGCCCTTCGATTTCGTCCTCGTCGAAGCGGGGGAGCTGGTACCGGCCGACGGGGACGTGGTCGACGGAGCGGCGATGGTGGACGAATCGGCGGTGACCGGTGAATCGGCCCCCGTGCTCCGGGAGTCGGGCGGTGACCGGTCCGGAGTCACCGGCGGCACGACCGTCCTGTCGGACTCGATCGTCGTACGGGTCACCTCGCGCTCCGGGAACAGCTTCATCGACCGGATGATCGCGCTGGTCGAGGGTGCGTCCCGGCAGAAGACCCCGAACGAGATCGCGCTGAACATCCTGCTGGCCGCCCTGACCGTCATCTTCATCCTGATCGTGGTCAGCATCCAGCCGATGGCCGCGTACGCGGGCGCCGCCCAGTCCACGACCGTGCTGGTCGCGCTCCTGGTGACCCTCATCCCCACCACGATCGGCGCCCTGCTCTCCGCGATCGGCATCGCCGGCATGGACCGCCTCGTGCAGCGCAACGTCATCGCGCTGAGCGGCCGCGCCGTCGAGGCCGCCGGTGACATCAACACCCTGCTCCTCGACAAGACCGGCACCATCACGCACGGCAACCGCGAGGCCGCCGCCTTCATCCCGCTCCCGGGCGTCGACCACACCAGGCTCGCCGACGCCGCACAGCTGTCCTCCCTCGCCGACGAGACCCCCGAAGGCCGGTCCGTCGTCGCTCTGGCCCAGCGGTACGGGCTCCAGCCGGCCGCCGCCGAGGACCTCAGCAACCCGCGCTTCACCGAGTTCAGCGCCCGCACCCGGATGAGCGGCGTCAACCTGAGCTGGGACAACGGCGCGGGATGCGCCATCCGCAAGGGCGCCGTCGTCGAGGTCATGGACTGGGTGGCGATGCGCGGCGGGACCGTACAGGCGGAGGCCGCCGCATGGTCCGCCCAGGTCTCGCAATCCGGTGGCACCCCGCTGCTGGTGGCAGTCCACGACTGGGACGGGCCGAGGGTCCTCGGCATCATCCACCTCAAGGACGTGGTCAAGGAAGGCATCCGGGAGCGCTTCGCGGAGCTGCGGAGCATGGGGATCCGTACGGTCATGGTGACCGGCGACAATGAGCTGACGGCTCGCGCCATCGCCGCGGAGGCGGGGGTGGACGAGTATCTCGCCCATGCGACGCCGGAGGACAAGCTCGCGCTGATCAAGCGGGAGCAGGCCGGCGGCAAGCTCGTCGCGATGACCGGTGACGGGACGAACGACGCCCCGGCGCTCGCGCAGGCCGACGTGGGCGTGGCGATGAACACGGGCACCTCGGCCGCCAAGGAGGCCGGGAACATGGTGGACCTGGACTCCAACCCCACCAAGCTCATCGAGATCGTCGAAATCGGCAAGCAGCTCCTCATCACCCGGGGCGCGCTCACCACCTTCTCCATCACGAACGACGTCGCGAAGTACTTCGCGATCATCCCGGCCATGTTCACCGCGGCCTACCCGGGACTCGAAGCACTCAACATCATGGGCCTGAGCAGCCCCACCTCGGCGATCACCTCGGCGATCATCTTCAACGCCTTGATCATCGTCGCCCTCATCCCGCTCGCCCTGCGTGGTGTCCGCTACCGGCCCGCCTCCGCGCACGACCTGCTGCGCCGCAACCTGGGCGTCTATGGCCTCGGCGGCCTGATCCTGCCTTTCGTCGGCATCAAGCTCATCGACCTGCTGGTGTCCACCATCCCCGGCCTCGGCTGACCTCCTCGAGGAAACGGCTCATCAGGGGAACGCGAGGCTCCTGGCCGCTGGCCGTCGCAGCCTCTGCTTCCCGCATGCCCTTTCCCACCTCCGGCACCATGGCCCCTCCAGGCCGGCCGGCGTTGATCGACACTCCGTCGGCTTCCCCGCGGGGGCGGCCTTCGTCCGGCCGCCCCCGCTCCTCGTCCTCCGGCGTTCGCTACTCCACAGGTGGCGCTGTCCGCGTTAAGGACGCGTCAGGATTGCCTCAGCTGCGGGCATATGAGATCAATCTGCGTACGCTTGCTCCGCCGTCGGTGTCGATGGCTCATTCTTTGCCGTACGACAGGAGCTCCCCACGATGGCCACCCCGGCCCGCTCCTCGCGCCTGCGCGCGTGGATGCTGGAAGGCTTGACCGCCGAGAACAGTTCGCCCGCCGCCAAGGAGGCGGCGGCCCAGCCCCACGGCCGGCCTTGGTGGCGGGTCATGTGCCTGACGGGTCTGGACTACTTCTCCACCCTCGGCTACCAGCCCGGCATCGCGGCGCTGGCCGCCGGCCTGCTGTCGCCGCTCGCGACCATCGTGCTGGTCCTCCTCACCCTTTTCGGTGCCCTGCCCGTGTACCGGCGGGTGGCCGAGGAGAGTCCCCATGGCGAGGGGTCGATCGCCATGCTGGAGCGGTTGCTGACGTTCTGGAAGGGGAAGCTGTTCGTGCTGACCCTGCTGGGGTTCGCGGCGACCGACTTCCTGATCACCATCACCCTGTCGGCGGCGGACGCGACCGCCCACCTGGTGGAGAACCCGCACCTCACGAGCACTCTGCACGGTCACGAGGTGCTGATCACTCTGATCATGATCGCGCTCCTCGGTGCCGTGTTCCTCAAGGGGTTCAGCGAGGCCATCGGCGTCGCAGTCGTCTTGGTGGCCACGTACCTCAGCCTGAACGTCGTCGTGGTGGCGCGCGGCCTGTGGGAGGTGGCCGCCGAACCCCACGTCGTCACCGACTGGACCGAGGCGCTGACCGCCGAGCACGGCAACCCGCTCATGATGGTCGCCATCGCGCTCATCGTGTTCCCGAAGCTCGCGCTCGGCCTCTCCGGCTTCGAGACCGGTGTGGCGGTCATGCCCCACGTGAAGGGCGACCCGGAGGACACCGAAACCAGGCCGGCCGGCAGGATCCGCGGTGCGAAGAAGCTGCTGACGACCGCGGCCATCATCATGAGCGTCTTCCTGATCACCAGCAGCTTCATCACGACGCTGCTGATCCCACCAGCCCAATTCCAGCCAGGTGGTGAGGCCAACGGACGAGCCCTGGCCTATCTGGCCCACGAATACCTGGGATCGGCCTTCGGGACGGTCTACGACATCTCCACGATCCTGATCCTTTGGTTCGCCGGCTCGTCGGCGATGGCCGGTCTGCTGAACCTGATGCCGCGCTACCTGCCCCGTTACGGCATGGCCCCCCACTGGGCGCGAGCGCTGCGCCCCATGGTCATCGTTTTCACCCTTGTCGCGTTCCTGGTCACCTGGATCTTCAACGCCGACGTCGACGCCCAGGGCGGCGCGTACGCCACCGGTGTCCTCGTCCTGATCACCTCGGCCGCGGTCGCGGTCACCATCGCGGCCCGGCGAGCCGGCGAGCGCGGCTGGACCATCGGCTTCGGCATCATCTCCGCCGTCTTCATCTACACCACCGCCGTCAACATCGTCGAACGCCCCGACGGCGTGAAGATCGGTGCCTGCTTCATCGCCGGCATCATGGCCCTGTCCCTCCTCTCCCGTCTGGCCCGGGTCTTCGAGCTGCGCGTCACGCACATCGAGTTCGACGACATGGCCCAGCGGTTCATCCGCGACACCGCCAACCGCACGATCCGGTTCATCGCGAACGAGCCCGACAACCGGGACCTCGCCGAGTACCGGCAGAAGAAGGAACAGATCCGCGCGGACAATGACATCCCCGCCGGGGACGACGTCATGTTCGTCGAGGTCACTGTCCTGGACGCGTCCGAGTTCGAATCAGGCATGCGCGTGCGCGGCGAAGTGCTGCACGACCGCTACCGCGTGCTGACCCTGGAGAGCTCCAGCATCCCCAACGCCCTGGCCGCCCTCCTCCTCCATGTCCGCGACGAGACCGGGCAGCGGCCCCACATCTACTTCGAGTGGACCGAGGGCAACCCGTTCGCCAATTTCTTCCGCTTCTTCCTCTTCGGCCAGGGTGAAGTCGCCCCCGTCACCCGCGAGGTCATCCGCGAGGCCGAACCGGACCGAGCCCGACGCCCCCACGTCCACGCGGGCTGACGTCACCGCCAAGATGCCGACAGGAAACCCTCCGGATCCTCGCCACCACGCGGATCCGGAGGGATGCTCACTGTCGTGACCATCTCCTGGCGCCCCGATCGCGCCGTCCGCCGGACCGTACTCGCCCTCGGGGCGGCAGGTCTGACCGTCATCGCCACCGGCGCGATCCTCGATGCCCTATGGCTGCTCGGCATCGGGGTCTGGGTGGTCATCGCAGCGATGGTGATCGAGCTCGTCTACCGGCCCTAGCCACCTGCATCCCGGTTCCGGAAGGCAGTCAGACGTCACCGCATTGCCGCTGCGGCGGAACGGATGGTTTCGCGGAGACCCGTCACGCCAGGAGGTCGCGGCATCGGTCGGCCGACTTCAGCATGTCCAGGCTGACCTGTTCCAGGAAGGCGCCCACCTTGGCCAGTCGCTGCCCCACGGAGCTGTCGAGCCCGTACGTCTGCGCCGCGGCCGTTGAGGCGTGCGCCGACTTGAGCGTCTGCCGCACGCTGATCACGATCGAGTGGTACCAGGCGTCGTCGTCGACCACGTAGACGTCCCGGCGCCGCTGCGGATCGCGCTCACGCCGGACGTACCCGTGCTGGACCAGGAAGTTCACGGCTACGGAGACGGACGCCGGGCTGACCTTCAGCCTGCGGGTCAGCTCGGCTGCGGTGCGTCTGCCGTCCTCGGACAGCAACAGGTCGACGTGCACGCGCGCTGTCATTCTCGGCAGCCCGGATCCGACCGCCAGCTCGATGATCTCCTCCACCATCGTGTCGCTCGGCGCTTCGGCCGTGCGCGGGGGTGCCGGTGTGCCACGCCGCGCCCGCTGGACCGTCGCCTGGTGAGCCTGCTGGGGCCGGTAGCCGCCCGGGCCACTGTTGCGTGCGATCTCCCGGCTGATCGTCGAGGTCGGCCGGTCGAGCCGCCTGGCGATCTCGGCATAGGAGAGTTGGTCGGCGAGTCCGGCTGCGATGCGCTGGCGTTCCTGCTGGGTCAATCGTCCTCCAGGCATGCCGCGAGTATTGCCTTCGCTGTCACCCAATGCAACGCCCCGTTGCATTCGAGCCCAGCGTCATTGCATCAATTTGCCGCCAGCCACCTGTACTTATGCTGTTCGGCGGATTGCAGACACTCTGAATGCAACGTAGCTTTCGAGATGTTGCGAACGCGCACTATCGCGAGGTGAGGAATGGTCATGGACGAATCGGTCCACACGGTTGCGGCGCTGCCGACGGAGCGTCGGCCCGGCTGTCCCTTCGACCCGCCGGCAGAGCTGATCGATGCCCGCAGCCACGGTCCCATCAGCCGCTACACCCACCCCGGCGGGAAGCCCGGCTGGATGATCACCGGACACGATCTGGTCCGGTCGGTCCTGGCCGATCCGCGGTTCAGCTCGCGCAAGGACCTCCTGAACGTGGTCGACTTCGAGATCCCGCCGGCGCCGCCCGGCGAGTTCCTCCTCATGGACGACCCCCAGCACAACCGCTACCGGAAGCCGCTGGTGGGCAAGTTCACCGCTCGGCGGATGCGACTGCTCACCGAGCGCATCGAGCAGATCACGACCGCCTGCCTGGACGCCATGGAGAAGACCGGACCGTCGGCGGACCTGGTGACCGCGTTCGCCAAGCCCATTCCCACCATCGTCATCTGCGAGCTGCTCGGGGTGCCGTACGAGGACCGGGACTCCTTCCAGGAACAGATCGACAAGTTCATGAACGGGGAGACGAACGATGAGGACCTGATGGCGGCTTACACCGCGACCCAGAACTACCTCGCTGAGCTGGTGGCCGCCAAGCGCGCGAACCCGACCGACGACGTGCTCAGCGAACTCACCGACAGCGACCTGACCGATGAGGAGCTGCAGGGGATCAGCCTGATCCTGCTGGCGGCCGGATTCGACACCACCGCCAACATGCTGTCCCTCGGGGTCTTCGCGCTCCTGCAGAACCCGGAGCAACTGGCGGCGCTGCGCGCCGAGCCCGCGCTCATCGACCAGGCGGTGGAGGAGCTGCTGCGGTATCTGAGCGTCGCCAAGTCGTTCATGCGGACGGCGCTGGAGGACGTCGAGGTGGGCGGCCAGACCATCGAGGCCGGCACGACGGTCGTCCTGTCGTACAACACCGCCAACCGCGACCCCGAGCGCTACGCGGATCCCCACGTGCTCGACCTTCGGAGGGACGCCGGCGGGCACCTGGCCTTCGGCCACGGCATCCACCTGTGCCTGGGCGCGCAGCTGGCCCGCATCGAGATGCGAGTCGCGGTCACCGCGCTGCTGGGGCGTTTCCCCTCTCTGCGCCTGGCCGTACCGGCCGAGGACGTTGCCCTGCGCCCGGAGGCCGCGGACATCTACGGAGTGAAGAGCCTCCCGGTCACCTGGGACGCGTGACCGTCAGCCAGAGGTGGGTGAGGTCGCGTACAGCCGGTGCGACGCGTCGGCGTCGACTTCTCCGACGTCACCGACACCCTGGACCCGTCAGGCCGACGAGGACCGTGACGCGCTGGCACAGATCATGACCGATCTGCAGGTCCCGATCAGTGACGGAGCCGTGAGGTACCCCCTGGCGGATTGCGGCCGGAGGAGTGGAGCGGGTCGGACGGTGATGGGGTTCAACGGTGATCGGGAGGGTAGGCGACGGCCACCTGTTGGACCCGCTGGCGAAAGGCAACCACCCATGCTGATGGCTCACCCGGCTGTGCTCCCCGGCCTCGTCGACCGTTACTGGGCGCTGTCCGTCCTCGACGCCGCGGAAGGCGACTCTCCCGTGCGCGGGGAGATCGAGGACGTCGAGCGGGCGCTCTGTGTGGCCACCGGCACGACGGACGTGCACGCCGCCCTGATTGCCGCCCGCCACCACCTGCCTGGCACGGGTGCCCTCGACGACTCCGTGCTCGTCACCGGCTGATCGGTCAGCCGTCAGTGGGGGCCACCCGTTCGGCGTGGAGCGACCGCGGACGGCGCCCGGGCGACAGCTGCCCGGTGAAGGTCACCCGTTCGGCCGTGAAGGGGTGCCAAGGAGCTTGAGGCGGCAGAGGCTTGGTCCATGGCCGCCAAGCTGATCATCTACCCGCCCGACCAGCAGGGCTGGCGACGTGTCCGCTACGACGGTGTTGCCATCGGAGTGGCGCATCGGCCTGCCGATGTTCGTGCCTTTCTCGCCGCGGCCGGTATGGAGAACGCCGAGGATGTCGACATCACCGACCCTGACTTCGTGGAGTGGCGGGGAGCCGGCCCCGAGGCGTGGGAACCGTTTCCCTGACCTGCCGCCCCGGTCCGCTCGGACGCGCCGGGCGGGGGATACGGCTCCCCGTCCTGGGCCCGGCCGCGTCCGGAACGGGCTGAGCGGGGGAGCAGGCTGACCGTGGCCGGCCGTGTGGCAATCAGAGGAGCAGAGCGGTGACGGAGACGGGCCCGATCGTCGTGTTCGCGAACTTCCTCTCGGATTTGGCGGTGGACCTCGACGAGGGGCAGATCCTGACGACGTGGGCCCAGCAGGCGCCGCGGAAGGCGTGGCTGCTTCGACCGGGGGACGTGTTCGTCACTCCCGTGCCGCTGAGCCGGGAGTTCCTGCGTTACGTGTACGACCTGACCGGGGTGCCCCCGGAATCGGTCGCGGTGATCGAGGTGCCTCCCGCCGGAGCCGTCCCGCTGGCGCGGGCGGTGCGCGAGGCCGGCCTCCTCGAGCAGGTCCGGGCCCTCGCCGGGGACCGGGGTGCGGCGCTGCTGCCGACGGCGTTGGACGCGTCGGCGATCGCGTTCGCCCGGGACATCGGCATCGACGTCCACCCGTATCCCACGGTCGAGGCCGCAGAGGCCGCCCTGAAGACGACCATGCTGCTGAACACGAAGACCGGCTTCCGCGAGACGGCCGAGCAACTGGGCATGCGGCTGCCGACGGGCCGGATGTGCCGGCGCCCGGAGGCCGAAGGCGTGGCACGCGCGCTTCTGCGGGACCACGAGCGTGTCGTGGTGAAGCCCGACCGTTCGGCCGGAGGACACGGGATGCGCTTCGTGACCCGCGACGACCTGAGGGGCGGGGCGAGCCTGCCGCTCGATACGGTCGGTGGACCCGAAGGCCTGTGGGTGGTGGAGGAGTGCCTCGACGTGGCCCAGTCGGTCAGTGTCCAGCTGGAGGTCTCCGCCTCCGGGACCCGCGCGCTCTTCAGCGGAGCGATGCGCACGGTTCAGGGCTCCTTCACGGGATACGCCTCTCCGCTGCCGCCGTCCGGTGCGCACGTGGCCGACGAGCTGGAGGAATGGGGGACGGCCCTGGGCCGCCACCTGTCCGACCACGGCTACGCCGGGCCCTTCGGGCTCGACGCGCTGGTGGACACCGAGGGTGTCGCGTACGCGAGTGAGAGCAACATCCGCCGTACGGCCACCACCACACCGCACACCATGGTCACCCGGCTGACCGAGGGATCTGCCACCTCACACCCGGCGTGGGCGGTGTCGAAGGGCTCGACACGGACTGCCATGGGCTTCGACGAGGCGCTCGCCCGGCTGCGCGCTTCCCGCCTCGCGTTCGACCCGGATCGCGGCGAGGGCGTGGTCCTGTACGCGGACGTGCCGCCCGACGGCCGTTCCTGGCGGTACGCGGTGATCGCCAGGAGTGCCGGGGACGTGGCGGAGCAGGAAACCGCGTTGGCGGAGGTCCTCGAATTCGAAGGTGGCTGAGCAGCACGACGCCGGTCCCGGCACCCAGGAAGGGTGCCGGGACCGGCGTCATGCTGCGGGATCGGGATCAGGCGGGGCGGCCGCCGAACGGGGCACCGGTGCCGTAGTACGTGCCCAGCTCGTCGCGATAGCCCGCGTCGCCGAGGTGCTTGTCGCGGTGGAACTCGGGGGCGTCCTTGATCTGGCCCCTGGTCCGGTCGACGAAGACCTTCCGCTCCTCCGGGTCGACGCTGACCACGGTGCTCGCCGGCAGCAGGACCTCCTTGCCGAAGATCCAGACACCGGTGTCGACCACCAGGTAGGCGTCACCGACCTCGTCGGAGTGCTTGTCGACCTTGCCGATGCTGCCGTCGGTCGCCTCGACCTTGTAGCCCGTCAGATCGGTGCCGGCCACAAGGCCCGACGTCGACTTGTAACTCCACACATGCTCAGTCACGCGAAAAACAACTCCTCCGGTCAATGGAGGATCGGCGGCGAAATGCTTCTCCGCCGATCCTCCTTGTTCCGTACGTCGTGCTCGGCGGATGTGCTGCGTACCGCCTGGACTTCACCTGCCCCGCCTTTTCGACTTCACGCACCTGTCTTGAACGCGGGACCGGGCTGCCCTCCGAATGCCCCACATGTGCGCCGATATTCGTTCCGTGTCGGCGAAGGCCTGTCGACGACAACAACATGGCAGTGGCCGATCACCCCGAGAAAGAGGTGACCGGCCACTGCCATGCAGTGTCAGAACTGCGCTGTTGTACGGCTACCAGCGGTACCAGCGGCCGCTACCGCCCTTGGGGCGGGCTACGAAACCGATCAGCCACAGGATCAGGACTGCGATAGCCACCCACCAAAGAATCTTCACCGCGAAACCCGCGCCGAAGAGGATCAGGGCCAGCAGAAGAACGAGAAGCAGGGGAACCATAGTTATCAACCTCCGAAGCTCCGTGTGCCCGACCGCGCCGAGGACATGCATTCGATTCCTGTTTGTTTCTTCTCCCGCTTACGCTGGTTGGCCCAATCGCCCCACCGGGGAGGCGTCCTTCGGGCAGAACATCTTCCATGGACAGAAATCAGGAGATGGATCCGGCCCATGAGGTTCCGGACGGTGTCGACGAGAAGACGGTCCGCGCGCTGGGTGCGCTGTCGAAGGCGCTGGAAACCACGGAGCGGGCCCGTGGCCACCTCTACGGGTTCCATCAGCTGACCGGGACGGCGGACTTCGAGCTCGGCGACGCGGCGCGACTCCTGCGGGAGGCGGGCTACGAGGAGCAGGCCGCCAGGGTCGAGCACGAGATCGTGGGCCGCAACGTCATCCCGGGTCATTGGACGTTCCAGATCATCGAGGCCTACGACTCCACCTACTACCAGCCCTTCGCCGCGGTGGAACGCGCAATCGTCGACGAGGTGGCCGGCGGACGCGACCACCTCCTGGAGGCCCGCCTCAAAACGCTTCGCCGCACCCCCCACCATCCTGACCACACCGCAACGCCCCCTCCTGAATGACGGCCCGGCCCGGCGAAGGATCCGGCGAGGCCGCCCTCACGCTGCGGCGTGCGCTCCTACGGCCTGCCGGTAGGCCACGTGCCCGCCCAGCGCACCGCTGACGGCTACGGCAGCCATCCCGCCCAGGGCCCACAGCCGGCCCTTCCCCGGGCGGCCGCGGAGTCGTGCGGTCAGTGACGCGGTGTAGCAGGCCACCGCGGCGACGTTGGAGGCTGCGTGGGCCAGGCCGACCCGGGCCTGCTCGGGCGGCAGGTCCGCCCAGTCCGCCCAGCCGGCGACCGCTGCCGGGGCGACGCCTACCAGTCCGACGGCGGTCAGGGTGGTCGACGCGTGGTGTGTCCCGGGCACGAAGTCGAGCACCGAGGCCGACAGCCAGCATCCGATGGGCACCTGCACGAGCACGGGGTGGACGGGGTGCCCCAGAGGTCTGCCGCGCAGCAGATCACGCATGCCGCCCAGGGGGAGCGAGCGGATTCCCCGCTGCAGCATCCTGATGGCCGGATCGGCCACCGTGGTCCGTTCGAGCCGGTCCAGGGTCTTCAGCCAGCATGCCGAGGCGGTGTCGAGGGCCGCGGTCGGCCCGGCCGTGGGCGAGGTGCCGAGGGTGCGTGAGTTCATACAGGACGCCTACCCGCTGCCACGCCGCCATCCCGGCCTGGCGCCGACTGCACCCGAACGACAGGCCCGTCGCGGGGCCGTGGTCTCTTCATCGCAGTCCTGCTGCGAAGGCCTGCGCAGAGCTCCTGCTCGAGGGGGCGGGTGCCGAGGCCGTGCTGGGGTAAGCGCGGCGCAGGAAGGCCGCGTGCACTCGCGTCGGGCTCGACCAGAACGTCGAGACTCCGGCCGCCGAGGCCGACATCAGGACCCGAACCAAGGAGAAGACGCCGACATGAAGCAGCAACCCGCCGAGAAGGCTTCCCTCATCGCCGACCAGATCCGCGAGAAGGCGGAACAAGCCGCCCGGCTGGTGCGGGACAACACCCCCGACTCGGTCCTGAACAAGACTGCCCAGGCCGCCACGCAGGTGTGGGACGGCGCGACCCGCGCCGGACAGTACGCGGCGGACATGGCCCCCGACCCGCTGCTCGAGAGGGCCGACCAAGCTGCGAGGGCCACACGAGGCAACCGCACGCCGCTCCTGGTCGCCGGCGCTGTGATCATTGCCCTCGTGCTGGTGCGTCGCAACCGCGCACGTCGCCGATGAAGGCCTCCGGCGCTGCCTACAAGCCCGTCGGATTCCTCCTCGGGGCGGCGAGCGGCATGGCCGCGGGGGCTGTGTTCAAGCAGGCCTGGAAGATCATCGAAGGTGAGGGTGATGCCCCGGACGCCACTGACGAAGACCGCACGTGGACGCAGATCCTGCTCGCCGCTGCGATCCAGGGAGCGATCTTCGCCGTGGTCAAGTCGTCGGTCGAGCGATCGGGCGCCGTGGCGATACGTCGTGCGACCGGAGCCTGGCCGGGCTGACCCACCGGCGGTGCCGGCCCTCTTCCCCGACTGGCCATTGCGGGCCGGGTCCACGGATCAGTGGGTCCGGCCCGTCCAGTCAAGGCCGGGGATACTCTTGGTCCTTTTGATCGCGCGCGTGCTCTTCCGGGGTCTGCCAGGAGTCCGCGCGGCGTTGCGCGACGGGATTCTGCTCGGTCGGCGGAACTTCGCGCCGCCTGCGTCGGCTCCCATACCAGAAAGCACCGATCAGGAGGATGACGAGGACCACTCCGGCGAAGATGAGGAAGAGTGAGGCCTGGCCTTCGGCCGCGAGCGTTTCGATGGCTGTCATGCGCGGCCCCTACCCGCGATCCGCGGACATACCAGCACTCGAACGGGTTTATCCCGACTGTGCGCCTGCCCAGGACCTGGCTCGTCCAGCGGACGGCGCAGGCGCGTCCCCCAATCTGGCCAATCCCTCGTTCTGGGCGAGCACCACAAGCGTCGGCCGGGTAACGGGCGTGGGTGGCCGGCCGCGCCGCCTGGAGTGCGAAGTCTGGAGGCGTTGGTGGACGGGATCGTTCTGCTCAAGGAAGACCACAGAACGGTCGAGAAGCTTTTCATGGAGAACGTCCGCCACCACGTCGAGGAGGAGGAGTGGTTCCCCGACGTGCGCAAGGCCATGGGGCGTAACCGCCTCACTCGACTCGGCGAGCAGAAGGAGGCGGCGAAGAAGAGGGCTCCGAGCGAGCCCCTGGCCGTACCGAGCGCCAAGCACTGACCGGGCGTCCGATCGGATCGTTCATGCGGGCGAGCGGGGCGACCGGCGCGGGGGTGAATCCGCCGCACGTTGGTCCAACCCGGGCAAGGCTCAATGCCGCGGACCGTTGAGGGGCGGGACGCTCCCGCCTGCGCGTGCCGACGCTGTTTCTTCAGCTGAAGACCTCTGTCGCAGGCACGATCCGGGCCGGCATGTTGATCTCCATCGACGCATTCGCAGCCGTTGTCCGCGCCCAGGCCGAGGGTGGCTTCCTTGACGACTCCGGCCGGATCCTGCTCGGCGGTGTTGACGGCGACGGCGCCGATCTCCTCGGCGATCCGGAGCCGGTCGGGCTGGTGGTCGGCGACCCGGACGCGGCCGGCGCCCTTGAGGATCGCGGAGCAGGCGGCCATGAGGCCGACCGGACCGGCTCCGTAGACGATGGTCTGGTCGCCGGTGGGGGAAGGTGTCGGCCAGCATCACGTAGTCGAGCTGGCGCTCGGCGGCGTCCTCGCCCAGGCGCAGGGCGTTGAAGTCGCCGTAGGGCACGCGCAGGAGTTCCGCCTGGCCGCCCTGGTAGGGGCCCATCTCGGCGAAGCCGTACGCGGCGCCGGCCATGTCCGGCTCGGGCTGCATGGTGAGGCAGTAGTTGGTGAGGCCCTGTTCGCACTGCTTGCAGACGCCGCAGGCGATGTTGAACGGCAGCACCACCCAGTCGCCTACCTTGACCTTGCTGACGACACTGCCCACTTCCACGACCTGGCCGAGGTTCTCGTGGCCGAGGGTCCGGCCCGTTTCGAAGGAGGTCCGGCCCTCGTACATGTGGAGGTCGGAGCCGCAGATGTTAGTGGTGGTGATCTTCACCAGGATGTCGCCGGGGACGTCCTTGACCGTCACCGTCCGGGGTCCTTCTTTGCGGGTGTTGGCGCGGTCAGTCCTCAGGGGCGACCTGGTCGCGGGGCGGCGTCCGGCTGCCTCGGCGGCTGATGCCTCTCGTACCGCGCTACCCCGCCCCGCGCTCACCTCACACCACGCCGGGACCATCCGAGCGATGGTCCTCAGATCGTGGCGAGGCTCTGCCGGCCCGACCGGAGATCGGCCAGGAGGCGGCCGGCATCCGTGAGGAGCGTGCCCTGCAAGGCGGCTACGGCCGGGGAGGCTTCCGGGGTGGATCGTTCCTGCTGTTGCACCCGGTCGAGTTCGGCGGTCGCTTCGTCGATCTTCGCGTCGAGGAGCTCCGGATCGGTGGGGGACACCCCGCCCATTTCCTCCATCACCGTGGCCACGGCGCGCAGGACGTCGCTGAAGCCGGGCCGGAAGACGCCGGGGAGATTCCCGAGTTCGCCGCTGTCGAGGGCGTAGTCCAGGGTCCGGGACATGGAGCGCAGGTGGTCCATGCTGCGTTCGGCGACGGTGATTGCCTCCCGAGCGCGGGGGAGGGCTTCACCCGACCCGCTGACGGATGGGCGCGGGTTCATGCGGCCGTTCTCGATCTCGGCTTCGACGGTGTGGCGGATGCGCTCACACTCGGCGGACAGGCTGCGCCAGTCGCGGCGCCACTGACGCAGGTGATCCCGGTCTGGATCGCTCGCTTCGAGGGTGTCGGCGAGGTCGTCGAGGCGCCGGGACATGGTGCCGTACAGGTCGGTCACGGCTTGCTGACGGTGGTGGGTGTGCCGGGCGGGAGCGAGGACGAGATGGGCGGCGAGGCCGCAGAGCGCCCCGATACCCACGGACGCGACCAGGTGGCCGATGTAGTCGATCCGTCCCTGGCCGGAGGAGAACGCGAAGAAGCCGACGATGGCGACCTGGAGGCCCTGCTGGCCGAAGCGCCGGATCCGGCCGACGCAGAGCGCGATCAGGGTGAGGAGGGCGAACGTCCAGCCGTGGATGCCGGCCGCGGCCGCCAGGGTGGCGGCGAGCGTGGCTCCCGCTGCCATGGCCACCACGTACTGGAGGCAGTCCCGGAGCGACCGGTACACGGTCGCCTGAAGCGCCACCAGCGCGGTGAACGGCGCGAACGTCGAAACGGCAGGCGGCAGCAGGTACCGCGCGAGCATCCACGCCGCCATCGCCGCGACCACGGTCTTGGCGACGAGGACCACCTGGTCACGCTCGCTCCCGGCTCCCCGCACAGCGCGGCGCAGATAGTCGGCCTGCTCCCTGGCCGCCGACCAGATTCTTCGCGCCGTATCCACCCCTCTGGGCAAGACCGACCACCTCCGACGCGCGCCTGCCCCGCCAGCCGCGCTCAACGCTCGGATCCGGGTCACAAAGGGCCTTCAGCCTTCGGGGAGCCGTGAAGCGAGGCCCGGACCCTTTGCGGTCCTGCTCGATCCCGGCCCGCTCCTGCGCGATCTCCCGGGTGAGGAAGAAGCTCGGGGGTCCGGATCGCGGCAATGGCAGCCAACTGCCCGATCTTGTAAAGCCGGGGGCGACGGCGGTGCGCAACACATCACCCGCGAGCTGGAACTCCAGGCCCAGACCGAGGCCCACATCCGCGAAGCCTGGGAACGGGGCAGCAGCGCCCTGCGCACGGCCCTGCCTGAGCACTGAGGCCCGGCCCCGGCGGCGCGTCGGCTCCGGCCCGGCGCGCCGCTTCGACGTCGGGGGTGATGCGCAGGACCGCCGCTGCGCCGCTGAGCCAGGAACCGTACGTAGGTCGCGGTCCGCGCCGAGAGCGCCCGGCTCGGGCGGATCGGCGGCCGAACAGAAACCGCATGTGCACCACTGTCGCGGAGATCGCCGCTCCTGCCGTCTCAGTAACGCTGTTGCTGCGGCATTGAGGGAGTTCGCACGGCGAGCAGGACGACGTCGTCCTCAGGTACGGGTTCAGGGGGTGGTTCCCGTGGCGGGCGAGCAGGGCGACGAGTTGTGCGACGGCGGCGTCCATGTCGTGGCCGCAGCGTTCGACGAGCCCGTCCGTGTACAGCAGGAGCGTCGAGCCGGGAAGCAGGGGGCGCCGGTGCTCCGTGCGGTCGAACGGCCCGAGCGACCGGTGCAGCAGTACGTCGTGTTCGAGCAGCTGGGTCACCTGCCCGTCGGGAGTGCGGAGCAGGGGCGGCGGGTGGCCGGCGTTGGACCAGGTCAGCGTCCAGTCGGGGCTGCCGTCGACGGGGTCGAGGCGGGCGTGCACCAGGGTGCCGCTGGTCTTCATGGGCAGGACCGAGCAGGCGGCGTCGAGGGCGGTCAGTGCGGTGGCGGGACTGTAGGGGGGATGGTCGAGGGTGGCCTGCCGCAGCATGCTGGTCAGGCACCAGGCCGTGAGCTTGAACTGGAGGCGTCCTTCGCGGCTTTGGGCACGGCGAGGATCTTCCTGCAGCTCACGCCGTGGGGCGAGGACGACCTGGCCCAGCTCGCCTCCCGGGACCTCGTCTGCCCGGCGCGCTCGCGGGCGGACCTGATGGTGCCCGCGCCGTCGTCACTGCTCACCGGACCTTCACCGCCCACACGTCGTCAGACAACTCGGCTCCTCTGACACCCGGACCCACGGCGACCGAAAGGCATCCCTAGCCGTAGGGACCTCTTGGGCAACCCCCTTATGGCGAAACGATTTTGGTGTGCCACGCCTCGACCGAATGCTGAAGATGATCACTCGGAGGGATGGTTTCCCTGGTCAGAGGCGCGGGGAGCGGCCGAGGGGGCGGTGTGAGGATGCCGTGCGGCAGGGAGCTGCTTCGCCTCGGCAACTCCCCGGCCTCCCCGGGGCACTGCACGTGAGCGCGGTGCTTCCATGACTACGCAAGGAGTCGACCAAGCATGTCCAACACCGTCGTTGACATCTGGGGGCCTGCTTCCCCGCAGGCCCGTTCCTCCTTTCCGCCCGCGCCGGACGCGCACGACGAGTGGCCCCTGGAGGGCGGGACGGCCTGGGTGTACTACAGCCCGCTGAACCGTCGGCAGCTCCTTCGGCCCGTCATCCTCTCGGACGGTTTCTCGGGTGGATCCACCAACCTGGACCAGCTCTGGCACGGGCTGGAGGAGAACGGGAACTACCGCTTCATCAGTGAACTCCACGCCGCCGGCCGGGATGTGATCATCCTCGGCTACCACGACCGGACAGCCTCGATCACGGCCAACGCCGAGACCGCGATCGAGTGCATCAGCCGGGCCGTTCACGAGCGGGTGGGTGACCGGAAGCTGGCCGTCGGCGGCTTCAGCATGGGCGGGCTCATCACCCGCTACGCGCTGGCCAGGATGGAGAAGGACCCCAACCTGCCGGACCACGAGACCGCCACCTACCTCTCCTACGACACCCCTCACCACGGGGCGTGGTTCCCCGTCTCCCTCCAGGCCTTCACCCACTACGCGACGGACCAGTGGGGAGAGCATCCCGCGCTGGGCCCCGTGCTGCGCCAGCTCTCCGGGCTGCTCAACAGCCCCGCGGCGAAGGAGATGGCGCGGTGGCACATCGGCAAGGTCGACGCCGAGCCGGGGCAGGCACCGGAGCGCCTGACGTTCCTCCGCAAGCTCGACGAACTCGGCGGGTGGCCGCGGAACGTCCGCAAGATCGGCGTCGCCAACGGCGTGAAGACCGGTGTCGGAAACGGCGCAGAGGCCGGCTCGGTCGCGGTACGGGGCGACGGTGAAACGCTGCAGGACACCTGGCTGAAGATCCAGGCCCAGGGCGAGCAGATCGTCGCCAGGCTCCAGAAGGCCGGCGACGAGGAGACCCTGGTGCGCACCAGCGGGCTGCCCGACGTCGACGGTGCTCCCGGCGGCCTGTTCACCATGCAGTCCCCGGCCGGCGACACCGGCAGCTACGGCCTCGCCGCCCTCCTCATGAGCCTCCTCGGCAACGTGGTCGACCCGGACGTCATCACCACGTCCTGCTTCATCCCCGCCATCAGCGCCGTCGCGTCCGGCGACATCGACGACCCGCAGGCGCTGTACCGTCCGATCGCCGCGGGCGACGGCGCGCTCGACGCCTTCCACTGCGCCGGCCGCAACGAGGGCCACACCACCATGACCGAAGAACTCGGGGCGTGGCTCGTGAACGAGATCGTGGCCGAGTGACCAGCGGGGTGGGCGGGGCTTGCCCGACGGCCGTCCCGCCCACCCCGGCTCGCCCCGGGATGCCGCCGAGGGGCTCCCGGCCGCTGCCCCCGCTTCCGCTTCGAGGGTCGCTCGTTCACCCGTCGAGACGGCCGTTCGAGCACCAAGCCCCCAGAGCATGAGGACCAAAGCTACTTACGCGTCGGAGTGTTCCGGCAGGGCGAGCCAGTCCGACCAGGAGATCTCTCGGCCGAGGAAGCGCGGCTGCTCGAACGGCCAGTCGGCGGCGATCCACTGCGGCACCAGCTCGTCGAGGGCCTGCTCGACCGTGCTGTCCACCAGCTCGTCCACCACCCACCAGGAGATCTCGCCGTCCGCGCCGGCCCTCTCCGGTGGGTCGATGTAGACGCAGCCGAGCAGAGTTGTCTCCGCCGCGTCGAACAGGGCGTAGTTGAAAGACTGGTGTGCGGCGATCTCCTTCTCGTGCCGCAACAGGTCTGCCTGGTCTGCCTCGTAGGTCATGGTGGCCGCGGGCCAGCCCCAGGCTGGGCCGAAGATGGTCCACAGCCGCTCGCGCGAACCCATCACAGCCGGATAGTCGAGCGGGGTGTCCGTCTCCCGGATCGGCCGCAGGTGATGACCACTGCCCGGCAGCGGTACCAGGACGGGATGGGCGAAGTGATCGGGGAGCCAGCTCATGGCGCCCGACCGTAGCAGCGCGCGGCCGTCCGATCCCCTGGATTTTCCCCGCGTGCGCGGCGAGGTCAGGGGCTACGACGGCCCCCGATCCCCGCCCCGCACCTCCCGCCGGTGCCGCTGAAAACCCGCGGGCGGCTGCGCTGACCTGCCGCATCCGTGCACCCAATGGGCGATCTTGTCCCGTTTGGCAGAGAATCGCCATGACGAACACCCTCACCCGATGTCGGCATGCGCGGATCGACGGTCCGAAGGTCGTGGGACATGGCACCTGCAACGCTCCAGGGCGCGGAACGGACCGGGAGCGCACCCGCCCGAGAAGATCCCGGGGCGCGGGCGACGGAAGTGTGGTCACCCACCCCGGAGGAGCTGGTGTCCGTCCGGACGACCGTGGCCCGGTTGAAGGCGGCCTACCCGTCGGTCGACGCGGACACCGTGGAGGCGACGGTCGAGGCCGCGTACGGCGCGTTCCGGCAGGCCAGGGTCAGGAAGTACGTCCCGATCCTGGCCGAACGCCGGTCCCGGAAGGCGCTCGCCGCCGCCACCGGGAGCACCCCGGACGCCCCGGACGCCCCGGACGCCCCGGACACCCCGGATATCCCGGACGCCCCGGACGCCCCGGACGCCCCGGACGCCCCGGACGCCCCGGACGCCCCGGACACAGCGGGGGACGGGCCGTGACCGCCTGGGGCCGGGGAAGGGACGAGCGCTGATGTCCGACGACAGAGCCGAACGCATCGCGGACTTCATCGAGCCGCTACGGGTGCGACCGGGGTCGAAGGTACGTCTGGAACGGGACTTCGATCCCCGCTACAAGGCCGGCATGAAGAAGCGGGCCGGGACCGAACTGCTGCGGACCGGGGTGTCGCTGCTCGCCGAGTACCAGGAGCGGCTGGCGGCCCAGGACACGTACGGCGTGGTGCTCTGCCTCCAGGCGCTCGACGCCGGGGGCAAGGACGGGACGATCCGGCACGTGATGAGCGGCGTCAACCCCCAGGGCGTCCGGGTCAGCAGCTTCAAGGTGCCGTCCTCCGAGGAACTCGACCACGACTACCTGTGGCGCTACGCCCGGCGGCTGCCCGAGCGCGGCGAGATCGCCATCTTCAACCGCTCGCACTACGAGGAGGTCCTCGTCGTGCGGGTCCACCCCGAAGTCCTCCTGCGGCAGAGGCTGCCGCAGGACGTGCTCGGGCCGGACATCTGGGACCGGCGCTACCGGGAGATCAACCGCTGGGAGCATTACCTCACGGACAACGGGTTCAGGGTGGTGAAGATCTTCCTGAACCTGTCCAAGGAGGAGCAGCGCACCCGCTTCCTGAAACGGATCGACCTGCCGGAGAAGAACTGGAAGTTCTCCGCCGCCGACGTCCGGGAGCGGCGCCGGTGGGACGAGTACCAGCAGGCGTTCTCCGAGATGCTGTCGGCCACGAGCACGAAGTGGGCGCCGTGGTATGTCGTGCCGGCTGACCGGAAGTGGTTCGCGCGGCTCTGCGCGGGGGCGATCCTCGCGCACAGCCTGATGGACATCGATCCGCAGTACCCCGATGTGGGGGAAGAGGCCCGCAAGGACCTGCTCGTCACCAAACGGGCGCTGGAGAAGGAGGCGCCCGCCGGAGCCGAGGCTGATCCGTACACCGCCCGGCACGGCAAGCCGAGGAGCAAGCCGAAGAAGAAGCGTGGCTAGCGGCCCTCGGACGGCGCGCGGCCGGCCCGGATGCGTCCGCGGCCCCGGATCGGAGGCACAACCATGACGGTGCGGTCGGATTCCCCTGCCGAACAGCCCCGGGATGCCGGGGACGGCTGGTACGCGCGCTCCCCCGAGGAGGTCATGGCGGCGTTCGGCGTCGATCCCGCGGCCGGTCTGTCGGCGGCGCGGGCCGCGGAGCTCCTGGCCGCGCACGGCCCTAACGCCCTGCCCGAGGAGGAGCGGACACCGGCCTGGCGGCGCTTCCTCGCCCAGTACCGCAGTTACATGCAGCTCGTCCTGGTGACAGCGGCGATCGTCTCGCTGGTCATCCAGGAGTGGACCACCGCGATCCTGTTGATCGTACTGACGCTGCTGAACGCGGTGGTGGGCCTGCGCCAGGAGGGCAAGGCCGAGAGCGCCATGAACGCGCTGAAGTCGATGATGAAGGCGACGGCCCGGGTGCGCAGGGACGGCAGGGAGGCCGAGATCCCCTCCGAACAGCTCGTCGACGGAGATGTCGTGCTCATCTCCGCGGGGGACCAGGTACCGGCGGACGGACGTCTCATCGAGGCCAGCGCCCTGCAGATCGACGAGTCGGCGCTCACCGGTGAGAGCGTGCCCGCCGCGAAGGAGACCGGCCCGCTGCCGGGCGGCGCGAGGTCACCTGGCGACCAGACCAACACCGCGTTCATGAACACCCCGGTCACCCATGGCAGCGGTGTCATGATCGTCACGGCGACCGGCGCGGACACCGAGCTCGGCAAGATCTCCGGCATGCTGTCGGCCACCGAGAGGGAAGTGCCGCCGCTGACCAAGGAGCTCGACCGGCTGACCCTGTGGATCACGGGGGCGGCGGGCCTCACCATGATCGTGATGTTCGCCCTGGGGCGGCAGCGGGACCAGGCCTGGGACGTCCTGTTCGTCAGCGCGGTCTCGCTGGCCATCGCGGCCATTCCCGAGGCCCTGCCGACCGTGACCCAGGCGATCCTGTCCGTCGGGAGCCTGAACCTGGCGAAGCGGAACGCCATCGTCAAGGAACTGCCGTCGGTGGAGACGCTGGCGTTCACGTCGGCGATCAACTCGGACAAGACCGGCACCCTGACGATGAACCAGATGACCGCAGTCGAAGTGCTGAGCCCCACCGACCGGTACACCGTGTCGGGCACGGGCTACGGACTGGAGGGCAGGATTCACCACGCCGCCGGGGCCGCCGCGGGGATCGAGGACGCGATCCTGCCGTACGTGGTGGCCAGCGACGCCAAGCTGGTGGGCGGTGAGGTGGTGGGCGATCCGACCGAAGGGGCACTGCTGGTGCTCGCGCACAAGGCCGGCCTCGACACCGACGCCACCAGGGACGCCCTTCCCCGGCTCGCCACCCTGCCGTTCGACCCCGAGTACAAGCTGATGGCCACCTTCCACTCGGCGGCCGACGTCTCCGGGCGCCAGGTCGTGCGCTGCTTCGTCAAGGGGGCGGCCCCGGCGGTGATGGCCCGGGCCGCCACCGCGCTGGCGGCGGGCGAGACCGTGCCGTGGGACGCCGACCTGCTCCGCCGCGCCGAGGCGCAGAACGAGCGGATGGGCGGCGAGGGCCGCCGTGTGATGGCCGCGGCCACCCGTGACCTGGACCCGGACGGCTTCGATCCGGACGGCGACCTGCTCGCGTACGTCACCGACCTGCAGATGACCAGTCTCGTCGGCATGGTCGATCCGCCGCGCGAGGAGGCCAGGGCCGCAGTGGCCGACGCGCAGGCCGCGCACATCCGGGTCCGCCTGGTGACCGGGGACGACGTCACCACCGGGGCGGCGATCGCCCGGCAGATCGGGATCCCCGGCGAGGCCGTCCTCGGCGCCGATTTCGCCGCCATGAGCGAGGACGAGCAGCTCGCCCGCATCGAGGAGATCGGCGTGGTGGGGCGGGTCGCCCCGGAGCACAAGGTACTGCTCGCGAACACGCTCAAGAAGAAGGGCGAGGTCGTGGCGATGACCGGGGACGGCGTCAACGACGCGCCCGCCATCAAGGCCGCCGACATCGGCATCGCCATGGGCAGTGGCACGGACGTGGCGAAGAACGCCGGACGCATGATCCTCTCCGACGACAACTTCGCCACCATCGTCTACGCCGTCGAGCAGGGCCGGACGATCTACGACAACCTCAGCAAGTACATCCGGTTCGTTCTGCTCCTGCTGGTCACGTTCGTACTGACGTTCCTCGGGGCCACCGTCTTCAACATCGCCGCCGGTGAGCCCTTCACCCCGCCGCAGGTGCTGTGGATCCACTTCGTCGTCAACGCCTCCTTCGGCTTCGCGCTCGGCTTCGACCGCGAAAGCGCCGGCCTCATGCGGCGCAGGCCGCGCCCGCGCGGGGAATCGGTGCTCACGCGGCCCGTGCTCATCACGGTCGGGCTGGGCGGGCTGGCGATCACCGTCCTGCTGCTCGGGCTGATCCGGCTCGGCCAGAGCCGTTACGACAGCGTCGCGACGGGCCAGTCGATCGCGTTCACGGCCTTCTCGCTCTGCCTGATCGTCGCGGCGTTCGAGTGCCGCAGCGAGACGGAGTCCGTGCTGACGGCCTCCACGTTCGACAGCAAGCAGATGAACTGGGTGGCCCTGGCCCAGCTCGTGCTCTCCGTGCTGGTGACCCAGATGGTCGGCTTCCAGCGCATCCTCGGGACGACCGAGATCGACGCGCGGCAGTTCGGCTGGGCACTGCTGGCCGCCCTCGCGCTCCTGCTCGTATGGGAACTGGGCAAACTCGTGGCCCGCCGGTCGAAGGCCGCCTGAGGCATCGACCCCGCCGAGCGGGAGCCACCGGAAGGCTCCGACGGCCGGCGCTCAGGCGGCGTCGTGTCCTGCTGCGGTCCGTCCCATGGTCAGGGCCAGCCGCCGTACCCGGCGCCAGTCCAACGGGGGCGCGACCCGCGGCACGCCGGGACGGTGCCGTGGCACGCGCACGCGCAGGGCGCCGGAGGCGATGCGGCAGTGCACGGGAGTGGAGAGCACCAGAGCCTCCCCGTCGACACCGACCGGGATGGTGGCAGCGTCGGCCTCGACGACGACCTCGCGGGCGGTGACGGCGGTCAGCCCGCGGCCCTGCCTGCCGTGCAGCAGCAGTCCCGCCGCTTCGGCGGCGCTGGAGACTTCGACGCCGAGCACCCCGAGTTCACCGGAATCCAGTCGCTGCCGGCGCCCGAGCCCCGCAGAGTCACCCTTCTGGTACGGGTTGTTGCTCACCAGCACGGCCTGGGGGCCCTCCAGGACCAGCGCATCCGCACGGACCCTCAGCCGCGAGCCGCTGTGCTGGGCCAGCAGAGCCGGCAGCATCTCCAAGATGGTGCGTGCCTTGTCGTCACGGTAGGCCGGACTCTGCACGACTTCGGCGTACACGCCGAACGAGGCGCTGTTGACGAAGACGCGCCCCGGGTTCCCGTCCGCCGGTTCCCCCTCATGGATGAAGCCCAGATCGACGCGGAGTTCGACGCCGTCGGTCAGCGCCTCCAGACAGCGGGAGGGATCCTGCCGGTCTAGGCCCAGGTCCATGGCGAAGTGGTTGCGCGTGCCGGCGCTGATCACCATGAACGGAATGTCGTGCTCCACGGCCACGGCGGCGACCAGGGCCTGTGTACCGTCGCCGCCCGCAACACCCAGCAGGTCGGCCCCGTCCTCGACGGCCTGACGTGCCAGCTCGGCCACGTCCTGCCGTTGGGCCGGATCCAGCACGACGACCTCGGCACCCAGGGCCCTGGCCCGCTCCGCCAGACGGAACTTCCCTACCTTTCCGCCGCCCGAGCGCGGATTCATGATCACGAAGGGCCGCTCGGCCCGGACGGCGGGGTGTTCCGGCATGCCCGACGCGGTGTCCTCCGCAAGAGCGGCGCTGCCCGCGGCGACGGCCAGCGCCCACAGCCCGACCGAGACCAGCACGACCCACAGCAGGCCGGCGGCCGCGTACAGGAGCAGGACGGCGAGCGGTGCGACGACCACCAGAAGCCCGGCGAGGCCCCTGATCCAGCCGGTGTGGGTGAGCATCCACCACACGCCTGCCGCCGTGAGGAACAGTCCGGCCCACCCCACCGCCATCAGCAGGAGGCTCGCGAAGCCTCCGAACACCACCAGCACCACGAGCGCCGCCAGTCCCGCCGCCAGGGCCAGACGCGCGGTCCAACGCCTGCTCATACGACAACCTCCCGCCGCTCCGACGGCTGCCGGACAGGAGTCGGGCACCCACTCCAGGCTACGAGCGCCGCCCGCGCGCGGCCCGCCAACCGCGGCCACCCGCGCCGGATGGCACGACCAACCGGGCCTTGGGACCATGGTCGCGGAGGACACCATGACGCATGATCCCGCGCCGGTCCCGCCGCCGGTCCCTCCGTCGGAGGAGCCGGCGCCGCCCGGGCACCGCCGACGGCTTCGCCTCACGGTGCCCGGGTGCTGGGGCGCACTCGTCCTGGCGTGCCTGTCCTTCACCCCGTCGCTCCTTCCCCGCGGAGGCGTCCTGCAGGGACTGGTCTGCGGCATCAGCGCGGCCATCGGCTACGGGCTGGGCGTGGTCGCCGCCTACGTGTGGCGCGCCTTCGCCGACCGGGACGCGCGCAGCCCCTCGCGCCGGACCTGGCTCGTCCTGATCGTCGGTGCGGTCGTGCTCTTCGCCGTCTCGTTCGGGCTCGGCCAGTACTGGCAGCACGAGATCCGCCGGCTCATGGGCGTCACCGACTACAACGCCCTCGCCACCGTCGCCTGCCCCGTCGTCGCCGCCCTCGTCTTCCTGCTGCTCCTCCTGGCCGGCCGGGGGCTCCGGGCGCTGTACCGCCGGACCGCCGACCTGCTCGATCGGTGGATCGGCAGGCGTGCGGCGCGGGTGGTCGGCTGGCTCCTGGTGGCGGGCCTGGCGTGGGCCGCGTTCTCCGGGCTGCTGCTGAGCAGCTTCGTGAACGCGGCCAACGAGGCCTTCTCGCTGCGTGACACGGAGACCCCGGAAGGCGTGCACCAGCCCACGTCGGCGCTGCGCTCGGGCGGGCCCGGCTCACTCGTGCCGTGGGACTCCCTGGGCCGCCAGGGCCGGGCGTTCGCCGACGGAGGACCCTCGGCCCAGGAGATCGGCGCGTTCACCCACCGCACGGCGCAGGAACCCATCCGCGCCTACGCCGGGCTGGAGACCTCAGACGACACGGAGACCCGGGCGGCCCGGGCCGTCGCGGACCTCGAACGGGCGGGCGGCTTCACCCGCGAGAACCTGCTCGTGATGACCACCACGGGCAGCGGCTGGGTCGATCCCGCCGCTGTGGACTCGTTCGAGTACCTGGGCAACGGCGATGCGGCCACCGTGGCGATCCAGTACTCCTACCTGCCGTCGTGGATGTCGTACCTGGTGGACCAGTCCAAGGCGCGCGAGGCAGGCCGCGATCTCTTCGACGCGGTCTACGACACATGGTCCAAGCTGCCCCCGGACCAGCGCCCGCGCCTGTTCGTGGCCGGTGAGAGCCTGGGGTCGTTCGGAGGTGAGACGGCCTTCAGCGGGGAGGCCGACCTGCGCAACCGCACCGCCGGCACCGTGTTCGTCGGCCCGCCCAACTTCAACACGCTGTTCCGTGAGTTCAGCGACCACCGGGACGCGGGCAGTCCCGAGATCGAACCCGTCTACCGGGAGGGGCGGACCGTCCGCTTCACCGACGACCCGGCCACCGGGACCCCTCCAAAGGACCGGCCGTGGGACGGTCCGCGGGTGCTCTACCTCATGCACCCCTCCGACCCGATCGTCTGGTGGAGCCCGAGCCTGGCTCTCACCGAGCCCGACTGGATCGGGGAGCGGCCCGGCCCGGACGTGCTCGAATCCATGGTCTGGATCCCGTTCGTGACCTTCTGGCAGGTCACCGCCGACCTGCCGTTCTCGACCGGCGTACCGGACGGCCACGGCCACACGTACAAGGCCGCGTACGTCGACGCCTGGAACGACATCATGCGGCCCGGCGGATTCACCGCGCAGGACCTGGACGGGCTGAAGGACATCGTCTCGCCGCAGAACTGATCCCACCCCACCCCGCCCCGCCGCCGGTCAGCGCAGCAGGTACCCGACGAGGTAGCCGAAGGCGTTGACCGCCCAGTGCAGGCCCATGGGAGCCAGCAGGCTGCCGCTGCGGCGGCGCAGTTCGCAGAACAGGACGCCGGCCGCCGCGGTGAACAGCACGGCCCCCAGCACCGCCAGCACGGCTCCGAGCCCGGAGTCGCCGACGACCGAGTTCACGGCCGGTTTCGCCGCCGCCAGGTGCAGCGACGGCAGCACGTGCCACAGCCCGAACAGCAGACTCGACACGACGGTCGCCGGGACCGCCCCGCGGGCGCGGTGCACGAGACCGTAGAGCACGCCGCGGAAGGCGATCTCCTCCACCAGTACCGTGCCGACGGGCACCAGCACGAACACGCGGAGCATCACCTCGCCCCCGTCCATCGCCTCGTACCGCCGGTCCTCGAACAGCCCCCTGGTGGCCGGCAGCAGGGCCCCGGCCAGGTAGACGAAGCCGACCAGGCCGATCAGGACCAGCGCCCAACGGGCGCCGCGGGCCAGCGTGCCCCGGGCCAGACCCGCGTCCGCGAGGGTTCCGCCGGCCCAGCGGAGCACACCGAGGAGCAGGCCGCTGACCACGACGGCCGTCACCAGGCCCCACGGGCCCGTCCAGCGGTTCAGGGCCAGGTTGGCGGCGGCGAGGACGGCCACCGTGACTCCCACGGCCGGCCACGTACCGATGCGTCGCGGGAGCCGAGGGTGTCGCCGCCCGGTGTCATCGGCGGTGCTGCGGGCCATGCGAACCCACCTCGGTCATGACGACAGGTCAGTCGGGTTCATCTTGCAGGCTCGGCACGCTCGGCACGCTCGGCCATCGGCAAACGCGCACGTCACGACGTCCGGGCTGCCTTGCCCCTGCTCCGTGCCGGCCGCTTCGCCCGTGACGGCGCGGCCTCGGGCTGCACGGTGGGCCACTTGAGTTCGACCTCCAGCTCGACCTGCCCGTCGCCGACCTCGACCTCGATCTCGGTACTGACTTCGTCGGGGACCTGCAGGCTCAGCGTCCCGGAGCCGAATTCCAGTTCGACGTTGCCGCCCTGCCTCAGCGCCTCCGCCAGCGCGGAGAGCTGATCAGCGGCTTCGAGGCGCGACAGGGAGCCCTTCTGCTCAAACTTGAGGTCCTTCACGATGTCTCCTATCCCTTGAGCTACGTGGGTTCATGCGGCAGGAAGACCGGCGAGGCCGACGAGCCCGAGGGCGGCCAGCGTGATCATCGCGGCGCCGTAGGCATGGGTGGTGAGGCCGGCGACGAGGATGGTGCCCGCGACCGCGGTACCGAGCGAGGGGCCGAGGTTGGAGATGCTGCGCGACAGGCCGGAGATCTCGCCTTGCTGCTCGTCGGGGAAGCTCTGGTGACGTCCTCGCCGTCAGGCCGGAGCACGAAGGGTCCGATGGTCTGCAGGTACAGCTTCGTGCCCGGACCGTGGAAGACCACCGAGGACTCGTCCGTCCGCTCAAGGGTGTGCGGTGCGCGCCCGTAGTCGAACCGTGGGCGGCAGTCGAGGTTGAAGTCCAGGGTTCCCCGCACCACCCGCACCACCCGTACCAGACGATGCCGGTCCGTCGGTGTCGTGGTGTTCAGCGGGGCCATGAAATCGGCGACCTCACCGACGCCGCCGGGTGCCATGAAACGGGTGACCAGGACGGCCGTGTCCGACAGGTAGAGCTGACGGACCGCTGTTCCGCGCTCCGCAGGGAGGTCCGCGGAAAGCCGGCAATAGCCGCCGCGCTCGCTGTCGAGGAGCGACGCGAACACGCTGGGGGAGTCGAAACGAGGCGTACACCACCAGTCGATCGTCCCTGCAGACGACACCCGTGCGGCCGTCTGGAGGTCGCCGACCATGCCGTGATCGGCGATGGGCGGGTAGGCGTTCATGAAGGCTCCCTTGCCCTGGGGATTGCGGCACGTTCAGCGTGTCCCGCTCCCGCTCCCGCCCCTGCGACCGTGTCAGCCTTGGGCTTCGATCTCGGCCTCGGCGACGGCGATGGCGATGCCGAGTGCCGCGGTGATGTTGCCGGCTGCCGTCATGACCCGGGCGGTGCCCACGATGGGGGCGATGGCAACCAGTACGTCCTGCAACTGCTCGGCGGTCAGACCGGCTTGGAGGGCGGGGTCGATGTGGGCGGCGTAGGAGATCGGCGGGGCGTCCGATGCCGCGAGGGCCGCGATACGGGTCATCAGGAGCATGTCCGGGGCCAGCCCGCACCGCTCGAGCGAGTCGACCGTCATGGCGGCGAGGGTATCCAGGACAGGGGTTTCAGATGCAGTGGACATGACGCGTGCCCTCCGGGGTATCTGGGGTGTCGTCGTCGCGCCCGCCCCGAGCATGCGGGAGTGACATGAAAGGAGTGGAGGCCCGCAGACCACCAGCGTCCCCTTCATCCCACCCTAGAACCGCTCCCGATCCTGCGCGCGGGGTGGCCGCGGTCAGCGTGCGAGATGCCCCGGTCCGGGTTTTGTCCTGGCGTGGTTGGGGAGTATCGGCGTGCAGCCGGGTGCGGATCATGTTCCTGGCCATGTCTTTCGAGGGGTTGTGTATGGCTCAGGGGACTGTGAAGTGGTTCAACGGGGAGAAGGGCTTCGGTTTCATCTCTCCGGATGAGGGCGGTGCGGACGTCTTCGTTCACTTCAGCGCGATCCAGGGATCCGGGTTCAGGAACCTGGAGGAGAACCAGCGGGTGGAATTCGAGATCACCAGCGGGCAGCGTGGTCCGCAGGCCGACAAGGTGAGGGCCCTCTGACTGCCGTGGACCTGGGTCCGCGGCAGCCGGACCAGGTCCTGGGGCTGCCGCCCCTGGCCGACGCCGTGGTGCCGGGCAGCACGTAGCCGTCAGGAGCACTTCGCGCTGCCCGGCAGTGCCGCGCCACTGGCTGCTGCGTGGCTCCGGCCGGTAGGTCGGGGAGTGGCTGGGGTGGCCCGTCCTCCAGGGGCAGGGCGAGGACCTTGTCAGGCCGCCGCCAGGGGTGCCCTCGGCGGTCAGGGTGCCGTCCATGGCCTCCGGGAAGCCCTTCGCCACGGCCGGGCCGAGGCCCACCCCGGCGCCCGGTGCTGCCCGTGCAGGTCCGCGGGTCGACCTCCGTGCCGCGCTCCAGCAGCGCCACGGCCTCCCTGGCGAAGGTCCCGCGTACCTGTTCCAGCAGGGCGTCGGGCCCGGTCTTCCCGCTGCCGCACGCCGCGGCCTCGCTCATCCTCGACTACGTCCTCAACTTCGCCGTGTCCGTCACCGCCGGCGTCGCCGCGCTGACCTCGGCCGCGCGGTCCAGGTCCTGGTCACGGCCGTGAACCTGCGCGGGGTCGTGGACTCGGCGAAGGCGTTCCTGGCCCCGACCGCGCTCTTCGTCGGGTCCATCCTGGCGATGACCGCCGTCGGTCTGTTCCGCGACGGCCCGGCCAGTACCGCCTCCGCCGCCGGGCACGCCTCCGCGCTCGGGGAGGGCGCCACCGCGGTCGTCGCCCTGCTCCTGCTGAAGGCCTTCGCGGCCGACTGCTCGGCGCTGACCGGCGTCGAGGCCGTCGCCAACGCCGTGCCGTCCTTCCGGGCGCCGGCCGCCCGCCGCGCCCAGCGCACCGAGGTCGCGCTCGGCGCGCTGCTCGGCGTGATGCTGATCGGGCTGTCGGCGCTGATCGGCCGCTTCCACCTCCAGCCGGTGGAGGGCGTCACCGTCCTCGCCCAGCTCGCCGACGCCTCGTTCGGCCACAACGCGCGTTCTATGTCGTCCAGTTCGCCACGATGGTGCTGCTGGCGCTCGCCGCCAACACGTCCTTCGGAGGGCTCACGGTCCTGATGAGCCTGCTGGCCCGCGACAACCACCTGCCGCACTTCTTCGCCCTCAAGGCCGACCGCCAGGTACACCGCCACGGCGTGGTGTGGCTGGCCCTCGTCTCGGCGGCGGGGGCAGGTGCGCAGCACCTCGTGACGCGGAGCCGCCGGGGGACGCCTACCCCGGCGACCTGCCCCGGGGCCCTCGGTGGCCTGCTACCGCCTCACCCACGCCGCCTGCCCCGTCCTGACCGTTCCGCCGTCCCTGCTTCAGGCCGATAGTGGTCCGCGGTGAGTTGTGAGCGGCGGTGAGGCGGCTCCTGGCCGTTCTGCGCCCTTGATGCCCCGAGGGGATACTGGCTGAGGAGGCGTCCCTGATCGCATCCCGGATGATGCTGCACCCTGGAGGATCCATGCGCCGTCAACCGATCGCACGCCGGGCCGGACCCTTCGTCGCGGCAGGAGCGGCTCTGATGCTCGCGGTGGCCCTGCCCACCTCGGCCTCGGCCGCCGTCGGCGACGTCCAGGCCACCCTGGGTGAGCCGGGCAAGGAGGGCCCGCTCATCGGCGCCCAGCACAAGCTCGTCAAGAGCCCCCAGGACGGGCACTGCTACACGGTCAAAGAGGTCTTCCCCGAAGCCCCGGAGGGCAGTTACTTCCGTGCGGTGGCCAACCACACCAATACGTCGGTGTTCGTCTACACGGCGGACGCGTGCGCGGGTGCGCCGCATGACCCGACGCCCATGGAGCCCGGCAAGGTCATCATCGGCCTCCCCCTCCTCTCGTTCAAGATCGTCCCGGCTCCGGCCCTGAACCCCGACGACTTCAAGACGTCCCCGCCCGCGGGAAGTTAGCGGTCGGCTCCTCCTGCCGCGGAAGTTCCGCGGCAGGAGGAGCCGGAGGGTGTCCGTCAGGTGCGGTACGCGAAGTAGACCGCGTCCGGGTAGGACGCGATGAGGCTCGCGAGGGACTTACGGTACGTGTTGGTCGAGTGGTAGGTGAGGTACGGCATTCCTGCGCTGCTGCGGTACGTCACCATCATGGAGTGGTCCTTGGACCCGTCCTTGTTGAAGTCCAGCTGCAGGATGTCACCGACGTCCGTCTGGTAGACGTTCGCCAGGTTGGCGGCCCGCTGGTTGGACAGCGTGAACCAGGCCCACTCGTTCGCGCCGACCCAAGAGTCGGACTGGCGGGTTCCGTCATACCACCAGTTCCGGTAGTCCGAGGTGGAGCCCGGAACGGCCTTCCAGCCACCCGCCTTCAGTGCCTGGCTGATGAAGTTCGTGCAGTCGCCGCCGGCGCCGTTGAACTTGCGGTACGCCGGGTTGTAGTTGCTCCAGTGCTTCTCCGCGTACTTCGCCATGGCGGCGTAGTCGTAGGCACCGCCGGTCTTCGCCTTGGGCTTGGCCGGAGCCGGGTACTTGGTGGACGCGGGCGTGCCGTCCGGGTACTGGTTGCCGTCGTCCTTGACGACCTTGCCCTTGGTCGCCACCGGCTCGTTGATCGCGACGGGGCCGGTGTCCCGGGACTTGATGGATGTCAGTTCCCAGCCACCTCCCCGCTTGCTGGTGAGCTTCAGTTCGTAACGCGTGCGGAAGTCGGTGGTCTCCGGCTCGTCGCCGCGCAGTTTCTTGTAGGTGAGCGTGGTCTGCTCGGTGACCTCGACGGTCGCCTTCCCGCCGGTGACCGTGGCACGGTCGACGGCGACGCGGGTGTCGGCGCCCGTGTAGGCCTCGCCGAGATCCGCAAGCCGTGTCTTGCGGGACCGCAGCGACGAGATCGCGGCTTCCTCGTCCTTCTTCAGCTGGGCCGACATCCGAGTCTTCGCGGGGGTCTGGCCGGCCTGACGGCGTCCCGGCTGGTCCTCGACCAAGGCCTGGGTGCGCTCGGAGAGCACGTCGTCGGCTATGCGGGCAAAGGCTTCGGAGGTGGCGCGATCGGCCGCCTCGGGCCCGGTGCCGGCACTCGCCGAGTACGCGAGCATGCTGCCGGACGCCAGGGCTACGGTCAGGGCCGCAATGGCGGCGGGCCTGAACCTCTTAGGTATCACTGTTGTTCCCCTTGTCACCCGGTACACACGAACCGGGGGACGGCATCGTCGCACAACTGGGCGACTCTTTCTTTCCGTTCCGTTTCGACGACGGTCGCCAGGCGCCGTCGCCCCACCCGCAGGGCGGTCCGCCTCCGCTTCGCCGCCGTCCCGCCGTCCCCGCTCGCGGCCGGGAAGAGACCACCACCCGACAGGCCCCACAGCAAATACATCTAGTGTGTGCGGGAAAGCACAGCACAGGGGGCATTCGCAGTGGATAGGCAGGGTTCGGCTGCAAGAGGGCGAGCGCGGGGCAGGCGGGCGGCTCCGGAGGGCACGGGCGGCGTCCGCTCCGGACGCCGGGGCAAGTCGGGGGCGCGCCGCCGCCCCCGGGAGGGAGCCGGCCGCCTCGGCGCCCTGGCCCCGGCCATCGGTCTGGCACGTACCCGAATACGGCGCCTGCGGCCCGACTTCCCGAGACCGGGCCGCACCGGCTGGCGCCGGTGGACACCCTCGTGGCGCCAATGGCTGGGTGCCTGCCTGTACGCGTGCATAGCCATGACGGGCTTCGTCACCTACGCCTACGCCACCACGGAGATACCCGACGACATCAACTCGTTCGCCACGCAGCAGGACAACGTCTACTACTGGGCCGACGGCACCACGATGGCCCGTACGGGCTGGGTCAGCCGACAGGAGATGCCGCTGGACAAGGTCCCTCCCAAGGTCCAGGACGCTGTTCTGGCAGCCGAGAACGCCAGCTTCTACTCGGACCCCGGAGTCTCGCCGTCCGGCTTCCTGCGCGCCGCGCACGCCGCGGTGACCGGGGGCGAGACCCAAGGCGGCTCCACCATCACGCAGCAGTACGTGAAGAACGCCTACCTGAAGCAGGACCGCACCCTCTCGCGGAAGTTCACCGAGATCCTGCTCGCAGTGAAGCTGGACAACCAGAGGGACAAGAAGGAGATCCTCCAGGACTACCTCAACACCAGCTGGTTCGGGCGCGGTACCTACGGCTTGCAGCGCGCGTCGCAGGCGTACTACGGCAAGGACGTCTCGCAGCTCGACGTCAGCGAAGGCGCCTTCCTGGCCTCCCTGCTCAAGGGCGCCGGACTGTACGACCCCGCCCTCAGCCCGGAGAACCACGAGCGGGCCGTCGAGCGGTGGTCGTGGATCCTGGACCGCATGGTCGAGACCGGCAAGCTCACCCGCGCCGAGCGGGCGACCTACACGAAGTTCCCCGAGCCCACGGGCGCCTCCCTCCCCGGTACCCCCGGCGCGCAGACCGGCTACCTGGTGGAGCTGGCCAAGGCCTACGCGATCAAGACCGGCCACATCCCCGACGCCGAGTTCGACCTGGGCGGCTACCAGATCTACACGACGTTCGACAAGGAACGCATGACGGCCCTGACCGGTGCCGTCCAGGAGGCGCAGAAGGACTTCGACGCCGAGAAGCGCCCCGACACCGACAAACACGCGAGGATCGGCGCGGCGAGCGTGGCCCCGGACGGGAGGCTCCTCGCCGTGTACGGCGGCCCCGACTACCTGAAGCAGGGCTTCAACGAGTCGAACGCGACGACGATCCCGGCCGGCACGGCGCTCACGCCGTTCGTCTACGCCGCTGCCCTTGAGGACGGGGTAGTGCGCACGCGCGGCAAGGACCGCACGCCCGTCTCCCCTTCCACCATGGCCGACGGCAACGACCAGGTGACCGTGCAGACGCCGGAGGGGCCGTACTGGGACCGCAGCGGCAAGGTGGTGAAGGGGCGCAACGACGGCGGCCGCAGCTGGGGCCAGGTGACCTTGAGTCAGGCCGTCGCCAACTCCATCAACACCCCCATGCTGCAGCTCGGCCTCGATGTCGGCCTCGACCGGGTGGAGTCGTTCGCCGAGCGTTCGGGCCTGCTCGCAGCGAGCCTCGGGCCGCGGATTCCCACGTTCGCACTGGGGGAGAACTCGACCCCCAGCGCGATCCGCATGGCCGGCGCCTACGAGACGTTCGCCGCCGACGGCGTGCACACCGACCCCTACTCGGTGCGCTCGATCACCCGCAACGGCGCCGCGATGCCGCTCGACGCGCCGCAGCCGACCCGGGCCGTGAAGGCCGAGACCGCCCGCGCGGTGACGGACGCCCTGCGCTCCGCCGTCACCGAGGGATCGGCGAAGGCGGTGGCCAAGGCGCACCCCGGCGCGGCCGGCAAGACGGGGACGACGGCCGCGAACACGGTGGGCTGGTTCGTGGCCAGCACCGAGAACGAGTCCACGGCCGTCGTGGTCTACCGGATGTCGCTGACCGACCTGGTCCCGCAGCCGCTGACGGGTCTGGGCGGCGACGCCCCGAACACGCCCGGCAGTGACCGGGCGCTGCGCTTGTGGGCGAACTACGTCAAGGCGGTGAAGTAGGCCGGGCGGCGGGCGCCGCCCGGCAGCCGCCGAGGCCGGCTACTTGATCAGTGTGTTCCAGTCCGGGACCTGTGCCGGGTCGAGCATGCGCAGCTGGCCCAGAACCTTCGGGTCCTGGACGTCGAGCCAGTCCGCCAGCTCCCGGAACGACACGCAGCGCACGTCCTGGCGCGGGCAGACGTCCTTCATGACGTTCTCGACGGCCTTCATGTAGATGCCGCCGTTCCAGTCCTCGAAGTGGTTGCCGATGAACATCGGGGCCCGGCTGCCGTTGTAGACGCGGTTGAAGCCGTTCATGTACGAACCCTGGACCTGCGCCTGCCACCCTGCGAACTTCGCCGGGTCGCCCTGGGTGCTGTCGCCCGACTGGTTGTAGAGGAAGTTGAAGTCCATGGAGAGGACCTGCACCTCCTTGCCCTGCAACGGCACCAGCTGGAGGGGGAAGTTCCAGATGCCGTCCAGCTTGGACGGCCAGAGCTGGAAGTCGCCCGAGGAACTCGCGTCGTAACGCCAGCCGTACGGCTTGATCGCGGTCAGCAGGTTCTGCTGGCCCTCAAGGCACGGGGCACGGCCGCCGACGACTTCCCGGTCCGGGTCGAAGGGCAGCGGCGCCTCCTTGGTGAAGCCGGTGTTGGTCTTCCAGTTCTTGATGAACGAGTACGTCTGGTCCGTCTCGCTCTTCCATTCGGCGGGGCTCCACTCCCCGCCGCCCTTGGGCCCGCAGAAGTGCCCGTTGAAGTGCGAACCGATCTCGTTGCCGTCGGTCCAGGCTCCGCGCAGCTGTCCGAGGGTGGACTTGATGTGCGGGACGGTCGGGTACGAGATGGCGGCCGCCCCCTCGCCGTGCTGCGGCGGGTGGTAGAGCGCCTTCTTGCTCTCCGGCAGCAGGTAGATGCCCGTGAGGAAGAAGGTCATGTGGGCCTTGTTCTCCCGTGCCACCTGGCGGAAGTGGGAGAAGAGGTGGTCGTCGCCTTCCAGCGCGCCGTCCCAGGAGAACACCACGAACTGCGGCGGCTTCTCGCCGGGCCCCAGCTTCTCGGGCTTGAGCTGTCCCGGCTGCGGTCCGGTGTAGGAGGTGGAGCCGTCGCCCAGCACCTTGACCTTGCCGTCCCAGGCCTCTTCCGTCGCCTTGGCGGCGGCGGCCCCCTCGGCCGCAGCACCCGGCGCCGCGAGCTTCGCGTCGGCATCGGGGGTTCCGGAGGAGCCCGTGAAGGCGTACGCGGCGGCGCCGGCCGCGCCCAGGGCGAGCACGGCCACGCCTATGACCAGGCGCTTGCGGTTCTGCGCCTTCCTGCGGACCTTGCGGCTGCTCCGGGACTCCGCCCGGGTGCCCGCAGCGGCTTCGGTGTCGGCCATCGCTATCGTCTCCCCCTACTCACCGCAGCAGGGCCGCGCGTGGATGGTTCGTATGAATATAGAACTTGTCGGCACTCCTCCCGCACCCTGAGCCCCTCCCCTACGACGCTTCACAGCCACCTCACAGCGCCGGGTGGAGACGTCGCGTCGCTGCTCCAGAGCCGCGAGCGTCCGTCGGAAGGCCATCACCTGGGCGACGCAGGAGGCCGGTTCGCGACCCTCCCGGGCCGGAGGGCGGGAGCACGGCTGCGGTGTCAGTCGGCTGAAGTATTCTTCCCGCCACCGCACACCGACTCAGAGGACCAAGGAATTGACCGGCCTGTCTGCCTTCCCGCTGCCCTTCCACGCTTCCCGTTCCATAGCGTTCGCGACACCCAGGACGCTGCGGGAACTGCAGATGATGCAGTGCAGCTCGCACATCCGGTCGAAGCCGGGGTGGTTCGACAAGATGCACGACGGCGACATCGTCGCCAGGTGGACCCGGGAAGCGGTGGGCCAGGGCCTTACCGAGGCGCAGGTCCGCTACGTGCTCGAAGAACTCCGGCATTACGCCGCGCTGCGGGACGGGCGAACCGGCGTCGAGGTGTCCGCCGTCGACGGGGTGTGGCAGTCGGACGCGCTGGTCGACGACAAGCTCCGGTCCCGGCTGCGCGACGCCGTCCGGGTTCTGGAGCAGGTGCCCGAAGAGGAAAAGGACTGGCATCCCGGATCCGACGGCCAGGTGCTGGACCTGGTCCATCCCTCACTCTTCTGTCTGGTGAGAGACGTGAGCGGTGCGCCCGAGCGGGCGTGGCGGAACCCGACGGACCGCTACTCGAAGTACGAATTCTCGGAGAAGTTCCAGTGGCTGCCCACGGACGTGGACGTCAGTGACGACGGCGATGTCGCCTTCCGTTCCTACGTCAACAACGTCCACCCCGAGACCCATCACGAACTGGCCTCCGTCCTGCCGGAACTGTTCGCGCGCTTCCGCCCGTTGCTGGAGAACGTGCTCACCGATCTGCGCCATCCGCGGCCCCTGCGGATCGAGGCCGATCCCTACGGGTGGTACGACTCGAAGCCGGAGTACCCGAAGAAGTCCGCCTACAGCGACGGCGCGGCCTACGCGGAAGCCCTGCGCGCCTGGGAGACGGCCCACGACGACTGGTGGGAGAACCGCCGTCCGGTCGTCCCGGACGCCCCGGCCTTCACCCCGCCCGAGCTGCCCGACGCATCCGCCAGGGTCGACCTGCGCGGCCGCCGCCTCCAGGTCATCGTCAAGCTCGCCACCATTCACCTCACCCCGGAAAAGCCCGAGTACGACGGCGGTTCCTGGCACGTCGAGGGAATGATGAACGAGCGGATCGTCTCGACCGGCATCTACTACTGGGACAGCGAGAACATCACCGAGAGCCGGCTGAGTTTCCGGGCGGCACTCGACGACCCGTCCTACGAGCAGAACGACGACGACGGCCTGCGCGAGGTCTACGGCCTGGAGGACGAAGACGCACTGAACCAGGTACTGGGATCGGCACCGACCCCAGCGGGCCGCTGCCTTGCGTTCCCGAACATCCTGCAACACCGCGTCGACTCGTTCCGCCTCACGGACCCCACCCGCCCTGGGCACCGCAAGATCCTCGCCTTCTTCCTCGTCGACCCGTCGCAAGAGATCGTCTCGACATCCGATGTGCCGCCGCAGCAGCCGTGGTCCGACACCTCGACGATGACGCTGGAGCAGGCCAAGGAGTACCGCGAGCAACTCATGCAGGAACGCAAGTTCTTCGTCGACGAGCACAACGAGCAGCTCTACGAACGAGAATTCTCCCTCTGCGAGCACTGACGGGGCCGGCCGGCCGGCAGGTGCCAGACCGCCTTCCCGCACTTCGGCGGGCAGCAGGCCAACCAGGTACTGGCCGACGCGGCCCGCGACGTGGGCACGGGCTGGAGGCCTGGCAGGAGACGAGCGCCGCGTACGGCGCCGAGCAGGGCCTCACGGTCCGCAAGGAGCAAGCGACCGGGCAGGCCGGGGGCGGCGCGCACGGTTCAGCGCCCGCGCTGCGTGTGGCGGGGAGGCGCGGCGCGGGTTCCACTGAAGGGGAAGCGCGTGCCCGCGTGGGAACGGAGGACGGTCGACATGGCGCACAGCCATCAGGTGCTGCTGATCACGTTCAGTGACCGGGAGGCCAGCCGTGCGGCGTTCCAGGAGGCCCTGACGCTGCCCGGGCTGCGTCAGGCAGCGGTCGTGGAGCGCTCCGCCGACGGCTTGCTGGACGTGCCGGAGACCCATGTGAAGGGTGCCGGCAGGCGGACCGCGGGCGGCGGCGTCGCCGGTGGGCTGATCGGCCTGCTGGGCGGGCCGCTGGGTGTCGTGCTGGGTGCCGCGGCGGGCGCGGCCCTGGGCGGCGCGGTGGAGAACCAGGACCTGATGGAGGACACCGCCGGTCTGATCATGCTGAGCGGCCGCATCGACGAGGGCTCCTCGTTGCTCGTCGTCGATCTCGACGAGGCCGCGCAGGAACCCGGAGACGAGCTGGCCCGGCGCCACGGCGGGGCCCTGGAACGCGTGCCCGAGGAGGAGTTCGCTGCCCAGGTGCGGGCCGCGGAGCAGATGGCCGAAGAGGACGGGTAGGGCCCCTTTCGAGGGGGTCGTTCTCGTCCGGGGGGACCGGCGGAACCGCACAGCCAGGCAGGAGCGCAACGATGGCCCAGACCTCGATCACCGCGATGCGCGCGGTGCCCCACAGCAGCCCCGAGGAACGCGCAGCCCACGGCAAGGAGGCACGGCGCCGGGTGCCGCGGTCGCAGCACGCGGTGTACCGGCCGGCTCCGGACAGGCCCGATCCACTGGCGATCCTGGAGGAGCAGTCCTCGGCGCGGGTACCCGAGCTGGTCCCGATCCGCTACAGCAGGATGTCGGAGTCTCCCTTCCGCTTCTACCGGGGGGCCGCCGCCATCATGGCGTCCGACCTGGCCGGCACGCCCCACTCGGGGATCACGGCCCAGCTGTGCGGGGACGCGCACCTGCTGAACTTCCGGCTGCTGGCATCCCCCGAGCGGCGGCTGATGTTCGACATCAACGACTTCGACGAGACCCTGCCCGGCCCCTGGGAGTGGGACGTCAAACGGCTGGCGGCGAGCCTCGTGATCGCGGGCCGGGCGAACGGCTTCGACGACGCCGAACGCGCGCGCATCGTGGGACGCAGCATGCGCTCGTACCGCGGGGCGATGCGCGGCTTCGCGGGCATGGGCAACCTCGACGTCTGGTACGCGAAGATCGACTCGGACCGCCTGGAGGCCCTGACCGCCGACCAGCTCGACAAGAGCGGACGGAAAAAGCTGGCTCGTGCCATGGCGAAAGCCCGCACGCACGACACCTTGCAGGTCTTCGGGAAACTCACGGAAGAGGCCCACGGGCAGCCGATGATCATGGCGGACCCGCCGCTGCTGGTGCCGATCGCAGATCTCCTGCCGGACGTCGAGCGCGGTGCGCTCGAGGAGCAGCTCCGCGGGCTGCTCGCGCGCTACGGCCAGACGTTGCCGACCGACCGGCGGGCACTCCTGGAGGACTACCGGCTGGTGGACATGGCCCGCAAGGTGGTGGGTGTCGGCAGCGTCGGTACGCGCTGCTGGATCCTGCTGCTGCTCGGCCGCGACGGATCCGACCCGCTCTTCCTGCAGGCCAAGGAGGCCGACACCTCCGTGCTCGCCGCCCACGTCGGCGCGAGCCGGCACGCCAACCAGGGCGAGCGCGTGGTCGCGGGGCAGCGGCTCATGCAGGCGGCCAGCGACATCTTCCTCGGCTGGGACCGGGTGGAGGGGATCGACGGGAAGCAGCGCGACTTCTACATCCGCCAGCTGCGCGACTGGAAGGGGATCGCGATGCCGGAGACGATGCCGCCCGAGCAGTTGGAGACGTTCGGTGAGCTGTGCGGCATCACCCTGGCCCGTGCGCACGCGCGGTCGGGAGACCGGATCGCGATCGCCGCCTACCTGGGACGGGGCGATTCCTTCGACCGGGCGCTGGTCACCTTCGCCGAAGCCTATGCCGACCAGAACGAACGCGACCACCAGGCCCTGCTCGACGCCGTACGCGCGGGCAGGCTGCCGGCCGAAGAGCCGCCAGCAGCCTGACGCCGTCAAACTGCCGTACGCAGAAGCGGAGTTCATCAGCCCGTTCCCATCGGTCGGCCGGTGCGGTCCGTCGAGGTGACCGCTCCGCACGCCCGGTCGGGTGAATGCGCGGCTTCGTGTTCGCGCCGACGGAACCTCCTTGTCACAATGGGACCGGCCGGCCTTCCGTCGGCTCGCGAACACCGTCTGCCCGTGCCTCCCGTACGGGTCACGGCGATGACCGCGAGTCACTGCGCCGGCCGCCCGTGGTCACCCAGCCCCCGTGACCGCTGACTCTCCCCGCCACCCTGCCCCCGTGGCCCCGGAGTCCCGCGCCGATGACCCAGCCCCCGTGGTCGGCCGGCCCTGTTCGCTCCTCACCCTTGACCGTCACCCGCCGCGCGGGCTGTCCATCACGTCCTGCCGAATCGCCGGGCCGCTTCCGGGCCCGGCGACAGAACCGTCATGCCCCCGGGCAGCCGGCCTGCTGCGGTGTGAGCCGACCCATGAGGAGAATCCTGTGTCCCGTTCCGTTCCGCGAGTGCGGTGGATCGCCCTCGCCGCTTCGGTGATCGGCACCGGCACCGGCACCGGCACCGGCACCGGCACCGGCACCGGCGCCGTCCGCCAAGGCATCAGGACGTGACCGGTACCCCGAGGCCCGTCACCCTGCCCCCGACGGTCTGGGCCTGCAGCGGCTGGTTCGTGGGAACGGCAGCCGCCTCGCTGGTCCACGGCCGGCTCGATGCGCTGAAGGCGGCCGGGACCGTCGAGGACTTCCTCCCCCGTGTCCCCGCCGAGGAGGAGAGCACCGACTTCCACATCCGGTGGCCGGCCGCCGCCGACGCATCCGTACGGGTTCACCTGGCCGTGCGCGAGGTTGCGGAACAGGGCGCATGCCGCTACCGGTTGGTAGCCGAGGCGAGCCGGCCCTGGGACTGGTCGTGGCCCTCGCCCCTGGCGCTGTTCGCGCCCCCGACGCTGCTGTGGGACGTCTGCGACCAGTCCACCGCGGGCCGCTTCGGCCATCCCAACCGGGTGCCCACGACGGCCGCGATGCGCGACTGGTTGCGGGATACCACCGCGAGCCCCTGTTCGATCACCGTCCTCGTCCACGACGACGCCACCACCTACTCGGACACCCCCGTGCTGGAAGGGCTGCCTCCCGGGCTGACGGGCCGCGTCCTGGAGTACCGGGTCTTCGGCGCGCAGCGCCACGCCGTGAACCGTTTCCTGCGACCGACCGGCGTGCAACTGCCCCCGGGTGGCGCCCTCATCCTGCCCTCCCGGCCGCCCCGGACCGGGATCCGCCCCGAAGCCCTCACCGTCAAAGGGCACCCGGTCCGCGGTCGCGCACCGCTCCTCGACGCCGTCGTCCGCTACGCGGACGAGCCCTGGCCCGCGACCGGCCGCTTCCTCGACCGGCTCCACGGACTGCGCGACGCCTGGCCCCTGGAATCCGAACGCGAACGCCTGGACCGCGTCCTGGCAGCCCTGGCGGACCAACGGCTGTGCATGGGTGCCCTCACCGCGCAGTACGCCGGCCAACGGGCCCTGGCGGACACCCGCAAGGCCGCGCTCGACGACGCGCTGAAGGCCGCCCGCGAGGCCGAGGACCGCGAGCGCGCGGCGGTCGAACAGCTCCGGGACGTGCAGACGCGGCTGGCCGCCCTCGCCGAATCGGTCGGCTCCGGCGCCCTGTTGGTCGCCGTACGCGCCGCCGACGAACGCCGCGAGGCCTCCGAGCAGGACGTGGAGGCAGCAGAGGAGCTCCTCGACGCGCAGACCGAGGAGATCCTCCGCCTGCGGGCACAGCTGACCGCCACGCCCCACCGCGTCCCCGTCCCCGCGCAGAGAGCGCCCGTGCCGTCCGGTTGGGAGGAACTCGCCGACCAGGCACGCCATTCGTTCGCCCGGCTCCTCCTGGCAGACATCACCGAAACCATCCGCCCCCTGCGCGGCCACCCCCACGAGCCGGTCTGGATCCGCCGGACCTGGCAGACCTTGGAGACCCTGGAGAGCTATGCCGCGGCGAAGGCCGAACACGGTCCGCGGCTGCTGCCCCACCTCGCCGCCTACCTGCGCTGGCCCGCCGCCGCCACGCTCTTCCCCGCCACCCGCCACGCCCCCGGGGAGTCGGAACGCCTGATGGCCAGTGCCCGCCCGCGCGAGGCCCGCTACTTCCCCGTACCCCGCACCATCCACCCCGCGGGGCAGGTCTTCATGGGCGAGCACGTCCGCATCGGCTCCGGCCGCCCTCCGGCCCCGCGCCTCCACCTCTACGACGACACCAGCGGGCGCACCGGACAGATCCACATCGGCTACATCGGCGCGCACCTGCCCTGACCGGACGGTGACGGGGCCTTGGGGGGAGAGGGGCTCGGGGGTACGGCACCGGACGTGGTCACGAGGTCTGGGTGACCACATACGACGGCGACAACACCTCCCACCGGCGCCGAAAAGCCGTGCAGGACACACGGACAGGCAGGGCGCCGGCCCCCGAGACGGCGAGCCGGACCCCATGATGACGAACGTCACCGCCCGCTCGCCCGCGTGACGCAGCGCATTCACCCGAATGCTTGTGCAGTGACGTTTCCCCTCTGTTCCCGGACCGCGACGACCGGCCCGCGGAGCCGGCCGGCGGGCTGAAATGGCCTGCGGGGGCACCAGGCAGGTCTAGGCTGGAGACAACCTCGCGGCCTGCGAGCCGGGGCGGGGAGGTGAGGCGCATGATGAGCAGTTCGGGGATGGGGCAAGTCCTCGCCGATCTGCGCCCCGGGACGGGCAGCGCGGACTTCTTCGGCGGAGACCCGGCCCAGTGCGCGGTCGTGCTGGGTTTCGACGGTGTCGCCGTGTCCCTGACCACGGCGCAGGGCTTCAGTGAGCTGGTCTGGTGCTCACCCGGGGTCAGCGCCGCGTTCGAGGACCTGCAGTTCACCCTCGGGCAGGGACCCGCCTGGGACGCCGCCGCCCGCCTCACCGCCGTGACCGAGCCCGAGCTGCACAGCGTGGCCGCGGACCGCTGGCCGGTGCTGCTGGCCGAAGCCGTCGCCCTCGGAGTACGGGCCGTGTTCTGCATGCCCCTGCACCTGGGTGGGGCGTGCCTGGGGACCGTGACCTTCCAGCGCGCCGTTCCCGGACCCGTGACGGCCCCGGCCCTCCTGGACGCCCGCCTCCTGGCCGCCGCCATGCTCGCCGTCATCCTCGACAAGACGCCCACGGCGCAGGAGTCCGCCTCTGGGGAGGAACACCCGAACTTCCACCGGGCGGCCGTGCACCAGGCCACCGGCATGATCAGTGTGCAGGCCGGCGTCACCCTCGCCCAGGCCCTGCTGCTCCTGCGCGCCTACTCCTACCGCCACGCCCGCCCCGTCGCAGACGTCGCCGCGGACGTGGTGGCCAGGCGGGTGCATTTCAGAGAACAACCGGAGCCGGACGCATCTGGCCGAACGAAGGAGTGAAGGCCATGAACCGCGAGACCCGTGTTCTGGAAGTAGTCGTCGAAGCCGTCGACACGATGCTCGACGACTACGACCTGATCGACTTCCTGCAACGGCTGTGCGAACGCTGCGTCGAGCTCCTCGATGTCTCCGCCGTCGGCGTCATGCTCGTCGACCACAGCGACACCCTCCAGCTCATCGCCGCTTCCGACGAGCACACACGGCTGCTGGAACTCTTCGCCCTCCAGCACGACGAGGGCCCCTGCGTCGAATGCCACCGCACCGGACACACCTGGCTCAACGTCGACCTCAACACCCCTGCGGCCACCGTCGGGTTCCCCGCGTTCGCCGCCGCCGCCCGCGAGGCCGGCTTCGCCACCACCCACGCCCTGCCCATGAGCCTGCGCCAGCAGGTCATCGGCGCGCTCAACCTCTTCCACCGGAACACCCGGACCCTCACCCCCGCCGACGTGCGCCTCGCCCAGGCGCTGGCCGACGTCGCCACCATCGCCATCCTCCAGCAGCGCACCATCGACCGGCATGCCGTCGAGCGCCAGCAGCTGGAAGCGGCGCTGAACAGCCGCATCACCATCGAACAGGCGAAGGGCGTCCTGGCGGAGCGCTGGCAGACCGACCCCGACACCGCCTTCACCGCACTGCGCCGCCACGCCCGCAGCAACCGGATCAAGCTCTCCGAGCTCGCCGCGCAGATCACCTCGGGCGCCTTCGACACCGAGACCATGGACCGCACCTGACGGAGCCGCGCCGTGGCCGGGGCGCCCGCCGTGGGGCGGGGGCAGGGAGGGTGCGGGAATCAACCCGTGCGCAGTTCCCGCTCCGCCACCACCCGGAAGGGGTTCGGCGGGCGGCCGGTGAGGCGGCGGACGGTGTCCGTGGTGCGGTCCTCGGCTCCGTCTGCGATGGCGCGGTCCATGGCGGCCAGCATGGCCGCGAACTCCTGCGGTATCGCTGCGGCCAGGCGGTCGCGCAGCTCCTCGTAGGTCAGGTGCCGGTGGACCACGGGGCGGCCGTTGACCTGGGTGAGGATCGCGGCGATGTCGTCGTGGCCGAGGGCCTGCGGCCCGGTCAGGACCAGGTCGGTGCCGGGCGCCCGGTCGGCCGCCAGGGCGTGCACGGCGACGGCGGCGATGTCGTCGGCGTCGACGAATCCGACCCGGCCGGACCCGGCTGCCGTCCGGATGACCCCCTCCTCGCGGATGCTGTCGGCGTGGGCGTGCTCGCCGGTGAAGTTCTGCATGAACCAGGAAGGCCTCAGGACCGCCCACTCGTCGAACAGGCCCGGCAGCGCCCGGTGGACCTCCCCGACCGCCGGGCCGCCCGCAGGGATCGCCGAAGAGCTGAGGAGGACGACGCGACGCACTCCGGCGGCGCGGGCCTCCCGGAGGAAGGGCATCATGACCGCGGCCGGATCGGGGTCGCCGACGGGCGGGACGAGGTAGGCACGGTCCACTCCGTCGAGGGCGGCGCCGAAGGTGGCGCCTTCGTACCAGTCGAAGCGGACCGGCTCCGCCCCCGGGAACGGGGTGGCCCGGCGTCCGGCGGCCTTGACGCGGTGGCCCGCGGCGATCAGCTGCGCGGCGGTCCGGCTGCCGGTGGTGCCGGTGGCGCCCGTGACGAGGACGGCCGGGGTGAGGGTCATCGGGCGCTGCTCCCCGTGAAGTCGATCCCGGACGCCTCGACGGCGAGGGCGTTCCGGTAGTCGCGCAGGCGCGGACTGGGGCGGTACGGATCCGCCGGTGAGGTGGTTGCGGGCATGAGGCACTCCGTCCCGTACGATACGGACCAGCGGTCCGCTTCTTCGTGAACGATACGGACCGCCGGTCCGGATCGCAAACGGAGGATCTCGATGCCCGAACGCAGCCCACGCAAGGACGCGGCCCGTAACCGGGCAGCCGTCTTCGCCGCCGCCGATGAGCTGTTCGCCCACTGCCCGAGCCCCGGGGACGTGACCATGGCCGACATCGCGGCAGCGGCCGGCGTCGGCAAGGGGACGCTCTTCCGGGCCTTCGGGGACCGGACCGGGCTGATCGGCGCGCTGTACGAGGCGCGGCTGGAACCGATCAGGAACGCCGTCGAGGACGGTCCGCCACCGCTGGGGCCCGCCACGGCCCCGCTCCAGCGCGTGCCCGCCCTGCTGGACGCCGTCCTGTGCTTCAAACTCGACAACCGCCACCTCGCCCTGGCCCTGGAGGGGACGGGCGCGGACAGTCCCTACCGGACCGCGCACTACGAGCGGTGGCACACCCTGCTCCGGGACCTGCTGGACCAGATCCCGGGCCCGGCCGGCACGGACTTCACCGCCCACGCCCTGCTCGCCGCCACCCGGGCCGACCTCGTCGCCTATCTGGCGGGCGACAAGGGCGTGCCCCGTGAGCAACTGCGCGAGCAGCTGGCCGAGTTCATCGCCGGGATCCTCGACACCCGCACGCGACGGGGACCGGCCGACGGGCAGTGAGGCCGCCGCCCGCACCGCGGGAACGACCGCAGGGGACGGTCAGGCGAGGGGCAGGCTCTGTTCGGACCAGACGGTCTTGCCGCCCATGGTGTAGCGGCAGCCCCAGCGGTGCGAGAGCTGGGCGACGATGTACAGGCCGCGACCGCCCTCCTCGGAGCTCCGGGCACGCCTCATCCTCGGCTGCGTGTTGCTGGAGTCCGAGACCTCGCAGGTCAGGGTGTCCGCCCGGATCAGCCGGAGCCGGACCGGGCCACCGGCGTGGCGAATGGCATTGGTGACCAGCTCGCTGACGATGAGCTCCGTGCTGAAGGCGAGCTCGTCGAGGTCCCAGGCGGTCAGCTGGGCCAGGACGAGATGGCGTGCGTCGGCGACGTTCGCCGGGTCGGCATCGAGCTGCCAGGTCGCGATGGAGCCGGCCTCCACCACCCGGGTGCGGGCCAGCAGGAGCGTGACGTCGTCCCTCAGCCTGCCCGGCGGCAGGCCTTCCACGATGTCGTGGCGGGCCTGACGCAGCGGCCGGCCGAGCACGTCCGCCCGTACGAGCCGGTCCGCCAGGTCGCGCATGCCCTGGTCGATGTCCCCCTCACCGCGTTCGATGAGGCCGTCGGTGTACAGGACGAGGACGCTTCCCGGGGGCAGGTTCCGTTCGACCGGTTCGAAGGGCCAGCCACCGACCCCCAGGGGAGGGCCGGGGCTCAGCTCGACGTACTCCACCGTTCCGTCCGGGCCGACCACGGCCGGCGGCGGGTGGCCGGCGCTGGCCATGACGCAATTGCGGGTGACCGGGTCGTAGACGGCGTACAGGCAGGTGGCCCCGGCCGGTCCGCTGGGCACCGGAGTGCCCGCGTCGGCGTCCTCCGGGTCCTCGCTCTCGGCCTCGGCGACGACCTGCAGGACCATGTCGTCCACGTGCGCCAGCAGCTCCTCGGGCTCCAGTTCCAGGTCCGCCATCGCCCGTACGGCGCTGCGCAGGCGCCCCATCATGGCCGTGGCGTGCAGCCCGTGACCGGCGACGTCCCCGACCACCAGGGCGACCCGGGCCGACGACAGCGGGATGACGTCGAACCAGTCGCCGCCCACCCCGCTGTCCGCATCGGCGGGCAGGTAGAGGCCGGCGGCTTCCAGTGCGGGCCTTTCCGAGGTGGCCGGAGGCAGGAGGCTGCGCTGCAGGCCCACCGCGGTACGGCGTTCCTTGGTGTAGCGCCGCGCGTTGTCCACGGCGACCGCCGCGCGGACGGCGACCTCCTCCAGGAGCGCCAGGTCCTCCTCGTCCAGCGGGGACGCGTCCCCCGTGCGCCAGAGCGTGAGCCTCCCGAACATGATGCCGCGGGCGCACAGCGGCGCCGTCATGGCCGAATGCGCACCCGGGACGGCGGTGGCCCACTCCGGGGCCGCGTCGTCCCCTGACCCCGCGGACGGGGTTCCGAGGCGTGTGACCAGCTCGCCCTGGCACTCCCGCGCACCGGGCGCGACGGGCAGCGGCATGCCCGCCTCCGTCGCCGTGAAGTGGGTCGTACCCGTACGCAGCGCGTCCGCCTCCGCTCCGGCGACGGCCATCCGGATCAGGGGCAGTGCGTGGTGCCCGTCGGCGGGTGGTTCACCACCGGTCAGCACGGTCTCCGCGAGATCCACCGCGGCGCAGTCGCCGAACGTGGGCACCAGGACCTCGACCAGGTCCTCGACCGTGCGCGGGACGGACAGGGAACCGCCCAGCGCCCCGGTCGCCCGGTACAGCAGGTCGAGGCGCCGACGGGACCGCTCGTGGTCCGTGACGTCGGTGAACACCGCCGCCACACCCATCGGATCTCCGTCGGGCTCCTGGAGCCGGAACGCCTGGACGGTCACGACCCGGCCGCCCCTCGGGTCGTCCAGGGTGCGCACGGTCGTCTCGAAACCGACGAGAGGCGTCCCGGTGCGCATGACCTCCCGCAGCCGCTCGTCGATGATCCGCGCGTCCTCGGCCCACAGGAAGTCGGCCAGGCGCCGGCCGTTCAGCGCGACGGGCACCCCGGTGTACGGCAGCAGGTGCGTGTTCGTCCGCAGCAGGCGCAGGTCCGCGTCGAAGACGGCCAGCCCCACCCGGCCCTGCAGGAACAGTTCCTGGGTGAAGGCGTGGTCCTGCCGCCACTGGGCGACCAGCTCCAGGGGCGCCCCCAGGACGAGGCAGCGGGCCGCGTCCGCGCCCGCGCCGTCGTTCAGCGGGATGACGCGGAAGCCGATCGCCAGCTCGCGTCCCGTGCCGTGCCGCAGCGTGGCCCGGCCCTCCCACCCCTCCTGCCGCGGCTGCCTGCCCCGGGCCTGGGCCAGGACCGCTTCCCAGCTGCCCGCATCCGCCAGGAGGTCCCGTACGTGGCGGCCGCACACTTCCGTGGACGTGCGCTCCAGGAGGGCTTCGGCCGCCGGTGTCCAGGCGACGACCGTCCCGGCACCGTCCAGCAGGGCCGCGGCCGTGTTCGTGACGGCGAAGGGATAGTCCTGGTTGCTCTCACTGGCGCGCATGCGTGCCCATCTCGTCCGCCGGTCCCGCTGTCCTCATGCTGGTCCATGTCCGGAACGGGAGCCAGAGGCGTTGCGCCATCCGGTACCGCTTCAGGCCTCACCCACCAGTGTCGCGCGAGCCCGGCCCGGGCGGAGGACGGCCGCCGCAGGCGCGCGGTGCCGCTCAGGCGATACCGGCGACGGGAGCGTGCGGCACTGCGGCGACCGTGTCCGGCACCTCCCGGTGGCGGGCCTCCTCGAAGGTCCGCAGCAGGTCCGCCGCGACGCTCACCGCGATCGTGGCGGGTTCCTTCCCGGTGATCCCGGCGATCCCGATCGGGGTCTTGATCCGGTCGATCGTGGCGGCGTCGTGGCCGCCCTCGGTGGCCAGGCGTTGCCGGAAGCGTGCCCATTTGGCGGCCGAGCCGATCAAGCCGATCGACCCGAGGCCGGGGGTGCGCAGGGCGGCGTCGCAGAGCGCGGCGTCCTCGGCGTGGTCGTGGGTCATGACCAGGACGTGGGTGCCGGGCGGCAGCTCGGTGAGCACCTCCTCCGGAAGCAGCAGGCTGTGGTGCACGTGGACCTGCGCCACCGCGTCCGCGAGCACGGAGAGCCGCTCCTCGGTGAGCATGTCGGGGCGGGTGTCGATCAGGTGCAGGTCGAGGTGGTGGCGGGCCAGGATGCGCGCCAGTTCCAGTCCGACGTGCCCGACGCCGAAGACCGCCACCGCTTCGACCACCGGCAGCGGTTCGAGCAGCACGGTGACGGCTCCACCGCAGCACTGCACGCCGTGCCGGCCGGTGACCTTGTCGTTGAGGGCGAATTCCATCAGCTCCGGCTCCGGACCGGGCGTGCCGTTCAGCTCGCGCGCCCGGTCGATGGCGACGGCCTCGATGTTGCCGCCGCCGATCGAACCCCACGTCTCGGTCCGGCCCACGACGAGTTTGGCACCGGCGCGGCGGGGCGCGTGGCCGCGCACGGTCGCGACGGTCACGAGCACGCCGGGTTCCCGGCGTGCCCGCAACCGCGCGACCGCGGCCACCCAGCTCATGTCAGGCATTGCTCAAAGCACTTGCGTCGGTCGGGACCCCGCTGCCGTCGGGCGCGTCGCCGCCGTGTCGCGCGCCGCCCCTACGGGCTCCTTCGATCGCCCAGTACACCGCCTCGGGTGTCGCGGGGGAGGCGAGTTCCACGCTGGCTCCGGCGGGCCCGAACGCAGCGGCGGCCTGCCGCAGGGCCTCCCGTACGGAGAAGGCCAGCATCAGCGGGGGCTCACCGACCGCCTTGGAGCCGTAGACCGCACCCTCCTCGGTGGCGTTCTCCAGCAGCCTGACGTTGAACTCCTCGGGCATCTCCGAGAAGCTCGGCAGCTTGTACGTGCTCGCCGCCTGGGTCAGCAGACGGCCGCGGTTCGGCCCGTCACCCGCGTCCCAGCGCAGGTCCTCAAGGGTCAGCCAGCCCGCACCCTGCACGAAACCGCCCTCGACCTGACCTATGTCGATCATCGGGGAGAGGCTGTCGCCGACGTCGTGCACGATGTCCACCCGCCGGATGCGGTACGCGCCGGTGAAGCCGTCCACCTCCACCTCGGCCGCGGCGGCGCCGTAGGAGAAGTACTTGAACGGTGAGCCCTGGAAGGCCTTCGCGTCCCAGTGCAGGCCCTCGGTCCGGTAGAAACCGGCCGCCGACAACTGGACGCGCTGGAAGTACGCGGTGCGCACCAGGTCGTCCCAGGCCAGCTCCTCGTCGTTGCCGAGGACGCGTGCGACGCCCTCGACGATGCGCACGTCCGAGGCGTTCGCGCCCAGTTGGGTGCCGGCCACCTGGAGCAGCCGCTCGCGGATCTGCTCGCAGGCGTTCTTGACCGCGGCGCCGTTGAGGTCCGTGCCGGCGCTGGCGGCGGTGGCCGAGGTGTTGGGCACCTTGTCCGTGCGCGTCGGGGCGAGGCGCACCTTGTGCAGCGGGATGCCGAGCGTGGTCGCGGCCACCTGGAGCATCTTGGTGTGCAGGCCCTGCCCCATCTCGGTGCCGCCGTGGTTGATCAGGACCGAGCCGTCCTTGTAGACCAGCACCAGCGCACCGGCCTGGTTGAAGGCGGTGAGGTTGAACGAGATCCCGAACTTGATCCCGGTGAGCGCGAGTGCCCGCTTGGTGTCGGGGTGCGCGGCGTTGAAGGCGGCGATCTCGCGCTTGCGGTCGGTGACGGCCGCGTCGTCGTGGACCTGCCGCCAGACGGTGGAGATCCGTTCGGGGCGCGGAACCGGCTGTCCGTACGGCGTCGACTGGCCCTGCCGGTAGAAGTTGCGCTCGCGCAGCTCCATCGGATCCAGGCCGAGCAGGGGTGCGCACCGGCCCATGATGTCCTCGATCACCAGCATGCCCTGCGGTCCGCCGAAGCCGCGGAAGGCGGTGTTGGACACCTTGTTGGTCTTGGCGATGCGGCCCGCGATGCGGGCGTTGGGAATCCAGTACGTGTTGTCGATGTGGCACAGCGCGCGGGCCACCACGGGCTCGGACAGGTCCAGGCTCCAGCCGCCGTCGGCGGTCAGGGTGGCGTCCAGGGCCTGGATGCGGCCCTCGGAGTCGAAGCCGATCTTCCATGTGGCGTGGAACCCGTGGCGCTTGCCGGACATGGTCAGGTCCTGGGTCCGGGTGAGCCGCACCCGGACCGGCCGGCCGGTCAGCCTGGCGCCGAGCGCGGCGACGGCCGCGAACCCGTGCGGCTGCATCTCCTTGCCGCCGAAGCCGCCGCCCATCCGCAGGCACTGCACGGTCACCTCGTGGCTGTGCAGGCCGAGGACGTGCGCGACGATCTCCTGCGTCTCCGAGGGATGCTGGGTGCTGCTCTGGACGAACATCTGCCCGTTCTCGTCGACGAGGGCCAGCGCCGCGTGCGTCTCGAGATAGAAGTGTTCCTGGTCGGAGAACTGGAACTCGCCGGTGAACACGTGCGCGGAGTCCTCGAAGCCCGCATCGACGTCGCCGGTCAGCATCAACGGCCGGGCGCCGTGGAAGCTTTCCGCCGCGATCGCTTCCCCGAGCGTGATCACGGAGGGCTTCTCGTCGAGTTCCACCTCGACGGCCTCCGCACCGAGCCGGGCCGCCTCCAGGGTCTCGGCGAGGACCCAGGCGACCGCGTGGCCGTGGAACATGACCTCGTCGGGGAACAGCGGTTCGTCGTGCTTCATCCCGGCGTCGTTGACCCCGGGTACGTCGGCCCCCGTCAGCACGCGGACGACACCGGGCACGGCCAGCGCGGGCGCGGTGCGCAGTGCGGTGATCCTGCCGTGGGCCTTCATGACCTGGACCGGGTGGGCGTGCAGTACGTCCTTGGTGCGGTGCACCAGGTCGTCGGTGTAGAGCGCGGCGCCGGTGACGTGCAGGTCGGCGCTCTCGTGCGGCATCGAAACGCCGACCACGGGCTTCTCGGGCCGTTCGGACAGATGGCTCATGACGACACCTCCTCGGTGGTCTGCGCGTACATCTTCAGCAGGCTCTGGCCGAGCATCGCGGAGCGGTAGCCGGCGCTGGCGCGGTGATCGTCCATCGGTGTCCCCTGGGCCTGCAGCACCAGGGCCGCGGCCTCGACGGTCTGGGCCTCCCACGGCCTGCCCTCCAGGGCCGCCTCGGTGGCGAGGGCGCGGATCGGGGTGGCGGCCACGCCGCCGAGACCGATGCGTGCCTTGCGTACGATCCCGTCCTCGATGTCGAGGGCGAAGGCGACCGCCACGCTGGAGATGTCGTCGAAACGCCGTTTGGCGATCTTGTGGAAGGCGGTGACCGGCGACAGCGGCAGCGGGATGCGCACCGCGCGGATCAGCTCGCCGGGACGGCGCACGCTCTGCCGGTAGCCGGTGAAGTAGTCGGCCAGGGGGACCTCGCGCTCACCGTCGGCGTCGGCGAGCACCAGCGAGGCCTCCAGGGCGAGGAGCACCGGCGGGCTGTCGCCGATGGGGGACCCGGTACCGAGGTTCCCGCCGAGGGTCGCACTGTTGCGGACGAGGCGGGAGGCGAACTGCGGGAACAGCTGCGCCAGGAGCGGGACGCTGCCGTCGAGGCGGCGTTCGATCTCCGTGAGCGTCAGCGCCGCCCCGATCTCGACGCGGTCGGATCCGACGCGCAGTTGCGTCAGTTCGGGCAGCCGGTCGACCGCGACCACGCAAGGCGCCCGGCGGGAACGGATGTTCACCTCCACGCCCCAGTCGGTGCTTCCGGCGACGGCCACCGCGTCGGGGCGCTCGCGCAGGAGCCGCAGCGCATCGGCCAGCGTGCCCGGCCGGAGGAACTCGCTGTCGCCCTGGGCGTAGGCGGTGGCGGCCGGTGCGGGCGGTGACTGCTCGCGACGCCGGGCCAGGGGGTCGTCCTCGGCGGGCGTACCGACGGCGAACGCGGCATCGCGGATGGGGCGGTAGCCGGTGCAGCGGCAGAGGTTTCCGCTCAGCGCGTGCAGGTCGAAGCCGTTCGGACCGTGCTCGGGATCGGCGCCGTCGGCCGGATCCGGGTGGGCGCAGCGGTCGGGCCGGTAGTACTCGGAGGCCATGCTGCAGATGAACCCCGGTGTGCAGTACCCGCATTGGGAGCCGCCGCGGACGGCCATCTCCTCCTGTACGGGGTGCAGCGCGGCGGGCGCACCGGCTTCGCCGGGGGTGGCGAGGCCTTCGGAGGTGATGACCTCCTGACCGTCGAGGGCGGCGGCCGGGACCAGGCAGGCGTTGACCGCCACCCAGTCCGTGGGGCTGTTCACCCCGGGCCGGGCCACCAGCACCGAACAGGCGCCGCATTCGCCCTCCGCGCAGCCCTCCTTGGTGCCGGTGAGGCCGCGCTCGCGCAGGAAGTCCAGCACCGTGGTGTGGGGTGCGGCCGGTGCGATCGGGGTCTCTTTCCCGTTGACCGTGATCCGCGCCGCTACCATGACAGGTCCTCGTTCCGGCGGGCGGTGGATATGACTGTCCTAGTCGCCATGTGAAGGTGCTTTCTCTTTCAGTGGCGCAGCTCGATGACCCGGAGCGCGACAGATCGGCACGCAGAGATGTGCCGTGAGTGGTGACAGAGGTGGAGAGGTTCCGGGGCCGCGATCGGGCACGCCGGGAAGGGGCTGTTCAGCAGCCGTGTGCTACGCGGCCCGGGGCCCACGCGATCTGGTGAGCGAGGCGCAGCAGTTCGGAGATGGTCGACATCCGGCTTCGCCTCCTTCCAGTGGCCCACGAGTCGGTGCGCTCGAAGTTACGTTGCCGCAGGTTCGCCGGTCAAGTGCCGATGTCGGTGGATTCCACGAACTCAGGCCGCTCCGCCGTCGGAGTTCTCGTAGGCGCATCCAGCCCGCCCGGCGCGAAGGTGCGGGGCCGTACGGCGGATGCTGCAATGAGAACAGAGCTGCGTCCGCCGCCACCGCACGATTGCGTCGCCTGCGGGAACCCGTTCCCGCAGGAACACCGCCGGCCCGCGGCCCCCACGCAAGGAGTGCTCATGAGCGACGACATCGAAGACATGGGCCCGGTCGACTACCTGGTCGTCGAGTTCCCCGGGAACCGGATGACGGGCGAGGCGTTCCCCCTGCTGATCGACCTGGTGGACAAGGGCCTCATCCGCCTCCTGGACCTCCGGTTCGTACGGAAGGACGCCGACGGCACCGTGACCGCCCTGGAGCTCACCGCACTCGGCGACGACGCGGACGCACTGGGCCTGACCGTCTTCGACGGCGTGTCCTCCGAACTGCTCGACCAGGACGACCTCGACGACGCCGGCAACGCCCTCCAGCCCGGGAGCGCGGCCGCGATCCTGGTGTACGAGAACCGGTGGGCCGCCCCCTTCGCCCGGGCCCTGCGCCGCAGTGGTGCCCAGATGGTGGCGAGCGGACGCATCCCCGTGCAGGCCATCCTGGCCTCCCTCGACGCGGAGGAAGCCGCCGCCGGGGACCGCCCGCCGCAGTGAGAGGGCCCGCGGTCCGGGCCGGTCGGAGGACCGGCCCGCCCTCCGGTGCAGCGCCGGGCGAGTGAAGCCGCGGCGGCTCCCGGCCGTGTCCCCCGCCGACCAGCGGCGGCAGGCCGAGCATGGGCACACCTACCCGCCCTGCCGTCAGGAGCCCTTCCCCGTGCTCGAACGCAAGCAGCGCAAGGACCGCACCGAGGTCACCTTCGTCCTGCCCGCCGACACCCCGCCCGGCCCCGTCAGCGTCGTCGGAGACTTCAACGACTGGCAGCCGGGCACCCATACCCTGGCCCCGAGGCGCGACGGGATGCGCGCCGTCACCGTCGCCCTGCCGGGCAAGAGCGTCCACTCCTTCCGCTACCTGGCCGCGGGCGACTACTGGTTCGACGACGAGACCGCGGACGCCCACGACGGTAACAACAGCCGCCTGCACACCTGAGGCACCTCACGCGGTGGTGGATCCTGCCGTGATCAGGGCCGAGAGGGCCGGCAGACCGGCTTCGGCCAGCGCCCGGCGCTGACGGTCCGCCGCGGTGCCCTGCTGGAGGAGCCGGTGGACGAGCGAGCTCACCTCGCGGAAGTCACCGTTCTCCTCCAGCGCGGGCGCGATGTGCCGCAACAGCATGCACAGCACGTCCCCGCTGCTGCGCATCCGTCCGGCCGGGTCCACCAGCGTGCCGCTCATCCCGTGCCGGGCCGCGTGCCACGTCGCGGCCTGCAGGACCTCGGGCCGGCACAGCGCCGGAGCGACCCCCGCCTTCTCCTCGGCGATCGCGGTGGCGGCCAGCCCGCGGATGACCCCGGCGAGCATGACGGCGTCGTCCGCCTCCAACTGCACGTCGCAGCAGCGCACCTCGACCGTCGGGTACCGCTCGGAGAGCCGGGCCTGCCAGTACATCTGCCCCCGGTCGGGGATCACCCCTGATTCCAGCAGCCCGTCGGCCCGCGCCTCGTAGTCCGCGGCTCCCGCGAAGTACGGGGGCGGTCCGCTGACGGGCCAGCGGCCGAAGACGATCGTGCGCCAGCTGGCGAAGCCGGTGTCCCGCCCGTCCCACAGGGGACCGTTCGCGGACATGGCCAGCAGTGTCGGAAGCCAGACGCGCAGCCGGTTCAGGACGGCCACCCCGGTCTCCCGGTCCGGCACGCCCACGTGTACGTGCATCCCGCAGATCAGCTGTTCGTCCACCAGCAAGCGGGCCTCGCCCGCCATCTTCAGGTACCTGGGCGTGCCGGTGACGGGTACGGGGGCCACGCCCCTGACCGGCGCGGTGGCGGAGACCGCGATGCGGCAGCCGTTCTCCTGCGCGGCGGATGCGACCGCGTGACGCAGCCGCAGGAGATGTCCGCCCACCTCCTCCAAGGCCGTGCACACCGGGGTGGCGACCTCGATCTGCGCCTGCAGCAGCTCGTCCTGGACCTCGCGCTCGTCCGCGATCGGCGCCAGGCGTGCCGTGGCACGCACGTCCTGCACGAGCGGAGTGGGGAGGAGCGTCTCCGGGTGGACCAGCAGGTACTCCTCTTCGACCCCAAAAGTGATCATGATGTGTGGCTACCCTCACTCAGGGGGCGCGAGTCGGTCGACGGCCGCCGCTCACCCAGGAGGCGTGGGCGTGATCCGGCGGGTGGCGGAGCGCAGGGCGAAAGCCATCACCACTTCGAACACGCCGAGCAGGACGAGCCACAGTCCCAGCAGCCGGGTCAGGGCGACCGCGGAGTCCACCGGGAAGCAGAGCACGACGATCCCGGCGACGGTGCCGAGGGCGCCGAGGGCGAAGAGCAGGCCGCGGTGGACGAGCGTGCGGTCGGCGATCGCCACGTACGCCGTGAGCACCCCGGTCAGCAGCCAGAACACTCCGACGATCAGCGACAGCGCGCCGACCGTCTGCATCGGATGCCGCAGGACCAGCACCCCGGCGAGGAAGGCCAGCATGGCGATCAGGATTCCGGCCAGTCTGCTGCCGCCCCCGTCGCCGCCGTGCGAGAACGCCGTGACGAACCGGAAGCCACCGGCCACCAGGAGCTGGAGACCGAGGATCACGGCCAGGATGTGCAGCGTCTCGTCGGGCCAGACGAGTACGAGGATGCCCGGGATCAGGGTCGCGAGTGCGATGCCGAGCGCCCAGTGCCAGGAGCCTCCGAGCTGTCTGAGGACGTCCTCGGGATCGCTGCTCTGCCTGCGGTGCGGTGCTGCGTCGGGGGATACGGCCATCAGGGCCTCCGGGGTCGGCCGAACGGCCCTGCGGGGCCCTTCGAAGCCATCGGACATGCCTTGTCCACCTGTCAGGCCCATTTTAAGCCGGTATGTCACAGCTGGCGCGGCCCCGGCCGTTCAGGGGCAACTCGATGCCGGGTCGTCGTGGACCAGGGCGCAGGCCATCTGCTCGCCGCGCCGATGGTCCGGATAGGCCGCGCGCAGCTCGGCCTTGAAGTCGTTCCACTGGCGGGTGGTCTCGGCGGTGGCCCCGGAGGTGGCGCGGGCGAAGTTGTCGCCGGTTCTGGAGCGGCGGGACGCGGCCGTGTCCTTGTTCAGGTCACGGTTGTGGGTGACGCGGCCGGCGCAGTCCGCGGACTTCACGCCGGTGGAGTCGATGTCGGAATAGCAGCCGGTGGTGAGGTCCACGGGTATCCGGGTGCGTGCGTCCCGGGTCCAGTCGGCGTCCTTCATGGCGCTGTAGCGGCGGATGTCGAAGAAGGGTGCGACATCGGTACGTGCCAGTCCGGGAGGGTTGTCGAGGCCGACGGGACCGGGCGCGGCCCGGTCGGACCAGTTCGAGTGCGAGTAGAAGTCCTGGATCGGGTGCCAGCCCCGGCCGAGCTGTTCCAGGACCGCGCACTTGGCGCGGGTGGGCGCCTCGTTCCACACACAGGGGGAGGGGGAGGACAGGTCGCTCTGGTCGGCCCTGACCTTGCCGTCGGCGTCGACGAGGCCGTCGGCCGCCCGGACCGCGTTGCGGAAGCGGGCGACGGAGGTACCGATGCAGGCGAGGAGCTCGGTGGTGGCCTCGTCCCGGCTGCGGGGATAGTCCTGGCCGTAGCGGGCCGCGAGGTAGTCGGCGTTGTCGCAGTGGAGCGGACCGGAGAGGAAGTATCCGCCGTGGTCGTCGGCGTTGACCGCCCCGTCACGGGCATCCGCCATCGCTGACAGGGTGGCCGGCTCCCAGGGCAGGGCCGCCCGTGTGACCGTCTCGTGGTTGCCACCGGTGAACGCGAGCGCGGGGCCCGACGGCGCAGCGGCCAGGGCGGCCACGCACACGGCCACGACAGCCGTTCGGGTCGGGCTGGGCGGCAGGTGAGGGGACACGCGACGCCTCCAGTCGTACGAGTGGTGCGGAGGTCTCACTGCCAGCCTAACGAGCCACCGGTGGAGCCGCCGGAGGACAGCAGCCCGCTGCGCTTGCCCTTGCCACGGTGGGCGCAACAGAACGCGCGGATCCCTGGAGCCAGGTGTGCAATGGCCGGTAGCCGGACTTTCGCCTCAGCCGTCCCCAGGGAGCGTTATGAGTGTCCCGCCCGAGCCGCCCGCACAGCCGCCCGCCGGTGCGTCCGCCGGGGCGCCCGCACCGGTCCGGGCGGGTGGATCGCGTGGTGGGCGGATCGTGAAGAGCACCGTCTCGGCGGTGCTGATCACGCTCACCTGCATCCTCGTCCCCCTCTCGCTCCTCACGGTCTGGGTGCACGACATCGTGCTGGACACCGACCGGTACGTGTCCACCGTCTCCCCCCTCGCCTCCGACCCGGCGATCGAAGCGGCCTCCGTACGCCGCATCACCGACGCGGCCGATGTCCGCGTCGACGGCGCCCAGGTCACGGCCGACCTCGCGAAATGGCTCGAATCGCAGGGGCTGCCGCCCCGCGTCGGCACGGCGGTCAAGGCGTTGGGCCCGCAGCTGGACTCGGCCGCCGACGCGGCGGTGTCCAAGGTGGCGACCCGTTTCGTGGAGAGCGACCGCTTCGAGAAGGTCTGGACGACCGCCAACCGTGCCGCGCACTCCGCGGTGGTGCACGCGCTGACCGGCCAGGGCCGTGGCGCGGTGGGGGTCGAGGGCGGCACCGTCACACTCGACGTCGGGGAAGCCGTGGAGAGGGTCAAGGAGGACCTCGTGAAGGCCGGGCTGGCCCCCGCGGAGAAGATCCCCGAGGTCGACAAGCAGATGGTCCTCTTCCAGTCCGACAAACTGGCCAAGATCAGAAGCGCCGTCCACCTCCTCGACGTCCTCGGCAACTGGCTGCCGGTGCTCACCGTGCTCCTCGGGGTGGCGGGGGTGCTGCTCGCGCGGCGCCGGCGCCGCGCGCTGGTCACCACCATGCTGTGCGCGGCCGCCGCCTGCCTGATCCTCGCCATCGGCCTGGTCATCGCCCGCCGTTACTACCTCGACCACCTCCCGGAACAGGTCCAGTCGCCCGCCGCCGCAGCGGCCGTCTTCGACACGCTCGTGCGGTTCCTGAGGGTCAGCATCCGCACCGCGATCGTCCTCGGGATCGTGGTGGCCCTCGGCGCCTACCTGTCCGGTGCCGGCCGGCTGCCGCGCGGGGTACGGGGCACGGCGGAACGCGCCGCGGACTCCGCCGCCGGGTGGGGCGCCTCCCACGGAGTGCACACCGGGCGGGCCGGCACGTGGGTGGAGGCCAACCGGCGCTGGATCACCACCGGAGTGCTGCTCGTCATCGCCCTCGTGTTCGCCCTGTGGAACCACCCCACGGTGCTCACCGTCCTGCTGCTGGTCCTCATCCTCCTCGCCGTGCTCGCCGTACTGGCACTGCTGGCGGCCGGCGGCCGCCAGACCACGAGGACGGAGCGCCCGGCAGGCCGGTAGCCCGCCGCCGCCTGCGTGGCGGTTACCAGAAGGGCCCGTGAGAATGGCAGGGAGGTGATCGCACATGTGCCGATGGCTCGCGTACTCGGGAACACCCATGCTGCTCGACACCATCCTGTACAAACCGGCTCATTCGCTGATCGACCAGAGCCTGCACTCGAA
>NZ_JOFT01000012.1 GCF_000725805.1 Streptomyces xanthophaeus | reverse complement strand
GCCACGGCTCGTACTGGACGTACTTGCGTGGTCCGACAACGCGGGGAGGTGCCGTGCCGGGCGCCGCGACCCGGTGGACCTTTCCGGTCACAGCACTAGACCCCGGCCGGCCCGGGCCCGCCGCGGGCCCGGGCCGGGTCCGGGCGGGTCAGACCGGCGGCAGGCGGAAGGGGCCGTTGATGAAGTAGGTGCCCACCTCCTGGTGGTAGGCCGCGTCGCCCAGGTGCTGCTCCCGGATGAACTCCGGTGCGTGCTTGATCTGTTCCTTGGTGCGGTCGACGTAGATCCGCTTCTCCTCGGGATCGACGCGGGTCACCGTGCCGGCCGGGAGCAGGACCTCCTTGCCGAAGATCCACACACCGGTGTCCACCACGATGTAGGCCTCGCCCACCGCGTCGGAGTACTTGTCGACCTTGCCGATCGCGCCGTCGCTGGCCTCGACCTTGTAGCCCGTGAGGTCGGCGCCCGCCAGGCGCCCCGAGGTCGGCCTGTAGTTCCACACGTGTTCGGTCACGTCCGCCATCTCCTCCGGTAGGGACGGCCGCGGGATGCTCCCGCGGCCCTTCCCTGCCCCGCCTTCCCCCGCTCAACGCCCCTACACGCCCGCATGCCGAGACGGCTCCGCCCCCATCAGGCCTCCTCGCGAGCGGATCGCGCCAATGCGTCCGCCGGGCCGGTTCCGGCTGCCGCACGCCGGTTACCGTCCGGCCATGCCTTCGAACACACGAACCCGCGTCGCCCTGCCGCGCAGCCGTCGGGCCCTGTTGCGCACCGCCGTGGCGGGCACGGCGGCCGCCGGTGCGGGTCTGGCCCTCGGGCCGGTCTTCCCCGCCTCCGCCGCCACGGGGGAGGCCGAAAGCGACAGCCGTCCCACCACTCCCGCGCAGGCGCTGCGCAGACTCGCGGCGGGCAACCGGCGCTGGCGGACCTACCACGAGGAGCACCCGCACGAGTCCGCGCCACTGCGCCGAAGGCTCGTGGCGGCCCAGCACCCGTTCGCGGTCGTCCTGGGCTGCATCGACTCGCGGGTGCCGCCCGAGCTGGTCTTCGACCAGGGCCTGGGCGATCTGCTGACGGTCCGGTCGGCGGGCGAGGTCCTGGACGAGGCGGTGCTCGGGAGCATCGCGTACGGGGTCCTGGAACTGCGGATACCGCTGGTCCTCGTGCTGGCCCACCAGTCCTGCGGGGCCGTCGCCGCGGCGGTGCACGCGGACGAGACCGGCGAGCCGCTCCCGGCCCACATCCAGTACCTGGCCGACCAGATACGGCCGTCCATCGACCACGGCCAGCAGGGCGAGGCCCGTATCGACGCCACCGTAAACGCCCACGTGCGGGGCGTCCGGCGACGGCTGGCCGCCGAGCCCGACCTCGCCGCGAAGGTGGCCACGGGTGAACTGGCCGTGGTGGCCGCCCGGTACGAGCTGCGGGACCAGCACGTGCGCACCCTGTCCTGACGGACGTCGGCGGCCGGGACCGCGGCCCTCGGGCGCGCCCCCGGTCGCGGCTGCGCGCCGTCCCCCCGCTCGGGAGGGACGGCGCGCAGCGGTGCGGTCAAGGGTCAGCAGTGGCCGACGCCGGTCTGGCTGGCGACGAGGGACGAGTGGACGTAGCCGGTGCCCACGGCGCTGGAGACCCGGAACCAGCGGTTGGAGGCGTAGTTCGAGCTGGGCGGGTAGACCCACTGGTTGTCGAGCCAGCACTGCATCGTCACGCCGGAGCCGTTCCCGAGGTAGCCGAGCGAGCCGCAGCCGGTGCTGGCGCAGGTCCGGACGTTGGCTCCCCCGCTGTTGGAGGAGATGTAGCTGCCCGCCGCCTCGGCGCCCCCGGCGCCGGCGATCAGACCCGTCAGGGCCACGGCGGCCGCGGCGGCCGCCAGTCCGGCCCGGGACCGCAGGGTGGTCGTCTTACGCATGGTCGTTCTCCCTCGTCGAGGTGGCTGCGATGGTGTGCCGCGCCCCGGCCGATCCGGCGGCGCTCCATCAGGAAGCCAGCCCCGGACCGCCGCCGGGAAGGCCGAAGCCGCAGGTCGGACGCCTCCGGACGGCGGTCCGTACAACTCCGTACAGCGCTGCGGGCCCTCACCGGCAGGGCGGCGCGTACGGCAGTCCCGGCACCAGGTGCGCCCATTCCTGCCGGGTGATCGGCGACCCGGCCCGTTCGCAGATCCGGCTGCGCACCGCCTCCTCGTCGGTGGTCCACAGGAGTGCCTCCGGCCCCGAGCCGCCGGCGGCCAGCGAGCGGCCGTCCGGGCCGAAGGCGATCGCGTAGGCCTTGCCCCGCAGACCGCTCAGTACGGCCTCGGGCTGCGGCCGACCGGGGTCGCGGGTGTTCCAGAGCCAGACGGTGCTGTCGGTGCTGGCCGCGGCCAGGGTGCCGCCCGCCGGGCTGAAGGCCAGGGCGTAGACGTAGCTGCTCGGGCCGGTCAGTGGCGGGCCGGCGCTGACCGGGCGCTCGCCGCTCACGTCCCACAGCCACACGTCCCGGTCGGCGGTGCCCGCGGCCAGCGTGCGGCCGTCCGGGCCGAAGGCCACGGACATGACGTAGCTCCCTGGGCCGCGCAGGGTCGCCTCGTGCGCGGGCGCCCCGCCGCCGGGTGCGGGCAGCCGCCACAGCAGGACCTGTTTGTCGACGGTCCCGGCCGCGAGGCGCCGCCCGTCCGGGCTGAACGCCACCGAGTACACGTAGTTGGTGGGTTCGGTGAGCTCGGCCGACAGCGCGGGCCGGGCCGGTTCGCGGGTGTCCCAGATCCGCACGGTACGGCCCTCGCTGCCGACGGCGAGCGCCCCGCCCGCCGGGTCGAAGACAGCGGACTGGATGGTTCCGGTGCCGCCGGCCAGCGGTTCCCCGTAGGGCGCGGCCCGTTCGGGGCGGGTGAGGTCCCAGAGCCAGACCTTGCCCTCCCGGCCGCCCACGGCCAGGGTGCGGCCGTCAGGGGTGAAGGAGACCGTCCCGGAGAACCCCGTCGCGTTGGTGAGCGGCTGCCCCACGGGGCGGGGCGTCCAGGGGTCGCTCACGTCCCACAGCTGTACGTCCTTGGCCGCAACGGCCAGCAGCCGTCTGTCGGGGCTGAACCCGATGGCGTTGACGGTGCCCTGGAAGCCCCGCAGCGGGCGGGACGGCAGTTGCCAGAGCCGGACCGTCCCGTCGGCCGCGCCGGTGACCAGGCCCTGGCCGCCGGGCAGGAAGGCCAGCGCGGTGACGGGTCCGGGGTGCGGGAAGACGGCGGCGGGCGTCGCGGTGCCGGTGCGGTAGAGGCGGACCTGGTTGTCGGCGCTGCCGGTCGCCGTCCACTGTCCGTCCGGGCCGTACCCGACCGCGTTGACGTAGCTGGCCGGGCCGTCGGGCACGGCCGGCGCCCCGCCGATGACCTCCGGGGCGACCGGGGTCCCGCGGGGGTCGGGCACGGTCCACACGCGGGTGGAGCGGTCCTGGCTGGCGGCCGCGAGCCGGCTCCCGTCGGGGGTGAAGGCCAGGCCGAACACCGGGCCCGCCGCCCCGGTCAGCGCCTCGGCGTACGGGACCGGCAGGCCCGGCGCGGAGGTGTCCCACAGCCGGACCGTCCCGTCGGCGCCTCCGGCCGCGAGGGTGGCGCCGCCCGGGCGGAAGGCGACCGTGTGCACGGGGCCGGTGAATCCGGCGAGCCGCTCCGGCCCGGCGGCCGGCCCGGCCGATCCCCCTGCGGCCGCGGCTCCGTCGGCGGCTGCGGGGTCCCGCCAGAGGTACACCCCGCCGTCGGCGCCCGCTGCGGCGAGCGTGCGGCTGTCCGGCGCGAACGCGACCCCGTAGACCGCGGATTCAGGGCCGGTGAGCACCCGCGATCCGGCGGGACCCGACGGTTCCCACACCCGTACGGTCCCGTCCCCGGCCCCCGCGGCGAGCCGCCGCCCGTCGGGGCTGAAGGCCAGCGCGTACACGGTGTCCCCGAAGTCGTGCGGGGCGGTGCCCAGTTCCCGGGGGTGCTGGGGGTCGCGCACGTCCCACAGGGCGACCTGCCGGTCCAGTCCGCCCGCGGCGAGGGTGTGCCCGTCCGGACTGAGCGCCACCGCCTGCACCACGCCCCGGAAGGCGAGGATCCGGGTGACCGCGGGCAGGGCCGAGGCGTCCATCAGTGCCGAACGGGCCTCGGCGGTGGGCGCCGTCCGGTAGGCCACCAGGCTGAGCTGTGCCGCCAGTGCCAGGTCACTGCCGCGCAGCCGTTCCGCGCGGGCCGCCACCAGCCGCGACAGCGCCACCGCCTGCTGGTGCTCCGCGTCCCGCCGCTGGACCACCGCGATGCCCGTGAGCAGGCCCGAGAGGACGACGAGCACCGACAGCAGGACGAGGAGCTGCCGCAGCCGCCGGGTGCGGTGCCGCTCGCGACGGGCCCGGGCCTCCTCCGCGTCCCGGCTCGCGGCGAGGAAGGAGGTCTCCCGTACGGTCAGTTCCGGGCCCCGGCCGCTCTGTTCGGCCCAGCCCGCGGCGACGGCGAGCCGCGCGCCCCGGTAGAGCAGCGAGGGCTCGCGGTGCTGGGCCAGCCAGCGCTCCGCGTCCCGGCCGAGTTCCTGCCACACCAGGTGTCCGGCCCGGTCGGTGTCGATCCATCGGTGCAGCCGGGGCCAGGCGGTGAGCAGCGCCTCGTGGGTGATCTGCGAGCCGTCGGCGTCCAGGGTGACCAGCCGCCGGTCGACGAACCGTTCCAGTACCTCGTACACCTGCCCGGCGCGGTCCCGGCCCGCCGGGTCCCCGGGTCCGCCCGCATCGGGGAGCGGGAGGAGCCGACGGGTGTCGGGGCCGCCGTCCCCGACGGTGACCATGCGCAGGAAGAGCACGCGGGCCAGGCTCCGCTGCTCCTCGCTCAGCTCGGCATAGGCCTCCTCGGCTGTCGCGGAGATGGCGGCGGAGATGCCGCCGCCGGCCCGGTAGTCGGCGATCGTCAGCTTCGTGCCCCGGCCGCGCTCCCAGGTGGACAGCAGTGCGTGCGACAGCAGGGGCAGTGCTCCGGCGCCCGAGTCCCGCAGGTCGGCGAGGAGCAGGTCGACGAAGCCCTCGTCCACGGTGAGCCCGGCCTTGACGGCGGGTCCGGTGACCACGGCGCGGGTCTCCTCCTCGGTGAGCGCGCCGACGACGGTCTGCCCGTTCTGGAGCGCGGCGGCGAGGAGGGGTTCGCCGAGGGCGTCCGGGTAGAAGTCCGCGCGCAGAGCGCCCGCGACCCGTACGTCCGGCGCGGGCAGTGCGGCCAGGCAGCGCAGGAACCGCTCGCGTTCGGCGGCGTCCCGGCAGACGGTGAAGACCTCCTCGAACTGGTCGACGGCCACCACGACCCGTACGGACTGCCGTGCGGCGAAGCTCCGTACCCGGGCGGCGAGGGCGAGCGGGTCGGGGGTTCCGGGGGCGTCGGAGTCATCGGGCACGGCGGGAGGGGACCCGGACGCCTCCGCGGACCGGGCCGTCTCCTGTGGGCCGGTGAGCGCGTCGACGGCCGAGGCCAGTGCGGCGAGCGGATGCCGGCCGGGCGTGAGCAGGCAGGGGACGAAGCCGTGCGCGGCGCGCAGCACGGGCAGCACTCCGGCCCGCAGCAGCGAGGACTTGCCGGAGCCGGAGGCGCCGACCAGCAGCCGGGGCACGGGGACGGCGGCGCCCCCGGCCACGATCGCGCCGTCCGCCAGGAGTTGTGCCACCACGGTGTCGCGCAGCCGGTCACGGCCGAAGAACCACTCGGCGTGCCGCTCCTCGAATCCGGCCAGGCCCCGGTAGGGCACGGCTGCGTGCACGGCGCGCGGCACGCGGGTGCGCCGCAGTTCGGCCAGCGTCTCGATCCAGCGCTCGATCTCGGCCGGTTCGCGCACCCCGCAGACGTGCAGCACCTGCCGGAACAGGGGGAGGGAGCCGATCGAGGGCAGGTTCTGGCCCGCGAACCAGCCGCCCACGGTGGTGTGGGCGCCGGGGGCGTCGACGCGGGCGGCGACGGCACGGACGGTGAGGTCGGCCTTCTCGCGCAGCCGGGTCAGCTCGGCCGCGAACTCCTCGCGTGGCGAAGGGGGTAAGGGCGGGGTGGGCGTACGGTCCATCGGGCCTCCGTGGTCGGAATTCCGGTGCGGCAGCAGTGGGGGGCGGCCGGACGTCAGCCGTGCGTCAGCAGTGCGGGGACCACCCTCCCCCGGCGTCGCGGACCCGGGGCCGGAATGCAGCGGTCCGGGGTCCGGGCGGGTGCGAAAGGGGTGTTTTCCGGCCATCCTCTCCCGCCACTCCCGGCTGGTGCGGCCCCAGCCGCCGCCCCCGTTCCACCTCGACCGCCGCCCTGCGGGCACGGACCGGCGGGCGGCCGGGGCCCTCCCCCGGGCCTTCCGGGACCGGCCGGGGGCAGACACGTGTGGGCGACTTCCCCGGCGCCGGGTGGACGTCACCCCCTTGGTGAACCGCGGTGCCGGACGGGTGCGGAAACGATTTTTGGAGGGCTTTTCCCCGACGCGGGCGCTCACCCGGCACGGTTTGCCAACCCTCTGCGGAGCGTGCTGGATTGATCACCCACGGTCGCCCCCCATTGCCTGGAGGATCCTCATGCGCACGGTTCGAGAAGCCGTACTCGACGTTCTGCGAGCCCGTGGGATGACCACCGTCTTCGGCAATCCGGGATCGACCGAACTGCCGATGCTCAAGGACTTCCCCGAGGACTTCCGGTACGTGCTCGGCCTCCAGGAGGCCGTCGTGGTCGGCATGGCCGACGGGTTCGCCCTCGCCTCCGGCACCACCGCCCTGGTCAACCTGCACACCGGACCGGGCACCGGCAACGCCATGGGCGCCATCCTCAACGCCCGGGCGAACCGCACCCCGATGGTGGTCACCGCCGGACAGCAGGTCCGCGCCATGCTCACCATGGAGGCCCTGCTCTCCAACCCGCAGGCCACGCTCCTGCCCCAGCCCGCCGTGAAGTGGGCGTACGAGCCGCCGCGCCCCGCCGACGTGGCTCCCGCGCTCGCCCGCGCCGCCCAGATCGCCGAAACCCCGCCGCACGGGCCCGTCTTCGTCTCCCTCCCGATGGACGACATGGACGCGGAGCTGACCGCGGCCGAGGACCGGGGCGCCCAGGTGGCCGCCGCCCGCCGGGTCACGCACGCCGCCGTCCCCGCCCCGGCCGTGCTCGCCGAGCTCGCCGGACGGATCGCCGCGGCCCGCTCCGCCGTCCTCGTCGTCGGCGACGACGTCGACGCCTCCGGAGCCTGGGACGCGGTCGTGGACCTCGCGGACCGCACGGGACTCCCGGTCTGGGCGGCGCCCGTCTCGGCCCGGGTGTCCTTCCCGTACGACCACCCGCAGTTCCGCGGCGAACTGGTCCCGGCGATCGGGCCGCTCAGCGGCCAGCTCGCCGGCCACGACCTCGTCGTGGTCATCGGCGCGCCGGTGTTCCGCTACTACCCCTACATCCCCGGTGCCTACCTGCCCGAGGGCACCGAGCTCCTCCTGCTCACCCGGGACGCCGAGGAGGCGGCCAGGGCCCCCGTCGGCGACGCCGTCGTGGCCGACCTGGCCCTGACCGTACGGGGTCTCGCGGAGCACTTCCCGGCCGGCAGCCAAGTCCGCGAGCCCCACGAGCAGGTGCGCTTCCCCGAGGAGACGGAGGGCGTCCTCACCCCCCTCGCCGCGCTCTCCGCGGTCGCACAGGGCGCCCCCGAGAACACCCTCTGGGTCAACGAATCCCCCTCCAACGTGCCCCGGTTCCACGAGGCCGCCCGCATCAGCAGCCCCCGCTCCTACCTGTTCTCCGCGGGCGGCGGGCTCGGCTTCGGCGCGGCGGCCGCCGTCGGCGCCCAGCTCGGCGCACCCGACCGGCCCGTGATCGCCGTCATCGGCGACGGCTCGGTCCACTACGCCGTCCAGGCCCTGTGGACCGCCGCCCACTACCGGCTCCCCGTCACCTTCGTGGTGCTCAGCAACGCCCGCTACGCGATCCTCCAGTGGTTCGCCCGGCTCGAGCACGCCGAGGGCGCCCCCGGCCTCGACATCCCCGGTCTCGACATCACCGCGATCGCCGCCGGCTACGGCCTGCGCACCCATCGCGTCCAGGGCTCCGGCGAACTCACCAAGCTCGTCCGGGACTCCGCCGCCCAGCAGGACGGCCCCGTGCTCATCGACGTACCGGTCACCACCGAACTCCCGTCGCTGTAGAGCACCCGCCCGCACCCCCTCCCCGTACGACCTCCAGAAGGCCGGTATGTCTCCCGACACCCCCCTCCTGTCCCGCCTGCGCGCCCTCCTGGCCGACGCGGACGGCGGCCCCGACAGCATCCTGTACACCGACGCCGAGACGCTCGCCGCCCACACCCGGGACTCGGCGCCCTTCTCCGAGCCCGGCACCCCCGCGGTCGTCGCCCTGCCCCGCACCGCCGAGCAGGTCGAGCAGATCCTGCGCACCACGTACGCCCTCGGCGTTCCCGTGGTCCCCCAGGGCGCCCGCACCGGTCTCGCGGGCGCGGCCAACGCCGTCGACGGCTGCCTCGTGCTGAACACCTCCCGGATGGACCGCATCCTGGAGATCGACCCCGCCAACCGGCTCGTGCGCTGCGAGCCCGGGGTCGTCACCAAGCACCTGGGCGACGCCGTGGCCGAGCACGGCCTGACCTATCCGCCCGACCCCGCCTCCTGGGAACGCTGCACCATCGGCGGGAACATCGCCACGGGCGCGGGCGGCATCTGCTGCGTCAAGTACGGGGTCACCGCCGACTACGTGCTCGGGCTGGACCTCGTCCTTCCCGACGGCCGCCGGATGCGCACCGGCCGGGACACCGCCAAGGGCGTGGCGGGCTACGACCTGACCCGGCTCATGGTCGGTTCGGAGGGCACGCTCGCGGTGGTCGTCGGGGCCACCCTCGCCCTGCGGCCCGCGCGTCCGCCGGCCCTCTCCCTGCTGGCCCAGTTCCCCAGCCTGACCGCGGCCGGGGACGCCGTCGCGGCGATCACCGCCGCCGGGCACGTGCCCTCGGCCCTCGAACTCCTCGACCGGGCCACCACCCAGGCCGTCGCGGACTACGGGCACCCGCTGCTGCGCCCCGGCAGCGCCGCCACCCTGATCGTCGAGAGCGACGCCGGCGACCCGCTGCGCGACCTGCACACGATGGACCTGCTCTGCAAGGGCGCCGGAGCGCAGAACGTGGTCACCGCCGCCACCACCGAGGAGTCCCGGCAGATCATCGAGGCCCGGCGGCTGGTCACGCCCGCCCTCGGCGCCTTCGCCGCGACCCTGGGCGGCAGGCCCACCGCCTTCATCGAGGACGTGGCCGTGCCGCGTTCCGAACTCGCCAAGTTCATCGGGACGATCGAGGAGATCGCCGCCCGGTACCGGCTGCGGATCTTCACCCTCGGTCACGCCGGGGACGGCAACCTGCACCCGACGGTCGTCTTCGACGAGTCCGACCCGGACGAGTTCCGGCGCGCGCAGACTGCGTACGACGACATCATGGCCGCCGGTCTCGCCCTCGGTGGCACCAGCACCGGGGAGCACGGCATCGGCATCCTCAAGCGCGACTGGCTGACCCGCGAGCTCGACCCGGTCGCACTGGAACTGCACCGCGGGCTCAAGCGGCTCTTCGACCCGAAGAACCTGCTCAACCCCGGCAAGGTGATCGAGGCATGACCGAGTCCGAGCTCACCACCACGGACGCGGTGTCCGCGCCCCCGAACGCGGCCGGCCACGACCCCGCCGGCGACGCGCCCGTCCCGGGGCCGGGGCGGACGGCCGACCCGGGCCGCGCGGGACGCGCCGAGACCCTGCGGTTCGTCCTCACCCACACCCTCCCCGCCTTCACCAGGGGCATCTCCGCCCCCCGCCCCGCCATGGTGTCCGCGCTGGCCTCGGTCAACCAGTACGGCTGGTCGGCCGCCACCTTCCGGGCCCTGCGCGCCCGCCACGGCGGTTCCCCCGTTCGGATCCGCGCGCTCTCCGGCGAGATGCTGGTCCTCCTCGACCCCGCCGACGTACGGCAGTTCTTCGCCGAGCCCATGGAAACCCTCGCCATGGACGCCGTCGACAAGGTCAAGATGCTCGGGGTCCTCGAACCCACCGGGGTGATCTGCTCCCACGGGGCCCTGCGCGAGGCACGGCGCGAGGTCAACGACCACGCCCTGGCGGCCGACCGGCCCGTCCACCCCTCCTGCGCGGAGTACCTCTCCGTCGTCGCCGAGGAGTGCGCCCCGCTGACCCGCGGACCCGGACTGGACTTCCCCCGGCTGCTCCGCGCCTTCCAGCGGATCTCCCGCCGTCTGGTCCTCGGCGACCTGGCCCGGGACGACGAGGAACTGCACCGCTGGCTGGTGGCCCTGCGCGAGGAGGCCAACTGGCTGGGCCTGCGCAAGGGCCGCGCCCTCGCCGCCCGGCGGCTGTACGCACGGGCCAACGCCCGCCTGGAGTCGTACGCCGCCGACGCCCCCGCGCACACCCTGATCGGCCGGGCCCTCGCCGGACCCGCCACCGCGCTCGACGCCGAGCTCGACCGGGTCGGGCAGGCCCATCACTGGCTGCTCGCCCTGGACGTGGCCGCGCACGTGGCCGCCCGGACCCTGCGGCTGCTCGCCGCCCATCCGGCGGAGCAGGACGCGGTCACCGGGGACAGCGGGATCGCCCAGGGATCGCGGCTGCGGGCCTGCGTACAGGAGACGATCCGGCTCTACCCCGTGGTCCCCGACTTCGTCCGGGTCACCCGGGCGCCCACCCAATGGCGCGGGGTGACCTACCCGGCCGGCACCCACGTGCTCGCACCGATGGCCTTCCACCAGCGCGACCCCGAGCACGTGCCGGGCGGCCATCTCTTCGTGCCGGGCCGCTGGCTCGCCCCGGAAGCCGACGAGGACACGCAGATGGCCCCGTTCGGACACGGCGGCGGACGCTGCCCCGGAGACCAGCTGGGCCTGCTCGTCACCGCCGCGGTCTGCGCCGAGGTGCTGCGCGGCCACCGGGTCGGCGGGGACCGTCCGGCGCTGGACCCGCACCGGCCGCTGCCGGGCGCCCTGGACGCCGCGGCCGTCCACCTCACCCTCACCGCACGCTGACCGAAGGGACGCCGATCCGTGCCCGAAGCCGCTGCCGATCCCACCGCTCCCTGTGGCCCCGTCCCGTCCGTCACCGAACCGGACGTGGCCTCCCTCCACCAGCTCTGCCGCGACCTCGCCGAGGCCGCCGACGCCGTACGGGACGCCGCCCGGCACGCCACGGGCCTCGCCCTCGGCACCGGGGTCCCGCCCGCCGCCCGCCGCAGCCTGCTGCGGACCCTCACCGATCCCGCCGGACTCGGCTGGGGCCCGCAGGGCCGCGGGCCCCTGGCCCGCGCCGCCTGGCTGGCCGGGGTCCTGACCAGCCGTGAGAGCCTCGCCGTCAGTCTGGCCGTCACCGGCCTCAAGGCCCGTATCCGGGCCGCCGCGGTGGAACACCCCGAACTGCTCGAGGATCCGGACACCGCCCGGGTCATCCGCGCCATCGAACAGGACCGGCAGGCCGAGGCGGTCCGGGTCTTCAAGGCCATCATCGGGAACCAGGGCGCCGAGCGGGCCTTCGCGCTGCTCGCCCCGTCCTTCGCCGACATCGCGGCCTGGAACGCGCTCACCGACGAGAACCCCTTCAACGACGAGGCGGGCTGGGAGATCGCCACCGGCCGCACCCTCACCGCCGCGGAGCCCTTCCTCGGCATCGGCGCCCGGCTCTGGGCCCTCCTGGACCGCGGCCCCGGCCGCGCCGAACCCAGCCCGTCCGAACCGGCGTTGCTGGAACGCCTCGACGCCTCGGGCACCATCTGCGGCTACATCCGCAACATCGGGACCATCGGCACCGGCGGCACCCTCCTCGTCCAGCAGGTCGCCGGTCCGGACGGGGTGACCCGCCACGTCGCCCAGCTCGCCGGAATGGCCGGGCTGCGGGGCGAGAGCCCGCAGGACCTGCTGGGCGCCCTGAACGCGGTGGCCCGGCCCGCGACCCCGTACTCCCGGGCCGTCACCAAGGCGCTGCGCTCGGCCGTCCCCTCGGGCACCGAGCTCGCGCTGGTCGGGCACAGTCTGGGCGGCATCACCGCCATGAACCTGGCCGCGGACCGGGACTTCTGCGCGCTCTACCGGGTCACCCACGTCGTGGCGATCGGCTCGCCCATCGACGGCAAGCGTCCGGCGGACCCGCGCACCCGGGTGTGCTCCCTGGTCAACGAACACGACGTGGTGCCCAGTCTGGAGGGGCGCTCGGCGTGCTCCCCCTACGCTCTGCCCGCGCAGTTCACCGAGTTCACCTGGACCGACGACACGCACGCCTTCCCGCTGTGCCACGCCGCCGACCGGTACGCGCACAACCTCGAATTCGACGTGCCGGAGGCGAGCGCGCACGTCGACGCGGAACTCGCGCCCTACCGCGGCAAGGTCACCGCCACCCGGCTCTTCCAGCTCTACGACCGCTGAGGAACGACGAAGCACGATGACTGACACGACAGACACGACCGCGACCGGCGCGAAGAGCACGACGGCAGGGGCCGCCGGGACCGCCGGGGCCGCGCAGGCGGCGACCGGGTCGGCGCTGGTTCCCGTCCAGGGTGCGGCCCGCCCCGGCCCGGCCCCCGGGCACCGTCCGCCCGGGCTCCTCGAACGGCTCGGGTCGGCGGCGTTCGAGCGGATCAACCGCACCCGCGAGTGGCACGAACTCCCCACCACCCTGGGGCTGCTGAACCTCTCGGTGCTCCGCGGAGACCTGCGCAGGAAGAACCTGCACGACACGTTCGGCGCCGGAGGCGAACGCACCCGCCGCCCCACCGCAGAGCTCGCGCCCTACCGCTCGTACGACGGCTCGGGCTACGACCCGTACGACGAGGACATGGGCAGGGTCGGCACCCGGCTCGACCGGAACGCCCCGCTGCACCTGGTCTTCCCGGACTCCGACGCCGAACTGATGGCGCCGAGCCCCCGGGAGATCAGCCGGCAGCTGCTGGCGCGCCGCGGCTTCGTGCCCGCCCCCACGCTCAACCTGCTGGCCGCCGCCTGGATCCAGTTCGAGAACCACGGCTGGGCCAACCACGGCGACAACGAGGAGGCCGAGCCCTTCACCGTCCCGCTCGCCGAGGACGACGACTGGGCGCGGACGGGCGGCAGCTGCCCGATGCGGGTCAACCGCACCCGGCCCGACCCGGTGGCCCACACCGGCCCGGACGCCCCGCCGACGTACGAGAACACCGTGACGCACTGGTGGGACGGCTCGCAGATCTACGGCAGCGACGAGGCGAGGTGCCGGTCGCTGCGCACCGGCGAGTACGGGAAGCTGCGCGTCGAGGACGGCAGGCTGCCCGCCGATCCCCGTCCCGGCATGGAATGCCTGGACGCCACCGGGATGAACAGCGACTACTGGACCGGGCTCTCACTGCTCCACACGCTGTTCGCCAAGGAGCACAACGCGATCTGCGACCACCTGCGCGGGCACCACCCGACCTGGGCCGACGAGCGGCTCTTCCACACGGCCCGGCTGGTCAACACCGCGCTCATGGCGAAGATCCACACGGTGGAGTGGACGCCCGGCATCCTCGACACGCCCGTCCTGAAGCGGGGGATGGACGCCAACTGGTACGGCATGCTGCCCCGTTGGGTCAGCCGGAAGTACGGGCGGATCGGGAAGGGGGAGATGCTCAGCGGCATCCTGGGGTCCCCGACGGACCATCACGCGGCGCCCTTCTCCATGACGGAGGAGTTCGTGTCGGCCTACCGGCTGCACCCGCTGATCCCCGACGAGGTCACCGTCCGCGACCACGCTTCGGGCAGCGCGCGCAAGACGATCGGCTTCAACGACATGCAGGGCGCGACCACCCGCACCTCGGTCGACGAGTTCGGGATGAGCGACCTCCTCTACACCTTCGGCACCGCCCATCCCGGCGCCCTGGTCCTGCACAACCATCCCGACGGGCTGCGCAACCTGGCCCGGCTCACCGGTGAGCACATCGACCTCGGCACCGTCGACATCCTGCGCGACCGCGAGCGCGGCATCCCGCGCTACAACGCCTACCGGCAGATGCTGCGCAAGCGCCCCGTCTCCTCCTTCGAGGAGCTGACGGGCGGGCACCCGGGCGACACCGCCCTGATCCGGGAGCTGTACGAGGGCCGGCTCGACCGCGTCGACACCCTCGTGGGCAACCTCGCGGAGCCGCGGCCGGCCGGGTTCGGCTTCAGCGACTCGCTGTTCCGGATCTTCATCCTGATGGCGAGCCGCCGTCTGAAGAGCGACCGCTTCTTCACCACCGACTACCGCCCCGAGGTCTACACGGCCGAGGGCCTGGAGTGGGTGGACCGCAACACCATGGTCACCGTCCTGCTGCGGCACCACCCCGAGCTGGGCCCCGCCCTGGCCGGCGTGACCAACGCCTTCGCCCCCTGGAGGAGCGCGTGACGGACATCCCCGCCCCCCGCGCGGCAGCCGTCCCCACCGGCCCGGTGGAGGGCCTGTACACCCATTCGGCCGCCCTGCGCCGGCACGCCGAGCGGCTGCGGGCCGACGCGGACGGGCTCGACTGGAGGGGCCCGCAGGCCGACGAGTTCCGGGACCGCCTGGAGGCCCTGGCCGCGCGCTGCGTCACGGCTGCGGACGCCCTGGCCCGCTCGGCGGCGCAGCTGGACCGCCACTGACCCGTGCCGGGACCTGAGGGCGCCGGCCGCGGGCCGGCGCCCTCACCGGTGCAACCGCCCCGCCCGGTCGCGCGTCGTCGTACCGGGCGGGGCGCGGGCACGGGGCCGGGCCGCGCGACGGCCGACGGGAGCGGTGATGGCGGGGAGGGACGCGGGGGACGAGGGGCCGGGGCGGTCGGGCGGGCGGCTGCTCGCGGTGACGCGGCGGTCCGGCGGGCGCCTGCTCGCGGTGACGGCCGTACTCGTCGCCCTGCTGCTGGTGGGCCACGGGGCCGTGCCCGAGCTGCCCGGCCGTCCGGGCAGCCTGCTGGAGACCTTCCTGCCGTGGCTCGGCCTGGCCGTCCCCGTGCTCCTGGGCGCGGCCCTGCTGCGGCGCTCGCGGCTCGCCGCTGCCGCCGCGCTGCTGCCCGCCGCCGCCTGGCTCGGGCTCTTCGGCGGCCTGCTGCTCCCCGCGACCGGCCCGGCGGGCACCTTCACCGCCCTCCAGCACAACGTCGGCGACGAGAACCCGGACCCGGCGGGCACCGCACGGACCCTGCTCGCCGCCGGCGCCGACGTCATCGCCCTGGAGGAACTCACTCCCCCGGCCCAACGGGTCTACGAGGCGGCCCTCGCCGCCGCGTACCCGCACCGTGCGACCCGGGGCACGGTCGGCCTCTGGTCGAAGCACCCGCTCCACGACGTGCGTCCGGTGGACATCAGGCCGGAGGGGTTCGGGGAGGACTGGGACCGCGGGCTGCGGGCGACCGCCCGTACGCCGGAGGGCGAGATCGCCGTGTACGTCGCGCACCTGCCGTCCGTGCGCCTCGGGCCGGGCAGCGGGTTCCGGTCCCAGGCCCGGGACGAGAGCGCCGTCCTCCTCGGACGGGCCCTGGCGGCCGAACCGCTGGAGAAGGTGCTCCTGATGGGCGATCTCAACGGCACGGTGGACGACCGCGGGCTGGCTCCCATCACCTCGCGGACCGACGGGAGCGGACCGGATTTCGCCTTCAGCTGGCCCGCCGCCCTGCCGGTCGCCCGGATCGACCAGGTGCTGACCCGGTCGGGGACGGTCACCGGGGTCAGGACGCTTCCGCGGACCGGGAGCGACCACCTGCCGGTCCTCGCACGCATCCGGTTCTAACCGGGCCGCCCGGAGGGCGGGGGTGCGGGCGCGGTACGGGGGCGCGGGTACGGGCACCCGGCGGGACGCGCCGTGCGCGTCCGGGGGCGGCGTCCGATGATCGGGGGACGTGGCCGTGCTGCGCGCCGGGCACCGGCGGCCGGGCCGGGAACCGGGCACCGGCGGCCGGGCCGGGAACCGGGCCTCCCGGCAGGCACCACGGAGAATCGAGCGAGCGGAGCGACCATGTCCCCCGAAGTGCCGCCGGACCCACCGTGGCGCTGTGGAAAGGGAACCGACCGCACCGTGAAGACCTTGAGACGCACCTTCCAGTCGCTGGCGGTGCGCAATTTCCGGCTGTTCGCCTTCGGCCAGCTCCTTTCCCTGACCTGTACGTGGATGATGGTCATCGCCCAGGACTGGCTGGTGCTGGAACTCTCGGGGAACTCCGGCACGGCCCTCGGCACGGTGACGGCGATGCAGTTCACGCCCGTCCTGCTGCTGACGCTGTACGGGGGACGGCTGGCCGACCGCTACGACAAGCGGCGGATCCTGATCCTGGCCAACCTGTCGCTCGGGGTGCTCGCGCTGGCCCTGGGCCTGTGGGTGGTGCTGGGCAGCGTGCAGCTGTGGCACATCTGGCTCTTCGCCCTCGCCCTGGGCACCGTGAACGCGATCGAGGCGCCCACCCGGATCTCGTTCGTCAGCGAGATGGTGGGCAGCGAGCTGCTGCCGAACGCCTCGGCGATGAGCGCCGCGTACTTCAACGTGGCGCGGGTGGTGGGGCCGGCCCTGGCGGGCCTGCTCATCGCCCGGTTCGACGTCGGGCCGGTCGTCCTGGTCAATGCCGTCAGCTACCTCGCGACCGTGGTCAGCGTCGCGCTGATGCGCCCCGCCGAGCTCCACCGGCCGGCCACCCGGCCGCGCAAGGCGCGCGTGGTGGACGGGCTGCGCTACATCGGGCGCCGCCCCGACCTCGTCCTGCCGATGGCCCTGGTGGGCGTCCTCGGTCTGGTCGGTTTCAACTTCCAGCTGACGCTCCCCCTGCTGGCCAAGACGGAGTTCCACACCGACTCGACCGCCTTCGGCCTGCTGAGCAGTTCGCTGGCGGTGGGATCGCTGCTGGCGGCCCTGGCGACGACGGCGCGGCGCGGGCGCCCCACGGCCGTGGTGGTGGCGGGCTCGGCGCTCGCCTTCGGTGCGCTGGAGGCCGTCACCGGGCTCGCCCCGACCCTGCCGACCGCCTGCCTGCTCCTCGCCCTGACCGGCTTCGCGATGATGTATTTCGCGCAGGCCACGAACCACCGCGTCCAGCTCGGCTCGGATCCCCTGTACCGGGGGCGGGTCATGGCCCTGTACACCCTGATCTTCCAGGGCACGACTCCGCTCAGCGCGGTACTGACGGGCTGGCTGTCGGAGCACTGGGGGACCCGCTGGGTGCTGTACGGGGGCGGCCTGGTCTCACTGGCGGCGGGGGCCGCCGCCCTGGCGGCCGGTCCGCGCTTCACCCGTACGCCCGCTCCGGAGGAGTCCGGGCGTACGTCCCCGGAAGAGTCCCCGCAGGAGTCCTCGCAGACCGCCGCCCGCCCGGTGGACTTCCCCGCTCCCTGAAATGCGCCGGAGTGCCGACGGCCGAAGGCCGTGACACGCTGAAACAGGGGGCCGCCGGCCGTGGCACGCCAGGCCGGCTCTGTCACCGAGGAGATGGACATGGCCAGTGACGCCAGCAGGCCCACAGCAAGCCGCGCGCAGCCGAGCCCGACGCACGCGCCCGTGTCCGGCACCACCGTGCTGGCCGGGGCGCTGATGCTCGTCGGCGGGGCGATGGCGCTCTTCGAAGGGATCGCCGCCCTCGCCAGGGACAGTCTGTTCGTCGTGACGCGCCACTACGTGTTCGAGTTCAGCCTGACGGGCTGGGGCTGGGTCCACCTGATCCTGGGCATCCTGCTCCTCATCGCCGGAGGCTGCGTGTTCACGGGAGCCCTGTGGGCCCGCTACTTCGGCGTGGCCGTGGCCAGTCTGGGTGCGATCGCCAACTTCCTCTGGCTGCCGTACTACCCGTTGTGGGCCCTGGTCCTGATCGCCGTCAACATCTTCGTCGTCTGGGCGCTGTGCACCGGCATGCACCGGGAGGCGGACGCAAGTCACGCGGGCCTGGCCCACTGAGAGGCGGCTGCCGCACCGCAGGGGCCGCCGCACGCGGTGTGCGGCGGGCCCCGTCGTGATGTGCGGGAGTTCCGGGAGTTCCGGGGCGCCTACGCGGCCGGGCAGGTCTGGTGGCCCCAGCGGCTGCCGTGCTTGGTGATCATGTCGCCCGCCGCGTACGGCTTGCCGCACGGGCAGGAGCCGGGGAACTTCGCCTTGATGGCACGCGCGGAGCCGCCGCCCGCCGCGCTGCTTGCGGAGGCGCTCTTCTTCGCGGGGGCGCTCTTCTTCGCGGCAGCGGACTTCTGGCGGGACGGCGCGCTGCGGGCCGGGGCCGGGACGGGCATCTCCAGGGTTCCCAGGGCCGTGCCCGCGGGCTGCTGGGTGAGGGCGGCGTCGCTGGCGGCCTGGTCGGCGATGGCGTTCAGGTGATCGCCGTCCTCGCGGTGCGCGGGGACGTAGAGGAACGTCACATCACGTCCGGTGAGCAGTTCGTCGATGCTCTCGACGAGTTCGCGGTTGGCGACGGGCTGGCCCGAGGCGGTCTTCCAGCCGTTGCGCTTCCAGTTCGGGAGCCACTGCGTCACGGCCTTCATCGCGTACTGGGAGTCCATGCGCACCTGTACGGCGGTTCCCGGGACGACGGCCTCCAGCAGGCGCTGCAGGGCGGTGAGTTCGCCGACGTTGTTGGTGGCGCGGCCCAGCGGGCCGGACTCCCAGCGCTCGGGACGCCCCTGGGGGTCGGCGATGACCCAGGCCCAGCCGGCCGGGCCGGGATTACCCTTCGCCGCTCCGTCACAGGCGGCAATGATGCGTTCAGACATCCCCCGATCATGCCGCATGCGCGGGGTCCCGCCGGCACGGCCGTACCCGGCCCCGGGCGGTCCCGGGCTCAGGCCGTGTGGCGCCAGCCGGGGTGGGAGCGGGCGTTCCAGGAGGTGGCCGCGCGGCGCCGGGCCGCGGCGGGCCTCCAGCGGGCCGGTGCCCGCTCCTCGTCCTGCGGCGCCGCTCCGGCCTCCTCGGCCGCGCGCAGGGCCGCGGCGGTGCGTGCGGCCAGGACGGCCGACAGCGCCACCGCCACGGCGGCGACCTCTTCCGGGTCGGGTGAGCCGCTGGTGATGTGCCAGTCCTGAGCTGCCGCCATCAGGTCCTCCGTAGCCGCTGCAAGACCATTGTGCTCCCGAACCCGGACGGGCGCTCAGGTCCGCGAGACCGTCCCGCAGCCCTCCTGCTGGTCCGCCTCGATGCCCTTGCTCCGGTCGTAGGGGTCCATCGGGGGCCCCGACGGGGTCGGTCCGGTGAGCGGGTCGTCGTCGAAGCCCGGGTGCATGAAGCCGTCGTACACGTCGCAGGCGCTGTTGGCGACGTCGTTGCCGTACTGCACGAGCCAGAGCGTGCCCGGGGTCGACTCCCACTTGCGCGGGTCGGCGATGGAGAAGGTCAGCTCGCGGCGCACGATGGTCCGCTCCACCTGGTCCGCTCCGTCCTTCGCCTTCACCAGCGGGTAGACGAAGGAGTAGTCGGCGCGTACGTGGGCCTGGCCGGCCCCCTCGCCGGGTTCCACCCACATCCGGCCGCGGACCTTCACCACCTCGCCCACGGGCTTGGCCTCGGCCGGGTCGAACCGGCTGAAGACGAACAGCGGGTCGTTCTCCCTGCTGGGCTGCGCCAGGGAGGTGTCCAGCAGCTTGCGCGTCTCGCGGTCCAGCGGGTCGAGCAGGTCCAGCGCCGCCTTGGGCCGCTCGCCGCGCAGGGTGGCCGCGTCCAGGTTGGACGCGACCAGGAACGCCTTCGCCTGCTCCAGCGCCTTCGCCACCTTCTCCTTGGACATGCCTCCGACGGCCGTGGCCTCCGGTATCTCGATGCCCGCCGCCCCGTCGGCCCACTGGAGGGCCGGGGAACCTCGGAACGGCTCCGCGAGGGTGGGCCGGTCGGGGTCCACTGCTTCCGGCGGCGCGCTCGGGCGTTCGGACTCCGCGGGCAGCGGAGGGGCTTCGCGGGCCTCCTGCCTGGCCTCGGCCTTGCCGGTGAGGCGGTCGATGAGCAGCTCCGGCCGTACGGCGATCAGCGCGAGAGCGGCGATGAAGACCACGGCCCCGGTCGCCTTGAGGCGCCGCCGGGACGCGGCCCGGCCGTTGCGCTCCTGCCACGCGGGGCCGGTGCGCCAGCCCGGCGGGTCGTTCCGGGGCGGCGCGGACCTGCCGAAGCGCCTGCGCTGCTCGGCGGCCCGCTGCTCGTCCTCGCGCCGGAGCCGTTCGGTCACCATCCGCGCCCGTGCGGACGGCTCCTTCGGAGCCCGGTCGGAGGCGTCCGGTCCCTGGTCGTCGTTGTTCGTCATGTGTCCCGCCCCTGTGTTCTACCGCGAAGGCCCTGGTCAAGACAGTGATGCCGGGCTCCGCACCTTGCGGTGCGGAGCTTCTCACAGTGCGTACGGGCGGGCCCCCACCGGGTCACCGGCGGGCGGTGCTCAGTCCAGCAGCTGGGCGCGCAGCCGGGTGATGACGCTTTCGTCGACGCCGAGGTGGCCGGTCGCATACGCGTGCACCGAGCCGTAGGTGGCGGCGAGTTCTGCCAGGAACAGTCTGATCACCACTTCGGGCGCACGCCCGTAGCCGGGCCAGTTCAGGGTCCGGTCCGGGTTGGCCGCCCGCCAGTCCTCGATCAGACGCTGCGTCGCCCGTTCCGTGAGTGCGAAGTCGGCGGCGATGTCGTCCTCGTCCACGCCGAGGAGCGAGAGCACCAGGGCCGCGAGCAGCCCCGTACGGTCCTTGCCCGAGGCGCAGTGGAAGACCTGCGGGCCGTCCCCGTCCGCGATCAGCTCCAGGGCCTGGCGCAGCTCCTCGGCCCCGTCGAGGGCGACTTCGGCGTAGCGGTCGGCGAGGTAGCGCCACGGGTCGAGGGCCGGGTCGATCTCGGCCTGGTCGTACGGGCGGTGCTCGACGCTGAGGTTGGCGTAGGCGATGGTCCCGTGCTCGGGCATGCGGCCCTTGGCCTCGATCTCCCACGGGTAGCGCAGGTCGATCACCGTCCGTACGCCGAGGGCGAGGAACTGCTCCCAGTCCTCCCCCTGGAGCTTGGCGAGGGAGTCGGACCGGTACAGCCGCCCCCATCGCAGGGTGCGTCAGTCCCGGGTGCGGTAGCCGCCCAGGTCGCGGAAGTTGTGCAGGCGCCGGAATCCCACGTGTCGTGTCACGGACAACAGCCTAGGAGCACGGTCCCCGAAGCCTCGCGGCCCCCCGGACGGTGCAGCCGTGGCACGTTTTGCCGGACTCCGCGCGGTCCGGCCCGGAGCGTCCGGACGGCGACCGGGCGGGTACGGGTGGACGATGGTACGTAGCCCGCGGGTCCGGACCCCGGGCCGCCCGCGGCCGGGCGCCGACGGGTCGAACACCCACGAGGACCGACCGATGACCGACCACCGACGAACGGCGAGCTGAAGGGGGCGTCCGGATGGACACGAGCGATGCCTTCACGGAGGGCGGCGCCGCGCAGCTGCGGGCGGGGGCCTCCGCGCCGAGCGGGCTCCTCGACGTGCTGAACGTGGCCGCGGTCGTCCTCGACTCCGAAGGCCGGATCGCCCTGTGGAGCCCGCAAGCCGAGCAACTGTTCGGCTGGTCCGCCCGCGAGGCGCTGGGACAGCCCGCGGCGCGGCTGCTGGCCTCCAAGGAACACCTGGGGCTGGTGACGGAACTCTTCGCCCGCGTCATGGGCGGCGCCGGGGACTGGGCCGGCGCCTTCCCCGTCCGCCACAAGGACGGCGGCCAGCGGCTGGTCGAATTCCGCAACATGCGGCTGCTCGACGAGCACGGCGACCTGTACGCCCTCGGCATCGCGACCGACCGCACCCGGCTGCGGCAGCTGGAGCGGGACCTGGCCCTGTCCGCACGCCTGGTGGCCCAGTCCCCGATCGGGCTCGCGGTGCTGGACACGGAACTGCGGTACGTGCTGGTCAACCCCACGCTGGAGCGCATCAACGGGATGCCCGCCGACCGGCACATCGGCCGCCGCGTCCGGGACGCCCTGTCGTTCCTGGACGACGCGGAGGCCGTCGAGTCGGCGATGCGCCAGGTCCTGGCCACCGGCAGACCGCTGGTCGACCAGTTCACCGCCGGTCACACCCACGGCGACCGGCGTACGGAACACGCCTGGTCGGTGTCGTACTACCGGCTGGAGGACGCCACCGGGCGGGTCCTGGGCCTGGCCACCTCCGTGGTGGACGTCACCCAGAGTCACCAGGCCGCCAAGGAAGTGGCGCACAGTCGCCGGCGGCTCGCCCTGATCGCCGACGCCAGCGTCCGCGTCGGTACGACCCTGGACCTGGACCAGACCGCCCGCGAGCTGGCCGACGTGGTCGTGCCCGAACTCGCCGACATCGCCGCGGTGGACATCCTCGACTCGGTGCTCGAAGGCCGCCCCAGCCTGAAGTCCTCGGCGCACGAGCCGGCGGTGTTCCGCGCGCTGGCCCTGGCGGCCGCCTTCCCCAGCGAGGCGGTCCGCGCCGCGGACCCGCCGGGGGACATCGCCCAGTACGACGCGGACCGGCTGGTCACCCAGTCCGTGACCAGCGGCCACCCGATCCTGGTGGCCCACGTGCAGGCCAGCGACCTGTCCCGGATCGCCCGCGACGAGGACGCCGCCGCCCTGCTGGCCCGCGCCGGGCTGCGGTCCTACCTGGCCGTGCCGCTGATCGCCCGCGGCGAGGTGCTCGGCGCCCTCGACCTCAAGCGCACCCGCAACCCGCTGCCCTTCGACGACGACGACATCGTCCTGGCCGGTGAACTGGCCGCACGTGCCGCGGTGTCCATCGACAACGCCCGCTGGTACCGCAACGCGCACCACACCGCGCTGGCCCTCCAGCAGCACCTCCTCCCCCACCACCCGCCGCAGTCCGCGGGCCTGGAGGTCGCCTACCGGTACCGGCCCGCGGCGGCCAGCAGCGAGATCGGCGGGGACTGGTTCGACGCCATCGCCGGGCCGGACGACACCATGGTGCTCGTCATCGGCGACGTGATGGGCAGCGGCATCAACGCAGCGGCCAGCATGGGACAGTTGCGCACCGCCACCCGTACCCTCGCGGAGCTCGCGCTCGAACCCACCCAGGTGCTCCAGCAGTTGGACCGCACCACCGCCGGCCTGGAGGAGACCATCGCGACCTGCGTGTACGCCGTGTACGACCCGAACCGGTGCGAGTGCCGGATCGCGGTCGCCGGTCACCTGCCGCCGGTGCTCATCCGCTCCGGGCACGCCCCCGAACTCCTGGACCTGCCCACCGGCGCCCCGCTGGGCGTGGGCGGGATCCCCTTCGAGACCACGACCGTACGGATGGATCCCGACGACCTGCTGGTGCTGTACACCGACGGGCTGGTGGAGACCCGGGACCAGCCCATCGACGAGAGGCTCGACGTGCTCCTCAGCCTCCTCGCCGACACCAGCAGCCCGCTCGAAGAGACCTGCGACCGGCTGTTGGACGCCCTGCGCAGGCCGGACGACCACGACGACGTCGCCCTGGTCATCGCCCGCGCCAAGCGACGGGTCCGGTGAACGGTCCTCCCGCGCACCCCGCGAAGACGCATACTCGGACCATGGCTGACACCATCACCGTAGAGGTCGACTCCGACGTCCACGACCGGCTCACCGCCCTCGCCGCGGCCCGCGGGATGAGCCTGCCCGACTACCTCGCCGCGCTCGCAGCCGCCCAGGAGAACGAGGCCGGACTCGAGCGCGCCACCCGGGCCTTCGAGGCAGCCGTCGAACGCCCTGGCTTCCGCGAGGGCTTCGCCCGCGACTTCAGGGCAGCGGCACTCCCCGGGCAGTGATCCACAGCTCGTACCACTCCTCGTGCGTGAGGTCCGGCTCGCGCAGGGCCGCGTCGCGGCAGGCCCGGATGCGGTCGGGCCGGGCGGTGCCGATGACGGGCGCGATGCCCGCCGGATGCCGGGCCAGCCACCACAGCAGCACCGTTTCGGGCGTCGTCCCCTTGCGCCGGGCGAGCTCCGCCAGCAGGTCCGCGGTGGCCCGTTCGGCGGGCGTCTGCTGAAGGCCCGTGAAACGGCCCTGCGCCAGCGCGCCCCAGGCCTGGAGGCGGATGCCGTGGTCTCGGCAGTGCTCCAGGGTGCCGAACGGGAAACCGTTGCCGGTGGCCCCCGCCGTGTTGAGCAGGACCCCGGCCTCCACCCAGTCGCGGCTGTGCAGGCTCATCTCCAGCTGGTTCGCCACCAGCGGTACGTCGAGACGGGCCTGGAGACCGGCGATCTGCGCGGCGCCCATGTTGGACACGCCGAAGTGCCGTACGAGGCCCTGGCGGTGCAGGGACGTCAGCGCGGCCGCGGTGTCGTCCACGTCCGCCAGCGGGTCGGGCCGGTGCAGCAGCAGGACGTCGATGACGTCGGTGCGCAGCCGGGTCAGGCTCTCCTCCACCCGGCGCAGGATGCTCTCGCCGCGCAGGTCGTACCGGCCCGGGCCGTCCTTGTCGGCGAGCCGGATGCCGCACTTGGTCTGGAGCGTGATGCGCCCGCGCAGCCCGGGGGTCCGGGCGAGGACCTCGCCGAACACGGCCTCGGCCTTGCCGTGCCGGTAGATGTCGGCGTGGTCGAAGGCGGTGATGCCGCTGTCGAGGGCGGCTTCGACCACCGCCTCGGCGGCATCGATGTCGCCCGGCGCGTACGGGCCGGGATCCCAGCTCCCGCCCAGACCCATGCATCCGTACAGCACCCGGTCGCCGCTCATGTCCGTACTCGTGTTCGTCGCCACGCGCCTACCTTAGGGGCTCACCGCGGATCACTGACTGCTCGCGGCGGGGCGGACGACGATCTCGTTGACGTCGACGTCCGCGGGCTGGCCGACGGCGTAGGCGATGGCCTCCGCGATGGCGGAGGCGGGCAGGGCCACGGCCCGGTAGGTCTTCATGGCCTCCCTGGCCGCCGGGTCCGAGATGCCCTCGGCGAGCTCGGAGGCGGTCACCCCCGGGGACACCAGCGTGACGCGGATGTTCCCCGTGGACTCCTGGCGCAGCCCCTCGGAGATCGCGCGGACGGCGAACTTGGTGGCGCAGTAGACGGCGGCGGTGGGCGAGACCTCGTACGCGCCGACGGAGGCGATGTTCACGAAGTGCCCGCCGCCTTGGGCGTGCATCACCGGCAGCCCGGCGGCGATGCCGTGCAGCACTCCCCGCACGTTCACGTCGATCATGCGGTCCCACTCCCGCGTCTTCAACGCGTCCAGCGGCGAGAGCGGCATCACCCCGGCGTTGTTGACTATCACGTCCACACGGCCGAAGCGCTCCCGGGCGGCGGCCACGAAGGCCCGGACGTCCGCGGCGTCCGTGACGTCCAGCCGCCGGAAGGCCGCGGTGCCGCCCGCGGCGGTGATCTCCGCGGCGAGCGCGTCGAGCCGGTCGGTACGCCGGGCTCCGAGGAACAGGCGGTGACCGTCTGCGGCGAGCCTGCGGGCGGTCGCCTCCCCGATCCCGCTGCTCGCTCCGGTGACCGCCACGGCCTTGGTTGCGTACGTCATGTCGTTCTTCCCTTCCGATGGACCACGAGGACTGCCCGGCCGAGTCTGGGCGGGCCCGGAGCCACGGGCCAGGACGCGTCCTGCCCGGGTGCGGCGCACCCAGGCAGCGCACTGCCCCGGTGCGGGCCCGGGGCCTAGCCTGGGGACATGACCGACAACCAGCTGGGAGAGTTCCTGCGCGCCCGCAGGGCGGGCCTGCGGCCCCGGGACGTGGGCATGCCGAGTCACGGCGTACGCAGGGTCACCGGCCTGCGCCGGGAGGAGGTGGCCGTCCTGGCCGGGGTGAACTCGGACTACTACACCCGCCTGGAGCAGGGGCGCGAACGCCACCCCTCGGCCCAGGTGCTCGACGCCCTGGGCCGCGCCCTGCGGCTGGAGCCCGACGCCCGCGCACACCTGCACCAGTTGGCCCGCGCGCTCCCGGGCCACCCGTCCCCCCGCCCGACGGACCGGGTCGGCCCCGCACTTCGCCGGATGCTGGACGGCTACCCCGGCGCCCCGGCCTTCGTCGTCAACCCGGCCCTGGACGTCCTGGCGGCCAACGCCCTGGCCGAGGCCCTGTACTCGCCCTTCGCACAGGCCGACAACCTGGCCCGCATGACGTTCCTCGACCCCGCCGGCCGGTCCTTCCACACCCGGTGGGACCGTACGGCCCGGGCCGCCGTGGGCCACCTGCGCCAGGCGGCCGGGCTTTGGCCGGACGACCCGCGGCTACGGGAGCTCCTGCGCGAGCTCACCGCGCACAGCGCCGACTTCACGCGCCTGTGGAACACCCACGCCGTCCACGGCAAGACCCAGGAGGCCAAGGATCTCCACCACCCGGACGTCGGCCCCCTGTCCCTCACCTACCAGGCCTTCGACGTGCGCGACGCCCCGGGCCAGCTGCTCGTCGTCTACCAGGCCGAACCGGGCAGCCCCAGCGCCCAGGCCCTCGGCCTCCTCGGCTCCCTCCACGCCACCGCCGGGCGCGTGTACTGACGTACCGTCAGGTCTGGCCCGGACCGTGTTGCGGAACGGTTCGGTCCCCCCGATGTGCCGTCTGACCGGCGCATACCCAATGATGTCCGGATGCAGAGACACACGGAGTCCGGGACGCGGCGCGTCCGCCGCGGGCTGGGGCGCGGCGCGGCGACCCTGAGCCTGCTCGCCTCCGTGGCGTGTTCGACCGCGCAGCAGGCCCCGGCGACGGTGGCATCGGCCCCGAAGCCGGACGAACTCACCGTCGCCACCTGGAACATGTGCGGGGTGGAGCAGTGGGGCTGTGACCGGACCGGCGGCCCTCAGGACAAGTTCCGGCAGGTCCGCGACCTGGTCGGCGAGCACGGCGTGCGGGTGCTGCTCCTCCAGGAGGTGTGCTCGGAGGACCTCGTCGCCTCGGCCGTGCGGCTGGGTCCGGAGTGGCACAGTGCGTTCGAGCCGTACGAGGAGGTGGCCGCGGAGGGTGCGCGTACCTACGTCGACTGCACCGGCGAGGGCCGCGGCCGGGCCGGTTACGGTCTGCTGGCCGCGTCCCCGCTCACGGAGGTGGGCCCCGTCCCGACCGAGCAGCCCACGGTGGGCCTGCACCGCGGCATCCTGTGCGCCCAGGTCCCGGCCCAGGGCATCCGGGTGTGCAACGCGCACATCGCGCTGCGCGAGAGCGACACCGTGCACCCCGACTGGGACTTCCGCGACGAGCAGTTGCGCTCGCTGATGACGGCCGCGGGCGCCGGAGCACGAACCGTCCTCGGCGGCGACTTCAACTCTCCGCCGCCGACCCGCAAGAACGCGGGCGCCTGGGTGTGGCCGCGGGAGATGTACGAGGCCTACCGCGAGTGCGACCAGAAGGGCGACTCCCGGGAGGGACGCTCCACGTACGTGGACGACACGAAGATCGACTACCTGTTCACGAAGCTGCCCCGTACCTCCTGCGAGGTGGTCGACACCAAGGCCTCCGATCACCGTCCCCTGGTGATGCGGGTGAGCCGTCCCGACGCGGCCGGGGGCTCTGCGCAGGGTCAGTAGCCCGCCATGAAGTGGCGGCCCGGGGCCTGCACGGGGTGGCCGTTGCCCACGGTGAACGGCACCGTGATCCACGAGGACGCATTGCCGGCCGCACCCACCGCGATGGCCTCGACGAAGTGCGCTCCCCCGTTCCAGGCCCAGCCCGCGTCCCAGCTCCAGCTGCCGTCGGTGCCGACTCCACATGCTCCGAGGGCGGCGCCGCCCTCCTGGAACTCCACCCGCACGGCGCCCGGGGCATGCCCCATGAAGATCACGGCGGGGCCCGGCACGTGCTGGCGCGCGGCCGGGGCCGTCACGGTCAGCACGAGGGGCCGGACCGGTGCGGGTACCGGTGCCGCCACCTGCGCGGGCATCTGCACGGCTGCCGGGGCCGGCATCGACGCGGCTTCGAGGGCGGCCTCGGGATCCACGGCCGTGAAGATCACTTCGGTGCGCTCGGACTGGTAGTTGTGGGCGTCGGCGGCGAACACCTTCAGGACGTGGCGCCCGATGCCCCAAGGCTGCTCCCGCTGCCAGGTCCAGCTGCCGTCCGCGGCGACGGGTGCCGCGCCCTGGTACTTGCCGTCCTTCCAGAAGCTGACCCGCACCGCGTGCACGGGGGCGGTTCCGGCGATGCGGACGGCGTTGCCGGGTATGCGGTCGTCCGGTGCCGGCACCAGCACGGTCGGCCGGGGGAACGAGTCACCCCTCACCTGGGAGGTCTCACCGAGGTACGTGTCGATGCCGGAGGTGTCACGGCGCGGCTGCTCGTGGCCGAAGCGGACCGCGCCCACCCGGGGGACGATGCCCTCGACGAGGATGTTGAGCAGCCCCATGACGGTGGGCAGGTTGCGCGGCACCACCGTGCTGTGATCGGTCACCAGCGGAGAGTCGTTGAACAGGAAGTTGAAGTTCTCGTAGCCCTGGAAGAGACCGAGGAACGGCTCCACCTGGCGCTCGTACTGGGCGTCCTGGGGAGAAGAGATCAGGTAGATGTTGGCGGAGCGGTTCGCCCCGCTGCGCACCAGGTCGGGGAGCACCGAGTCGAGTACGCGGACGTGTCGCTCCGTCACGTCGCCCATCATCAGCTTCGCCGCACCCGGGATGCCCTCCTGCACGTACGTACCGATCAGGAACTGCGGCACGCTGGTCACGATGTTCCTGGCACCGTACTTCAGACCGAAGTACAGGGCCGCGCTGCCACCCTTGGAGCTGCCGATCATGGTGCAGTCGTCCGGAGTGAGCTCCAACGCCCCGAGGACCCGCCCGATCAGCCCGGCGACGGACCTCTCGACGGCGAAGTCCATCCCCTTGCACAGGTAATAGCTGTTCGCGCCGTCGAACAGGTCGCGGACCCACAGGATGTTCGAACGGACCTTGTCCAGGACCCCGTTCGACATCCCGTACTCGCCCGGAGCCGTGAAGTTGGCGAAGACCACGACGAGGTGCCGGTTCCCGTTCCTCGCGTGCGAGAAGCGGTACTCGACGGGCACCTCGCCGGACGAGTCCACGCCCGTGAAGATGCGGCGGGCGTCCTGGGCGGCCTTAGACATGTTCCGAATCCATTCGTCGCGCCGGCTGTCGCGGCATCTGGTCGAGGGTGTGTCCGGGCCAGCAGGGGTCCTGGCCGACGACGTGGCGGCGGGTCGCGGCCCCGACGGCCGGTGCCTGGGCGTGGGCGGGGTCGAGGTCACCGCCGGCGATCAGGATGCGGTCGGTCAGACGGGCCGCGGCGTGGCCGTCGTCGAGGTCGCAGAACTCCTGCTGGAACCAGCGGTAGCGGGCGGCGTAGTCCTGCTGTACCCGGCCGATGTGGCGGATCGCCCCGACGAGTTCCGCTGAGCTGTACAGCAGCGGTCCGGGCGCTGACTTCTCGAAGTCGAAGTAGAAGCCGCGCAGGGTGTCCCGGTAGTGGTCGAGGTCGTAGGTGAAGAACAGGATCGGACGCCCGGTGTTGACGAAGTCGAACATCAGGGAGGAGTAGTCCGTGATCATCACGTCGGTGATGAGGGAGAGGTCCGCCATGTCCGGGTAGTCGGACACGTCGTGGACGAATCCGTCGCCCGCGCCGGGGACCGGGTCCACGACGTTGGGGTGGCGCCGCACGAGCAGTACGTGGTCCTGCTGGAGCTGCGCGCGGGCGTCGTCCAGGTCGATGCGGAAGTCGAGCTTGTACTTGCCGGGCGCGTAGAACTGGTCGTCGCGCCAGGTCGGCGCGTACAGGACGACCTTCTTGCCAGGCGGCAGGCCGATGCGGCGGCGCACCTCGGCCGCCCGCTGGGCGGAGTCCGCGCGGCGCAGCACGTCGTTGCGCGGGTAGCCGCTCTCGACCATCTCGCCGGGGAAGCGGAAAGCGCGCTGGAGGATGGGGGTGCTGAAGCTGTTCGGGGACACCAGCATGTCCCAGTTCTGCACCTCCTTCTCCACCCGTTCCAGGTACCGCTTGTCCGCGAAGTGCACGGCCTCGATGTCGTGGCCGATCTTCTTGAGCGGGGTGCCGTGCCAGGTCTGTACGACGATCTGGCCCGCGCGCTTCTGGAACCAGTCGGGCAGGTGGTTGTTGGCGACGACGTACCGGGCGCGGCCCAGGGCCTCGTACCACTCCGGGGACCACATGCGGACCTGGCGGGCGGTCGGGGGGACGGCGACCTGGTCGTCGCGCACCACCCACAGGTGCTCGACGGGGACGCCGCGGCGGACCATCTCCTCGTGCAGTGCGCGCGGGCTGTCGGAGTACTGCGTCCCCTTGAAGGCGTCGTAGAGCACGGCCTGCGTCAGCGGCTTGCGGCGCGCGTCCGGGTAGGTCTTGGTGCGCATCAGCTTCTGCCGGTACGGGCCGCGGGCCGTGTCGGGCATCGCGGAGTGGACCAGGAGGGAGAGCCGGTCGTAGGCCTCCGCCTGGAGTTCGTAGCGGCGTTCGTCCCTGGTCATCTCGCTCGGGAGGGCGGGGATCAGTTCCTGCGTCATCTTGACCATGAGGTCGTTGGACCGGTTCTCAGGGGTGACCGCCGAGGGGTCCTGGCGGCGCAGGAAGAAGTCCCAGCGGCCGGAGGCGAGCGGGATGTCTCCGGCCAGCGTGCGTACGGCGGCGGGGGACAGCACGAAACGGAACTCCTGGCCGTACCAGGTGATCGGGAGGACCCGTTCGGCGCCGTGCGCCCTCGACCGGACGACGATGTGGGCCGACGCGTACTCGGGCGCGCTCAGCATGTCCTCCGCCGCGTATCCGACGACGACCTCCAGCGAGCCGTCTTCGCGCCACGTGGCCGACTTGGCCAGGGGCAGGGTGTCGCGTTCGAACAGCACCACGTATCCGGAGCCGTTGCGGTGCACGAACACCTCGCGGTCCCCCGCCTCCGTCTGCAGGGCCTCGGGCAGGCGGTAGTGGCCGTCGGTGGCCGTCTCGGCCATGACGGGGTAGATGGCCGACTTGCGGCCCTCGACGTGGAGGGTGGTCTGCCAGCCGTTGCTGCCCGTGTTCCAGGTCTGCGGTATACCGTCGCCGGAGACCGTGCGGTGGCCGGGGACCAGGCCCTTGACGGGGATGCGGGTCACGAAGGTGCACCAGCCCTCGCCGCCGTACTTGAAGTGGACCCAGGAGTCGTTGCGTCCGGCGCCGCCCATGCTGGTGACCCGGAACTTTCCCCACTCCGGCACCTTGGGCCCGAGGTAGACCCCGCCGAGTTCGAGGTGGTCACCGACGATGCGGTGGCGGCTGATGCGGCACCGCACGGTCTCCACCCGGAGCTTGAGCTTGCCCTGGAGGAAGAGGGGGACGACCCGGGTGTTCTTGTCCACGTACCGGTAGGGCGGGTTGGCGGCGGTGCCCGCGCCGCCGCGGTTGAGGCCCTTGTAGCGGAACAGCCCGCGGCTCAGCACGCCGGCGGCCACGTCCCAGGTGCCCTCGGTCCACTCGCCCTTGCGCTTGAGCCGCGTGACGTCGAAGCGGACCTGGAAGCCGGACCAGTCGTAGCAGTAGCGGCTCTGCTGGGAATGCTCGGTGGCCTGCGGGTAGTAGGTGGTCTTCGCCTTCGCGACGAGCACGCGGCCCTGCTTCTTGTTGCGCAGGGCGATCGCCTTCATCGACATGTGCCGCTTGTGCACGTTGATGAACCGGACGTAGGCGGAGCCCTCCAGCGTCAGCTGCCCCGAGTCGTCCCAGCGGGCGCCCGTCAGCGAGCCGTGCAGGGAGAGTTCCTTGTCGAGCCGGTAGGCGCTCTTGTCGAGGCCGACCGAACGGTCGCCGAGATACGGGTAGTTGAGGTAGCGGTGCAGACGCCGCTGCACGGGCAGCGGACCGCCCTTGCGCTCGAACTCGACGACGTCGAGCAGTTCCTTCAGCCGTCCCTCGCGCACCAGGAGCCACTTGACCCGGGCGTCGGCGGGCAGTTCGCCGATGATGTCGTCGTCGGCCTCGTCCAGGAACTCGTTCGCCCAGTGCATGAAGGCGTCGCGGTACTCCTCGTCGGCGTCCGGCAGCACCTTCAGGTGCAGCATCAGGTCCGATTTGAGGCAGGCGAGGTCGTACTTGCGCTTGTGCTCGCTGTAGGAGCGGGCGCGGTGTCCGGCGAGGAAGCGGCTGACCGACTGCACGGCGGAGACGCGGTCGCGCAGATTGCTGAACTCGGTGTGCCGCTGGGTGATGGAGGGTGCGGCCCCGCCCTCGCGCCTGCGCCAGAAGTAGACGATGTCGGTGAGGATGTCCACCTTGGCCGCGCGGAAGTGGGCGAACATGTTCACCCACGAGTCCTCGTACAGGACGCCCTCGGGGAACGCGATGTAGTGGTAGTCCCAGAACGCCCTCCGGAACACCTTGTTCCACACGGTCCGGTCGTAGATGAGCTCCGGAAGCTTGGTGATGTGCGTGCCGCGCCTGCTGCGCTGCATCGGCGCCTTGTGCAGCGGTGACTGCCATCTCTTGCTGGAGTTCATCATCTGCACGTTGCCCGAGACGAAATCCGAACCCGATGCTTCGAGGGTCCGCACGAGCAGCTCGTAGGCGTACTCGGGGATCACGTCGTCGCCGTCGACGAACGCCAGGAACTCCGCCTGGGGATGGGCCGCGCGGATGCCGACGTTACGGGCGTGTCCCGGCCCCATCGCGTCCTGCCGCAGCAGCCTGAACCGGGGGTCGCGCTGCGCGAAATCCGTGGCGATCGCGGTGGAGGAGTCGGTCGAGCCGTCGTCGACCATGATGACTTCGAGGTCGCGGAACGTCTGCCTCGCTATCGACTCCAGACATTCCGCGAGGTATATCTCGACATCCTGAAAGGGCACGACGACGCTCAGGCGGGGCATACCTGCCACTCAGAAAACTCCTCGATCGTCACACCCGGCGCCACCTCACGCCGAGCTGCTGCGACACACCGCTGGACCCGCCCCTGACCCCGGCCGTACATCGCTCCCCCTGCTTCCCCCACCGCGCAACCTGCGATCCGCACACTTATGCGAGCCTCACAGAGCCTGCGCAGCGTAAGCCAATTGATGAACGGCGAGCAAGTGTGAGGCAGGCCGTCAGCCCACTTGGCGTTCACGCATGCGAACAGGCGACGCCGAGCGGGCGCCGGAGCCGCGCCAACTCCCACCGGTCCGGGGCGAAGTAGGGGGAACCATCCGTTCCGCTCACCCGGGCCCGCGGGCCGGTGAGAAAGGTCACCCCACCGTCTGCCACGCACCGAAGGCCAGACCCGCTTCGGACAGGTCCTGCCGGGCTGTCCGCAGCGTCCCGTCCGTACCGATCATCGCGATCGCGACCGAGCCACGGGCGTCGAGGGCCACGGCCGGGAGCCCCGCGCACCGGTCCCCCACTGGGGCCCACCAGGCACCGTAGTGCTCACCCTCCGTGGGGTAGGCCGCGATCTCCGGGTGTCCCCCGGCGCCCCGCTGCAACAGGACCGTGCAGTCGTATCCGTTGATGCGCGTACGCACCACGCCGACCGGCCCGGTCCCGCCCGCGCCTCCCAGCGGCATGAGCTGCGGCCCCATGCCGGCCGGAGCCTTCGGCCGGCAGGCGACGACACTGCCGTCCGACGGGTGCCGCCAGAAGTAGGTGGCGGAACCGGGGCCCGTCTCGAAGCAGCTGTACGTGCCCTCCACCGCGTCGGCCTCCATCCGCCCCCGCCACCTCAGGGCGCTCCCCGGGACGTCCTGGCCCCAGTACGAGGCCCCGCCCCGGAACGGGGCGAGGAACTCCGCGCACCCCTGGGACGTCACCAGCGGCACCACGGCGCCGCGCACCCACTGCCCCTGGAGGTCGGCCCACTCGCCCCACCGGCCGTCGGCGTACTGGGTCCGGGCGCGCACACCGGCCCCGAACCGGGAGACGACGACGTGCAAGGAGCCCGCACCGTCGCACAGGACCACCGGGTGGACCGGCGCGGGAGCCTCGCTCCCGTGGTCCGGGAACGGATCGCCCACCGTGCGCCAGTCACCGAGCGGCCGGCCGCTCTGGTACTGGGCCGCGATGACGAGCTCCTGACCGCCCGGGGCGGCGCCGTCCCGCTGCCGTGCGGCGGCGAACCAGACGAAGCCGTCGGTGTGCTGCGCCAGCGTGAACCGTCCGCTCCAGCGCTCCACGGGGAACAGCTCGGGCCCCTGCCAGCGGTCGGAGCCGGGGGCGGATTCCGTCCACCGCACCACGCCCTCGGCGCAGCTCGCGTAGGCGGTCAGGCGGCCGTCGCGGCCCAGGCGCAGCCAGCCCGGGGCCTGTTGGCCGTCTTCGGCCGCCGCGGATATGCCGGGGCCCAGGAGCGCGGGCGGGCCGGTGGTCTGGCTCCGGTCCGCTTCCGCACGTCCGCGTCGCACCATGTCCAGCCCACTCCCGCCGTGCTCGTACTCGTACTCGTGCTCGTGCTCGTGCTCGTTCCGCTTCGGTCCGTCCGGCCCGACGGGCCGGGGGACAACCTACGTCAGTCCCGAGCGGCGGCCGGTGCCGGGGAGGGCGGCGCACCCCGGTTTCAGTGGCCCCCGCGCGGTTCCGTGCAGCCGCCCTCCACGTACACCGCGTGGGCGGTCACCTCGGCCGGGCTGCCGAGCTGTCCGGTCACGCACGGGCCGGCCCCCTGGACGAAGAAGGTGAAGCCCAGCGCCCCGCCGGTGCGGTGGACCTCTCCGCTCGCGAGCTCGTAGCCCATCGCCTTGAGCGCCGACGCCAGTGACTCCTCGGTGGCCGGCGTGACCACGCCCGGCCCGGTCAGGGCCTGCTTGATGCGCTGCGCGTGGGCCTCGCCACGGCACTTGGCCTCGGGCGTGAGCTTGCCCTGCTTCTTGAAGGCGTGGTTCTCCGCGTACTTGGCCGCCTCCGGATCGGTGGGCAGGGCGTCCGGCGTGGCGGGCGCGGCCGGTGTCGCGGGCGGTGCCGCGGCCGTCGCCGCCGCGCCCTCGGCCGCGCAGCGGGCGGCGATGTCCGGGAACGCCTTGTCGTGCCGGGCCTTGGCGGCCGCTGCGTCCGCCGCGAAGTCCGGCGTCGGGGACGGGGACGCCGACGGGGAACCGGAGGCGGCCGACGACGCGGCCGTGTTCCCCTCGTCCGCGGCCGGTTTCGTTCCGCAGGCGGTCAGTGCGAGCAGTCCTGCGGCCAGGGCGGCGGCGAGCGGGGTCCGGCGTATCACGGTGGTCTCCAATTCCCTCACGAGCACGGCAAGCCCGCCGATTATGCCTGGCCGGCCAGGGTGGACCCGCGGCCGCATCCGGGGAGGACCCGGTGCGCGGGCCCGGCCCGGGTGGCGCGCCCGGGCGGCATCGCCTTTCCGCCACTCTTTGTCCTGCACCTGACAATTCAAGGTCCTTGTGTCACGCTCCCTGGCGCACTCCCGCGAGGCCCGCGGGCCTCGCTCCACCCCCACAAGCACGTGCAAGGAGGAGCGACATGAGGCACACCCCCACCCTCACCGCACTCGCCGCACTGGTGATCGCGGCGACCGCCACCGGCACCTCGTCGGCGGTCGCCGCGGGCCCCGCGGCCGATCAGAAGGCCGACGGCGTGATCGTCGTCGCGGGCAGCACCTGCACCTGGACCGGCGCGAACACCAGCGCGCTGCCGCCGAACGCCCTGACCGTCGACCGCACCACGGTCAACAAGCCCGGCGGCAACCTCGCCTGCAGCGGCGGCATCACCGCCACCCTCAACAACAACCCTTCCTTCACCTTCGACGACACCGCCAACCTGGCGCGGACCGAACTCATCGACATCACCGGCCAGCAGAGCTTCATCTCCTGCCGGTACAAGGCGACGAACCTCGTGTGGGACCGCCAGGGGACCACCCGCAAGTACGTCAACCGCGCCTTCACCGCGACCAAGACCTCGGGCAGCTTCCTCTGTCCGGGCTCCGTCACCACCCCCGCCGGGGACGCCTCCATGCTGTTCCACTGACCCCGGACCGCAGCCCTGCCGCGGGCCGCGGGTGTCCCCCGCGGTCCGCGGCAGGTCAGTCCAGCACCGGGTGCGCCTCCGGATGGGCGTCCCACCACTCCTGGTGGAAGCGGTTGTTGGACACGTTGGCCAGGTAGGCGCGGACCGCCGCACGGCACAGGAGGTCCGCCTGGCCCGCGGAGACCGCCGAGCGGTTCCAGGCGAGCCGGATCCGGCCCGTGACCGGGGACCCGACGAGCGGGCGCATCACGGTGCCCGGCGCAGTCGGCGCCGTGGGCTGGCTCAGTGAGACGGCGCGGCCCGCGGCGATCAGGTCGTAGTGCATCTTCCGGTCGGTGATCCGGTAGCGCAGCGAGGGGACGAACCCCGCCTCGGCGCAGGCCGCGACGAGGGCTTCGGGGCCGCCGTCGTCGTCTTCCACCAGCGTCATCCAGGACTCCCCCGCCAGGTCGGCGAGGTCGATCCGGTCCAGGTGCGCGAGCGGGTGCCCCGCCGAGAGCCGGATGCAGAACGGCTCCTTCGGGATGAGGGTCCGCGCCAGGATGCCCTCGGGGAGCGGGACCTCGTGCTCGTTGACCTCCCCGTAGACGATGGCGTCGTACCGTCCCGCGCCGAGCATCCGCGCCAGCGCCGTGACCGAGTCCTCCAGGTCGACGGTGATCTCCTGCCCCGACATGGACAGATCGGTCTGCTCCAGCAGTCCGTCGAGCAGGACCAGCAGGATGCAGCCCAGCCGCAGCGGCGCACCGGGGGCGATCTCGCGCGCCTCGGCGCCCAGGGCGTCCATCTCGCTGAGCACCCGGCGTGCCTTGGCCAGCACGAAGTGCCCCAGCGCGGTGGGTTCCACCCCGTTGCGGCCGCGGACGAAGAGCTCCCCGCCGGTGACCCGCTCGATGCGGCGGAGCTGGGCCGAGAGCGCGGGCTGGGACACCCCCAGGCGCCGCGCCGCGCCACCGAGACTGCCCGCCTCCGCGATGCGGCAGACGGCTTGCAGATGCCTCAACTCCAGCTGCATCCGGGCAGCGTACGCAGCGCGCCGCCGCCGCACCATAACTGCGGCCTTATGCCTGCCGGGATGACCCGAACCCGCCATGTCCACGCTCATACTCGCCCCGAACGCGCACTTATCCCCTGCTTACCTCCCCCCACGATCGGAGTGGACGTTGCAGCCCACCAGATGGACGGCGGCCCTGGCAGCGATGGCGCTGACCGCGGGCCTGGCCGGAACCCTGGCCGGAACCGCGTCGGCAGCGCAGCAGGCGCAGCCGACGCCGTCCCGCCAGGACACCCCGGCCGCCCGCGCGGTCGCCGCCGCGGACCAGGCCGTCGACAGCGGTCTCGACTCCCTGGTCAACTCCTCGCAGGAACAGTACGAACGGCGTCTGGTGACGCCCTGGGTGAAGGACCTGTACTCCGTCGCGTACGAGCGCAGCTACCGCGGCCTTCCGGTCGTCGGCGGTGACGCCGTCGTCCTCGCGGACGGCGCGGGCAAGGTCCGCTCCGTCCAGTCCGCCTCCTCCGTACGCATCGACGTGGCCACCCGAGCCAGGATCGGTGCGAAGGAGGCCGAGTCGACGGCGCGGGCGAAGCTGGCCGCCGTCGACAAGGTCGAGAGCAGCCGGCTCGTGGTCCGGATCAAGGACGACAAGCCGGTCCTGGCCTGGGAGACCGTCCTCTCCGGCCGCACCGGCAAGGCGCCCAGCAGGCTGCACGTCTTCGTCGACGCCCGCACCGGCGCCTTCGTCGACAGTTACGACGACGTGGTCGCGGGCACCGGCAACAGCAAGTGGAACGGCCCGGGCCCGCTCACCATCGACACCACGGCCTCGGGTTCGAGCTTCACCCTGCGCGACCCGAGCCGGACCGGCCTGAGCTGTGCGGACTACAGCTCGGGCACCGTGTTCACCAAATCCTCCGACTCCTGGGGCACGGGCAATCCCACGTCCAAGGAAACCGGCTGCGTGGACCTCATGTTCGCCGCGCAGAAGCAGTGGGACATGCTGAGCCAGTGGCTGGGCCGCAACGGCGTCAGCGGCAACGGCCGCAGCTTCCCGGCCAAGGTCGGGCTGAACGACCTCAACGCGTACTGGGACGGCAGCTCCGTCACCATCGGCCGCAACAGCGCCAGCGAGTGGATCGCCGGCGTGGACGTCGTGGCGCACGAGTACGGCCACGCCATCGACAGCAACACCCCGGGCGGCACCAGCGGCCAGGAGGCCGGGCTCGGCGAGGGCACCGGGGACATCTTCGGCGCGCTGACCGAGGCCTTCATCAACCAGCCGTCCCCGTACGACACCCCCGACTACACGGTCGGCGAGGTGATCAACCTCCAGGGCCGGGGCCCGATCCGCAACATGTACAACCCGCCGGCCGTCAACAACGACCCGGCCTGCTACAGCTCCGCGATACCCGGCACCGAGGTGCACGCGGCGGCGGGCCCGCTGAACCACTGGTTCTACCTGCTGGCCGAGGGCACGAACCCGGGCGGGGGCAAGCCCAGCAGCAGCACCTGCAACCAGTCCACGCTGACCGGCATCGGCATCCGGGACGCCGGCAAGGTCTTCTACGGCGGCATGCTGCTCAAGACCAGCAGCATGTCGTACAAGAAGTACCGTACGGCGACGCTCAGTTCGGCGAAGTCGCTGGACACCACCTGTGAGCTGTTCACGAAGACCAAGGCCGCCTGGGACGCCATCAGCGTGCCCGCCCAGAGCGCCGACCCGACCTGTACGCCCAGCGGCCAGAACAACGACTTCTCGCTGGCGCTGAACCCCGCGTCGGGCACCGTGCAGCAGGGCGCCTCGGTCACCACCACCGTGGCCACCAGCGTCACCACCGGCACGGCCCAGTCGGTGGCCCTCAGCGCCAGCGGCCTGCCGTCCGGGGTGAGCGCCTCCTTCAACCCGGCCACGGTGCAGTCCGGCCAGTCCTCGGTGCTGACCCTGACCGCCACGGCCAACGCGGCCCCCGGTGCGTCGACCGTCGTCGTCAAGGGGCAGGGCACCGCGCTCTCCCACACCGTCGACTTCGCGCTCAACGTCGGGGGGACCCAGCCCGGCAACGACCCGCCGGACATCAGCGTGGCCAACGTCCAGGCCCACCTGGCCCAGTTCGGCACCATCGCCTCGCAGAACGGCGGCCACCGCCGGGCCGGGAGCGCCGGCTACACCCAGTCGCTGGCGTACGTGAAGGGCAAGCTCCAGGCCGCCGGGTACACGGTCACCGAGCAGAACTGCTCCTCCTGCACCTACCCGTCGAACAACCTGATCGCCGACTGGCCGGGCGGCCCCGCCGACCAGACCGTCATGTTCGGCGCGCACCTGGACGGCGTCTCGGCCGGCCCCGGCATCAACGACAACGGCTCGGGCTCCGCGACGCTGCTGGAGAACGCCCTCGTCCTCGCCCAGAAGAATCCGACGATGACCAAGCACGTCCGGTTCGCCTGGTGGACCGACGAGGAACAGGGCCTCAACGGCTCCAGGTTCTACGTCAACCAGCTGAGCAGCGCGCAGCGCACCGCCATCAAGGGCTACTACAACTTCGACATGGTCGGCTCCACCAACGGCGGCTACTTCATCAACAACGTCAACTCGGCCACCGCCGCCCCCCTCAAGGCGTACTGGACCTCCCTGAACCTCGCCCCCGAGGAGAACACCGAGGGCCAGGGCCGCAGTGACGACTACTCCTTCCAGCAGGTCGGCATCCCCACCTCCGGATACGCGGCCGGCGCCAGTGCCCGCAAGACCTCGGCCCAGGCCACCAAGTGGGGCGGCACCGCCAATGCCGCCTACGACCCCTGCTACCACAGCTCCTGCGACACCACGAACAACATCAACGCCACGGTGCTGGACCGCAGCGCCGACGGCGTCGCGTACGCGGTCTGGAAGCAGGCCGTGGGCGGGGAGGCGCCCGCGCAGGACTTCTCCGTCTCGACCAGCCCCTCCGCGGGTTCCGCGGCTCCCGGCGGATCCACCTCCGCCACGGTGAACACCGCCACCGTGAGCGGCGCCGCCCAGACCCTGGCCCTGTCCGTGTCCGGTGCACCGGCGGGCGTGAGCGCGACCCTCAGCCCGTCCTCCGTGCAGTCCGGCGGTTCCTCGGCCCTCTCGGTGCAGGTCGGCGCGAGCACCGCGCCGGGCACGTACACCCTGACGGTCACCGGCTCCGGGACGGTCAGCCACAGCACCACGTACACGCTGACGGTCACCGGCGGGGGCGGCACCTGCACCCCGCGCCAGCTCGTGGCCAACGGCGGGTTCGAGAGCGGCAGCAGCCCGTGGACCGCGACCTCCGGCGTGATCACCAACCAGGCCGGACAGGCCCCGCACGGCGGCAGCTACAAGGCGTGGCTGAACGGCTGGGGCACGGCCCGTACGGACAGCGCCTCCCAGTCGCTGACCATCCCGGCCGGCTGCTCCAGCTACCAGCTCTCGTTCTTCCTGCACATCGACACGGACGAGACGGAGAACGTGGTCTACGACCGGCTCACCGTCTCGGTGGGCGGCCAGACCCTGGAGACCCTCTCCAACCTGGACGCGAACTCCGGCTACACGCAGAAGTCCTACGACCTCTCGCGGTTCGCCGGCCAGAGCGTCGTCCTGAAGTTCAACGGCGTGGAGGACCAGTCCCTCCAGACCTCCTACGTCGTGGACGACGTCACCCTCCAGGTGAGCTGACGCCCGCCTGACCGTACGGCGCCGGCCCGGTCCCCCCTCCCCGGGGGGCCGGGCCGGCGCTCCTTCGTACGGGGCCGCCGCCCGTCAGCCGACGGAGGCCGCCAGGGCGGCGACGATCTCGTCGGTGCTGCTGACCTTGCCGAGGCGCGGGAAGATCTTGCCGAAGGTGTGGGCGTGCGAGTCGGGGTCCGTGTCCGCGGTGGCGTCCTGCGCGAAGACCAGTTCGTAGCTGTGCTCCCAGGCCGTGCGGGCCGTGGACTCGACGCCCGCGCTGGTGGAGATGCCGGCCAGAACGATGCGGTGGACGCCGCGCCGGCGCAGCTGGAGGTCGAGCTCGGTCCCGGTGAAGGCGCCCCAGTGGCGTTTGGTGACGACGATGTCGCCGTCGGCGGGGAGCTCCGCGGGGAACTCGGAGAAGGCCGGGGGCGGCGCGGCGGCCGGGCCCGGCCGGTCGGCGGCCCGGGCGGGCAGGTCCCCGCCGTCCGGGGACCAGGCCACCCGCACGAGGACCACGGGCAGTTTGCGGGCCCGGAAGGCCTGGGCGAGCCGGACGCCCTGGTGGAGGACCTCGTCGGCGGGCCGGGTGAGGGGCAGGCCGAGGATCCCCTTCTGGAGGTCGATCAGCACGAGGGCGGTCTGCTCGTCGAGGTTCAGGCCGGTCATCGGTCAGGCTCTTCCTTCGGTGGGATCCGATCGGACACGGGGGGCATCCGGCCCGGGCGGCACGGCAGGCTGCGCCCGCCGGGGCCCTACGGCCGTCGGCCCTGACCCCGGCCCTGACCCGGACCGGCCTCGGGGGCGATCAGGGCCGTCAGCCCGGGGTCCAGCTCCGAGCCGTCGACGAGCAGGGCCTCGACGGTGCGGGTGGCCGGGTCGATGTCGGCCTCCATGCCCTCACCGGTGTAGCGGGGGTATCCGGACGCACCCTTGCGGCCGGTCGCCTCGACCACGGCCGACCGCAGGGGGTGGTCCGCCTGGGGTGCACCGGTCCGGTTCTTGACGTGCTCGGCTACCAACAGGATCTCGAAACGCTGCGGCTCGGTGCTCATGGCCCGACGCTAGACACGGTCGCTCGGGCCGTGCAAGAACCTCCGGCCCGTACGGGGAGTGCGGCGGGCAAATGTCACGAGGTCGGCTCTGCGAAGGGCTCGCGCCGAGGGCCGTCGGCCCCCTCGTCCCGGCCGGCCGGACGGTAGCCCCGGGCCCGGACCAGGCTCCGGGTCAGCGCGGCGAAGGCCCGGGCCGCGGCGCTCTCGTAGGCGCTCTCCCGCCGCAGCAGGGCGACGGTGCGCGGCGGGATCGCGGGCTCCAGGGGTACGGGGCGCAGGTGGGGGTGGTCGTCGGTGACGGCGTCGGGCAGCACGGTGGCGAGCGTGGTGCCGCGGACGATCTCGGTGAGGGCCTGGACGGAGTTCGCCTCGACCGCGACGTGCGGCCGGACGCCGTGGGCGGCGAGATAGGCGTCGATGTGCCCGCGGGTGGCGAAGTCCCCGCTGAGCAGGGCGAGTCGGAGGCCCGCCAGGTCCCGTACGGGCACGGGCAGGGGTTCACCTTCGCCCTCGCCGGTGGCGGTGGCGGTGACGAGGCCGAGGGTTTCGGTGAACAGGGGCGTCGCGGCGATGCCCGGCAGGTGCGTGCCGTAGAAGCCGAGGCCGAGGTCGTGCTCGTCGGCGAGGAGTCCGGCCTCGATGCGGTCCTGGGGCGCCTCCCGGACCTCGAGGGTGATGCCGGGGTGCGCCGCGTGGAGTGCGGCGACGACGGGGCCGGTGAGGTACGCCGTGAAGGTGGGGGTCAGGGCCAGGCGCAGGTGCCCGCGGGAGAGGTCGGCCAGGTCCACGACGGCCCGCTCGGCGGCGGCGAGTTCGCGCAGGGCGGCGCGCGCGTGGTGGACGTAGGTCTCACCGGCGCCGGTGAGCCGGACGGCGCGGCCGGTGCGGTCCAACAGCTGCGCCCCGACGGTCCGTTCGAGCTGTTTGATCTGCTGGGACAGGGTGGGCTGGGAGATCCGCAGCTCTTCCGCAGCGCGGGTGAAGCTGCCGTGTCCGGCGACCGCGATCAGGTAGCGCAGGTGACGCAGTTCCAAGGCCATGGAGCAACTATAGATGGCATCGATAGCAGGGATGGATATTACGCCTTGGACACAATAGATGCAGCTCGGGCAGGGTGGAACACGTCAAGCCCCACGGGGCGCACCCCACCAGAGGGAGTGACCATGCACGATCTCTCGGACGGCGTCGCACGCTTCCAGCAGGAGGTCTTCCCCGCGAAGGAACGCCTCTTCGCGGAGCTCGCAGACACCCACCGGCCCGCCACGCTGTTCATCGGCTGCTCGGACGCCCGGGTGGTGCCGGAGCTCATCACGCAGAGCGAGCCGGGTGAGCTCTTCGTCATCCGCACCGCGGGGAACCTCGTCCCCGCGTACGCACCGGTCCCGGACGGGGTGACGGCGAGCATCGAGTACGCCGTCGCCGTCCTCGGGGTCAGCTGCGTCGTCGTGTGCGGGCATTCGGCCTGCGGCGCGATGACCGCCCTGGCCGAGGGCCGGGACCTGGGGGCGGTCTCCTCGGTCGCCGGCTGGCTGCGCCACGCCGATGCCTCGGTGGCCCGCACGGCGGGCGCCGGTCCCGGCCGGGTCGCGGCGCTGGTCCGGGAGAACGTCCGCGCCCAGCTGGCCAACCTCGCCACCCACCCGTCGGTCGCCCGTGCCCTGGCCGCAGGGGACCTCACCCTGCGCGGCTGGGTCTACGACATCCCCACCGGCCGGGTCACGGACGTCGCGGCCCCCGCCGTGCGTCATCCCGTCCTCGCCGGCTGATCACCCCTCCCCCGGCCCCGTTCCCCACTCCCACACCGGCCGCCCCTCGTACGGCGGCTCCCGAAAGGACTCCCATGCTGCACGCCCAGCTCGACCCCGCCGCCCGCCAGGCCCTCGCCGTCACCGTCGTCGACGCCAAGACCCGCCGCGACCTCTCCTGGCAGCAGCTCGCCGACACCACCGGCCTGTCGGTCGCCTTCGTCACCGCCGCCCTGCTGGGGCAGCACGCCCTCCCGCAGGCCGCCGCCGAGGCCGTCGCCGCACTGCTGGGTCTGGACGAGGACGCGGTCCGGCTCCTGCAGACGGTCCCCACCCGCGGCACCGTGACGGGCGCGGCCCCCACGGACCCGACGGTCTACCGCTTCCACGAGATGCTCCAGGTCTACGGGACCACCCTGAAGGCCCTGGTGCACGAGCAGTTCGGCGACGGCATCATCAGCGCGATCAACTTCAAGCTGGACGTCAGGAAGGTCGCCGACCCCGAGGGCGGGGAGCGCGCGGTCATCACCCTCGACGGCAAGTACCTCCCGACGAAGCCCTTCTGACACAGCCGTTCCGACGAAGCCGTACTGACGAAGCCTGCCGAAACGCCGCAGAGCCTCCCGCCCCGACTGAGGGTGGAAGGCTCTGCGGCGTGAGGACCGGTGCCCGACCGGACGGCCTGGCGGCCGTCGCGTGCCTGCGGAATGGGGCGGATCCACGGATCCGGGTGGAACAAGCCGGGGCCCCGTGGGCACTCGCGCAGGCGTCCGAGGCCCCGGCTCGCAGAGGGGACTGCGTCAGCTGCCGGCCGAGAGGTTGCCCGACAGGACCGGGATGTTCTCCAGGATGTGCGACAGCGGCTCGTCGCCCTTGGCCTGGGTGGAGTTCTCGGTGCACTGCTGGTTCTGCGGGTTCGACAGGACGTTGATGTCCTGGACACCGACGTTGACCGCGGCGAGCACGGACTGCAGGTTGAGCTTCGCCGGCAGACCGATGCAGGGCTTGTTCAGGGTGCCCTGGACCAGGCCGAGCTGCGGGCTCAGGTCACCGTGCGTCTTCTGGTTGCCGTAGATCTGCTGGGAACCGTTGCCGTTGACGGTGTTGATCCCGTTGTCGTTGCCGATCGCCATGGCCGGGGTGGCCACAGCCGCGCCCGCGGCGACGATGGAGGCGGCGACAGCAGCGGTGGCCATAATCTTCTTGATCACAATGGGTCCTTCGGTTGCACGAGTGCACGATGGTGAGCGCCTTGATCAACGCCCGGATCCACCGCGGGTTGCGCTGCTTCACCCGATCAGCCCCCTGCCGCGGCGCGGTGCGCCTCAGCTGCCGGCGGCGTGCGCCCAGAACTCCCGCATGTATTCAGGCGCGTTGGGGCCGCTCAGTTCCCGCTGGGTGAGCAGGACGGTGACCGTGCCGGTGGCGGGGACCACGTGGGCGGCGGTGCCGGTGCCGCCGATCCAGCCGTACCGGCCGGGTACGTTCCAGGGGTCGAGGCGGGCCACGTCGACCGAGCCGCCGAAACCCCAGCCCTGGCCGTCGAGGAAGAGCTCGCCCGCCTCCCGCTGTGCTGGGCTGAGGTGGTCGGTGCTCATCTGCCGTACGGACTCCGGCGAGAGCAGCCGCCCGCCTGGGTACGCGCCCTCCGCGAGCAGCATGCGGCCGAAGGCGTGGAGGTCGTCGGCGGTGGAGACCAGCCCGCCCGCCCCGGAGGGGAACGCCGGCGGGGTGCTCCACTGTCCGTCGGGCGCGTCGACCAGTTCCAGGTCCCCGCCGTCGGGAACCGCCCGGTAGGCGCTGGTGAAGCGGTGGAGCTGGTCCTGCGGTACGTCGAAAGCCGTGTCCCGCATGCCGAGCGGCCCGAAGATCCGCTCGGCCAGGAGCTCCGGCAGGGGCCGTCCGCAGGCGCGGGCGAGGAGCACGCCGAGGATGTCGGAGCAGGTGTTGTAGAGCCATTGCTCGCCCGGCTGGTGGAGGAGCGGGATGCGCGCCAGCGTGGCCGTCCAGGTGTCCGGACCGGCGGCCTTCCCGGGCTGCGGCGGTCCCTGCCTCAGTTCGCTGAACAGGAGTTGCACCGCGGGCAGGGAGAAGTCGGCGGGGAATCCGTAGCCCGCACGGAAGGTCAGCAGGTCGGCGACGGTGATCGGGCGGTCGGCGGGGACCACGTCGTCGACGGGTGCGGACGGCGTACGGACGACCGCCGGTGCGGCGAGTTCCGGCAGCCAGCGCGCCACCGGCGCATCGAGGGCGAGCAGCCCGTCCTCGATCAGGACCATCGTGGCCGCTGCGGTCACCGGTTTGGTGAGGGAGGCGATCCGGAAGAGGGAGTCGCGGGCCATCGGCGCGGTGCCTTCGACGTCGAGTGAGCCGACGGCCACGGCCTCGACCTCCTCGCCGCGGGCGACCAGGGCCACCGCACCGGGCAGCGTTCCGTCGGTGACCCGGGCCTCGAGGAGGCCGTGCAGCTCGCTCATGGTCCACCTTCTCGTGCGTGCGGACGCGCCGGGAGGGAGGCCGGCGCGGTTGCTCGTAGGAGAAGACTCGCGCTGGCGCGCCGATTCATCGGTCCGACACGGCCGGGACGCGGACCCGCTACGCCGCCGGTACGACCGAGGCCCTTATCGCCGCCGCCCACTCCTGCAGCAGTGCGGCGTGCCGGACGCGCTCCGCGTCGGACAGGCGGCCCTGGGCGCGGGCGAACAGCCCGCGGATGTCGGAGTTGATCTCGGCGAGGGGGCGTCCGGGGACGGAGTGGTCAGGGGTGGGGCTCACATGATCAAGGATAGGGGGCCGGTCCGACAGCGGTGGACGCCGTCCGTCATGCGGACGCCTCCGGGACGGTGCTGCCGGACCCCGGTTCACCGCCGATGCGGGCTGCCCGGGCCTGGAGGTAGCGGCGCTCGGGCAGGCTGAGGGTGAGTCCGGCGGCCTTCGCGTAAGCGGCGCGGGCCGCGGGCATGTCTCCGGCCCGCTCCAGCAGGTGGGCCCGTACGGCCTCCAGCCGGTGGTGACCGGCGATGCGCTCGTCCTCGTCCAGGGCGGCCAGCAGTTCCAGGGCGGGGCGCGGCCCGTGCACCATGGCCACCGCGACCGCGTGGCCCAGCCGCTCCACGGGGCCGGGGACGAGGCGCACGAGGAGCTCGTACAGGGCGAGGATCTCCGCCCAGTCGGTGTCCTCGTCGCTCGCGGCCTCGTCGTGGACGGCGGCGATGGCGGCGCGCAGCTGGTAGGGGCCGAGCCGGGTGTGCATGAGCGCGTCGCTGACCAGGGCGACGCCTTCGGTGACGGCCGCCCGGTCCCAGCGGGTGCGGTCCTGTTCGGCGAGGGGGATCAGGCTGCCGCCCGGTCCGGTGCGCGCGGCGCGGCGGGCGTCGGTGAGCAGCATGAGGGCCAGCAGCCCGGCCACCTCGCCGTCGGCCGGCAGCAGTGCGTGGACGGCACGGGCCAGCCGGATCGCCTCGGCGGCGAGGTCGGGGCGTTGCAGGTCCGTGCCGGAGGTCGCGGTGTAGCCCTCGTTGAAGATCAGGTAGAGGACCTGGAGGACGTCCGCGAGCCGCTCGGTGAGATCGGGTCCCTGCGGCGTGCCGAAGGGGGTACCCGAGGCCTTGATGCGGCGTTTGGCCCGGCTGATCCGCTGGGCCATGGTGGCCTCGGGCACCAGGTGGGCGCGGGCGATCTCGGCGGTGGTCAGGCCGCCCACGGCGCGCAGGGTCAGGGCGATCCGGGCCGCCGGGGCCAGCTCGGCGTGGCAGCACAGGAAGAGCAGCGCGAGGGTGTCGTCCTCGGAGGGGGCCCGGCTCTCGCCCGGGGGCGGTGCGAGGAGCTCGTCGCGCGGGGTCAGCGCGGCGGCGGTCTCCTCGCGCCGCCTGCGCGCGTCCTCGCTGCGCAGCTGGTCCACGAGGCGGCGGGAGGCCACCCGGATCAACCAGCCGCGCGGATTGGCGGGGCGGCCCTCCTCGGGCCATTGGCGGGCGGCGGCGAGCAGCGCCTCCTGCACGGCGTCCTCGGCGGTGTCGAAGTGGCCGTAGCGGCGCACCAGCGCCCCGAGGACCTGCGGCGCCAGCAGGCGCAGCAGGTCCTCGGTCGCGGGGGTGGCGGGCCCGGTGGTCACATCTCGTTCCCGGAGGCGCTGCCCACGGGCTGGACGACGACCGGGTAGATCGGCGCACCCTCGGGCTGGGGGCAGGCGTAGGCGCGGGCGGCGATCTCGGCGGCCCGGGCGAAGTCGGGGACGTCGACGATCCAGTACCCGGCGAGCACCTCCTTGGCCTCTCCGTAGGGGCCGTCGGACACCACCGGGGCTCCGTCGGGACCGGCGGTCACCAGGCGGGCCTGGCGGGGTTCGGCCAGTCCCTGTACGTCGATGAGCTCGCCCGCCTCGGCCAGGTCGTCGTTGAGGGCGCCCATGTGGGCGAACATGGCCTGCATATCCGCTTCCGACCAGGCCGGACCGTTGCCGCCGGGCTTGCCGGTCATGCCGTCGTAGTCGCCCTGCTTGCCGAGGACCATCAGCATGTACTTCATGCGGACCCACTCCTTCTGCTCTCGTGCCCTGCGCCGGGACGGTTCGGGGCCTTTCAACCGTGACGTCGGAGCCGGACTTCCCATTTCGACACGTGACCGGGCCCGGCGCGAGACGGCTCTCCCTACGCGGCGGAGAGCTTGCCCCGCTTGAGCCTGAGGACCTCGTCCGAGGCGGAGGCCACCTGCGCGGAGTGGGTGACCACGACGACGCACTTGCCCTCGTCGTGCGCGAGCCCCCGGAACACCTCGATGATGTCGGCCGCGGTCTCGTGGTCGAGGGCTCCGGTGGGTTCGTCGGCGAAGAGGACGTCGACCTCGCAGGCCAGCGCCCGGGCGATGGCGACGCGCTGCTGCTGGCCGCCCGAGAGCTGGAGGGTGCGGCGGTGCTGGTCCGCCCGGTCGATGCCGAGGAGGTCGAGGAGTTCCACGGCGCGCTGTTTGTGGCGGCGCCCCCGGACCTTGGTGATCTCCATGGCGGAGGTGATGTTCTGGACGGCCGTCAGGTACGTGAGCAGGTTCAGGGACTGGAACACGGTGGCGGCGTGCCGGTTTCGGTAGGTGCCCAGGCCCATGTCCCGCACGTCGCGGCCGTCGAAGCGGACGGTTCCCTCGGTGGGTGAGTCCAGGCCGCTGGCCAGCGACAGCAGTGTGGTCTTGCCGCTGCCCGAGGGGCCGATCACGGCGTACATGCGGCCCGCTTCGAAGCCGTAGTCGATGCCCTTGAGGACCGTGCGCTGCCGGGATCCGGAGCGGTAGGTGTGGCTCACGCCGGCCAGTTCGAGGATCGCCGCCATGGTCAGTTTCCCTTCGAGAGGATGTCGCGGGGGGTCAGGCGCAGTACGCGGATGCCGGGAAGGAGGGTGGCGAGCGCGGCGATGCCGAGGCCGGTCGCGCCGATCCTGGCGATGTCGGCCGGGCCGGTATGGATGTCCATGCGGTCGATGGGCCCGGGCGTGTCGGCATCGGTTCCGGAGCCGGAGTCCAGGCCGGTGCCGGAGCCGCCCATGACGTCGCCGGGGTCCCGTTGCCGGCCCTCGGAGGCCGCCTGTTCCTTTGCCGAGGAGACCTCGCCCGCGAGCAACTGGTCCCCGACGGCCTGGGACAGGAACTGGCTGCCCGCCGCCGCGAGTCCGATGGCGGCGACCGCGCAGGCGGTGACCTCCACGAGGTGCTGGCCGAGGAGTCGCGGCTTGCGCTCGCCGAGCGACATCAGGATGCCGAGCTCGTTGCGGCGCTCCCGCAGGTTCGAGGCCACGACCAGGGCGAGGATCGCGGTGCCGGCGACGGCCACGAGCCACACGGTGGCGGTCGCGAAGGAGGCGGTCCTGGTGATGGGGCCCACCAGCGTCCGGTACGCCTTGTCGTTGACGGTCAGCGGGAAGATCTCCGGGTCGGCGCCGGCCGCCTCGGCGTCGGCCTTGAGCTGCGCGAGGTCGTCGGGGCCGCGCAGTGTGAAGGTGGCGGAGCGGACCACGGCGCCACCCGCCGCGGGGTCCTTGCCGAGCAGCAGGCTGCCGCCCTCGGGGGTCACGTAGAGCTGGTTGGCGGGGTTCATCATCGCGGGGAGGTACTGGCCGGAGTCGGGGGTGGCGCTCCGGTAGATCCCGCCGACGAGGAACTCGTACTGGCGCTCGTCCTTCTCCTGGCCCACCGCGGGCATGGTGCCCACCTGGAGCTTGATCCGGTCGCCCACCTTGAAGCCGTTCGCCTTGGCCAGGCGTTCCTCGATGACGACCATGTCGCGCGGGCTGTCCGGCTCGATGCCCTGGCCGTCGACCAGCTTGTCGTCACCGGACCGGAAGGAGGAGACGGCGTCGAGGTCCCGGACGCCTTCGGCCTTGAAGAAGTCGAGGCCGTCGTCCTTCTGCCCCGCGGGCAGCGGGACCGGTTCGTAGAGCTTGGTCCCGTCGGTCGGAGCGGCGCCGGACTCGGTGGAGTAGTTGCACTGGGCCACCACGGACGAGGCGCATATCTTGTCGACCAGTTCCCGGCGCAGGTCACCCTCGGGCCCGATGACGCCGGCGGCCGCCCCATTGTTTTTCTTCGCCTTGCCCGAATTGATCAGGCCGTTCACGTCGAGTTGCATGGTGGCGACGACGCCCACGCTCTCCTTGGCGCTCTCGGCGGCCCGGGCCGCGGCCGCCTGGATCAGGAATCCGGAGAGCACGAGGGTGCAGATCACGAAGAGGAGACCGGTCAGCATGACCGTCTTGCCCAGATGCGAGGCAAGCCTCCACCCCGCGCGTTTCAGGAAATTCATTAATTTCTCATCCTTCCGGCAACCACCCGAATTTGTTTCACGAGAACGAGAACAACGCTAGATTCCCGGGGTTTTGACGCGCGTTTAGTCCGCGGCGGTAAGGGAGCCGGATTCAAACACCGGTCATATGCGTGCTCTGATATCCAGAAGGTCCGGCCCGGCCCGGCCCGGGAACCGCCGGGAGCGGCCGGGTACGGGACGGGCAGCGGGAACAGGGACGAGGAAGGGGACGGGACGGCGTCGTGCGCGTACTGGTGGTGGAGGACGAGGCGTACATGGCGCGGGTCCTGGAGATCGGGCTGCGCCGCGAGGCCATGGCCGTCGACGTCGTGCACGACGGGCAGAGCGCCCTCGACCGGCTGGCCGTCCACGACTACGACGCGGTGGTCCTGGACCGGGACCTCCCGGAGGTCCACGGCGACGAGGTGTGCCGACGCCTGCAGACCCTCGACCCGGGCTGCCGGATCCTGATGCTCACCGCGGCGGGCCGCCTCGGCGACAAGGTGGAAGGGTTGTCCCTGGGGGCCGACGACTACCTCGCCAAGCCCTTCGACTTCCCCGAACTGGTGGCCCGGCTGCGGGCCCTGTACCGGCGCAGCCCGGTCGCGTTCGCGCCCGTACTGGCCTTCGCCGACCTCAGCTTCGACACCCACCGCCGACGCGTGGCGCGGGCGGGCGCCGACATCCGGCTCACCCCGAAGGAACTGGCCGTCCTGGAACTGCTGATGCGGGCGGAAGGCGGGGTGGTGAGCGCCGAGCACCTGCTGGAGAAGGCCTGGGACGCGCACACCGACCCGTTCACCAACGCGGTGCGGCTGGTGGTGCACACGCTGCGCAGGAAGCTGGGCGAGCCCCAGCTGGTCCGGACGGCGGTCGGGGCCGGCTACTACCTCGGCGACGCGTGAGCCGCCGTCCCCGACCCCGACCCCGGCCCCGGCCCCGGTCCCGGCCGCACGGCCCGCGCGCACGGCGCCTGGGGATCCGCGGCCGGCTGTTCGCCGGGTTCGCGGGGGCGCTCGCCGTGTGCGCGGCCCTGATGGTGACGATCATCTACGTCGGCATCCGCTACGTGCCCACGTACGACATCCCCGTACGGCTGGCCTCCTCGGGCCCGGTGGTCCCCGCGCCCCCGACCACGGGCGGACCGCTCCAGGAGGTGGAGACACCGGCCAAGGGCAGCCCGTACGAAGGGGCCTCGACGACCAAGTCGGTCCGTACGAAGCAGGACGTCTGGGCTGCGGTGCTCGGCGTATCGACGGCCGGGGTACTGGTCATCATGGCGGTGGGGCTGGGCGCGGGCTGGATCATGTCGCGGCGCCTCCTCGCACCCCTGCAGGAGGTGAGCCGCGCCGCTGCCAGGGCGCGCGACGGGGACCTCGGCTACCGGATCGACGCAGACGGGCCGGACGACGAGCTCCGGCAGCTGGCCGACACCTTCGACGGCATGCTGGAACGGCTGGAGGAGTCCTTCGCCGCGCACCGGCGCTTCGCCGCGAACGCCTCGCACGAACTCCTCACCCCCTTGGCCACCACCCGGGCGATCCTGCAGATCGCGGGCGAGGACAGCAGCGGCGAGGAACTGGCCGAACTCGCACCGATGCTGCGCGAGACCAACGAACGCAACATCGGTGTGGTCAAGGCGCTGCTGGACCTCGCCGGGGCCGAGCACACCCTCTTCGACCCGGATCCGGTGGACCTGGCCGCGGTGGTGCGCCGGCTCGCGCGGGAGCACGGGGCCTCGGCCGCAGAACGGGACGTCACGCTGCGGGTGGACGCGCCGGAGGGCGCCGAACTGGCCGGGAACGCGGCGCTGCTGCGCCAGTTGGTGTCGAACCTGCTCGACAACGCGATCGGCCACAACCTTCCCGGGGGCGAGGTGCGGATCGCCGTCCGGCGGGCCGACGGGGTGCTCGTCGAGGTCGAGAACACCGGCCCGTGCGTGGATGCCGCATCCGTCGAGCGGCTCTTCGAGCCCTTCTACCGGGCCCGGCCGCGGGTGGGTGCGGGGCACGGCCTGGGGCTGGCGATCGTGCGCTCGATCGCGGTGGCGCACCGGGGCTCGGTCACCGCGCAGGCCCGGCCGGAGGGCGGTCTGCGGGTGCGGGCCGCCTTCCCGGAACGCTGAGCCCCGGTCCCGCGCGGGGTGTGCGCGGGACCGGGACCCGGTGGCGGCGTTCGTCAGTTGTTGGAACCGACGGTGTTGTCGTGCCCCGCGTTGAACACGTCGTCGGCGGCGAACTGGAGCCAGTCGCCGAAGACGATCGTGTAGGAGTTCTCGGCCGGGGCGTAGACCACCACGTCGGCACTGGCGACGGAGGCACCGCCGAGGACGATGGCACCGGCGGCAAGAGCGGTGAGCAGGGAACGCACGGGACGCATGGATCCACCTTTCGAGGGGGGAGTGGTCACCCACGAACCTAGAGAGGAGTCCTGCCCCTGTCCCGCCGCACGGCCGGGGACGGCCGAGAGCAAGCCGATTGGCCGAAGGCGGGAAGGCCGGGAGCCGGAGGCCTCCGGGAGCCCCGCACGGGAAACCTTTCCGGCCACGGCATTAGGCTGACCTCATGAAGATCATCGACCTTGAGCCCGGCGACCCCCGGCTGACCGGCGACCTGCTTCCGGTGCTGCGGGAACTGCGCCCCCACCTCACCGAGGAGCTGTTCCTGTCCGTCCTCGCCGAGGGTTCGGTCCAGGGCCTGCGCTTCACCGCGGCCTACGGCGCGGACGGCGTCTGCGTGGGAGCCGCCGGCTGGCGGATCGTCGCCAACACCAGCGCGATCCGCAAGCTCTACGTCGACGACCTGGTCACGGCCTCCGCCGCCCGCTCGACGGGGGTGGGCCACGCCCTCCTCGCACACCTGGAGGAGCACGCCCGGGCCGCGTCCTGCACCGCTCTGGCCCTGGACTCCGGCACCCAGCGGACCGAGGCGCACCGCTTCTACTTCCGCGAGCGGATGTCCGTCACCGCCTTCAGCTTCGACAAGCCCCTGGTCTGAGCCGCGGCGGGCGGACGCGGTGTGCGGACGCGGTGTGCGGACGCGGTGTGCGGACGCGGTGGGGGTGGCCGGCGGCGGCCGTGACCGAACCGTCGCCGCCCCGAAGCCCGATCGGCCTCGTGGCCGGATCCGGTGCTTGCTAGGTTCCGGCTCAGCCGACCCGGGGGAGCCCCTTCATGCCCACGTACGCCCGCCGCCGCACGGCCCGAACCGCCGCCACGGCTGCAGCCACCGCCGCGCTCCTGCTGACGGGCCTGACCGGCTGTACGCACGGATCCTCGCCGTCCCCGGCGGGCGCGGCGGCGCCCGCGGTCTCGGACGCCCCCTCGGCGTCCGCGTCCGCGAGCGGAACCGGCTCGGCGCCCGCATCGGCCCCGGCGACCGCTTCCACGAGCCCGTCCGCTCCCGCCTCCCCCTCCGATCCGCCCGCCGTCGCGGCCTCCGCGTCGGTGGCGCCGTCCCCGCCCCGGGCGACGACCGCGCCGCCCCCGGCGCAGACCCGGCTGACGGCGGCGGCCGGTACCCCGGGCGGCCGGCTCTCCCTCGTACGCGGCGGGGCTGCGCAGGAGTTCACCGTCACCCTGCGCAACGGGAACTCGGCCGCGTACGGGCACCTGCTGGTCGTCTTCCAGATGGAAGCCCTCCCCGGCGCTCCGGGCGACCTGCCGGGCCTCGGGCCCGGCTTCCGTCTGGAGCGCTTCGACCGGGCCTCCGGGACGTGGCACCCGGCGACGCTGCGGATCGCGGGCGACGAGAAGCCGGCGTCCCTGTACGCGGGCGGCGCACCGCTGGCCCGTGACGCGGTCCGCGTCGAGCGCTACCGTCTGCGGGCGACCGTGGGCGGGCCGACGGGCAGCAGCCCGCTGATGGTCTCCTTCATCGACACGGACGCCGACCGGCAGGTCGCGACCCGCATCTTGCTGCCGCACAACACCCGCTGAAACCGCCGGTGTTACCGTCGCGCCATGTCCAAGAAAGAGATAGACACGGTGACCGCCGAGTTCTACGGCGCCTTCGACAACCGGGACGGCCGGGCCGCCGACGTGGCCCGGCTCCGCCGCCTGCTCCTCCCGGGCGGGGTGATCGTCAAGACCGGCCCGGAGTTCACGGCCTACACCGTGGACGAGTTCATCGAGCCCCGCGAGCGGCTGCTGGCCGGTGACCGGCTGACCGAGTTCTCCGAGTGGGAGACCTCGGAGCGCACCGACATCTCGGGCGACGTCGCCGCGCGCTTCGGCGAGTACCGCAAGTCCGGGATCCTGGACGGCGAGCCCTTCGAGGGAGGGGGGACCAAGACCATCCAGTTCGTCCGCACCCCGGAGGGCTGGCGCATCAGCGCGTTCGCCTGGTACGACCTGCCCTGACCGGCCGTCCGGGCCGGGTCACTCCCCCGCCGCCGGCTGCTGCTTGAGTTCGATCTCGACGAAGGCCAGCCATTCGGCCCCTGTGTTGACCACCTCGTGCGCGGCGCCCGCCTTGCGTGCGTACGTCTCCCCCGTGCGCAGCTGCGACTCGGCCGACGTACCGTCTGCGCCGCGCACCGTGACCCGGCCGTCCGCCACCGGCACCACCAGGTAGTCGTACGCGTGGACGTGCGGGCCGGTGGTGGTTCCCGGCTCGAAGTCCCAGCGGGTGACGCGGACCTGCTCGTCCTCGTACTGCACCGTCGCCCGGGCCGTTGCCTCAGCCTCCGCCGCCATGGCCGCCTCCTCGTTTCGCTCTGTCGTCCGGCGGCCCATCATGCCTGTCCGTGCCGGGCGCGGACGGCTCGCGGGCACCGTGCGGATGCGGCCGTTCCACCGGAGCGTCCCCTCCACGCCCTGTGTGACGGGTTTATTGCGAATGTCAGTCGGTTTCTTGCGTGCGTTCATAGACTTCCTTCCGGCGGAGTCGTAGCCTCCTGCGTTGAGCCGAGCACCTCTCCGCCGATCGAGCCGCAAGGACGTGCGTGCCCCGTGAATCATCTGCCGCCCCGTCACGCCCCGAGCCCCGACCCCGTCCGCAGGATCAGACGGCGGGGCGCCGCCGTCTTCCTCGCCCTTTCCTTGACCGCGACCGCGGCCCTGACGGCGCTCACCTTCGGCAGCGCCCCCGAGGCGCACGCCGCGGGCGTGCCCGCCCCTTCACCCGTCGGCATACCGGGCCGCGGCGCGCAGGTGCCGTTCACCGAGCTGGAGGCGGAGTACGCGCACACCAACGGCACCCTCATAGGCCCTGACCGGTACTACGGCCACCTCCCCTCGGAAGCTTCCGGACGGCAGGCGGTGACCCTGAACGCCGCGGGCCAGTACGTGGAGTTCACCCTCACCGAGCCCGCCAACGCGATGTCCCTGCGCTACAGCCTCCCGGACACCGCCGACGGGAAGGGCCGCGACGCGGCCCTGGACGTGCAGGCCGACGGCCGGTCGGTCCGGACCCTGCCGGTGACCTCCAAGTACAGCTGGTACTACGGCGGCTACCCCTTCAACAACAACCCGGGCGACACCAACCCCCACCACTTCTACGACGAGTCCCGCACCCTGCTGGGCGCCACCTACCCGGCGGGCACCAGGATCCGGGTGCAGGTGACCTCGACGGCGCAGTCCCCGACCTTCACCGTCGACCTGGCCGACTTCGAGCTGGTCGCCGCCGCGGGCACCAAGCCGGCGGGGGCGCTCGACGCCGTCGCGGACTTCGGCGCCGACCCCACCGGGGCCACCGACTCCACCGCGCGGATGCAGGCCGCGGTCGATGCCGGCCGCACCCAGGGCAGGACCGTCTTCGTCCCGGCGGGCAACTACACCCTCCACGACCACGTCGTCGTGGACGGCGTGACCGTCCAGGGCGCGGGCCCCTGGTACACCGTGTTCGGCGGGCGCGACCCGGTGAACCGCAGCCGTGCGGCCGGGTTCTACGGCAAGTACGTCCCCGGTGGCGGCTACACCGGCCCGGTGCGTCCGCACGAAGCGAACGGCCCCAGCAGGAACGTCACCCTGAAGGACTTCGCGATCATCGGCGACATCCGCGAGCGGATCGACGACGACCAGGTCAACGCCATCGGCGGCGCCATGTCCGACTCCACCGTGGACAACCTGTGGATCCAGCACGTGAAGGTCGCCGCCTGGATGGACGGCCCCATGGACCGCTTCACGATCAAGAACAGCCGTTTCCTCGACATGACGGCCGACGGCGTGAACTTCCACACGGGTGTCACGAATTCTCGCGTCACCAACACGTTCGTGCGCAACGCGGGTGACGACGGCCTGGCCTCCTGGCCCCAGGACAAGCCGAACGTCAACATCAGCTTCGACCACAACACGGTCGTCCTGCCGATCCTGGCCAACAACATCGTCACCTACGGCGGCAAGGACTTCACGATCTCGGACAACGTCATGTCCGACACCGTCAGCAACGGCGGCGGACTGCACATCGCGAACCGCTACCCCGGTGTCACCTCCGGCAAGGGCACCGCGGTGGCGGGCACCATCACCGCCGCCCGCAACACCCTGATCCGGGCCGGCAACAGCGACTTCAACTGGAACTTCGGCGTCGGCGCGATCTGGTTCTCCGGCCTCAACGAACCGGTACAGGGCGCGGCGATCAACATCTCCGACACCGACGTCCTGGACTCCTCGTACGCCGCGATCCACTCGATCGAGGGGGCCGTCAGCGGAGTCAGCTTCACGAACATCAACATCGACGGCGCAGGGACGTACGCCATCCAGGCGCAGGCCGCCATCGCGATGAAGTTCACCAACGTCACCGCCAAGAACATCGCGCAGGCCGCGACCCCGGTCCACAACTGCATCGGCACCGGCCTCCAGATCACCGACGGAGGCGGCAACTCCGGCTGGAACACCGGCCAGACCTGCTCCGGCGTGTGGCCGGCCCCGGTGTGGACGAACGGCGGCGTCCCCTCCGACGGCGGCACCACTCCTCCCACCACACCCCCGACGACCCCGCCGACCACACCGCCGAACGGCAACCTGGCCCAGGGCCGTCCCGCGACCGCCTCCTCCTCCGTCCAGTCGTACAACGCCGCGAACGCCGTGGACGGCAACGCGTCGACCTACTGGGAGAGCAACGGCGGCACCTTCCCGCAGACCCTGACCGTGGACCTCGGCGAGGCGAAGGCCGTCGGCAGGGTCACCCTGAAACTGCCGCCGTCCGCGGACTGGGCGGCCAGGACACAGACCCTCTCCGTGTTCGGTTCCACCGACGGCTCCACCTGGACCCCGCTGAAGGCCTCCAGCGCCGTCGCCTTCGACCCCGCGAAGGGCAACAGCGCGACGCTGGCCTTCGACGCCGCCTCGGCGCGCCACGTACGCCTGCACGTCACCGCCAACACCGGGTGGGCGGCCGGACAGGTCTCGGAGTTCGAGGTCTACGCCGCCGACGGCAGCCCTACGACCCCGCCGACGCCGACGCCCACCCCCACGCCGTCGGCCGGGACCAATCTGGCCCTGGGGCGCACCGCGTCGGACACCGGCCACAGCCAGGGTTACGTCGCCTCGCACGTCACCGACGGCAACGGCGGCACCTACTGGGAGAGCGCCAACAGCGCCTTCCCGCAGTCCCTCACCATCGACCTGGGAGCCGGACGGACCGTCGGCCGCCTGGTCCTGAAGCTCCCCGCGTCCTGGGGCACCCGCACCCAGACCCTGTCGGTCCTCGGATCGGCAGACGGCGCTTCCTGGTCGACGCTGAAGGGCTCGGCCGCGTACGTGTTCACCGAGGGGAGCAACACCGTCACCGTCCCGCTGCCCGCGGCCACGGCCCGGTACCTGCGGCTGACCTTCACCGCCAACGCCGGTTGGCCCGCGGGGCAGCTGTCCGAACTGGAGGCGTACGCCGCGTAGGACGGCCGGGCGCGGGCGCGAGTATGACCGAACGGTCACAAGATCCGGCTCCTGGAACGGACCGTGCCCGGCCGGCATCTAGCACGTCGGCGAGGCTCCTGCGGGGGCCTCGCCGGACGGTATCGGCAAGAACCGGCGGGCCGCCGGCCACCGCGGGAGCGGTGCGGGCGGCGGCTGCCGGGGGTGAGCGGCAAGGCGGGGCAGTGATGAAGGCGGTAACGGTGGCGGGCGGTTCCCCGGACACTCCGGACGCAGAAGGAACCGAGGTCCCGGCAACGGAACCCGGTACGGAGGACACGAGCACCCCGGCCGGTGCTCCGGACGCCCCCGGAACCCGGACTTCGGCACCCGGCGGGGAACCCGACGCGTCGGATCCGCAGGCCCCGACGGCGGACACCGCGGCCGACACCGCTCAGGAACCCGCTGCCGAGGACACCGCCCGGCCCGAGGACGAGCCCGCGGCAGAGGACCCGGCCGCACCCGCCGAGGACGACACCCCTGAGGCCGAACTCCCCGCCGAGGCCGACGAGGCACCCGAGACGGACGAGGCCGTCGAAGAGACCGAGGCCGACCCCGACGACGAGGCCGCCCAGGACGCCGAGCCGGAGCACGAGACCGACGAGGCCGCCGAACCCGTCGAGGCCGCCGAGGCCGCCGAACCCGTCGAGGCCGCCGAACCCGTCGAGAAGGCCGGGACCGACGAGGCCGCCGAGGACGGCCGGGAAACCGCTGCCGAGGACACGGCCGTGGCCTCCGAGGAGCCCGCAGCAGGCGACCCCGACGCAACTGCCGGGGCGGAGCCCGACTCCGACGACGGCGCCGCGGCAGGCGTCGAGGACGAACCCGAGCGGGAGGCCGCTCCAGAAGCCCCGCGGAGGGTGCCGTCCTGGGCGCGGAAAGAAGGTAGCGAACCCGTACCCGAGAACGAGTCCGAGTCCGAGTCCGAGTCCGAGCCTGAGTCCGAGCCTGAGTCCGAGTCCGAGCCTGAGCCGGAGAACGAAGGCAAGACCGCGGGCGCGCAAGTGGCCGAGAGCGAGGCCGAGCGGACCAGCCGGTTCGTGGCGCTCAAGGACCTGGACGCCCCGGCCGGGCCGGCCGCACCGGCAGCGGCTCCGGTACCCGCTCCGGCGGCCCCCCGGCCGGCCCCCCGGCCGGCCCCGGCCGAGGTCGTCGAGCCCACCCGCGAGGCCCCGCTGCCCCCGCTGGACCTGCTCGCCGAGCTCACCAACACCGCGCCGCCGCCGGAGACCCCGCGCCGGACCGTGGTGCGCCGCGTCAAGGTGTGGACCCCGATCCTGCTGCTCCTCGCCGGCGCCGTCACCGGCGCCCAACTGCTGCGGCCCCTGCCCTCCCCGCAGCTCGTCCAGGCCGAGCCGACGCACACCCTCGACGGGCAGTTCTCCGTACCGTGGCCCGCCAAGGGCCAGGGCGCCGTCCGCATCCCCGGCTCCGGCGACATCGGCACCTTCGGCGAGCAGAAGCCCGTACCCACGGCGAGCGTCGCCAAGGTGATGACGGCCTACGTCGTCCTCAAGGGCCACCCGCTGCGCAAGGGCGAGGCCGGCCCGCAGATCGAGATCGACGCGAAGACCGTGGCGGACGGCACCTCCGAGAACGAGTCCCGGATCGAGAACCTCGTCGCCGGGACGAAGTTCAGCCAGCAGGACATGCTGAAGATGCTCATGATCCCGTCGGGCAACAACGTCGCCCGGCTGCTGGCGCGCTGGGACACCGGCACCGACTCGGAAGCCGCCTTCGTCGAGAAGATGAACGCCGCCGCCCGGGAACTCGGCATGACGAGCACCACGTACACGGATCCCAGCGGGCTGGACGCGGGAACCGTCAGCACCGCCACCGACCAGCTGAAGCTGGCCGAGGCCGTCATGAAGGACGAGGCCTTCCGCGCGGTCGTCGCCCTCCCCAGCGCCGAGATCAAGGGGCTGTCCAAGCAGCTCACCAACAACAACGACCTGCTCACGGTCAACGGCCTGAGCATCCGGGGCATCAAGACCGGTTCGAGCACGCCCGCGGGCGGCGCCCTGATGTGGGCGGCGTACAAGTCGGTCGGCGACGAGACCCCCCTGATCCTGGGCACGCTCATGGAGCAGCGGGTGGACGGCCCGGACCTCAACGCGGAGAACAGCCTGCGCCTGGTGAAGACGAACAGCAAGAAGATCATCGAGGCGGTGCGGGGGGCGCTCGCCTCCGCCCCGGTCGTCCGCCAGGGCCAGACCGTGGGTCACGTGGACGACGGCCTCGGCGGCCGCACCCCTCTGGTCGCCACCAAGGACCTGAACGTGATCGGCGTACCGGGTCAGCAACTGAAGCTCACCCTGAGCGCGGGGGGCTCGTCGACCCCGCACAGCGCGAAGGCCGGCACCGAGGTCGGCGTCCTCACCGTCGGGGAGGGGGAGGGCGCGAAGAGCGTGCCCGTCGCGGTCCGGGGCGAGCTGGCCGAGCCCTCCTTCGGTACGCGGATCACCCGCCTGCGCTAGTGCTGTGACCGGGCCGTCCCCCTGCGGGACGCGGCGCGCCGGTGCGCGCCGCGTCCCGCAGGGCGGCGGCTACTGGCGCTCCTCCATCCGGATGGCCTTCTTCAGGTCCTTCTGGGCCGGGCCCAGCTCGCCGGTGCCCTCCATCTGTTCCAGGAGCGCCCCCGCGATGGCGTCGAGCTTGCGCTGGATCGCGTGCTCGGCGCGGCGCTCGGAGTTCTTCAGCAGGGCCAGCAGGAGCAAGGAGACCGCGGCCATCGCGTCGCCCGCGAGGTGCTGCCACTCCATCGGCAGGTGGGCCAGGTGGACGGCGACGAAACCCACCACCAGGAGGACGCAGAACACGGCGAAGGAGACGGAGCTCGTCAGATTGGAGGCGTGCTCGGCGAGTCTCTCGAACGGGCCGACCTCCCCTTCCGCGTTCTTCTTCGCGGGATGCTGGGTTTTCATGCTCCGCGCCTGCCCGCAACGGAGCCGCGGCACACCGCCGGACCACTGCTTTCACCGGTTTCGCCGCAGGAGGGCGAACGTTCTCAGGCGATCGGACCGTAGTGGGCGGTCAGGGCTGCGGCGTAGGCGTCCGGGACCCCGGTCTTCCAGTAGGCCGGCCCGAGGCAGGAGCGCAGCGCCTGCGCCACGTCCAGGAGCCCGAACGCGGAGCGCCATGCCTCCCGGGCGGCCGCATCGGGAAATCCCCGGAAGACGGCGACCTCGGGATCCCTTTCGCCCCAGCACCCCCATCGCCGGGAAGGTCCGGTCAGCGCGATGACGTCCGCGGAGACCGCGAGGGACTTCCAGGAATCGGCGAGCGGCACGTCGCCGATGGCCGCCCAGTAGTCGTCCGGACCGGCGTCCACGGACAGCGAGAGCGCCGGGTACGTCCCGCTCTCCGGCAGGTAGAACGCTTCGCAGTCCGGTCGGAGCACGAGCAGCTCGACGTGTTCGTCTCCGTGGGACCGGGCCAGCGCGCTGAGCGCCGGCCAGAATTCCGGGGCGAGGACGGAGTCGTAGTCGTGGAAGAGGGAGTCCCCCGCGATCTCCCGGAAGACCTGTTCGGGCAGGCGTGCATCGAGGTCGAAGACGGTTACGCTGCGGGAGCGTACGTGCAGGTAAGTGTTGCGGTCGATCACGGTCGGACCCGCCTTTCGCGGTGACTTGCGCGTCCATGGGTGCGGGCGGCCGCGTCCCGGGGTTCTGCCCCCGGGACGCGGCCGCCCGGCCTGCTCGCAGTGCCGTCAGGCGCCGGGCGGTACCCGTGACGGGCGGCCCGAGCCGCGTGTGAGGGAGTACCCCAGGATGCCCGCGAGGGCGGCGAGGACTCCGCCGGCCGCGGTCCACAGCCACCGGTCGGACCACCAGCCGCCGGACCAGCCGTCCTCCGGCTCGCTCAGCGGTCCCGTGACGGTGGCGGGGACCAGCGGCGCGGCGAGGGCGCCGTCCACCGCGTAGGCGCCGCCGCTCTCCGACACGGTGGCCTCGACGGCAGCGCGTACGGGCAGGCCCAGGTCCTCGTCCGGCAGGTCGAGGACGGTCAGCCGTACGTAGTAGCTGCCCGGCAGCGGGTCGTTGGCCCAGGGCTCGGCCCCCGCCCGGACCGTGCGCAGGGTGCAGGACAGTTCGGCCGACGCCGCTTCCTTGGCCACCGCGCGGGCCTGCATGCCGTAGGTGCACGCCTGGCGGCGGCGCAGCCCGTCGTACACCTCCAGCTGCCAGGTCGAGGCGCCGTGCCGGGAGGCCGAATCGGGGAGGGTGACCGTGGCCTTCACCGTGACGCGCTGCTGCGCGTCGACGGGCAGGACCCAGTAGAGGTAGTCGCCGGTGGACGCCCCTGCGGTGGCCTGCTGGCCCGGGCGCAGCGGTGTGGCGGTGCGGAAGCTGGTGCCCGCCTCGGTCGGGGCGGCGTCACCCTTTCCGGGTGCCGCGCCCTTGGCGGGGCTCGTGGCCGGGCTCGGGCTCGCCGACGGGGTGGCGGCCGTTGCCGTTCCCGCGGCCGTGCCCAGCGCCGCGAGGGCGGCGGCTCCGGCCAGCAGGGCGGCGCTCAGTACGCGTACGGTACGCATCAGTTGGTCCTCCAGACGGAGACGCGCCAGCGCGAGATCCAGCCCCACACCAGTCCGGCCGCCAGGCCGGCGAGGGCGAGGGCGGCCAGCAGCCACCAGCCGCGTCCGAGCCCGAAGGCGGCCGCGTCGGAGGCCTCGTCGGGTCCGTCCACCAGCTCGACGGTCAGCTCCAGGGGCATGCCCGGGGCGGTCTTGACGGACGCGGGGGCGGAGAAGGAGTTGCTGACCTGGATGCAGACGGTCTCGGCGGTCTTCTCGGCGTCCTCGTCCCCGCCGTCGGCTTCGGCCTTGGGGTAGCGCAGACCGGTCGAGATGACGTCGGTGCGCCCGTTGCCCGCCTCGGCGCCGCGGACGATCTCGCGGCCGTGGACGGTGGTGGCGCGCAGCAGGACGCCGTAGTCGTTGTTGACGGCGCGGTCGGCGGCGATGCTCACCGATGCGCGCAGCTCCTGGCCGGGGCGGACGTCGACGCGGTACCAGCGGTGCTCGCCGAAGGTCTCGCGGTCGCTGTAGAGGCCGGGCTTCAGCTGCGGGGCGTTCGCGCACTGCGCGGCGCCCTCGGTGGCGACCGGGTTGACGACCGGGTCGGCCGCGCGGTCCACGAGCTGTTTGACCCTGCCGGAGAGTTCTGCGGTGTGCTGCACCGAGGTGTAGGTGCCGCCGGTGGCCTCGGCGATGCAGGTCAGCTGGGCGCGCGTCTTGGCGTCGGGGACCAGGCCGAGGGTGTCGATGACGAGGTGGATGCCCTTGGCGGCGATGTCGCGGGCCACTTCGCACGGGTCGAGGGGGGCGCAGGTGTCCTCGCCGTCGGTGATGAGCACGATCCGTTTGGTCGCGTCACCGCCTTCGAGGTCCTGGGCCGCGGCGAGCAGGGCCGGTCCGATCGGCGTCCAGCCGGTGGGGGCGAGGGTGGCGACGGCCGTCTTGGCCTCGGTCCGGTTCAACGGGCCGACGGGGTAGAGCTGTTTGGTGTCCTTGCAGCCGAGCGCCCGGTCCTCCCCCGGGTAGTCCGCGCCGAGGGTGCGTATGCCGAGGCGCACTTCGTCGGGGACCGCGTCGATGACCTCGTTGAAGGCCTGCTTCGCCGCGACCATCCGGGACTGGCCGTCGATGTCGGTGGCGCGCATGGAACCGCTGACGTCCAGGACGAGGTCGACCTTGGGCGGTTCCTTCGCCGTCGGTCCGTCGGCGGCGGTGGCGCTCGCCGGGAAGAGCCCGACGGCCAGGGCGGCGAGCAGGCCGCACGCCCCGGTCGCAAGCCGTTTTCTAGTGATCATCGCCGGATCGTATTGAGGATCGTCCGGCATTCCAAAACGGGGTTCCGGTACCGGCTTTCGGGGTGCGGCGCCGTCGGCGGGCGCGCTGCGGGGAAATTCCGGTGCGGGGGACGAAGGGGGCGAACTAGGGTGCCGGGATGAGTACCCGTATCTTCCGCATCACCGTCCGTGGTTCCTTCGACGGGCTCGACGCCGGCCAGCGGGCCGAGCTGCTCTCCGCGGCTGCCGAGCACGACATGCTGCGGGCGGAGTTCACCGCCGAGGGGCACCTCACGTACGACGTGGCGGCCCGCCCCTTCTTCACCTTCCGCTTCCTGGACTCGGGTGAGGCGGAGGAGGACATCCTGGACGCGACGGCGCGCGCCGAACTCGCGGCGGAGAGCTGGCTGACCGAGCGCGGGTACGGCTTCAAGCAGCTGAAGTCGCAGGCTCAGGACCTTTCCCTGGCTCCGCTGGGCAAGCGTCAGCGTCAGGAGGCCGCCCGCGCCGCCCGGGGCGGGGCCTACGGGCGCTGAGCGTCCGGCGCGAAGACGGCTGCGAGGTGGGCGGCGAGCGCTTGGGGGTCCGGCGGGGAGATCCGGGCGCCGAGGTAGCCGTCCGGGCGGACCGCGAAGGCGGTCGGCCGGTCCGCCGCGTAGAGGCGGGTGAACTGTCCCGCGGTGTCGCGGTGGGCGGCGGGGGTGCCCGTCCAGGGCGGGGCGCCGGGAGCGAGGACCAGGCAGGTCCGCATCCGGCCGCCGGAGGCTTCCCGGGCCGTCCGCGCGAGTTCCTCGATCCAGCGGGCGTCCCCCTCGCCCGTGCCGTACAGCAGGAGCACGTGTCCGGTGTCGCGCAGGAGGTCGTACAGGCGCAGGGGGTGGGCCTCGATCTGCCCGGTGAGGCCGGTGCAGTCCGGTGCCCGGTCTCCCGGGCGGGGTCCGGGGCCTTCGCCGGGCGGGTCCACGACCGGGCTGCCGCGGTAGCCGACGAGCAGTTGGGCCTCGCGGAGCAGCAGGGTCCCGGCCTCCTCCGGGTCGGCCTGGACGCCCTGCTCGGCGTGGCGCACGGTGCGGCCGACGACCTCCTCGCCTACGGGCCGGCGTTCGGCGTCGTAGCTGGGCAGGAGGCCGGGGCGGGCGCTCCCCTCGATGGCGAGGGCGAGTTTCCAGGCCAGGTTCCAGGCGTCCTGGATGCCGGTGTTCATGCCCTGGGCGCCGGTCGGGGGGTGGATGTGCGCCGCGTCCCCGGCGACGAAGACCCGGTCGACGGCGTAGCGGTTCACGATCCGGTGGCTGATGCGGAACACCGAGGCCCAGCGCAGGCCGGAGGCCGTCGTGGTGCGGGGTGACAGCCGGTCCAGGACGGCCTGGATCTCTGCGAGTCCCGGCGCGCGGCCGCTCTGCAGTCCGTGGGCGATCCCGTCGGACGGGGCGGCGTCCGGGGCCGGCGCGTCGGGGACGGCCTGCGCCGAGAGCCCGGGCGGCACCAGCATCGACATCCGGTAGCGGGCCCGGCCGGGCAGCGGGATGCAGACCAGCACGTCGTCGACGGCGCCGGACGCGTCGCGGTGCACGGAGCGCACGCCGTACCCGTGGGGCAGGTCCCAGTCGACCTCCACGTCGGCGAGCATGTACTCCTCGGGGAAGGCCCCGCCCTCGTAGGAGAGGCCGAGCCCCTTGCGGACGATGCTGTGCGCGCCGTCGCAGCCGACCAGGTACCGGGTACGTACCTCTTCCTGCGCGCCGGAAGGGGTGCGCAGGACGATGGTCACGCCCTCGGCGTCCTGGATGAACGAGACCAGTTCGGTGCCGCGCTCGACCTCGGTGCCGTAGCGGGAGGTCAGGAACTCGTCGAGGATCCGCTCGGTCTCGTACTGCGGGAGAGCGGCGAAGCCGTAGGGCACCTCGGGGGGGAGTGCGAGTTCGAAGCGGGCCTGCTCGGTGCCGTTGGTGTAGAGCAGTTGGCCGCGCATCGGGACGGCCGCGTCCAGGGCGGCGCGGACCAGGCCCATCCGGTCCCAGAGTTCGAGGGTGCGCGGCTGGATCCCCACCGCCTTGGCGAAGGGGAGCCGGGCCGGCAGCCGGTCGACGATCCGGCAGGAGACGCCGTGCCTGCGCAGTTCCACGGCCGCCGTCAGTCCGACCGGGCCGGCTCCGACGACAAGGACGTCCGTCGCGTAGGTGTGGGTCACGGCTCCTCCGGGCGTGCGGCCCCCGACGCATGGATCGGATCAATGTCCTTCCATGGTCGGTGGCCGCCCGGCGTCCGGCATCTTCACTCGATGACGAGCTCCACGTCGATGTTGCCGCGGGTGGCGCGGGAGTAGGGGCAGACCTCGTGCGCCTGCTTGACGAGCAGGGCACCCGTCTCGCCGGCCAGGGACTCGGGGAGCTCGACGCGCAGCACCGCGGCCAGGCCGAAGCCCGCGCCGTCCTTGCCGATGGAGACCTCGGCGGTGACCGACACCTCGCTGGTGTCGACCCGGGCCTGGCGGCCGACGAGGCCGAGCGCGCTGGCGAAGCACGCCGCGTAGCCGGCGGCGAAGAGCTGCTCCGGGTTGGTCCCCTGGCCGTTGCCGCCGAGCGCCGGCGGCATGGCGAGCGCGAGGTCGATCTGGCCGTCGGAGCTGACGGCACGGCCTTCGCGGCCGTTGGCGGTGGCGACAGCGGTGTACAGCGCGTCCATCGGGGGTTCCTCTCGGAGGGGTGTCACGTGGCAGTTGTGGTGGCGGCCGGTTGCCCGACCGCTCCGGCCGGTTGCCCGACCGCTCCACAAGTAGAGCACACAATTCAGTTGTGCACAATTAAATGCCTCGCAAGTCTGCCCCGGGTACACTGGCCGTCATGACCGAGAAGCCGACCGAAACCCACGCCGACCAGGACTTCCTGCGCCTGGACGGGCAGATCTGCTTCGCGCTGAACGCGGCGACCCGCGCCTTCGGCGGGCTCTACCGCGTCGTCCTGAAGGACCTGGGGCTGACCTACCCCCAGTACCTGGTGATGCTCGTGCTCTGGGAGCACGGCGAGATGCCGGTCAAGCAGCTCGGCCAGCACCTGCGGCTGGACTCCGGGACGCTGTCCCCGCTGCTCAAGCGACTGGAGGCGGCCGGCCTGGTCCGCCGCGAGCGCAGCACCGAGGACGAACGGTCCGTGCACGCCCACCTCACCGCGCAGGGCGCGGCGCTGCGCGAGCGCGCGGTGGAGGTCCCGCGGCGGATCGCCGTGGCCACCGGTTTCGACCTCGCCGAGATCCAGGACCTCCAGACCCGCCTGCACCGCCTCACCGCGGCCCTGGACGCCGCCGCCCCGCAGGAGGCGTGACTCAGGGGCCGGCGCTGCGGGCGCGCTCCGCTCAGGCCGGTTTCCGGTCCGGTTCCGCGGCGGCCCGGCGCCGGTTCCTGCGTGCGGTGAGCTGGCCCTGGACGAAGGCGTCGGTGTCCGGGGAGTAGGGGCCGCCGTGGTCGAAGAGCACGTCGGTGATCCGCTGCCACTCCGACACCGTGGCGCGCGCTTCCTCGTCGGCGTGCATCGTGGTGTCGCCTGCGGCCTCCGCGGCCTCCTGTGCGGCCTCCAGTGCGGCGGCGGTCTCGTGGTGCGTCATCCCGGCCGCCCGGCGGCGTACCCGGTCCCGGGCGGCCCGCTCGGCGTCCGAGGGCTCGTGCGGTTCGGTCGCCTCCGCAGCGTCCGCCTCCGCCGCGTCAGTAGCTTCCGCGGTCCCGGCCACCCCGTCCATCCCTGCCACCCCTGACGTCTCCGGCCCTGCCTGTGTCGCTGCCTGTGCCTGTGTCGCTGCCTGTCTCTGCGTCTGCGTCTCGTCCATGACCGCCCGCCTTCCCTCGTCTGGCCCCGCCTGTACCCGGACCTCAGGGATCGACGCCCTGAACGCGGCGGACCCACCCGTGCGCCCGTGTGCCCGCGCGCCGCGCCCCTCCCCTTGCCACACTGGGCTGGGGAACGGGGGCGGTCTGGGAGGTACGCGATGGACCCGGTTGCGGCGCTGGACCGGATCGCCTTCCTGCTGGAGCGCGCACAGGCACCCACGTACCGGGTGCGGGCCTTCCGTACGGCGGCCGCCGCGCTACGGCAACTGGGCGGGCCCGCGGTGACCGAGCGGGCCGCGACGCCCGGCGCCCTGGAGGCCGTGAAGGGCATCGGCCCCAAGACCGCCCAGGTCGTACGGGAAGCGCTGGCCGGATCCGTCCCGGAGTACCTGCAGAAGCTGGAGGACGAGGCCGCCGCCCTGCCCGAGGGTCCGCCCGCCTCGCCCGCCGCCACCGCGCTGCGGGCGGCACTGCGCGGGGACTGCCACGTCCACTCGGACTGGTCCGACGGCGGCAGTCCCATCGAGGCCATGGGACGTGCGGCCGCCTCGCTCGGCCACGACTGGAGCGTGCTCACCGACCATTCGCCGCGCCTCACCGTGGCGCGGGGGCTCTCCCCCGAGCGGCTGCGCGAGCAGCTCGGGGTGGTCGCGGAGCTGAACGCTGCCTGGGCCCCGTTCCGGCTGCTCACCGGCATCGAGTGCGACATCCTCGACGACGGTTCGCTGGACCAGGAACCGGAGCTGCTGGACCGGCTCGACCTCGTCGTGGGCTCCGTCCACTCCAAGCTGCGCATGGAGTCGCCCGCGATGACCCGGCGGCTGCTGGCCGCCGTCCGCAACCCCCTGCTCGACGTACTGGGCCACTGCACCGGGCGGCTGGTGACCGGCCGGACCCGGCCCGAGTCGCAGTTCGACGCGGCAGCTGTCTTCGCGGCGTGCGCGGAGGCCGGCACCGCCGTGGAGATCAACAGCAGACCCGAGCGACTGGATCCGCCGCGGCGGCTGCTGCGCCTCGCGGTGGCGGCCGGGACCCTCTTCGCGATCGACACGGACGCCCACGCGCCGGGCCAGCTGGACTGGCAGCTCCTCGGCTGCGAACGGGCCGTGGAATGCGGCGTACCGACGGAGCGCGTGGTCAACACCTGGGCGGCGGACCAGCTCCTGGCCTGGACCCGCACCCGCCGCCCGCCGGCCGCCTGATCCGGCGACGCCCGGGCGGGCCACCGGTGCCGCTAAGGTGCCGAAGAATGACGGCACTTGCATCCTTCACCTTCGTGCGCCACGTCGACGGGCTCCGTCACCACTTCGAACGCGACGGCCGGCGGGACGGCCGCCCCGCCTACCGCCGGGCGGACGGACAGGTGTGGTGCGTCTGGTCGCCGGCCGACGGCTGGCACTGCGAGATCGCCGACGGCCTGGTCACCGCCCACCCCCTCGACGGACCCGCCGACGGGCCCGAACCCCCGGCGACCGTCTGGCGCAGCTTCAAGAACGACCGCTCCTACCTCTACGACCTCCGGCCCGAAGCATGATCCGCAGCACCTAACCCCGCAGCCGGAACAGCAGGAGGGTCACGTCCGCCGCAGCGACCGCCAGTGTCGCGAGGAACGGGAGCCGTCCCGGCCGGCCGGCCGTGAGGAGCACCAGCGCCGCCGTCGCGGCCAGCAGCGCCCAGCCGTACGCCGTCACCCGGCCCGGCACCCCGACGACCAGGGCCGCCGTCGAGCCGAGGACCAGGAGCCCGGCGAGGGCCGCCGACCGGCGTGCGCCGAGCCGTTGCGGCAGCCCCACCACCCCGGTGGCCAGGTCGTCCTCGATGTCGGGCAGGACGTTGGCGAAGTGCGCGCCCGCGCCCAGCAAGGCCGCGGCGGCCGTGAGCCACGGCGGCGGCCACGGCGCGCCGGGCAGCCCCAGCGTCACGAAGGCCGGCAGCAGCCCGAAGGCCACGGCGTACGGGAGCCAGGAGCAGAGCGTGCTCTTGAGCCGCAGGTTGTAGGCCCAGGCGGCCGCAACTGTGACGAGGTGCACGACGCCCGCGAGCACCCCCGCGGCCAGCGACAGCGGGACGCACAGCAGCAGGGCCACGGCCGCGGCGCGGGTCACCGCGGCCGGGGTGACCGTACCGGCCGCCAGGGGTTTGTCCCGGCGGCCGGTGGCCAGGTCACGGGCCAGGTCGGCCCGGTCGTTGCACCAGCCCACGGAGAGCTGTCCGGCGGCCACCGCCCCCACGGTGACCACGGCTCCGGGCAGACCGCGGCCCACGGCGGCGGATAGCGCGGCGGCGAAGAGGGTGACGGCGGCGGCCGGCAGCGGGTGGCACGCTGCGAGCAGCCCCATGACGGCGCGACGGCGTCCGGCGGGGGCCGACCGGGCCCGGGTGCGGGGCTCTGCGGTTCTCAGGGGCACCCGGCCACGCTATGCGGCGCCGCGCCCGGTGCGCGTGATTCCTCACGAAGTGTCAGTTTTTCCCTATGTTGAAGCAATGACACGTGTCCTGGCAGTGAGCAGCGTGTTCCCGCCCCATCGCCATCCGCAGTCCGAGATCACGGCAGCGCTCTCCCGTTTCCTGCCGTCCGGCTCCGACACCGCCCTCCTGCAACGGGTCCACGCCTCCGTACGGGTGGACTCCCGTCACCTGGCGCTCCCCCTGGAGCGGTACGGGCCGTCGAACGACTTCGGTACGACGAACGCCCTGTTCGTCGAGGCGGCCCTGGAACTGGGCGAGCGTGCCCTGCGACTCGCCCTCGCCGACGCCGGTCTGACGGGACAGGACCTCGACCTCGTCCTGTCGACCACGGTGACCGGACTCGCCACGCCCTCGCTGGAGGCCCGTCTGGCCACCCGCAGCGGGCTGCGGCCCGACGTACGGCGGGTGCCGCTGTTCGGTCTCGGCTGCGCGGCGGGTGCCGCCGGGGTCGGTCTCCTCCACGAGCTGCTCACCGGCCGGCCGCAGGACGCCGCCCTGCTGCTGTCCACCGAGCTCTGTTCGCTCACCTTGCAGTCCACCGACACGTCGATGGCGAACCTGGTGGCCGGGGCGCTGTTCGGCGACGGGGCGGGCGCCCTGCTGGCGGTCGGCCGCGACCACCCGCTGTACGAGCAGGGCTCCGGGCCCTCGGTGGTGGCCGCACGCAGCCGCCTGTACCCGGGGACCGGGCACCTGCTCGGCTGGGACATCGGGCACTGGGGCTTCCGGATGCTGCTCGGCCGTGAACTCCCCGAGCTGGTACGGCTGCACGTGGCCGAGGAGGTCGAGTCCTTCCTCGCCGCGCACGACCTCAAGCCTCCGGACGTGGACGCCTGGATCTGCCACCCCGGCGGCCCGAAGATCCTCGACGTGCTGGAGGAGGCGCTGGCGCTGCCGGAGACGGCCTTCGCCGCGAGCCGCCGGTCGCTGGCGGCCGTCGGCAACCTCTCCTCGGCCTCCGTCCTGCACATCCTCGGCGGTGTCATGGCGGCAGGCCCGCCACCGCCCGGGTCGGTCGGGCTGATGCTCGGCTTCGGTCCGGGTTTCGCCTCCGAACTCGTCCTGCTCCGCTGGTGACCGGTGACTGGTGATCACATGCCGACGACCTCTTTGACCCCTTCCCTTCCCTCCTCGACGACCTGGTACCTGCTCCTCGTCGGCCTCGTCGTGGCCGAGCGCCTCGCCGAACTCGTCACGGCCCGCCGCCACGCGGCGTGGAGCCTGGCGCGGGGCGGACGCGAGCACGGCCGCGGCCACTACCCGGCCATGGTCGCCCTGCACACCGCCCTGCTGGTGGGCTGCGTGGTGGAACCCTTGTTCCTGGACCGGCCGTTCCTCCCCGCCGTGGGCTGGCCCGCCCTCGCCCTCGCCCTGGCGGCGCAGGGTCTGCGCTGGTGGTGCATCGCCTCCCTCGGGCCCCGCTGGAACACCCGGGTGATCGTGGTGCCGGGGCTGCCGCTGGTGGAGCGGGGGCCGTACCGGCTGCTGCGTCACCCCAACTACGTGGCCGTGGTCGTCGAAGGGGCCGCGCTGCCCCTGGTGCACTCGGCCTGGGTGACGGCGCTCGGCTTCACCGCCCTCAACCTGGTGCTGCTGCGCGTACGGATCGACTGCGAGGAGGCCGCGCTGACGGAGACGGGACGGCTGCGCGCCGCGGCCTCCGCCCCCGGGGCGGGCGCCGCCCGGTGATCGACCTGCTGGTCGCGGGAGGCGGCCCGGCCGGACTGGCCACCGCCATCCACGCGGCACTCGCCGGACTGGAGGCCGTGGTCGTCGAGCCCCGGCCCACCCCCATCGACAAGGCCTGCGGCGAGGGGCTGATGCCCGGGGCCGCCCACCGGCTGCGGGAGCTGGGCGTGCCGGTGAGCGGGCAGCCCTTCGACGGCATCCGGTACGTGGACGCGGTGAGCGGCCGGCACGCGGACGGCCTCTTCCGCCACGGCCCGGGCCTCGGCGTCCGGCGCACCGACCTGCAGGCCGCCCTGGCCGCCCGCGCCGCACAGCTCGGCGTACGGGTCGTCGCGCGCCGGGTCGAGGAGGTGGACCAGGACGGCCACGGGGTGCGCGCGGCCGGGCTCACCGCCCGCTACCTGGTGGCGGCGGACGGACTGCACTCCCCCGTCCGGCGCAGCCTCGGGCTGACGGTGCCGCCCGTGCCCGGCAGGCCCGCGCGCTACGGCCTGCGCCGCCACTACGCGGTGCGCCCCTGGACCGACCTGGTCGAGGTGCACTGGTCGGCCGGCTGCGAGGCGTACGTGACCCCGCTGGCCCCGGACCGGATCGGGGTGGCCCTGCTGACGTCCCGGCAGGCCCCCTTCGACGTGCAGCTCGCGGACTTCCCGCTGCTCTCGGCCCGGCTGCCCCCGGGAGCCGGCACTGCGGTGCGCGGCGCCGGGCCGCTGCGCCAGGAGGCGCGCGTACGGGTGGCGGGGCGGGTGCTGTTCGTCGGGGACGCCGCCGGGTACGTCGACGCGCTGACGGGTGAGGGTCTGACCCTGGCGGTGACGGCAGCGGGCGAACTCGTGCGCTGCGTACGGCAGGGGCGGCCGCAGGAGTACGAGCGGGCCTGGCGGGAGCTGTCGCGCAGCTACCGCACGCTCACCGCGTCCTTGCTGTGGGCCCGCCACCGGCCGGCCCTGGCGCAGCGGATCGTCCCGCTGGCGACCCGGCTGCCGCGGGTGTTCACGCGGGCGGTGAACCTGCTCGCCTGAGCTCCCGGCCGCACCCGCTGCATCCGCGCACGCGAAGGGACCGGCACCCCGCGCCGCGCGCGGGGTGCCGGTCACCACCGGTCAGCCCGAGGAGGGCCGGCCGCCGGTCAGGCGGCCTCTCCCGGCCGGGTACGGGTCCCGGCCCGGGCCCTCAGGGCCATGCCCGCGAGGACCGCGACGGCCGCCGCGCACAGCACGGCGGCGACCCCGGCCCAGGCCAGGGAGGCGCTCACGGCGCCGTCCAGGGGGTCGAAGTGCAGCGTGCCGCCGAGCACGTGCAGTGCGACGACGCCGACGGCCGCGACGGCGGCCGCCCGCCACACGGCCGTGGTGTCCCACAGGGCCAGCAGTACGCCGAGGCCCAGGCACAGCACGGTCGCGAGGAGGGGGAGGAGCTCCGCGGGAGCCGCCGACGGCGGGGCCGACAGGTCCTGCGGCAGGTGCAGGGCCCCGCTCACGAGCAGGGCCAGCGCCACGGGCCAGCGCAGTACGTGCCGCAGGGCTGCGGAACCGGCAGCGGGAGCCGGGGCGGGCACTGCGCGGCCCGCGGCGGTGCGCCGGGGCCGTTCGGCGTACGGTGCGTCGAACAGCTCCTTGTAGGGCGGCTCGTACGGCTCCTCGCGCGGCTCCTCCTGCGGAGCCCCGGGAGGCTCGGCGGGGGCCGCGCCGGCCGCCGGCCCCCATCGTGGGGCCGACTCGGGGACGGGGCGGGCGTCCGGCTCGGCCGTCGCCTCGTCGCTGAGGATGTTCACCAGCAGGGCCACGTCCGCGATGGGCCGTCCGACGGCGACGGCGCGGAGCGTGATGTCCGCCTCGTCCACCGCGTGCGGGGGCTCGCCGAGCAGGGCGACCATCCGGCGGACCTCGTGCACCGGCCGCGTGACGGCTGCGGTGCGCAGCGCCTCGTGCCCGGGGTTGGGAAGCCGGCCGGTCTCCTTGAGAAGGCTCACCAGTTCGGTGACCTCCTCGAGCGGGCGGCAGGTCGCGGCCGTCCGCAGGAGCGTATGGACGGGCTCGGTGCCCGCCGCATCGGGTGCGGTGGTGTCGGGGGTTCCCTGGCGGTCTTCGGGTTCGGTCGCCGTGAGGGAAATGGGGTCATTCATGGAAAGCTCCGTTCGCCGACGCGCGGGTCTACACATCGCGCGCCGGTCATCGTGCGTCATGGGAAGCGCACGCTTTGTTACATTGAGTGCCCATTCCGCTCACTGCGCCATTCGGGGCGGGCAAACGGGGTGCTCCCCGCGCCCGGACGGGCTTCGCGGCCCGTACGGGGCCGGCGCCCGGCCCGCCATCAGACCGCCCCGGGCCTCACCGGCCCCCACGGGAAAGGGCCCCAGTCGTGCACGATCCGCGTGCCGTCCGGTTCCAGTCGGCCTTGCTGCTGTTCCTGCTGTTGCTGCTGCCCGCCGTGGGGGCGGTGCCCGCCGCCGCCGCCGACGGGGGCGGCTCCGACCGGCCCGTCGTGAGCACCGACCGCGGGCAGGTGCGCGGCCGGACGCACGGCGCGTACCGCACGTTCGAGGCGATCCCCTACGCCGCTGCGCCGACCGGCGCCCTGCGCTGGCGGCTCCCCCGGCCCGCGCCCCGGTGGGAGGGCGTGCGCGAGGCCGGGGCCCCCGGGGCGCACTGCGTACAGCTGCCCGCGCTGGGGCCGGGCGGGCCGACCGGCTCGGAGGACTGCCTGTTCCTCAACGTCACCGCCCCGGCGGGACCGGCGGGCCGGGGCGGGCAGCGGCCCGTCATGGTCTGGTTCCACGGCGGTGGGTTCATGAACGGGGCGGGGGACCTCTACCGGGCCGGGGGACTGGCCGTCCGGGGTGACGCCGTGGTCGTCACGGTCAACTACCGGCTGGGGATCTTCGGCCTGTTCGGCCATCCGGAGCTCGGCGGGGCACCCGGTTTCGCCCTCGCCGACCAGCAGGCGGCGCTGCGCTGGGTGCGGGCCAATGCGGAGCGCTTCGGCGGGGACCCGCGGGCGGTCACCGTGTTCGGGGAGTCGGCGGGCGCCCTCAGCGTCTGCGCACACCTCACCTCCCCCGCATCGGCGGGCCTCTTCCACCGGGCCGTCGTCCAGAGCGGATCCTGCTCGACCAGCCTGCCGGCGCGGTCCCTGCTGCCGACGCTCGGCGCGTACACCCCGTTCGTGCCCGAGCGGCGCACCGTCGCGGACGGCCTGCGCGCGGCGGACGGGCTCGGCTGCGGCCGTCCCGCCGGGGCGGCGCTGGACTGCCTGCGCGCCCTGGACGCACACGCCCTCGCCACCCCGGAGCTGATGCAGACCTTCTCCCTGGTCCCGTACGGCAACGGCCGGCTGCCGGAGGAGCCCCGGCGGGCTCTGGAGCAGGGGCGGTTCCACCGGGTGCCGGTGGTGCAGGGCACCACCGCGGACGAGGTGCGCCTCTTCCTCGGGCAGACCCTGGCCGTGAACCCGGTCCGTGACGAGGCGGCCTACCGGGTCCGGCTGGAGCTGTCGTTCGGGCCCACGACCGCCCGGGAGGTGGCGGCCCGCTATCCCGTGTCGGCCTATCCGACACCGGCGGTCGCCCTGGCCGCCGTGCTGTCCGACGCGTCGTTCATCTGCCCGACGCTGCGGGACGGCAGGGCGCTGGCGCGGTACGTGCCGACGTACGGCTATCGGTTCAGCGATGCCGACGCGCCGAACTTCCTCGGGCTGCCCGAGCCGCCGGACCTGCCGTTCGGCGCCTCGCACGGCTTCGAACTGCCCTACCTGTTCACGCTGGTGCCGCTGGCGGGCCCGCAGAGGGAGCTGGCGGACCGGATGACCGGCTACTGGACGGCCTTCGCCCGCACCGGCCTCCCGCGGGCGCCGGGAGCCCCCGAGTGGCCGCGATTCGGCCGCGGTTCCGCCCCGGTGCTGTCCCTGGCACCGGGGGCGGGCGGGATCCGGACGGTGGACGCGGGCGCCGAACACCACTGCGCCCTGTGGGACACGTGGTGGCCGTCACCCGCCGGGGCCCGCTGAGCCCCGGCGGCTCAGGCCTGTGCGGCCCGGTCCTGTGCGCTCAGCCCTGTGCGGCGGCCGGGGCTCCGTCGAGCTCCCACGCGTGGCGCTTGAACTCCCGCTGGAAGTCGGCGTGGTCCTCCCACTGGCGGGCGATGCCGCGCAGCACGTCCCAGTGGTGCTCGACGGACTGGTCGATGACGCGGCGCAGCGCCGGTTCGGCCGTCTCCCGCTTCTCAAGGAGTCCCTTGACCGCCGAGGCCTCCAGGACGGCGTTGCGCAGGGCGCGCAGGGCGCGCGAGGTGTCGTCCATCCCGAAGCCGGATTCGCTGCCCGTCTCCGCGGCGAACAGCGGGGTGAGCCGTGCCTCGATGAACGCGGTGATCCGCTCGAAGTGCTGCACGTCCATCGGGGGCTCCATCTCTTGCCGGACAGTCGTCCGTTCGCGGATCTCGTGTGCTCCGCCCGTCCTGCGGGCGGGTCCGGCCCCGGGCCGGGGCGGCTCCAGGATAACTGTCCGTCACCGCGGGGAGGGCGATAGCCTGCGGGCATGGACGAGATCGACGGAGTGGAGCTCCTCGCCTTCCCGGACGCCGCGGCGTTCGAGGAGTGGCTGTCCGGACACCACACGCGGCACGAGGGCGTGTGGATCAAGGTGGCCAAGAAGAAGTCCGGCATCCCGACGGTCACCGACGACGAACTCGTGGACGTCGGGCTGTGCTACGGCTGGATCTCGGGGCAGCGGCGCTCCCTCGACGAGCGCTACTACCTGCAGAAGTACGTGCCGCGCCGGGCCCGGAGCCTGTGGTCCCGGGTGAACGTCGACAAGGTGGCGGCGCTGACCGCCGCGGGCCGGATGCGCGAACCGGGGCTGGCGGAGGTGCGCAGGGCGCAGGAGGACGGGCGCTGGGCGGCGGCGTACGACTCGCAGAAGACGGCGACGGTGCCACCCGACCTCGCGGCGGCGCTGGATGCGGACCCGGCGGCGGGGAAGGCCTTCGAGGCCCTGGACCGGACCGGGCGCTACCAGCTGGTCCTGCCGCTGCTCCAGGCACTCACCCCGGACACCCGGCGGGCCCGCCTCGAGAAGGCGCTGCGGACGCTGGCCGGGGGCGGGGACGGGACCGCGGACGCCCCCTGACGGACATCCGCCGCCGTACCGTGGTCAGTTCGCGCCCTCGTAGCGGGCGACGTTCTCCGAGACCTTGTCGAGCAGCGGCATCAGCCGGCCGTCGACCAGTTGCTGGAAGTCGCCGACACGTCCGTCGGACCACTGGCCCATACCCACGACCATGGCCCGGTCCTGGCCGGTGAAGGACTGCACCATGCCGCTGTCGGCGGGCAGGGTCCGCAGACCGGATCCGGGCGGCGGGGCCTGCGCGGCCACCTGGAAGTCGTCGATGGCCCTCGCCAGCCGGCCCACCAGCTTCACGGTGTCCGTCGGCTCCTTCATCGTGAAGACGGCCAGGTTGAACTGGTTGTCCTGCGCGTCCTTGTAGAGCGCGATCTGCTCCCCGACGCAGCCCTCACTGGCGGCGATGGCGGCGGCCAGGACGGGGCCGATCGTGCCGGGCTCGGTGCAGGACTTCAGCACGGTGGCCCCCACCTTGGTGTAGGTGCCGCCCGAGCCGTCCTGCACCGCGGCGGGGAACGCCTCGGCCAGCGGGACCATCCCGCCGGATCCGCTTCCGGCGTCGGACGGGGGCTCGGCACGTGCCGTCGGCGTCGCCGCGGGTGTGGCCGACGGGGTCTCGGGCGCGGGCACCGCGGTCCCTCCGCCGGACGACGACGGACCCGTGAACTCCAGCACCAGCAGCGCCGCGGAAACCGCCAGCAGGCCCAGCACCAGGTTGCGCGGCCAGACCCTCTTGCGCTGGGGCAGGACGGGTTCGCGCACGGTGGCGGCGCGGACGAAATCCTCGTCGAACGCCACGTTCCACCGCTGGTCGTCCGAGCCGTCCTGACCCGCGGGTATCTCTTCGTTCTTCGGCACGCTCGAACCCTAGTGATCAGCACTGCCGTCCAGAAGACCCCCAGGTCACAGCCTCATCACTATGCGGCAGGGGCTGCCTCGGGACGGTACCGTGCGGCCATGACCGGCGCCCGGCAGCAGCCGCTGCTCTTCCTCGACGTCGACGGACCGCTGATCCCCTTCGGAGCGGGCCCGTACGCACAGGGCTCCGGCCCGAACCCGCTCCTCGCGCGGATCGATCCCGCCCTCGGGCCCCAACTGCGCTCCCTGCACTGCGAGCTGGTGTGGGCGACCACCTGGGGCCAGGACGCGAACGAGTGCGTCGCCCCGCGGCTCGGCCTCCCGGAACTGCCCCTCGTGGACTGGCCCGAGCCCTCCGGGCACGACGGGCCGGGCGGGGTGCACTGGAAGACCCCGGCCCTCGTGGCGTACGCGGCCGGGCGGCCGTTCGTCTGGGTCGACGACGAGATCGGTGCGGCCGACCGGGCCTGGGTGGCCGCGCACCATCCCGGGCGGGCGCTGCTGCGGCGGGTCGACGCCGGGGTGGGGCTCGCCGGGGCGGACCTCGCCGCGATCCGCGCATGGCTGGGGCCGGAGGCCGCCGAGGGGCCGGTTCCCGGTCCCGGGAGGCCGTCGGGCAGCATCGGGGCATGAACCCCGACGATCCGGTGCCCCGTCAGGTGAAGGCCGTGGACACGGCTTCGCTGCTCCGGCTGGAGGAGCGGGCTCGTGAGCTCACCTTGAACCAGCGGCTCGACCCGGTGTGGGTCGAGGCGCACGCGGCGCCCGGCGGAACCCACTTCCTCTGGCCTGCCGTGTGGAACAGCACGCCTCACCGGCCCGATGTCCCGCGGCAGTTGAGGTGCGAGCTGCTGCTCGCACTGCGCACGGGAGAGCGGGTGATGAGCCTGCTGGACGTCCTGCCCGAGGAGTTCGACCCGCTGCCCAGGCTGACCGACCGGACCGTGGGCCTGCGCGTCAGCCGCCTGCTGGACAGCGTCCCGACCGTCAGACAGTGGCTGCTGCGCGGTGAATCGCCGGAGCAGGCCGGCCGTACCTCGTAGGTGCTCAGGGCAGGGCCGGGGCCGCCTCCCAGGAAGCCGCGACCAGGGAGCGTTCGGCCGCCCTGAGGTAGGCGGCCGCGGCCAGCCAGGCCCAGGCGTAGCCGTCGGGGGCGGGATCGGCCAGCCGTCCGAAGGCGTCGCGCGGGCGGCGGTCGGCCTCGGCGGCGAGGGCCTGGGCCAGCTCCGCCGCAGCGGTGAGACCGGCCCGGCGCAGCGGCCCGTACGGGGCGGCGGACGCGGTGTCCCGGGCGGCCTCGGCGACGGCCCGGCGGCCCCCCGCCACCCCGGTCTCCAGCAGGCGGCGTACGCGCCACAGCGGGGAGTCGGCCAGTGCGTCGGGGGCGGCGGCGGGGGCGGCTGCGCCGGCGGGGGCTTCGGCCCGGGGCGGGAAGTGGCTGCCCTGGAGGCGGTCGTAGCCGAGGTCGGCGCGGCCCAGCCAGTCCGCGGGGAGCCTCAGGGTGTACTCCGCGCCGGGCACCGGGCCCACCGCGAGCGGGCGCAGCGCGGCGGCCCGGTCGAGGTCGGGGCGGCCGAGGACGCGCAGGTGGAGGCCGGGGTGTTCGGCGAGGCGGCGCAGGTTCTCCGTGTGCGGCAGCTCCGGGTGGGGGTGCGCGGGCAGCAGCCGCAACAGGGGCGCGTCCGGCCGGGTCTCGCGGACCAGGACGTGGTCGCCGGACGCCCCGACGACGGTGACCTCGCAGCCCAGCAGCGCGGGGTCGGCCCCCTCGTCCTCCTCGGCCAGCCGGCGGGCCACCACCTCGGCGGCGGGGCGGGCGAAGAGGGCCGCGGCGGGTTCCTCGGTCCAGGGGGTTCCGGGCAGCGGGGTCGCCTTGACGCCGCGTCCGGCGCCGAGCCGGCCCTCCGCGGAGACCGTGGCCCCGGCGATGCGCAGGCCCCCTCGGGCGAGGCCCGCGTGGTCGAGGACGGCTCCGCCGAGGGCGACGGAGGCGGATCCGGCGCCGCGGGCGCGGGCGAGGCCGCCGGGGCGCACGTCCGAGACCGAGTAGCGGGCGTCGTCCGGGCCGAGCAGGTGGGTGACCACTCCCCCGTACCCGGTGGCGGACAGCACGGGCTCCCGGCACAGGCCGTACACGCGCAGGCTGCCGCCCGGGGCGTAGGCGCGCCGGGCGGTGCCGGTCAGCGCCGGGCCGGCGGTTCCGGCGGCCAGCAGCCCGGCGGTGTGCAGGAGTTCGCGGAAAGCCCCGGTGAGGTCGGCCAGCCGGTGGGCCGCCTGGCGTTCCCGGGCGGCGCGCAGGCCCCGTACGACCCGCAGGGCGGCCGCCTCGGCGCGCGGGAGTCCCGCGAGGCGGGCGGTGTGGGCGGCACGCAGCAGTTCGGCCTGGACGACGGCGCCGCCCGCCGTGACCCCCGCGGCGAGGGCTTCGGCGGCGGCCCGCCAGAGCGCCGACGCGGCGCGCAGCTGGGCACCGGTGAGGGCTTCCGCCTCGGCCTCGGCGGCCGGTTCGGCGGGTGACGCGGCCTGTGCGGCCTGCGCGGACGGCTCGGGCCCTGCCGTGGGCGGGTCCTGCGCTACGGGCGCCGGGGCCGGGTCGGCGAGCGGGGCGGCGCCCAGCACCGCGGCCCGGTGCAGGCAGCGCGGCGCCAGCAGACAGCTGCACCCGGCCTGTCCGGCCGCGGTGACCGTGCCGGTGGGGCCGGGCCGCAGCGTGACGAGGGCGTCCTCGCCGAAGCGGACGGTGGTGCTGCCGTCCGCTTCGGCGGTCGCGCCCGCGGCGCAGGCCGCGATGGCGGCGTCCAGCTTCTTGCGCAGGCGCGGGGTGAGGTTCTCGACGGCTTCGGCGAGCACCTCGGGGGCGACGGGCGGCAGGGCGGCGGGCTCGCCGGCGGGAAGGCTCAACGGGGTTCTCCACGGAGGCGGTCGCCCACCCAGCGGGCGAGGGCGAGAGGGCTGAGGGCGGCCACCGGCATGCCCGCGGCGACGAGTTGGCGTGCCACGGGCACCGAGTAGCGGGGGGTGCCCGCGTCGTCGAGCGCGGCGCAGCCCAGCAGGTGGGCACCGGAGGCGGCGAGCGCGCGGACCTCGTCGAGGAGTCCGCCGACGGGCGCGCCCTCCTCGAAGTCGCTGACCACGACGACGAGGGTGCGGCTGGGCACGGTGATCAGGGACCGGGCGTGCGCGAGCCCGGCGGCGATGTGGGTGCCGCCGCCCACCCGGACCTCCAGCAGCAGCGAGAGCGGGTCCTCGACCCGGTCGGTGAGGTCCACCACCTGGGTGGAGAAGGCGAGGAAGTGGGTGGAGAGGGTCGGTACGCCGCCGAGTACGGCCGCGGTGAGCGCCGACCAGATGACCGAGGCCTCCATCGAACCGGACACGTCGACGACGAGGATCAGCCGCCAGTCGGCCTCGCGGCTCGCGCGGGTGCTGAAGACGGGGCGCTCGGGTACGACCACCACGCTGCCGTCGGCTTGCCGCCGGGTGTGCGCGAGGTTGGCGCGCAGGGTCCGGGCCAGGTCGATCCGGCCGCCGGGTCGGCGGGTGGGGCGCGGGGTGGAGAGGCCGGACAGGGCGGGGCGCAGCCGGGTGGCGAGTTCCTTGGCGAGTTCGTCGACCAGCCGCTTGACCAGGGGGCGCAGCCGGGCCAGCCGGCTCTCCGGCAGGCCGCCGGCGAGGGACAGTACGGAGCTCAGCAGTTCCACGGAGGGGCGTACGGACGCGGGGTCGAGCTGGGTCAGTACGTCGGTGCGGCCCGCTTCGGCCGCTCCGGCGAGCACCTCTTCCCGTACGTCCGCGCCGAACAGGGACTCCAGCTCCTCGGACCACTCGCGGGCGGTGGGGAAGGCGGCCTCTTGGCCGCCGCCGGCGCCGCCGCTGCCTCCGTCGAGGCCGGCGGAGCCCTCGCCGCGGCCGGCTCCGTACAGCTCGTCGAGCGCGTGGGCGTACCGGCGGGCTCCGGCGGGGAGCCGGTCGCGCTCGCGGCCGAGGAGCAGCCGCCAGCGGTCGGCGGGGGCGATCCGCGCGGCGTCGGGGGCGGGAGCCGTGGCCGCTTCGGTCTCCGGTCCGGTGTCCGGCAGCGGGGCCGGCGGGACGGCCGGCGCGTCGCTGCCGGGCAGCGGGAGCGACTTCAGGGCGGCGAGCCCGGCGGCGTCGGCCGCGGCCCAGAGGGCGAGCAGGGCGGGCGACGCGTCGAGGGTGAGGTCGGGCCGGTCGCCGAGGCGCTCGGCGACCGTGTCCAGCAGCCGGTCACGGGCGGCCGGGGCGAGGGCGTCGAAGCCGCCGCGCAGGGCCGGGAGCCGGTCCAGGAACTCCTGGTCGCCGAGGTGCTCGACCCGGTCGAGGAGCGGGGTGAGGGCGGCCGGGGAGGACTGGAGGAGCGGTCCGGCGGCGGTCAGCAGTCCGCCGAGGCGGCGGGTCAGCGCGCGCCGCCCGTCCGGGGTGCCCGCGCCGTCGACCCAGCCCGCGGTGCGGTCACCGAGCGCGGCGGCGGGGTCCAGGTCGAGGAGGACCCGTACGGCCAGGGCTGCTCCCTGCATCAGCGGGGAGGCGGCCCTGGCCAGCTCGGCCAGGGCCTCGTCGAGGCGTACGCCGAGGTGGTGGGCGGCGGCCCGGTCGGTGAGGGCCACGAGGGCCGCGGCGTCGGCGGGGTCCTCGCTGCCGGCGAGTCCGGGCAGGCAGCGCACGGCCGCTTCGAGCAGGTCGGCGGTGAGCGCGGTGGCGGTGGCCCGGGACGCGGCGCAGGTGCCCGGGAGGTGTCCGCGGCGCAGGGCCTCCAGGAGGTCGAGGGCGTCGAGGAGTTCGGGCAGGGTCGCGGTCTGCGGGAGGGCGGTGGCCGCCTCGCGGAGGCGTGCGCCGACCAGCTCGGGCAGGTCGCAGCGGGCGGCCGCGGCCAGTCCGGCGAGGATCGCTGCCGGGGTCGGCCCGCCCTCGGCGGCGGCGCGGCGGGCGCTCTCGCGCAGGGTCCCGGCGGCGGCCTGGGCGGCGGTGACCCCGCGGACCCCGGCGAGGTCCAGACGGGCAGGGACCGAAGGGGTCCAGGACAGCCGCCACTTGGTGCCCAGGGCGGCGCCTTCGCCGGTGGCGGCGACGGTCAGGGGCTCGCCGTAGGAGGCTCCGCAGACGAGGAGCCGCTGGAGGAGCACCTCGCGGCGGCCGTCGAGCGGGGAGCGCAGCGGGTCGAGGCGCATCTCGCGGGGGGCGGGGTCCTCGGGGGACGGCAGCCGCAGCTCGGCGAGTTCGGCCTCGACGGAGGGGCCGAGGCCGGAACGGGGCGCGTGCGGGGTGACCCGCCCGCGGGCGGTGCCGACGAACACGGCCTCCAAGGCCCGGGCCAGCGCCCGGCCGCGGCCCAGGGGTTCGCCCTGGCCGAGGACGGTGGTGACGGCTTCCAGGAGCTCTCCGCGTCCGGGCGCGGGCAGGCCGCGCAGGACGGCCAGGTCGCAGGCGAGGCGGAGGGTCTCGGCGGCTTCGCCGGTGCCGGCGGTGTGCCCGGCACGGCGCAGTTCCCGGCACAGCCCGGTGACGGCGACGGAGGCGGCCTCCCGGACCTTCCCGGGATCACCTGCGGCACGCAGCACGGCCTGCTGCCAGAGCGGGTCACGGATCCCGGCGGGGTACCCGGAGCGGGAGTCGAGCAGATCGTAGGAGTACGGCACGAGCGAGGTCACGGCCGAGGCCGAGGCCGCGGGCGCGGGCGCCACCACGGACGGCACCCCGGGCGCAGGTGCGAGCCCGGGCGAAGTCGCGGCCGCAGGCACGGGCGCGGCCCCGGCCGCCATCACGGGCGAGGACTCGGACGGCGCCCCAGACGCGGGCGCGGACGAAGCCCCGGGCGCAGGCCCCGACTCGGGCGCGGCCCCAGGCGAGGTCTCGGCCCTGGGCGAGGTCCCGGGCGAAGTCGCGGCACCGGGCGCCCTCACGGACGAGGACTCAGACGCGGCCCCAGACGCGGGCGCCGACGAAGCCCCGGACGCAGGCCCCGACTCGGACGCGGCCCCAGGCAAGGTCTCGGCCCCGGGCCCAGGCCCAGGCGAGGTCGCGGCACCGGGCGAGGTCGCAGGTGCGGCCTCGGGCGTCGCCGCCGTCTCGGGCAGAGGCGCGGGCGCCGTGACGGAGGGAGGCGCAGACCCGGAGGCGGGCACGGTCGCCGGAACGGCCTCGGGTGCGGACAAGGTCCCGGGCGGAGCCACAGGCCCCTCCCCCCGCCCGTCCCGATCCGCGTTCGGCTCTGCCGGGGTCGGGCGGACGGCGTCGGTGGGCGGGTGGGTCAGGGCAGGGGCGTGGAAGGCGCCGATCACGGCGGCCACGCGGCGGCCCGTGGCGGCCTCGGCGGCGATCACCTCGCGCATGTGCGCCTCGCGGGCGAGGTCCTCGGAGGGGACGGCGGAGTCCTCGCGCAGGGCCCAGCCGACGCCGAGTGCGGCGCGGCGCACGGCTTCCGGGGTGCAGCCGGGTGCCAGGACCTCGACGGCGCGGTCCCACAGGTCGTCCCCGTCGCGCCCGGTGCCCGCCGCGGCGAGGGCGTCCGCGTAGGAGCGGGAGGGGACGACGGGGGCGGAGACGGGGGCGGCCGGCTGCCGGTCGGCGGGGGTCCAGCCCGGGGAGCCCAGGGGGAGGTCGCAGCAGACCACGGACGCGCCGCTGCGCCGGGCCCAGCGGATCGCGGCCAGTTCCGGGGAGAAGTCCGCGAAGGGGTAGAAGGCCAGCCGGCCGCCCGCGCCGGTGCCCGCGAGGGCTACGGGTGCCTCGGTCTCGGGATCGGCGAGGTGCTCCAGCCACGGCTGGAAGTCGGCCGGGAGCTCGACGCAGACCACGTCCGCTCCCGACGCGTCGAGCAGCTGCGGGACCACCGCGGCCAGCGCGGGGCTGTGGTGGCGCACCCCCAGCAGGTACGGCGTGCGCGACGCGGCGAGGGCGTCGACCACGTCGCGCGGGTCCGCCACCGGCGGGCCCGCAGGCGCCCCGGCCCGTGCGGCGGGGATCGGCTTCGTCGGGGTCAACGCAGGCTCCCGCGCAGGTCCCAGAGGCGGCGCCACATGGCCGAACCGTCCTCGGCCCGGCGGCGGACCGGACCGTCCCAGTACCCGAGCAGACGTCCGTGGTCGGCCGGGTCGTCCTTGCGCACCACGCCCAGCAGGTGGCCCGGCAGCAGGTCCAGGACGTCGCCGCCCGGCAGGTACGCGGCCGAGACCCCCAGCGACGCGGCCACCTGCACGGCTTCCGCGGTGGACATGACCGTACCGGGGCGCTCCACGTCCCAGCCCTCGGCCGAGCGGCCCGAGCGCAGGTCCCGGAAGACCGTGACGAGCGCGTCGAGCACGGCGTCGTCGACCCCGAAGGCGGCGCCCGCCCGCTGGACGGCGGCGACCGCCTGGCGGCGGATCAGGGTGGCTTCGGCGTCCGCGTCGGCGATCGGGGCGACGGTCTCGAAGTTGAAGCGGCGCTTGAGGGCGGCGGACATCTCGGAGACACCGCGGTCGCGCAGGTTGGCGGTCGCGATGACGGTGAAGCCGGGGACGGCGGAGACCAGCGCGTCCTCGGTGGCGGTCAGTTCGGGCACGGTGATGCGCCGGTCGGACAGGATCGACACCAGAGCGTCCTGCACCTCGGGCAGGCAGCGGGTGATCTCCTCGACCCGCACGACGCGGCCGGTCCGCATCGCGGAGAGCACCGGGGAGTCGACCAGGGCCTGCGGGGTGGGGCCCTGGGCGAGGAGCAGCGCGTAGTTCCAGCCGTAGCGGAAGGCGTCCTCGGTGGTACCGGCCGTGCCCTGGACGGTGAGGGCGCTGGTGCCGCTCACGGCGGCGGCGAGCAGCTCGGACAGCATCGACTTGGCGGTACCGGGTTCGCCGGTGAGCAGCAGGCCGCGCTCTCCCGCGAGGGTGACCACGCAGCGTTCCACGAGGGCGCGTTCGCCGACGAACTTGGGGGCGATGGCCAGCTTGGCCGGGAGCCCCGCGGTGCGGCGGCCCGGCAGGGCCAGTTCGGCGCCGTCGCTGCCGCAGACGAAGGTGACGACGGCGCGGGGGGTCAGGGCCCAGCCGGGCGGTCGGGGGCCGGGGTCCTGGGCGGCGAGGAAGGCCAGTTCGGCGGCGTACCGCTCCTCGGCGGGGAGCACCTGCCGGGTGGCGGCGGGCTGGTCGGTGACGGTCATGCGGGGTCCTCGGTCCTCGGAGTAAGGGGTGTGCGGGGGGTGTTGCAGGGGGTGTGCAGGAGGCGGGGCCGGACGGGGCGCGGCGCACCCGGGGGTGCGCCGCGGCCCGTTCAGCGGCGGCGTGCGCGGGTGCGCTTGACCTTGAGTTCCTCGAAGCGCGGTACGTCGCCTTCGCGGACCCGCTGCCAGGCCCGGCGGTAGAGGTCCGCGGCCGGTTCCCCGGGCAGCAGCAGGCCGTGCAGGGCAGGACCGTACAGGGCGAGCTTCCACCGCTCGACCGGCAGGGCCGGTGCGGCCATCTCCGCCCATCCGCCGGGCAGGAACAGGGTGCGTCCGGCCCGGGTGCGGCTGGCCGTCACCACCAGCTCGGTGGCGGCCAGTTCGGCACGGGCGGCCTTGAGGCGCGCGGGCTTCCAGCCGGTCCACCGCGCGGTGTTGCGGTCGGTGGGGTCGGGCAGGGCGAGCAGCGCCAGGTACAGGGCGGCCGCGTCGGCGCCGAGGCCGTAGGTGTCGGCGGCCTCCGCCACCAGCTCGGGCACGGAGCGGCTCGGGTCCTGCGGCCACCAGGTGCCGTCCGGGCCGACGGCGCCCGCCGCCGGGGCGCCCGGATCGGCGAGCAGCGCGGCGAACCGCGGGTCGTGGGCGAGCCGCAGGGCGGTCTCGGCCGCGGCGGGCTGCTGGTCGTCCGCGCGCAGGACCCGCAGGTAGGGGTCGGAACCGGTGGAGTCGAGCAGGCAGGTGCGCACGGCGGGGCGGGGCTGGCCGTCGTAGGTGGCCATGATCACCGCGCCGTAGCGTTCGTGGTGCTCGTCGGTCTCGGTCGGTGTGCCCGCCGTCTTGCGGAAGTCGGACAGGCTGGTGAAGTGCCCGATGCTGAGCAGCAGTCCGGGCGCGGCCAGCCGCTGCCGTACCGCCGTCAGCGCGGGCGGCAGGGCGGCGCGTACGGGGTCTCCCGCGGGCAGCCGGTGGGCGAGCCAGGCCGTCATGGCGACGGCTCCGGTCAGCACGGACTCGGTGAAGGGCTCGGTGGCGGGCTCCGCCGGTTCCACGTGGTCGCCCCGGACCGTCCAATCGACGTCCACGGAGAGTGCCCGCGAGGCGGCGGGGTCGAGGACGGCGGGCAGGGCGCGGTGGGCGGACCAGCCGCCGCGCACGGCCCGGGTGGCCTCGGCCAGCAGCCAGTCGGGGACCGGGGTACGGCGTCCCACGTGACGGTTCCACACCTCGGCCGCGGCGGCGGCGTCGGGGCCCTGCGTCCACAGCTGCGCCGGGTCGGCGGGGAGCAGCGCGGCGACCACGGCCCGCCGTACGGCGGTGTCGAGGCCCTTGAGCTCGTCACGGGCCTGGGCCGCGAGGGCGGCCTTGAGTCCGAGGGCGGTGCGCAGTGCGGTGGGCAGGAAGTTGTGCTCGTAGCTGTCGACGTGCGGCAAGCCGGCGAGCACGAGCCGGGACAGGGCCGCGGAGACCCCGGTGAGGCGGGCGAACTCCTCGGCGGCCTCGGGCACGAAGGGCGCCGGGCCGCGGTCTGCGGCCTCCGCGAGGAAGGCTGCCAGCCAGTCGGCGCCGCGCTCCGGGTCGCCCAGCGGGGCGGCACCGCGCAGGGTGTAGGGCTCGGGCACGGTGAAGCGTCCGGTGGGGTCGTGGAGGAGGGCGCCGAACTCGTGCCCGTCGGGGACGGATGCGCTGTGCTCGGTCGTGGCGAGGACGGCGCCGCCGCCGAGCGGCAGGATCCGGCGGAGGTGGAGGTTGTGTCCGGCGCCGTCGGGGGTGTGCAGGTGCTGCTGCTCCAGGTGGAGCAGGACCCGGCGCCAACTGCCCGCGGCGGTCTCGGCGGAGGCGAGGCCCAGGGCGTCGATCGCGCCGAGGAGGCTGACGAGGGCGGTGCGCTGCTCGTCGGTGGTCCCGATGGCGACGGCGCGGTAGGCGACGGCGGCGGGCTGGTCGAGCAGGGGTGTCCAGGGGAGGGCGGAGGAGGGCAGGACGGGCACGTCGAAGTGCAGTCTGCCCGGCACCGCGGCGGCTTCGGTGTGCGCGCGGGCGGCGGCGAGTTCGCGCAGGGTGCGGTGGGCGGCGTCGGTCTCGGCGCCCCAGCGGTAGTAGCCGGAGTCGGTGAGTCCGCGCAGCGCCTCGTCGAGGAGCCGGTCGGTGGGCCCCTGGACGGTCTCCTCGGCGGCAGCGGCGCCGGGGTGGAGCCGGGCCGCGACGCGGTCCAGGGCCTTCTGCTGGGTGAGGGCGAACTGCAGGGCCTCGACGACGCCGCCGACGAGCTGGGGCGTGGTGAGCGCGGGCAGCGCGGCACGCACCAGGCCGGGCAGGTCGGTCGCTCTCTCGGCCGCGGCGGCGGCCTTGAGGAGGGCGCCTGCGGTCTCCCGGTCGGCGGTGCGCAGCGCGGCCGAGCCCTGGGGGTCGCGCGGCCGCAGTGCGTACCAGTGGGAGAGCGGCGGCAGGTCCACGCTGCCGGTGGCGAAGGACACGCTGCGGTGGTCGCCGCCCGACCGGGTGGTGACGACGCCGTCCGGGTCGCTGAGGCTCAGTTCGCGCCAGCGCTGGGACAGGCCGCGCGGCCGGTCGTCGCCGGGGAAGGTGAGCGCGGCGAGGGGTGCTTCGCGGCCCTCGGGGAGGGTGACGGTGCGGCCCGCGGGGTCGGAGCCGGTCCAGCCGTTGCCGGGGAGGCGGACGGCGTACCAGCCGAGGAGGCCGTCGGCGGGGGCGCCGAGGACGGAGCCTTCGACGGTGGGCGCGGGCCGCAGCCAGCTGGTGTGGCCGGCGGCGGTGGTGTCCTCGGGGTGGGCGGTCGACGCGGCGGCGAGGAAGCCGGGCAGGGAGTAGCGGCCGAAGGCGTCGCCGGTGGGGTCGTACTCGCGCCAGCCGCCCTCGTGCTGCTGGTCGCGGCGCTGCCAGACCCAGTACGAGGTTCCGTCGGACAGCAGCGGCCGCTCGTCGGGCAGGCGGGTGTCGCCGCGGTGCAGGACGCCCCCGCCGGTGGTGCGGCCGCCGTCGGGCAGCGGCAGCGAGAGGTGGTCGGAGCGCAGCGACCAGTGGTTGCGGTCGGTGTCCACGGTGAAGACGGTGCCGGGTGCGGAGGCCCAGTAGCCCTGCGTGCCCTGGGTGTTCCACGAGGACCAGAAGACCAGCAGGTCGCCGTCGACGTAGTGGAATCCGTAGCGGTACGCGTTCCCGGTGGGGACGCGCAGGTCGTGCGTGAGGAGGGTGGTGTCGGCGTCGATGACGTGGACGCGGCTCGGGCTGGCGACGATCAGGTACGGCCAGGCCTCGGTGATGGTCAGGTCCTGCCGGTCCCGGGTGGGCGCCAGGTCGGCGAGCGCGCTCTCCCAGGCGGGCCAGGCCAGTTCCTCGAAGAGGCCGCCGCGCAGGGTGCGGGCGAGGGTCTCGCCGAGGTCGGTGGCGGCGGCTGCGGCCACTTCCCGGGGGGCGAGTTCGAGTGCTTCGGAGGGCAGCCAGGTCAGGCGGTGGATGGCGTCGGGGACGCCGGGGAGGCCCACGGCGTTGGAGGACCTGGCGACTTCGCGCATCCACTCGGCCAGCAGCGGCCGTACGCCGGGCGCGGCGGCGGCGCGCCGGACGATCTCGGCGCCGGGCCCGTCGCCGAGGGCGTTCAGGGCCCGGCGCAGGGCGGGGTGGAAGCGTTGGTCGGCGGCCAGGGCCAGCAGGTCCCGGCGCCGGTCGGCCTCGGCCCAGTCGCGGAGGTTGAGCTGGTCGTGCCGGTGGTGCCGCCGGGAGCCGGTGGCGGGTTCCGGGTCGGCGACCGGGATCTGGAGGGTGAGCAGCAGGTCGAGGAGGTCGGCGTCCTCGACGCCCACCTTGAGGCCGGCTTCGCGGCCGGGGCGGTCGAGTTCGGTGCGCAGTTGCTCCGCGCAGCGTTCGACGAGGGTGAGCAGGGCGGGAGGGGTGGGGCGTACGCCCCAGCCGCTGTGGCGGGAGGCGTGGAAGCGTTCGAGCCAGCCCGCGGCGCCGTCGGAGCAGCGCTGGTCGGCGGGGAGTTCCTCGGTGGCCAGTCCTGCGGTGGCGCCGGACTCGTCGAGGATGTCCAGCCACAGGGCGGTGAGTTCGCCGCCGTCGCCGCTGGGCGGGGTGAGTTCCAGGAGGGTGCCGCGGGCGGCGGGCACGCGGCGGGCCAGGGCGGTCAGGGCGCCGCGGTGGGCCTTCCACCATCCGGCCGCTGCGCGCAGGGTGGCGGGCAGGGGCAGCAGTTCGGCGAGGTAGTCCTGTTCGGGTTCGGTGCCCGTCAGGCCGGCGGCGCGGGCGAGGCGGCGCAGTTCGACGGCGGCCTGCGCGGAGGGCGGCAGCCCGCCCGCGGTGCGGCGTACGCACAGGCGGCGGAAGCGGGTGTGGGCCTCGGCGGGGGCCACGCGGAGGGAGAGCTCCTTGCCGTAGCCGGTGAGCACCTTCACCGGGAGGGCGCCGGCCAGGGCGAATTCGAGGAAGACGGCATCGAGGCGGTCCTCGTCGATGCTCAGGCCGTGCTGGGCCTCGCTGGTGCGGGCGCGGCCGAACAGCTGGGCGGCGTAGGTGGTGTTCTCGACGGCGAGGAAGATGCGGGCGGCCTGCTCGTGGAAGACGGGCAGGAAGTGCGGGACGGCCGCGGCGAGCCGTCCGGCGAGTTCGTGGCAGGCGTCGAGGGCGGCCTTGGGCTTGGTCTTGGCCTGGCGGGCGATCCGGTCGAGTTCGGGGACGACCGCGAGGGCGTGGTGGCCGTCCTCGGGGTGGTGCACGAGCACCCACTCGGGGAAGCCGAGCGCCTGGCGCTGGCCGAGGCCGACGACGGGCGGTTCGGCCTCGTCGGGTACGAGTCCGAGGAAGCCCGCGGCAAGGTCTTCGCCGGCGCCGAGTTCGGCGGCGGCGAGCCGGACGACGACGCGGTCGTCGCCGAGGACGGGGTGGCGGTAGGAACGTGCGGTCAGGTCGACGGCGTCGGGTCCGGCGCCGGTGGTCCCGGTCGGCAGGACGGCCCCGGCCTTGAGCAGCAGTGCGGCCTCGCTCGCGCCGGAGCGGCCCGCGTCCGGTCCCGCACCCGTGCCCGCACCCGTGTGCGCCTGCGTCTGCGCCTGTGCCTGCGTCTGGTTGGTGTTCACGCGTTCCCGCCCTCCTCGATCTTGCGCCCGGCGTAGAGCGCCGCGGCCATCCGCATCCCCTCGGACCAGGCCACCGGCCCGACCTCCGCCAGGCGCACCGCCCGGCCGTCCTCGTCGTGCCAGTTCAGGCCGCCGGTGCTCGTCTCGTCCTCGTAGTAGGGCTCGCCGATCCAGACGGCCGCCTCCGTACCGCGGCCGGTGTCGCGGACCTTGCAGGTGGCGTAGCCGCCGGAGACCCGGTAGCCCAGGCCCGTCGCCCGGGCGGCGAGGCCGAAGCGGGTGGGGAAGACGCCGCCCGCGTAGTCGCGGACCTCGGTTGCGGTGGCCGCGAGCCCGGCGGGCTTGTGCCAGGTGGCCCGGTGGATCTGCTCGACCTGCTGCACGATGCCCAGTTCGGCCGCGAAGTCCCGTACGTCGTCCAGGTCGGGCAGGAGCACCGGGTGCGGCAGGGTCACCGTGCGCGGAGAGAGCCGTACGGTCTCGCCGTCGAGGTTGACCACCTTCAGCTCACCCGAGTCGGTCGCGTCCCGCAGGAAGCCCACCTCGTCCGGGTCGTCCCCGACGACGGCCAGGTCGCGCAGGGCGCTGCGCCAGGCCTCGTCCCGCCAGACCCGGGCGAGCAGCGCGGTCGGTACGGGCAGCGAGGACACCATCCAGGTGTCGACCTGCGCGACGCAGGCCGCCGCGTGCCGGTCGAGCCATTCCGAGAGCCGGCGCAGCCGGTCCACCTCGGGATGGTCCTTCAGCGCCTTGGGCAGTGTCTTCAACTGCCGTCCCGCGGACCGGCCGGTGGTCGACCGCGCCGCCACCCGCCCTTCCACGAGGGTGATCTCGTACCCCTCGCCCGCCGCCAGCCATGCCATCAGCCCGTGCCCTCCTCGCCGGTCCTGCCCGGATCCGCGCAGCCGTGACAGGGGGGATCTGACCCCCTGAGCTGCGGTATGCGGGGAGACTAGCGAGAGCCACTGACAATGCCCGACGGAGGGTCATCGTCCGGTTGATTGTCCGGTTCTGGGTAGGCTTCGGGGGTCAGTACGCGGAGCGGGGCCGGCTCGGGGCGGGGTTCATGGGACGTCAGATACAGGTGCACGGTGCGGTTCTGGTGGCGGCCCTGCTGCTGCCGGTGACGGCGGGCTGTTCCCCGTCGGCTCCCGGCGGCGCCGACGCCAAGCCCGACACCTCACGGACGGCGGCCCCTTCGGCCGCACCACCGGGCGCGCCACCGGCCGCTGACGGCAAGCCGGCCGGTACGGACGTACTGCCGGGCATGGTCGACGTGGCCGTGGCCCGCACCCGGCTGGCGGCGCTGAAGGTCGCCCCGGTGGGCACGATGGCGGGCTACAGCCGGGCCAGGTTCACGCACTGGGCCGAGCAGGGCAACAAGTGCGACACGCGCGAGACGGTTCTGCGGCGCGACGGCACCGACGTCACCCAGGACTCCGAGTGCAAGGCCGTGTCCGGCACCTGGAAGAGCCTGTACGACGGCGTGGTCGTCACCGAGGCCTCCAAGATGGACATCGACCACATGGTGCCCCTCGCCGAGGGCTGGCGGTCCGGCGCCGCCGGCTGGGACGCCGCCCGGCGCAAGGCCTTCGCCAACGATCTGACGAACCCCCAGCTGCTCGCCGTCACCGCTTCCTCGAACCGGTCGAAGGGCGACCAGAGCCCCGACCTGTGGCAGCCGCCGGACCGTTCGAGCTGGTGCCAGTACGGCCGGGCCTGGACCACCGTCAAATCCGCCTACGAGCTGACCGTCACCGAGCCGGAGAAGAAGATGCTCACCACGATGCTGGACACCTGCGCCTCATGACCGATCCGGAGGACCGGCACCCGCCGCGACAACAACAGCAACAACAACAGTGGCAGGACCAGGTGCCGGCGGGGCCGGGCGGTGCCATGACCGACGAGGTCGGCGTCATCACCGGCCCGCTCACCCTGCGCACGACGGCGGTGGCGGGCGGCCTGGTCCGCTTCGACGTCCAGTACACCGACGCCGACGAGTGGTACACGCTCACCGGCAGCCCCCTCCCCCACCACGGGGACCCCGCCGCCCTGCACGCGGCCGCCCTCGGCGCGATCCGCGCCGGGCACGCGGCCGAGGCCCCCCGCAGCGGAGCCGTCTGAGGGCTCAGAGGACGGCGATGCCCAGCGGCCTGGAGCCCGCGGGGAGACGGCGGGTGGTGCCCGAGTCGAGGCCGACGACGGTGATGCCGTTCCAGTACCCCTCGCGGGTGTAGCCGCCGGTGACATAGGCGGTGCGCCCGTCCGGGGACACCGCCACGTCCTCATGGGGGCCGTCGAGCGGGATCACCCGCTCCGCGCCGTCCGGGGAACGGACCGTGAGCGAGGGTCCCTTGCCGTCCCCCGGCTGCACCGCTCCCGTGCCGACCACCAGCAGACGGCCGTCCGGGGTGCCCGCCGCGCCGTGCTGATGGGTGTCGGCGGTCATCCGCTCGACCGTGGTCCGCCCGCTCCGCGGGTCGACGACGGCCAGCCGCTCCCCCTCGAAGGGGAGCAGCAGCATGCCGTCGGAGGGCCGCACGACCGCGTAGTGCGGCTTCAGCCAGGACCCGAGTCCGCCCTCCGTGCCGTACGGGGCCACCTCGATCCGGCGCGGCCGCAGCGAGGCGGTCTCCACCACGGTCACGTCGAAGGAGTCGTGGCCGGTGGCATAGACCTCGGAGCCGTCCTTCGAGACGTCCACGTCGAAGGGGCGCCGGCCCACCGGGACCACGGCGCTCACCTCGGCCGTCGCCGTGTCGATGACCTCCAGCACACCGGTGGTCCCGGGCACGTTGACCCCGACGTAGGCGCGCGTCCCGTCGGGCGAGAGCGCGATGCCCATGCCGCCGCCACGGTACTCGCCGTCGGTGACGGGTCCGGTGGCGGTCCGGTAGGGGATCAGGGCCGTGCGCAGGCGGGTGCGGGTGTCGACGACGGCGACGCCCTCGGCCGTGGCCACCCAGGCCCGGCCGTCCGCGCCGACGGCAAGCCCGTACGGCGCCCTGCCCACGGCCACGGAGGCGACCGCACCGCGCTGCGGGTCGACGAAGGTGACCGTGTCGGCGCCGAAGTCGGCGGTCAGGAGGGTGCCGGGCGGGGTCCCCACGGTGGCCGGCAGCGGGGTGGCGGCGGAGGGCGCCGGACCGCCCGCGGCGTCCTGCGGCGCAGGGGTGCAGGCGACGGCCGCCAGCAGCGCCAGTGCGGCGAGCGTCGTACGGGTTCCCGTACCGCGGCGGCTCATCGGCCCGTCCCCCGCTGCGCCGCCGCCTCCCGCAGGAGGAGGGCCATCCCTTCGAAGCCGCGGCGCACGGCGTGCTCGTACGGGGTCACCCCGGCGAGGTCGGCCAGCGCGGGATCGGCGCCGGCCGCGAGCAGCGCCCTGACGATGTCCTCGTGGCGCGGGCCGCCGTCCCCGAGGATCACCGCCTCGAGCAGGGCGGTCCAGCCGAGCCGGTTGACGTGGTCGACGTCGATGTCCGTCTCGTCCAGCACGGCGCGCACGTAGGCGGTGTGCCCGCGTTCGGCGGCCGGGATGAGGGAGATCCCGCCGAAGCGGTTGCGGAGCTTCAGGTCGGGTCCGGCGGGCAGCAGCAGCCGCATCATCCGCACGCTGCCGGTGACTCCGGTGACCAGCCAGGGGCTGTCCTCGCGGGCGTCCTGGGCGTTCGGGTCGGCGCCCGCGGCGAGCAGCAGCGCGGCCACCTCCAGGTGGTCCCCCAGTGCCGCGAGCAGCAGCGGGGTGCGTTCCTGCGCGTCGCGGGCCTCCACGGCGGCGCCCGCGGCGAGCGCCGCGGCCGCCTCGGCCGCGTCGCCGCGCCCGGCGGCGTCGAGGAGCTGTCGGTCGTGCGGGGTCATGGTGTCGTCCCTCTCGGCTCCGGGGCGGGGAGGGAACACGTACGCCCTCCCGCTCCCCCGTCCCATGGTCGCCGCGGGGCGGGCCCTGGCCGGTCCGCCCGCCGGCCGGAGCCCGCGGGCGGACCGGAGGAGGCCCGGGTCATCCGATCGGCCGATGCGCAGGCGCCCGACGGGCGCCGGGATCAGGCCTCGTACTCGGTGAGGTCGATGCTGTGGATCTGCAGGAGGTGGCCCTGCCCGGGGTAGGTGGTGTCGCGCTCCAGGACCATGCCGAGCTTGCGGATGACGTTCTCGGACTCGTCGTTGCCCGCCCGGTTGATCGCGACGACCCGGTCCAGTCCCCGGTCCTGGAGGGCGAACTCCAAGGTGGCCTGGGCCGCCTCGGAGGCGTAGCCCTGGCCCCAGTACTGGCGGCCGAGCCGCCAGATGATCTCGACGTTCGGGTACACCTCGGGCAGGTAGTCGGGCATCGAGAGGCCCACGGCGCCGATCAGCTCGCCGGATCCGAGGAGCTCGACGGCGAAGACGCCGAAGCCCTCCTCGTCCCACTCCTCCTCCCAGCGCTCGATGTCCTCGGCCGTCTCGTCCAGGTCGTGGACCGAGCCGTCGCCGATCCACCGCATCACTTCGGGGTCCCCGTTGATCTCGGACAAGGGGACGAGGTCGTCTTCGTGCCAGCGGCGGAGCATGAGGCGGGGGGTGAGGATCTCGGTCATGCGGCCCATCCTGCCGAACACCGGTGCGCAGCGGTAATCGGGCCCCGCATTGCCGTGGTGTTGCGGGTTTGTGGCCATCGTCGCGGACGGCTTCCGGTGGCCCGCGTCAGGCCCCTACGGTCCGTCGGACACCACGACCGAGGAGTGCGCCCCATGCCCGCCGACCTGTCGGACGAGAGCCAGTACGACCGTGCCCGCCTGCGCCAGTGGGCGCGCGGGCGTGCCCGCTCCGCCGGGGTGGACCGCCGTGACCTGCTCAGGCTGTTCGCGGCGGGCGCCGCCGCCGGGGCGGTGGGGCTGGGCGCCGCCGCACCGGCCGCTGCGGCGGGCGCGGCTGCGGGCGCTGCCGCGGCGCCGGGCACGGTGAAGCCGCTGCCGCCGGAGCTGTTCACCCTGCGGGGGACGAACGCGGAGACCAATTTCGCGGCGCTGCGCGGCACGGGTCCGCTCACCCCGGTGGACCGGTTCTTCGTGCGGAACCACACGGTCACCCCGCGGATCGCGGCGGACGGCTGGCGGCTGCGGGTGTGGGGCGACGCCCTGGCGGGCGGCCCGGTGGAGTTCTCGTACGACCGGCTGCGGTCCTTCCCGGCCGTGGAGCGGACGCTGTTCATCGAGTGCGCGGGCAACGGCCGGAGCTTCTACACCACGCAGCAGGGCCAGCAGGTGAGCGGCACCGCGTGGACCCTCGGCGCGATCGGTGTGGCGCGGTGGCGCGGTGTGCGGCTCTCGGACGTGCTGCGGCGGGCGGGGGTGACCCGCCGGGCGGTGGACGTGCTGCCGCGGGGCCTGGACGACGAGGTCGTGACGAACGGGGTGAACCTGGGGCGGGTGCGGCGTCCGCTTCCCGCGTCGAAGGCGCTGGACGACGTGATCCTGGCGTACGAGATGAACGGGGAGCCGCTGCCGCCGGACCACGGTGGTCCGGTGCGGGTGGTCGTGCCGGACTGGATCGGGATCTCCTCCGTCAAGTGGGTCGGGGACATCGAGGTCAGCGGGCAGCCCCTGTACACGCCGTGGAACACCGACCTGTACCGGCTGTTCGGTCCGGACCAGCCGGCGCAGGGCAGTGCACCGCTGACCCGGCAGACCCTCAAGAGCGCCTTCGAACTGGAGCTGGGGGCGACCGTTCCCGTGCACCGTGCGCGGCTGCTGACCGGGCGGTCCTGGTCGGGGGCGGCGCCCGTGCACCGGGTGGAGGTCAGCACCGACGGCGGGGCGCGGTGGCAGCGGGCCCGGCTGCACGACGCCCCTCGCCGGGGCAGCTGGGTGCGCTGGTCGGTGCCGTGGACCCCGCGGACCACGGGGACCACCGCCCTGCTGGCGCGGGCCACCGACGCCACCGGGCGGACGCAGCCGCAGACGACCGCCCACAACACGCAGGGCTACCTCTTCGACGCGGTGGTGCGCCACCCGGTGACGGTGGTCTGAGCGGCGGCGCGGCTCAGGGGGTGTGGAAGCGGACCTCGGGGGCGTCGGCTGCCGGGCCGTCGAGGAGGGGCTGGGCCTTGCCCTTGAGGTGCTGGTCGAAGAAGGCGGCCACGTAACGCCGGGTCAGCTCGACGGAGCGGGCGCCGGGGAGCGGCGCATCGGGGTCGGGCAGGCCCAGCTGCTCGGCGATGGCCGGGAAGTCGCTGAAGGTGAAGTGGCCGGAGCCGTCGAAGGTGATCCAGCGCTTCCAGCCGTCGAGCAGGGGCCAGTCCCGGTCCCAGCTGGGGTTGCCGCCGGGGGCCCCGTCCTGCGCGCCGAGGATGAGGAAGGGGCGTCCGCCGAGTCCGGTCGCGGGGACGGGTGTCGCGAAGGCGCCGTCCATGTTGATCCCGGCGCGGATCCTCGGGTCGGTGGCCATGGCGGCGACCGCCGAGGCCCCGCCGATGGAGTGGCCGGCCATGGCGATGCGGTTCCTGTCGATGAGTCCGGCGTGCTGCCAGGCGGGGGCGCGTCCGGTGAGGCGGTCCAGGAGGAAGGACACGTCGCGGGCGCGTGTGTCGCTGACCGCCTGCATGCCCGCCGGGCCGCCGACGCGTTCGCAGGCCAGGCACTGGAGCACACGTCCGCCGGGGAAGGCGGTCCCGGCGCTCTCGTAGGCGTGGTCGACGGCGGCGACCACGTAGCCGCGCGAGGCGAGGTCCTCGGCGAGGGCGGTCAGGGTGGCGCGGGGGACGGTGAAGCCGGGTGACAGGACGATCAGCGGGTAGCGGCCTGCGAGGGGGCGGGCGCCGGAGCGGGAGTGGGCCGCCGTGCCGGCCAGGGTCTCGGCGGGGATGACCTGGTCGAGGTCCTTGTCCTCCAGCAGCAGGCGGGCCTCCTCACGGGTGAGGTAGCGCACCGGCCCGCCGGTCCCGGGGCGTGCCGGGTAGCGCAGGGTGACCATGAGCTCGCGCGGGCCGGTTCCCGCCCAGGGGTCGGTCCGGCTGCAGTCCACGAGGTGGAGCGTCTCCTGGCCGACGGAGAGGCGTCCGGTGGGGCGAGGGAGTTCCACGGTGGTGCGGCGGCTCTCGGCGGCGGACGGGGCACCGGCGGCGGACGCGGGGTCCGCGGCGGCGGTGGATCCGGTGGCGGTGGAAGCGGCGGCCGTGGAAGCGGCGGCGAGCGGGAGCAGCAGTGCGGCTAACGCTGCGGCAGTGACGGTGACGGTGACGGTGCGGCGTCTGTTCATGTGTCGAACCTACTGATCGGATACCTGCCGGTTCGTCACCTCACAGGAGGACGAGGGCCTCCCCCTCGGGGCGGGGGCCGATCACTCCGAAGTCGTAGTGCCCTGCGGTCCGGTGACGCTGATGGCGTCGAGTTTCGCGCGCAGGTAGGTGTGGGAGTCCACCGGTTCGTGCACCACGCGGCCGAGGGGCGCCGGCAGGGACTCCACCCGGGTGTGCGGGTCGCATTCGTAGAAGTACACCAGCGAGATCAGTTCCTCGGCCGGTGCGTCGGCGGGCGGCGGCAGCACCCGGTGGCGCCCGGCGCGCCAGCGGTCGCCCGTCCAGCGGGCCAGCAGGTCGCCGATGTTCACGGTGAGCGCGGCCGGGTCGTACGGGGCGTCCTGCCAGCCCTCCGCCTCGGTGTGGATCTGGAGGCCGCCCGCGCCGAGCTGCCGGTCGAGGACGGTGACGGTGCCGAAGTCGGTGTGGGCGCCGATGCGGAACTGGCCGGGCAGGGGCGGGCCGACGACCTCGGTGCCCGGGTACCAGTTGACGTTGAATCCCCAGGTGGGGTGGGTGGTGTGGCGGGTGAAGTGGTTCCCGTCGAGGCCGAGGGCGGTGGCCAGGAGCTCCAGCAGCTCGTCGGAGAGGGCCCGCATCAGGGACAGGTACTCGGTGACCAGGGGCCGCAGCGACGGCGCCTCGGCGGGCCAGGTGTTGGGGCGGAACCACTCCTGGTCCACGGACGGGTCCCCGGTGGGGTCGTCCGCGGCCCAGGACCAGGACTCCTTGAGGTCGGGAGGAGATGCGGCGCCCTCCGCGTAGCTGTTGGCCTCCGCCCCGGGGCCCAGCCAGCCCCGGTCACCGACGGTGACCGCGTACGGTTCCTTCGCGCGGGCCGGCAGGCGGAAGAAGCCGCCCGCCTCCTCCCGGATCCGGGCGGGCAGCGCCGGGTCCACGCCGTGCCCGGTGACCAGCAGGAATCCGGCCGCCTGCAGGGCCTCGTCGACGCGGGAGGCCGTACGGGCACGGGCCCGGGCGTCGCCGGAGCGCCACGGGCCGAGGTCGATCACGGGAACCTGCGTGCTCACCATGCGGGACCTGCCTTCCGAGCGTGATCCGGGCGTCCGGGGACGAGGTTAGCGCCGTGCGGGGACGGTCGGGGAGGGCGCCCCGGCGTGTCCCGGCGCCGCCGGGGCGGTCGTGATCCGTCCCGAAAGGGACCAGAATGAGACGGAGGGCTCACGGAGGGACGACTCGTGGTGGAGATTTCGACCAGGGAGGTCTTCGGGGCCCCGTGCTGGGTGAGTCTGATGGCCCGCGATCTCGGGACGGCGCAGCAGTTCTACGGCGCCGTCGTGGGATGGCGGTTCCGGCGGGGCCGTCTCGGCGAGTCCTTCTCCGTGGCCGAGCTCGACGGGGTGCCGGTGGCGGGCATCGGGGCGCTGGCGGCGGATCTGGGGGTCGCGGTGGCCTGGACCCCGTACTTCGCCGTCGACGACGCCGATGCGGCGGTGGACCGCATCCGGGAACGCACCGGCACGATCGCCGTCGGCCCGGTCTCCTTCCCCTCCGGCGGGCGTGCGGCGCTGGTCGCCGACCCCGACGGGGCGGTCTTCGGGATCTGGGAGGGCGCGGTGTCCGCGGACTGGCGGGTGGGCCGGGGTCCGGCGCCCGCCTGGCTGGAGCTGCGGACCAGGAACGCCTTCGACTCGGCGATCTTCTACGGGGCGGTGCTGGAGTGGGCCACCGGCCGGACGGGCTGCTGCGAGGTCTCGTACGAGGAGGACCAGGTCGTGCTGCGGCAGGCCGGGGAGCCCGTCGCCCGCCTCAACAGCGGCCCCGTGGAGCTCGCCGGTTACGCGGCGCACACGCGGCCCCGCTGGCACGTCCACTTCCGCGTGCCGAGGCTGCGGCCCGCGGTGGAGGCGGCCCTGGCACTGGGCGGGCGCACCGTGTCGGACGTGACGTGGAACGCCACGGAACGGTGGGTGGCGCTGCGGGACGCGGACGGGGCGCTGTTCACCCTCACCACGTCCTTGAAGGAGGGACCGGCGGAGTGGGCCGGAGAAGGTCCCGGTCAGAGCGGTCCTGATCAGGGTGGCTCCGGTCAGGGTGGCTCCGGTCAGGGCGTTTCCGGGATGAACGGCAGGTAGTCCTCCCCCGGGGGCGAGGGGATCACCGTGTAACTGGCCTCGGGAAGTTCGTTCCACACCCCGTGCAGGTCCCCGAGGGGCTCGGAGACCACGAGCCGGGTGGCGTCGGAGACCTCGTTGAGGAATTCCAGCTCCAGCTCCGGGTGGAGGTGACGCACGGTCTCGGCCGCGCTGCTGTAGTACAGCGACCGGGACTGCCCCTGGGTGGAGTACCGGAAGGCCCACAGCCGTACGCCGTCGCTCACGGCCACGGTCATCTGGAGCGGGTCCGCCACACCGTGCTCCTTGCCCACGCGCTCCACCAGGCCCGCCATCCGGGCCACCGCACCGGGGACGTCCTGGTCGAGGCCGTAGGTGACCGCCAGGTAGAACATCACCTCGGAGTCCGTGGAGCCTTCGATCGAGGAGAAGAGCGCGGGATCGACGGCCATGCAGAGGTCGCGCTGCAGGCGCTGGAAGTCCTGGATGGCCCCGTTGTGCATCCACAGCCAGCGGCCGTGCCGGAAGGGGTGGCAGTTGGTCTGCTGGATCGCCGAGCCCGTGGAAGCGCGGACGTGCGCGAAGAACAGCGGGGAGCGGACGTGTGCGGCGAGTTCGCGCAGGTTCCGGTTGTTCCAGGCCGGGGCGATGTCGCGGAAGACCGCGGGCGTGCCGTCCCCGCCGCCGTCGGCGCTGTACCACCCGATGCCGAAGCCGTCTCCGTTGGTGGACTCGACGCCGAGCCGGGCGTGCAGGCTCTGGTTGATGAGGGAGTGCTCCGGCCGGTAGAGCACGGCGTCGAGCACCATGGGGGAACCCGAGTAGGCGAGCCAGCGACACATGGACACCATCCCCTTTTCCGGCTGGTCCGAGCCTAAACCCGGGGCCGGGGCGAAGGCGCGGCTGGTGGTGCTGCTGATCGGCCGGACGGCCCTACGGGTGGCGCTCTTCCGTGCGCGGGCGCCCACGGCGGCCATCAGATCGCCGCTCGCACGGTACCCCTGACGCTGTTCGAAGGCCCCGTTGCCACGCTGGACCGGTGCTGCAGCCCGACCCGCCTTCACGGACTGTCACATCGCAAGGGCTGCGCATCACGCTCGGTGACTTCTCGAGATGCGGGCCCGCGGTCCTGCTGATTCGCTGGATCCGCCCGCTCTCCCTTACGGATCCTAGGAGTGATCATGAGCGTTGCAGGCGGTTCGCAGGGCCGGTCCCAGCAGTTGCGCAGCAAGGCCAAGGAACTGAACGAGGCCGCCGAGCGCGCCACCGACCCGGAGGAGAGCCGGCGGCTGCGGGACAAGGCCCGCCGCCTCCAGGAGCAGAGCGAGAAGGAGTCGGGCATGGACGACCGGGGCATGGACCCCATGTAGCACCCGTCTCCGCCCGGTTCCGGCCGGTGTCCGCAGCGACCGACCGTCGCCACGGACACCGGCCGGGCCCGTTTCACCCGTCACTCGTAGCGGTACTTCAGCGAATCCGCCTCCGCCTGCTCGATGCCGGCGATCGTGAGCCCCGGCATCCGCAGCTGGGCCAACGTCACCTCGGCCGAGGTCGGCTGGGCGTCCGACGGCAGCCACTGCTCCGGCTTCCAGGCCCCGCTGCGCAGGAGCGACTTGGGGCAGTGCGGGTAGACCTCCTCGATCCCCACCACCAGCGCACTGGCGGGCGGCTTGCCCACTGCCGTCAGTTGCGCCAGCAGGTCCGGGCGGGTGGAGACGCAGGCCCGGCCGTTCACCCTGAGCGTCGTGGTGCGCCCCGGGATGACGAACAGCAGCCCGGCCCGTCCGGTGGCGATGACGTTCTGCAGGGTGTCCAGACGCTTGTTGCCGGTCGCGTCCGGTATCGCCACCGTCCGTGCGTCCAGGACGGCGACGAACCCCGCGGGGCCGCCGCGCGGGGTGACGTCGCAGTTGCCCTCGGCGTCCGCGCTGGCGACCAGGACCAGTGATGAGCAGCCGATCAACCGTCGCGTCTCATCGGTGAGTTCGGTCATCTGCTTGCGCAATGCCGGTTCGCCTGGGAGTGCGTAGACCCGGCGCAGCGCCTCCTGGTCGGACACGGCGTCAAGGCTGAGCGAGTCGAAGGCGCTGCCGGCAAGGGGTGTCGTCATGACCTCGACCCTAGTGCGCCGACCTGCGGTCGATCCCGGCCGGGGAGTGCCCTCAGAGGCGCACCTGCCAGGTGGCGGTGGAGCGCAGGGTGCGGGCGGTCTCCGGGTCGCGGACCGAGGGCGTGCGGTCCTCGGCCGAGACGGTCAGCCGGTGGGTGCGCAGGTCGAAGAGCCACAGCTCGGCCACCGCCACCTCGGTCCGGCCCTCGAACCGCTTCAGTTCCCTGCCGTCCAGGTACCACCGGACCACGAGCTGCCGCCCGTCCGCGCCGGTCAGCCGGGGTACGGCCGCCTTCGCCGTATGGCGCAGCCGCAGGGTGCGGTCGGTGGGGGTCAGCGCGGTGACGGTCCTCGCGTGCCGGTGGAAGCCTGCGATCATCGCCTCGACGCCGGGGAGGTTGAAGGGTTTGCCCAGGACCCGCATGAGCGAGGCGTCGGTGGGCCGGTTCAGGCCCGTGACGTAGTAGCCGCCGCCCTCGTACGCGCCGACCGTGCCGCCGTCGGGTGATTCCTCGCCGAGCCAGCGGTACCACTTGGTCCGCTGCGCGGCCATCCGGTCGGCGGACAGGGTGGAGCTGTTGGAGTCGGCGGGCTCGGGGCCGGTGTACTTCTCGTAGTCCGGCACGCCGGGGTAGAAGTACTCGTCGGCGAGCTTGCCCAAGGAGTGGCCGGTCTCGTGGATGGCGACCTGGCCGGACTTGGCGTGGCCGGCCGAGGCCGTGGATATGCCCTCGTAACCGAGGGTGGCGCTGGGCTCGTTGTAGCCGGCGCCGCCGTACTTGGCGCTGTTGGCCAGGACGAGGACCAGGTCGGCCGCCGGCGCCTTCGCCACGTAGGCGTCGACCTTCGGCTGGTCGATGCAGAGCAGCCGCTCGATGTCCTCGCACCAGAAGTACGAGCCGAGGGCGGTGTCGCGCACCGTGGCCGGGTCGGGGTCCCCGGAGACCCCGGATTCGCGGGATACCGCGTCGACGGTCCAGACGTTGAAGAGGTTCCGGTAGGTGGTGTACGGCTCGACGGCCGTCACCTCGGCCCATTTCTGCCGGGCGTCGTCGTGGAACTTCCCCAGCTCGGCCTCGGTGTACCCGTCACCGATGACGACCACGTCGAGGCGGTCGGCGGTGGGGCCGTCGCCGGTCATCCTGGTGACCGCGCCGTCGGCGGCCCGCGCGGCCTCGGAGAGCCGCGCCGTGGACTTCGCCCGTCCGACCGCTGGTACGAGGGTGTGCCCGGAGCCCGCGTCGGCGCCGTGTTCCGGCCCCGGTATCTCGACCTCCACCCGGGTCCTCGGCGCCGCGCCGGCCGCGTCGGCCGCGTCGGCCGCGCCGGCCGGGCCGGCCGGGCCGACGGCCAGCAGGGCGGTGGTCGCGCAGACCCCCGCGGCCACGGCCCGTAGCACTGCACGGACGGCCGGACGCCTGACTGGCTCCATGACGCACTCCCCCGGGAACGAAAGTTAAGCAGGCAGATAACCCTGCTGAATCAGTTGCTTAAACTAGGTGTCGCGCGAGTGGTCCGCAATGGCCTCCTCCCCCTGAATACTGGGGAGTTCCAGCGATGAGGGAGCTTCCATGGACGAACCGGCCGCAATCGGCCGCCGGGTGCAGCGCATGCGGACCGGACTCGGCCTGACCCAGCGGCAGTTGGCGGGCAGCTCGTACACGCCCGCCTACATCTCCACCCTGGAGGCGGGCAAGGTCCGGCCCTCGGAGACGGCGCTGCGCTTCCTCGCCGGGCGGCTGGAGACCTCGTACGAGGAACTGACCACCGGTCGTCCCGCCCGGCTGGGCACCGAACTGCGGCTCGCCCTCACCGACGCGCAGCAGACCCTCGCCACCGGGGCGGCCGACGAGGCCGCCGGCCGTTTCCGCGGGCTCCTCGCCGAAGCCGAGGCGCTGGGGCTCGCCCCGGAGCGGGCGGAAGCCCTCCTGGGGCTCGGGGACTGCGCCCTGGAGGCGGGGCAACTGCCCGCGGCCATCGCGCACTTCGAGGCGGCCGAGCGGCTCCTGGCCGAGGAGCCCCTCCCCCGCCGCGCCCGCGCCGTCCGGGGCCGCGCCGTCGCGCACCTGCTCGCGGGCGAGCTGCGCTACGCCTGCTACCTGCTGGAATCCGCCATCGACGAGCTGGGCAGCAGCGGGCTTGCCGACCCGGAGGCGCTGGTCCTGCTCTACGCGGCCGTCATCGGCCCGTACATCGACATGGGCGCGCACGCCCGCGCCGCCCATGCGGCCGAAGTGGCCCTCGCCCTGGCCCCGCAGGTCAGCGACCCTGCGCTGGTGGCGGGCATGCACCGGCAGGTCGCGCGGACCTTCCTCGCGGAGGGGCGGGTGGCCGACGCGGACGCCTCCCTGGCCAAGGCGCAGACGATCTACGCCCAGCTGCGGCTGAGCACCGATCTGGCGCACTGCCACTGGATGCGCGGCTACGTACAGGCCCAGAACGGGGAACTGGATTCGGCCGAGCGGGAGTTGCGCACGGCCCGCGACATGCTGGCAGCGCGCCGGGCCGCCCTGTACACCGCTCAGGTGGAGGTGGAGCTGGCCGACGTACTTCGCCGGCTCGGCCGGTCCGAGGAGGCCGTCGCGTTGCTGTCGGCGCTGCTGGAACTCGGCGACCGGCACGGCGCCGTGCACGCGGGCGGCGCGCACCGGCTCCTCGGCCTGATGGCCGAGGAGCGCGGTGAGCCGGAGGCCGCCGAGGAGCACTACGTACAGGCGCTTGCCCTGCTGGAACGCAGCGGGGCGACGGGCGACCTGGCCGATCTGTGCCGACTGCTCGGTGACCTGCTGCGGCGCACCGGCCGGACCGAGGCCGCCCTCGACGCGTACCGGACGGGGCTGGGCCACCGGGCGGCTCCCGGGACCACCACCTTGGGGCCCGCTCCGGCGGGCCCCGTCGCCGCGGGCGCGGTCAGTGGTTCTCGGTGGGCTGGAGGTCGCGCGGGATGAGCGCCCAGGTCGTCGCCGCGGCGACGACCGCCAGGGCCCCGGCCATCAGGAACGCCGGGGTGATGGCGAGGGTGTAGGCGTGCGAGGCGGTGTCGATCAGCGCCTGCCCGACGGCGCCGCCGAGCTGCTCGGCCGTGTGCGCGGCCTCACCGACGGAGCCGCGCACCGCTTCGGCGCTCGGGCCGTCCAGGTCGAGGACCGGCAGGTTGTCCCGGTACAGGACGGCCGCGGTGGATCCGAGGACGGCGACGCCCATGGCCGAGCCGAGCTCGTAGCAGGTCTCCTCTATCGCGGCGGCGCTGGACACCTCGGCGGCGGGGGCCGCGGAGACCAGGGTGACCGAAGCCACCGTGGTGGCCAGGCCCGCGCCCACCCCCATGACGGTCAGGGCGACGGCGAACGCGGGGTAGCCGAGGCCGGTGAACTGCTGGAGGGTCCAGGGCAGGGCCATGCCCGCGGCCAGTACGACCAGTCCGGCGCCGAGCACGTGCCGTATCGCGAAGCGGTGCATCAGCGTGGGCGCCACCATGGACGCGCAGATCAGCGCGAGCGGGGCGGGCAGCAGCCGCAGACCCGCCTCCAGCGGGGTGTAGCCCTGGCCGTACTGGAACCACTGGGTGACCAGGAAGAGGATCGCGCCCATGCCCACCATGGGCAGGAAGATCGCGGTGGCCGCGACGCTGAAGGCGGGCTTGGCGAACAGGCGCACCTGGAGCAGCGGGTTGTCCAGGCTCAGCTGGCGGCGTACGAAGACGGTCAGCAGGACGGCGGCGAGGATCAGGAGCGCCCAGGGCAGGGGCTCGCCGACGCCGCTCTTGCCGAGCTGCTTGATGCCGCCCGCGAGGGCGAGCATGCCCACGATGGACTGGCCGACGCCCCACCAGTCCCAGCGTCCGGCGGCGCGCGGGGCGCGGGATTCGGGCAGGTAGCGCAAGCCGGCCGCGACGATGACGGCGGCGACGGGCAGGTTGAGGAGGAAGGCCGAGTGCCAGCCGTGGTCCTGGACGAGGAGTCCGCCGACGACGGGGCCGAAGGCCATGCCGCCGCCGAAGACGGCCGCCCAGACGGCGAGGGCGAAGGCGCGCTCCTTGGCGTCGGTGAACACGGTGCGCAGGATCGACAGGGTGGACGGCATGATCGCGGCGCCGCCGACGCCCAGCAGGGCGCGGGCCGCGATCACGTGCCAGGCCTCGGTGGAGAACACGGCGATCAGCGAGGCCACCGAGAAGATGCCGAAGCCCGCCATGAGCAGCCGCTTGCGGCCCCAGCGGTCGCCGAGGGCTCCGGCGGTGACGAGCAGGCCGGACAGGGCGAGCGCGTAGACGTCGATGATCCACAGCTGCTGTACGGCGCCCGGCTGGAGGTCGCCCACCAGCGAGGGGAAGGCCACGTTGAGGATCGTGGTGTCCATCGAGATGAGCAGGAGGCTGCCGGAGAGGATCGCGAGGACGATCCAGCGGCGGGGGTCCCGCGAGGGGGTGTGCATGGGGTTCCGTTCAGGGTCGGGCAGGGGGCGGGGTCGCGGTGGGCCGCGCGCCGCCGAGGAAGGAGGTGAGGACCAGTCGGCCGATCTCACGGGGGGCGAGGTGCCCGTCGCGCACGCCTTCGGCGGCGGCGTCGAGCAGGCCCCAGAGCGAGTACCAGATCCAGTACGGCGGCAGGTCGGCGCGCAGCCGCCCCAGCCGCTGGCCGAGGGCGAGGAAGGCCAGGGCGCGCTGGTCCTGACGGTCCACACCGGCGCGGAACTCGGGGTCGGCCAGCACGGTGGCGTCGCGCGTGGTGAAGCCGTACAGGTGCGCGGCGGGCAGCAGGGCGAGTACCAGCTCCTCAAGGGCGGCGTCGAAGGCCTCCGCGTCGGCGTCACCCTCCAGGTCGAGGGGGCTCAGGCAGCCGTCGACCACCTGGATCGCCCGGACGGCGACGGCCTTCAGCAGGGCTTCGCGGGTCGCGTAGCGGCGGCTGAGCGTGGCGCGGCTGGTCCCGATGCCGGCGGCGATCTGCACCATCGAGGCGCTGTGGTCCCCGGCGAGGACGCGCGCGGCGCCGTCCAGCAGTTCTTCTTCGCGCACCATGATGTGAGCCTCCTTAGCCTCGAACGATACAAGATTGTCTCACTTGAGGCAAAGTCGGCCCACGCGACGCGCCCGACCGCAGGGCCGTATCGCGGTACATCGATACGATGAAATGCCCACACCTACCAACCAGACCCCGGGAGCCGCTCGTGCCGCAGGACCCCGCCGACACGGCCGCCGCGGCGAAGCACGAGAAGTGGAAGGAGAACGGCGTGGCACTGCGCGCCTTCTTCTACATCTTCGGCACGCACGTCTTCGCCGGCTTCGTCTGGCTGCTCTTCTACCTGGGGCAGCACGCCGAGAAATAGCCGCGCGGCGCCCGGGCGGCCGCCGCCCCGGGCCCGCACACCCTTCAGGGAGGCACCATGCAGGGCGAGGGCAAGGGCACCGGTGGGAACGACACCGGCAGGGACGAGAGCCCCGAGGAACGCGCGGACCGGCAGTGGCAGGAGCTGGTCCAGGAGATCCGGGTGGCCCAGACCGGCGTCCAGATCCTCTTCGGCTTCCTGCTGACGGTGGTCTTCACCCCGCACTTCCAGGGCCTGCCGCAGACCGACAAGACGATCTACATCGTCACCGTGCTCCTGGGCTCCCTGGCCACGGGAGCGCTCATCGGGCCCGTCGCCTTCCACCGGATCGTCTCGGGCCGCCGCATGAAGCCCCAGGCGGTCCGCTGGGCATCACGCCTCACCTTCCTGGGCATCGTCCTGCTGCTGGCCACCCTGGTCTCGGCGCTCTTCCTGATCCTGCGGGTGGCCACACACAACGACGCCGTGCCCTGGCTGGTGGCGGGCGTGACGGCCTGGTACGTGCTGTGCTGGTTCGTCCTGCCGCTGTGGGCCCGTTTCCGCTACACGGACGAGGACGACTAGAGGGCGTCCTCGTCGTGGGTGCGGGCGCGGGCGCCCGAGCGGGTGCGGGCCGCCGTCTGGGCGCGCTGCGGATGGCGGCGCACGTACTCGTGCTCCAGCTCGTTCATCCGCTGCGTGTGGGTGACCAGGGCGTCGTCCGACCCGTGCAGCAAGGTCTCGTGACGGGTTCGGTGGATGGCCTCCAGCTCCTTGAGCAGCCGGCCCTCCTCCAGCTTCCGCGCCGACGGACCGCCGTCGTGCTCGGTCATGGCACGCACACCTCCTGCGCTCGCGGGTTCGGCAGACGGTCGAAGAACGGCTCCGCCGCGCACCCCTCCATCATCCGCCGCGCCGCACGCCACGGCGCGGTCTGCGCCGCATGACCGCTCCGGGCACGGTGTCCCCGCGTCCCGCGCCCGGCGGGTTCCACCCCGCCGGAAGGCCGCCGGGCGGTCTTCCCTAATCTCCTCCCATGAGCACCGTTGTCGACGTCCCCGAGTACCTGGACGGCTGCGAGCTGACCGCCGCGGAGGACCTCGCCCGGGAACCCGCCTTCTGGCTCGCCCACCTCCTGCTGACGAAGGGCGACCCGGGCGAGCGCCCGGAGGAGTACGGGGTCGACGCATCCGCCTACGAGGCGATCGTGGACCGCCTGAGCGACTGCGAGCTGCCCTGGCCCGTCCTGCGGATCGGCATCGGCGGCGGCCACACGGTCTTCGTCGTGTACGCCAACGACGAGGAGGCCGACAACGTCGACTTCTTCGTCCGCCACCCGCAGTGGGGGCGGCTCGGGTACCTCGCCCAGTGCGGCGCCGACGACGCCGGGCCCGGCCTGTCCTGGACGGAGCTCGTCGCCCTCGCCGCGAGCGGACAGAGCGGCCAGGACGACGACGAGGGCCTGAGCGACCCGTCCCAGCGCCTGCTGCTCATGCTGCCCGCGCTCGGGGACTGCCACCTGCCGGCCGAAGCCCGGGACACCGTGGCGCGGGCCCTGTCCCGCGTCGGGATACGCGGCGACGCGACCGCCGTGCTGGCCGCGTCCCTGCTGCCCGGGCCGGGACGGACCGACGGACCCCGGTGGACCGTGACGGACGCCAGCCCGCTCGCCGTGTGTTCCTCCCCGTACAGCCCCCGCCGGGTCCCGCTCGCCCTCGGGATCACCCCGGAACAGGCGCGCGCCCTGGCGGACGCCCTGGGCGGCCGCTGACCCGGCCACGCGGCTCACATGTGGGAGTTCGCGTAGTGGCTCTCGATCTGCCGGATGTACGCGACGTCCTCCTCGGTCTGACCGCTCGCGAAGTCCGGCGAGGCCTTCACCTGGCTTCGCGTGCACGACAGGTGGACCGTTTCGTCCTGGAGCTCGACGCGCGTGATGAGCCCGGCCGGGATCATCACCTTGCGGCCGAAGATCCACGGCCCGGTGTCGACGACGACGTAGCTGCGATCGACGTCCTCGGAGTGCTTGTCGACCTTGCCGATCGACCCGTCGGACGCCTCGACCTTGAAACCGACGAGATCCGTGCCGGCCGCGTGACCCGCATCGCCGCCGAAGGCCCAGATGGCGGAGCCCATGACAACCTCCTTCGTCCCCCGCCGTTCTTCCCGCGCCTACCCGGGCGGCGGCCTGTCATGCGATCGGACCCGGGGCGGGGCGACCGCCCCGGGCATGGCTTGGTCCCTCAGCAGATGCGCGGCAGCTGCTCCCCGATCGGCAGGTCCACCACACGGGTCCCGCCGAGGCCGGTGCGCGCCACGACCATGCCCGGGTGGGCCTCGACCGCCTCGCCGATCACCGTCGCGCCGCGGCCCAGCGGATGGGCGCGCATCGCGTCGAGCACGGCTTCTGCGTGCTGCCGGGGCACGAAGGCCACCAGCTTGCCCTCGTTGGCCACGTACAGCGGGTCCAGGCCGAGGATCGCGCAGGCGTTCGCGACGGCCTCCGGCACCGGTACGCGGCCCTCGTGGATGACGACGCCGGTGCCGGAGGCGGCGGCGATCTCGTTCAGGGAGGCGGCCAGTCCGCCCCGCGTGGGGTCGCGCAGCACGTGCAGGTCCGGGGTGACGGCGAGCATGCTCTGCACCAGCCCGCCGAGGGCCGCGCAGTCGCTCTCGATGTCCACGCCGAACTCCAGGCCCTCGCGCACGCTCATGATCGCCACGCCGTGGAGCCCGATCTCGCCGCTGACGATCACGACGTCACCGGGTACGACGCGCTGCGGGCGCAGGTCCACGCCCTCCGGGATGATCCCGATGCCCGCGGTGTTGATGTAGATGCCGTCGCCGTGGCCGGCTTCGACGACCTTGGTGTCGCCGGTCGCCACTTCCACGCCCGCAGCCCGCGCGGCCGCGCCGAGGGCCTCGGCCACCTTGGCCACGACGGCGACCTCGACGCCTTCCTCCAGGATGAACCCGCAGGACAGGTAGGCGGCCCGGGCCCCGCTCATGGCCAGGTCGTTGACGGTGCCGTTGACCGCCAGGTCGCCGATGCTGCCGCCGGGGAAGAACAGCGGCCGCACCACGTACGAGTCGGTGGAGAAGGCCAGCCGTACCCCGCCCAGGGTGACGGCGGCGGAGTCCCCGAGCTGGGCCAGCACGTCACCGCCGAAGGCGGGCGCGAAGAGGTGCTCGACGAGTTCGGCGGAGAGGGCGCCCCCGCCGCCGTGGCCCATGACCACCCGGGGCCGGTCGCGCAGCGGGGCCGGACAGGTCCAGCCCGTGATGTCCAGTGCGGTGTCAGGCAACGGGGCTCGCCTCCAGCGGCGCGGTCGGGGCGGTCTGTGCGGCCGGGTCGGTCTGTGCGGGGGCGCTCTGTGCGGCCGGCGCCGTCCGGGCGGGCTCCAGCTCCAGGCGCCGGTAGAGGTAGTACGCGGCGCAGGCCCCCTCGCTGGAGACCATGGTGGCGCCCAGCGGGTTGCGCGGGGTGCACAGCGTGCCGAAGGCCTCGCACTCGTTCGGCTTGAGGAGCCCCTGGAGCACCTCGCCGCTGCGGCACTCGGCCGGCTCCAGCGTCTTGATGCCGGTCACCGAGAAGCGGTGCTCGGCGTCGAACTCCCGGTAGCGGGGGGACAGCCGCCACCCGCTGTCGGGGATGACGCCGATGCCGCGCCAGGCCCGGTCGGTGACCTCGAAGACGTCCTCCAGCATGGCGAGGGCCGCCGGGTTGCCCTCCGGGCGGACGGCGCGCGCGTAGGCGTTGTCGACGGTGTGCTCGCCGCGTTCCAGCTGGTGCACGGCCCGCCGTACACCCTCCAGGATGTCCAGCGGCTCGAATCCCGTCACGACGATCGGCACCCGGTGGCGCGCCGCCAGCTCCGGGTACTCCCCCATGCCCATGACGCTGCACACGTGCCCGGCGGCGAGGAAGCCCTGGACCCGGCAGCTCGGCGACTGCATGATCGCCTCGATCGCCGGGGGCACCCGTACGTGGGACACCAGCAGGCTGAAGTTGGCGATGCCCAGCTTCTTAGCCTGGTACACCGTCATGGCGTTGGGCGGCGCGGTGGTCTCGAAGCCGATGCCGAAGAAGACCACCTGGCGCTGCGGGTTCTGCTGGGCGATCTTCAGGGCGTCGAGCGGGGAGTAGACGACGCGGACGTCGCCGCCCTCGCTGCGCACCTGGAAGAGGTCGCGGCCGGTGCCGGGGACGCGCAGCATGTCCCCGAAGGAACAGAAGATCACGTCGGGGCGGGAGGCGATCTCCAGTGCCTTGTCGATGACCTCCAGCGGGGTGACGCACACCGGACAGCCCGGACCGTGGATCAACTCCACCTGTTCCGGCAGGAGTTGGTCGATCCCGTGCCGGATGATGGTGTGGGTCTGGCCGCCGCAGACCTCCATCAGGGCCCAGGGGCGGGTCACGGTGGCGTGGATGTCGTCGAGCAGCCGGCGGGCGAGGGCGGGGTCCTGGAATTCGTCGATGTACTTCACTGCTGCACTTCCTCCTGCCGTGCCTGCGCCTGCTGTGCTTCCGTCGACGGCGCGGCCTCGGCCTGGCCGGCCGGGTCGGCCGGGTCGGCCGGGTCGTCCGCGAAGGGCCAGGGGGCGCCGCCGGCCGCGGCGGCCTGCTCCCAGGGGTCGCCGAACTCCTCCTGGAGCATGCCGAGTTGGGCGAACAGTTCGAGGGTCTGCCGGGCCGACTCCTCGTCGAGGCGCTGGAGGGCGAATCCCACGTGGACGATGGCGTACTCGCCGACCTGGAGGTCCGGGAGGTACTCCAGGCACACCTCCTTCTGCACGCCGCCGAAGTCGACGGTAGCCATGCGGGTGCCGTCCCTCTCCCCGATGTCAAGCACTCTGCCGGGTACCGCCAGGCACATGGGCTTCTCCTTGCTGTGGGTGGTGTCCGGTGGCTCGGGCCGCCGCCACCATGAGCTGGCCGAGCGACAGCCCGCCGTCGTTGGGCGGGACGTTGCGGTGGCGCAGGACGGTGAAGCCCTGCCCGCGCAGGATGCGGGCGCACGCGGAGGAGAGCAGGGCGTTGGCGAACACCCCGCCGGTGAGGGCGACGGTGTCCGGGCCGTGCCGCTCGCGCGCGAGCACGCAGAGCTCGACGACGAGCGCGGCGACGGAGGCGTGGAAGCGGGCGGCGATCCGTACGGGATCCACGCCCGCGCGTACGTCGGCCACCACGGCGGCCAGTACGGGCGCGGGGTCCGCGGTGACCGGGGCCGATACCGCGCCCCCGCCGGAGGATGAGGGTGCCGGCACGCGCAGGGCGAAGGCGTAGCCGGGACCCGTCTCCGGCGCGGCGACGGCGGCACCCTCCAGCTCGATCGCCGCCTGGGCCTCGTAGCCCGCGTGGTGGCAGATGCCGGCCAGCGAGGAGACCGCGTCGAAGAGCCGGCCCATGCTGGAGGTGGGGACGCAGTTCAGGTCGCGGTCCAGCTGGCGCGCCAGCACCCGCAGTTCGTCGGGCGGGCAGGCGTCCGCAGGGGGCAGGCCCGGCAGCCAGTCGATGCCCGCGGCGCGCAGGTGGGACAGCGCCATGCGGTAGGGCCGGTGCACGGCGGCGTCGCCGCCCGGCAGGGGGACGTACGCGAGGTGGGCGAAGCGGGTGTATCCGGTGTAGTCCGCGAGGAGGAACTCCCCGCCCCACACCGCGCCGTCGTCGCCGTAGCCGGTGCCGTCGAAGGCGACGCCGATCACCGGCCGGCTGCCGTCCAGGCCGTGTTCGGCCATCGCCGAGGCGATGTGCGCGTGGTGGTGCTGGACGCGCACCAGCGGCCGGGCTCCCGCGCTGCGCCGGGCCCAGGCGCCGGAACGGTATCCGGGGTGCCGGTCGGCGGCCAGCAGGGCGGGTGTGACTCCGGTGATGGACTCCAGCTGCTGTTCGGCGCGTTCGAAGGCGTACTGCGTGGCCAGGTCGTCCATGTCGCCGATGTGCGCGGACAGCCAGGCCCGCCGTCCCTCGCCGAGGCAGAAGGTGTTCTTCAGGTCTCCCCCGGCGGCCAGGCTCGCGGGGACCGGCAGCGGAAGGGCGACCGGCAGCGGGGCGTAGCCGCGCGAGCGCCGTACGGTCAGCGGTTCGCCGTCGCACACCCGTACGACGGAGTCGTCACAGGGCACGTGGATCGGGCGGTCGTGGGTGAGCCAGGCGTCGGCGAGGCCCGCGAGCCGGTCCAGGGCCTCGCCGTCGTCGGTGACGATGGGCTCCCCCGCGAGGTTGCCGCTGGTCATCACGAGCAGCCGGGGACCGGGCGGGTCCCCTGGCAGCCCCAGCAGCAGGTGGTGGACGGGGGTGTACGGGAGCATCACGCCGAGGTCGGGGCAGCGCGGGGCGATCGCCTCGGCCACGCCCACGCCCGCGCCCGCGGCCCCGGCGCGGCGGCGCAGCAGCACGATGGGCCGGACGGCGCCGGTGAGCAGGCCGCGTTCCTCGGGCCCGAGGTGCACCAGGTGCTCGATGTCGGCGGGTTCACGGGCCATCAGGGCGAACGGCTTGTCCCCGCGGCCCTTGCGGCGGCGCAGCTCCGCCACGGCGTCCGGGCGGCCCGCGTCGCAGGCGAGGTGGTAGCCCCCGAGCCCCTTGACGGCCAGGACCGCCCCGGCGGCGAGCAGCCGGCGGGCTTCGGCGACCGGGTCGGTGCCGGGTGCGGCCTCGCGCGGCGGGTGGCCGGTGAGCAGGCGCAGCCGGGGTCCGCAGTCCGGGCAGGCGACGGGCTGGGCGTGGAAGCGGCGGTCGGCCGGGTCGGCGTACTCGCGGGCGCAGTCCGCGCACATCGGGAAGCGGGCCATGGTGGTGTGGGCGCGGTCGTACGGCAGGCCGGTGACGATGGTGAACCGCGGCCCGCAGTGCGTGCAGGTGATGAACGGGTGCCGGTGGCGGCGGTCGGCCGGGTCGGTCAGCTCGGCGAGGCAGTCGGCGCAGGTGGCCACGTCCGGGGAGACCAGGGTGCGGGCGAGCCCACCGGTGCGGGAGGCGACGATGGTGAAGCCGGAGCCTCCCGCGAGGGGCACCTCGCAGTGGTCGACGGTGTCCACCACCGCCAGCGGGGGCGCGTCCGCCGCGAGCCGGTCGCAGAATTCCGAGACGGCCGCGAGGGCCCCCTCGACCTCGGCGACGACGCCCTCCGGGGTGTTCGTCACGTGCCCGGCGAGGCCGAGCCCGATGGCGCGGGTGTAGACGTAGGGCCGGAACCCGACGCCCTGCACCACGCCCCGGACGGTGACCCGGCGGCGCTGCACCGCTTCCATCAGCGGGTCTGCGCCACGGCGGGGTGCGTGTGCGCGGGAAGGCCGTCGTGATCGTGACGGTGGCCCGGTCCGTGCTCGTGCTCGTGCTCGTGCTCGTGCTCGTGCTCGTGCTCGTGGGCGTGGTCGCCGTGGTGGTGTCCGTGCCCGTGGCCCTGCTGCTGGGCCATGACCGGCGCGTGCGTCTTCGCGCCCGCCTCGACGGCCAGTGCCCGGTCCAGCAGTACGCCGGCGCCTTCGCCCGAGCGGGCCGAGGTCAGCACCACCTCCACCCCGGGATTGACCCGCTGGACGTTCGCGCGGAAGGCGGCCTCGTCGAAGCCGACGGCGTGCGCGATGTCCGTCTTGGTGACCACCACCAGCTGGGCCAGCCCGAAGGCGGTCGGGTACTTCAGCGGCTTGTCCTCGCCCTCGGTCACCGACGCGAGGACCACGCGCAGGGACTCCCCGAGGTCGTAGGAGGCCGGGCAGACCAGATTGCCGACGTTCTCCACGAACAGCAGCCGGGTGTCCTCGGGCAGCCATCCGTCCAGGTGGCGGCTGAGCATCGCCGCTTCGAGGTGGCAGAGCCCGTCGGTCAGCACCTGCTTGACGGGGGCGCCGGAACGGGCCAGCCGCACCGCGTCGTTCTCGGTGGCGAGGTCGGCGGTCAGCGCCGCGACCTCGATCCCCCGCTCACGGGCGAGGAGCAATTCCTGTTCCAGCAGGGCCGTCTTCCCGCTGCCCGGGCTGGAGAGCAGGTTGACGGTCACGGTTCCGCGGGCGGTGAGCCCGGCGCGCAGGTTCTGCGCCGCCTCGTCGTTCTTGGCGAGCACCGCCTGCTGCAGATCGACCACTCGGCACATGGTTCAGGCCTCCTCGGGGATCGGTTCGCGGGGGTGCGCGGGGACGGGGCCGTCCTCCCACTGCACGCTGAGGATCTGCAGCTCACGGCCCGACAGCAGGGAGACGTCGGTGGCCCGTCCGCAGCCGGGGCAGCACAGTTCGGGTGGCATGCCCACCGCCCACTCCCGCGTGCACGAGGCGCAGCGGGCGCGGCCCGGCACGGTCTCGATGGTCAGTGCGGCACCTTCGAGGACCGTGCCCGCGCAGGCCAGTTCGAAGCAGAAGGCCAGGGAGTCGGGCACTACGCCCGCCAGTTCCCCGACCTGGAGCCGGACCGCGCTCACCGTGCTGGCGCCGCCGGACCGCGCGGCTTCTTCCACCTGGCCCACGACGGCCATGGCGATCGACATCTCGTGCATCGGACTCCGTCCTGCCGGGGCTCATTACACCGGCAGGACGGGGACGTGGCGCTCGGGCACGCCGACCCGCGCCGCGCCCCGTACGCCATTCGGGCGCCGGGGCGTCACCCGGGTGGGCGGGGCCTCACATGCGGCGCATGCGGAGGTACCGCCTGAGGTCGGGGAGGACCTGCTTGAGCACGGCGGCGAGGGCGACGGCGGCCGCGCCGCCGATGAGGGCCTTCTTCATGGGGTTCTCCTCAGTTCACGACGGGGCCGGTCTTCCTCGGGCCCGGTCTCGGCCGCGTCCCGGAGCAGGTCCAGGACCGCGCGTACGGCTTCCGGCACCGCGGCGGCCACCGGCGCGCTCAGCCCGATGCCCTCCTCGACGCAGGCGGGTTCGCACCCGACGACCAGGGTGCGCCGGGGCGGTGTGGAGCCCGTTCCGGCGCACAGGGTGCCCAGCAGGGCGAGGACGGCGTCGGGCGACATGTGGTGTCCGTCGAGCACGGCGCCCCCGGGCCCGGCCGCGCCGGCTTCCCCGGCCTCGATCAGGTAGAGCGTGCCGGGGGCGCCGCCGCGGGCCGCGGCGTCCACGAGGACGAGGGTGTCGTAGCCGTCGAGCAGCTGGTAGGCGAGGTGGACGCCGCGCACCCCGAAGTCCACCACCTCGACGTCGTCGGGCAGTTCGTGCCCGGACAGGGCCCGCACGGTCTCGACGCCGAAGCCGTCGTCGCCGAGGAAGACGTTGCCGATCCCGGCGACCAGCGTCCTGCCGCTCACGCGTCCTCCAGGGGGGTGACCTCGTCGGGCTGGAAGTAGAGGAAGCGGCCCTGTTCCCGGCGGATGTCCGCGCCGGGGTCCGCCTCCACGGTGACGGCGAGGTGCACTCCCCCGTCCACGTCGTGCAGGACGGCCTCGACCAGGGCCGAGCTGCCCCGCAGGAACAGGTCCTGGGCGTCGGTGCGCCGCAGACCGGGGCGCAGCAGGACGCGGCTGCCGACGCCGACCTGGACCCCGTCGACCGTGATGCGGTCGCGGAGCGGGTCGGCGGTGTCGTCCCGGGCCGGGTCCCACCACGGGGTGCCGGGCCGGAACACCGCGTCCTCGTCGGGGGGTCCGGCCGGTGTCGCGGGCACCTCGCGGAACTCGGGGGGCTCCTCCGGGCCGGTGATCTCGCGCAGGGCCCGGACCGCTCCGTGCAGCCGCTCCAGGACCTCGGGCGGCATGGAGTCGGCCAGGTCGATGACGGCGGCCGCGCGGGCGTCCGTACCGCGGGCCTCGCGCTTCTCCTGGTCGGTCAGGGCCGCCGTGCGCAGGGCGAGGATCTCGTCGATCTCGGTGGCGTCGTACATCGCCCCGGCGCTCTCGGGGGCGATGGCCGGATGGTCCTCCAGGATGATCGGCGAGGACAGCACGACGTCGGCGCGTCCGCCCTCACCGGCGAGGACGGGCCAGGTCCGCAGGTTGACGCAGTCGGCGACCGCTCCCTTGGCCCACTCCGGCGGATCGGTCATGGAGAGGAAGGAGCCGGCGCTGAGCCCGAGCAGGAGGTGGGCGGAGACCAGGGAGCGCGGCAGGGCGGCGTCCCGGTCGGTGCTCTGCTGCCCGTCCGGTGTCCAGGGGCTGGTGTTCTCCACGACGGCGGTGAGCTTGGACACCCGGTAGGCGCCGTCGAGTTCGGTGGCGCGCAGCAGGACGCGGCCCTCGGCCTCGGCGCCGCGGCGCAGCAGCCGTCCCACGGTGCGGCCGTCGGCGTCCAGGACGGGTTCGGCCTCTTCCCGGGCGGGGAGGCGGAAGGGCAGGGTGACGCCGTCTCCCGCCAGATCGGCCACGGGGACGGCCAGTTCGACCCGTTCCTCGGTGCCTTCGTCCCAGGGGACGAGCACCCGGTCGGCCAGGTGCAGTTCGTCGACGTCCGTGAAGCCGCCGTCGTCCTCGGCCCGCTGGACCGTGCGGCGCAGGGCGTGGAGGAAGCGCAGCTCCACCGCCAGCGTGGCTTCGCCCTTGGGTTCCATCAGGATCTCGGTCTGCTGGAGGGCGTGTTCCTCGTGTGCGGGGCCCCACGCGGGCGGTACGAGCACCCCGAACTGCCAGCGCAGCCGGTTCTTGGCCGCCGAGGCGCGGTAGGGGTAGAGCACGTAGCCCTCGAAGAGGACGGCGTCGGCCACCTGCCGGGCGGTGGCGAAGCGGGAGGCCCGGGCGGTCGTGGTGGTCATGTCGTCGTCCTCCCGGTGACGTCGGGGACGGCGCCGCCGAGGCGCAGTCCCGGCAGCGGGGCCTTCGCGGTGCCCGGCGGGGCTTCCGGGTCCGCCGGGGCCGCCGCGTCGAGCAGGGCCCGTACGGTGGCCTCCCAGGAGGCGAGGGCGTGCCGCGAACGGAAGGCCAGCAGTTCGGCCATGGTGTCGCGGGGCAGCCGGAGCCAGCCGCAGCCCGGGAAGTGCTGTTCGACCATCTCGCGCCAGACGGGCACCGGCATCCGGTACGAGGCCTCGCGGTCCCAGGGCACGGGCTCGACGCGGAAGCCGCCGGCGCCGGTGAAGGCGGTGCCGGAGAACAGCATCAGCAGCGGTACCTCACCTGAGTCCAGGGCGCTGAAGTACCGGGAGGCGGCGATGTCCATGTCGTAGCTGCACGGCACGACCAGGTCCGTCTCGGTCTCCCCGGTGAAGCTGGGCACCATGACCGCAACCTGGGCGAACTGCACGGGCTGGAGGGTGGTGCCCCAGCGGGAGCGTTCGCCGAACAGATCGGCCAGGCCCTCGGCCTCGGCGGGGCCGTAGCCGCGCTTGGCCGGTTCGATGCGGATCTGGCAGCGCAGGGCGAGGGCGTGCACCCGGGTGCCCGGGGCGGCGGTGATGCGCAGCCGGAAGACGAGGGTGGGCCCGGCGGCGTACGCGTCGGCGCGCACCCCGGTGCAGCTGAAGGCGAGGTCGGCGGTCCCCGTGGCGGGGTCCGCGACCGGCTCGGAGGCCGAGGAGGTCGCGGGGGCCGCGGTGGCCGCGGCGGTGCTGCCGTTCACGGCGGTCGTGTCGGTCATGGCCGCCGCGCCTCCGTCCCCGCCTCGGCGCCCGCCGGGACCTTCGCCCGGCGTTCGACCTGCTCGAAGAAGGTGTTCAGGGCGGCGCGGGCCTCCGCACCGCCGTCGAAGCCCTGCCACAGCAGCCGCATCCGGCCCACCAGTTCGTAGCAGATGTCGATCGGCACGACGAAGCAGTCGGTCCGTCCCTCCGTGCGGCGCAGCAGGAGCGCCTCCACGTCGGCTTCGAGCAGCGCGGCGAGCGGGACCGCCCCGAGGACGTCCTGCCAGGTCTGCGGGTCCAGTTCGCTCTCGGTGGCCCCGGCGGGGCTCGGGTAGAGGGCGACCAGCCGGTCGAGCGCGGCGTTGCGGAAGAAGAACGCGACGCCGACCGGGATCTGGAGCAGTTCCCAGGCCCCGTCGTCGAGCGGGTGCCGGGGGTCGGTGAGGTAGCGGGACGGGACGGCCCGGTAGCGCCCGGTGGCGGTGCCCGGCCGGTCGAAGAGCAGCGCGCAGGCGGTGCAGGCGCACACCAGGGCGCGCCGGTCGAGTTCCACGAGGTGGCGGTGGCCGTCCTCGGCGACCGCCACCCCGCACAGTTCGCAGGTCTCGGGGCGGGCGGCGCGCGGGCCGGTGAAACGGCGCAGCCCGCGCGCGGTGCCCGTGCGCACCGGGGTCAGGTGCGCGTTCACCGCACCTGCGCCGGGGTGTGCGGCCGGGTGGAGATCTGCAGCAGGGCGGGCTCCGGGGCCGGGGCGGGTGCCAGCTCCACGCGGGTGACCTCGGGGGCGAAGCAGGCCAGCGCGTCCTCGACGGACTGCTGGGCGTCGTCGGCCGTGGCGGAGCAGCCGCAGCCGCCCGCCGCGGCCCCGGGCCGCACCCGCAGGATCCCGGTCTGCTCGTCGAAGCCGAGCAGTTCGAGCGGGTCGGCGGCGGCGTCGAGGGCGCGTGCGATGCGCGTGCGGACGTCCTCGGGGTTCAGGTCGTGCAGGGCGAGCAGGCTCGCGACGAGCTCGTCGTCGAGCAGCGGGGCGAGCGCGTCCGCACCGATCCGCTCCACGACGCGGGCCAGTCCGGCCCCGTAGAACTCCATGAGCACGCGGACCAGTTCCTCGGCGGCCTCGCAGGCCGGGCGGTCGCCCGTGGCGGCGAGCCGGTCGAGGATCTCCTCGACCTGGCGTCCCGCCCGCTGGGCGTCGGCGGCGGCGCTCATCCGCCCAGTCCGCTCAGGCCGGTGGGTACGTGCATCTGCTTGACCGTCTTGCCGGGGCCGACGTACATGTGGACGCCGCAGGGCAGACAGGGGTCGAAGCTGCGCACGGCGCGCATGATGTCGATGCCCTTGAAGTTCTCCGGGGTGTTCTCCTCGAAGATCGGGGTGTTCTGGACGGCGTCCTCGTAGGGGCCGGGTGTGCCGAAGGTGTCGCGGGTGCTGGCGTTCCACGGGGTCGGCGGGTACGGGTGGTAGTTGGCGATCTTGCCGTCGCGGATCACCATGTGGTGCGAGAGGACACCGCGCACGGCCTCGGTGAAGCCGACGCCGAGACCCTCGTCCGGCACCTCGAACTTCTCCCAGGTCTGGGTGCGTCCGGCGCGGACCTCGGCCAGGCCCTTCTCGGCGCAGTGCAGGGCGATGGCGGCGGCGTAGGCCTGGAAGTAGGTGCGGGCGCGGTTGCGTTCCAGCGCGTTGCTCCACTTCGGGATCTTCCACTCGAAGCGGGTCTCGGGCTTGGTCATCGTGCGCGGCAGGGTGATCACGACGCTGTGACCGGTGGCCTGCACGTAGTCGGTGTGGACCAGCCCGGACAGGGCCGTCGACCACAGGCGGGCGATGGGGCCGCCGCCGGTGTCGAGCGCGAGGTGGTCCTTGCCGTCGAACCAGCGGGGCGACATGACCCAGCTGTACTTGTCGTCGAAGTTCCGCTTCTGCGGGGCCGGGATGGTGTGCTGGTTCCACGGGTGGCGGGGGTCGACCGGGTTGCCGAGCGGGTCGTGCGTGACGAACTGCTCCTGCCCCTGCCAGTCGTCGTAGTACGAGCTGCCCAGCAGGATGCGGATGCCGAGGTTGATCTCGGTCAGGTCGTTGGTGACCAGCTTCCCGTCCACCACCACGCCCGGGGTGACGAACATCTTCCGTCCCCAGTCGGTCATGTTGGCGTAGGTGAAGTCGCAGTACTCGGGGTCGTTGAGCGCGCCCCAGCAGCCGAGGAGCACGCGGCGGCGGCCGACCTCCTCGTAGCCCGGCAGGGCCTCGTAGAAGAAGTCGAACAGGTCGTCGTGGAGCGGGACGACGCGCTTCATGAACTCGCAGTACCGCATGAGGCGGCTCATGTAGTCCGTGAAGAGCTGGACGGAGGCGATGGTGCCGACGCCGCCCGGGTAGAGCGTGGAGGGGTGCACGTGGCGGCCCTCCATCAGGCAGAACATCTCGCGGGTGTAGCGGGAGACCTGGAGGGCCTCGCGGTAGAACTCGCCCTCGATGGGGTTGAGCGAGCGCATGATGTCGGCGATGGTCTTGAAGCCGTGCTCGCCGGCGTGCGGGGCGGGGGTGCGCTCAGCGAGCTCCAGGACTCCGGGGTTGGTCTCGCGGACCATCTTCTCGCAGTAGTCGACCCCGACCAGGTTCTCCTGGAAGATGTTGTGGTCGAACATGTACTCCGCGGACTCGCCCAGGTTGATGATCCACTCGGCGAGGTGCGGGGGCTTCACCCCGTAGGCCATGTTCTGCGCGTAGACGGAACAGGTGGCGTGGTTGTCACCGCAGATGCCGCAGATCCGGCTGGTGATGAAGTGCGCGTCGCGGGGGTCCTTGCCGCGCATGAAGACGCTGTAGCCGCGGAAGACGGACGAGGTGCTGTAGCACTCCGCGACCCGCTTCTGCTTGAAGTCGATCTTCGTGTGGATGCCGAGACTTCCCACGATCCGGGTGATCGGATCCCAGGCCATCTCCACCAGGCCGCTGCCGTCTCCGGCCGCCTTCGTCTTCGGTGCCATCGTGTCTGCCGTGACCCTTCTCTGTCTGAGCGGGAGTTGGTGCCCTACGGGCGGTGCGGGACGGGACGGTGCGCGCGGGTGCGGGGGCTGCCGGTCACCAGGGCGGGCGGTAGCCGGTGGTGAGCTTCCGGCCGGTGTGCCGCCACTTCGGCTCCTGGTCCACGGTGTGGGCCGTGACCGCGCGGAGCCTGCGGACCAGGGCGCCGTACGCGCCGCTGGCCTTGCTGGAGACCTTGGCGCCGGGGGGTTCGTCCATGAAGGGCATGAACTTGTCGGGGAAGCCCGGCATCGTGCAGGCGATGCAGATGCCGCCGACGTTGGGGCAGCCTCCGATGCCGTTCATCCAGCCGCGCTTGGGCACGTTGCACTTGACGACGGGACCCCAGCAGCCGAGCTTGACCAGGCACTTCGGGGAGTCGTAGGTGTGGGCGAACTGGCCCTGCTCGTAGTACCCGGCCCGGTCGCAGCCCTCGTGGACGGTGGCGCCGAACAGCCAGGTGGGGCGCAGCTTGTCGTCCAGCGGGATCATCGGGGCGGAGCCGGCCGCCTGGTAGAGCAGGTAGGTCAGGGTCTCCGAGAAGTTGTCCGGCTGGATCGGGCAGCCGGGCACGCACACGATGGGGATGCCGGCCTTGGACTTCCAGTCCCAGCCGAGGTAGTCGGGTACGCCCATGGCGCCCGTCGGGTTGCCCTCCATGGCGTGGATGCCGCCGTACGTGGCGCAGGTGCCGATGGCCACGACGGCCAGGGCCTTGGGCGCCAGCCGGTCGATCCACTCGCTGGTGGTGATGGGCTGGCCGGTCTCCGGGTCGTCGCCGAAGCCGCACCAGTAGCCCTCGGGTTTGATGCTCTCGTTGGGGATCGAGCCCTCGACCACCAGCACGAAGGGGTCGATCTCGCCGCGTTCCCCCTTGAAGAACCACTCGATGAACGTGTCCGCGCCACCGACCGGACCGCATTCGAAGTCGATCAGCGGCCAGTGCACGGCGATCTTGGGCAGGCCCGGGAGCACGCCCATCACGATCTCTTCGATGCTGGGCTGCATGGCCGCCGTCAGGGACACGGAGTCGCCGTCGCAGCTCAGCCCCGCATTGATCCAGAGGATGTGGATCGGGGGATCCTCTGCCGGGGCCTTGGTTGCTGCGTCCATGGGGATGCCTCCTCGGGGAGGTGTATCTGGGAGGGGTGCGGGGCGAGGCGGCTGATGCGGACCTCACCCTTCTTGCTAACAGCCGGCGGCCCCCGGTGCCGCGTCTGGTTGGGCCAGTCCAGTGACCTCGCCCCTGCGGGAGGGCAGCGGGGCGGTGTGGCGGCCCGGCACCGCGTGGACGAGGTGGGGCGGGGTGGCCGTCGCGGGTTCCTTGCGCACGAAGGCGCGGCGCAGGGCGTGGTACGGGGCGGCGGCGTCGTCGAAGGTCTGCCGCATCAGGGCGAGCTCGGCCTCGCGGTAGGAGGCCAGGGGCCGCTGCGCCTCGTCGTGCTCGCGCCGGTCCTTCTTCCCGGCGATCCGGGAGGCGGTGGCCGGCAGGGCGGCCAGGCGGGCGGCGAGCCGTGCGGTCTGTCCGGCGAAGTCCTGGGGCGCGCAGCTGAGCGTACGGTCGACCAGCGCGAGCCGGTGTGCGGCGGCGGCGCTCAGCGGCAGGGCCTCGGTGGTGAGGCGCTCCGCGACGCCGGCGCCGACGCGGCGCGGCAGGGTGTACGTCCAGTACTCGGAGCCGTGGAGGCCCATCAGGCGGTAGTGCGGGTTGAGGACGACGCCCGAGCGGCACCAGACCTCGTCGGCGGCGAGGGCGAGCATGGCGCCGCCCGCGGCGGCGTTGCCCCCCAGCGCGCTGACGACGATCCGGTCCGTGGTGGTCAGGACGGCTTCGACGAGGTCGTCCATGGCGTTGATGTTGGCCCAGGACTCGGCGGCCGGGTCGGCTGCGGCCTCGATGACGCCCAGGTGGATGCCGTTGGAGAAGAAGTCGCGGCCGCCGCCGAGGACGAGGACCGAGGTGGGGCGGGTGCAGGCGGTGCGGTAGGCGTCCAGCAGGCGCCGGCAGCGGTCGGTGCTCATGGCGCCGCCGGGGAAGGAGAAGGTCAGGAAGCCGGCCTGGCCCTCTTCGTGGTAGCCGATGTCGGCCCAGCCGCGGCGGTGCGGGCCGGCGGGCGCGGGGGCGGGCAGTTCCGGCAGTGCGGGCAGCAGGCCGGCCAGGGCCCTGGTGGCGGGCAGTTTCACCGGGGCGGGTTCCCCCGGCGTGCGGCGGGCCCGCAGCTCCGGGATCCAGACGGCGCCGTCGCAGGTGGCCCGGCAGACCGCACCCGCCCGGGTGGCGAGGAGCTCTCCGGGCCGGCCGTGCAGGCCTTCCTCGGGCAGGGCCCGGTGGCCGCCGTGCAGATACCATTCGCCGCCCAGCAGTGCGTCGCGCACGCCGGGCTGGGAGTCGGCGGCGCGCAGGAGCCGCAGGACCCGTTCGGTGGAGTCCCGCTGCCAGTCGATCCGGCGGTGTTCCTGGCGCAGGACCGGGCGGGCCCGGCCGGTGGCCTGGGGGCGGGGGGTGTAGGTGCCGGAGGCGAAGCGGTGGACGGCGAGCAGGACAGCCTGGAGGGCCGCGTCGGCGATCTCGCCGCGATAGAGGTCGCTCTTGGCCACCTGCGGTACGGGGCATTCGGCGAAGGCCCAGACGGCTCCCGCGTCCATCTCCGCCTCGGCCTGCAGGACGGTGACGCCCCAGCGGGTGGCCTGGTCGTGCACGGCCCAGTCGAGGGAGGAGGGGCCGCGGTCGCCGACCGGCCCCGGGTGGACGATCAGGCAGGTGTGGGCGGACCAGACCTCCTCGGGGACGGCCGTCTTCAGCATCGGGGCGATGATCAGGTCGGGCCTGTGGCGGCGTACGGCCCCGGGCAGGTGGGTGCCGGACAGGGCGAGTTCGACGGCCACGCTGTGGCCGTGGTCGCGCAGTTCGGCGTGGACACGCTGCGTGAGGCTGTTGAACGCGCTCGCGACGAGCAGGACGTGCACGTGGTCTCCCAGCGGCGGCCCGGGGCCGTGACGCCGACGCGCCCCGGCTGGACGGTCGATCGGCCCGGCAGGTGATCGTGACCGGAACATGCCCGGCCGCCTGAGATGCTCGGACACCCGGGGCGGGGGACGCCCGGCGCCGAGCTGTGGTGTCACTCGAAAGCGGGCCCGCCGGGGGCCAGTCGGCCGCAGCTCATCCGCGCCCCGGGCGGTCGGCCGGGGACGGCCCGGGCCGGGGACGGGGATGTGCCCGTGCGGCGGCCCGTGCCGTGCAGCTGCGGGCGACCTCGTCGGCGAAGATCCGGGCGGGCGGGCTCAGGGAGCTCCAGCGGCGGACGGCCCAGCCGACGGGCAGCGGCGGCAGGGCGGGGACCGGGACGAGCCGCAGCGGGCCGCCGGTGCCGGGCACCTCCCAGCCGGGCAGCGCGGGCACGACGGCGTGGCCCAGGCCCAGTTCGGCGAGCAGGAGGGCGGTGTCCCAGTCGGCCACGCCGGTGTCGGAGCGGACGTGGACGCCGGAAGCGGCGAAGGCGGCGTCGAGGTGGGCGCGGGAGGCGGAGTTCTCCGGCAGCCGGATGTGGCGGATCCCCGCGAGGTCTCCGAGGCCGATGCGGGCACGGGTGGCGAGGGGGTCCCCGGCGGCGACGGCCAGGACCCAGGGCAGTTCCATGACGGGACGCTGTTCGATGCCGCGGACCGGGCCGCCGATGGTGATCCAGGCGAGGTCCAGGTCGTCCGCGGCGAGGGCGTCGAAGCAGCCGCGGCTGCTGTTCTCGGTCTGGAACTCCAGGCTCACCTCCGGATGGCGGCGGCGGAAGGTGACGACGGCCTCGGACATGAAGTGCCGGACGGTCGTGGCGCCGGTGGTGATGCGTACCGAACCGCCGCCGCCCCGTACGAGCGCGTCCAGGCGGCGCAGGGCCCCGTCGAGACCGGCGAGGCCGTCGGCGGCGGCCGCCTGCAGGATGCGGCCGGCCTCGGTGGGCAGGACGCCGCGGGCGTGGCGTTCCAGGAGGCTCGTGCCGGTCTGCTTCTCCAGCCGGCGGACGTGCTGGCTGACGGCGGACTGGGTGCAACCGAGGTCGCGGGCGACGGCGCTGAGGCTGCCGGCCCGGCAGACGGCCACGAACACGCGCAGATCGTCGAGGGTCACGGCAGTCAACGTACAGGACCCAAGCAATCCCTTGGATTCGAGGAGGAATCCGGAGGATTGACTTGGGTCCCGGGCGGGATCAAGATCGGTGCAGGGCCCGGGCGGCAACCCGTCCCCTTCCTCGCCACGGTCCGGACCCCCGGCGAGGGAGGGGACGGGTGCCGACCCACCGGGCGGTGGGCCGAGCTCGCCCCGTCAGGGGGTGAAGGTCCAGCGCTGGGCGGCCGAGTCCGTGCAGGCGGCGCGGGTGAGCCGGGTGCCGTCGGCCGTGCCGGAGCCCACGGGGGTCAGGCACTGGCCTCCGTTGCGCAGGCTGCTCTGGGCTCCCGCCGTCCAGACCTGCCCGGCGCTCCCGTCGCAGGCCTGGACGGTGACGCGGGCGATCCTCGCGCCGTCGAGGCAGACGCCCGAGAGCCCGGTGAGGCGGCCGTCGGCCTGCAGGGTCCAGCGTTGGTTGGGGCCTCCGTGGCAGGCGTAGAGGGTGGGTTCGGTGCCGGGGGCGGTGGCGCTGTGCGGCAGGTCCAGGCAGCGCGTGGCGGCGGCGTTGACGAGGGTGGCCGAGGCGGGGAGCGGGGCCGGACGGCCGGTGAGCGTGATCTCGGCGGCGCTGGTCCACGGCCCCCGCGCGCCCGCTTCGGTCAGCGCCTTCAGGCGGAGGTAGCGGCCGGCCTTGGCGGACAGGGCGGTGTTCTTGACGGCTGCCGTGTCGGCGAAGGAGCCGGTGGCCACCGGGCTGCCCCAGTCGGCGGTGGTGTCGGAGACGTACACCTCGTAGCTGCCGATCCGGCCGTTGGCCCCGCCGTCCTGGCGGGGCAGGTAGCCGAGGCCGTCCACGGTGTGGCGGGAGCCGAGGTCGATCTGGAGCTCGTGCGGGAGCGGCGCGGGGGCGCCCTGGGACCAGGCCGTGTGCCAGAGGGTGGCCGGGTTCCCGTCGAAGGCGTTGCGGGCGGCGCCGTTCTCGCCGGTGGTCTCCTGGCTGTCGGCGGAAACCAGGGACCAGGCCGAGCGGTCGATGGGCGCGGAGGACGGGATCGCCTGGGGCGTCGGGAGGGTGGTGCCGGTGGCCGACACGCTGAAGGCTCCCGCCTTGGTGCCCGTCTTGACCCACAGGACGCCGGAGCGGTCCGAGGCGTCGAAGAACCAGCCCGATGCCGCCGCCTCGTAGGCGGACTTGGAGCTCAGCCTGGGCAGTGCGGAGCCGTCCGACGTGAGGGCGGTCGGCGCGGAGGCCACGTGCAGGGTGAACTCGTAGCCCCGGGACGCCGGTTTGCCCGCGTAGCTGCCGGTGGGGGCGGAGACGGCGACCGTGACGGTGCCGGAGCCCGTCGTGGGGGCGGTGACGTCCACCTGCTGGCGGGCGTAGGCCCCGGACTGGTGGGCGCGGGTGAGGCCGTCGTCCTCGTAGAGGCTGAAGGAGGAGTTGCCGCGGGGGTGGATGTCGTAGGTGAGGGTGGAGACGGGCTTCTCGCCCGTGTGGTTCATCTGCGGCCACATCGGCACGACGGCGCCGCCCTTGACGAAGAGGGGGAGGGTGTCGAGCGGGGCCTGGTAGCCGTTCAGCCAGCCCGGACCCGCGTACGTGCGGCCCGTCCAGTAGTCCGTCCAGGTGCCGGCGGGCAGGTAGATGCCGTCGCGGACGGTGGTGTCGGACACGACGGGTGCGACCAGGAGGGAGTCGCCGGCCATGAACTGGCCGCTGGTGGCGTTGCCCCGGGCCACAGGGTCGTCGGGGTACTCCAGGACCATCGCGCGGGTGCTGGGGACGCCGCTCTCGTGGGCGGTGCGGCTCATCGTGTACAGGTAGGGCATCAGCCGCATCTTGAGCTGGAGGTACTTGCGGTTGATGGAGAGGTACGGCTCCGCGAACCGCCAGGGCTGCTTGTCGTGGTACCCGGCGGAGGGGCCGGTCGCGCCCCAGCCGGACATGGTCATGAAGGCCGGGGTGAAGGCCTTCCACTGGAGGTCGCGGGTGTAGGTCTTGGGGCTGCCGCCGAAGATGCCGTCGATGTCACCGGCGGCGTAGTTGAGACCGGACAGTCCCGCTCCGGCGATGGCGGGGACGTGCCAGCGCATGTCGTCCCAGGTGCCGTGGGTGTCACCGGTCCAGACGACGGCGTTGCGCTGGGTGCCGGCCCAGCCGTCGACGGTCCACACGTAGCGGCGGGCGTCGGAGTTCTTCTCGATGCCGTCCACGGCCTGCTGGACCCCGTCGAAGGCGTACTTGTAGCCGCTGCCGATCCACGCGACGTCGGTCTTCACGCCCCGGCTGCCGGCCGTGGCCACCTCGTCGGCGATCCCGCCGAGTCCGGTGGAGGTCCACAGGCCGGTCTGGAAGCCCTTGGCCTTCAGCGCGTCCACCGTCGACTTCAGGGGTGCGGTGTAGCCGCAGCCGTAGCCGTCGTTGGGCAGGAACCAGCCGGAGGGCATGTCGGCGGCGCGGGCGTCCGCGGCGTAGCCGACCACGTCCGGGGTGGTCTGGTGGCGCAGGCGCCCGTGATCGCCCTGGTAGTCGGGGTTGGAGGCGTTGAAGCAGTCCGCGTTGCCCAGCTCGAAGCCCCACATCGGTGCCATGAACGGTTTTCCGCTCACGTCGGTGTAGGCGTCCAGGACGGACTTGAGGGAGTCCCCGGTGAAGTACCAGGCGTCGAAGCGGTTCTCGTCGTGGGTCAGGGTGCTGGGGGCGTTGAAGCCGTACGAGCCCGGGGCCCAGGTGTTGCGCATGACGCCGTAGCCGTTGGTCGACATGTAGAAGGGGGCGGGGCTGGCGTTGTCGTTCTCGCGCCACCTGTTGTCGACGGCCACCGGTACGGTCTTGCCGCGCAGCGCCCATTCGCCCAGGCGCAGGCCGGTGCCGTAGAACTGCTCGTCCGCGCCGCGGGCCAGGTACTGGGTGGTCCGGCCGGGGGCGAAGGCGGTGGGCTGGGTCTCCTGCCAGACGAGGGTGGTGTTGTCGGCCCGGTAGACGGAGAACTGCAGCGGGGACTTGTTGACGCGCAGGGAGAGCGCCCCGGTGGTGACCCGGTAGTACGCACCGGCGTCGGTGAAGGAGGTCGCCACGGAACCGAAGTCGGTGGTGGGGGCCAGGTCGGTGCCGGCCGGGTCGTCGGTGAAGCTCCCGTCGGGCGAGAGCCAGAGCCGGAAGATGTCCGCGCGGGCGATGACCAGCCGGGCCTTGGCGCCACTGGAGGTCGTGGCGGTGTACGTGTTCCCGGAGCGGGTGAAGCCGGTCACGTCGCCCGCCGTGGACGTGGCTCCGGAGGGGGCCGCGGTGGCGGGTGACGCCACCGGCCCGGCAACGGCCAGGCCCGCGACGGTGAGGACGGCGGCGAGCAGGGCGGCGGCCGGGGAACGTCGGCGCCGTGCCGTGCGGCGTCGGCTCCTGCGGATGCGCGGCAGTCTCATGGGGCAGCTCCTCGTGCGGTCCGGATCGCGGACACACCTCATTGGCATGCTCCTGGCAACATAGCGCTCCGCGTGAGCCGTTTGAAGGAAGATGCTCGAACTCGACCGACATCAAGCATCTTCGAGCACGTGAATGCGGACGGTCCGCCGCTCAGCAGACCGAGCGATAGGGCAGGTCGGGCACGTTCTCCTCCCACTGCGCAGGGGTGAGGTTCCGGCCGACGCGCTTGCACAACGCACCGGCCACGGCCTTCGGATCGAGGTCGAAGACCCGGTGGGGGTGGTGGGAGGAGGCCACGTGCAGCCGCCCGGCGGGGTCGAAGGCGAGGGCGCGCAGCAGCCCGGCCGATCCGCGCAGCGGGTCCCCGAGGCGGCGCCGGGCGGGGACGTCCCACAGCTGGACCCGGCTGTCGCCCACGATCGCGGCCAGGGTCCTGCCGTCGCGGGAGAAGCGCAGCCCCGACACCCGCCCGCCGAAATCGTCACCGCGGGTGGCGGCCGTACTCGACAGGCCTCCGAGGCGGCGGCGTCCGGCTCCGTCCCAGAGGGTGACCGTGCCCTGGAGGAGGCTCACCGCCAGCACCGAGCCGTCGTCGCTGAACTCCAGGTCCTGGATGATGCCCGGGCCCAGGACGTCCCGCTCCACGGCGCGGGTGGCGAGGTCCACGCGCTCGCCCGCGGAGGTGACCAGGAGGGAGCCGTCCGGGCTGATCGCGAGGTTGTTGGCGCCGACGTCCCCGATCTCGTACACCTGGCTCCCGGTGGCGAGGTCCCACAGCTGCACGGCGCGCCCGGTGCGGCCCGGGCCGGCCTCCTTGCCGACCGCGACGGCCAGGCGTCTGCCGTCCGGGGTGAACGCGAAGCCGCTCACGCCGAAGACGGGACCGGGCAGGGTGAGTTCGGTGCGCAGGCGGTTCTCGCGGACGTCCCACACCGTCACCCGCGGCTTGCGGTCCTCGTGCCAGGACGTGGTGGCGAGGAGCCGGCCGTCGCGCGAGTAGGCGGACCCACCGTCGTCGTCGGCGTCGACCGCTTCGGCGATGGCGGGCATGACCGGGTGGTGCGGCAGGCTGCGGACCTCGCCGTCGTCGGTGGTCCACAGGCGGAAACGGTCCTCCGGATCGTTCTCCGTGGTCCCCACGGTCGCGAGCGTCTCCGCGTCCGGTGCGAAGACGGCGTCCGGGACCTCCGACTTGGCCACCGCGTCCTGGAGTCCGTACGTCAGGTCCAGCGAACGCACCTGCCGGTCCCTGGCCACGTACCGCAGGAGCTTGCCGGCCGGGTCGAAGGCGAGGGACAGGTTCATGGCCTTGCCGTCCGTCTCGATCCGGGGGTAGCTGAGCAGGACGGACGAGGACGAGGTGGCCTTGTCGACCCACACCCTCAGCTGGGTCTCGGTGACCTCGACGGCCAGGGTCCCGTCGGGGCTGAGGACCGCCACCGACTCCGCGCCGAACTCACGCACCTGGGTGCGGGTGTTCACGTCCCACAGGACGGACATGCCGCCCCTGTTCGTGTGGACGAGGCGTTTTCCGTCCGCGCTGAACTCCAGCCGCTGGTCGTCGTCACAGGTGCCCGCGCCCGAGTTGGGCGGCGGGACCAGCCCCACGGCCCGCCGGCTGGCCAGGGGGTACAGCTGCACGCTCCCGCCCGGCGTGCAGTACGCGTAGGTCGCGCCGTCGGGCGACAGGGCGACGGGCCCGCTCCCCGGCACGCGCAGCACCGGCTGCCCGGAGCGGCCGTCGACGAGCACCACCTCGGTGGGGGTGCTCGTGGCCACCGCGACCAGGGCGGCCTCCCGGGAGACCGCGAGGACGTTCGGTGTCGCGTGGTCGGCCAGGAGCAGCCGTCCCGCCGCGCCGGACTTGAGGTCCATCAGCTGGACGCCCTTGATCATGGGCTGCACCGCGACGGCCCCGGAGGGGTCCACATAGGCCGGCAGGTCCGGTGTGCCCTCGGGCAGTTCCGCCCTGCCCGTGCGCTTGCCGGTGACCACGTCCCAGATCTCCACGCTCTCCTGGGCGGCGATCACGGCCAGGGTCCGGCCGTCGAGCAGGGCGTCCGCGTGGTCGGCGTAGTAGCCGGTCGACACCCGGCCCAGATTGTTCGCGACGCCGCGCTCGTCCTGGCCCAGGGATCCGTACAGCGCGGCCCGTGCGTCGTCGACCGGGGCGATCCGCCAGGCCGCGACGCTCAGCAGGGCGGCGGTGTCGGGATCCGTGGTGCGCAGGCTCTCGGCGATGGAGGCCAGCGTACGGGCGGACGCCTGGCGGGCCCGTTCGTCCCCGACGCGCTTCTGCTGCCAGGCGACCAGGCCCGCCACCAGCGCGAGGGACAGCAAGGCAGCCACGCCCGCGCGCAGCCGCCGGGTGCGCCGGCGGCGCTCTGCGGCGGCCCGGCCGCAGGCCTCCAGGAACTCGTTCTCCAGCCGGCTCGCGCGCAGGCGGCCGGGGGCCCCGGCCGCGCAGGCGCGCGCCGCCTCCGCAACGCTGCCCGCGGGGAGGTCCTCGGGCCGCCTCCCCTGCCGGTCCCAGTGCGCGGCGGCCGCCGTGAGCCAGCGCAGCAGGAGCAGGGCGGCGCGGTCCTGGTCCACCCAGTCGCGCAGCCGGGGCCAGGCGCGGAGCAGGCCGAGGCCGCACATGCGGGCGGCGCCGTCCTCCAGGACGAGGATGCGGGCGACGGCGAGCGAGTCGAAGGCGTCGCGCAGCGCGCCGCGTTCCTCGTACGGGCGGCCGTCGAGCCATTCCGCCGTGGCGGCGGTGCGCAGGGTGTCCTGGGAGCCGTCGGGGGCGCTGCCGGGGACGATGAGCCGGAGCAGGATCTCCCGGACGGCCTCGCCGACCGCCTCCGGCAGGCGCGCGTACATCGTCTCCGCGGCCTCGCCGGGTGCGGGCTCGTCCGCACCGCCGGTGGCGTCGCGCAGCCGCTCGGCGTCCCTGCGCCCCGCGGCGAGCAGATCGGCGTCGGGCTCGTCCTGCGGGCCGCCGAGCATCCCCAGCAGGAGGGCGGTCGCGGTGGGGCGGTCCGCCGGGGACTTGGCCAGGGCCCGGCCGACCAGCTCGCGCAGCGCGGACGGCAACGGGGAGAGGTCGGGATGGTGTTCGGTGACCCGGACGACGACCTCGCCGATGTTCTCGCCGCGGAAGGGGTCGCGTCCGGTGGCCGCGAACAGCATCACGGCGCCCCAGGCGAAGACGTCGGCGGCGGCGTCGGCGCGCTGTCCGGTCAGCACCTCGGGGGCCATGTAGCCGGGCGTGCCCATGAGGTGGCCGGTGGCGGTGCGGGACATGTCGTCGGTGCGGGCGATGCCGAAGTCGATGACGCGGGGACCGTCGGGGCCGAGGAGGATGTTGTCCGGTTTGAGGTCGCGGTGGACGACGCCCGCGCGGTGGATGGCGGCCAGTGCGGTGGCGGCGCCGGTGGCCAGGCGCACCAGTGCATCGCCGGTGAGCGGTCCGGTGTCGCGGACGGCCTTGCGCAGGTCCCGTCCGGGGACGAACTCGCTGACGATGTAGGGACGTTCGCCGTCGAGGCCGCTTTCGAGCACCCGGGCGGTGCAGAAGGACTCCACGCGCTGCGCGGCGAGCACCTCCTTGGCGAAGCGGCCCGCAATGTCGGGGCGGGCGACGAGTTCGGGGCGCAGGACCTTGACGGCCACGCGTTGGCCCGCCTCGTCATAGGCCTCGTACACGGTGCCCTGGCCGCCCGCGCCCAGGCGGGCGGCCAGCCAGTAACCGGCGATGCGCTCCGGGTCCTCGGTCGTGAGCAACTCGGCCATTTCTCCCCCTTGTTCGGCGTCCCCCGATGCGCCGCGCGGAGGCTACCAAGCGGCCCGACCGCCCGGAAGGGGCCCTGGTGGTGCGCCGCATCGCGGACCACCAGGGGCTACGGACCCTGACGCCGAGGCCGCGGACCGGGTGCCGGCCTGCGGCGTGCTCCCGTCAGGCTCCGGGCCCGTAGGGCGGCAGGACCGCCAGCACCGGCGCGGCGGGCGAGGAGGCCCGGTGGCCGCAAGGGTCGAAGGCCAGCACCACCGGCTCGCCGGGGCGCTGCCGCCAGGAGATCCGCTGCGGCGCCCGGTCGCACACCGGGCAGCAGGGGAGCGGGCCCGGCCCCGGCTCCGGAGCCGGGCCCGGAACCGGCAGGCGCTCGGGTGCGGCCGCGAAGGGCGAGGAGTGCGGATCGCGCATGGAGGCTCCCTGGTCGTGCGGTTGGACTGATGGCACTGTGCCACGGACCGCCCCTCCTCCGCACGGGCGAATCATCCAGTGTTTGCGCTGGTCAGAGGTGTGGTCGCCAGGCGGATTCCGGTCTTCTTGGGGGCACTTGGTGATCAACCGCTCCCGTCACCGGCCTCCACCAGGCCCGATTCGTAAGCGGCGATCACCGCCTGGGCCCGGTCGCGGACGCCCAGCTTGCCGAAGATGCCGGTGATGTGGTTCTTGACCGTGGAGACGCTGATGTCCAGTTCGCGGGCGATCTCCGCGTTGTCCAGGCCGGTGGCCAGCAGCTGCCATATCTCCCGTTCCCGCGGAGTCAGGTCGGCCGGGGCCGCCCCGGCCGTGGGGCGCGGGCGCGCGGGGGTCCGGACGTAGGCGCGGATGAGCCGCGTCAGCAACCGCGGCGCGACGGCCGCCTCCCCGGCGTGGACGATGCGGACGGCCGCGCTCAGCTCCTCCGGGGAGATGTCCTTGGGCAGGAAGCCGTACGCGCCGGCCCGCAGGGCCGCGACCACGTACTCGTCCATGTCGAAGGTGCTGAGGGCCAGGACCCGGGTCTGCGGGAGGGTGCGGGCCAGTTCCTCCGTGGCTCCGACCCCGTCGAGGACCGGCATCCGGATGTCCATGACGACCACGTCCGGCCGCAGCTCCCGGGCGAGGGCGACGGCGCGGGCGCCGTCCTCGGCCTCGCCCACGACCTCGAACTCCGGGTCGGGGCCCAGGATCAGGGCCAGGCCGCGCCGCACCAGCGGCTGGTCGTCGGCTATGAGCACACGGATCATCGGTTCCGTTCCCCTCCCTTGCCGCCCCCGGAGCCGCCCGGGACCGGGAGGCGGGCCGCCACCCTGAAGCCGCCGCCGGCGAGGGCGGCGGCCTCCAGGGTGCCGCCCTGCAGGGCGACGCGTTCGTGCATACCGATCAGACCGTACCCGGAGCGGCGCTGCCCGGAGCGGGCGGCGGGCGGCGGGGCTCCCGCCCCGTCGTCCCGTACCTCCACGGCGACTTCGCCCGGTGCGTAGGTGAGCCGTACCCGGGCCCGGGCCTCCCCGGCGTGCTTGCGGGTGTTGGTCAGGGCCTCCTGCACGATCCGGAAGACGGTCAGCCCCACGGACGGCGGCAGCGGCCGGACGGGGCCGTCGACGGTGAACTCCGTGTCCGTACCGGCCAGCCGCGCCTCGGTGATGATCCGGTCGAGGTCGCCCGCGCCCGGCTGGGGCGCCGTGGGTGCGGTTTCGGCCTCCTCCCCCGCCCGCAGGACGTCGAGCAGCTGGCGCATCTCGCGCAGCGCCATCCGCCCGGAGTCCTCCAGGGTCACCAGGGCCTCGCGCGCCACCTGCGGGTCGTACGCCAGGTTGGCCCTCGCACCACCGGCCATCAGCTGCATGGTGGTGATGTGGTGGGCGACGATGTCGTGCAGTTCGCGGGCGATCCGGCGGCGCTCCTCGGCCACCGCGCGCTCGGCCCGCAGCAGTTGGTGGGCCTCGGCCTCCCGCTGCCGCCGGTTCATGACCACGGCCGAACCGGCGACCAGCAGCACGACCGCCGCATTGGCGGCGACTCCCCAGCCGGGCGGCAGCAGCATGCCGCCCTGGCCCACCGAGGGCAGGGGCACGGCCATGAGACAGGCCGCCGCGGCCACCTCGGGACGGCGGAACCTGACGACCGCGTACAGGGCGACGGCCAGGCTGAGCGGGAAGTGCGGTGAGGGCACCGGGATCGCCAGGTTGGGCACCACGCCCAGTACCAGGACCACGCCGAGCACGGTCACGGGGTGGCTGCGCCGGGCCACCAGGGACAGCGCCGCCAGGACGAGCGCGAGGGCCGCCGCGAGCGTGAGGGCCACCTCGTCGGACGGGTCCCCCTGTGAGAAGCCCACCAGGTCGACCCCGGCGGCCGCGATGGCCATCAGCGCGTCGTGGCGCGTCCAGGTCAGTCTGTCGGCGCCCTTGTCCATCACGGCCGGTCCTCCCCCGCCGGCCGTCCCTCCCGGCCCGTGCCGGAAGGCGCGCGGCCGGTCCCCGTGATCCATTCTGGCACCGGCCGCGCCCCCTGCCACCGGCCCGGGGTCGGGGCCCGGACCAGGACCGGAGTACTGGTCCGGGACCGCGGCCGGACCCTGGTCCCGGCGTGCGGCTCCTCCTGTGCCCGGACGCGGCGGCCCCCTCCCGCCTGATGGTCTGGAGGCCGGCCGGGAGACCCCGGCCCGCTTCACCGCGCATGCAACCGGAGGAACATCTTGATCCGCGCCCTGACCGGATTCTCGACGAGAAGTCCCTGGAAGGTGATCGCCGTATGGGCCGTGCTCGGCATCGCGCTGACCTTCCTCGGCCAGGCCCTGGTCCACCGCGTCACGCAGACCAGCGGCGGGGAGTTCCTGCCCTCCTCCTACGACTCGGCCGCCGCCCTGAAGGTGGCCGAGGAGAAGTTCGGGGTGAAGCCCGGTGCCAACCCGCTGACCGTCCTGGTGGCCCGCGCGGACGGCGCACCGCTGGAGGCGGCCGACGAGCGGCGCATCGACGAGGGGGCTGCGGCGCTGGCCCGGCACCGGGTCGTCATGCCCCCGTCGGAGAAGGACCTGTTCTTCTCCCCCGACCATTCCCAGGTCCCCCTGGTCAGTCCCGCCATGACGGCCCCCGACCGCAGCTTCCGGCTGCTGTCCGTGGAGCTGAAGGGCAACTCCCAGGACCCCCGGGTGCACGACACCTACCGGGCCTTCCGCGAGCACGCCCGGGCCGAGTTCGAGCGGGCCGGACTGCGGACCGGGTTCACCGGCGGGCTCGCCGACACCGTGGACGGCGCCGACGCCGGGAAGACGCGGGCCACGGTCATCGGCATCGTGATGCTCGCCGTCATCGTGCTGCTGCACGTCCTGGTGTTCCGCAGTCTGCTCACAGCCCTGCTGCCGCTGCTCGTGGTGAGCATCGTCGGCGGGGCGGCCACGGGGACGGTGGTCGGGGTCGCGGCACTGACCGGGATCGGTCTCGACCCCTCCACCCCTCAGCTGATCAACGTCGTCCTGGTCGGCATCGGCATCGACTACTTCCTCTTCCTGCTGTTCCGCTTCCGCGAGCAGTTGCGACGGCGGCCGGAGCAGTCCGGGCGGGACGCCGCGGCCGAGGTCGCCGGACGGGTGGGGACGGCGGTGACCTCGGCGGCCCTGACCATCGTCGCCGCGTTCGCCACGCTGGCCGTCGCCTCCTTCGGGCAGTTCCGGGTGCTCGGTCCGGCCGTCGCCGTGTCCGTGCTGGTGATGCTGCTGGGCAGCCTCACCCTGATGCCCGCCCTGCTCGCCGTCTCCGGGCGCCGGATGTTCTGGCCCTCGCGCTCGCTGCGGCGGGAGCCCCGCGGGGGCAGCGCCGCACGGCTGGGCGACCGGCTGGCCGAGCGCCCGCTGGCGGCGGCCCTGGCCTGCGTGGCGCTGCTCGGCGCCCTGGCCGCGGGGACGGCCGGGATGAGGATGGACTACGGGCCCGGCGACAGCGGGGAGCGCACGGCCGCCGCGGTCACCGCGGCCGAGGTGTCCCGGGCCCTGCCCGCGGGGGTGTCGGACCCGGTGACCGTCTTCGTCACCGCGCCGGACGCGGGCGCGCTCGCCGGGAACGCGCTCGGCACGCTGGCCGGGGCACTGGGGAAGGTGGACGGTGTGGGCCGGGTCGCCCCGGCCGTGCTGAGCGAGGACCGGCTGGCGGCGCGGATCGACCTCTTCCCGAACGCCGGACCGCACAGCCAGGAGGCCCGTGACCTGGTCTCCGGTCCGGTCCGGGAGGCGGTCGCCGCCCACCGGCCCGCGGGTACCGAGGCCCATGTGGGCGGTACCTCTGCGGTGTTCGCGGACATCGCGACCGCGGTGGACAAGGACCTGAGGGTGGTCTTCCCGGTGGCCGCGGTACTGATCGGACTGATCCTGGTGGTGCTGCTGCGGAGCCTGCTCGCGCCGCTGGTCCTGCTGCTCGCGGTGGGTCTGGGGTTCGCCGCGACGCTGGGGGCCTCGGCCCTGGTCTTCCAGCACGCGCTGGACGGGCCGGGGGTGGCCTTCACGCTCCCGCTGATCCTGTTCCTGTTCGTGGTCGCGCTGGGCACCGACTACAACATCCTGGTGAGCGACCGGATCCGGGAGGAGATGGAGCGGCCCGGTCCGGCCCGTGCGGCCGTGGCCCGGGCGGTGCGGCACACCGCCCCGGCCGTCGCGACCGCCGGGGTGGTGCTGGCCGTGTCCTTCGGCAGCCTCGCCGTCAGCCCGTCACCGGCCACCCAGCAGATCGGCTTCGCGACGGGGCTCGGGATCATGCTCTCGGCGTTCGTCCTGTCGATCGTCCTGGTGCCCGCCTGCGCGGTGCTGCTGGGCCGGTCCCTCTGGTGGCCCGCACGGCCGCGGCCCGCGGAACGGCCCGTGGGGACGCGGCCCGACGGGCAGTGGCCCGGCAGCGAGCGGCCCGACGGGCAGTGGCCCGGGGCTCCGGCGGACGGGCCTGGCCCGCGGCCGGAGCAGGTCCCGGTGCGCTGAAACGCCGGTGCGCGCGAGCCCGTACGGCCCCGGGCGGGGTTCGTACGGGCTCGCGCGCACCGGCGTGGGCGGTGTCAGGGCAGCCGGAGGGCGCAGGGGCACCCGTTCGGCGTCACGGCAGCCGGTCGACCTCGGGGTGGTCGGCCAGCCAGGCGCGGACCGCCTGCTGTTCCTTGCCCTTGCCCGTCTCCTGGATCTTCGCCTCCAGGCCGGTGAGCTGCTCCTCGGTGAGCTTGAACGAGCGCAGCCACTCGGCCACCTCGGGCTCGTCGGCGGCGAAGCCCTTGCGGGCCAGGGTGTGGATCCCGTCTCCGGCGCCCCAGACGCCCTTGGGGTCCTCCAGCTTGGTCAGTTCGTACGAGGAGTAGGCCCAGTGCGGCGACCACAGCACGGCCACCACGGGTTCCTTCTTGTCGTAGGCCCGCTTGAGTTCGGCGAGCATGCCGGGGGTGGAGCCGTCGACGACCTGGTACTCGGCATCCAGCCCGTACTCCTTGAGGACCTTGTCCTTGAGGATCGCCATCGCGCCGGCGCTCGGCTCGATGCCGATGATCCGGCCCTTGAACTGACCGGACTTGCCCTTCAGGTCGGCGAGGGAGCGGACGTCCTTCACGTACGAGGGGACGGACAGCTCCAGGGAGGTGGGGCCGTACCAGGAACCGAGGTCCTCCAGCTTGTTGCCGTACTTCTCCCAGTACTGGGCGTGGGTGACGGGCAGCCAGGCATCGGTCTGGAAGTCGAGCTGGCCTCCGGCCAGGCCGGTGTAGAGGGCGCCCGCCTCCAGCTGGCGGGCGTCGACCTTGAAGCCCCGGCGTTCGAGGAGCTCCTTCCACAGGAAGGTGGAGGCGATGCCCTCGTCCCACGGGATGTAGCCGACGGAGAGGGTACGGCCCTTGCCGATGTCCGCGGCCCCGGCCGGACCGTCCTCGCGGGCGGAGCCGCCGAAGGTGTTCAGGCCTCCCGCGACGAGGGCCAGGACGACGGCCCCGCTGATCGCGTACGCGGGCTGGGGGCGATGGTTCCAGACCTTGGCCGCGCCGGTGGCGGCGGCCCGCGCCTTGGCCAGCGTACGGCGGCCGATCGGGGAGACCTGGCGGCCCAGTGCCCCGGTCATCCGGTCCAGGTACATGGCGAGGATGACGATGGAGATGCCGGCCTCGAAGCCGAGGCCGATGTCGACGTTGCCGATCGCCTTGTAGACCGCTCCGCCGAGCCCGCCGCCGCCGACCATGCCGGCGATGACGACCATGGACAGGCCCAGCATGATGACCTGGTTGACGCCCGCCATGACGGTGGGCAGCGCCAGCGGGAGCTGGACGCGTACGAGGGTGTCGCGCGGGCTCGTGCCGAAGGCCTCGGCGGCCTCGACCAGTTCCGCGTCGACCTGGCGGATGCCGAGCTCGGTCATCCGTACGCCCGGCGGCAGCGAGAAGATGATGGTGGCGATGATGCCGGGCACCACGCCCACGCCGAAGAAGATGATGCCGGGGATCAGGTAGACCATGGCCGGCATGGTCTGCATGAAGTCCAGGACCGGTCGCAGGACCGCGCTCACCCGGTCGGAGCGCGAGGCCCAGATGCCCAGCGGGATCGCGAAGACCAGCGTGACGAGGGTGGCGACCAGGACCAGGGACAGGGTCGACATGGCGTCTTCCCACAGGCCCACCGCGTCGACGAGCGCGAATCCCGCGAAGGCGAGCAGGCCCGCGAGCAGGCCGCGCAGCCACCAGGCCCCGACGGCGAGGATGCCCGCGAAGAGCAGCGGGGCGGGGGCGGAGAGGACGGCGTCGATGCCGTCGTAGAGGCCGGTGACGAGCGCGCTGATGGCGTCGAACAGCCAGGACAGGTGCTGCTGGAGGAAGTCGACACCGCTGTCGACCCAGGCGCCGAGGTGGAGGCGGGGCATCAGGCAGCCACCTCCGAGCAGGCCATCGGGGGCCGTTGTTCGTCGCCGATGAAGGCGACGATGCGGTCCTGCGGCACGGAGCCGACGACGGCGCCGTCCGCGTCGGTGACGGCGACCGGGTGCGGGACCCGGGCGCTGACGGAGCACAGTTCCGCGAGCGGGGTGTCGGCGCTGACGGTGGGGCAGTCGCAGGCGTCGGCGCCGGCGTCGGCCTCGTCCATGACGGCGTCGGCGGTGAGCACGCGCGAGCGGTCCACGTCCTGGATGAAGGAGGCGACGTACTCGTCGGCCGGGCGCATGAGGATGTCCTCCGCGGTGCCCTGCTGGACGATGCGGCCGTCGCGCATCACCGCGATGGCGTCGCCCAGGCGCATGGCCTCGTTGAGGTCGTGGGTGATGAAGACGATCGTCTTCTTGAGGCGGTGCTGGAGCTCCAGCAGCTGGTCCTGCATGTCACGGCGGATCAGCGGGTCGAGCGCGCTGAAGGACTCGTCCATCAGCAGCAGGTCCGCGTCGGTGGCCAGGGCGCGGGCCAGGCCGACGCGCTGCTGCATGCCGCCGGAGAGCTCGTCGGGCCAGGACTTCTCCCAGCCTTCGAGGCCGCACAGGGCCAGGGCCTCGGTGGCGCGCCGTTCGCGTTCGGCCCGGGGCACGCCCTGGACCTCCAGCCCGTAGGCCGCGTTCTCCAGGACGTCCCGGTGCGGGAAGAGGGCGAAGTGCTGGAAGACCATGCTGATCTTCGTGGACCGTACGCGGCGCAGCTCGCGCGCGCCGAGCGCGGTGAGGTCCTGGCCGTCGAAGAGGATGCGCCCCGCGGTGGGCTCCAGCAGTCCGTTGAGCATGCGCAGCAGCGTGGACTTGCCGGATCCCGACAGACCCATGACGACGAATATCTGTCCGGGCTCGACGCTGAAGGAGGCGTCGATGACCGCGGCCGTGGTTCCGCCGGACCGCAGCTCGTCGCGGCCGCTGCCGCCTTCGAGCGCGCGGACCGCGGCCACGGTGTCGTCGGGGTGTCTTCCGAACACCTTGTACACGTGCTCGGCCTGGAGCGTGGACACATACACCTCGCGGGTCGTACCGGTGACGGCCCGCACCGGCGGGGCCGGCGGGCCGTGGAGCGGGACGGGATCGGCCCGCGTGCGCCGTGCCCTCCGGCCCCGAGGCCGGAGGGCACAGGTCCGCTCCAGCCCCGCTGGTGCCCGGCATTCACCCGAGCAAACCCCCGGGTGACCCACCTCACGTGGCGGGCTCCCTGGGAGTCGTGGGGCGCGGAGGACCGGCCACCGAGGTGTGACACGTACAACACCCTCGGACGGGCCGGCCGGCAGGAGTCTGCCGGGCCGGCCCGTCCGAGGGTGTCGTGTGCGCAGTGGGCCCGTATCGGGGCCGGGCCGCGTCAGCCCTGGGCGGAGCCCGCTGCGGCCGGGGCCGTGTCGGGGTCCTCCAGCATGGAGGAGCGCAGGTGGGCCAGGAGCCGGGTGAGCAGGCGGGAGACCTGCATCTGCGAGATGCCGAGCTCCGCGCCGATCTGCGCCTGGGTCAGCTCTTCGCCGAAGCGCATCTGGAGCATCCGGCGCTCGCGGTCGGTGAGCTGCTCCAGCAGCGGGGCGAGGGTCTGGATGTCCTCGACCAGCTCCATGGCGGGCTCTTCCTCGCCCATGACGTCGGCCAGGGTGTGGCCCTCGGTCGAGCCGTCGCCGTGTTCGGCGTGCGGGGCGTCGAGGGAGCCGCTGGTGTGGCCGTTGGCGGCGACCAGGCCCTCGACGACCTCCTCGTGCGAGAGGCCGAGGTGCTCGGCGAGGTCCGCGACAGTGGGCGACCGGTCGAGCGTGGTGGTCAGCTCCTCCTTGGCCTTGGCTATGTCGATGCGCAGCTCCTGGAGCCGGCGCGGGACACGGACGGCCCACGTGGTGTCGCGGAAGTGCCGCTTGATCTCACCTGTGATGTACGGCATGGCGAGCGTGGAGAACTCGTTCTCGCGGGCCGGGTCGAACCGGTCGATGGCCTTGATCAGACCGATCGTGCCGACCTGGACGATGTCCTCCATGTCGCCGCTCTCGCCGCGGCCGCGGAAGCGGCGCACGGCGTACTGCACGAGTGAGGCGTTCATCTCAATCAGGGTGTTGCGGACGTACTGGTACTCGGGCGTGCCCTCAGTCAGTTCGCGCAGCCTCCGGAAGAAGACCTTGGACAGCTCCCTCGCGTCGGAGGGGGCCACCTCTCGGGGTTCTTCGATCCGGGGCACACCGGCGATCCGTGCGGCCTCCGCACTGCGGCGGGGGCAGGGGACGGTGGCGGAGGCGACCGGAGCGGCGGGGGTGGTGACTGCGGTGCTGTGGGGGGACGGGGCAGGGACCGGCATGGGTTCGCTCCTTGGGCTTGTCGGCTTTCGGCGCGGGGACCTTGACTGCGGTAGATGGTGGCCCTCTTCTGCTCGTACGTCAAGAATTACCTGAAATCCGTTTCACGTCTTGCAACACATGAATCCCCTAACGCATCATGAACGCATGGGGAGTATGTCGCACCGTCAAAACTGGACATTCCTGACGAATCACGCACGCGTCCTGGTGACCCTCGCCCGGGACCCGGGCGTTCGGCTCAGGGACGTCGCCGCGGTCTGCCAGCTGACCGAACGGACCGTGCAGACGATCGTCACGGACCTCGAGGCGGACGGGTACCTGCGGCGCGTCCGCGACGGCCGCCGCAACCGCTACGAGATCTCCACCGGAGCGGTCTTCCGCCACCCCGCCGAGGCGGGGGTCCAGGTGGCCGGGCTGCTCGCCCTCCTCACCGGGGCCGCGGCGGACCCCGACGCCCCGTCACTCGCCCCGGACGTCACCGCCCCGGAGGCCACGGACCTCCTCGACCTCCCCACGACCGCGGACCCGGCCCCGGCCTCAACCCAGGACCGGACCGCGGACCTGGCCACCGGACAGGTGCTGACGCGGCCGCCCGCGCCTGCGACCGGCGGGCCCGAGCGGCACTCCGGCGACGGACGTCAGCCCGCCCAGCAGTAGAGGCGGTGCCCCCGTCCGCCGGCCGCGCGGGCCAGGGTCCCGAGGCCTGTCAGGATCTCGGCAGCGAGTTCGGGGTCGACCGGTTCGCCGTCCCGCGCCCGCAGACCGGCCCACGACGCCGACGCCTCGACCAGCCGCGGCGCGCTTGCCTGCGCGAGGGCCTCGACAAGGCCGCCGGACAACGCGAGGACGAGGCCGCCCTCCCCGTCCTCACCCGCGATGACGCGCGGCTCCCCGGCCTCCGCCAGCTCCTCGAAACGACTCCCGGACAACAGGCACTCCCATGCGAGCACGGCCTCTTCCGGATCGAAGTTGCCGTAGGAGAGGCACTCGTGGAGGCCTCCCGGTCCGAAACCGGCAACGAGGGCGGCCGAGGCCTCGTCAGGTGCGGCGAAGAACGTCACGAGGGTGCTCACAGGCATGACTCCTGGTTCAGGACGTGGCCGGATTCGGGCGCACCGGCGGTACCGCCTCACCCTGCCACTCCCGCGGGGCGGCGCGGACCGCCGCCGAGGACCGATCCGCTCCGCGGCTACGGCCGGGACGGCTTCCGCCTCGGCTACGTGACGCGGAAGCCCGACTCGACCGGGTCGCGGTGGAAGGTCAGGCGGTCCCAGGAAGGGAACGCCAGGTCGGTGACGGCCAGGAGGCGGCCCGAGGCGTCGTGCAGGGTGCGGCGGACGGTCAGGCCGCAGGTCGGCGACGGGCCCTGGGGCTGGGTGGTGCGGGTCATGGTGATGGTCTCGGCGACCCGGCCGGCCAGCGCGGCCCGTTCCAGCCAGCGGTGCAGGGGGCCGAGGTCCTCGTCGCGGACCGCTGCGCTCCGGTCGCGGTAGCGGGCCAGGTCGGGGGTGTCCGCGACCACGCCCGGGCTCAGGTAGGTGACGGCGTGCTGGAGGGCGTCTCCGGCCGGGTCCCGTTCACGGTGGTGGTGGACCAGGGTGCGGTCCCCGCCGCCCATGCCGAGCAGTACGGCGAGCGAGGGCGGCACCGTGACCAGCGTGAGCCAGCTCTGGGCCGGCGCCTGCGCCGGGCGCGCGGACGGCCCCGCGGCGGCGGCCACCGCACCGGCCGGCCGGGTGCCCCGGCGGCTGGTGACGACGAGCCCGTCCTCACGCAGGTGCTGGAGCGCGGCCCGGATCGTCTGCCGGTTGACCTGATAACGGGCGGCCAGGCTCCGCTCGGAGGGGAGCCTGCCGCCGGGCGCGTGCGCGGCGCGGTCGAGATCGCGGCGCAGAGCTGCGGCGATCCGCTGGTACTTGGGCATGGCGGCCGGGCCGCCGCCCCGCGAAGGGGAGGGCATGGCTTCTCCTCTGACGGGTGGTCAAGGACTGCGCGGTCTGCCCGACCAACGTAGCATTGGTCTATACCTCTGAGTGAGTGGGTGCCGGGTACGGGACCCACCTTGGCCGGTTTCCGTACCCCGGCCGGGGCCCCGGTGGCCTACTCCCGCAGCGGGTTCGGCAGCGGCAGGTAGCGGGCGGCCGCCCCGTCCGCCCGGGTCCAGCGCAGCAGCAGGTTCGTCTTCGCGGGCAGGGTCGGTGCGGCGAGCAGCCGCGCCGTCTCGGGGAGCCCGCGGGTGGCGTCGTAGCGCAGGAACTCCTCGCGCACGGCGGGCCACACGAGCGGCGCGATGCCCGGATGCCGCTCGGCCAGGGCGCCGGCGATCTCCATGAGGTGGTTGACGACCAGGCAGTAGACCAGGCGCTCCCAGGCGGCCCCTCGGTCGAGTTCCGGCAGTAGCCGCACCCCCTCCGCGTCCCGGAACAGGGCCTGGACCGGCATGCCCTCGGCGTCGAAGGCGACCAGGACGTTCTGGAGGTGGGCCTCCAGCACCACGCCGTGCCGGGCGAACAGCTCCAGCACCGGCGGGACGACCTGGCGGACGTACGCCCTCCACCACCCGGCCGGGTCGGCGGTGCGCGCCAGCGGGCTCCCGGGCCGGTTCTCCGCGAGCGAGGCGGCCAGCAGGGGCACCGCCCCGGGCAGCACGTGCGCGTGCAGGCCGTCGCGGACCAGGACGGCCAGTTCCTCGAAGGCGAACCCCGCCGTGCGGTAGCCGCGGTCGGCGAGCCAGTCCGCCCGCGACCCCGTTTCGCGCAGGGCGGCGAAGCCCGCGGCGACCGCGGAGTCGGTGCGGCGCAGCCGCAGCAGGTCGTGCTTCCAGAGCCGCCGCACGTCATTGGTGATGCGGACGTCGAGGCTGAACTTCACGAACAGGTCGGCGACCGGGTCCGGCACGTACAGGGTCCGGATCGCGGCGGTGGGCCAGGCGGGCAGCCTCCCCTCGCCGAGCCTGAGCAGCCGTCCGTCGGCGAAGGCCTCGCGCACCGCGGGCCGTGCGCCGACCAGGTCCAGCTGCCAGGGGTGCGCGGGCAGCAGCCGGTAACCGTCGGGCGCGCGCGGCCCGTCGAGGGCCGCTGCGAGCGAGTCCACCGCGGCCGCTGCGGCCGGGCCGCCCTCCTCGGCCGTCTGGTCCTCGCGCACGGCCAGGAAGACCAGCGGGAAACGGGCGTACGCCTCGGGCGCGTACGGCAGCCAGCTCGCGGCCGGGGCGCCGCCCCGGGCCTTCGGGGCGGGGTGGTACGGGTGGCCCATGACCAGGGACTGCTCGGAGAGCAGGTACGGGTCCCGCGGGGGCTCCGCCCCGGCCCGGGCGGCCAGCAGCGCGGCGACGGTCCGCCGGCTGTCGGCGATCTCCACCGGGAGCTCGTCGTTGGAGACACCGGTGTAGCCGTGCAGTTCGTCGGAGGTCAGCTTGACCAGTTCGGTGTGGCTGAGCGGATGCCAGCCCTCAGCCGTGCGCAGCTCCGGGCGCACGGGGCGGCGCCCGCCCCGTACCCGCAGCAGTCTCCCGCTGCCGCGCAGCCGGTGCGTACCCGCGCCGTGTTCCGCAGCGGGCTCCGCGGCCTCCCGGAGCAGGCAGTTCAGGAGCGGGGTGGCGGCGTACGCGTCTGCGGTGGTGTTGAGGTCCACTGATTCCAATCGGTCCGTCCCGGTGTGCCGGAGATTCGCGGCGTATCACCGGCCGTGATCATCAGTATCCGCGATGATGACGTGATCATCGCCTCGTGGCGGTGTACCCACGTATCCCCGCCCGTACCCGTGAGAGGAACAGGACCCTGGACCGCAGCAGGCACCCGAACGCCGCCGACGACGCCCCGAGCGCCTCCCCGGCCGAGGAGGCGCTCGCCGCCGGACTGGCCGCCGTACGACCCGAGCTCACCGACGCCTACGCCGCGGCGCTCGGCGGTGCTCGGGCGGCCGTGCTGACCCGGCTCTGGCGGGCGCTGGCCTTCGAGCCGCTGCCCTGGGTGGTGCGCCGGGACCGCGGGTCCGGCGGCCTGGCGCTCACGCTGGCCGGGGGACGGCGGCTGGAAGGCCCCCTTCCGGATCCCTTCGCGACCCGGCCCTACGTCCGCGAGCTGTCGCTGGACGGCACGGCGTACCATCAGGCGGCGCAGCTGGTGACGGCCCTGGACGTGCCCTACGGCAAGGAGTTCGCCGCCGAACTGGACGACAGCACGGCCTCGCTGGCCCTCTCCCGGGCAGGCGCCGGAGCGGCGGCGGACGAGGAGGCTCCGCTGACGCCGTGGGCTTGGGAGCAGCGCGTGGTGGACGGGCATCCGTACCATCCCAACTGCCGTTCCCGCCCGGGCTTCTCGGCGGCCGAACAGCTCGCGTACGCGCCGGAGCACCGGCCGGTGGTCCGGCTCGGGCTGGTCGCCGTGCCCGCCGGTGAGTGCCTGGTCACGGGCGACTGGCCGGACCGGCTGCGCGACGGGGGGCGGCTGCTGGTGCCGGTGCACCCGTGGCAGTCGGCGCACGTGCTCACCCGCCTGCCGGTGGTGGACGCCTTCCCGGCGCATCCCCTGATGGCCCTGCGCACCCTCGCCACCGCAACGGGCGGGACGGACCGCACGGACCCGACGGGCGGGGCGCACATGAAGACCGCGCTGAGCACCCGGCTGACCTCCTCCGTGCGGGACATCTCCGTCTACTCCGTCGAGACGGCCGCGGCCGTCTCCGCCTTCGCCCAGACCCTGTCCGAGCGGCTCGACGGCCTGCTGCACGTCACCCGCACCCTGGGCGCCGCCAGCGCGCACAGCCCGGACCTGGCGGCCGTGCTGCGCGAGCCTCCGGAGGTGTACGCGGACCCCTCGGCCGGTGAACAGGTGCTCCCGGTCGCGGCGCTGGCCTCCTTCGGCCCGGCCCGTTCGGCCGCCTGGCAGACCGCCTTCGCGCGCCTGGCGCTGTCGGTGTGCCTGCGCGCGCTGGAACTCGGGGTGGCCCTGGAGGCCCACGGCCAGAACCTCCTGGTCGTCCTGTCCGCCACGGGCGCCCCGGTCCGCCTGGTCTACCGCGACCTCGCCGACATCCGCATCAGCCCGGCCCGGCTGCGGCGCCACGGTGTGCCGGTGCCGCCCGTGTCCGGCAGGCTGATCACCGACGAGGTGGGCGACCTGCGCCGCAAGCTGTTCGGTTCGCTGGTGACGGGGGCGCTCGGGTCGACCGCCGGCTCGGCCGCGTCCTTCGCCGGGCTGCTCGCCGAGGCCGCATCCCTCACCCCCACGGCCGACACCGAGGCCCTGCTGACCGGGCCGCTGCCCACCAAGGCGCTCACCCTGATGCGGCTCAGCCCGGGCGTTCCGGGCGACCAGTGGGCGGAACTTCCCAATCCGCTGACCGGGGGCTGAGGTACGGCGCCCGGCGGACTACTGTTCAGGGGCATGACAGAGACCTCGCGCCTGACCGCCGTACGGGCGTCGTACGACGCCGTCGCCGTCGACTACGCCCGGCTGCTCGGCACGGAGCTCGCAGGGAAGCCGCTGGACCGGTCCGTGCTCGCCGCGTTCGCCGAGTACGTGCGCGACGGATCGGGCGGCGGCCGGGCGGTCGCCGACCTCGGCTGCGGTCCGGGCCGGGTGACGGCGCATCTGGACGCGCTCGGGGTACGGGCCTTCGGGGTCGACCTGTCCCCGGCGATGGTGGCGGTGGCCCGCCGGACCTATCCGGGGCTGCGCTTCGAGGTGGGCTCGATGGCGGCCCTCGACGTGGCGGACGGCGTGCTCGGAGGAGTCCTGGCCTGGTACTCCACGGTGCACACCCCGCCCGCGGAACTTCCCCCGGTGTTCGCGGAGTTCGCCCGGGTGCTGGCTCCGGGAGGCTACGCGCTGGTCGCGTTCAAGGCGGGCGACGAGCAGCTCCGGCTGCAGTACGCGTACGGGCATCCCGTCGACCTCGACGTCTACCGGACGCCGCCGGACCGGATCGCCGCCCTGCTCGCCGGGGCCGGGCTCGACGAGGTGGCCCGGCTGGTCCGGGGGCCCGCCGAGGACGAACGGTCCCCGCAGGGCTTCCTGCTGGCCCGCAAGGCCTGAACCGCCCGGCGCGGCCCCGCCCGGACCCGCTACCAGCGCAGCGGGAGCCGGGTCACGCCCCGCACCAGCGTGCCCGGCAGCCAGTCGCGCGGCCCTGCCTGCGGGTCCTCGGCCAGGTCGGGGAACCGCTCCAGCAGCGAACGGACCGCGATGCGGCCCTCCATCCGGGCCAGCGGGGCGCCGAGGCAGAAGTGGATGCCGTGCCCGAAGGCCAGGTGGCCCGCCGCGTTCCGGCGGATGTCGAAGACGTCGGGCTCGGCGAAGCGGGCCGGGTCGCGGTCGGCCGAGGCGAGGGCGACCATGACGGAGGAGCCGGCCGGGACGGTGACACCGCCCAGTTCCAGGTCGGCCAGGGCGAAGCGGTACGTGGCGTGCTGCACCGGGCCGTCGTAGCGCAGCATCTCCTCCACCGCGCCGTCGATCAGCCCCTCGGGGTCGGCGCGCAGGGCCGCCAGCTGGTCCGGGTGCGCCAGCAGGGCCCGTACACCGTTGCCGATGAGGTTCACCGTGGTCTCGTGGCCCGCGATCAGGAGCAGGAAGGCCATCCCGATCAGCTCCTCCGGGGAGAGCTGGTCGCCGCCCTCGTCACGGGTCCGGATCAGGGCGCTCAGCAGGTCGTCGCCGGGATCCGCGGCCTTGGCCGCGACGAGTTCGAAGAGGTACGCGGTCATCTCCTCCATGACGCGGCCGTCCGGGCCCGCCCCGGAGGGGGCCACGATCTCGGCCGACCAGAAGCGGAAGCGCGCGCTGTCCAGGTCCGGGACCCCGAGGAGTTCGCAGATCACGGTCAGCGGCAACGGGACCGCCAGGTCGCGGATCAGGTCGCCGCGGCGCTCGGGCCGGGCCGCCATGGCGTCGAGGAGCCCGTCGGTGACCTGCTGGACCCGGGGCCGCAGCGCCTCGACCCGGCGGGCGGTGAACTCCCGGGACACCAGGCGGCGCAGCCTCGTGTGGTGGGGCGGGTCCGACTCCAGCATGTTGGTGTTCGCCGCGGTGGCCGGGGTCGCGGCGAACTGGCCGGAGCCGAGCCAGTCCTTCGCGAGCGCCGGGTGGTTGAGGGCCTGGCGGGCTTCCTCGTGGCCGACGACCAGCCAGGACCGGTCGCCGCCGCCCATGTCCACCTGGTGGACCGGACCGGCCGTCCGCAACGCGGCGTAGAAGGGGTACGGGTCGGCGTCGAACTCTTCGGTGTGCGCGCTGAGGTCCACAAGATCCATAGGACCACCCTACGGGCGGCCCCGGATCGGACCGAACGGATGATACGACCAGCCGAATCGATTCAGCCGTGGGCCGTTCGGGGGGCAACCCGGTGTGTGTGGGCCCGCCTTCCCGCCGATCGGCCCGGGCGGTGGCAGGAAGGAAGCATGAGCCTCCACCGCCGCCAGGTCCTGGGGAGCGCGGCCGCCGCCGTGCTCGCCACCGTCGGTGCGGCGGCCCGGGGGCCGGACTTCGGCGCCCTCGCCCGCGGGATCGACGGCCGGGTGGTGCTGCCGGGCGACCGGGACTACCCCGAGGCCCGGCAGCTGTTCCAGCCCCGGTACGACGGTGCGGCGCCGGGCGCGGTGGCCTATCCCGCGCACGCGGACGACGTGGCCGTCTGCCTGGACTTCGCCCGCCGGTCCGGCGCCCCGGTGGTCCCGCGCGGCGGCGGGCACAGCTACGCGGGATGGTCCACCCGCACCGCGGGCCTGGTCCTGGACACCGGGGCCATGGCGGCGGTCACGGTCGAGGGCAGCGGCGTACGGATCGGGGCGGGCGCCCGGCTGGGCGAGGTGAACGCCGTGCTCGCGGGGCGCGGCCTGGGCATCCCGACCGGACTGTGCCCCTCCGTCGGCATCGCCGGGCTCGCCCTCGGCGGCGGTCTGGGCCTCGCCGCGCGGGCGTACGGAACCACCTCCGACCGGCTGACCGGGGCCCGGGTGGTCACCCCCGACGGGGTCGTGCGCGAGGTCTCCGCCGGCCGGGACCCCGGCCTGTTCTGGGCCCTGCGCGGGGGTGGGGGCGGCAACTTCGGCGTGGTCACCGAGTTCCGCTTCGACACCCACCCGGTGGGCGACTGCGCCTTCGCCGAACTCCACTGGCCCACCGGCGCCTCCCCTGCGGTGCTGCGCGGCTGGCAGCGCTGGCTGGGCGGGCTGCCGGACCCGTTCTGGAGCCAGGTGGAGTTCGTCCTCGGCGGCGCGGGGGCCGAGGCGCAGGACGGGGCCGGGGAGGCCGGGGAGGCCGGGGAGGCCGGCCTCGCCCCGGCGGTCCGCGTGGTGTCCCTCGACGGGCCGCGCGCGCTCGACGACCAGCTCACCCGGCTGACCGGCCTGATCGGCGCGCCGCCGCAGGACGACTGGACGGTCGTGCGCGGCTACGGGGACACCGTCCGGGCCATGGCCGGCTGCCTGGAGCGGAGCGCCGCGCAGTGCCGCCTGCCGGGCACCCTGCCCGGGCGGGACCCGCAGGGGCGCCTGGGCCGCGAATCGTACGCCGCCCGCTCGGACTTCTGGCCGGCGCCCGGGCTGCCGGACGCCGCGATCGACACGGTGCTCGCGGCCGTGCGGCGGTACGCCTCGGCCGTGCCGCCCGGCGGGCGCGGTGTGGTGCAGTTCGACGGGGTGTGCGGGGGTGCCGTGAACCGCGTGCCCGTCGCCGCCACCGCCTTCGCGCACCGCGACAGCGCTTTCCTCGCCCAGTACCTCGTCCACTGGCCCGAGTCCGCGCCGGACTCCGAAGTGGCCCGGCACCAGGGGTGGCTCGACGGGCTCTGGCGGGACCTGCGCCCTTGGGCGGGCGGCAGCGCCTACCAGAACTACGCCGACCCGGAGCTCACCGGCTGGCGCGAGGCCTACTACGGGCCGAACCTCCCCCGCCTGGAGGAGGTCCGGCGCGTCCACGACCCGGACCGGCTGTTCCGCTTCCCCCAGGCCGTATAGGGGCCGGCGTCCGTCCGGCCACCGCAACGAGGAGCACCGCATGCTACGTACCCTGACGACGGCCGCGGCGACGGCGGCGGCCACGGCAGCGCTGCTGCTGCCCGGAGGGCCGCTGCCCGTCCCCGAGGCCGAGGCACTGACCGCCGCTCCGGAGGGCACCGCTCTCTGGTCCGCCCGCGAGGCGGCGCGGTTCTGGACCGCGGAACGGATGGCCGCCGCGGTCCCGATGCCGCCTGATCCGGTCCCGGTCGAGGACCCGGCCCGGATCGAGGACCCGGTTCCGGTTCCGGTTCCGGTTGAGGAGTCTGTTCCGGTCGTGGGCGAGGAGCAGGCCCCGGCCGCGGACCCCGGGGCCGCGAGCCCGGCCCCGACACCGGCCCCGAGTCCGACCCCCGATGCGGCGCCGGATGCGGCCCCGGCCCCCGACCCGGTGGCCGAGGTCTCGGCGAGCCCGGCCGTCCCGCAGCCCCCGGCGGCCCTGCCCTCCCCACCCCTCCCCACCCCGGCCCTGCCCTCCCCGGCCCTGCCGGACCCGGCGCTGAGCCCCGCGCCAGCGCCCGTACCGACGCCCACGCCCGTACCCGAGCCGTCCCGGAGCCCGGTCCGTGCGCCCGTACCGGCGCGACTGCCGCTCGCGGGCCCCGGCGTCGGGCAGAACTTCGACGGTGTCCCCGTCGTCGGCCGGATGTTCGTCATGAAGGGGGCCGGGGCCTACTTCTGCACCGCGAGCGTGGTCTCCTCCCCCGGCCGCAACCTGGTGCTCAGCGCGGGCCACTGCCTGCTCGGCTCCGACGCCCGGCAGGTGGCGTTCGTCCCGCGGTACACGCGCGCAAAGCCGCAGCCGTACGGCCTGTTCCCGGTCCTGCGGAACTCTGCCGGGCGCGCGAAGGTCTGGATCGACCCCCGCTACGTCTCCCAGGGCGTCAACCGGGCCGCCACCCTCGACGTGGCCTTCGCCCAGGTCGGGCCGAACGCCGCGGGCTCCCGGGTGGAGTCGGTGGTGGGCGGGAACCGGCTGGTCACCGGCGCCGGGTACGCGCACGCCAAGGTCACGCTGATCGGCTACCCGTCGTCCGCCGCGCGCCCCCGCCTGTGCGCCAACCGGACGACGAAGTTCACCAGCTCCGACCCGAAGATCCCCGGATCGTTCCTGCGGATCAACTGCACCGGCTACCCCGGCGGAACGAGCGGCGGCCCGTTCCTGACCCGCTACAACGCGCGGACCGGGACGGGTGACGTGGTCGGGGTCATCGGCGGCTGGAAGACCGGCGGGGACAAGCCGGACACCTCGTACAGCTCCTACTTCGGCGCCGACGTCAGGAAGTTGTACGAGAAGGCTGTTGCCGGGGCAAAGGCGGGGTGAGCACCCGCACCCAGCGGGTCCGGCGCGGGTTCCCGACCGTGCGCGGGGTCGTCGGGAGCCCGTCCGCGGTCAACTGGTCTGCGGGCGGAAGGCCCAGGTGCCGGCGCAGGTCGGCCAGGGCGGCGTGCACCGGTGCCAGGACCACCTCGGCGCGCGGGTGCGTGTGTGCGAGGGCGTGCGCGGTGGTCTCGATCGCCTCGGCGGCGTCCTCCGCGGCGGTCCGGCTCCAGCCGCCGGGCGCCGCGCCGCCCCACGGGGCGACGGCGTCGTAGAGGTGGCAGGCGGCATCGGCCGCGGCGTCGGCGCGTTCCCCGACGCCGGGGGCAGCGATGGTCGGCATTTCCATGCCCGGTCAACGAGCGGAACCCGCGCGGGGAACGGAACCCCCGACGGAGCCACGGCCACCGCAGACCGCGTACGGGTACCGGTGTCAGTGGTCGCCGATAACGTCCCGCGGCATGGGTTACTGGGGATGGATCGTCGTCGCCAAGGGCGACAGCGCGTTGGTGGAGCACCCGGCCGTGACGGCGGACGGCCGTGTCGGCGTCCTGCACGCCTACGTGCGGGGGGACTGGCGGGAGATATGGCTGGACGGCGGCTGCGGGAGGCCGGGCGCCGCGGCGCAGGCCGTCGCGCGGGTGACCGGCGCGCCCGCGATGGTGGTCGTGGTGGCGGACGAGGACTGCGCCGTGCTCCATGCGGCCGCTCCGGCCGGTGCACCGTGGACCGGCGTGTTCCAGGAGTCGGCGGCGCTCGAGTACGAGGCCGTCCCGCCGGGATACGTGCGCGCCCGGGCCGTGTCGGGGGCGCTGGCCTGGGCGGCGGAAGCCGGTCTCACCGCCGACGCCGCGGGTGCAGAAGCGGCCTTCGCGGACGGCTGGTACACCGACCTGCTCACGGCCCTCGGGTTCCCGGAGGGCGCCGAGGCCGGTCCGTGAGCGTCAGGAAGCGACGGTCTGCAGCCAGAGGGGGAGCAACAGGAGGGACACGAGGGAGGTCTTGATGACCACGGAGGCGGAGAGTCCGACGCCCACGTCGTAGCGCTGGGCGAAGATGAACAGGTTCTGCGGGGTGGGCATGGCCGCGATCAGGACGAGGTACGCCAGCCACTCGCCCCGGACCCCGAACAGGGCTCCGCAGACCGCCCAGGTCACCAGGGGGAAGGCCAGGCACTTGCAGGCGATGAGGGCGAGTTCCTCCCGGGTGGTGCCCCGCAGGTCGAGCCCGACCCCGCCGAGGTGGAGCCCGAGGGAGAACAGGGCCACCGGCGAGGCGCTGTCCCCGACGAAGGCGGCCCCGTCCAGCACGACCGTCGGGACGTGCACCGAGAGCAGGTTGAGCAGGATCCCCGCGTTGCAGGCGAGGACCAGCGGGGTGCCGAGCGAGGCACCGAGGGCGCGGGAGAGGCGTCGGCCCGTACTGCCCCCGGCGGGGCCGGCGCGGCCCAGCTCCATGAGGGCGATGACGACCAGGGACAGCACGCAGACCTGGAAGAGCAGGATCGGGAAGATCGGCGCCGCGGTCCCGAACACGGTGATGAAGACGGGCACGGCGAAGTAGGCGGTGTTCACCTGCACGCCCGCCATGACGCGCAGGGCGACCTCGCGGGGCTCCCGCAGCCCGTGGGCGAGGGCCACCGCGGCGACCGCGACGACGGCGAGCCCGGCCGCCGCGGCGTAGCCGCCGATGGCCCGCCAGTGGAAGAGGGCGCCGAGGTCGCTGGCGTAGATGTTGCCGAAGAGGTAACAGGGCACCGCGAAGAGGAAGGCGTAGTCGGCGAAGACCTTGGACGCCTCGGCAGGAACGATTTTGCGGCGGGCGAGGAGCACACCGCCGCCGAAGGCCAGCAGGACCGGCACCAGCTTTTCGAGCGCGGCTGCGCCACCCATGTACCTGATCCCCCGTGATCGACCGACCGCCGAGCCTACCTTCAGCCCGGGCCGGGCCCTCAGGGGCATAGGCTGGCCGGTCATGAGCGATCAACCCCGTGCGCGGCGGCTCGGCCGGACCCGTACCGAGACCCGCTCCGGCGCCCCCCGCGCGCCCGGTCCGCTGGCCCAGCTGGCCGTGGTGCTGCGGACGCCGGCCCGGGCGGCCGAGCCGCTGCTCGCTCAGGCGCCCAAGGCCTGGCAGCGGATGCTGCCCTTCGCCGTGATCGGCGTCTTCGTGGTGTCGCTGCTGCCCGTGACGATCGCCGTGCTGACCAACGACTACAAGGCGGGCGGCGGCTGGTCGGGCGCGCTCGGGGTGGCGCAGACCGTACCGCTGCTCCTGGCCGTGACCCGGCCGATGACCGCCTGGGCCGTGATCCTGCTGGCGGACACCCTCGGTGCGCTCCTGCTGATGCGTGCCGACCAGGTCGCCGGACACCCCTGGCCGTGGACGCCGATGGTGATCATCGGCTATCTGGTGCTGATGGCCTGCCTCGGGCTGCGCGAGAGCATCCGGACCCTGGTCGGGGTGTGGCTGGTGACCGGCGGGGTCGGGGCGGTGCTGGGCTTCTTCCCGCCGCGGGACACCATGAACACCGCCGCGCTGCTGTTCGTGCTGAGCGGGGTCGTGCTGGTGCTGACCGGGGCCCTGCGCGGTCTGGGCGACGCCCAGCAGCGCATCGCCGAGCAGGAGAGCATCAGCGAGGCGGAGCGGGCCCGTCGGACGCTGCTGGAGGAACGGGCCCGGATCGCACGGGAGTTGCACGACGTGGTCGCCCACCACATGTCGGTGATCACCGTGCAGGCCGATTCCGCGCCGTACCGGCTGCCCGGCATGCCGGAGCCGGTGCAGGAGGAGTTCGCGGCCATCGCGGCCAGCGCCCGGGAGTCGCTCGGCGAGATGCGGCGGCTGCTCACCGTCCTGCGCGGCGACGAGGCGAAGGGCGACCGCGCGCCGCAGCCGGGGCTCGGCAGACTCCAGCAGCTGGTGGAGGCGACCGTACGCGCCGGGCAGCCGGTGGAGTTGTCGCTGGCGGCGGCGGTCACCGAGGCGGCGGTGCCGCCGGCCGTGGACCTGTCGGCGTACCGGATCGTGCAGGAGGCCCTCGCGAACGTGGTGCGGCACGCGCCGGGGGCCCCGACCCGGGTCTCGGTGACGCTGGGCCCGGCCGGGGACGGGGCCGGGAACGGGAACGGGAACGGGAACGGGAACGGGAACGGCGAAGCAGACCGGGGCGAGGTGCTCGTCCTCGTGGTCAACGGCCCGGCGCGGGACGCCGTCGTGGCGCTGGAGGGCTCGGGCACGGGCCACGGCCTGGTGGGGATGCGCGAACGCGTACGGTTGACCGGCGGGACGCTGGACACCGGTCCGCTGCCCGACGGCGGCTTCCGCGTCGCCGCCCGACTGCCCCTGAACAACGCCACCGAGGACACCAGTTGACCATCCGCGTGATCATCGTCGACGACCAGGCCATGGTGCGCGCGGGGTTCGCCGCACTGCTGTCGGCACAGGCAGACATCGACGTGGTGGGCGAGGCCCCCGACGGCCGGCAGGGGGTCCAGGTGGCCCGTACCACCCACCCCGACGTGGTCCTGATGGACGTGCGCATGCCGGAGATGGACGGGCTCACGGCGGCCCGCGAGATCCTCGACCCTCCGCCGGGGGTGGTGCACCGGCCGAAGGTGCTGATGCTGACCACCTTCGACATCGACGACTACGTGTACGAGGCGCTGCGCGCGGGCGCCTCCGGGTTCCTCCTGAAGGACGCCCCGCCGGCCGATCTGATCGCGGCGGTACGCGTCGTCGCCTCGGGCGAGGCGCTGCTGGCGCCTTCGGTGACCCGGCGGCTGATCGCCGACTTCGTGCACCAGCGGCCCGCGCCGCGCAAGGACCCGGCGCTACGGCTGAACGGGCTGACCCCGCGTGAGACCGAGGTACTGGAACTCATCGCGCGCGGACTGTCGAACCAGGAGATCGCCGGCCACCTGGTACTGGCGGAGCAGACCGTGAAGACGCACATCGGCCGCGTCCTGGCCAAGCTCGGCCTGCGCGACCGCGCCCAGGCCGTGATCTTCGCCTACGAAGCAGGCCTGGTCCGCCCCGGCGACGGCGGCTGACCACCCCTGTCCTCCGCGCCGAAACCTCCTGCGCACCTCAGCCCGCAACATCGTCCTGACGCACCGAGAACTCCTCTGGCCTCGCCCCACAGGCGCTCGAACTCCTCCGCGGAGAGCTCGGCTGCCTGCGGCTGGTCCTGCCAGCCGTCCAGCACGCCCTCGGCCAGGACGCCGTACTGCCGCTCGTAGCAGCCCATCGCCGCCCCATCGGCATGGTCACGCACGTACAGCACCTCTTCCGACGAGGCAGCCGTCACCGGCCGTGAGTCCTTCCCCCGGATCTCGATGTGGCGCGCCGCCCAGCCCTCGTCGTCGGCCTCGAAGTACAGCCACAGGTCTTCGTCCTCGTAGTAGGTGCGGAACCAGGTCGTCATGCCCCCATCCTCACCACGCCGTGGCGGGGGCCCGGTACCGGGGGCAGCCGCAGAGCTGTCTCCTCCACCCCCTACCGGGGTATGACATCCGACTTGGCTCTCCGGTGCGACGTGCCGTCCGAGGCCCTCTCCTTACCTTCCTCCCCGTCACGAGGAGAGGAGAAGGGGCATGCGCCGCTTCGGAAGGACGCTGGTCACGGCCGCGCTGGCGGTGGCCGTCGTCGCGGGCACCGCGGGATGGGCCTCCGGCGACAGCCAGTCCGCGGTCACCGGGCCGCCGCCGGGCACCGCCGCCTGGCGGGCCGACACGTACTCCGGCCGGCCGCTGCCCGACCCGGCGGACGCCACGCCGTACGAGGTGGCCCGCTTCTTCGCCGCCCTGGACGAGGACGCGCGGCGCGCACTCCTGCACCGTCACCCGCTGGTGGTGGGCAATCTGGACGGTGCGCCGCTCCCCCTGCGGTACGAGGCCAACCGGATCGCGGTGGCGGCCACCGGTGAGCCGCGGTACGCCTCGCTGGCCGCACCGGACCGGCAGATCCTCGCCTTCGACCCGCGCGGCCGCGGCCAGGTCGCCGAGGTCTTCGGGGACCTGACGCACGCGGCGCACGTCGCGGTGGTCGTGCCGGGCGCCGACAACGACGCCGTCACCCACGACGGCAAGCGCAAGCCGCACACCGGGCCGGCCGGCATGGCCCGTTCGCTGCGGTCGGCAACCGGCGGGTCCTCCGCCGTGGTCGCCTGGACCGGCTACACCACCCCGGTCGGCGTCGGCCTCGACGCGGCCGACGGACGGCTCGCGGCGGCCGGGGCGGCCCGCCTGGCCCGGTTCACCGCCGGACTCGATGCGGTCGGCGCACCCGACCCGGCGCTGTTCTGCCACAGCTACGGCTCGGTGGTGTGCGGGCTGGCCGCCCGGCGGACCGACGCCCGCGACCTCGTCGTGTTCGGCTCGCCGGGGATGCGCACCTCCACCGCCGCCGGACTGCGCACAGGAGCCCGCGTCTGGGCGGCCCGCGGCCCCTCCGACTGGATCGCCGACGTACCGAACGTCGAGTTCGCCGGGATCGGCCACGGCGCCGACCCCACCTCACCGGCCTTCGGCGCCCGCCGGGTGCCCGCCGCCGACGTACAGGGCCACACCGGCTACTTCACTCCCGGCACCCAGTCCCTGGCGGCCTTCGCCGCGATCGCGAAGGGAGAGGCCCGATGAACGCCTCCGCGACCCTGGCCCCGCTGAAGCAGGCCGCAGAACGCATCGACCGGCGGACCCCCGCCCACCGCGACCGCGCGGTCGACGGGCTGCGCGCGCTCGCGCTCCTGGCGGTGCCCACGGGTCACTGGCTGCTGGGCGGGTTCACCCTCGACGCCGAGGGCGGCCTGCACAACGCCAGCCCGCTGTCCGCCTTCGGCGGGCTCGCCCCGGCCAGTTGGGTGCTCCAGATGCTCGGCATCTTCTTCCTCGTCGGCGGATACGCCTCGGCACTGTCCTTCCGGCGCCGCACCGGTTCGACGGGCGCGTGGCTGAAGGGCCGCCTGGTCAGGCTGGGGCGCCCGGTGCTGGGGGTGACCGCGGTGTGGGCGCTGGCCGCTCCGGTGCTGTACGCGGCCGGGGTGGCGGAGACCACCCTGCGCACGGGGGCGACCCTGGTGATCCAGCCGCTGTGGTTCGTCGGCGTGTACGCGGTGGTCACCGCGCTGACGCCGGTGTGCGTCCGGGCGGCGCGCCGGCTCGGCGGCTGGGCGGCGCTCCCGCTGATCGGGTCGGTGGCCGTGGTGGACTTCCTGCGGTACGGCCCGTTCGCGGACTCCGTCCCGTCCTGGCTGTCCCTGTTGAACGTCCTGCCGGGCTGGCTGTTCGCCTACCAGCTGGGCGTGGCCTGGGGCGAGCGGCGGATCGGGCGGCGCGGGGCCGGGCTGCTGCTGGCCGGTGGCGGGCTGCTGTTCGCCGTACTGCTGGTGGTCTTCCACTACCCGGCGTCGATGGTGGGCGTGCCGGGTGCGGCCCGGACCAACTCGCACCCGCCGTCGCTGCTGGTGCTGGCCCTGGCCGCTGCTCAGTCGGGTGCGGCGATCCTGCTGCGCGACCGCCTCGCGAAGCTGCTGGCACGGCCGGCCCTGTGGGCTCCGGTGGTCGTGATCAACCTGTGCGCGATGACGATCCTGTGCTGGCACCAGAGCGCGATGCTGGCCGCGGCCGTGCCGGCTGCGTTCGCGGGTGAGCTGGCCGGGCTGACGACGGCGCCGGACACCCTGGGGTGGATCGCGGCCCGGCTGGCGTGGATGCCGGTGTTCGCGGCGCTCCTGGTCGCCATCGCCCGGTACGCGCGGCGGTTCGAGGTCCCGCCGGCGCAGGGCCGCAGGGCCCCCGCGGTACGCCGGACCGTGGCGGGCCTGCTCGCGGCGGGGTTCGCGGTGTTCGCCCTGGGTCTGGCCTGACATCCGTTCCGGGCGCTGACCGGACACTACGAGAGCGCCGCTCCCCGGGGGGAGCGGCGCTCTCGTAGTGTGCTGGGGGGGCCGCCCTCGTCAGGCGATCGAGGCCGCGACGATGGCTGCGACCGCGAGGTTGCAGGAGGCGGTGACCCAGACCGCCGGGTGGGGCTCGGGGTCGACGACTATGGCGCCGAGCTTGCCCGGGGTCACCAGGTCGAGCACCAGGAAGGCCACGGCCATCAGGACCAGGCCGAGCACGCCGAAGGCGGCGGTGGAGAGCAGACCCTTGCCGAAGTCGTCGTAAGTGGTCCAGATCGAGGTGAAGACGATGCCGCCGATGCCGAGGAGGGCGGAGCTGAGCATGATGGCGGCATTGCGGTTGCGCTCCTCCCAGATCTGCTTCGGGAGCTTCCCGGGCGTCAGCACGTCCACGAGGACGATGCCGAGGATCAGCAGCACCAGGCCGAGGGCGCCGTAGGCGCTGGTGCGGCCAAGTCCGTTGATGATGTCGCTCATTGAGAAGCCTGTCTCCGCGTGGGTGGGAAATGATGTGCCGTGGGGAGGCCGAATCTATCGCACGGCCGTACCCCGGACCATGGGGAGGTCAGGAATTGGCAAAGGTCAGGGCCGCGCGGGCGGCCGAGGCGGAGGCCCTGACGGCGCTCGTGATGCGGTCCAAGGCGCACTGGGGCTACGACGCCGCGTTCCTCGCCGCGTGCGCGGAGGAACTGCGGATCCGCCCGGCCGACGTGACGGCCCGCCGCATCGTGGTGGCCGAGGGCGCACGCGGTGACCTGCTCGGGCTGGCCTCCTTGGAGGGCGCTCCCCCGCGGGCGGCGCTGGGCCTGCTGTTCGTGGAGCCCTCGGCCATCGGGCAGGGCGTGGGGCGGCTGCTCTACCGCGACGTGCTGCGCCGGGCGGTGGAGCTGGGGGTTCGCAGGCTGGTGATCGACTCCGATCCGCACGCGGCCGGGTTCTACCGGGCCATGGGGGCCGTGGCGGTGCGGGGCGCAGCCGACGGCGGGCCCGGACACGGCCTCGGGCCCCCCGGCGCCCTGGTGCGGTTCGAGGTGGCTCCCGTCCCGCTCGCCGCCTGGGCGCGGGCCTGGACGGGTGGCGGGCGGGCGGTGCACGTGGGCAACGTCGCCGAGTTCAACGCACAGTTCGCCGACCCCTCCCTGGACCCGCGGCAGCGGGCCGCGCACCACTACGCCGCCCTGGCCGCCTTCTACAGCCCGTACCCGGCGGCGCTGGTGCTGCCCCGCCCGGTACCGGAGGGCTGGGCCAGGCTGGTCTGCCGACAGCTGGGCTGGACCGGGGTGGAGGTGTACGACGGCCTCGCGGAAGGGGAGCCGGGCCTCGTCGACGCCGTACGGGCCCGCCCGGCCCTGGCCGCATGGCTGACGGGAGCCGGGCTGCCGCTCGTACCGTGGGGGCTGACGCGTCCGTTCGCGGAGCTGTCGGGCCGGCCGTGGCGGCCGGCGGAACTGCGGTACGAGTCGAAGTCCGCGGCGCACGCCCTGTTCGGGCGGATCCTGGCCGGGGGCGGACATCCGCGGATAGCGCTGCCCGCGCAGTGGCGGCCGCGCAGCCGGTGGGCGGCGGTACGGCTGCTAACGGGCCGGGCGAGGGCGGGCGAGAGCAGTGTTCTGAAATCGGAGCACGGTGTCGGGGGTTCGGGGACCACGGTGGTGTCGCCGGAGCAGGTCCGGGCCGCGGGCGGGGCCCGTGCCGTAGTGCGGCGACTGCCGCGCGGACCGCTGCTGGTGGAGGAGTACGTCGCCGGCCCGGCCGACGGGCCGCGGGATCTGACCTACGACGGCTTCGTGGACGGGGACGGCCGGGTGCACGAGGTCGGCGGGGCGGTGATGGACGTGGAGGGGTCCCGCTACCGGGGGGCCACGGTCGGGCCGGGGGTGGTGCCCGCCTGGGCCGAGGAGGCCCTGCGCGGCTTCGGGGCGGCGGTCGGGCGGGGGCTCGCGGACTGCGGCTACCGCGGCTGGTTCGACGTGGACTTCGTCGCCGACGGCGCGGGGCGGCTCGCGCCGACCGAGACGAACCTGCGCCTGACCGGGCCCTCGGTGGCCTTCATGGCCGCGGCCCGGCTCGACGCGCTGCGGGGCGCGGGGCACCTCGTACGCATCGCGGACCGGGTGGAACTGGGCGCCCGGCTCCCGGACGCCCAGCTGGACGAGTGGTGCACGGAGCTGGCCCGGGACTGCGCGCAGCTGGGGGCGGTGTTCGTGCCCGCGATCCCGACGGCCGCCTTCGACCCGCGGCCCTGGCTGGGCGTGCTGGTGGCCGCGCACGGCCCGCAGGAGCTGGACGCGGCCGAGGCGCTCGTACGGGAACGGGCCCTGGCGGCCGGGGCGGGCTTCGGCGGCCGGCCGGGGGCGGGTCAGTCGTCGAAGTCGAAGGCGGAGGTCCGTTTGCGGGAGACGTAGAAGGCCAGGACGGCCGCGGCGACCATCAGGGGGACGTTGAAGGTGTAGACGAGCGCGGCCTGCCGCGGCCAGTCCTGTTTGGCCGCCAGCCGGTAGAGGTTGTCCTGCGGCCACCAGGACACCAGCAGGTACACCACGGCGAGGTGGGCGGCGGTGGTGAGCCTGCGGCCCGCGCCCCGGCCGAGCATCCGGGAACGTCCCGAGAAGAGGAACAGCACGCCGAGCCCGAAGGCCACGCACTCGAAGAGGTAGAGGAGGCCGAAGAGGAAGGCCCACGGGTTCGGCACTCCGCTGAGGTCGGTCGATCCGGGCCAGATCACATCGGTCAACAGCCGGGCGAGGAGGCCCAGCACGACGGCCCCGCAGCCCACGCCGATCGTGTCGAACACCTCGACGTCGCGCGCGCCCGTACCCGCGCCGGCCGCACCGTACTTCCCGCCGCCCCGGGCCTGCTTCCCGGCGGGGCCGAGGACCGTCTGCGGGGGTCGGGGCAGGCCCGCCCGGTCCTCCTGGCCGGCCCGGTTGCGGGGCAGGGCGCGCAGCCGGACCACGGCCCGGGGCCGCTCCTCGTCGGGCGCCGTCCGCGCCAGGTGTGCGCGCACCTCGTCGATGTCGGGCAGGCCGGTACCGGGCGGCCAGGACGGGTCGGCGGCCGGTGGGGCGACGTAGGCGACGAGACGCGGGACGTCCTGGAACCCGGGTACGGCCTCCACCATCGCCGAGCCGATGCCTTCGTGGCCGCGGAGTACGGATTCCAGGGCGTGCGGGTCGAAGGTGCGGCCGTCCACGGTGATCCGGTCGCGGATCCGGCCGCCGAATTCGAGCAGTCCGTCGTCGCGCAGCCGTGCCAGGTCACCGGTGGGGATCGCGTCGCCGCCGTCGGGCGGGGTGAGCCGGATCTCGCCGCCGTGGAGGGTGATGCGGCAGCCCGGGAAGGGGGTGCCGAGGAGGGCGGTCCGTTCCGGGTCGTCGACGGGGCCGGAGAGCTGCGGCAGTTCGAACGAGGCGCCGGTGCCCGCGGTCTCGGTCAGCCCGTACACGTTGAGCAGGCGTGCGCCGGTCCGCAGACGGCCCGCCAGGGCCGCCTGCTCGTCGAGGAAGAGGCGGTCGCCGGTGACGGTGACCAGCCGCAGGGGGCCTCGTAGCTGCGGGGCGGCCTCGCGGCGGGCAGCGGGTACGCCCGGCTGTCCGCCCGCCGCCCGCGGCCGGGGGTCCCGCAGGAGCAGCCGGGCGGCGCCCGCCGGGTCGGTGTGCACGACGGTGACCTGCCCGGTCTCGACCGCCTCGCGGATGTCCTCGGGCCGCCAGGGTGCGCGCTCGGGCACGACGAGGGCGCCGCCCGAGCACAGGGCCCGGGTCCAGCCCGCGGCGAAGGCGGTGACGGCCGTTCCCACGGTGACCAGATGACGGTCCTGCGGGGTCAGCCGGGCCACCTCCGCCCAGCTGTCGTGGGCGGCGAGCAGCCGGGCGTGGCTGACGGGGACGGCGCGCGGCGCCGCTCCCCCGGCGCACAGCACGGCGGCGGTCCGCCCGGCGGCGCCGCCGGGGGGTGCGGTGCGCGGCGGCGGGCCGGTGGGGCGGGCGGCTGTCGCGGCGGCCTCCGCGCCGAGGCGGATGACCAGCCGTCCGCTGCCGTCGTCGAGGCGGGCCTGGTGGGCGGCGTGGGTGAGCAGTGCGAACGGCTCGACGGCGGAGAGCAGTTGCTGGGCGGCGCGCGGGGAGTCCACATCGAGGACGGTGTAGGCGGCGCCCGCCTTGAGGGCGGCGAGGACGGCGACGAGGAGTTCGCTCTGGCGGGCGGTGCCCACGGCCACGAGCGCGCCGCACGGGAGTCCCGCGTCGAGCAGGTGGTGCGCCAACTGGTTGGCGCGGGCGTTGAGTTGTCCGTAGGTGAGGATGTCCTCGCCGGTGATGACGGCGCGGGCGGCGGGGGTGTCCCGGGCCCAGCGCTCGAAGCGGTGCAGGACGGTGTCGGCGCCGTCGGGGGACGGCCGGTCTGAGCGGGTGGACTCGGATCCCTGCGTCATGTCCCGATGATGCCACCGGCCACCGACAGCCGACGGCTGTCCTGAAACTCCTTCAAACGGCAAGCAGTCGGGAGCCGTTGCCGGCTCCTTCGTCCGTGCACCAGCGCGTGCGGTCCGGGTGACCCTGACGGGTGGTCCGGGGGCAGACGGTTGACCTGAAGTTTGGTTGAGGTCTTAGCGTTCGGTGCATGGACATGGAAGTCACTGCTTGGACCTCGCTGCACAGCGCGATCAACGCACAGGAGGACCGTCGGCCGCTGTCGCGGGCGAGCCTGCGCCGGATCGCCGCCTTCGCCCGCCCGCACCGCCGCGGGCTCACCTTCTTCCTGCTGCTCAGTGTGGTGACCGCGCTGCTCGCGGTGGCCACCCCGGTGCTCGCCAGCCGGGTCGTGGACGCCGTCGTGGGCGGCGGGGACAGCGGTACGGTCACCCGCCTCGCCCTGCTGATCGCGGTGATCGCGGTCGCCGAGGCGGGCCTGGGACTGCTGACCCGCAGACTGTCCGCCACCCTCGGCGAGGGGCTCATCCTGGACCTGCGGACGGCGGTCTTCGACCACGTGCAGCGGATGCCGGTGGCCTTCTTCACCCGAACCCGTACCGGGGCCCTGGTCAGCAGGCTCAACAACGATGTGATCGGCGCCCAGCGGGCATTCAGCAACACCCTGTCCGGGGTGGTCTCCAACACCGTGACCCTGCTGCTGACCCTGGTCGTGATGCTGAGCATCTCCTGGCAGATCACCCTCCTGGCGCTGGTGCTGCTGCCGGTGTTCGTACTGCCGGCCCGCCGGATGGGCGCGCGGATGGCGGCCATGCAGCGGGAGGCGTCCGCGCTGAACGCCGCGATGGGCACCCAGATGACGGAGCGTTTCTCCGCCCCGGGAGCGACCCTGGTCAAGCTCTTCGGGCGGCCCGCGGACGAGTCCGCGGAGTTCGCGGCCCGCGCGGCGCGGGTGCGCGACATCGGCATCCGTACGGCGATGGCCCAGTCGGCCTTCATCACCGCCCTGACCCTGGTCTCCGCCCTGGCCCTCGCGCTCGTCTACGGACTCGGCGGGTACTACGCCCTGCGCGGCAGCCTGGACGCCGGTTCCGTCGTCGCCCTCGCCCTGCTCCTCACCCGGCTCTACGCACCCCTCACCGCGCTGGCCGGAGCCCGCGTCGAGGTGATGAGCGCCATGGTGAGCTTCGAGCGGGTCTTCGAGATCCTCGACCTGAAGCCGCTGATCGCCCAGAAGCCTGACGCCCGCCGGGTGCCGGACGGGCCGGTGACCGTGGAGTTCGACGGGGTGTCCTTCGGCTACCCCTCCCCGGACAAGGTCTCGCTCGCCTCCCTGGAGGAGGTCGCCACCCTCGACGCCCGGGGCGGCACCCAGGTGCTCCACGAGGTGTCGTTCCGGGCCGAACCCGGCCAGATGATCGCCCTGGTCGGCTCCTCCGGCGCGGGCAAGTCGACCATCGCCCAGTTGCTGCCGCGCTTGTACGACGCCGATGCGGGCGCGGTCCGCCTCGGCGGGGTGGACGTGCGCGACCTCACGGCCGACTCGATCCGCGAGACCCTCGGCATGGTCACCCAGGACGGGCACCTCTTCCACGAGTCGGTCCGGGCCAACCTGCTGCTGGCCCGGCCCGGGGCGAGCGAGGAGGACATCTGGGAGGCCCTGCGCCGCTCCCGCCTGGACGGGCTGGTCGCCTCGCTGCCGGACGGGCTGGACACGGTCGTCGGGGAGCGCGGATACCGGCTCTCGGGCGGCGAACGGCAGCGGCTGACGATCGCGCGGCTGCTGCTGGCCCGGCAGCGGGTGGTGATCCTCGACGAGGCCACCGCCCACCTGGACTCCACCTCCGAGGCGGCGGTGCAGGAGGCGCTCGGCGAGGCCCTCGCGGGCCGGACCGCGGTGGTGATCGCGCACCGGCTCTCGACCGTGCAGGCGGCCGACCAGATCCTGGTGGTCGAGGAGGGCCGGATCGTGGAACGCGGCACCCACACCGAGCTGCTGGCCGCGGGGGGCCGGTACGAGGAGCTGTACCGCACCCAGTTCGCGGCGGCGGACTCGGCGGCGGACTCGGCTCCGAGCGGCGCGGTCCGGGCGCCGGGAGCATGATGGCCGGCAGGGCCCGTCACACGCGGCCCTCGAGCCCGTATCCCTGCCGGGCCACTGCCGATCTTGGAGCATCCGATGGACATCAAGCTGGAACTGGTCGCCGTCCCCGTCACCGATGTCGACCGGGCCAAGGCCTTCTACGAGCGGATCGGCTTCACCGCCGACCACGACGTCACCGTGAGCGAGGACATCCGCTTCGTCCAGCTCACCCCGCCGGGTTCGGCCTGCTCGATCGCCGTGGGCAAGGGGCTCACCCGGATGACCCCGGGCTCCCTGGACAACCTGCAGGTCGTCGTCACCGACATCGAGGAGGCGTACGCCGACCTGCGGGCCCGCGGGATCGAGGTGACCGAGATCCAGGACATGCCGTGCGGCTGATTCGCTCATGACTAACCTACTCGAGGCCAGGCCATCCACGCCGCCTGGAGATGCCCACCGCCGACTCGCCCCTGGAGCGCGAACGAGCCCTTGGACCCGGCACCCTCCAGCCCCCGAGAACGGCTCTCCTACTGACATGAAGTCGGGGGCGCGCTGCCACTCCCCGACCGGCACCAGGCGAGTCTGGTCACAGCCACCTCCGGTAGGCCGGATCAGTAGTCCGCACCTATCCGCCCCAGACCAAGTAGCCTGCCCAGGATGGAAGCTGCGGATGGTTGGCGGGGCAGCCATTCGAGGCCTGGAGGGCCTTGGAGACAGAACTTCCATGGTTCCGGGAGGTGGGGGCAGTGGCCGGCAGTCGGAGTGACAGTGATGAAGTCAGCCCGGGAGCAGCCCGACCTGTCGGCTAGGGAGCGGCCCCTCCCAAGTCCGTGCACCGGCCCGCGAGGCCGAGGTGTGCAACGGCGCCGTCCCGGACAAGCTGTTCCTGCCCGGGCTGCTCCTGGCGCGCGTGCTCCCCGCCGACGCGGGGGGGGTCCGTGGTCGAGGTCTATCCGTCGCCGCTAGTCCTGGTGCTGCCTGCCGACGCGGGGGTGATCCCCGGGCCGTCCTCATGTCCTCCCCCTCCATGGGCGGCGGCCGGTCTTGGGCGTTTCCGAACGCGGGGTATCTCCAGAGGGCGGTCATCTCTGACCTCGCTCTGGGGGGAACCTGCTCCAGGTGAGGGCCGCCGCGGATAGGGACGCGGCAGCTCGTGCCAGCATGGGTGTACGGCTCAGACCCGGCCATCGTCGGTCGCCTCGGCATCCGCATCCGAACCGTGCGCGCCGCCCCCGCTCTACCCGGCTGCTGCTACTTGCGGACCGTGAAGCCCTGGTCGGCGCCGTACTTGGCGCTCGTCTTCTGCCAGGCCTCCAGCCCCTGGGTCAGGGTCGTCGAAGAGACGTACGCCTTGCCGACGGTGTCCTTGAACACGGAATTCGCATACACCTGGTAGGGCAGGTACGACCACCCCGTGCCCACGTCGCGAGCCGCGTCGGCCAGCACCTGGTTGGCCTGCTGCCCGCCGAAGTACGGGAAGGCGGTCTCCAGGAACGCCTTCGACTCCAGGTCCGCCCGCGTGGCGGGGAATGCCCCCTCCGCCACCCGGGCCGAGGCGCCCTCGCCGGTGGTCGCGTACTCGATGAAGGCGTAGGCCAGCGCCTTGTTCTTCGATGCCTTCGGCACGGCGAGGGAGCTCCCGCCGTTCTCGGCACCTGCCTTATCGCCCTTCGTCCACTGCGGGAGCGGCGCCACGCGCCAGTCCCCCGCCGCGCCGGGCGCACCCGAGGCGAAGTTGGCCGGCATCCAGGCTCCTATGGACAGGGTGGCGATGCTGCCGTCGGAGAGCCCCTTGTACCACTCGTCGCTCCAGGAACTGACGGGTGCGAGCAGGCGCTCGTCGAGCAGCTTCTGCCAGGTGCTCGTGTACTTCTGGGTCCCGGCGTCACCGAAGTCGATGCCGATCCCGGTGCCCTCCACCGTGTACGGGCGCCCGCCCGCCTGCCAGATGAGGCTGGTCGTCGCTCCGGCGTCCCCGGTGTCGTTCGTGATGAAGAGCTTCGGATCGGCCTTGTGCAGGGCGCGCGCCGCGTCGACGTACTCGTCCCAGGTGGTCGGGACGGCGACGCCGTGCCGGTCGAAGACCTTCTTGTTGTAGAACAGCGCCATGGGGCCCGAGTCCATGGGCAGGGCGTAGACGCCCTTGTCGTACTGCACCGCGCTCCAGGGCCCGGTCGTGAAAGCCTTGTCGTGAACGGCCGCGCCGTAGCCCGAGAGGTCCTCCAGGGACTTGCCGATGGCGAACTGACCGAGGGCGTAGTACTCGACCTGGGCCACGTCCGGGGCTCCCGACCCGGCCGCGACAGCGTTCTGCAGCGCCGTGTACTGCTTGTCGCCCGTACCGGCGTTGACCAGCTCGACGTCCACCTTCGGGTACTTCTTCTCGAAGTCGGCGGCCACCTTCTTCAAGGTGGGCTCCCAGGCCCACACCGTCACCTTGCCGCCCGCTTCGAGCGCGGACGCCACGTCCTTCACGTCGCTGCCGGACCCGGGGTCCGGCGAGCCGCAGGCGGTGGCACCCAGGGCCATGGCGCACGCCCCCACGACGGCGGCGAGGATCCGGCGGCTGCTGTTCGTTCTCATCGGTGGTGGCGCTCCTGATTCGGTGTGCGGAAAGGAGGGGCGGGCGGAAGTGCGGGAGAAGGTGCGGAGTCGGCCGGCCGGGTCATTCCTTGACGCTGCCGGCGGCAAGACCGGACTGCCAGTACCGCTGGAGGAGGAGGAAGATCACGACGACCGGCACGACGGTCAGCAGGGAGCCGGTGATGATGAGGTCGAAGACGGGCTCGCCCCCCGCGGTCCGGGCCTGGGCGCTCCACGCGTTGAGTCCCAGGGTGAGCGGGTACCAGTCCGGATCCTTGATCATGATCAGGGGCAGGAAGTAGTTGTTCCAGGTCGCGACCGTCGCGAAGAGCAGCACCGTGACGGTTCCCGGCATCAGCAGCGGCAGGGCGACGCGGAAGAAGATGCGCAGCTCGCCGGCGCCGTCGATCCGGGCGGCTTCGAGCAGTTCGGCGGGTACCGCCTCCGCCGTGAACACCCACATCAGGTACAGCCCGAAGGGTGAGACCAGGGAGGGGACGATCACGGCCCAGGGGGTGTTGGCCAGACCCATGCTGCTGAACATCAGGAACGTGGGCACGGCGAGGGCCGTTCCGGGGACGGCCACGGCTCCGATGACCACGGCGAACACGGCTCGGCGGCCGGGGAACTCGTAGACGGCCAGGGCGTATCCGCCGAGGACGGAGAGCAGCGTGGCTCCGCCGGCGCCGGCGACGACGTACAGCAGGGTGTTGAGCGTCCAGCGGACGAAGGCGCCGTCGTCGTAGGTGAGGGTGCGGGAGACGTTGTCCCAGAGGTGGAAGTCCTCGCCGAACCAGAGTCCGGAGGAACTGAAGAGGCCTGCCTGGTCCTTGGTGGCGTTGACGAGCAGCCACACCAGGGGAAGGAGGGTGTAGACCAGGACCGTCCCGGTCACCAGGGTCAGTGGGATGCTGGGTCTGGGGTTGAGCGGGGTGTGCGGGGTGCGGGCGGGCCTGCGCCGGCGCGGCGGCGCCTGCAGTGCGGTGGCCGGTGGCCGCCCGCCCGGTACGGGGGCTTCGGGGCCGGGGCCGGGGCGGGCGGAGCGCTCGGTCGTGCCGCCGGGGGCGCCCGCGGGGTCCATGTTCGTGATCATTCGCTCGTTCAGCCCTTCCGCATGCCGCGGAGCTGGACCGCGTAGGCGACGATCGCGGTGAGGACGCCCATGACGATGGCAACGGTCGCCGCGTAGTTGTGCTGTTGGCCCGAGAAGGCCAGTGAATAGGTGTAGAGGTTCGGGGTGTACGCGCTCGTGATCGCGTTGGGGGCGAGGTTCTGCAGGATGTTCGGCTCGTTGAACAGCTGGAAGCTGCCGATGATCGAGAAGATCGTCGCGATGACGAGAGCGCTGCGAATGGCCGGCAGCTTGATCGCGGTGACGGTCCGCCACTCCCCGGCGCCGTCGATCGCGGCCGCCTCGTAGAGGGAGCGCGGGACCACCTTCAGGGCGGAATAGAAGATGAGCGTGTTGTAGCCGACGAACTCCCAGGTCACGATGTTGCCTATGGAGGCCAGCACGAGTGACGGCGAGAGCGGATCGGGGAGGGAGAGGCCGAAGGCCTCGTTGATGTCGCCCACCAGGCCGAACCTCGTGCCGTAGATGAAGCCCCACATCAGGCTCGCCACCACGGCGGGGACGGCGTAGGGCAGGAACACCGCGACGCGGAAGAACGCCTTGCCGTACAGCCTGCCGCTGTCGATGGCGAGTGCGATCAGCAGGGCGATGCCCAGCATGACCGGCACCTGGACGAGGAGGAACAGCCCGACCCGGGCCGAGCCCTCCCAGAACTGCGGGTCGGTCAGGGCCCGGACGTAATTGTCCGCGCCCACGAAGGCCGTTCCACCGATGAGCCGGTCGCGCATCAGGCTGAGGTAGAACGCGTACCCGATGGGTGCGAGGAACACGAGCCCGAACACCGCCGCGAACGGTGCGACGAACCCCCAGCCGACGAGGGCGTTCCTGCGGGCGCGCGTCCGGGGGCGAGGACGGGGTCGGGAGACTGCTGTTGCCGGTGACGGCAGGAGCGTCATGGTGGGTCCTTGTGTCGGTGACCGGCAGGTCCGCAACGGAGGGGGAGGACGCCTCCGGGCCGAGAACGACCGCATGGGGCAAGACCTGATGAGAAATGTTTACGCAATCATCGGTGACGTGATGGTGACACTCCCCGTCGGGGAGCGTCAAGCATGCGGGGGAGCCCGTGGAGGGAAATCCGATGGCGGCGCGCATGCACCACACCGTCCACAGGCGGTGATTACTGCCGGAACGCTTGACAGGCCCGGAGGCGGCTTCCAGACTCGCAGCCAACCGCTTCGTGTTTACGTAAACATTACCGAGGCGACATCTCGGCTTGACCCAGCTCTGCTGTCGGCCCGCCGACGGCGGACCCCGCGCACATGCGCCCTCCCCCACCCGTCATCCGGCACGAGGTACCCATGAGACGTCAACTCACGTTCACCACGGCCTTGCTGGTCATGGTCACCGCTCTGATCGCGAGCCTCCTGGGAGGCCATGGCAGGGCCGAGGCCTCACCCGCCCCCGTCACCGTCACCAACGCGACGCAGTTCACCGATCCCTCCGGCAGGCCGGTCCACGCCCACGGTGGAGGGGTCGTCAAGGTGGACGAGTACTACTACTGGTTCGGCGAGGACCGCAATCCCGACAACAGCTTCCGGTACGTGTCGGCCTACCGGTCCAAGGACCTCAAGACCTGGGAGTTCCGCAACCACGTCCTGACCCAGGCCACCCACCCCGAACTGGCCGGCGCCAACATCGAACGTCCCAAGGTCATGTACAACCGCGCCACCGGCGAGTTCGTCATGTGGATGCACAAGGAGGGCAGCGCCACCGACTACAGCGAGGCCCGGGCCGCGGTGGCCGTGTCCTCCACCGTCGACGGCGACTACTCCTGGCGCGGGAGCTTCCGGCCCCTGGGCCACATGTCCCGGGACATCACCACCTTCGTCGACACCGACGGCACCGGCTACATGATCTCGGCCGCCAACGAGAACGCGGACCTGCACGTCTACCGGCTCGACGCGCGCTACACCGCCGTCGAGGCCCAGGTGCAGAAGCTGTGGGCCGGCCAATGGCGCGAGGCACCGGCCCTGTTCAAGCGCAACGGCGTCTACTTCCTGGTGACTTCGGGGGCCACCGGATGGTCCCCCAACCAGCAGAAGTACGGCACGGCAGACAGCATCACCGGCACCTGGGGTTCGCTGCGGGACCTGGGGGACGGCAGGACCTACCACTCACAGACGGCGTACGTACTGCCGGTCGAGGGCATGTCGGGCGTCACGACCTACATGTACATGGGCGACCGCTGGGGCAACTCGATGGGCGGCATGGTCAACGACTCCCAGTACATCTGGCTGCCGCTCACCTTCCCGACCAGCACGACCCTGTCCATGGAGTACTTCCCCCAGATCACCATCGCGGCCGAGGCGGGAACCGTCAGGGGCACCGGTGACTGGAAGACGCTGACCGCCGCGCACAGCGGCAAGTGCGCCGACGCCGCCGACTGGTCGGTGGCCGAGGGTGCCGCGCTGGTCCAGTGGACCTGTGCGGCCGGGAGCGTCAACCAGCAGGTGTGGTTCCAGGGCACCGGCGACGGGTCGGTCCGGATCGTGCTCCGCCACAGCGGGAAGTGCCTGACGGTCCGGGACGGGTCCCCCGACGACGGTGCAGTGGTCGTCCAGACCGCCTGCACGGACGCGCCCGGCCAGAAGTGGCGGACGGCCCGGGCCGGGACGGACGGCGGCATACAGCTCGTCGCCCGGCACAGCGGCAAGTGCCTCGACGTCACCAACCAGGCCCGGACGGACGGTGCGCCGCTCATCCAGTGGACGTGCAACTCCGGCGCCAACCAGACCTGGCGGCGCGCCGCCGCCTGACCTGCCCGGCGGGTCCCCGCCGTGCGGCGCGCGGACGTGCCCCGCGTACGGCGTGGGCACGTCCGCGGCGCTCACTCATCGGTGGGTCCGAGATCGGGGACGTCCCGGAAGACCGCCTCCCGGCCGCGGCCGGGGGCGTGCAGTTCGAGGACGACCACCTCGTTGCTGCCCGCACGCAGCACCGGCCCGGGCACGTACAGCGACCGCTGAGGCCCTCGGGACCAGTAGCGGCCGAGGGCGAACCCGTTGACCCACGCCATGCCCTTCGTCCAGCCGTCGAGGTGGAGGAAGGTGTCGGCCGGCCGGGCGACGTCGAAGGTGCCCCGGTAGAAGGCCGGGCCGACCGGCGTAGCCGTCCCGGCGCCGAACGGAAGGTCCGCGAGAGAGGCCAGCGGCAACGGCCGGCTCGTCCACCCTTCGAGCGGGGAACCGTTCAGCACGACGCCGGCGGGCAGGCCCTTGCGGTCATGGATGCCAGGGCCGTAGTTCACCCGGCCCTGGTTCTCCACGAGGATGCCGAGGACACTGCCCGGGCCCGGGACGGAGAACGTGAGGGCGTGCTCGTGCCCCTCGCGCTCCAATACGCCCACGGGCTGGCCGTCGAGGAAGACCTGGGCGCGGTCGCGCACCTCCGGCAGTTCCAGCAGTGCGGGACCGGCATCCGGCAAGGCGGCCTCGTACAGCACGAAGCCGAAATCCTGCCCGAGCTGCTCCATCGTCAGGGGCTGCCGCGCGGCCACGGCGTCCCCGAGGGCAGGCGCCCAGTCCAGCAGGCCGAGAGCGCCGGTCAGCCTCACCGCGCCCGAGGCGAACTTCTCCGTGCGCGCGGGCGGGAGTTCCGCCGGGACCGGGGCGTACTTGGCGATGACCTCGCGGAATGCGTGGAACTTCTCCGTCGGGTCGCCGGCTTCGTCCAGGGGGGCGTCGTAGTCGTACGAGGTCACGGTCGGCCGGTAGGTGTGCTTGTCGTTGGCACCGTTCGTGAAGCCGAAGTTCGTGCCGCCGTGGAACATGTAGAAGTTGACCGACCCGCCGGCCGCCAGGAGTTCGTCCAGCTCCTGTGCGGCCTGTTCGGCATCACGGACCACGTGCCTGCCGCCCCAGCGGTCGAACCAGCCGATCCAGAACTCCGTGCACAGCAGGGGTCCGGAGGGCCGCAGGGCCCGCAGTGCGGCGAGGTTCTGCGCCGAGCGGCTGCCGAAGTTCGCGGTCGCGAGGACTCCCGGCAGGGCGCCCCGTTCCAGGTCCGCGGGCTGGTCGCAGGTGAAGAGCGGTACGTCGACGCCGCAGCGCCGCAGGGAGTCCGCGAGGTGCTCCAGATAGGCGGTGTCGTCCCCGTAGGCCCCGTACTCGTTCTCCACCTGCACCGCGAGCACCGGCCCGCCCCGGCTCGCGAGCCGGGTGCCGAGCGGAGTCAGGAGCCGGTCGAAATAGTCGTCGACCGCGGCGAGGAAGCGGGGGTCGCGACTGCGGAGCCTGATGCCGGGTTCGGCCAGGAGCCACGAAGGCAGGCCTCCGCCCTCCCATTCGGCGCAGATGTAGGGGCCGGGACGCAGGAGTACGCGCAGTCCCTCGGCAGCGGCGAGATCGAGGAAGCCGGGCAGGTCGAGCTGCCCGTCCGTGCGGAACTCGTCGGGGCGTGGCTGGTGGAGGTTCCACGGTACGTACGTCTCCACCGTATTGAGCCCCATGAGGCGGGCCTTGCGCAGGCGGTCCCGCCAGTGGCCGGGATGGACGCGGAAGTAGTGGAGGCCACCGGAGAGGATGCGGAAGGGCTCGCCGTCGAGCCGGAATCCGTCGTCGTCGATCTGGAGAACGGGCATGCGGTCGTGCTCCTAGGCTGAAGGGTCAACGCGGGGCCGCGTGGCGGGGACCCCCTGCATGTTTGCGTAAACATATGCAGGGTCGCAACCCCTTCAGCGGTGTGCGGTGATTCGGCGGGCGGCAGCCGGCGGGCGGACGCGCCTACGGCTGGGTGTCGCCCAGGATCAACTGGCCCACCACATCGCCCAGGACGGAACGGGCCTGGTCTGCCAGCCCGTCGTCCGAGACGAAGTAGTCGATGTCCGAGAGCGTGATGAACTGGCTGAGGCCCACCACACCCCACTTGGTGTGATCGGCGACCACGGCCACCTGAGTGGCGGATGCGATCAGCGCGCGGTTGGTCTCGGCTTCCGCGAGGTTCGGGGTCGTGGCACCGGCGCGCTCGGAGACGCCGTGGGCCCCGATGAAGAGCAGGTCCACCTGGAGGGAGCGGATGGCCTGGTCCGCCAGCGGGCCGACCAAGGAGGCCGACTTCGTCGGAGTGCCACCGGTCAGGAGCAGGGTACGGCCCGTGGCACCGGCCGCCTCCGCCCCGGTGGGCCGCAGCAGCTCGGCGACCGGCAGCGAGTTCGTCACCACGGTCAGACCCTGGACGTCCCGCAGCCGGCTCGCCACCGCGTAGGAGGTCGTCCCTCCCGAGATGGCGACGACGCTGCCCGGCTTGACGAGGGCCGCCGCGGCCTCGGCCACCGCCGCCTTGGCCCGCGACTCCAGGCCGGCCTTGGTCTCGAAGGGCGGCTCGTCCCCCGTCGTGACCGAGGCCCGGATCGCGCCGCCGTGCACCTTGGACAGGGAGCCGCCGCGGGCCAGCACGTCCAGGTCGCGGCGGATCGTCATGTCGGAGACGCCCAGCTGCTCCACGAGTTCGGCCACGCGGACGGCTCCGTCACGGCGCACGATGTCGAGGATCAAGGCCCTCCGCTGAGGTGCAAGGCGCGCTGCGTCCGTCACGATCTCGTCCCTGCTCCTCTGCCGGCCGTGTGCGGAGTGGGAACACACGGCAACCCTCACAGACGAACAGTCTACGTCTCCGCTCCCCGGCGGCCCGAGCCTCTGCGGCTCCTCATGCGACGCGCCGGGCACCGGGCGCCGGTGCCACCTGGAACAGGTGCGGCTCCTGGTAGCCGGCGTCGCGGAAGGCTCCCGTGACGGCGGCGCCCAGCGCGTCCGCGCGCTCGTCGTCCACCAGCACGACGACGGATCCGCCGAAACCGCCCCCGGTCATGCGCGCCCCCAGCGCGCCCGCCTCCAGGGCCGTGTCCACCACGAGGTCCGTCTCGGCACACGAGATCCGGTAGTCGTCCCGCAGCGAGGCGTGCCCTGCCGAGAGGATCGGGCCCAGCGCCGCGACGCGCTCCGCCCGCAGGTGGGATACGGCCTCGGCGACCCGCGCGTTCTCGGTCACCACGTGCCGGACCAGAGGCACCAGGTGCGCGGGCAGCAGCGGTTCGGCACGGGCCAGGTTCGCGGGCGCGAGGTCCCGGAGCGCCGCCAGGCCGAGCAGCCGGGCGGCCTTCTCGCACCCGGCCCGCAGCGCGGCGTACGCACCGTCGCCGAGGTCGTGCTTGACGCGGGTGTCGACCACCAGCAGGCGCATCCCCTGCTCCTCCGGGGCGAACGGAACCTGCTCGTGGACCCCTGCGCGGAAGTCCAGGTGCAGGGCTGAGCCGGCCGTGCAGCAGGCGGAGGCCATCTGGTCCATCGCCCCGCACGGGACGCCCGCGAAGCCGTTCTCCGCCCGCTGGGCGATCAGGGCGAGCTCCGGAGCGCCGAGGCCGAGCCCGTAGAGGTCGCCGTAGGCGACGGCGACGGCGCACTCGAGCGCGGCGGAGGACGACAGGCCCGCGCCCGCGGGGACCGTGCTGTCGAAGTGGAGATCGGCGCCCCCGACCCGGTGGCCGGCCTCGCGCAGCGCCCAGACGACCCCGGCCGGGTAGGCGCCCCACGTGGTGACGACTCCGGGCACCAGGTCGGCGACGGCGAGGTCGACGACCGGGCCGTCGCCCTGCGCGCTGTGCAGCCTCAGCCGTCCGTCCCGCCGCCGCCGCGCTGCGAGGAAGGTGTTCTGGGGTATGGCGATGGGCAGCGCGAAGCCGTCGTTGTAGTCGGTGTGTTCGCCGATCAGGTTGACCCGGCCGGGAGCTGCCCACACTCCGTCCGGGTAGGCGCCGAAGATGCGGCGGAAGGCCTCGTTCACTCGTTCTCCTCATCGAGGGCGAAGGCCCAGGCGTCGGCGACCATGGAGTCCAGCCCGGTGTGGCGCGGGCGCCAGCCGAGCAGGTCGTGTGCGCGGGTGGCGGAGGCGACGAGCACCGTCGGGTCGCCGGGGCGGCGCGGCCGGACGACGACGGGGACCGTACGGCCCGTGACCCGCCGGACGGAGTCGATCACTTCCAGGACCGTGAAGCCCTCACCGTTGCCCAGGTTGCAGATCAGGTGCTCGCCGGGGCGCGCCGTGTCCAGGGCGAGCAGATGGGCCGCGGCGAGGTCGGACACGTGGAGGTAGTCCCGTACACAGGTTCCGTCGCGCGTGGGGTAGTCGTCGCCGTGGACCTCGATGTGCGGGCGCCGCCCCAGGGCCACTTGGAGGACGAGCGGGATGAGGTGCGTCTCGGGGTCGTGGCGCTCGCCGTGGTGCGCATGGGCGCCCGCGACGTTGAAGTACCGCAGGGACACGGCGGCCAGCCCGTGGGCGGCGGTCTCGCCGGTGATCAGGTGGTCGACGGCGAGTTTGGTCGCCCCGTAGGGACTGGTGGGCGCGGTGCGGGCGCGGTCGGCGATCGGCAGCTGTTCGGGTTCGCCGTACACGGCAGCGGTCGAGGAGAACACCAGGGTGCGCACGCCCGCCCGGCGCATGGCAGTGATCAGTTCCAGCGAACCCTGCACGTTGTTGCGCCAGTACTTCTCCGGGTCGCGGACGGACTCGGCCACCTGGGAGGACGCGGCGAAGTGCAGCACTCCGTCGTAGCCGCGGTCCAGGAGGTCGGCGGCCCGCGCGACTGCTCCACGGACGAATTCGGCGCCTGCGGGAACGGCATGCGCCGTCCCGGTCGACAGGTCGTCGAGGACCGTCACGCGGTGGCCGGCTTCGAGGAGGTGGGCCGTGACCACGCTGCCGACGTAGCCGGCTCCACCGGTCACGAGGTACCTGCTCATGCTGCGGCCTCCCGCAGGCGTTCGGCCGCGGCCTCGGGCGCCACGTCGTTGACGAAGGAGTCCATGCCCGATTCGACCCCGGCGAGGAACTTGAGCTTGCCGGCCGATCTGCGGACGGTGAACAGCTCCAGGTGCAGGGCCAGTTCCTGTCCCCCGGACTTCGGCGCCTGGTGCCAGGCGGAGATGTAGGGGGTGGGAACGGCCGTCACCGCATCCCCCTGCTGGAGGAACAGCCGGTCGAACCGGCGCAGCAGGTCCAGGTACATGCCGGGGAACTCGGCGCGTTCGGCCTCCGTGAGACGGGTGAGGTCGGGGACGCGGCGGTGGGGGTAGAGGTGGACCTCGTAGGGCCAGCGGGCGGCGTAGGGGACGAAGGCCGTCCAGTGCTCGCCGGCGAGGACGACCCGCGAGGTCGCGGCACGGGCCTCGGCCAGCAGGTCCTCGAAGAGGTTCCCTCCGGTGACGGTTCGGTGCGTGTCCGCGACCGCGATCATCTTGGCGGTCCGCGGCGGGATGAAGGGGAAGGCGTAGACCTGCCCGTGCGGGTGCGCGAGGGTGACGCCGATCTCCGCTCCGCGGTTCTCGAAGCAGTACACCTGCTCCACCCCGGGCAGGGCGGAGAGCCGTTCGGTGCGGTCCGCCCAGGCGTCGAGGACGAGGCGGGCCCGGTCCTCGGTCAGGTCGGCGAAGCTCGCGTCGTGCTCGGGGGTGAAGCACACGACTTCGCAGCGGCCGAGGCGTCCTGCCAGGGAGGGGAAGCGGTTCTCGAACACGGCCACGTCGTAGTCCCCCGCCGGGATCTCGCTGTGGTGTCCGTCCCAGGAAGGGCACAGGGGGCAGGCGTCGGTGGGCGGGTGGTGGATACGGCCCTGCCGGTGCGAGGCGATCGTGACCCAGTCACCGGTCGCCAGGTCGAGCCGCAGCTCGGGCCTGCTCTCGACGGGCTCCAGCAGGCGGCGGTCGACCGTGTCGCGTTCCGCGCTCTCGTCGAGGTCGTAGTAGACCAGTTCGCGGCCGTCCGCGAGCTTCGTGGTGGTTCTCTTCACGGAAACGTGCCCGTCTCTCGAAGGGGGGCGGCTGCGGCAGCCATACATCGACAAGAGTAAACATGAATCAACTAAAGTCAACGCCAGGATACGTCGAGGCACGGCAGCGCTGCGTCCACGACCGGCGCGACGGGCAGGGCATGTCGACGCTCGCATCACCCTGCACCCCACGCCCTTCGCCCTACGCGCACAAGTGGCCTATGCCGTAAGGGACTTCGATCAGAGTGGGTACCGGCATTTCTTGACACGCATCTGCGGTGTGGCCAAACTGTCCGCACCCCCGCCCATGAACGTAGAAAGTATTGTTTTTCTCGTCTGGGAACGACATGGGGGCAACGGTGCCGAATGCACCGGTGGTTTACGCGCGAAGGCGGGCGATGGGCAGAACCACGGCAGTATCGGCCGCAACCGCATGCATTCCCACGGGTGGCCGACCGTGACGTCGGTCCTGCTGGTGGCGGACGACGCCCCGCTGCGCGAAGCCACCTCGCTCGCCCTGAAACGCTACGGGTACGAGGTACACACCGCCGTCGACGGCATCGACGGCTGGGCGCGGTTCAGGGGGCCCTCGGCCCCGACGTCACGGTCGTGGACGCCGTACTGCCGGGCCTCGACGACCTGAGTCTGGTGCACCTCATCCGCACGGCGAGCCCTCTGCCCGTGCTGGTCGTCTCCGCGCGGACCGATCCGGTGGACATCGTGCTCGGGCTGGAGGCGGGCGCGGACGACTACCTCACCAAGCCGTTCGAGGTCCCCGTCCTGGTGGCCCGCATCCGGGTACACGTACAGCGGCTGCGCCACATGATCGGCCGCGAGCGCATCACCACCGTGCGCGGATTCGGCTACCGCTTCCAACCCTGACGTCCGGCCTAGTGACTTCCGGCCAGGATCAGTCGGCCGACGTTCTCGCCGAGGACGGCACGTGCCTGTGTGCCGAGACCCTCGTCGGACACGAAGTAGTCGATCTCGGAGAGCTCGGCGAACCGACTCAGACCGACGATGCCCCACTTGCTGTGATCGGCCACCACGGCCAGCTGCGTGGCGGCGGATATCAGGGCGCGGTTGGTCTGCGCCTCCGCGAGGTTCGGAGTGGTCACCCCGGCGCGTTCGGAGACGCCGTGGGCGCCGACGATCAGCAGGTCGACCTGCAGGGACCGGATCGCCTGATCCGCCAACGGGCCGACCAGAGAGGCCGACTTCGTGGGGGCGCCCCCCGTGACCAGCACCGTCGGGCCGGCGGCCCCGTCCTTGCTCTCCGAGGGCCTCAGCAGCTCGGCCACGGGCAGGGAGTTGGTCACCACCGTCAACCCGGCGATGTCGCGCAGCCGGTGGGCGACGGCGTACGTCGTGGTGCCTCCGGAGATCGCCACGACGCTGCCGGGCTTGACCAGTTCGGCGGCCGCGTCGGCGACCGCTGCCTTGGCCGCCGACTCGAGGGCGGACTTGGCTTCAAAACCCGGCTCGTCGGCAGTGGTCCCCGAGGTGCTCACCGCCCCGCCGTGCACCTTCTCGACGGACCCGGACCTGGCCAGTACGTCCAGGTCGCGGCGGATGGTCATGTCGGAGACCCCGAGCTGTTCCACGAGCGCAGCCACGCGCACCGCCCCCTTGCGGCGCACGATGTCGAGAATCAGTTCTCTCCGCTGGGCCGCCAGCGGTCCCGGCTCCGCCACAATCCCACCCGATCATCTCTAGCGAATTACAGACGAGGAGCAATTGTACACTGCACCCATTACGGGGATACAAGAGAGCCGCAGGGTCGTCCCGGGTCGAACCCGCGTTCCGGTGGGCGCCTTTCCCTGCTTTTGTACCCGCTTGAGAAATAGGGGCGCACACGTCTGCCCCATGCCCCATGCGATTGATTGCGTTTCAGCGCCCGAAGCCGATCTACCTCCCTATTTTTCTCCTTTTTCGCCCTGCCTCTCGGGCAGTCCGACGAGGCCCGTCCCTTTCGGGACGGGCCTCGGTACGCGGACCGCGGGCTGTCAGTGGGGCAGTCCGACGGCGCGTTCGCCGCTGCGGCGTTGCTGGATGACGACGGCGGCAACGAGGAGGGCCCCCTGGGCGACGTTCTGCCAGAAGGTGTTGATGCCCTCGACGGTGAGGCCGTTCTCCAGTGCGCCGAGGAGGGCGACGGCCAGGAGGGTGCCGCCGATGCCTCCCTTGCCGCCCTTGAGCGCGCACCCGCCGAGCGCCGCCGCGGTGATCGCCTTGAGCTCGAGGCCCTCGCTGCCGGAGACGGGCTGTCCCGAGCCGGTCCGGGCGGTCAGCAGGATGCCCGCGACGGCCGCGACGATGCCGATCAGGGCGTAGACGGCCACCAGGTACTTGTTGATGTTGATGCCGGCCAGCCGGGCCGCGGTGTCGTTGCCCCCGATGGCATAGAGGTTGCGGCCGATGTCGGTGTACTTGAGCATGACGTGCACGGCCAGCGCGACGACCACCAGGATCCAGATCATCACCGGAACCCCCGCGATCTTCCCCCGCCCCAGGAAGATGAAGAACGGGTCGTTGAGGACGTAGCCCTGAGCACGGCCGCCCGAGACGAGCTGGGCCACGCCCTTGTAGGCGGCCAGGCCCGCGAGCGTCGCGATGGTGGGGTTGACCCGCCCGTAGACGATGGCGATGCCGTTGACCACGCCGACGAGGATCCCGACGCCAATCGCGGCGAGAAGTCCGAGATAGGGGTTGGATCCGGCGGAGGTGAAGACCATGGCGCTCACCACGGAGGCCAGGCCGGCCTGGGATCCGACGGAGATGTCGAGCCCGCCGCAGATGATGACGACCGTCTGCACGATGGCGAGCAGACCGGTGATCGTCACGGCTTCGCCGATGACCTGGATGTTGGAGATGCTGAGGAAGTTGTCGTTGAGCGTGCCGAACAGGGCCAGCACCACGGCGAGGGCACCGATCAGGCTGAGGTTCTGACCGCCCAGCGCTGAGAGCAGGGACCGTGCCGGTTTGCGCACCGGCGCGGGGATGTCTTCGGTCGTCGTCGGCGTCTGGGTGGTGGTCATCGAACGTCTCCATCGGCGGAGTCGGTGTGCGGTCGGTCGGATGCGTCGGGCGTGACGAGGGCGAGGTCGTCGGCCATGGCGAGGTTGAGGATCGTTTCCTCGGTCGCCTGCCCGCGGCTGAGTTCGCCGGTGATGCGGCCGTTCTGCATCACGACGACCCGGTCGGCGAGGCCCAGGACCTCGGGCAGTTCCGAGGAGATCACCAGCAGGGCGACCCCCTCCCGGGCGAGGTCGGCGATGATGCGGTATATCTCCGCCTTGGCACCGATGTCGATGCCGCGCGTGGGCTCGTCGAGGATGAGGACCTTCGGCTTGCGCAGGAGCCACCGGGCGAGGACGACCTTCTGCTGGTTCCCGCCCGACAGCTTGCGCACCTCGTGCTCGATCGAGGGGGTACGCACCCGCAGCCGGTCGGAGAAGTCCTGGGCCACCGCCCTCTCCTGACCGCTCCGGACGAACCGCCACCGGCGCAGCCGGTCCAGGCTCACCAGGGAGGTGTTGTCCCGGATGGAGCGGTGGAGGAAGAGCGCTTGCGCCTTGCGCTCCTCGGGGGCGAGCCCGATGCTCGCCCGGATGGCGTCCTTGGGGCTGCGCAGGCGCAGGGGCCGGCCGTTCACCGAGACGCGGCCCGACCGGATCGGCCGGTCACCCGCGAGGGCGAGAGCCAGCTCGGACCGGCCTGCGCCCATGAGTCCGGCGAGGGCGACCACTTCTCCGGCGCGGACGTGGAGGTCGATGCCGCGGACGTCGTCCGTCGTGACGTCCTCCAGTTGCAGGACCACTTCGTCGCGGGCCACGTCCTGGCGTACGAACAGGGAGGACAGGTCACGCCCGACCATCAGGCGGACGACTTCGCCCTCGTTGGTGTCGCGGGCTTCGAGCACACCGGCGACGGTCCCGTCGCGCAGGACCGCGATGCGGTCCGCGAGACGGAATATCTCCTTCATGCGGTGCGAGACGTAGATGACCGCGATGCCCTGGTCGCGGAGCCGGTCGATCAGGGCGAAGAGCGCCTCCACCTCGTTCTCGGAGAGCGAGGATGTGGGCTCGTCGAAGGCGATGACCTTGGCGTCGCCCGTCAGCGCGCGCAGGATCTCCACCAACTGACGTTGGGCCGGAGTCAGTTCGGAGCCCAGCTGGTCAGGATGGATGACCTTCTCGAAGCCGAGGCGGGCCAGGTCGGCGGTGATGCGGCGGCGGAGCTCGGCACGGTCGAGGCGGCGCCCCGCACGGCGCGGCAGGGACCCCGCGTACACGTTCTCGGCGACCGAGACGTGCGGGATGATCTCGGGTTCCTGAGGGATGATGCGGATCCCGGCCGCGCGCGCGTCGTGCGGTGAGGACAAGGTGCGCGGGCGCCCGTCCCACACGATGCTTCCTTCGGTGGGCTGGTGGTCACCGGTGAGGATCTTCAGGAGCGTCGACTTGCCCGCGCCGTTCTCGCCCATGAGGGCCGTCACCTGTCCCCGGGGGAAGGAGAGGGTGACACCGTCGAGCGCCTGTACGGCACCGAAGCGTTTGGTGACGTTCTCCACGGCGATCTCTTCGCCGGGGTACGGGGTGGGGCCGGCGGCAGTGGGCGGTTCTGTGTCGCCTGTGGTCATAGGGGCCTCGCAAGCTGAGGAGTGCGTGTGCCGGCTCAGCGACGCTGCTGGTCGGCGGTGGTCGGAACGGGGACGGCCGGTGGTGCGGCGGCCGCCCCCGTCCTGGAGACAGGCGCGGGCATCAGCCGCAAGTGACCCCTGCGTCCTTCCAGTTGGAGGCGTCGACCATCTTGGTCGGGGCGAAGGCCTCCTTGGGGAAGTCCTTGCCGTCCTTGAGCTTGTCGTACATCGTCTGGACGGCCAGGGCTCCGACGTCCTTGCCGTTGATGAAGAGCGCGGCCTTCATTCCGGAGGGCTTGCCCGAGGTCCAGTTCTTGCAGGCGAGGTAGGCGCCGAGGCCCACACCGATCACGTCGTCCGCCTTGAAGCCGGCGTTCTCCAGGGCGGTGACGCCACCCTGGACGTTCTCGTCGTTGCAGCCCCACACCACCCAGTGCTTGACCGCGGGGTTGGCGGTGATCGTCGCGGCGATCTTGTCCTGCGCGCCCGTCGGCGAGTTGTCCGTCGGCACGTCGATGTTCTGCACCGGGGCGCCGGCGGATTCCGTGAACGCCTTCTTCGAGGCGTTCACGCGGTCGGTACACACGGTGACGTCCTGCTTCCAGGCCGAGATCGTCCGGGTCTCGGCGGGGTTCCAGCCGGCCTTCTTGAACTCCTCGGCGGCCCGCTTGCCGACCTCGCCGCCCATCTGCTCGCCGCTGAACCCGATGCGCGGCACGAGGGCGTCGGCACCGCAGGAGGACGGGTCCGGGCCCGTGCTGCAGATCTGGTCGTCAGAGGTCAGCAGGGCGACCTTGCCGTCCTTCGCCAGCTGGACGACCTGCGGACCCACCGCGGGGTCGGGAACGACGACGATCAGTCCGTTGCTCTTCTGGGAGATGGCCGCCTGGGCCTCGCTCACGGTCTTGTTCGCGTCGTTGCCCAGGTTCACGATCTTCAGGTCGATGCCGAGCTCGGCCGCCTTGGCCTTCGCGCCGGCGGCTTCACCGATGAAGTACTCCTGGTCACCCTGCTTCTGAAGGTAGGCCAGGGATATCTTGCCGTCGACCTTACCCACCTCCGCACCCCCGGCCTGGGTCTCCTGGCCGCTGGAGCATGCGGACACGACGAGCATCGTGGCCAGGCCCAGAGCCGCGGCTGCCATCGGTCGGCGGTTGTGGTGAGCGAGCATGTCATTCCCTTTGCTTGGACGGGTCGCACGGGGCCGACCGGTGGGTGGCGCACGACGGGACGGGTTACGGGCCGGCCGTCGTGGTGGTCGCTGACTGCGCCCACTGGGCCTGGCAGGCCCTGTCGAGCGGGACCCGGCATCCGGCCTCACTCGACGACGTACCGGACGATTCGGCTGATTACCTCGACCCGAGGAATCCGCCACAGTCGGCCTGTTTCGCACTTGATGCAACAGAGAAAAGCGCTGTTTCCGTCATAAGTCAACAGGGTGAAGCGGAGGTTTCCGATCGATGCGCCGCCGTGACCTTCAGCCCGCGTACCGCCCGCAGCCCGGGGCCCGCTCCCCCACCCTCACCTTGCAGGACAAAACAGCAGGTGGCAGGAGGGGTTCAGCCTGGCGCGACCCCCTCTGACGAGGAGTAGCAGGCACCCCCGCGCCAGGAACTCCGCACGCGTGTCAGGCGAACGGCAGGCCGAGTGAGCTCCGCGAACGGAGTGTTGACTTACGCGCGAACCTGTTCGTCTGTGTTCATTGGCGGGCAGGTTCGTGCCAGCGTTGCTCGGCCGCCGGTCCCGACGGTCCGAAGACGACCGGGGTGCCGGGCTCGCTGCTGCCGGAGGTGACGGCGAAGCCCGGTGCGATGCGCGGCCTGATGCGTCCGGCAGCGTCGGTGGAGAAGACCAGGTTCTCTCCGGTGGCCCTGGAACCGAAGGCCGAGCACGACCAGATGCCCACGCCGTCGCCGGTGGTACCCCGCGCGTCCATGCAGTAGTGCGGATTGGCGGCGTTGTGCAGCAGGCCCTTCTCGTCGAGGCGCCACTGCTGGGAGGACGCGCCGTCGCGGCAGCTCGTGGTCACCACGTCGGCGCCGTTCGCGAACGCACCCCCGCGCACGTCCAGGCACAGGCCGGTGCCGGAATTGACCGCGGGAACGTACGCCGAGGCGCGGAAGGGCTGGACCGGATCGTTCGTGGGCACCGGCACGGACGTCGAGGGACCGGGCGTCGGCGCACCGCTCGACGAAACCTCGGGCGACGGCGACGCAGTGGGGGACATCCGGGGCGTAGCACTTGTGCTGGGCGGCGCCACGGTCCGCGTGGGGCCGGGTGCCACGGTGCCCGCGTCGGCGCACGGTCGTGGCTGCGCCGTAGGCGCCGCGGCGGGCGCCGGCGGGCTCCAGGCCGGGCGGGCGGCGACCACGAGCGCCGCCGCTGTGACGAGGACGGTCGTTGCACCGAGGGCGGCCCAGCCGGCGGGCCTGCGCAGGAAGGCGATGACGCCCCCGATGCGTTCGGTCGGCCCGGGCCGACGGGTACGGGACGTGACGTGCAGGGGCAGCGTGTCCGCGCCGTCCGCGGCGGACGGGGCCACGGCGGCCAGGTAGGCGGGGCCGAAGGTGCCGAGCACGCAACGGGCAAGAACCGTACGGGGGTCGTCGCCCAGGGCGGTGAGGCCGCGCAGCGCGGCGGCGCAGCCGGGGCACTCGTCGACGTGCCGGATCAGATCGGGGTTCGTCCGCACGTCCGCGCGGTGGGCGGCTGCGTCCAGCAGGCGGGCGTACGCAGGGCAGTGCGCCGTGGTCTGCAGGTCCAGATGGGCCCGTAGGCAGGCTGCCCGGCAGGCGACCAGGGCCCGTTGCGTCAGATCCGCCACGGCATCGGGGTGGTCTCCGGTGATCCGTGCGACGCAGTCGTCCGGTTCCGCCTCGACCACGGCATGCCACAGGAGGGCCTGCGTGCGCGGGGACAGGGCGGCGAACCCGCTGGAGACGAACGTCCGGAAGGCGGGGTCGGGCCCAGCTCCGTGGGCACCGGTGGAGAGCGGGGCCACCATCGTCAACAGGACCAGGCGAGGCGGGCGTTCGAGGGTGGCCGACGCACCGGCGCACTCGCGCAGGAACAGGTCCATGGCTTCGTCCGGCGCCGGACGGACCGGCAGGAGGTCGCCGGCGACCGTTCGGGCGAATGCCTCCAGGCGCGGCAGGTGCCGCCGGCGCAGCTCGGCCTCGGCCTCGGGTGCGGCGGGATCTCCCGTGCGGATGATTTCGCACAGGTGCGCATCGGTCGTCCGATGCGCAGCAGAATGAGGGTTCTTCGACACGTGGGGAACATCCTGGGTGGGGAGCGATGTCGGCCCATTGTTGAGGACACGACATCCCCACCGGTAGTACTTTCCGGCGGCAATGCGGAAGACATTTTCCCTGCGCGCTTGCCCCATGCCGATTTTTGCGGCGGAAGGCGTTCAGATTTCTCCCCGCGCCAATACGGGAGCGCCCTATCCGCCCGCACGGCGGTCCACCGGAATCGCGACACGGTGCGGGACCGGATCCACGCGGGCAGCCGGACGGAGTGGAACTGCCCGGTGGCAGCCTCACGCCGAACAGAATCAGACAGACGCACAAGAAAGTCAACGTTGTGTGATCTTGCTGGAGAACCCGCCCGCCGCGTCCACCCGACCGCACGACGACGGAGCAGACCTACACGGCCTGGGTGTCGCGCAGCTCGTCGATATGGCTCTCGACCCAGCCGCGCAGCTGCGCCAGGGGCTCCGCCACGCTGCGTCCGAGCGGCGTGAGCGCGTACTCGACGTGCAGCGGCACCGCCGGGTAGACGGTCCGGTCCACGAGGCCCTCCTGCTCCAGGCGGCGCAGCGTACTGGTCAGGACCTTCGGGCTCACACCCTCCAGGCGGCGCGCCAGAGCGCCGAATCGCTGAGGGCCGCCCTCCATGGCGCCGATGGCGAGCGCGGACCACTTGTTGCCCAGCAGGTCGAACACTTCCCGACACGGGCACCGCGCCGCGTACACGTCGTGCCTCCCGGCGGTGCAGCCACTGACCATCGGTTGTTCCCTGCCTTTCATGTTCCACGTCCCCACTTCCCCGCGGAAAGCAATTTCCTTTGCGGGTTGTTATCCACCTGAGGAACTGAGCCGTTTCCTTACCGACTTCTTGTCAAGAAGCAGGCGGCCCAGCTCTTTCGGAAGAGGGTAACCATAGTGAAGGGGTGCATGACGGGCGAGACGGATCGAGGTGCGATATCAGGGGTCTTACACTGCGGGAACCCGGCCCGGGCGTGACTCACCGTTCCCGAGCCTGTCCACGGAGTGCGACTCGTGCGTCGGGTTAGCCGATCGTTACGAAATGCGACCCGGTGGGGCTGGATCTCCACACCCCACACACACTAGGTTCGCCTCTCACCCCCGTTCGCGGCACGGACCTGCCGCAGCGCACGCCCTGTGACATGCCCGTGCGCACGGGGGCACCCCAAGACCCGAGTTGTACGACGCCGTGCGCCGACGGCCCCTGCACCACGTCCCGGACCAGCCGACTGGAGTCCAGTGAGCACCCCCTTCTGCCCACACTGCGGTGACAGCCTTCGATGTTCCTGCACCCCGGTGCAGTTCGGCCAGGAATGGGTCCGGCCGTACCTGTCCCTGCACGAAGCCGTGCCGGGAGGCGGGCCGACCTCCGCCACGGTGACGTGGGTGATACCGCGGGTGGTGCAGGACGGCGGCCTGCCCGCCGGACCGGAACCCCTCGGTGAACCCGTGGTCTTGGCCCGGGAGGCGCACCACGGGGTCCACCGCGCCCACCCGGCCACGAAACGGCGTCGGACTCTGGGCATCACCGCCGCCGTCGCCACCCTCATCGGCTCTGCCGCGATCGCCGGCACGTACGCCTTCTCCCGCGACCACGACGCCGGACAGTCCACGGCGCAGGCACCCGCGACCCGACTCGACCTGCTCGAAGCGGAGACGGAACCGAGCGCGGCACCTGAGCCGTCCCGGTCCCCCGGCCCGCTCCCCAGCAGCCCGCGGCGCACCGCTCCGGCCACCGGGACCAGTCCGGCGGGTGCACCCTCCACGGCAGCCCCGTCCGCGCCTGCCGAGAACACACCGACCGGGTCGAACTCGGCGCCGGCCGCCGGTCGGTTCCCCGGCGCACCGAGCACCGCAGCGCCCTCCGCCTCACCGTCAGCGGATCCCGCCGAGAAGCCGACGCTGCGCCGACACGACTCGGGGCCGCAGGTCGTCGAACTGCAGCAGCGCCTCGCGCAGATCGGGGCCTGGTCCCGCCCCCAGCGCGGGCGTTACGACCAGCACCTGCAACACGAGGTCCAGCGGTTCCAGGCGAAGCACGGCGTACGCGGCGACCCGCCGGGGGTCTACGGCCCAGCCACCCGGCGGGTGTTGGAGTCGATGACTCCCTGACGACGACCGGCCGGCTGCCGCGTACGGCCCGCCCGCACGGCGGGCCGACGCATCACCATTCGGCCAGCGAGCCGTCAGCCCGTCGCCAGATCGGATTGCGCCACCGGTGCCCGGTCTCGGCGGCCCGCTCGACGGCCTTCTCGTCGATGTCGATGCCCAGGCCGGGTGCGGTGAGCAGGCCGACGTGGCCGTCCTCGTAGCGGAAGACGGACCGGTCAGTGAGGTAGTCCAGCAGGTCGGATCCGGCGTTGTAGTGGATGCCGAGGCTCTGCTCCTGGATCAGCAGGTTGGGCGTGGCGAACCCCACCTGGAGGCAGGCCGCGAGCGCGATCGGGCCGAGCGGACAGTGCGGGGCCAGGGAGACGTCGTGGGCCTCCGCCATCGCCGCGATGCGCCGCACCTCGGAGATCCCGCCGGCATGGGAGAGGTCGGGCTGGGCCACGGCGATCCCCTGCTGGAGCACCGGCTTGAAGTCCCAGCGGGAGTACAGCCGTTCGCCGGTGGCGATGGGGATGCTGGTGGAACGTACGACCTCGCCGATGTGCTGGCTCATCTCGGGCACCACCGGCTCCTCGACGAAGAACGGCAGGTACGGCTCCAGCAGGGGAAGCACCCGCCGGGCCATGGGAAGGGTGAGCCGGCCGTGGAAGTCCACGGCGATGTCGAAGTCGTCACCGACCTCGGCCCGGACGCTCGCCACCCGTTCGACGATGTCGTGCACGGCCCGGGCGGTGTCGATCAGCTCCAGCTGGGGGGACGCGTTCATCTTGATGGCGGTGAAGCCCTCGGCCTTGCGGGCGGCGGCCTGCTGCGCGACGTCGTTCGGGCGGTCGCCGCCGATCCAGCTGTACACCCGGGCCCGGTCCCGGACCTTGCCGCCGAGCAGCTGCCACACGGGAACCCCCAGGGCCTTGCCCGCGATGTCCCACAGCGCCTGGTCGATGCCGGCGACCGCGCTGGACAGGACGGGGCCGCCGCGGTAGAAGCCACCCTTGGTGAGGACCTGCCAATGGTCCTCAATGCGCATCGGGTCCTGGCCGATGAGGTAGTCCGAGAGCTCTTCGACGGCTGCCGCGACGGTGTGGGCGCGGCCCTCGACGACCGGTTCGCCCCACCCCGTTATGCCTTCGTCGGTGTCCACGCGCAGGAAGCACCAGCGGGGGGCGACCAGGTAGGTGCGCAGGGATGTGATCTTCACTTGGACTCCTTCTTCACGGCCCAGCCGCCGTCCACGGTCAGGTTCGTGCCGGTGATGTACGAGGCGTCGTCGGACGCCAGGAAGGCGACGGCGGCGGCCACTTCGTCGGGACGGCCCAGCCGTCCGAGGGCCGTGGCACGGGCGGAGAGCTCGCGGCCCTCCTCGTCCACGTCCCGCCAGTTCTCAGTGAGGACGGGCCCGGGAAGCACGGAGTTGAAGCGCACCTCCGGCCCGTATTCGACCGCGAGCTGGCGGACGAGCGCGCACATGCCGCCCTTGGCCGCCGCGTAGGCCGGGTAGCCCGGCAGGCTGCACAGCGCGTGCACGCTGGACGTGGCGACGAAGGAGCCGCGGGCGGCGCGCAGGTCGTCGAGGAAGGTCCGGACGGCCAGGTAGGGCGCCTTGAGGTTGACGGCCAGCTCGCGATCCCAGCCGCTCCCGGGCAACTCGTGGGCGGCTGCGTGGGTATGGACGAAGGCGTTGCTGTGCACGATGGCGACGGGGCCGAACAGCGCGTGGGCGCGGTCCCTCAGATGGCTCCACTCCTCCTCGGAGGAGACGTCGCACCGCACGAACGCGGCGCGTCCGCCGTCGTCGCGGATCTTCCGCGCGAGTGCGGTGCCTGCTTCTTCGGCGATGTCGGCGAGGACGACTGCCGCTCCTTCGGCGGCCAGACGTGCTGCGCTGGCTGCGCCGATGCCGGACGAGGCGCCGGTGACGACGGCGGTTCGCCCTGTGAATCGGTTCATGGGGGTCCTTCTCGTGCTGTCGTGGGCTGAAGTGCCGGTGGGCGGGACGTCCCCTCAGCGGGTGACGTCCTGGCCGTGGAGGAGGTCCAGCTCGGCGCGCCGGGGCAGGCCCTCCCAGTCGCCGGGCGCGGCCACCGCGAAGGCTCCGCACGTGGCGGCGAGTCGGAGACGGTCGGGGAGGGGGGCGTCGTCGAGGAGTCCGGCCAGGTATCCGGCGACGAAGGCGTCCCCGGCGCCGATCGGATCCACCAGGGTGACCGGCAGGATGCCCTGCACGGCTTCCTCGCCGTCCGTCACCGCGAGGGCTCCGCGGGAGCCGAGCTTCAGTACTGCCTCGCGCGGCCCGAGAGCGAGCAGGGCGCGTGCCATCGCGGCCGGCTCGGCCTCGGGTACGACCAGTGCGGCCTCCTCGGGCCCGGCGAAGACGATGTCGGCGCAGGTGACGAGGTCGGCCAGTTCGGCCGAGGCCTCCTGCCGGGACCACAGCCGTTCGCGGTAGTTGAGGTCCAGGGAGACGGTCACGCCTGCTGCCCGGGCGAGTTCGACCGCCCGCCGGACCGCGGCACGCGGGGCGTCGCCCAGGGCGGGGGTGATGCCGGTGACGTGCAGTACCCGTGCCCGGGCGACGAGTTCCGGGTCGACGTCCTCGGGAGCGAGGCGGGCCCCGGCCAGTCCACGACGGTAGTAGGTCACCCGGGTGTGGTCCGCGGTGCGGCGTTCTCGGAGCATGAGTCCGGTCGGTACGGTGTCGTCGACGCGTGCGCGGGTAACGTCCACGGCCTCGCCGCGCAGCCCGTCGAGGATCATCCGGCCGACGCTGTCGGCCCCGACCCGGCCGGTCCAGGACGCCCCGTGCCCGAGCCTGCTGACGCCTACGGCGACCGTGGCCTCCGCGCCCGCGAACGCCAGGCGGAGCTCGGCACCGCCGACGAGCGGGCCGGGCCGGGTCGCGGCCAGGACACCCATCGCCTCTCCGAGCGTGACGAGGGCGCTCATGAGCGCATGCCGTCCAGGAGCACGGCGGCCCGTTCGCGCAGTGCGTCCAGGTCGCCGCCCTCACACGCGTCGCCGACCAGCGGACTTCCCATGCCGAGGGCCGTTGCTCCGGCCGCCAGGTAGGCGGGGGCCTCGTCGAGACCGATCCCGCCGGTGGGGACGAGCGGGACGTGCGGGAGCGGCGCCCGGACGGCACGTACGTAGTCCGGTCCGCCGATGGAGGCGGGGAAGAGTTTGACCATGGTCGCGCCCTCCCGCCAGGCGACTGCGATCTCGCTCGGCGTCAGGGCGCCGGGCAGCACGGGAACGCCCAGGTGGCGCGCCTCCCTGATGACGTCCGGGCAGGTGGCCGGGGTGATGAGGTAGGTGGCGCCCGCCTCCACGGCGCGCGTCGCGTCGAACGGCGTCATGACCGTGCCCGCGCCGAGGGCCAGTCCCTCCGGTTTGGCCTGGGCGTACTCGCGCAGTGCGGACAGCACGCCCGGGGTGGTGAGCGTGAACTCGACGGCCCGGATGCCCGCTCGGTGCAGGGCATCGGCGACGGCGGGGAAGTGGAGCGGCGATGCCGAGCGCAGGATGGCTATCGCCGGGGCGTCGGCGAGTGCGGTGGTCAGATCCGTCATGTTGCAGAACCTCGCGGGTCGTGAGGGGTGGTGGAGGACGGGGGCGCCTGCGCCGGGCCGTCGGCGAAGTGCGGGACCGGCAGGCCTGTGGCGCCGGGGCGGCAGACGAAGAGCCCGCCCGCCAGGGGCTGCGCCGCGAGCTGCTCGGGGGTCAGTCCCTCGGCTGCGGTGGTGATCACCAGGACGTCCAGGTCCGGGCCGGCGAAGGCGCAGCTGGACACCTGGGAGGCGGGGACGTCCACGACCGCGTGGAGGGTCCCCTCCGGGGTGTACGCCCTCACCTGACCGGCGCCCCACACCGCGACCCAGACACGGCCCCGGGTGTCGACGGCCAGGCCGTCCGGGACGCCGGCGGCGCCCGTGTCGGCGGTGTCGGCCATGTCGGCGAAGGGGCGTCGTGCGGACAGGGCCCCAGTGTCCGGATCATGGTCGAACACGTCGACGCGCCCCGTCGGACTGTCCGCGTAGTACAGCAGCCTGCCGTCGGGGCTCCAGCCCAGTCCGTTGGAGATCGTGACGGAGTCGAGCAGGACCGTCACGGCGCCGCCGGGATCGAGGCGGTACAGGGCACCCGCTCCCGGCGTCCCGTCGTAGGCCATGGTTCCGGCGAGGATCCGTCCGCGGGGGTCGCACTTGGCGTCGTTCATCCGTCGCGGCGTGCCGTCGTCGGGTATCGCGGGAGCGGCGAACCGCTCGCACGTCCCGGATTCGTCGACGCGCAGGAAAGCCGTGCCCGCGGCCGCGAGCAGTCCCCCGGACGCGCAGAGCGCGACCGCTCCGACGGGCACGTCCAGGCTCAGCGTGGTCGCGGGCCCCAGATCGGGCAGGCCGCTGTCGTCGTCGCGGGCCACCAGCGGAGCCCTGTGGACGAGCCCCGCCGTGATGTCCACCCACAGCAGTTCACTGCGCCCGGCATGCCATACGGGTCCCTCGGACAACCGCCCCGGTTCGGGTGCGCACGGCGCTGCAGTTAGTCGCATGAGGTCGCTCCTTCCTTCCCGAGCGAAACTCTAGGACTTCTTCTAACCCATGTAAATACACATCTTCCAAGGCTCGGAATAAGCTGGGTCGATCGTTTCCGACCAGCGGTCTCTGCCCGGCGCAGAGCGAGAGGACCAGCACGCCATGGCGAAGCGCACCGCGCAGGACATCCGCCGCCGCAACCGCTTCGATGCGCTGCGCTGCGTCTTTGCCGCCACCGGCCCGGTGAGCCGGCAGGAGATCGCCGCGGCGACCGGGCTGTCCTTCGCGACCGTGGCCAACCTCGTGGCCGAACTGCTGGAGGCCGGAGTGCTGTCGGAAGTCGGCCACGAGGACTCGAAGGGCGGGCGGCCGCGGGCGCGTCTCGCGGTCAACGCCGGGCGCGGGGCCCTGATCGGGATCGACGTCGCGGAGACGTCCGTACGCGTGGAGCTGTTCGACCTGGCGCTGACGGTGCTGCGGAGCGTGGAACTGCCCCTGCCGCAGGCCGATGTACGACCGGACGAGGTGGTCGCCACCATCGTGGCCGGGGTCGAAGGTCTGGCGGCGGGCGAGGGCGCGGGGCTCCCGCGCATCCTCGGGGCCGGCGTGAGCGTTCCCGGGCTCGTCGAACGCGAGGGCGGCGTCTCGGTCTTCTCCCCGTACTGGTCCTGGCGCGACGTGCCGCTGAGGTCACTCCTCGCCGAGCGCCTCAGCATGCCCCTGTACCTGGACAACCCCCTCAAGGCCGGCACCGTGGCGGAGATGTGGTTCGGCGCGGGACGCGAGGTGGACGACCTCGTCGTGGTCACGCTCCGCGCCGGCGTCGGCGCCGGCATCGCGATCGACGGAGCCCTGTACCGGGGCGCCACGAACAGCGCCGGGGAGTGGGGGCACACCTGTCTGATCCGCAGCGGCCGGGAGTGCCGCTGCGGCAGGCAGGGATGCGTGGAGGCCTACGTCAGTACGCGCGGCATCGCCTCGACCGTCCGGGAACTGGACGAGGACAGCCCGCTCCTGGACGCCGACGAGGCCACCGTCGTCGCGTCGGTCGCCCGGGCCTCGGCGGAGGGCGACGCCGTGGCCGTCGAGACCGTGGCGCGGACCGCCCGCTACCTCGGCATGGCTGCGGCCGACCTCCTCAACCTCTTCAATCCGCAGACCCTGGCACTCAGCGGCTGGGTGGCGGACCGGCTCGGTGAACCCCTGCTGCGGCAGACCCGCGACGTCATCGAAGGCCACGCGCTGCCCGCGACCCTGCAGGCGCTCACCCTGCAGCTGAGCGACGTACCGGGCAATCCCGTCAGCCTCGGCGCCGCCACCTTCGCCCTCGAGGGCTTCCTCGACGACCGAGAGACCTTCGCCCCCGTCGCAGCGGTACGCCGCGCCGCGCGGGAGGCCAGGGCGCAGACGTCCTGAGGCGCGAGGGCCGCCGAACGGACGCGGCGGGCCGGCTGACACCGGGCCGCCGCCGGCCCGGTGTCAGCCCGCGGGGGGCGCCGTGCTCTCGCGCACCACCAGGAGGGGTGCCACCGAAGCCTGCTTCGCGGTGTCCGCCCCACCGATCTGCTCCAGGAGCAGGGCGACACAGTGCCGGCCCACCGCATCAAAGTCCTGCCGGACCGTGGTCAGGGGGGCGGGGTAGAACGCGGCCTCCGGGACGTCGTCGAACCCGATCACGCTGACGTCCTGCGGCACCCGCCGCCCCGCCTCCTGAAGTGCGCGCATCACACCGAGGGCCATCTGGTCATTGGCGGCGAAGACCGCCGTCACCTCGGGGCGGGCGGCCAGCGCCCGGCCGGCCTCGTACCCCGAGGCCGCGGACCAGTCCCCGTACAGGAGGGTCGGGACGACCGCGCCGGCGTCCTTGAGCGTGTGGTGCCAGGCCTCGGCCCGGCGCCGCGCCGCGTAGGAGTCGCGGGGCCCGGCCACGTGCCAGACCGTACGGTGACCGAGCCCCAGAAGGTGGGAGACGGCGCTGCGGGTCCCCTCGGCCTGGTCGATGTCGACGTTGGCGTAGCGGTGGCCGGTGTCGCCGTCGGCGAAGACCACGGGCACCCCGGACGGGAGCCGCAGTTCGGGGGTGTCGAGGATCTGCGACTCGATGAGGATGATGCCGTCCACCGACTGGACCATCAGCTGCTGGAACGCCTGGCGCACGGCGGCTCCGGTCTGGGCGCGGGCTCCCATGAAGTTCACGAACAGGTCGGCTTCACGCGCGGCGTCGGAGATGGCGGCGAAGGTCCGGGCGTTGCCGTACGCGCTGATGTCGAAGCTGATGACGCCCAACGTGCCGAACCGTCCGGTGACCAGCGCCCGCGCGGCCGAGTTGGGCCGGTAGCCGAGCATCTTCATCGCGGCCTGCACCCGCTCGCGGGTGGAGGCGTCCACGTTGTCGCGGTTGTTGGCCACGCGGGAGACGGTCTGCGACGAGACCCCCGCCATGGCGGCGACATCGGCCATGGAAGGCGACTGCCGCAGCGGGCGTGACCTGGGTGATCTTGTTCCGACTTCGCGCGGCATGTGAACCGGACCTCCGAACCGGGCTTCCCAAGCGGGACTCTCTGCACTCCTCGTGGATGTTAGCGCTGCACGTCCTCGAGCGAACAGGAGAAAGGCGACGAACGGGGCGACCGGGACGGAGGAAGGTACGGACCAGTAGCGGTTCACGGACCCCGTCGGATGTCTTGACACTGCCCCCCAGCGCTTCGACACTCTCTCCGACCAAGATGTTTGCGTAAACATGGGCTCGGGATACGTCCCCCGAGGCCCTCCTCAGCCGTGTCCAGGTCTGGAGGAACACCCGTGAGTGGCATCCGCATCAGCAACGGCACCGACAGCGGCATCCCGAGAAGAACCACCGGCGCACGGCGTCGGCGGCCCGTGAGCAGGCGAAGTCGCAGCGCTCTCGTCGCGGTGGCCGCCGCGGTCGCCGCACTGCTCGGCAGCGGGGCGTTGGCGCCTCCCGCCAAGGCCGACGCGACCCCTCCGGCAGGATCGACCATCCGGCTGGATCCCGGCTACCAGCACCAGCCGTTCGAGGGCTGGGGCACCTCGCTCGCCTGGTTCGCCCATGTGACCGGCGGTTGGCCCGATGCCCAGCGCAACCGGCTGGCCGACGCCCTCTACGGGGCCGACGGGCTGGGCTTCACCATCGCCCGGTACAACATCGGCGGCGGGGACAGCCCCGAGACCGAGCCGTACATGCGCGCCGGGGCGGCCGTGCCCGGCCACTGGAAGCGGCCGGGCGCCGCGACGCCCGACTGGTGGGACCCGGAGAACCCCGAGCACTGGGAACCGTACGCCGACGGCAACCAGCGCTGGTGGCTCAGGGCGGCCAAGGCCCGGGGCGCGGACACCTTCGAGGCCTTCTCGAACTCCCCGCCGTACTTCATGACCCACAGCGGACGCGTGAGCGGGGCGGTGGACCCCACGCAGGACAACCTCCGCTCCGATCAGTACGAGCGCTTCGCCGCCTACCTCACCGGAGCCCTGCGCCGCGTACAGGACTCCACGGGCGTCGAATTCGACTCCGTGTCCCCGGTCAACGAACCGAGCACCGACTACTGGCGCGCCGGGGGCCGGCAGGAGGGCTCCCACTGGGCACCCGGCTCTCAGGCCCGCATGATCACGACGCTCCGCGCCGAGCTGGACGCCCAGGGGTTACGGACGCCGGTCGCGGCGATGGACGAAACGGACCCGGACAGGTTCCGCGCCAACTGGGAGGCTTACGAAAACCCGGCGCGCTCCGCCCTCGGCAGGCTCAACACCCACACGTACGGGACCGACGGCCGCAGCGGACCGCGCGACATCGCCAAGGGTGCGCACACGGCGCTGTGGATGTCGGAAGTGGACCTCGGCGGTTCCGTCCCGCAGAGCTTCACGGACATGAGCCCGGCCCTCGACCTGGCTGGCCGCATCGCCGACGACCTCACGGGGCTCGAAGCGCGGGCCTGGCTGCTGTGGCAGGCGGTGGAGGACCACGAAAACATGACCCCGGACCACGAGAACTCCAACTGGGGCCTCATCCAAGCAGACTTCACCCCGGCCGACGCCGCGAGGGAACCGCTGCGCAAGAACAAGAAGTACTGGGCGATGGCGCAGTACAGCAGGTTCATCCGGCCGGGAGCCCGCGTCATCACCACGGACGACGCGGACACCCTGGCCGCGGTGCGGCCCGGCGGACGGGGCGCGGTCGTGGTGCACACCAACCCGACGAGTGCGGCCCGGACGGTGGCCGTCGACCTCAGCGCCTTCCGCAGCGTCTCCCCCGCGCCGGTCGAGCGCTACACCACGGACGCGACCAGGAACGTGCAACGAGGAGCCGACCTCACGATCACGGGCAAGCGGCTCACCGTGACCCTCGCTCCCGGCTCGGTCACCACCCTCGTCATACCGGACGCGTCCGGCGTGGACCCTGGGGCGACGGGCGTTCCCTCCGCGGCTCCCCGGCTCCTCGTCAACGACCACAGCGGCCTGGCGCTCACCGCCGTCCAGGACGGAGGGGGGAGCGCGCTCGTCCAGCAGGCGCCCCGCCCCACCGACACCAACACCGCGCAGCAATGGGTGTTCACCAGGTCGGTGCCCGACGACTGGAGCAGCACGGCCACCTATCGCCTCACGAACCTCGGCAACGGCCAAGCGCTGGGCGTCGCGGGCAACGTGCTCGCCCTGGCCCCACCGGGACCGTCCCCGCAGCAGCGCTGGGTGCTGTCCACCACCGGCGACGGGCACTTCACCTTGATCAACAGCGCGACCGGCGCCCTCCTCGACGTCATCGGCGCCTCCACGGGTGACGGCGCCCCGGTCGGTGTCTTCCGGCCCACCACCGGCAGCAACCAGTCCTGGACCTTCACCGCCGGGCACCGGGGGACACGTCCGCACGTGCCGCCGGCGTGACGCACGCCGTGCCGGGGGCGGGCCGGCGTCCCGTCCCCGGCACGTGGTCAGCCGAAGCGTCGTCCGGCATTCATCGGACGGTCGCGTTGGTTGCGTAAACATAACGGGTCCGGACCCACCCGCGGGTCTCATCCGAGCCCGCTTCCCGCACGGACGGAAGGGCCCCACCCATGAAGCGCAGGTCTCTGCTGACCGCGACGGCCGGCGCCGTCGCCCTCGGCGCGGCGACGCCGACGGCCGCACAGGCGCAGGCACAGGCACAGGCACAGGCACCCGACCCAGCCGCCGCGCCCCTGACCACGTTCAACGTCATCAGTGACATCCAGGGGGACCTGGGCGACTTGACCGTCGCCCTGAAGGACATCGCGGCCACCGCCCCGCACAGCGCGGGACTCGCCGTCGCCGGCGACATCACCCCGCGCGGGTACGACTTCGAGTACGCGGCCGTGCAGCAGGTGCTGCAACGCGGTCCGAGCCCGCGCAAGGCCGCCTGGGCCATCGGCAACCACGAGTTCTACGTCCCCAAGTACGCCGATCCGCAGACGCTCGCCCTGTCGACCTGGCCCAACGGCACCACCGAGGACTCCTTGTTCCGCAGCTTCTACCGGTTCGCGGGGCGCAGCGCGGTGTACGCCGAGACGACGTTCGGCGGCATACCCGTCCTCACCATCGGAACCGAGCGGTACATGCACTACCACGACCCCAAGCTCTGGGACGAAGTGTGGCTGAGCGAGGCGCAGTTGCGGTGGCTGGAAGAGCGCCTGCGGTACTGGTCCGGACGCCGCAAGCCGGTCATGGTGATCGCCCACCACCCCTTGCCGGACACCGTCTCGGGCACGCGCAACAAGCTCTACATGAGCGACTACCTCCAGGCCGACGCACTGCTCGGCCTGCTGGGCCGCCACCGCGACGTGTTCCTCTTCAGCGGGCACACCCACTGGAACCTGGCCCTGTCCGACTGGTACGTACGGCGGGTGGTGCCGGGCACCGCGAACCTGGACGGGTTCTCGGTGATCAATACCGGTGCGGTGCAGACCGGTTTCACCGACAACGGACAGGGCGGCGAGAGCACGGTTCCCGGCGTCTTCAACCAGGGGCTCCAGGTCGAGGTGCACCGCGACCGCGTCGTCGTCAAGGCCCGCGACTTCGCGACGGGTCGCTGGCTGAAGCAGGTGTCCGTCCCCTTGGCCACCCGGATCTGACGGGCCGTACACGGGGTCGGGGCAACCTACGGGGGCGTATGCGCATCTCTTCCACCGGACGCCGCGGCCCGTCGGGTGCGCGTGCGCTCCGGAATGCCCGGGGCAGGTGACTCTCCGCACCCCCCCTTCCACGAACCGTCATAAATCTTCACAAGCTGTTGACATCTGGGCAACGAACAGGTCAATCTCTGGGCACATTTGTTGGTTCACGCGCAAACATGTTGCTTCCTGTGGGTGTGAAGGGCGGGACCCTTCACCCCCACAGGATCCGTGGATGCGCGGCGACATCAAGGATCTGCATGCGAAGAGTGAGATCCGTCCTCGTGGGCCTGAGCCTGCTCCTCGTGGGAGGGGCGCCCGCGGCGCTGGCCGCACCCGTCACCACCGAAACCGGCACCCAGTTCCCCGACACCACGGGGGCAGGGGTGCAGGCGCACGGCGGCGGAGTGCTCAAGGTCGGCGACTACTACTACTGGTTCGGCGAGGACCGGGGTGAGGACAACAAGTTCCGCTACGTCTCGGCCTACCGTTCCAAGGACCTGAAGAACTGGGAGCCCCGCGGACACGTCCTGACCCAGGAGGCCGACCCCGAGGTCCGCTCCGCGGTGATCGAACGGCCGAAGGTCCTCTACAACGAGAAGACCAAGCAGTTCGTGATGTGGATGCACAAGGAGGCGGACGACTCCTACGCCGAGGCACGGGCCGCGGTCGCGGTCTCCTCCACGGTGGACGGCCCGTACGAATGGAGGGGGTCCTTCCGCCCGAAGGACGCCTCCGGCGCCGAGCACATGTCCCGTGACATCACGGTGTACGAGGACAAGGCGGCCGGCAAGGCCTACATGATCTCCGCCGCCAACCACAACGCCGATCTGCACATCTACGAACTCACCGACGACTACACGCAGGTGAAGGAGTTGGTGGCGAACCCCTGGCCCGGCCAGCACCGGGAGTCGCCCGCCCTGTTCAAGCGCGGGGACGTGTATTTCATGCTCACCTCCGGTACCAGCTACTGGAATCCGAACCAGCAGAAGTACGCCACCGCCACCAGCCTCGCCGGACCGTGGTCGTCCATGAAGGACGTCGGGAGCCACGACGGCCACCACTCGCAGACGGCGTTCGTCCTGCCGGTGGAGGGCAGCGAAACCACCTCCTTCCTCTACATGGGAGACCGGTGGGCGGGCGTGTGGTCCGACCCCAAGCGCGTCAACGACTCGAAGTACGTGTGGCTCCCGCTGGAGTTTCCCACCGCGACGACCATGGTCCTTCCCTGGTACCCCCAGGTCGCGCTCGACGCCGAGACGGGCCGGCTCTCCGGCTCCGGCGGCGACCCCCTGCACACGATCACCGGCAAGCAGAGCGGCGCCTGCGTGACCGTGGCGGGCAGCCTCTCGGACAATCAGGTGCCGGTGACCCAGGAGAAGTGTGACGGCGGCCTGAACACCCAGTGGCGGTTCACGGACAGCAAGAACGGCTACGTCCGCGTCCTCGCGCAGCACAGCGGCAAGTGCCTCGACGTCGCGGACCGCTCGACCGCCGACGGGGCCGAGGTCAAGCAGTACGACTGCGGCTGGGGCGACAACCAGCGCTGGCGCTTCGAGACCCTCCCCGACGGCCACGTCCGCATCGTCGCCCAGCACAGCAGCAAGTGCCTCGACCTCCAGGGCGGATCCACCACGGCCGGAGCCAGGATCGTCCAGTCGGAGTGCAACGGATCGTCCGGTCAGGCCTGGAAGGTCACCGCCGCCACGGATCCGACCCAGCCCACCGACCCCACCGACCCGACCGCCCCCGGAACGGCCGATCAGCAGCTCACCACCTCCGTCAACCCCGGCGTGCTCACCATGGCCGCCACGGCGGACCCCGTCCGCCTGCCCCCGGTCGACTTCGGTACCGGAGGCTCCTCCTCCGGACACCTCAACACCGTAGCCGTCAAGGACTTCCGCGGCGGCAGGTCCGGCTGGTCACTCACCGGCAAGGTCACCGACTTCACCGGGCCGCGCGGAAAGATCGACGCGGGCCGGCTGACCTGGACACCCACATGCACCACCAAGACCGACAGCCCCAGCACCTGCACGGCGGGAAGTCCGGGCACCATCGGAAAGGCCGGCGCGACCCTGGCGTCCGCCCCCGACGGTGACCTGACCGGCGGCGAGTTCACCGCCGACGCCGCCGTGTCCTTGGACGTCCCGAAGTACACGCCCGTCGGCGACTACGCCGGAACGCTCACCCTCACCCTCCTCTGACCGCGCCCGCGTGCCGGACGCCGCGCGTCCGGCACGCGACGCCCAGAAAGCTGAAGAGCCATGCGCACAGCCTCCGTCGCCCTGCTCCTTCTTGCCCTGACGGCCCTCTCCCCCGCACCGGCCGGGGCGGCGGACAACGGCGAATGGTCCGTCAGGCCCGCGGATTCCGCGATCACGCCGCGGGCAGCGTTCCAGCTCCCGGCACGCCCGGGCACGACGCTCTCGGACCGCGCGGTCGTCACCAACGCCACCGACAAGGAGCTGACGTTCCGCCTCTACGTCGCCGATGCACACAACACCGAACGCGACGGTGGACTGGCCGTGCGCGGCATCGAGGAGACCCAGCAGGACGTAGGCGCCTGGGGCAGGCCGGAGCGGGACACCGTCACGGTCCCCGCCCGTTCCGCGGTGACCGTCGGCATCACCCTCCGCATTCCCCACGACGCCGCCCCCGGAGACCACGTCGGCGCCCTGGTGGCCGTCGACGACCGCGTGCGGCCCGGGGCCGGCTCCCACCTCGGCGTCCAGCGCGGCGTCGGAGCCAGGATCTACCTGCGCGTCGACGGACCGCAACGACCCGGGGTCAGCGTCGAGGACGTACGGTTCGCAGCGCACAACTCCCTCGTTCCGTGGACCGGCAGCAGCAGTTCGACCGTCTCCTACACCCTGCACAACACGGGCAACGTCAGCCTCGAACCCCGGGTTTCCGTTCACGTCGGCGGGGTGTACCTGGGAGGGCCCGCCGAACGCCGGCTGACGGACGTACCGGCCGAGCTGCTCCCGGGCCAGAAGGTGCGGCTCTCCGCGTCCTGGCCGGGCGCGCCCCTCGCGGGCTGGGGCGACGTCACCGTCACGGCGACCGCGGACAGCTCCCGCGGCTCCGGATCCGACGGCTTCCTGGAAGTGCCGTGGCTGCTCGGGGGCTGCCTGGCCCTCCTGACGGCCGCCGGGCTGCTGATCCTCCGGCGTCGGCGCAAGGCGGGCCGGACCGCCCGCCCAGCAGCGGCAGCAGGGGCAGCGCGGTCCGCCGATCACGAGTGACCGGGGGGTCCACGGGCCGGTGCGATCGAGCCGATATGTGGCCGAAGGCGGTGGCGTACGCCCTCGGTCGAGGACGGAGTCGGCGCAGTTCAGGGCCTGCGCACCGGCCGCGCACGCGGTACGGGAGCCTCTTGACACCGGGGCCCGGCAACGACCAACCTGCCAGCGATGATTGGTCTTGTGGAGATGCGTTGGATTCTGATCGCTTCCCGGTAGATCCTCGCACCTTCCCGCGCGGCTGATCCCCCCAGGTCCCCGAACGCTTCCCAGGAGGCAGATCATGGACAAGGCCTTACCCCGCACCATCGCCCTCGCGACAACGGTGCTCAGCCTCACGCTGGGCCTCACCGGCCCGGCGGGCGCGAGCGCCCGGCCCCCCGAAAGGACGGCTGCGGGCACGCTGGTGAGCAAGACCGGCACGTCGGTCACCGTCACCGCCGCCGTGGGCCTGAGCAACACCATCTCCGTGTGGCAGGCCGGAGACACGATCCGGGTCAGGGACACCGGCGACACCGTCACCGCGTTCGGCGGGTGCACCCCGGTCAGCGCCTACGAGGCCGTCTGCCCAGGAGCGGGCCAACTCACCGAGCTCGTCGTCCATGCAGGTGATCAGGCCGACAGCGTCACGTCCTCCCTTGCGGGCCCGGGAGTGACCCTCGTCGGCGGCGCCGGGGACGACAGCCTCTACGGCGGGGGCGCCAACGACACCCTGGAAGGCGACGAAGGCTCCGACTTCCTCTCGGGCGGAGCCGGCAACGACACCCTCACCGGCGCCAGCGGCCAGGACAGGCTCTTCGGCGGCCCGGGCAACGACTCGATCGAGGGCCGGGGCGGCTCGGACATCATCAACGGCGGCGCGGGGAACGACGTGGTGAGCGGCGGCAACGGCAGCGACCACGTGATCGCCGGCACCGGCAACGACTACGTGGAGGGCGGCGCGGGCCGGGACACCCTCGACGCCGTCGACGAGATCAGCGGCAACGACCACGTCCTGGGCGGCGCCCAGGCCGACACCTGCCGGGCCGACCTGGGCGACAGCGTCACCGACTGCCCGTGACCGGCAGGCGCGAGCCGCACCCGCACCCGCACCTGCCCTCCGCGCACGTGTCCACGACGAAGGGGACCTCCGGCATGACGACACGACACATCCACGCGCTCCTCACGACATTGACCCTGGTCTGCGCCGCGCTGAGCGGCACCTCCGCCTCCGCGGCCTCGCCCACGGCCGGGCCCCGCCACCTCGCGAACGCCACGGTGGTCGAGATGTCCGGCGGAACACTGCTCGTCACCGCCGGGCAGGGCGTGGACAACGACATCACCGTCCGCCGCCAGGGCAGCGTGGTCCTCGTGTCGGACGCAGCCGCCGGGCTGCGCGTCGTGGCACCCTGCGCACCCCACTCGCAAGGCGGCGCGGCGTGCCCCGTTCCCACGGCGGTACTGGCCCACGGCCAGGACGGCGACGACGCCATCACGGTCTCCCCGAACCTCGACGCTCCCGCCATCCTCTACGGGGGCAGCGGCAAGGACCAGCTCAACGGCGGCCCGCACGCCGATCGGCTGGTCGGCGACGAACCGGCCGGGATCCCCGGCTCCGCGGCGGCGACTCCGGGCAACGACACCATCAACGGGGGCCCGGGCAACGACACCATTTCCGGACTGGGGGGCAACGACACCATCAGCGGCGGGCCGGGGAACGACACCCTGAACGGGAACGAGGGCAATGACACCCTCAACGGGAACGCCGGGAACGACACCCTGACTGGAGAGGGCGGGAACGACACCCTGAACGGCGACGAGGGCACCGACACCCTCGACGCCACCGACGGCGTCCACGGCAACGACAGCCTCGACGGCGGTCCCGCAGTCGACTCCTGCACCCGCGACACCGGCGACACGGTGGTCAACTGCCCCTGACTGAGGACTGTGTGAACGGCGCCGCGGGCACACCCCCTTCCCGGGTTCCGCCCGCGGCGCCGACCGACATCACAGCCTCATATCGCCCGGCGCTGCGGCCCAGGTGATGCCGCGGCCGGCGCGACCGGCGGCACGCTGGCACGGGCCGGCACCTCAGGTGCCGTACCGCTCCTCCTCGCCTTCAGCGGCGCACTCCGCGCAGCCGGACTGATCACCGCCCGCCGGGATCGCACGAAGGCGGCCAGGCACAGGGGAAGGCACTCGTAGCCCGGCGTCGACCGGGCCGGCCGAAGCCCTGCGCCCTGGCCGGCCTCAGTGCTCGCAGAGGGAGAATTCCCGTTCGTAGAGCTGCTCGTTGTGTTCGCCGACCCGGCCACCAGGCGGACCCGGCAGTCCGTCACCGCCTTCACCATCGAAGAACTTGCGTTCCCGCATGCCCCTCCGTCCTTCGGCGTGACGTTCAGCGTCAGGGGGCCTCGAGCTTGCGCACCTGCTCCGTCAGCATGCCGGGGAGGTCCGGGTACCGGTCCTTGCAGGTGGGCTGCGCCGCGCACGCCTCGAAGATGTTGTGGATCCCCTCGGCGGTGCTCCCCCACGTCCCAGGCAGGGTCACGTACTGGGAGGGCGCGATCGAGTCGATCGCCACCGCACGGATTCCCTCGGGGTGCAGGCGCGGGTACGCCAGGGCCAGGTTGCTGCCGTAGGAGTACCCGAAGACGCTCCACTGGGGGATGTCCAGCGCCTCGCGCAGATCGGCGAAGTCGGCCGCGTTCTCCGTGCTGTTGTACGCACTCAGGTCGGCGCCGGACGACCCGGTCCACCAGCTCAGGCGGACACGACCGGGTCAAGATCCCAAGCCCCAGCCCGCTCCAGAGGCGATACCAACACGAACGGCCCAACGCCCAGCCCGCCCCAAAGCAACGGCATTGTCGTCCCTTCGACAGGGGCAGACAGCCGTACCGGGCCAGCGGGCCAGGCGCCCCGTTTCGGGGCCACGCGAAAGGTAACGGGGCATTGTCAACCGGGGTCTACAGCCCGTTGACCCGGGCCATCCGTGCCACGTCCTCCTGCGGGTGGGGCCTTGCCGTCACCGCACGACCCCCGTGGGGCAACTGGGAGCGCGGGCGCTCGACCTCGGCCATGAGGCGCCTACTGCGCAGGGCCATCTCCAACTCGAAGCGGGTTCGAGGGGTGCGGAGATCGGGGCCGAAAAGCTTGGTCAGTTGCCGCATGCGGTATCGGACGGTCTGCGGATGCACGCTCAGGGCCTTCGCGGCCTCGGGTGCGCCACCGCCCTCCAACCAGGCCAGCAGAGTTTCTTCGAGTCGCATTCTCCGACCAGGTGTGAGCTCCGCCAGTGGCCGCAGCCGGTGTGCGGCGAACTCGTGGGCAAGGTGTTCGTCCTGGAGCAGCATCATGGTCGAAAGGTGGTCGTCGACAAACACGGTGCCCGCGCCCGGGTCGGACGAGATGGGGATGAGGGAGAGCAAGCGCACGGCCCAGCGCTTGGAGGAGGCCGTGTCGCGGGGTGGGACCGGGTGCCCGACGACGGCGTCCCAACCGTGCAGCGCGCTTTCCAGTGTGGTGCGGGCCTCCGGGTCGGGTGTGGGAACCAGCAGGCAAGGCTGCCCGCACACCGTGCCGAGTAGGGCGTCACCCAGGACGGCCGCCAGTTGCTGGGTCTCACCGGGCGAGGTAAGGACGATGGCCCGGATGTAGACGGGCAGGGGCCAGTGGGCCGCCTCGGCCAATTCGTTCAAGGCCTTCTCGCACATGGGCGTGTCAGATGTGAGAGCGGCGAGGAGCTCTTGGCGAGCGCGGTCGGACCCTGTTTCACGTCCCTGGAAGGTCACCGCCCGGAGGGGAGGCAACGGGCCGCTGTCGAGCGCGTTTCGTTGTCGCGGGTTCCCCTCGCCCTCGCGCGTCACCGAGGGTTCGTGGCAACCGAGGGTGGTGAGAAGGGCCGACTCCACGTGCTGTCTGACGATGTCGTCGATGTCCTCGAGGTGAGTGGGGAAACCAGGGATGCCGTTGCGCAGTTCCTCCACGATCCCCGCGGCCAACGCGGGTAGTTCCTTTCGCAGGGACTGGGCCCACTCGCCGCGTGGGTGGGCCCACCTGCGGTTCAGAAGTGTGGACATAGTTACCTCGCCTCCATGGTGCGGCCCCTGTCCCGACATGGGGAGTCGAGCGCCTCGTACTTCCAAGAGAGCGCCAAGTACCCAGGAACCCGCCACATTGCCTGATCTTTACCTTCAGGGAGTGCGGCGCGGACCAGGGGTGACCTCGACGACATCGGGAGGGGCTTTCCTCCCGGGGGTGAGGCGTACAACATTGGGAGAGGCCTGGGCCGGCCGGGCCATGTGCACGGCTGCGCCGACGCCGGGACCTCCGCCGCTCCCGGTGTCGGGACCGGCTCCCGCGGGGGCGCTGGGGCGGGGGAGGCTGCGGTGCGAAGACTGGTCGAGCAGATGGGCGTCGGGCCGTCTCCGGTGGGGCCACGGTCCTGAGCTCGGGGACACCGCCCTTGCGCGGCACGAGATCTCAGCGCAAGCTCCCTGCTCCCTCCCCACGCCGCGCCCAAGCCGCTTGGGTGCGTGAGACGTCCGGTATGCCGCGTCCCCTCTCCTGCGACCGGTGAACGGCGCCCTTCCGGAGAGCTTGCTGCCAGGAAGCGCAGCAACTATCAGGATCGGAACCCCGACGTGCGGTGCTGGTGAGCGGCGTGCTTCAGCGAAGGGTGCGTGACTGTTGCGCCCAGCAAGTCGGGCATTCCGGTTCGTGTGATCATCCTGATCGACCCGGAGCCTTGAGGCGGAGAAATCTCCGAAACGGGACCGCCCCTCGGGGGCGTTGCCGCTGCCCCCGAGGCATCGGCGGCGTGATCGGCGTCGTTCTCATCCCGCTCGCGGTACAGGGACACAAATGCAACAGCCCTCCAGCGTAAGGTTTTAGTCGCGTAATGGCAGATACTGTCGCTGGTTTGGCCCGAATGCGTCCGTCCGGTCCCCTCCCGTGGCCGCCGCTTCGGCCGATGGCCGCCGACTTGTCACGCCCATGAGTACGTGTTGCCCGCAGTGCTGAGAGAGTGCACACTTGCGCAAATTCCGGTGGTGCGGCGTGGTGATTCCGTGACGGATACGACGCGCTCGACAGGACGTACCAGTACGCGCCTCCTCGTAGGCGGGTGCACAGAAACATTGCAAGCGGATCACGCGCTTCCACATGCACTTGACTCCCCCGCCTGTTGAAGCTGTCATGTTCTTACGTGTGCGATGGTGTCGGTTCCTGATCGATTGCAATCCGTCGTCCGTGGCCGTGCCCGGGCGGCCGGCCGTGCCCGGGCGGCCGGCCGTGCCCGGGCGGCCGGCCGTGCCCCTTCGTACCTGCGACCACGGGTTGTAACGCCGCAATTCACCCCTCATCTCAAGGACGGTTCATGTTCCAGCGTTTCAGCCACAGACGTCGGGTCGGGGCAGCCTTTGCGGCCGTGTTGGTGGTGGGGTTCGGGGCGACCGAGGCCATCGCCGACCGTGCCCTGACTCCCGTCCCCTTCGAGGACGGGTTCGAGTCCGGAGACACCGCCGCGTTCCCGCGCAAGGGCATCGACGGCACGGGCATCGTGGATGTCAAGGCTGCGCCCGGTGGGCGTGGCGGCAAGGCCGTCCGGTTCGCGATGCCCGATGACGGGAAGTCCTACCGCACCGAGATAGCCACAGCGCGTGTCCCCTACGGCAGTTACCGGTATACCTTCGCCAACTACCTGCCCAGTGACTGGCTGCGATTCGACGCACAGACCATCGTGTCCCAGTGGCACGGCGGGTCGGGCACCTACCCCGCGGTCGTTCTTGCCGTCAAGGGTGACCGCTGGATGATGATCGTCCACTGGAAGACCGGTTCGGAGAAGGCGGATGAGAGCAAGAAGCCGGCGCACGAGGTCAAGTACGACCTCGGCCCAGTCCGCTTCGGACACTGGAACCAGTGGTCCTTCGACATCACCTGGTCCACCGCCACCACCACAGGCTCCATCACCGCCCGGCTCAATGGGGCGGAGGTGGGATCACACCGGGGCCCCAACAGCTATCACCAGGACACCGCCCCCTACCACAAGATCGGTCTGTACCGGCCCAACTGGCAGGCCTCGAAAGGGCACAAGGCGGGCGGCACAGCGGCCGTAGTGAATTACTACGACGACGTCACCATCACCGCCATCACCCCGGGAGCCGCCGTACCACCGCCGGCCACACCCTCCGCGAACGCCTCGGCCCCCGCACCTGACCGGCCCGGCTCGTCGGCATCCCCCTCGGCGCAGGCATCCACGTCGGCTCCGGGAACGGCGTCGGGCACGTCCGGCTCGACACCTGACGTCGCGGACGGCATCCCCCTGGACACCGGCACGGACAAGGACACCGACAATGACGCCAAACCCCTGGCCGAAACCGGTGCCTCCAGCCGAACCCCGATCATCCTTGCCGTCGGCAGCGCACTGCTCGCCGCCGGCCTTCTCCTCGTCCTCCGCGGCCGCGCCAGGGTGGCACGGCTCCTCGCCGGCGACCGGAGGAGGTAAGCGAAGCGCGGGTGCGGGCGGGCCGGTCCGATCGTGAGCGCACGGCTTCCGCCGCCCGACCGAGCGGGAGCCTCGGGTGTCCCAGCGTTGTCCGAACCTCCTCGCAGAGGGATCCATACCGCTCGCGGACGGATCCGAGTCCGGCGGTAGGCCATGACGGTCGCGAAGGGGCATCGAGGACGCGAGCCCCGTGGCAGCGGGGCCGGCGACCGACGGTCGGACCGGCACCTCCCAGCCATGTCCCTGGTGCTCGGACACGTCCTTGCGCGCCACTGTCCGCAAGGACGAACTCTGGCCCAGCCCCTCGATAGCGCCGTCGCGCTACCCCGCACCACCAACATCCCATGGAGTGACCGCTTACCGCGACGAGGGTCTCCTTCCCTCGTGAGCTGCCTTGCGGGGTATCAGCAAGCAACACTGGAGCACGCGTTGAACACATTGGGTACTGCCCGTCAGCAGGACCTTCGAAGCCTGAGTGACGGGGAGTTGTGCGCCCTGCTGCGCGGGCACACCTCGGAATCCGACGCCGCCGTCGACGACGTGATGGCCGAGGTGTTCGCCCGTCACCACTCCTCGGTGCTCGCCTACGCCCGTACATGCTGTCGGGACCTGTCCACCGCCCAGGACCTCGCCGCCGAGGCCTTCGCCCGGACCTACCGGGCCGTCGCATGGGGCGCCGGGCCCGAGTACGCCTGGCGACCGTACCTGCTGACCTGTGTTCGCCACCTTGCGGCCGCATGGACGCTGGAGGGTGCCCGTATGCGGATGTCCGACGACTTCGTGGAATGGGCCGCGCATATCACGGACGACCAGGACGTGGAGGAGGCCGTCTTCTCGACGGAAGAGGGGTCGCTGGTCCTGCGGGCCTACAAGTCGCTGCCTGAGCGCTGGCAGGCCGTGCTGTGGCACGCCGTCGTAGAGAACGAGCCGGCTGCCGAGACCGCGGGCCGCCTAGGCATATCGGCGGGAGGCGTCGGCTCCCTGGTGGCGCGTGCGCGAGAAGGCCTGCGCGAGGCCTACCTGCGCGCCCACCTGGACCAGAGCGCGAGCGACGAGTGCAGGCACTACGGCGTGCAGATCGCCGCCACGCTCCGGCGGCCGGGCAAGCGCCGCACCCGGGACCTGGACCGACACCTCCGCGCATGCCACAACTGCGCCCGGGCCGAGCGCGACCTGCGCGACGTCAACGGCCGTCTGGGGGCACTGCTACTGGGCGGAATCCTGCTATGGAAGCCCGCCTCCTTCCTGGCGACCCTGGGTGAGAATGGCGCCCATCTCGCCGCGGGAACGCTGAACGGGGCCCAGCTCGCCGGAGCCGTGAAATGCGGCGTCGCGGTCGCCGTGGCAGGAGCAGCGGTTACCGCCGTGGTTGCCCTGCTGCCCGCCGAGTCCGAAAACAACAGATCCGACCGACCGGCCACACCCGCCAGGACGCATTCGGCCCCCAGTACTACCCCGAGCAATCCGATCGTGACGGCGACGCCGGCCGTGGTCATCGGCTCACCATCACCAGGCACCGTCCCGGCATCACCCACCACAGCCCCGCGCCCTTCCAATTCCGCACCGACCACCGATTCGCCGACCACCAAGGCGCCGACCCCGACCCCGACCCCGACCTCGGCGTCGACCCCGACCGCACCGGCTCGCGACGGCAGAGACCGGGGTTCCGATTCCGGCAGCACGGTCCCGCCTCCCGAGACGGAATCCGGGGGCACCGGACTGGGGGCGGGCGTGTGGTGAACGGTGGGGGCGGTGGAACCACCGCGCGGAGAGCAGTGCGCCCTGCGAGCGAGTACAGCACGGGGCCGGTACACGAAGACGGATTCGACTTGCTCGGCATCGACGAGAACGGGTCGCCGGGCGAGTGCCAGCGCGTCGTCCCGGGTCGCTCGCCGGGGGCGTACGGGAGCAAACGGGGCAGGGGGCGCCCGGGGCTCCCGTTGACGAATTGAGGGAGCAGGCCGGGTCAGCCGCCTACGTCGTGGCCGGCAATGGCTCAGGGAGGGAATGCAGTGATTGATGGGCGTTGTCCGGGCTGTGGTGCTGCGGGCGCGGGCTGCGGGTGTGCGCATGGCGGGAGTTTCGACCCCATGCGCATCCGGCCGTACGTGACGTTGACCGACCCCGGCGGGACGGATGCCACGGCGTCCGTCCCACCGGTTCTGGGGGTTCTGGGGGCGGTGACACCACCCCGGGACGACACCCAGCGGTACCGGGTGCCCGCACCAATGGAGCACCAACTTTGGCCGGAAGCCCAGGAGCCCGTCCCGCACACCGCCGATACGATTCGTCGCCAGTCGGTTCCCGGGCTCCCTGCCCCGCGAGCGGGCGGGCTGGCGGAGCGCCCGGCGGGGGCGGGCCGCGCCCGCAAGGAGATTGCAGGTCGGACTCACAAGCGGCCGGCGGCGCCCCTGCTTGCTGCGGCCGCGGTGATCGCGGTCGGCGGGATGGCCATGGCGTTGTTGACGCCGGATTCCTCCGGCAATGACGTCATGCTTTCGGAAATGCGACCGTCGGCTTCTGTGGCGAGCACGATCGCTCCCGTGCCCTCCCCGACGCTTTCCGCCAAAGGGTCCGGCCATTCGCCGTCCGCTTCGGCTTCGCGCTCTTCGACACCGAGTGCTTCCCGTGCTTCCCCGTCCACCTCGCCCGCCTCATCCCTTCAGGCATCACCGTCTACTTCGCCGAGCGTGTCCCCGAGCGTGGATCGTCTCCCCAGCCACGAGCCGCCGCCCTCGCCGACGCCGATCCTCAGGTTCGGCGACTCGGGCCCCGAGGTGGAGAGTCTTCAGCGACTACTTGTCAGGAAAGGCCTCTACAAAGGCAAAATCCACGGCCGATTCGACCGGGGAGTCAGACAAGCTCTGTCGAAGTTTCAGCTGGCCCTACGGATTGAGAACGACGAATGGGGTACCTACGGGCCGGCGACCCGTCGAGCGCTGGAGGAATAGGACCACGATTCCGGAGGCCGTTCGGCACAGACGGTCCAAGTCAAGCAGTCCTGAAATCAAGACCTGGTCGGATGACCCAAGGAGAAGGGAGAAGTGGCGCCATGCCAACCTGTCCGAACGGGCACCAGTCCGGCTACGAGCACTGGTGCGAGGCCAGCTGCCATCCTCCGGCGCCCGCCCCGAGCGCCCCCGCCTCGCCGGCCTTCGGCGACGGCCAGCCCATGGCCGGTGAGCCGACCGCGCCTGCAGGAACGTGCCTGCAGTGCGGGACTCCGCGCGAGGGCGTGGCTCCGTTCTGCGTAGTGTGCTGGTGCACCTTTCAGACGCGGTCGCCGGTTCCGCACACCGCGGACGCATCGCAGCCGGGCGTGATGGCGGGCAACCCCAACGTGAACATCCCACCGTCACAGTGCCTGTCGGCCTTCTCGCAGGCCCCCTTCGAATACCACGGCTCACAGGAGTCCTGGATGGAACGGTCGGTCGATCCGCTCGGCCACCAGGACAGCCAACTGCTCCTACAGCCCGGGCCCGAACAGCAGTCGTACGCCCAGCAGCACCTCCAGCAGGAGTACCAGCAGTCCTCACGGCATCGGCAGCAACAGGAGTATGCGGCCCTATGCCAGGTCCCATCCCACGTGGGCGGCTTCTGGAGCGCGACGGTCGGCCCCGACAGCTCGTACTACATGTCGATGATGCAGCGAAGCGGCCCGGAGGCGTCCGGGTTGAATCTGCCCGCCGGTTTCCCCGAGCGGCACCTCGCGCTCTCCGGCGGACAGGTCACCATCGGTCGCCGACGCGCCTCTCGGGGCGATCCACCGGACATCGACCTCTCGGTGTCTCCCGAAGACCCCGGCGTCTCCCACCAGCACGCGATGCTTGTCCAACGCCCCGACGGAAGCTGGTCTGTGATGGACCAGAACTCCACCAACGGCACCACCATCAACGGCGGCGAGGAACCGATCCAGCCGTACGTTCCGATCCCCCTTGGCGACGGCGATCGGGTCCACGTCGGCGCCTGGACCACCATCACCGTCCGCCACAGTTAGAGAGGGGCGTGGCGCGTTCAAGCACCATCACCTCCTCGCCGAAGCCCCCCGCAACCTCCCCTGCGTCCTGCGCGGCTTAGATCGTGTCCTATGTGGTGAGGCGGTCGCTGAGTCCGTCATGGGGCGGGGTACGTGGAGTTGGATTGTTCCGGACGGGTTGTGGGAGATCGCGGAGCCGTTGATCCCGCCGTCGAGGGTGCGGCCGCAGGGCGGCGGGACGCAGGACACGCCTGATGAGACGCTGTTCGCCGCGATCATCTACGTGCTGGTCAGCGGCTGTGCCTGGCGGTCGCTGCCACCGTGCTTCGGGATATCGAAGTCGGCAGCCCACCGCAGATTCCTGATCTGGTCGAGAGCCGGCGTGTGGGGCCGGCTCCACGAGGAGATCCTGCACAGGCTCGACGATGCCGGCCTGCTCGACCTCTCCCGAGCCGTCCTCGACTCCGCCCGCATTCGGGCGAAAAAGGGGGCGAACTCACAGGTCCGAGCCTCGTGGACCGGGGCAAACCGGGCTCCAAGAGGCACGTCCTGTCGGACGCGGCAGGGCTGCCCCTCCTCGTCGGCCTCACCGCAGCCAACACCCACGACAGCCTCGCGTTGAAGCCCATGGTGCTCGGTCACCACACGAGACACGACCCCCACCGCGGCCGCCACTTCAAACCCCAGCGGCTCCGTGCCGACAAGGCCTACGACATCCCTGATCTGCGTCGATGGCTCCGCGGTAAACGTATCGGCGTCCGCATCGCCCGCAAGGGCATCGAGTCATCGGAACGACTCGGCCGGCGCCGGTGGGTGACGGAGCAAACCATGTCCTGGCTGACCGGCTACCGCCTACTCAACCACCGCTACGAACGCCATCCCCGCAACTACCTGGCATTTCTCGGCCTCGCCGCTGCCATCTGCTGCCACAAGCGACTCGTCCGCCGCACCACATAGGACACGGTCTTATTGCAGCTACTCCCCCAAGAAGCTTGGATTCTTTCAAAGCATGAACTCGATCTCCTGGAGCGCTCATTGCCCTCCAGGAGGCTCGTTCCGATCAGTAGCCGATCCACGCGCATCCATTACACTGCGTAGCCGATGCTCCTGATCGGACACTTCTTCCGGAGCAGGCACGGACCAGATTCCCGAACAGCGCCGGACCAGCCGACCACGCAGGCTCGATCGCGAATGAGGGTTCGTCGACCTCCGCCATCGCGGCGAAGAGCTGGATCGGGCGGAGCAACGAGGAGATCGTACAGGCCCGCAAGGACTGGATGGAGCACGAGGTACGGCGAAGTGAAGGGCTACGACGGCCCCCCGATCCCGGCCCCCGAACTCCCGCCGGTGCCCCTGAAAGCACGCGGACGAGTTCGCTGACCTGCGCTTTTCTGCAGTAGGTCGACCAGCCGATATCAGCCGAGGCGAGGCCGTATCCCGCGCGGAGATCGTTCCGGTGGGGTGGGCGACGGGGGCTCTGGGAGGCTCTCTCCGAGCCCTCGTCGTTTCCCAGGTATGACCAGCTGGAGTCAGCTTTGCCAGGACCAATGCTGACCCAATGCTGACTTTAACGACAGTTCGTCAGCTCGCTTCATCGTTTCCGGGGGTCGTGAAGGAGCCGTGCGGATAATTCGCTTACTACTAACCTACTCGAGTCCGGTCCATCCACACCGCCCGGACATGCCCACTCGCCGCCGGGGTCTTCCCTTGGCAGAAAGCATCAGCCGGCGACTGGGCCTCTTAAGCCGCCGATGTCAGCAGCCGTGTCCCGGAGAACCGATGAAACTGCCCGTCACCATCCACCAAGCACGGCTCGGATCCACGGAGTTCAAGGTCATCCGACCCGCCCGGCCCCTGGCCCACGCAGTGCTCATCGACCACGATCGGCACCTGGACACCTACCTCGATCAGGACGCCGCGCAGCGAATCGGCGGGCTATGGAAGCTCGCCGCCTCTTCACCGCGCTCGCTGGTCCACCTGCCGATGCGGGGGAACCGTGGCCCCTCCCGCGAGCTGCCAGGAGACGGCACACGACAGCTTGATCTCGTGCTGCTGCACCACTCTCTCCAGTTCGCACCCTCACGCTGGAAGGCAATACGAGGACGGCTCGGCCCAGGGCGGCCGCAGACCGTGACGCTGCCCGGCCCAGGACACGCCGACGAAGCCGTGATCGATCACGAGGCACGGCACTACCAAGAGAACCGGGATCTTTTCCACCAGCACCTCCACGCCGAGACTCTGTTCATGACCGGCAGCGCGAAGGTGTTCAGGGACACCGCCCGGCACTTCTTCGACGTCGCCCGAAACGGCCCCGGATACGTCCCCGTCCATCCGAGCTACCCGCACTTCTGCACCGAGCTCCACTCCAACGATGGCATTCTCGGCGACGCGCGCGAGATCCACATCGAGTACTGCGACCAGTGGGACTCATCACTCTGACCGACAGGACCCCGCCGACCATGACGGTCAACGATCACCTCCAGCATCTCGCCGTGAGGGCCCTCGCATCCTCCAGGTAGCGGTCATCAGAGCACCACGGGGTTCAAGGCGAAGCCCAGGCTGGCTAGTTGTCGCGCTGGCTGGCCTGATGAAACCCCGAAGAATTTCCGGATTCGACCAGTAAAGTGACCGTCATGATGGAGACCTCCGATCCCTTGGTCGGCGGCCGGTACCGCCTTGTGAAGCCGATCGGCCAGGGCGGTATGGGGCGCGTTTGGCGGGCACACGACGAGCTCCTCAACCGCGGCGTGGCAGTGAAGGAGCTGCTGCTCCCCCCAGGCCTCCCGGACGCCGAACGCACGTCATTGGTGCGGCGCGTGATACGCGAGGCCCAGGCAGCGGCTCGGTTGCGACATCCGGGAATCGTCTCTGTGTTCGACGTAGTGCAGCACCAGGGGGTGCCCGTGATCGTCATGGAGCATCTGGACGGCCGATCACTCGGTGCGGAAATTCGCTCACTCGGAGCCCTCGCGCCGGACCGTGTCATCGCTGTCGGGCTGGCCCTCCTCGACGCGCTGGCGGAAGCACACGCCAAGGGCGTGGTGCACCGGGACGTCAAGCCGGACAATGTTCTGCTGACCGAAAGGGGAGCCGTCCTCACGGACTTCGGCATCGCGCGGTTCGCCGACGCGTCAACCGCGTTGACGGCGACCGGCGTTCTCATCGGCACCCCCGCCTACATGGCTCCCGAGCAGCTAGAGGGACACGAGGCAACCGCAGCCACCGACCTCTGGTCTCTTGGCGCCACGCTCTGGCACGCAGCCGAGGGTCAACCGCCGTTTTCCGCCGCTACCTTGACAGCGCTATACGTGGCCATCCTGACTCAGCCTCCGCGTCCTCATCGGTCGGCCGACTTACTCGTATCTGTCCTCGTCTCCCTGCTGGAGAAGTCTCCGGCACGACGGGCCACGGTAACCCTGGCTGTCGAGAGCCTGTGCATCCTCCAGCAGACCCATGCCGCTGCGACGGCTTCCGCCCCGCGCCCTGCGGCCGTACCGGCTCCGTCAGCAGCTCCTCTGCTGGAGCCGCCGCCCGTCCTGGATACACACCCGCTGACCGTCCGCGAGACGAGGCCGGCCGGCACGCGGCCTGAGGTTCGGTCCGGTAGTGCATCGGCGTCCGGATCCGCCACATCCTACGACTCGTTCCGCCTTCACCTGAAGCTCACGTCCGGCGGGCCCGTTTATGCCGTTGCCTTCAGTCCGGACGGTGGAACCATCGCCGCGAACGGTGGAAACCAGCTTCAACTGTGGGAAGCCGCTTCCGGTAAGGCGCTTGACGCGCCGCGCGGACACAAGGATTTGATCACTTCGGTAGCGTTCAGCCCCGACGGTTCCATGATCGCCAGCGGCGGACATGACTTCTCCGTGCGATTGTGGAACACAGCCTCGGGCCGGCCCGCAGAGCCGGCTGAACGCCGAGGGCTCGCTCGCTTGTGGGCAGCGCGCAACGGTCCGGCTGCACTGGCTCACCCCTACCAGGTGATGTCTCTGGCTTTCAGCCCGGATAGCGCACTACTAGTGACGGGCAGCAATGACAAGAAGGCCCGCATCTGGGATACGGCCTCTGGCAGGATCGTCGCCACGCTGGGCGGCCACACTGACCATGTGAATGCCGCGGCCTTTGCTCCGGACGGGAAAAGCTTCGCCACCAGCGCCGGAAAGAGCGTGTGCCTGTGGGACAGGTCCGGACGCGCCCTGGGAGCATGGGAACTTCGATCCAATGTGGGCCCGTTGGCTTTCAACCCGGCCAGTGATCTACTCGCGACGGGCTGCTGGGAGGACGGATGGCTGCGTGACATCAGGACGGGGAAGGTGACGGTGGGATTCGACGGCTACGCCGAAGCGTATTCCCTCGCGTTCAGTCCGGACGGGCAGGTACTCGCCACGGGGTGCAGGGACGGCAAGGTGCGGGTGTGGGAGGTGGCCTCGGGTCGGTGCCTTACTGTTCTTGACCACGACGCTCCGCCGGCATGGGGCCACCGCCCCATCGGGTTTCGCGCAGGGTGGGTCAGATCAGTGGCCTTCTCCCCTGACGGCCGTACTCTAGCGGCGGGCGGGGGGCATTCCGACACCGTGCATCTGTGGAGTTGCTAGGACGACCATCCCCCGGGCTGCGGTCAGCGTCCTGTCGAAATTCGCCCTACAAGGCCGAAATGCCGCGGCTTCTTCTTCGGCACGTTCTGGGATACGCTCCGCCCCGGCTGGCTGCCGGGACGGAGCGAGGGGCGTACGAGGCTGGGCTCAGCGGGTGCTTGCGCGTCGGCGCCGGCGGAGCACGGCGGCTCCGCCCGCCAGGGCGAATGCCGCACCGGAACCGCCGGCAATGAGCAACGTGGAGGACGGGGCGTCGTCCGCCTCACTCTGGAGGCTGTAGCCGCTGGAGTAGCCGTTGGTGTCGTAGTCCGAGCCGGGCAGCTTGTCGGCGTAGCGGGCCTTGACCAGCTTCTGGTAATCGTTGAGCGACACCGACGCCTGGCCGCCCAGTCCTTGCCGGGCCTGGTCGTTGAGGGGCTCGACGGTGGTGAGCTTGAGCTGGTACCAGCCGCGGATCTGCGGTTCGGTGAACACCAGCGTGCCCAGGGTGGCCTTGCCTGCGTATGCGGCGTCGCTGTCGCCGTCGCGCACGGCCGCCAGGTGCCAGCCGCCGCCCTGGGTGGGGGCGAGCATGACGGTGGCGTCGCGGCCGTTGACGGTGGTGCTCAGCGAGGAGACCAGCCCTGTCAGCTTGATCGCCTCGGTGGGCAGTGGCTTGGCGGTGCCTGCGACGAACCCGGGGGTGATCTCGTTGCGTGCCACCGGGTCCTTGATCGTGAAGACCGGGAGGCCCTGGCAGGGCTCGGCCGTTTCGGGGATCGTCTGCACCGGCTCGCCGGCGCCGCCGGTGGGCACCGGAGTGCGCAGGAATCGGCAGACGGCGTTTCGGACGTCGGTGGACTTCACCGCGTCGAGGGCTGCCTGGTAGTCGGGGATGTCGGCGGGGAGAGGGTCCTTGGCCGGGACGGCGTGCGTCGGACTGACGACGGACAGCAGCGCGGATGCGCTCACTGCGATGACGAGGGACAGACGGGCGAAACGAGAGGCCGTCCGCTTGCTAGACATTTCGGTGCCGCTGATGTCGCGCATGTCGCCTGCCTTAGCGGGAGATACCGATGCGGGAGTGGGTCCACTTCGACGAGCTGTTGCTCACGTAGTCGTGGTAGTTCCACCACGTGTACGTAGTGGTGTCCGGCCACGGGTCGGCCACAGCGATCGTGGTGTTCGACGTATCGAAGCCGTAGACCACGTTCATGTGGCCGCCACCGGACGTCCACCCGATGCGGGCACCGATCGGCCGGGCCGCCTTGACGTCGGTGTACACCTGGTTGAACGTGGCCGCGCTGCTCAGGCCCGAGCCGGTGTGGGCCATGCCGAGGCTGCTCCAGCCCCTGGCCATGTCGTCGAGTGTGGCGGGCTGGTTGTTGCAGCCGTAGTAGGGCTGAGCCCGGTTGCAGAAATCCGTCTGCGTGGAGCCGAAGCCCTGGAATTTGGCGATGGTCAGCCCGGAGGCGACCCAGCACCACTGGGTCTTCTCCTGCTTCAGCATGCTGATGGTGTCCTGACCCGCTTCCGCGTGAGCTGTGCCTCCCGCGGCCACGAGCGATCCCAAGGCGGCCAGCGCGATGGCCGACGCCGTGGTTCCGTACCTGAACCTGCCCATTTTCCTGCCTTCCCCTGATGGGTACAACGAGATGAACGGGGCGATCTGGCAGGAATATGACAGCGCACCATGTCTGCGGCACATAGGCGCCTTGCAGCAAATTAACCCCTAATGATGAATTGTCAGGTAATCAAGCGACTCATTCAGTGCCAGAGTCGGCCGCCGAAGAGTCAATCCGGCAGTGGCCGGCGGTATCGCGGAGCAGGTGGCCGAGCAGCTGCCACGCGGTCTGCTCGGGGAGTCCCCACGCGAAGGAGCGTTTGGCGCTCTTGAAGTCGAGTAGCAGGCCGTCGACCACGAGGTCGGCGTCGGCGGCCCCCAGGAGGCCGGTGGGTGGTCAGGTTGAGCCGGTGGACGACGTCGTCGACCGTGTCCTGGTGCGGGAGCTACAGGAGCCGGTCTGGGGTGAGCCGTCAGGGTCCTGGAGAGCGGCGAGGTACAACTGGGTGCAGGTAAATCCGGACGGGTTGCGGGCCATCGCCTGGGACCAGGCTGCGGCAGGCAGCGTCCGACCCCAGGTCCTCCTCTCCGTCGTGGGCCCGGTCCATCGACATCGAGCTTCAACTGGTGCACGGTCTCGGCCAGGTGCGCGGCGAGCTCGTTGCCTCATGCCAGGTCCACGGGCGCAGCCGTGGTGAAGGCCAGCTCTGCAGCCGCAGGTCGATCGCCGTGCCGATGCTGTCGGCTTCCGTGCCGATCGTGACGCCCCCCTGCCCGCATCCGCGAAACCATCGAGTGGTACGCCGACGAACACGGCACCGTCGACGGCTACCTCCTCCGCCACCCCACGGACCCCACCAAGCCGTACCTGGGCTACTACCTCCAGAACCATTAGCAGCGCATGAAGCGCGCAGGCGAGGCCGACGTCCCGGACGGCATGGTGATCTACAGCCTCACCCACTTCTTCGCCTCGAACTGCCTCACCAACGGCATCCCCATCACCGACGTCGCCGAGTGGATGGGCCACAAGAGCTCGACATCGCCTTCAAGATCTACCGCCACCTCATGCCCGGCTCCATCGGCCAAGCCGCGAAGATCCTGGACGTCGGCTTCGCCGCCTGACACTGCGTCGACAACTCCAAGGAGCTATTCGAGCTCGGGCCCTCTTGAACCTACGCTCCGAGACCGCGGCCGCCTGACTCAAGGACGGCCGCAGCGGCCCAATGATCTGGGTCTCCTCCCTGAATCAGGCAGCATTCTTCTCCAACGCCATCGATGAAGCGGCTTGGTGGCATAGACCCTGTGCCATGTGACGGTCAACGGGTGCTCTTGCGAGGGAGGACAGGCCACTGCGGCGAGTCGAACGCTTCGAGCCGGCGGAGCGCTCGCCCAAGATGCCCGCGCGCCGCGCCTTGCGTGACCACTCCTCAGCTGTCCGGAGCGGCACGCGCCAAGTCTGCGCGACCATATCGTGGGGCTTGAAGCCCTTCCGAAGGGCAAAGCGGTGCACGGACGCGACGGCCTTCAACGGTCGGGGACCGCGCCGGGGGTGGTTCCCGGCCAGGGCTTGGTCAGAGCGGTCGTGAGGTGTCCCACCTGCACCTCGGGACCGAGCGCAAGCGCCAGGTCGACCACCTGCTGGTGGTCGATGCCAGCGAGGTCACCGAGCCCCTCCCCGTCCGGGACATCACCTCGGGCCGCCCGGCCTCCGGCGTCGGACCGGCCCCGGCGGAGCCATTGCTGCACCCGCTCATCCGGGCGGGCGATATCCTCCTCCCCACGCTGGCGCGGGAGGTCGTGGCACGGGTCGCCACCGGGGAGGACGTCGGGACGTACGCGGGCTCCGGTGTTCACCGTCTGCGGGTGACCGACCCCGATCTGGTCGACCCGTGGTATCTCGCCGGGTTCTTGTCCAGCCCCGAGGGCGGCTGGCAGGCGGCCTCCGTGACAAGCACCCTCGGCGCCCGCAGCCGGGTTGATCCGCGCCGGGTACGGATTTCACTGCCGCCTGGCGACCTGCAACGCGCGTACGGCCTTACGTTCCGCTCCATCACGGAATTCACCACAGCCGTACGTGGCGTCCACGATCCTGGAATTGCTCTGGCACGCGACCTGATAGAAACCGTCGCGGCAGACCTGCGCGCGTCCTTGGCTGTGTGCCGGCCCGCCGCGCATCGATAAGAACCCGCGAATGGGGTGCTGACCTCCTGAGACTTGACCGTAGGCAAGGCCTGCCGGCTGACGCTCGATGCCACAGCTATCCGCGCGAATGGCAGGGTGCACCAGATAGCCGTGGAGCACTTGGAAACGAAGTCCATCCGCGCTCACCGACACCCCGTGACCGCGCACCGTGCACGGCGAACAGGGCGAGATACGTGCGTAGCGCAGGTCAGCGGAACCCCCAGGTGCTCCGCGATCGGGTGGTCGCCGCGGGCCTCGGCGACCTTACGGACCTCTCGTTTACGCAGCTCAAGGGGATAGAAGGAGGGACGCGCCACGACTCGGTCCTTTCACGGAATCGAGTCTCCATCGAACACGGAACGGTTCACCGAGCGGTGTGGCTGCAGGCCGAACACTCGCCAGATCCGTGAGAGCGAGGACTGGGACAGGCCCATACTCCTTCGCCATCGATCACAAAGTTGCGGTGTGTCCATGAGAACACTCTCACCGGTAACCCACGTGTAGCTCATGTATAGCTCGCAGGCTCTTCACCCATGACATCCACCCGGATATACGGAGCCAGGAGACGTGAGCATGGACGACCTACTGGAGCGGGCCCGTTCCTTTCGACACCGCATCGCTCGCGGAAGGTCCGCGACATCATCGTGTGCGGGCACTCGCACTGCGGCGCGGTAGGGGCCGTGGCCCGTGGTGAGGACCTGACCCATCTGCCCAGCGTGGCGGACTGGGTGGACTTCGCCCGTCGGCGGCGTAGCCACATGGACGTTCCGAGGGCGAGGGCCAGCAGAGTGCCGACGCCCCCGGCCAGCCACGGGGCTCGCGACGCCGGGCCGCCTGCCGGGGGTTGCGCCTCCGCATTCCGGCAGTCGGGTGCGGCTTGAGTGACCCGGTAGCGGGCCCAGACTTTCTGCGGCTCACCTGCCTTTGCCCACTCCACGGTGTAGAGGCCGGGCTGTGCATCGCACCGGATTGTGGCTGTGGCCGTGGCCATCTTGTCGCCACGCATCACCACAGGGGCCGTGAAGCCGGACGACGTCAGCTTTACCCGGCCGTCATCCGCCGTGTGCGGGTTGTCCTGAGCGGCGATCCGGGCTCCGGCCTGCACGGTTCGAACATGCCAGGGCGTCTGCGGCCACGGCGCGTCAGGGCCCCAGTCCTCCTCCCGCGACTCCTCCGGGGCCTGCGCCGTGCGGCGGGCACACTCCTCGCGCGCCTGCTCGTCGGCCGCGGCCACCTGCACGCTTCCCCACAGCCGGCTGCCACCTGATTCCTCCTGCTCGTCGGCCGGGGGCTTCAGGAGCACCTCATGGGGACCGGCAGCAGCTGTACAGGAGATGGTCACGACGGCCGTAACGACAGTGTTCTGGATCCTCAGCGCGCCGTCATCGACGAACGCGCCGGACGTGACCCTGACGCCGTTGCGGGCATCGGCGGATACCCGGGCCGGCGTGGACACGGCCACCCGGTCACCGGGCTGGACGGATATCGACGCCCCGCTCGGCAGCGGCTTCGGCGCATCCGTGGCCGACGAAGCCGACGCCACGCCCGTCCCTGCTGACAACAGAATGACCAGCGTCCCTGCAGCGCTGCGACCAACTCGACTCAACCCCATTTGGTGCCTTTCATCCTCCGTTAACGATCTTGCAGGCCCGCGCCTAGCCCCCCTACTCATCGAACTGACGCACCAATACAACCCGCTACGTTGCGTCATCAGCACGCCCAGAAAGCGCCCTTCCTTGATAACAAGAAACCGATGGATCACTGCGACCACGCTCACCCTCGCAGCTGCCCTGTTCGTGACTCCGGCCGCCGCAGCCGGACCCAGTCCCACACCGGCTGAGTCCCTACCGTCGAGGACCGCCCCACCCACGCCCTCCAAGACGCACGTTCGACCCGAACGGTCAACACTCGTCCCCACCCCAACTCCTCCCCCTCCCCGTCCCCGGGAATCACCGTCGGCCACTCCCCCACCCGGCTCCCCCACCAGCCAGGCCACGACCTCCCGTCCTGACCTGTCTGGTGAGCTGGCGTTCTGGACCGCGGAGCGCATGGCCCAGGCAAAGCCGATCGACGCCGACCGCGGCAGAGCCTCCGAGACAGCGCGAGGCCTTGCAGCACCACCGGCAGACACCCCCGCCGCCAACCACTTCGAAGGGCTCCCCATGGTCGGGACGTTCTTCTACAAAGGCAGCCCCCCCCCAACGGCGACGCCACCTCCTGCACCGGCAGCGTCGTACGCAGCAAGGGAAAGAACCTCCTGCTCACCGCAGGCCACTGCGGGACCGGCCTCAAGAACGCTACGCAGCGCATTTTCGTACCGCAGTACCGCCACGGCCTGGACTCAAGCTCGCAGCCCTCGGGGGTCTTCCCCATCACCGACGTCTACCTGGACCCGCGGTACGTGAACAACACCAAGGGCCCCACCTCCGACCTCGACACCGCCTTAGCCACAGTCGGCCCGAGCGTAAAGGGCCTCGTGGAGAACGTCACCGGCGGACTGACCTTCACCCAGGCATCGGGATACGACCACACAGTGACCGTGGTCGGCTACCCCAGCAGCGCCAAGGACAACCCGACCCACAGGGCCATCACTTGCACTGTTCGCACCAAACGGCTCCAACGGTTCCGACAGATGCAGATGGAGTGCGGCGGCTACTACGGAGGCGTCTCAGGCGGCCCCTGGATCAAGGGCTACGACGCCAAGACCCGCACCGGACAGGTCATCGGCAACCTCGGCGGATACAACGGCGGAGGCAACGACGCCAACGTGGACTGGGTCTCGTACGCGCCCCTCTTCGGCAAGGACGCCCAGGACCTCTACAACGATGCCGCCAACGGCATCGGCCCGGACAAGGTAAAGCGCCCCAACCCCTACCAGCCCCCGAACGACGGCCCAGCACTCCCGGGCAGCGGAGACACCTGGAAGCACGCCAAGCAGATCGCCTCCGGAGACTTCAGCAACACCGGACACAGCGACATGCTCGTCATCTGGACCGACGGTGAAGCCACCCTCTACCCCGGCGACGGCAACGGCGGCTTCCGCCCCGAACGCCAGCTCCTGGCCCCCAACGCAGCATGGAAGGAAGCCGCGACCCTCACGGCAGGCGACTTCACCGGCTCGAACCAGTTTGACCTCATGGTCCGTTGGAACGACGGCCGCATGACCCTCCACGCCGACGTGGGATCCAACAGACTCGGCAGCATCACCGAAATGGCCCCCTCCGGATCCGTCTGGAGCCACGCCACCCAGATCGCCGCTGGCCGCTTCAACGCCGCGACCTTCGTCACCGACCTCATGGTGCGCTGGTCCGACGGCGAACTCAGCCTCTACACCAACGTCGGCGCCGGCAACCTCGGCCAGGAATACAAACTCAAGGACCCCAACAGCGCATGGAAGGACGCCACCCTCCTGACCACCGGACAATACTCCGGCAACCAGAAATGGGACCTCATGGTCCGCTGGACCAGTGGCGCACTCAACAACTACGCAGCCACCACCACCGCCGGCCTCGGCTCCGAGCAACCGTTCCACGGCCCCAACAAGACCTGGGCCCACAGCGCCGTCATGACCACCGGCAACTACACCGGCGACAGCCTCACCAACGACCTCGTCATCCGCTGGAGCGACGGCGAAACCACCATGTACCGCGGCACCCGTACCAACAGCCTCGGCAACGAACAGATGCTCGTCCCTCCGGCATGACAACAGGTGAGGCGGGCGATCCACTCAAGACCCGCCCCGCCGCGGTGCGCGCCCGGCTGGTGCGGTCCTGCGCGGGCACGGCTGATGCTGGACGCGGGCATCCCCTCCTGCACGGAAGTGATCAGTCGTCAGGTCGCCCGGTAGGTGTCACTGCTTGACGACTCCGTCCGTCTTCAGCGGAGCGAGCGCCTCAGCCTGGCTACACGGGACGGGTGGTGGCCGCCGGGAACCCCGCACCGGACTCCGGGCTCAGCGCCGCAGGCCGGACACGCCATCTCACGAGCCTGACTCTTCCCCGCCTGCTGCCCTGGCATGAGAGTCGCATCGCGGCCAGATCCAGCCCCCTCCCCTGCGTCTCCGGGGCTGCCGGCCGTGGATCGAGATCCGGTAAGGCCGGCGCGCGTCTTCCACGAATCGCGCATCACCTCGCGTCCCAGCGACCGGCACCCGGTCGGAGGACGCCGCAGAGACGACAGCAGCGCCCGGGCCCGCTCAGCTGCTCGCCGGGCCCGCTCTGCTTCCTGCTGAGCTGCCAGGACTTTTTCCCGCCGCTCCCGTACGTCTGTGGCCAGCACAGCGTCGGCCCGTTCCGCGATCGCTGATTCAGCCTCGGTGCGGTCATGGTTCGCGGTCCCGTTGGCCATCACCGCCAGTCGGCCGATGGCCACCAGGTCCCCTGCGGTGACGGCTTCCTCCAGAGCGGGAACAGCCTGCGCCGTGCCTCCACCTGGATCTCCAGCCGGCGTCCCGCATCCACGACGGCGTCCGACTGCTGCTCCTGCATTGGTTCCTCCGCCCCCTCCACCGCGGCGATGTCGCGGCATATCTGAGCAACAAGGACCACACGAATCGCACACCGAGAGCCTGCAGCCGGCAGGCCAAGCCCTCGTTGAGCCCGTCGTACCGATGAACCGTCCGAATCCACGCCGCCGATCACCTGGCGCCGATGACCGCCGCGCTTCTCGCCTCGATCGCGGCAGCAGGGATCCCATTCGCCACCGGAGCGGAGGTGGCGTGGTGGGCCTACCAACACCCGGCTGCCCTTCCCGGCATCGGCGCTGACGGCACCCCCTGCGACCGCTTCCTGGGGGCGTTCATCATCGGCGCCATGGCCACGATCGTGACCGGCAGCTTCGGCGGCGCGGCAGTGGACCGGATCGAGCGTCGGGGCACCACCAGCCCCACGTGGCGCTGATACCAGGCCGTCGTGGTCGCCATCGGACCGCACCCCGATGACGGCCACGGCCGCCTGGCCAAGCCCACCACTTCCTGAAAGGAACAGCCAGCATGGGCCTGACCGAGAGACAGAAGTCGGCCGATCCGACGTCGTTCTCCAGGGCGGAGGCCGTCGCCAACCGCACGAGCGCCGGTCGCATACGTCGCCTGCCGACCACCGATCGCGGGGTGGCAGCTTGCTCCGAGCCCGCCAACCAGAAGCTGTTCGCCGCCTCCAACGGCCCGACCCTGGCTAACAGGCCCACCAAGGACGTACTTCGGAGAGCTTCCGTCTGTGCGACGTGCGTGCTCAGAGAATCCTGCGGCTGGGCGATCCCCTGGCCCGCAGGACATGAACCCGCCGAGGATGCCTGACCGGCAGCCAGCCCGCCCCAGGAAGGAAGCCCTTGATGTCCCTGGTCATCAGCCGTGCCGCCGCCAGAACGCTCCACCGGCTGTAGCGCACCGACGCTCGCCAGCACGCCCGCATCCGCCAGCACCTGGCCGATATCGAGGCTGACCCCACCGGTCGCCACAGCACCGCCTTGGTCCACCTCGCCCGCCGCCGCTCCCGCTGCGGTTCCTGGCGCTTGCTGTACGAACTCGGTGACCCGATCCGCCTCCGGACCATCAGACACCGCCGCGACGCCTACACCCAGAAGGACTGATCAGAACCACGTACTCGGCCCGCTACACCGCGACGCGGAGCTGGCGAGTAGCTACGCCGCCACGAGCAATCCAGAGCCGTCGGCGCCCCAAGGCTCCACACAGCCGCTCCGTAGCCGCTTCATGACCGTGGTGCCCGAACTGAACTGTGACGACAGGGCGAAGCCCCCCTACTCCGGGTTCGACGTCGACATCAGCCTCTACTGTCTGGAGGACAAGGAGCACACGGCCAGCACGAGCAGGTTCCTGCGGACCGTCATCAAGGCGGTGGCCAGGCTCACCCCCGGCCCCTACATCCATCTCGGAGGCGACGAGACCCCCCAGGCCGCCCCGGAGCAGTACGGCGCCTACCGGGCGGGGCAAGACCGTGAGGGGCTGGCACCAGCTCGGCCAGGCCGCGGTCCCCTCCGGCAGCATCATGCAGTTCTGGGGCGAGGCCGACGACCGGGAGAGCATCGGCACCCCGCAGGAGACCGAGAGCATCCGCTTCGTACGCAACGGCGTCGCCCAGGGCGCCAAGTTCGTCATGTCCCCCTCCGACCATGCCTACCTGGACATGAAATACGACGTCTCCACCCCCTACGGTTCGAGCTGGTCCGGATACGCGCCGGTGCAGAAGTCCTACGAGTGGGACCCCGCGACGAGCACCGCCAAGCTCGACGGCACCGGCTCCATCGTCCCGGCCCAGCAGATCGCCGGCGTCGAGGCCGCCCTGTGTGCCGACCGCGCCTACGAGGCAAGCAACGCCCTGCCGACCCCGAGCACTCGCTGGCCCGAGCCCCACGCGTACGCCGACTCCATGAGCTACCCCCGCCTCCCCGCTCTCGCCGAGGTCGGATGGACGCCCCAGTCCGGCCGTGACTGGAAGGACTTCCGCCAGCGCCTGGCCCAGCACGGACCGCGCTGGTCCGCAGCAGGGATCGGCTACCACGCCGCGCCCGGCATCCCCTGGCCCGGCACCGTGAAGGCCGTGGAGGGCGCGCACAGCGTCGAAACCGGCGGCAAGGCACTGGACAACCCGGGCGGCTCCACGTCCGACGGCACCGGACTGGTCCTGTGGGCGCCGAACCGCGGCGGCAACCAGACCTGGACGTTCACCCGGCAGTCCGACGGCTCCTACACCATGACCAACAAGACGTCCGGGAAGTGCGCAGAGGTGACCGGTGGCCCCGGCGCTTTCGTCGTACAACGAACTTGCGGCAAACCAGGCCGACCAACGCTGGAAAGTCATCCCGCTCGACGACGGAGAACACACCACCACCTCCGCCAACAGCGGTCTCCTGCTCAACGCCGCCGCGGCCTCCGACGGCGCCACGGTGACCCAGCAGAAGAACAGCGGCTCCGCGCTGCAACGCTGGACGATCGACTGACCGTCCCCCACCGCCCGCTACCCCCTCCCCCGCTCCGGACGCGCATCGGGCGGGCCGTCCGGAGGGGGCCACGCCTCGTCCGAAGCGCGCCGCGGGCCGGGGGCGTCCGGACGGCACTGTCCGGCCGAATGCCACAGGCAGGCGGCGTGCGGGATGTCCGGCAGTCACCACGGCGCGGCAGGGACGGCTGGTCTACCGGCCGTCCCTGCCTGTTCATCCGGTTCCGCGGGGGCCGTCGGCCCCTCCCCCACGTTCAGAAGAGGAGGGCCCAGGAGTCGATCTTCCCGGTGTCGCCCGTCGCAAGGTCCGCGACCCGGAGCTTCCACACCCCGTCGGCCACCACGGCGGAGGCGTCCACCAGGTAGGTCTGGACGATGTCGTCATCGCTGCCGCCGGTGTGGTTGCGCAGGTTGTAGACGGTGCCGTCCGGGGCGACGAGGTCGACCCGCAGGTCTCCGACCCAGGTGTGCCGGATCTCGACCGGCACGCGCAGGGCGGCCGGCGCGCTGCCGGTGATCCCGCTGACAGTGATCGGCGACTCGACGGTGGAGTGGTCGGCGATCACGTAGTCGTCCGAGTTCTCGAAGCGGGTGCCCGGCTGTGGCGGCGTGGCGCCGTCGCCGACGTACAGGAGCCGGTTCGGGGAGCCGGATCCGGGGTCGGTCACGACGTCCCGGGTGGCAACGGCGGCGAGGCCTTCGGCGACTTCCGCGGGGCTGCTTCGCGGGTGCTGCGAAAGGTGGAGGGCGGCGGCACCCGCGACGTGCGGGGCGGCCATCGAGGTACCGGAAATCGTCTTGGCGGCGTGGTCATCGGAGTTCCACGCCGAGACGATGGAGGCGCCCGGCGCGAAGAGATCCAGGCTGCTGCCGTAGTTGGAGTAAGGGGTCTTGGCGTCGCTGCTGTTGGTGGCGCCCACGGTGAGGGCTTCGGCGACGCGCGCCGGGGACCGGGTACTCGCGTCCGTGTACTCGTTGCCCGCCGCGACGGCGTAGGTGACGCCGGAGGCTACGGAGTTGCGCACTGCGGTGTCGAGCGCGGAGTTGGCACGGCCGCCGAGTGACATGTTGGCCACGGCCGGTTTGACGGCGTTGGCTGTCACCCACTCGATGCCGGCGACGACCTGCGCGACCGTACCGGATCCGGAGTCGTCGAGGACGCGGACGCCGACGATCTTTGCCTTCTTGGCCACACCGTACAGGGAGCCCGCGACGGTGCCTGCGACGTGAGTGCCGTGACCGTTGCCGTCCTGGGCGGTGTTGTCGTTGTCGACCGCGTCGAAGCCGTCGGAGCCGCGGCCCCCGAAGTCGCTGTGAGTGATCCGCACACCGGTGTCGATGATGTAGGCAGTCACGCCCTCACCGGCCTGTTCCACGGGGCTGTAGACCTGGTTGAGCGGCAGTACCCGCTGGTCAATGCGGTCCAGACCCCACGACGGGGGGTCGGGCTGGGTGGTGGCGGCACCGTCGAGCGTGACGAGACTGTTCTGCACCACGGACTTCACCGCCGGGTCGGCCGCGAGCCTCCTGGCCTGCGCCGCCGTGAGCTCGGCGGAGTAGCCGTTGAGGGCGGCGGAGTAGGTCCGGTCGATCTTCGCGCCGTACCGCTTGACCACAGCCCTGCCCCCGGCATCCGTGGAACGGGCCGCAGAGTCCTTCAGGATGACGATGTAACTGCCGGGAACGGTCCCGGCCGCTCCCGCGTTCTCGACAACACCCTGCGCCTGAGCGCTGCTTCCGGCTGCCGACGCGGGCAGGGCGGAGGCCGCGGCGAGCGCAGCGGCCAGGATCGCGGTCCCGGCGATGCCGGCTAAGTGCCGGCGGGTATGACGCATCACAAACATCGAAGGTTCCTCCTCCTAGGTGGTGCGGAGCGTGGGTAGCCCGGCGGTCCTGGGGTGGCACACACAGCCCGATAGCATGTCTATGACAATTGCCACGATTCGACGCACCTGATGCCGCATCAAGCGTCCCATGTTTACGCGAACATATGATTTCTCGGGAGTAAAATCCGTCTCACCGGCGCCCCATGGCCGATGCCGGGCTGGCACCAGCGGGTGGCCATGTCGATCTCGCCAGTGACCGTGTCGGTCCAGCCGGACTGCGCCGAGAACCCGCAGGTGCGGGAGGAGGCGCCGACCGTGCCGGTCGCGGACCGGGATCAAGGTTCCCTCCACGATCCGCAACCGGCCACATCGGCGACCGGCCGCGGGGCCCATCACCTTTGACCACGTGTGACCAGGCACGCCCATGGCGGCTGGCCGTCCTCGCGATGGGCACCTCACGGCAGCAGCTTCGTCATTCCGAGCCAGCCATGACCACTACCACTGCGCAACGTGAGCAGGGGCAGCCGTCCGGTCGCAGCTGACACCCATCCGATGCCACCACCGCACGCATTCACACCAGCGCAGCCCGTGCGGGACGATCACCTTGTCCATGACGCGCAGAAGGCCCAGGCGATCGCGGTCGCGCATCGCGAACTTGGCGACGGCGACCTTGCTGCTGCGCTGCAGTGCCTGGCCCTGGAGCTCGTACGGCTTGGCCCCGACGCCGTCGGCGGCAAGGTAGTAGGAGGCCCCGATCTGGATCGGGTCGATGCTGTCGGCCGGGACGAACGCAACGATCTCGATTGCCTTCGCGGTCGGCAGCGGCATGTTGTCCAGGTCGGCATCGGTGATCGCCACGAAGGTGCCCGTCACGGTCTCGTAGCTTCGGCCGATCTCGTCCTACCGCAGCTCCCAGCCGTCGACCTCACACGGCGCCCACCTGGTGCGAGGGGCGCCGTACGGGATCCGTACGGCGCCCCTCGTGAGACATCAGGCCGGGCAAGACCTATCGTTATGCATGAGGTGCAGGCGGGTTGGAAAGTGGAGGTGCCGCTGAACTGCTCCTGGCCTGGGCCGTACAGGATCAGGCGGTGGCAGAGGTGTCATCAGCGTTGCCGGCATCCTGAGTGTGCCGGCAATAGCCAGTCGAGTGGGATGCATCGCCCCGGCGAGCCGGATGCCGTTCGCGCCCCCACCCGTCTCACGTTTCTGCTCCACGCAGACTCAGTACGGATGACGTAACGGGACAGGCTTCGCCAGTACCCCGGTGGCCGGATGGTGCGTCGGCTGGACGGTTGTGTTCGCCCCGGGTCCTGCTGTGTGCGCGGGTGCGGTGAGCAACGCATGGAGGTCGCACAGCAGCGTGAAAAGACCGTTGTTCTCGACGACGTTGCTCTGCTGGCGAGGGATCGTGCGGGGTCCGCGTGCCTCCCTCGTGGCTTCCGGACGGGGGGCGGGGGGACGGGCCGAGCGGTGGTTCGGGGCGCCGGGTTCGTCCCACGGGGCCCGGCAGCCCGCGCACGTCGTGTGCCTGGGGTGCAGGCGCACCGGGCGCTTCATTGTTGGGTTCCTTCCCAGTAGGCACGTTCGGCGGCGCGCTCGTCCTCGGGGGTCCAGTGGCTGGCCTCCGGCGGATCGTAGGCGTGCCCGTAGTCGTAACTGCCGGGGTGTGGGGCACCGTGGGCCGCGTTGTACGAGGCCGCGTGCGGGGCGCCGTAGTTGGAGACCACGTGGTCCAGCACCGCGTAGTTCGTGGCTGTCTGGATCGGGACGCCGTGCTGCCAACCCCCGGCGTCGGCGTGCGGCCACGGCTCTGCGACCGGGTGCTGCTGACCGGGGATCAGGCCGACAGCCGGTGTGGGGATCTGGCCGGGGAACCGCGCGGTCTGTTCCTGCGGGTGTTCCAGTCCTGCCGGGAAGTCCCCTTCGAGGGGGCTGTGGTCGGGTGCCGTCGTCTTCTCTGGCGGGGTTCCCGGCAGGAGGAGTTCCACGTGTTCGGCGCCTGCCTTGCGCTGCCGTTCGGCGAATTCCTCCACCTGGCTGCGGCATGCGAGGTCGAGGTGGACCACGGCGGTGAGGTCCAGATGGATGCGCGGCTTGCCCGCGACAGAGTCCAGGGCCTCGATCAGCTTGGGCAGGCGCAGGAATGTCGCGTTGCCGCTCATGGTCAGGCAGGCGGTGTTGTCGACCGAGGTGGTGCGGAAGGCGATCCTGGACATGCGCAGGGCGACCAGGACGATGGCGACGGCCAGACCTGCGAGCACGCCTTCGAGGAGGTTGGCGACCACGATGGCGACGGTCGTGATGATCATCACGATGCCCTCGCCGCGGTCGGTCTTCCACATCTTCGGGAAGGCGGTGGGGTCGAAGAGCTTCCAGCCCGCGTGGAGGAGGATGCCGGCAAGTACCGCCACCGGAATGAGGCCGAGCAGGCCGGGCAGCAGCAGCCCGAAGCCGAGCAGCCAGCCGCCATGCAGCACGCGGGAGATCTTGGTCTTGGCGCCGGCCTGGACGTTGGCGGAGCTGCGGGCGATCACTGCGGTCATGGGCAGTGAGCCGAGGAATCCGCACAGAACGTTGCCGATGCCCTGGGAGAACAGCTCCGCGTTGTACTTGGTGCGTGGCCCGTCGTGCATCCGGTCGACGGCGGCGGCGCTGAAGAGGCTTTCGGCGGAGGCGATGATGGCGAAGGTGATCACCATAGTGATCACCGCGGGGTCGGCAAGGCCGGCGAAATCGTCCGGTCCGGGGAAGTTCACCGCGTCCAGCAGGCTGCCGAAGACCACCCGCTTGACCTCGATGCCGGGCAGGGCGGCGAGGACGGAGCCGAGCATGACCGCGATCAGGGGAGCGGGCACTTTGGACAGGGGGGCGGGCACTTTCTTCCACAGGAAGCAGATCGCCAGGGAGCCGATACCCAGGAACAGGGCGGCCAGCCGGTGTGGATCGGCCAGGGTGGACTGGACCAGGTGTGGCAGACCCCCGATGTTCTTGATGGCCGAGCCGAGCTGCTTGGCGTCCATGACGGCGTAACTCTGGCTCAGCATGAGCGGCAGCCCGATGCCGGCGAGCATGCCCTGCACCACGGCCAGGGAAATGGACTGAAACAGACTTCCCAGTTTGAGCGCTCCGAGCCCCATCTGGATCAGGCCGGAGGCCAGGATGACGGGGCCGAGCAGGGCCAGACCGTGCTCGGTGGTGAATTCCAGGCAGAGCCCGGCGAGGCCGGCGGCCGGCCCTGATACCTGCAGGCTGCTGCCGGGCAGGAAGCCGACGACCAGGCCGCCGATGATCCCGGAGATGATGCCGAGGGCGATGGGGACGCCGGAGGCGGCCGCCACCCCGATGCACAGCGGCAGCGCCACCAGAAAGACGACGAGGGAAGCGAGGATGTCCGTGCTGGCGGAGGCCGGGCGGGCTGACGGGCCGGCGGCGCCGTGGGCCGACCGGCCGGGTCCCCGGCGCGCGTGGCGTGCGCTGCCGACGGAGCGTGTGTGTTCAGGGGGCACGGGTGTTCCTTTCGCGCGCACCGGTCACCCGGTGCGCGTGCAGGGGGGCGTGGTCTCAGTACTGGCCGAATACACCTCGTGTCTCGTCGAGCTCCCACAAATCTCCGGTGTCCACCCGGTAGAACCAGCCGTGCAGGCTCAGTTGGCCCTCGGCCGTGCCGCGCTCGATCTGCGGATAGCCACGCAGCGTCATCAGTTGCGCGGTGACATGGCGCTGTACGGCGTCCGGCAGCGCCGGGTCCTTCGGCGGGATGTCGAGCAGCCCGGTCAGTGCCGGTCGGGCGAAGTCCACCCACTCCGCCACGCTGGGCAGATGGGTCAGGTCCTCACCACGGGCCACGGCCCCTACCGCGCCGCAGTGCAGCAGGTGATGAACAGCGTTGCCGGGCTCTGCCCGAGCGCGAAGCTCCGGAAGATTTCCTTCTCGCGAGCGATGCGGTGTCGAAAGGAACGGGCCCGCTTCAGTAGGTCGTCCATGCTCACGTCTCCTGGCTCTGAAACATCCTGGGTGGATGTCGTGGGTGAGAGCTTGTGGCGAATACATGAGCTAATCGTGGGTTCCCTGTGAGAGTCTTCTCATGGACACGCCACAACGGTTTGGGTCGGCCGGGAGACGCCCACATACCCAGCCGGATGGCGGCGTACGCACGAAGATGGGTGTGCTCGTGCCGGATTACACGCGAGGCTTCCACTGAGGTTCCCCCGAGATGCGGGAAGAGGTGACAGAGGGTCAGATGGGTTTCATGAGAGGAACCCAGACGATGCCTGCGCCGAGGAAGTACCCGCTGGAGTTGGTGAGCGTGCGGTCCGGGTGTGCCGGACCGCCGAGCCGAATCCGGTGATCCGCCGCATGGCCGAGGAGCTCGGCGTGCACCAAGAGGCCCTGCGCAGTTGGATTCGACAGGCCGAGACCGACGCCGGCGAGCGAGGCTACATGCTCACCACCGCCGAGCGTGAGGAGCTGGCCGTCCTGCGGCAGGAGAACGCCCAGCTCAAGCGGGCGAACGAGGTCCTGCGGACAGCCTCGGCCTTTTTCGCGGCCCAGCTCGACCCGACCCGGCCCAGGTCACCGCGCTCCTCGACGCGCACCCGCACCTGGGGGTCGAGCCCGTACTCCGGAAACTTTCCATCCCCTCCTCCACCTACTACCGGTGGCGCCAGGCCGAGACCGAGCCGTGCGAGCGGCGCCGCCAGGACGCCGAGCTGACCGGGCGGATCCGTGAGGTCCACGTCGAGTCCGGCGGGATCTACGGCTCACCCCGCGTGCACGCCGTCCTCAAGCGCGAGGGCGTCCACGTCGGCCGCAAGCGCGTCGAACGGCTCATGCGCCAAGCCGGCCTGACCGGGATCAGCCCCCGCCGGAACGAAGGCTTCACCCGTCGTGCCCCGGACGCCGACCGCGCCCTGACCTGGTCAGGGGCGACTTCACCGCGAACGGGCCGAACCGGCTGTGGGTCACCGACCTGACCATGGTCACGACGCTGGAGGGCCCGCTGTGGCTGTCCGCGATCCGCGACGCGTTCTCCCGCCGGGTCGTGGCCTGGGAAACCTCCGCCCCCGCCGAGGCGGACCTGGTCCTCACTTCGCTGGAATACGCCCTGGCCAGCCGCGATGTCACGCCGGCGAGCTCATTCACCAGGCGGACCACGGCTGTCAATACACGTCCGTGAAGCTCACAACCCGCCTGGTCAGCGCCGGGATCCAGGCGTTCATGAGCTCGGTCGGCGACTCGTATGACAATGCCCTGGCGGAGAACCTGTGGATGGTCATCAAGACCGAGTGCATCCGCGGCCGCATCTTCACCACCGGAGCCGAAGCGAACCTCGCGCTCTTCGAGTACATCGACGGCTTCTACAACCCCAGTCGCATCCTGAAACGGCTCGGCTACCTCAGCCCCATCAAGTACGAGGAGAAGAACTACGCCAACCAGGCAGCAGCCGTGCCGAGCGGTCGAGGGCGCCTGCCGTGTCGCTGCGGGATGGGCTTCGCCCACCCTGAACAGTCCTGGCCGGAGGCGTGGCGGGCTGCCGGACGCCCCCGGACCAGAAAGACGCCCGGCCCGCGGCACCGCCGCCCGGGCTTTGCCCATGAACTTTTGTGCGCGGACAGAGGCGGCAGTCAGACGCGCAGCCGGTAGCCGGCGCCGCGGATGGTCTCCACCCGGTCGGCACCCACTTTGCGTCGCAGGTAGCGCACGTAGACGTCGACGATGTTGGACCCGGGATCGTAGTCGAATCCCCAGACCATACTGAGCAATTGTTCTCGCGTCAGCACTTGGTCGGGGTGGCGCAGGAACACCTCGGCCAGTGCGAACTCCCGCGCGGACAGCTCCGCAACCCTCCCGTCCACGTGTGCCCGCCGGGTGCGCAGATCGAGTACGAGGTCACCGGCTCTCAGCAGTGAGGCTTCCGGGGCGCCGTCCGCGCGTAGCCGTAGCCGCACCCGGGCCAGCAGCTCCTCGAAGGCGAACGGCTTGGAAAGGTAGTCGTCGGCGCCGCCCTCCAGACCCGCCACGGTGTCGGACACGCTGTCCCGCGCTGTCAGGATGATCACCGGCAGGGTCACCCGGTCCTCGCGGAGCCTGCGCAGCACGGTGAACCCGTCGCAGGCCGGCAGCCCCAGATCCAGGATCATCAGGTCACAGCCGCCCGCCCGGGCCTCCTCGTAGGCGGATAGCCCGTCACCGACCACGGTGGTGACGAAACCAGCGCTTTGCAGGCCCCGTTGCACGAAGGCGGCGATCCTGGGCTCGTCCTCCGCTATGAGTACCCGGTTCATGGTGTCCTTTCTGCCGGGAAGTGTGGGCGGGCAGGGCAATCATGAAACGGGCGCCGCCGCCCTCGGCGTCCTCCACCCAGGCCGTGCCGCCGTGCGCCTGAGCGATCTCCAGGACGATGGCGAGGCCGAGCCCGATGCCCGGACTCGACGCGTCGGCCGAGACAACTGGGCCGGCTTGCGCGAAGCGTTCGAAGATGCGCTCCCGGTCCTGCGGCCCGACCCCCGGCCCCACATCCCGCACCCACAGCAGCAGGCTGCTTTCGCGGAGCTGGGAGCCGACCTCGATGAGGTCCCCGGCGCGGGTATGGCGCACGGCATTCGCCGCGAGCTGCATCAGCGCCTGCGTGAGCCGCTGGCCGTCGACGAAGAGTGTGGCCTCCGACACTTGTGCCACCCGCCAGTGCCGGTTGCCCAGCGCCCGGGCCTTGGCGACCACGTCGACCACCAGGTCCGTCAGGTTCGTCTCGCCGAACGCGAGGAAGTCCGGGCGCTCCGCCTTGGCCAGCAGCAGCAGGTCCTCCACGATCCGGGTCATCCGGTCCAACTCGTCCACAACCAGAGCTCGGGTCGCCGCCGGATCGTCCGCCCCGTCCTCCATCAGCTCCAGAGTGCCCCGGATCACTGTGATCGGGGTGCGCAGCTCGTGCGCCACTTCGTCGAGAAAACGGCGCTGGGTGGTGAACGCGCTCTCCAGCCGGTCCAGCATGCTATTGAACGTATGTGCCAGCGCTGCCACGTCGTCAGTTCCCGCCACCTCCAGCCGCTCCGTCAGGTCGGTCTCTCCGATCCGCTCGGCGGTCTGCCGCACCAGGCGGATCGGCGCCAGCACCCGGCCGGCCACCAGCCAGCTCGCCGCGCCCGCGAGCACCAGCCCTCCGCCCCCCGCGGTCAGGAACATCTTCGCGAGCCACCGTTCCTCCCGCATCTGGCGATCCCGGAACTCCACGATCACCAGACGCGTGTCGTGCCGGTCCCCCGCCACCCGCACCGGGACGACGCCGTAGCGCACTCGCCCGGCCGGCGAGTCGAGCCAGCCGATCCGCGTGCCGCTCCCCTCCGACAGCTGCGCGACCACAGCTGCGTCCTGGTCCAGTCGCGTGGGTACGACATTGGGGCTGAGCCGGTCGGCTCGGCCGTCGACGAGGCTGAAGAACGCCTCCTCCCGGCGCGGCAGGTTGACGGTCATGAACTCGGTCAGCAGCGACGCCCCGTCGACGAATGGCTCCCCGGTGGCCGGCTCCCGCGCCGTATGTGCGAACCGGCGCAACTTGTCCGCTTCACGGCGCAGTTGATCATCCATCTCGGCGTCGAGTCTGACCTGCCAGATCAGCGTGATGCCGAGTGCCGGCACGGCCAGCGTCGTGGCGACCAGGAGCAGCATCATTCCCACGATGCGTGACCGGGCGCTCGGCATCCGATGGCGCCGTCTCACCCGTCGCTGCCGCCGTCGTCATCGTCATCGCTCCCGGTCGTAGCTCGCCGGCTGGCACTGGGAGAAGGACTGGCACTGGGAGAAGGGCTGGCACCGTCATCGCTGCGGGGCGGCGACCGCCTCGGGACTGGCCGGCCTCCGGGTTCGGTCGACGAAGGAGTCGACGCCACGGCTGACGGCGGTGGGGGGGAGGAAGGCGCGACAGACCGCGACGGAGGTGACGACGGCTCAAGACTGTTCTTCGATACGGGTACCACGATCTCAGGACCCAGAGATGGCGGATCGCCGTCACTGGCCCACCCATATCCGACCACTGCCCCTACGGCCGTAAGGGCGCACAGAGCAGCGAGTACCACGCCGACCTTCCGAAGCACCATCCGGCTAGCCTGCCGCCCCCATCGGACGTATGGATGAAGAGGAGAGATTTCTCATCTCCCGCCTCGGCGGATACGCCAACCATTCCGGACCACGGCGACAACTAGACGACAGTGTCCGCTCGCGGCCGGTCCACTCGGGCCCCGGGTGCGGACGGATCTTGCGAGCTGCAAGAGAGTGCCACCCCGTATGCACGGGGCCTGCCCACCACGACCCCCTCAGCGAAGGCGATACACCAGGTTTCGACCACATGCTCCGTACTTCCACCGATGAGCGGTGTGCCATCCCGGCCAGGTGCTGAGGCGGGAGCAACTGCGCAGCTGAGTTTTGAGTTTCGACCACGACCCGGGATCGAACATCGTCGACGCCTTCGGCGCTACCTTCGGCGCAGAGTGGGGACCGGCCAACGTGGCGACCATCCGCGGCGCCGACTACCGGCTCGGCCTATCGTCAAATGACCGGTCAGTCGCATGAGGACACTCTCACCGTAGGCTCACGATCAGCTCACGCAGCTTCCTCAGGCTCTTCACCTGACACCCACCCGGGATGTCCAGAGCCAGGAGACGCAAGCATGCACGAACTGCTGGATCGAGCCCGCTCGTTTCGAGATCGCATCGCCCCCGACCCGTCGGTCTTCCGGAACTTCGCCCTCGGGTAGAGCCCCACGAGGCTGTGGGTCAGCTGCTGGGACTCGCGCGTGGTCCCCGCCCTCATCACCGCTGCTGCGCCGGGCGGACTCTTCGAGCTGTGCAATGCGGGACACATCGTTCCGCCGTACCAGCCGGGTCATGGGTCAGGAGAAGCCGCCCCATTGAGCATGCGGGGTGCAAGTTCTGATGGTCCGGGACATCGTCCTCTGCGGGCATTCCCGCTCCGGCGCCGCTCCTGACCGCACCCCCGCGAACGTGGCAGGGCCGACGGCGCGACCTTGGTCCGCCGCTGACCGCCTTGACCACTGCCGCACACCAACCGGTGTCCACGATCGAGGGTCAAGCCCCTACGTTCCGTGGCGCCCACGTACCGCAAGCGAAAGGTTTCGCATGCCCAGTCGGAAGACCACCACGGTGGCTCTCGTCGCTGTACTCGCTTCAGCCGCTGTGGCGGCCACTACCCTGACAAGCCTCGCGCCCAGCGCGTCGGCGACGGACATCAAATTCTCCCCGACCGCCGACACCTACGTCAACAACCGCTACGCCAGCACGAACTACGGCACATCGAAGCAGCTCGGCGCGGACAACAGCCCCGTCAAGCGGATGTTTCTGAAGTTCGACGTCACGGGCATCACCAAGCCCATAACCCGGGCGACGCTCCGGATCCACGTCGACGACGTCGCGGGAGCGGAGAGCAGCAGCGGCGGCACGTTCCGCGCGATGTCCAACACCTCGTGGTCCGAGACGTCCGTCACGTACGGAAACCGGCCCTCCATTGACGGCACCGTACTGGGCACCCTCCGCTCGGTCTCCCGTAACACCTGGTACAAGGTCGACGTGACCTCGTACGTGAAGGGCAACGGCACCTTCGGCATCGGCGTGACCTCGTCGAGCAGCAACGGGGCGGACTACGACTCGCGCGAGACCGGCGCCACCGCACCACAGTTGGTAATCGAGACTGGCGGCGGTCCGACGCCGACAACGCCGACCCCGTCGGGCTCCACCACCCCGCCGCCCGGCGACCCGGTGCTCGTCGGTGCGGGTGACATAGCCACATCGGGTTCCGGGGACACCGCGACGGCGAAGCTGCTCGACAACATCTCCGGCACGGTGTTCACCGTCGGGGACAACGCCTACCCGAACGGCACTGCGTCGGACTTCTCCACGTACTACGAGCCGACCTGGGGCCGCCACAAGGCCCGCACCCGCCCCGCGCCGGGCAACCACGACTACCACACCTCGGGCGCCTCCGCGTACTACAACTACTTCGGTACCAAAGCGGGTGCGGCCGGCAAAGGCTACTACTCGTACGACCTCGGCAACTGGCACGTCGTGGCGCTGAACTCCGAGACCGGCATGACGGTGGGCTCGGCCCAGGAGCAGTGGCTGCGCGCCGACCTTGCGGCCAGCACCAAGCCGTGCACGGTGGCCTACTGGCACAAGCCTCGGTGGACCTCGAGCTCCGGCCACGCCCCCGACCCGGCGACGGGTCCGCTCGTGCAGGCACTGTACGACAACAACGCCGAGGTCATCCTGACCGGCCACAACCACCAGTACGAGCGGTTCGCCCCGCAGAACCCGAGCGGCCAGCTCGACACTGCGCGCGGTCTGCGGCAGTTCGTCGCCGGCATGGGCGGTGCGAGCCTCTACGGCTTCGGCACCATCAAGCCCAACAGTGAAGCCCGCAACAACGACACCTTCGGCGTGCTCAAGCTGACCCTGCACGCCAGCAGCTACGACTGGCAGTTCGTCCCCGTGGCGGGCAAGACGTACAAGGACAGCGGCACCGGCACCTGCCACTGATAGCGCCCGTACCGTTCTCCCCTCTGCCGGTCCGGCCATCTGCCTGACCAAGCCGGATGCCGCCCGCGCCACCGCTTCGGGGGCGCGGCGGTGTCCGGGCCCCACCCGCCCTGATCCCCTGCACATCCCCCTCATCCCTCATCCCCGTCCGGAGGTCGCAACCCCGTGTATCTCTCCACGATCGGCAGGAAGGAGCTGCCAGCCGACTCCGCCGTCACCGGCCGGCGCGGCCGGTGGACCATGGTCGGGGGCAACGTCCTCACGCTCGGCGCCGTCAGCCTGATCACCGACGTCTCCGCAGAAATGGTCAGCGCCGTCCTGCCCCTTTACCTTGTCCTCGGCCTGCAACTCAGCCCGGCGGCTTACGGAGTCCTCGACGGGCTCAACACCGGGGCCACCGCCCTGCTCAGACTCATCGGCGGGTACGTGGCCGACCGGACAAGCCGGCGCAAGGCGGTCGCCGGCGCCGGATACGGCCTCTCGGCCCTGGCCAAGCTCGGCCTGGTCGCCGTGGGCAGCTCCGCGTCGTCGATCGGGCTGGTGCTGACCGCCGACCGGGCGGGCAAGGGATTGCGTACCGCTCCGCGCGACGCGCTCATCACCCTGTCCGCGCCAAGCGACGCGCTCGGCCGCGCCTTCGGGGTGCACCGCGCCATGGACAGCATCGGGGCCTTCGCAGGCCCCCTGGTGGCGTTGGCCGTACTGACCGCCTCCGGCCAGTCGTTCGACGCGGTCTTCGTCACCAGCTTCTGCATCGCGGCCTTGGGCGTGCTGGTCCTCGTCCTCTTCGTACGGGACCATCGGGAGGCGGGGCCGACGAAGGGCACCGTCTCACCGCGCGCCCTCGGCCGGCTCCTGCGGACCGGGCCGGTCCGGCGCCTGGTGGCGGCCGCCTGCTTGCTGGGACTCGCCACCATCGGCGACGGATTCGTGTACCTGCTGCTGCAGCGGCGCGAGTCGCTGTCCATCGGATGGTTCCCGCTGCTGGCCGTCGGAACCAGCCTCTCCTACCTGCTCCTTGCGGCCCCACTGGGTGCGCTCGCGGACCGTATCGGAAGGCTGCCGGTGATGCTCGGCGGCTACGGCATGCTGGCGCTGGTCTACCTGCTGCTGCAAGGCCCGCTCGACGGCCCGATGCTCCTGGTCCTGGTCGTCGGCCTGAACGGGATCTTCTACGCCGCCACCGAGGGCGTGCTGATGGCACTCGCCGCACCCGTGCTGCCGGAACGGCTGCGGACGACCGGCATCGCCGTGATCCAAAGCGGCCAGGCGCTGGCCTACCTCGGCTCGTCCGTGCTGTTCGGGCTGGCCTGGCAGGTGTGGGGCGCGGCCGCGGCGAGCCGGGGGGCGGCGCTGTGCGTGGTCGTCGGCGCGGTGGCGACGGCGTTCCTGCTGGCCCCTGGGGCCTCCCGAACCGCGGCCCCGACAGCAGGACCCGCCGTGCACACGACTCGGGAACCGGATCCGGAGCGAAACCCGGATGAAAGGACTGGTACTTGCGAATGAACGCCCCCACCCAGCGCGGCAGGATCATGGTGACCGTGCTCGCCGCCGCCCTGCTGGCGACCCTGGCAACCACCACCGTCGTCCGCGCCCGTCACAACGCGGCCGACGCCCACGGCGACGGCCCCGGTCCGGTCGCCGCAGCCTCCCCGGACGGTCGGCACTCACACGGCAGTCGGCTCCAGGTGCTGAGCAACGGGTTGCTGTCCACGGTGTCCCTCGCCGACCCGGCGGGCCCGCGGACCGTCACGTCGCAGCGCTGCGACCGCGCTTACACCGCGGGCGGCACCACCGCCTGCCTCACTCCCACCGGCGCACTCAGCGAGCCCCGGCTCCTGGTTCTCGACGCGGACCAGCAGGTTCGACGTACCGTCAACCTGACCGGTCTCCCGAACCGGACCCGGGTCTCCCCAGACGGCCGGATGGTCGCCTGGACGCTGTTCGTGGGCGGGGACTCGTACGCCGGCGGCGGCTTCTCGACCCGTACCGGGATCCTCGACACGCGCACGGGCGGGCTCACCCACTCCTTGGAGGAATTCGCCGTCTACCGGCAGGGGCACCCCTACCGGGCGGCGGATATCAACGTCTGGGGCGTCACCTTCGCCGCCGACAGCAACCGCTTCTACGCGACGCTCTCCAGCGCGGGAACCCGCTCCCTGGTGGAGGGGGACCTGGCGGCCAGGACCCTGCGCATCCTGGTGGACAACGTGGAGTGCCCGTCGCTGTCTCCGGACAATACCCGGGTCGCCTTCAAGCAGGCCGTCGGTGCCGACCCCGCCAAGGGCTGGCGCCTGTCCGTCCTCGACCTCGCGACCCTGGGGCGCACCGAGTCGGCGGAGACGCGAACGGTGGACGATCAGGCGGCCTGGCTCGACAACTTCACCCTGGCGTACGGGCTCCAGCGCGGGGACGGTACCAACGACGTGTGGACAGTACCGGCGAACGGCAGCGGCGAGCCCCATGTCCTCGTTTCCGGGGCCAACTCGCCCGCCGCGACGGAAGCGGCGCGCTGATGCGGGTGGGGCGGGCACGGAGTCCGCGGCCCTTTCGGACTGCTGCCCCGCCACGCGTCCACCCTTCGGCCACGACCACGACCAGATCGCCCCGTTCGTGACCAAGCTGATCAGCGCCTGACCAACTCTCCGACGGGGCCGCAGCTGCACGACCCGACCGCGTCCTGCCTCGGACAGCCACCACGACGGCAGCCAGCCCAGCCATTCGCCACGCATGAGGACTACCATGTGCAACCATCAGCCGCCCTGCCCGCCGGCCACTGCGCCGGACCATGATGCCGCCCGCACCATCGTCTTCCACCCTGAACAGGGGTGGAGCCTCCTGTGCAACGGAGTCCTGGCCTTCGAGGACGGCGGTGAACTGCTGCCGGGCGGCGAAGTCATCGAGCCTTCACCAGGGGCTTGCTGAACGCCGTATGAACCAGGGAACGGCCCCTCCACAGCAGCCGACTGCTGCCCCGCTCACAAATGGCTGACGCCAGCGCATGGGCCTTGACCCCGGATCTTGCTGCTGGTGGAAGTCGTTCTCGTAAGCGATCGGAGATCGCTGACCTCAGGTTTGTCCCGTAAGTGACCTTTGATTCGTCGGTGCGGGTCGGTTGCGGTGCGGTCCGCTCGTCTATCCGGCGAGGGCGAGGTTGTGCATGCGGGCGATGCCGAGCATGGCGTGGTGGACTCCGTCGCCTTTGAGACGGCAGTCGCGGAGGATCTTCCAGTTCTTCATACGGGCGAAGACGTGCTCGACTCGGGCTCGGACCTGCTTGTGGGACTTGTTGTGCTCCTGCTTCCAGTCGGGCAGGTCTTTGCCCTTGCGGCGGCGGTGGGGCATGACGAGTCTGGTGCCTGGATAGCCGCCGCCGGCGATTGTGAGTGTCTTGCCGACGGCGGCTTCGGCGCCGGTGACGACCTGGTGGTTGGTGGAGTACCGGTAGTTCTTCGACTGTGCGGCGATGGTGTGGTCGCGGGTGGGCACCAGGGTGCCGTCCACGATGAGCACGGTCCTTTTCCGGAACCTCTGGCGCGGCCGCATCGCGAGGAGTGGGCCGAGATGGGCAACGATGCGGTCCGCCGCCGATTTCGAAACACCGAACAGCGGTGGGGCTCGTTCGTCTACTTCTCGGACCCGGACGGCAACGGCTGGGCGGTCCAGCAGACCGCCCCGCGCACCTCGCCCGGGGCGCGGGACGGGGAACAGTCCAGCTGATCATCGCGAGCGGGCCTTCGGCCGCGGTCATCCGCTCGCGTCGGGCGGGCCCACCGTGTCCTGTGCCTCACGACGGCGCCAGGTGAGGGTGACCGAGACCGCGGCCTTCGCCTCGCCGTCCGCCAGGAGGGCGACGGCCTTGCCCGGCCTCGCCGCCAGTTCGATCCCGAAGGTGGCGCTGACCTCGTCGGGGCGGGCGGCGCGGGCGGCGTCGAGGACGGCGGATCCGATGCCGCTGACGAGTTCGTTCAGCTGGTCCACGCGGGCGGTGAGGTGGTCGAGGGCGCCCACGTCCTCGTAGAGGGGCTCCTCCTGCCCGTGGGGAACGTCCTCGGGGCGCATCACGCTGACGCGTGCGAGCACGGTCTCCCCGTTGGGCAGTTCGATCTGCTGGATCTGGCGTTCCATCATCTCTCCCCGGGACATCGGGCAACCGCCCCGCATCCGGGCGCCGTTGGCCTCGCCGAAGGCCATTGTGCCCGCCGTGCCCGGCTCGTGCAGGGTGATCTCCGGACGGGGACTACGGGGCGAGGACGTCCAGTTCCTCCAGGGCGCCCACCGCGATCCTGCGGGTCAGCGCCTCGGCGCGGGCCGCGTCGCCCTCCCTGACCGCTTCGGCCACCTGGACGTGGAGGGTGACGGCCGCCGGGTCGGGGTCGTGGAACATCACCGCATGCTCGGTACGGCCGGTGAGGACCTCCGCGACCACGTCCCCGAGCCGGGCGAACATCTCGTTGCCGGAGGCGTTCAGCACGATGCGGTGGAAGGCGACGTCGTGCTTCAGGTACCCGTCGAGCTGGTGGCCGCGCGAGGTGCGGACCATGCCGAGGGCGGCCTCGGTGAGCTCGGCGCACTGGTCGGGGGTGGCCAGGGCCGCCGCCAGTCCGGCCGCGACCGGCTCGATCGCGGAGCGGAGCACGGTCAGGGAGCGCAGCTGGCGGGGCCGGTCGGCGCCGGCCAGGCGCCAGCGGATGACCCGCGGGTCGTACACGTTCCACTCGTCGGCGGGGCGGACGGTGACACCGACGCGGCGGCGCGACTCGACCAGGTGCATGGACTCCAGGACCCGGACGACCTCCCGGACCACGGTCCGCGACGCATCGAAGCCCGCGGCGATCTCGTCGGTGCGCAGCACGCTGCCCGGCGGGTGCTCCCCCGCCGTGATGGCGAGGCCGAGGGTGTCCAGCACGTGGGAGTGCAGACCCGGTCCGGGACTGCCTTCGGTGGTCATGGCGTAAGCGTACGGTGACACCCCGGCGAACAAAAGGTGCGATGTTTTACCGCCTCCACCTTGAATAAGTACTACTTAATAGGCTTCAGTGGTGCCCACGAACACGGACCGATGTCGACGAGGACAGCGAGGTACGACGTGAGCACCCAGCGCGTCATTGTGGTGATGGGCGTGGCCGGGACGGGCAAGACGACCGTGGGCCGGATGCTCGCGGAGGCGCTCGGCGTCCCGTACGCCGAGGGCGACGCCTTCCATCCCGCGGCCAACGTCGCCAAGATGTCGGCCGGCACTCCCCTGGACGACGCGGACCGGTGGCCGTGGCTGGACGCCATCGGCGCATGGATCCGCAACCGGGGCACGGGCCGCGGCGCGGTGGTCTCGGCGTCGGCGCTCAAGCGCGCCTACCGGGACCGGCTGCGCGCCGTGACCCCCCGCACGGTCTTCGTCCACCTCACCGGGGAGCGCCCGCTGATCGAGGAGCGGATGGCCGCCCGCAAGGGCCACTTCATGCCCACCACCCTGCTGGACTCGCAGTTCGCCACCCTGGAGCCGCTCCAGGAGGACGAGCCCGGCGTCGTCGTCGACGTGTCCGGATCACCGCAGGAGATCACCGAACGGGCGCTGGCCGCCCTGCGCGGGCTCCGCACACCCGAGAACCAGCACCCCGAGAACTAAGGAATCTTCAGCGTGACCAGTCTCAGCGTCGAGACCCTGGCAGCGGCCGGCACCGGACCGATCACCACGGCCGGGAACACCCAGTTGGGCATCGCCGTCCTCGCGGGAATCGCCGTCATCGTCCTGCTCATCACCCGCCTGCGGATGCACGCCTTCCTGGCGCTGACGGTCGGCTCGCTCGCCCTCGGCGTCTTCGCGGGCGCTCCCCTCGCCAAGACCATGGCCAGCTTCACGGCCGGCCTCGGCGCGACGGTCGCCGGGGTGGGCATGCTGATCGCGCTCGGCGCGATCCTCGGCAGACTGCTGGCCGACTCGGGCGGCGCGGACGAGATCGTCGACACGATCCTGGCCCGGGCCAAGGGGCGGGCCATGCCCTGGGCGATGGTGCTGATCGCCTCGGTGATCGGGCTGCCGCTCTTCTTCGAGGTCGGCATCGTGCTGCTGATCCCGGTGGTCCTGCTGGTGGCCAAGCGGGGCAACTACTCCCTGATGCGGATCGGGATCCCCGCCCTGGCCGGACTGTCCGTGATGCACGGGCTGGTCCCGCCGCACCCCGGGCCACTCGTCGCCATCGACGCGCTCCACGCCAACCTCGGCGTCACCCTCGCCCTCGGGGTGCTCGTGGCCGTCCCGACCGTGGTCATCGCCGGCCCGCTGTTCTCCCGGTACGCGGCGCGCTGGGTGGACATCCCGGCCCCCGAGGCCATGATCGCCCAGCGTCCTTCCGCTGAGCTGGAGCGGCGCCCGCGGTTCGGGGCGACCGTCTTCACCGTGCTGCTGCCGGTGGGCCTGATGCTGGTCAAGGCCCTGGTCGACATAGTCGTCGACGACCCCGCCAATGCGGTGCAGCGGGTCACCGACGTCATCGGCTCGCCCCTGATCGCCCTGCTCGCAGCGGTGCTGGTGGGCATGTTCACCCTCGGCCGGGCGGCCGGCTTCACCAAGGAGCGGCTGTCGTCCACGGTGGACAAGTCCCTGGGCCCGATCGCCGGGATCCTGCTGATCGTGGGCGCGGGCGGCGGCTTCAAGCAGACCCTGATCGACGCCGGAGTCGGCCAGATGATCATGGACCTGTCGGAGCACTGGGCGGTACCGACGCTGCTGCTGGCCTGGCTGATCGCCGTGGCCATCCGGCTGGCCACGGGATCGGCGACCGTGGCCACGATCTCGGCGGCCGGTCTGGTGGCTCCCCTCGCCGCGGGCATGTCCACGACGGAGACCGCGCTGCTGGTCCTCGCCATCGGGGCGGGCTCGCTGTTCTTCAGCCACGTCAACGACGCCGGGTTCTGGCTCGTCAAGGAGTACTTCGGGATGACCGTCGGACAGACCGTCAAGACCTGGTCGGTGATGGAGACCATCATCTCGGTGGTCGCCCTGGGCTTCGTCCTGCTGCTGTCAGCGGTCCTGTAGCCCAAGGCTCCGGCCCGGTCCCGGGAACCGCGTTCAGCGCTTGCGGGGTGCCTCGCCGAGCTGCGCCGCCGCCAGGGCGAATCCGTCCGCCGCGGTGGCGCACCGGCATGCCAGGACCGTGACCTCTGCGCACAGTACGCCGGCGCCCGGGTCCCGCCAGGCGGGCGCGTCCGCGGCAGCGCGCAGCCGCCGGGCGTGGGAGCGCAGCGCCGCCGCGTGGCCGCGCAGACTGCCGGGACGTTCCGGTACCGGCCCCTGGACCGGTCCCGCGTGGGCCTGCGGACGCGGGTACGGATGCGGGCAGGGGTGCGGCGGCCGGGACGCGGGCGGGGGTGACTGTCCCTCGGACAGTCCGGGGCCCCGGTCGCAGAAGGCCCGGAAGGCCGCGCCCAGCCCGAGCAGCGGCTCCGGGGGCACCGCCCGCCCGGTGGCGACCTGCCAGCCCGCGTGGTCGTTGAAGGGGTTCGCGTCGGTCAGGGCGTGCCAGGCCAGGATGTCGGCGAAGGCCGGGGTGAGCAGGGAGAAGGCGGGCCCGGCGCCCCGCTCGCGCATGATGCTCCGGAACAGCCGGGCGGCCTCCGCCTGGCGGCCCCCTTCCACCGCTTCCAGGACCGCCGCCGCACCGGGATCCGTCCGCAGGTCGGGGCGGGCCGCGCTGACCGCCCGCAGGCGTGCGCGCAGCCCGCAGACGGCCACGGTGACCGCGAGGCTCTCACGGCCCGTCAGCATCCCGGCGAGCCTCCCGGCCCGGGCCGCGCCCCGGCCGCGCGGGGCCCAGCCGAGGCCCGCCGGGTCGGTGAGGGTGCGCAGCAGGGTGTGCCAGCCCTGTCGGCGGCGGCCGCCGCGGGCCAGTGCGGTCGCGGGCAGCCGGGGGCCGAAGGCCAGCCCGGAGGCGTAGCGGGCGGCCTCGCCGACCGCGTCGGCGGCCTCGGCGAGTTCACGGCACAGGTCGGCGAGCAGCTCGGTGTCCGCGTCGGTGGACGCGGGGGTGGACGCGGCGGTGGCGGCGTCGGGCATGGGGTCCTCGCGTGGTCGGCAGGGGTCGGGGGAAGCGGTGCGGCGGCCCCGGCGGGGCCCGCGGTCAGCGGTCAGTGGTCAGCGGCGGATGAGGGTGAGCCGGATGCCGTGCGGGTCGAGCGTCGTGGGCAGCGGGCCCACGGGGTCCACGGCCGGCCGGGACGCCCCGACGCGGTGGCCGCGCAGGACCTCGGCGCAGAACGCGGCCGTGACCAGCAGGCCGAGCTGGTCGCCGGGGCACCGGCCGCCGCCGTGGCCGAAGGGCGCCATCCGGATGTCCTGGTCGGCGTCGGGGCTCTTCCACCGGCCCGGTACGAACACGTGCGCGGCCGGTACCCGTTCGGGGTCGCGCTGGTGGAACGCGGCGGGCAGCAGGACGGAGGTGCCGGCCGGATAGCGCACGCCCCGCCACTCCGTCTCGGCCCGGGTGGTCCGCACCAGGTCGGGCACCACCGGGTACAGCCGCAGGGTCTCCCGTACGCAGGCCCGCAGCCGGGGCAGTTCACCGCGGGCCGCGGCCCCGGCCGCCTCGGCGGCGGCCGCGTCCTGCTCTGCGGGGTGCGCGCCGAGCAGGAGCAGGGTGCGCAGCAGGGTGGCCGGGAGGGAGTCCAGGGCGAGCAGCCACTGGCGGGCCTGGCCGAAGGGGTCCCCGACGGCGGCGGGGGCCGCCTGCTGGGCGGCCCGCCCGAGGAGGGTGCTCGGCCCGGCCCGGCGGGCGTACTCCCGGATGCGCCGCGCGGCCCTCGCCCGGTTCTTGGGCCGGGAGCGGGCGAGCCAGTCCGAGAGTTCCACGTCGTCGGCGGCCGCGTCTCCGAGGACGATGCGGCGGGCGGCGCGGCCCATGGCGTGACGGGCGCGGGCGAGTTCGAGGCTGCCGGATCCGGTGAGGTGGCGGGCCTCCTCGGCGACGGCCGCCAGGAAGGTGCCGCAGGCGGGGTGTACGGCGATCCCGGCGGCGAGGACCTCCGCATGGGTCTGCCGTTGCTCCCGGCCGTCACCGGCGTGCGGGCAGCCGAGGCCGGGGGGCTGTGCTCCGGTTTCGAGGACGCTCAGGGGTTCGGCGTAGAAGCGGTCCAGGTCCTCGGGGGCGAGCAGGACGAGCACGGTCCGCCCGGACCGGGCCCGGACGAGCACGGGCGCGTCGCCGCGGCGGGCGCGCAGGGCACCCAGTACGGCGGCGGAGGCGCGGGCGGTGCCGGGGCGCGGCCTGGTGCGTGCGGGCACGAGGCCGAGGACGAGGGCGGCGGCGCGCGGTACGGATTCCCGTACGGACGTCCGCAGCCCGGGTTCCGCTCCGAGGGCCCGTACCCGGGCTCGGAGCCCTTCGAGGGCGACCCCTTGGACCGTACGCATCCGTCTACCTCCGCAGCGGGAACGACAACGCTCGGCGACATCGGCATCACCGTACGTCGCTCCCGCGGGGCGCGCGCTCCGAGTGCTACGGGTGGGTGCCGGACCCGGCCGGCTGCGCGCCGCCGTCCGGCCGTACGGGGCCGGACGGGGCGAACACCGCGTCACGGAAGGCGGTACGCAGGGGCGCGGGCCGGTCGTCCGCGGGCCGGTCGTCTGCGGACCGGTCGTCTGCGGACCGGTCCGCGGTGGGGAGCAGGACGGCCCAGCGGCCGCGGCGCGGGCAGACCCACAGGGCCGGGCCGGACGGGGCGGGCGCCGGGTGGACCCAGACGCCGTAGGGGGCGGGGTGCCAGAGCAGGCCGCGGGCGGGGGTGAGCTCCCCGGTGCGGATGCGCAGGGACTCGGCGGTCCAGGCGCGCACGGCGCCCTCCGCGGCGACGACGTGGCACAGGAAGCGGACCAGGTCGGCCAGGGGTGCGCGCAGGGTGACCTCGTCGAAGCGGGTGCCGGTCATCCCGAGGGGGTGCCAGACGCGGGCGGCGGCGAGGCCGGCGAGGGGGCCGCCGCCGAGGTGCTCGGCGAGGCCGGTGAGGGCCGTGGTGGCGGCCCCGTCGGTGTGGGTGAGCAGGTGGTGGGCGGTGGTCCCGGCGGGCGCCTCGTGCCCGTAGGCGGTCAGCGGCGTGTGCAGGTGCAGCGCGCCTTCCCCGACGAGGCTGCCCAGCACGGGCCAGAGCGCGAGGGCGGCTGCCAGGGCGCCGACGTCGAGATCGGCGTCCGCGTCCGGGACGCCCGATCGTGCACGGGCGCCTTCGGGACCGCCCACGGCCCAGGCCGCCCCGGGGTCGGCGCGGGCCACGAGCGCCCGGATGTCCTCGGCCTGGCCGCTCAGCAGGGTCATGGTCACCCACGCTAGCCACCCGGCCCCGGCTCCCCCGCCCCGTATCCCGCGCGGCCCGCCGCGCACCACCCGTATGCCGGTCCCCGTACGGGGCCGGGCACCCGGGGGGCGGTGGTGTCCGCCCCCCGGGTGGTGGTCAGCCCTTGTCGGGGCGGTCGGTGACCCGCAAGGTGTTCAGCAGGGGCTTGCCGAATCCGCTGTGGGTGACGAAGCGGACGTTGAGGACCCCGTCCGTGACCGTGACCGTGTACGTGCGGGTCAGGGCCGTGTACGTGCCCGCCTCCAGGGAGATGTCCAGGGAGGGCAGGACCTGCGTGCCCTCGGCGAGGACGTCGAAGACGCGCTTGTTCGGCTTGGTCGAGGAGAGCTCCGCGAAGCCCAGCTCCACCGTGTAAGTACCGTTCGGGACGTTGTCGAAGCGGTACTCGTACATGCCTTCACGGGCGTTGCGGAACAGCCGCTGGTCGTCCGTGCCGGCGATCGTGCGGCCGGTGGACTGTACGGAGGCGTTCCCCTGGTAGCCGTAGGAGCCCGGGGTGTACTTGCGGTCCGGGGACCAGCTGTCGCCCGCGGCGTCCGTGCCCGCGTAGTCGGAGCCCGCGTCCAGGGCGGCCTGGTAGCGCGGTACGACGACCTTGACGGGGACGGTGAGGACCGGGGTCCGGCCGCTCGCCGAGGTGATCTTCAGGTCCGCGGTGAGGACCGTGCCCGGGGCCAGGCCCGTCGTGTCCACGGCGAGGCCGATCGGGGCCTTGCCGCCGGTGGGGAGGGTGCCCGTGCCGGGTGTGGCCGTCAGCCAGGCCGCGTCCTCGGTGACCGTGAAGTCCGTGCCGAGGCCCGGGTTGGTCAGGTCCAGGGTGCGGGTGCGCTTCTGGTCCGCCCCGAGGACGACCTCCACGGACGGCTTGGACGCCGTGACCTTGCCGGTGCGCAGCGACTGCGTCACCGAGGTGACGTCGGCGGCCTTGACCTCGACCGTCGCCTGGGCCGGCTCGTACTGCGGCGCGGCGAGGGAGACGGCCCGCGAGCCCGAGGGGCTCTGGACGACGTATCCGCCGTCCGCCGCCGTGGTCGCCGACACCGCGGAGTCGCCGGTGCCCACAGTGACGGTGGCGCCCGCGACGCCGTTGCCGTCGTTGGCGTCGAGGACGCGGCCCGCCACCACACCGCTGCGGGTGGTGCGGAAGGCGATGGACAGGCCGTCCGAGATGACCGCGGTGTTGAAGGAGTACTTGAAGGCGTCGGTGCCGGCCGCGTTCTCCACGCCGACCGTGGCCGTGGAGCCGCCCTTGATGCCGGTGCCGCCCGTGCCCTTGTAGGAGTAGGTCACGGTGCCGTCCTCGCCGATCGCCGCGGAGAAGGAGAACTTCTCCGACTGCGCCGACCAGTGGGACACCTCGCGCCATTCGATGACGTAACTGCGGTGCGGGGCGGTGCCGGTGACGGCGGTGAAGACACCGGAGCCGCTGCCCGCCGCGCCGACGACGAGGTCGTCCCAGAACGGGTAGAGGGCCGCGTTGGGCGTGGCCGTGCTCGGGATGTCCCCGTTGATGTCACCGGTGTTGTTGCCGCCGAAGCTGACCGTGCCGTTCGTGCCGATCCAGGCCTGGCCGTACGTCTTTCCGTACAGCGGCAGCGGGAAGGGCAGGTCGGCGCGTTCGGTGGTGTTGTCGCCGGTCAGCGCGAGCTGCTTGGTGCCGGCTGCGTACGGGCGGTCGCCCGATGCGGCGCAGGCGTAGCCGTAGCCGTCGGTGCGCTCGGGGAGGTTCACGGCGACGGTGGTGTCGCCCGCGACGGTGGCCTTCGCCGTGCCGCCGGTGACGCAGCGGGAGGCGTGGGTGGCGTTCACGTCGTACGTGCCGTGCGGCAGGGTGACCTCGAAGCGGCCCTGGGCGTCGGTGGTCGCGGTGACCGGGGTGTCCGCGATCGTGACGGCAGCGCCCGCGGCGGGTCCGGCGGCCGAGGAGACCGTGCCGGTGAGCTTGCCGGAGGCGGCCTGGGTGAGGGTGAAGTCACCGGTGGCGGTGGCGTTCTCGGTGACCGTCGCCGTGGCCGTCTGCTGTCCGTAGCCGAACTTGGCCGCGGTCAGGGCGTAGTCGCCCACCGAGAGGGAGGCGAAGCTGTAGCTGCCGTCGGCGGCCGTGGTGGTCGTGCGGTCGATCGGGCCGTCGGCGGTGATGCGGGCTCCGGCGACGGGTTCGCCGGTGCCGGAGCGGACCGTGCCGCCGAGGGCGCCGATGGCGCCGCGCGGGGCGGCGTTCACCGCGGCGAGCACGTCGAGCCGGCCCTCGCCGAAGACGTTGTTGTCGGCGGGGGTGCCGCCGCACTGGCTGCTGTCGGTGTCGAGCGCGGTGCCGTCCAGCAGGGACTCGGTCTGCGCGAGGTCGCCTTCGAGGGCGGGTGCCGCGGACCAGAGCAGGGCCACGGCGGCCGCGGTGTGCGGCGAGGCCATGGAGGTGCCGGAGAAGGCCTCGTACCCGCCGCCGGGGACGGAGGAGCGGACGTTCACGCCCGGGGCGGCGATGTTGGGCTTGACGATGCCGCCGGGTCCCGCGCCGCGCGAGGAGAAGGACGCGATCGCGTTGTTGATGTCGAAGGCGCCGGAGCTGTAGGAGCTCGCGTAGTCGCCGGGCGAGCCGCTGGTGGAGCAGCCCGGGCCGGAGTTGCCGTTGGAGAAGGCGGGGAAGATGCCCGCGGCGCGCCAGGTGTTGACGATCTCCTGGTACCAGGTGTCGCCGCCCGAGCCGCCCCAGGAGTTGTTGACGATGTGCGGGGCCAGGTCGGGACGCGGGTTCTGGCCGTTCACGTCGGTCGGGGCGACGATCCACTGGCCGGAGGCGAGCAGGGAGGCCTCGGAGCAGGAGTTGGACTCGCAGCCCTTCGCGGCGATCCACTTGGCGCCGGGGGCCACGCCGATCTTGTTGGCGCCTCCGTCGTCCCCGACCATGGTGCCCATCGTGTGGGTTCCGTGGTCGTTGTTGTCGCAGGGCGCCGCGGTGTCGCAGACTCCCGCCGGGTCGAACCAGTTGTAGTTGTGGTCGTACGAGCCGTCCGCGTTCTTGCCGCGGTACTGGCCGTTGACGGCCGGGTGGGTGTAGTCCACGCCGCTGTCGATGTTGGCGACGACGATGCCCTCACCGCGGACACCGAGCTGGTCCCACACCTGGGGGGCCTTGATCCGGTCGATGTTCCACTCGACGGCGTCGGCGGCGGCCTTCTCCCGGCTGCCTTCGGCGGGCTTGGGGAGGGTGACCTTGTCGTCGGCGTCGATCCGGGAGACCTCGGGACGCCGGGCCAGGGCACCGGCCAGTTTTTCGCTGCCGACCACGCGGACCGCGTTCACGATCCAGTACGAGGTGTACTCGGCTCCGGCGCCCTGCAGGGCCTTGACGACCTCGGCCTGGCTGCGCGCGGCGTGGTCCTTCTTCACCCGCAGAACCGTTTCTGCCTTGGCGGCGCGGGTCTGCTGCTTCCCCGCGGCGGTCAGGTCGGCGGCGCTGTCGAGATAGACCCAGAAGACGGCCTTCGCGGAGGCGTCGAGCTGGGTGCGGAGCTCGGGTTCGATCTTGCGCTCGGCCGCACTCGGGGTGGGGCCGGGTTCCGGCGCGGCGGCGGCGACGCCCGCCCCGACCGGCAGGAGCAGGACCGAGGTCAGGGCGGCGAGCGCCGCGCGTAAGGGTCGTCTGTTGCGTTGTGCCACGTGTTGTCTCCTCGGACGCCGTGTGCAGGTTGTGCGGAAAGGGCGTGCGTGACGTGCGCGGGTCATGGTGAAGGAGGCGTCATGCGCATTACAAGAGGGCCTAATGAGCCGAGCTGCCGGGGCCGCCGCCGGGTGGCTGGACCCGGCCGGGCGGGTGAGCCTGAAGGCATGACCGCGACGCCCGGCGGACCCGCGTCCGGCCCCGGGGCCGGGGTCCGGCTCGGTACGGCGCGGGGGCGGTGGATCGTACTGACCACGGTGCTCGGCTCGGCCATGGCGCTGCTGGACTCCACCGTGGTCAACGTCGCCCTCCCCCGCATCGGCGAGGACCTCGGCGCCGACCTGGCCGTCCTGCAGTGGACGGTCAACGCCTATCTGCTGACCCTGGCCGGGCTGATCCTGGTCGGCGGCGCGCTCGGCGACCGGTTCGGGCGCCGCCGGATCTTCGTCCTCGGCGTGATCTGGTTCGCCGTCGGCTCCCTGCTGTGCGGGATCGCGCCGAACGCCGGGGTCCTGATCGGCGCCCGGGCCCTCCAGGGCGTGGGCGGCGCCCTGCTCACCCCCGGCTCCCTCGCTCTGATCCAGGCCTCCATCCACCCCGAGGACCGGGCCCGGGCGGTGGGACTGTGGTCCGGTCTGGGCGGGGTGGGCGCTGCCGTGGGGCCGTTCCTCGGCGGCTGGCTGGTGGACGGACCCGGCTGGCGCTGGGTGTTCCTGCTGAACGTGCCGCTGGCTGCGGTCTGCGTACCGGCGGCGCTGCGGCACGTGCCGGAATCGCGGGACCCGCAGGCCCACGGGCGGTTCGACGTGCTCGGCGCGGCGCTCGGCGCCTCGTCGCTGGCCCTGCTCACCTACGCCCTGATCGAGGCCCGGTCCGCCACCGCGCTGGTGGTGGCGGCATCGGTGGGCGGTGTCGTGCTGGGCGTGCTGTTCGTGTGGGTGGAGCGCAGACGGGCCGATCCGATGGTGCCGCCGGAGATCTTCGCCTCGCGCCAGTTCACGGCCGTCAACCTGGTCACCCTGTGCGTCTACGCGGCCTTCGGCGGATTCTTCTTCCTGGTCGTCCTCCAGCTCCAGGTGGTCTCCGGGTACTCGGCCCTGCAGGCCGGGGCCGCGCTGCTGCCGACCACCGCGCTGATGCTGCTGCTCTCGGCCCGGTCCGGGGAGCTCGGGGAGCGGATCGGGCCGCGCATCCCGCTCACCGTGGGGCCGCTGCTGTGCGCGGCCGCGATGCTGCTCATGCTGCGGGTGGGGCCGCAGGCCTCGTACGTACGGGACGTGCTGCCCGCGCTGCTGGTGATGGGCACGGGCATGGTGGTCCTGGTGGCTCCGCTGACCTCGGCCGTCCTGGCCGCGGTGGACCCCGGGCGGGCGGGTCTGGCCAGTGGCGTCAACAACGCCGTGGCCCGGGCGGCCGGGCTCCTCGCGGTGGCGGCGCTGCCGCTGCTGGCCGGGATGGGGCCGGAGGCGTACCGCTCGGCGGAGCAGTTCGACGCCGCCTTCGGACGGGCCATGCCCTGGTGCGCGGGCATCCTGGTGGTCGGCGCCGCCGTGGCCTGGGCGACCGTACGCACCCCGGCGCCCGGAGGCTGCCACCCGGAGTGCCGGACGCACTGCGCGGTGACCGCGCCGCCGCTCGAACCCCCGCAGTCACGGCCGCAGCCCCCGGCCGCCGCAGGCCCGCACGGGTCCGGGTCCGGGTCCGGCTCCTAGGACCGGGACCCGTTGACGGCCGCGGGCGCGGTGATCTGCGCGGCGCCGTGGAGGCCGGAATTCGCCTTCGCCTGGTGCGCCTTCGCGGCGGTCGCATCGGTGCTGGTCCTTGGCCGGGTACGGCGCCGGGAACCCGCCGTTCCTGTGACGTGATCGGCCGAAAGTTACGAAGTTACCTAGAGGTATGTAGTGACTTCACAAGCGGGCGGCAGTAGAACTCGTTCCCATTCAGCCTAGAGTGAGGAACGTCACATGAGCGAGAATGGCGTGCCCAGGCGTGGTTCCAATGGGCTTTCCCGTCGTGGATTCATCGCTAGAACAAGTTCTATCCTGGGGTCCGTGGTCCTGGCCGGTCAGATCACCGCGTCCCAGGCTCGTGCGGCCGCCGCGGGCCCGACCGCCGCGATCGGCAACGGTGCCCAGGTACCGGTCCTGGTGATCGGCACCGGCTACGGAGGATCCGTGGCGGCCCTGCGCCTGGCCCAGGCCGGCGTCGACGTGCACATGATCGAGATGGGCATGGCCTGGGACACCCCGGGCAGCGACGGGAAGATCTTCGCCCACACGACCAACCCGGACTACCGCTCCTACTGGCTGCGCACCAAGACCAAGGCGCCGCTCAGCAACTTCCTCGGCTTCCCGATCGACAAGAACGTCCCGAAGTACACGGGCATCCTCGACGCCGAGGAAATGGGCGGGATCATCGTCTACCAGGGCCGCGGGGTCGGCGGCGGCTCGCTCGTCAACGGCGGCATGGCGGTCACGCCCAAGCGGCAGAACTTCAGCTCCGTACTGCCCTCGGTCAACGCGGACGAGATGTACGACACCTACTACCCCCGGGCCAACGCCGGCCTCGGGGTCGGCCTGATCGACCCGGCCTGGTTCGACACCGTGGACTGCTACCAGTACGCCCGCGTGGGCCGCAAGCACGCCCAGCGCTCCGGCTTCCCCTTCGTCTTCGTGCCGGACGTGTACGACTGGGACTACATGAAGCAGGAGGCAGCCGGCACGGTCCCCAAGTCCGCGGTCAGCGGGGAGATCCTCTACGGCAACAACTACGGCAAGAAGTCGCTCCAGCAGACCTACATCGCGGCGGCCAAGGCCACCGGCAAGGTCACCATCTCCCCGCTGCACCAGGTCACCTCGGTGGCCCCGGCGGCCGGCGGCGGCTACACGGTGAGCATCAACCAGCTCAACACCGAGGGCGCAGTGGTGGCCACCAAGACCGTGACCTCGGCCCGGGTGTTCTTCGCCGCGGGCAGCGTCGGCACCAGCAAGCTGCTCGTCAAGCTGAAGGCCACCGGGGTGCTCCCCGCCCTGAACGACGAGATCGGCAAGGGCTGGGGCGACAACGGCAATGTCATGTGCGGCCGCGCGAACCACATGTGGGACGCCACCGGCAAGGTCCAGGCCTCCATCCCCTGCGGCGGCATCGACAACTGGGACGCGGGCGGCGCCTTCGCCGAGGTGGCCCCGCTGCCGACGGGGATCGAGACCTACGCCTCCTTCTACCTGTCCATCACCAAGAACCCGCACCGGGCCCAGTTCTCCTGGAACGCGGCGGCGGGCAAGGTCGACCTGAACTGGCAGACGGCGTGGAAGCAGCCGTCCATCGACATGGCAAAGTCCATCTTCGACAAGATCAACAAGAAGGAGGGGACGATCTACCGGACCGATCTCTTCGGCACCAACAAGATCTGGGGCGACCACCTCACCTACCACCCCCTCGGCGGCGCGGTACTGGACAAGGCCACCGACAACTACGGGCGGCTGCACGGCTACAGCGGCCTGTACGTGATCGACGGCGCGCTGATCCCCGGCAACACCACCGTCAACCCGTTCGTCACCATCACGGCGCTCGCCGAGCGGAACATCGAGAAGATCATCGCCACCGACCTCTAGCGGGGGCCGGACGCGCGGAGACCGGGGCCGATCGGGCGTACCGATCGGCCCCGGACCCGTGTGCCGGTCCCGCGGACCCGTGTGCCGGCCCCGCGCCCGTGTCGGGGCCAGGTCAGTGGCCCGGCAGCATGCAGACGCTGTCGAGGCCGAGGACGTGGTTGAGGCGGCCGAAGGCCAGCCAGGACCCGATGCTCATCGTCAGCTCCACGATCTCGAGCTGGCTGTAGTGCGCGGTCATCCGGTCCCAGAACTCCTCGTCCAGGCCGTGGTGGTCGAGGGTGTACCGCTCGGCGTACTCCGCCGCCAGCCGGGTGCGCTCGTCGAACGCCCCGGTGGTGCGCCACTCGGTGACCGCCTCGGAGAACTCCTCCTCGACCTTCTCCCCCTCCCGTTCGGTGCGCCAGTCGAGGCAGAAGACGCACCCGTTGATCTGCGCGACGCGCAGCCGGGCGGCCTCGAACTCGCGCAGCCCCAGGGTGGTGTGGGCGTACACCGACAGGGAGAAGTTGGCGGCGGCCATGCCGATGCCGGGGACCATGTCTCCCCACACGTACTCGATCGGGTGCTGGCCTTCGGGGATGTCGATCCTCATGTCGTCTTCCTTCCGAGTTTGCCGACGGCGGGGCGCAGCGGGACGTCGAGGGCGTCGTAGAGGCCGGGTTCCGCCCCGACGAGCCAGTCGATCGCGCCCACCAGGCGTCCGACGGCGGTGGCGTTGCCTCCCGCGGAGCGGTTCTCGCCCTCGTCGGTGGCCTCGATGGTGACCTCGATGCGGGGGCGGCCCTCGATGACGACCCGGTGGGCGCCGTCGCCCCCGTCGGGCGGCATCGGCCAGTCCGGTGCGCAGGAGGAGTGGATGCGGGTGACGTGCTCGATGACGATGCGGGGCTCGCCGCCCACGACGCCCTGCACCTCGAAGCGGATGGCGCCCTGGGTGCCGGCCTCGAACTCGCCCATCGTCCGGGTCGTGACGGTGGTGTCGAGCGGGCGCCGGTCCAAGGTCTCGCGGATCTCGTCCAGTTCGACGCCCAGCGCCCGGGCCATCATCCGTATCTGCCCGCCCCACACCATGGTCGGCACGGAGGGCAGGAGCATCATCGGCTGGTAGTCCATGGGCTGGCCCATGCCTACGAGGTAGCGCACGGAGTCGGGCTGGTCGTAGGTGGAGTAGTCGAATATCTCCTGGCAGCGGATGACGTCGACGGTGGTGCCCAGGCCACTGAGCAGCAGCGGGAGCACGTCGTTGCCCCAGCCGGGGTCGACGCCCGAGGCGAAGAGCGAGCCGCCGCCCTCCGTGACGGCGGCCAGGACCGGGTCGCGGAACTCGGGCGGGGCGTTGCGGTGGTCGTAGAGCGGGTAGAGGGCGGGGCTGACGACCACGGCGCCGGAGCGGACGGCCCGGGTGATGTCGGCGAGGGCGTCGTCGGGGCGGACGTCCCCGGAGGCCGCGTACACCACGGCCTGCGGACGGGCGGCCAGGACCGCCTCGATGTCGTCGGTGGCGGCGACCCCCAACGGGTGGTCGAGTTCGCCGAGTTCGCCCGCGTCGCGGCCGACCTTGGCTGGATTGTGGACGATGACGGCGGTGAGCTTCAGCGCGGGATGGGCCTCGACGGCGCGGATGGCCAAGCGGCCGACGTTGCCGGTACCCCAGACAACCGTGGAAATCATGCGCGGAGGGTAGCGACAGGACCTGCAGGTTTCCAGAGTGGTGAGCGCTGCAACCGGGAGGGCTTCGGCGCCCCTCGCGTCACTGGTTCTCGGCGCCCAGGACGAAGAGGAGGTAGACGAAGAAGGCGAAGAGGTGGCCGACGAACAAGTAGGCGATCAGCCGGATCACCAGGCCGCGCGGGAACTTCGACTCGATGCGGGCCCGTACGGTGGTGGGCGCTGTCTCGGACACGGGTGACACGTCGTTCTCTCCCTGGGACACGGGTACGGCTCCTCGGCTATCGGTGGTGCGTGGTGGCGCCCGCGCCGAGGCACAGCCCGGCGAGGCTGCTCTGCAGCAGGGTGTGGACGAACAGGAGGTCGGCGCCGCCGGCGCCGGCCGCCCCGATCCGGTGCGGGGTGAGCGAGTCGAAGTGCGCGCTGTCCCCGGGCTCCAGCAGGTACTCGGTCTCCCCCAGGTGCAGCCGCAGCCGCCCCTTCAGCACGTACAGCCATTCCTCGCCGGGGTGTACGCGGACCAGCTCGCCCTGGCTGCGGCCTTCCGGGACGTGCACGCGCAGGGCCTGCATCCCCCGTCCGGAGCCGCCGGCCTGCCAGTACGTCCAGCCGTCGGCCTCGCGGGCGCCCGGACCGCCGGCCCGTACGATGGGATCGGCGACGGCGGGTGTCTCGCCGAGCAGCTCGGAGACGGTCGTGCCGTAGGTGCGGGCCAGCTCCAGCAGCAGGGGCAGCGAGGGCTGGCGCCGGCCGGTCTCCAGGCGGGACAGGTGGGCGGGCGAGAGTCCGGCGCGGGCGGCGGCCGCTTCCAGCGTGAGCCCGGTGCGGCGGCGCAGGGCGCGCAGCTGCGGAGCGACGCTGGGGAGTTCCTCGGCGGGGCCGGGTTCGGCTCCGGGTTCGACTCCGGGGCTTCCGGGGGTGGGACCGGTTGTCATGCCTCGATTGAGCCAGAACCTTGCCCCGGTGGCAATCCGTCTTACCTCAGAGGCAAATTCATCCTGGGCCGGGCTGCTGCCCGAGCACCGTCTCCACGGTATCGGCCTGTTCCGCGCTCTTGTCCGGGCGGTGTCTGAGCACCCGGGCGAAGCGCAGGGCGACGCCGGCCGGGTAGCGCGAGGAGCGCTGGAGGCCGTCGTAGGCGATCTCCACCACCAGCTCGGGCCGCACCCGGACGGTGAACCCGTCGTCGGAGGTCGCGAGCTCCTTCAGCCGGGCGGTCTGCCAGCGCAGCATCTCGTCCGTGAGCCCCTTGAAGGTCTTCCCCAGCATGGCGTGCCCGCCGTCGGCGGTCCGGGCCCCCAGGTGCAGGTTCGACAGGAGTCCGGTGCGCCGCCCGTGGCCCCATTCTGCGGCGAGCACCACCAGGTCGAGGGTGTGCACGGGCTTCACCTTGAGCCAGTGCCTGCCCCGCCTGCCCGCCGCGTATGAGGACTCCAGAGCCTTGACCACGACGCCCTCGTGGCCGCGGCCCAGGGTGGCGGCCGAGAACTCCTCGGCCTCGGCCGCCTGCGCCGCCGGGTCCTCGACCACGAGCCTGCCGACCCGGGCGGTCTCGGGGACGAGGGCGGCGAGGGCCGCGTACCGTTCGCGCACCGGGAGGTCGAGCAGGACCTCCTCCCCGGCGACCAGGACGTCGAAGAAGTACGGGGCGACGGGCAGGGTCCGGCGGGCGGCCGCCACGTCGATGCGCGATCCGACCCGGCTCGCGATCTCCTGGAAGGGCACGGGGCGCCCGTCCGCCGTCCGTCCGATGACCTCGCCGTCGAGGACGAACCGCTCCCCGGGCAGCGACCTGGCGAGTTCGGCCACCTCCGGCAGCCGGTCGGTGATCTCGTCGAGGGAGCGCGTGTACACCCGTACGTCCTGGCCCTCGCGGTGCACCTGGATGCGGATGCCGTCGAGCTTCTCCTCGACGGCGCAGGGTCCGAGCGCCTCCAGCGCCGCGGTCACCGAGGACGCGGTGTGCGCCAGCATCGGCTGCACGGGCCGCCCGACGCGGAGGGTGAACCCGCCGAGCGCCTCCGCTCCCCCGGCCAGGACGGCCGCGCCGACCCGGGGCAGCGAGCCGTCGAGCATGACGGCCCGGCGCAGATCGGCGGCCGGCACGGCGGCGGCCGCGGCCACGCCCTCCAGAGCCACCGCGTCCAGTGCGCCCTGGCGGACCTCGCCGGACAGCAGGCTGCGCAGGAAGTCCTGCTCGGCCGCGGTCGCCGCGCCCAGGAGGCTGTCGACGACGGCGCTGCGCCGGGCGGCGGCTCCGGTGCCCGCGACGGCGGCGAGCGCGGTGACCGCCTCGTCCACGGCCCGGACGGTGAGGGTGGGCTCCGCTGCGGGCGCGCTCTGGCGGCCGAGGGCGCGCCAGCCGATGCCGGGGCGGCCCTGCGGGAGCCGCCCGGAGAGGTAGGAGATCACCAGGTCGGCCTCCTCGGGGGCGGCCGCGGCGAAGACTTCCGCGAGCAGAGCCGTCTTGCGGGACCTGGCGGAGGTCCCGGCGACCTCCCGGGACGCGCGCGCGAGTTCGGCCAGCAGCATGCGGCCATCCTCCCGCCCCCGGACGCACCCCGCAGGTCGGGCCGCCGTACCGCAGGTGCGGTACGTGTCCGCGGTCCGTGTACTCCTCGGGAAGGTCGGGACATCCCCCTTGCGGCGCTCGGGCGCGCGCCGCCGGGCGTCTAGGGTTCCCGTATGAAGCTCCGACTGCCCCGGCGCCGCCGCGACCGCCTCCTCGCGGGCGCCGCGGCCCTCGCCGTCGTCGCGGGGGCCGGTACGTGGACCGCCACGGCCGCGTCCGACGGCGCACCGCCCGTCCACCGCCAGGACCACGTGATCGGCATGCCCGGCTCCGACGGGCCCGAGGTCCCCGTCGACACCTCCTACTTCACGGCGGGCGGCACGCACAAACGTCCCGCGGTGCTCCTCGGGCACGGTTTCGGCGGCAGCAAGGACGACGTCCGCGCCCAGGCCGAACAGCTCGCCCGCGACGGGTACGCGGTCCTGACCTGGTCGGCGCGCGGCTTCGGCCGCTCCGGCGGCCGGATCGGGCTGAACGATCCCGCGTACGAGGTCAAGGACGTCTCGCGCCTCGTGGACTGGCTCGCGGCCCGGCCCGAGGTGCAGCTCGACGGGGACGGCGATCCGCGCGTCGGCATGTCCGGTGCCTCCTACGGTGGCGCGGTGGCGCTGCTCGCCGCCGGGCACGACCGGCGGGTGGACGCGATCGCCCCGCAGATCACCTACTGGAACCTGGCGGACTCCCTCTTTCCCGGCGGCGTCTTCAAGAAGCTGTGGGCCGGGATCTTCTTCACCACCGGCTCGGCCGGGGGCATGCAGCCCGGACCGTCCGCCCCGTCCGAGCAGACGGGCCCGACCGGGCAGACCGGCTCGTCCGGGCCGCAGGGAGCGCAGGCGGCCGGACCGCAGCCCGCGCCCGGGTGCGGACGGTTCCAGCCGGAGCTCTGCGCGATGTACGAGCGGGTGGCGGTGGCCGGGAAGCCCGATCCCGAGGCCCGCGCGCTGCTGGAGCAGCGCAGCCCTTCGGCCGTCGGCGACCGGATCAAGGTGCCGACCCTGGTCGTGCAGGGCCAGGACGACTCCCTGTTCCCGCTGGATCAGGCCGATGCCATGGCCAAGGCCATCGCCGCCAACGGCGCTCCGGTCTCCGTGGACTGGGCGGCGGGCGGGCACGACGGCGGGATGAGCGAGGCGGACCGCATCGAGGGCCGGGTGACGGCCTGGTTCGACCGCTACCTCAAGGAGGACGGGGCCGCGGGCGGCACGGACACCGGCCCGGCGTTCCGGGTCTCGCGCTCGGGCGGCATCGATTCCACCGACGGCGCCGTGCAGGTGCGCGGCGCGAGCGGAGACCGGTACCCGGGCCTCACCCCGGGCCCCCGCGAGTTCGCCCTGACGGGGCGCGAGCAGACCTTCGCCAATCCGGCGGGCGGGGCGCCGCCCGCACTGTCCGCCCTGCCCGGCATCGGCGGCCAGCTCGCCGCGTTCGGCGCCGGGCTCTCGCTGGACTTCCCGGGGCAGAACGCACGGTTCGAATCGGAGCCCCTGGACAAGGACGTACGCATCACCGGCACCCCGACCGTCACCCTGAACGTGAGGTCGACGGCTGCGGACGGAAGCGCCGTGCTGTTCGGCAAGGTGTACGACGTCGGGCCCGACGGACGCCGGCAGGTCCTGCCCCACCAGCTGGTCGCCCCGGTCCGGGTGGAGGGCGCCCAGCAGGGCAAGGAGGTCCGGCTCGCGCTGCCCGCGATCGACCACGCCGTCGAGGCGGGGCACCGGCTTCGGCTGGTCGTCGCCGCCACCGACCTCGGCTACGCGAGCCCCGCCGCGCCGGCCGCCTACACGGTCTCGGCGCAGGGCCCGCTGGCCGTCCCCGTCGCCGAGGGCGTGAGCACCGGCTCCTCCGGGCTGCCCGCCTGGAGCTGGGGACTCCCGCTGGGCGCGGCCGTGCTGGCCGCCGCACTGCTCGGGATCCGCCGGACCGGCCCGGGGGCCACGGGCGGACGGGGCGGGCCGAACACGCAGCCGGACCCGGCGCTGGCCGACGTACCGCTGGAGATCACGGGGCTGACCAAGCGGTACGCGAAGGCCCAGGACCGGTACGCCGTACGGGACCTGTCGTTCCGCGTGGAGAAGGGGCAGGTGCTGGGGCTGCTCGGGCCCAACGGTGCCGGGAAGACCACGACCCTGCGGATGCTGATGGGGCTGATCTCCCCGGACGCCGGGGAGATCCGGGTGTTCGGGCACGCGGTACGGGCCGGCGCTCCGGTGCTGTCGCGGGTCGGGGCCTTCGTGGAGGGCGCCGGGTTCCTGCCGCACCTGACGGGCCGCGCCAATCTGGAGCTGTACTGGCAGGCCACCGGCCGGCCCGTCGAGGACTCGCACATGGCGGAGGCGCTGGAGATCGCCGGGCTCGGCGACGCGCTGGAGCGCGCGGTGCGCACGTACTCGCAGGGCATGCGCCAGCGGCTGGCGATCGCGCAGGCCATGCTCGGGATGCCGGACCTGCTCATCCTCGACGAGCCGACGAACGGTCTGGACCCGCCGCAGATCCGGGAGATGCGGGACGTGATGATCCGCTACGCGGCGGGCGGGCGGACGGTCATCGTCTCCAGCCACCTGCTGTCGGAGGTGGAGCAGTCCTGTACGCACCTGGTGGTCATGGACCGGGGCAGGCTGGTGCAGGCGGGCGAGGTCGCCGAGATCACCGGCGGGGGCGACACCCTGCTGGTGACGCTGGCCGGGCCGGTGGACGAGGTGGGCGTCGAGAAGGTGGCGGCGCTGGAAGGAGTGGGTTCCGTGGTGGCCGCCGATGACGGGCTGCTCGTACGGCTCGAAGGGGCGACGGCCGCCGGGCTGATCGCCGAACTCGTACGGCTGGAGGTGCCGGTGACCGGAGTGGGGCCGCACCGCCGCCTGGAGGACGCGTTCCTCACCCTGATCGGAGGTCCGGCATGAGCGCCGTACAGGAGGTGGCCCCGGGCTACCGGGCGAGTCGTACGCTGCCGCTGCGCGTGGAGGCGCTGAGGCAGTGGCGCCGACGGCGGACGCTGGTGATGGGCGGGGTGCTGGCGGCGCTGCCGGTCATCCTGATGGTCGCCTTCGCCGTCGGCGGCGGTCCCGGCAGCCGGGGCGGCGGGAACGGCCGGATCACCCTCATCGACACGGCCACGGCGTCCGCCGCGAACTTCGCCGCGACCTCCCTGTTCGTCTCGGCGGGCTTCCTGCTGGTGGTGCCCGTGGCCCTGTTCTGCGGGGACACGGTGGCCTCGGAGGCGAGCTGGTCCTCGCTGCGCTACCTGCTGGCCTCGCCGGTGCCGCGGGCGCGGCTGCTGTGGAGCAAGCTGGTGGTGGCGCTGGGCTTCAGCCTGGCGGCGATGGTGCTGCTGCCGGTGGTGGCGCTGGCGGTGGGCACGGCCGCGTACGGCTGGGGGCCGCTGCAGCTCCCCGCGGGCGGGGCGCTCGCCGCCGGGGACACGGTGCCGCGCCTCGCGCTGGCGGTGGCGTTCGTCTTCGTGTCGCAGCTGGTGACGGCCGGTCTGGCGTTCTGGCTGTCCACGCGCACGGACGCGCCGCTGGGCGCGGTCGGCGGGGCGGTCGGACTGACGATCGTGGGCAACGTGCTGGACGCGGTGACCGCGCTCGGATCCTGGCGCGAGTTCCTGCCGGCGCACTGGCAGTTCGCGTGGGCCGACGCCTTGCAGCCCCAGCTGGAGTGGGGCGGCATGATCAAGGGAGCGGCGGTGTCCGTGTCGTACGCGCTGGTGCTGTTCGCCCTCGCCTTCCGCGGGTTCTCCCGCAAGGACATCGTGTCCTGAGCCGGGTGGGGGCCCTGCGGGCCTGAGCCCCGCAGGGCTAGGGAAGTACGCGTACGGGTGAGCCGTCGAGGAAGGCACGGATGTCCTCGACGGCTTCGCCGTAGTACGTGGCGTAGTTGCCGCGTGTCACATAGCCCAGGTGGGGCGTCGCCAGCAGGCGGGGAGCGGTGCGCAGGGGGTGGTCCTGCGGCAGCGGTTCGACGTCGAAGACGTCGGTCGCCGCGCCCGCGATGCTTCCCCGGTGCAGGGCCTCCAGCAGCGCCTCCTGGTCGACCAGGGCCGACCGGGAGGTGTTGACGAGGCAGGCGGTCGGGCGCATCAGGGCCAGTTCGGCGGCGCCGATGAGGCCGCGGGTGCGCTCGCCGAGCACGAGGTGCAGGGAGACGAAGTCGCTGCCCGCGAGGAGTTCCTCCTTGGACGCGGCGTGCGCGACGCCCACGTCCGCGGCCCGCTGTGCAGTGAGGTTCGGGCTCCAGGCCGTCACGTCCATGCCGAAGGCGAGGCCGATCTGGGCGACGCGGCTGCCGATCTTGCCGAGGCCGAGCAGGCCGAGCCTGCTGCCGTACAGGTCGGCGCCGACCGTGCTCTGCCAGGGGCCGCGGCCGCGCAGGGCCTCGTTCTCGGTGACGAGCCCGCGGGCCAGGCCGAGCAGCAGGGCCCAGGTCAGCTCCACGGGCGGGGTGGAGGAGCTGCCGGTGCCGCAGACGGTGATGCCGCCCCGTGCGGCGGCCGCGTAGTCGATCACCGAGTTCCGCATGCCGCTGGCGACGAGCAGTCTGAGCCGGGGCAGCCGGTCGAGCAGCGAGGCCGGGAAGGCGACGCGTTCGCGGAGCGTGACGACGATGTCGAAGTCGGCCAGGCGGGCGGCGAGCTCGTCCTCGTCGCCGAGGTGGTCGGGGAAACCGACCACCTCCACGCGGCCCGCCAGCGGGGACCAGTCGGCGTGCATGGCCGCCGCCCCCTGGTAGTCGTCGAGGACCGCGCAGCGCAGCGGGCCCGTCATGCGGGTGCGCCCGGCGCGATCGCGTCGATCTCGGCGAGCAGCCCGGGGTCCAGCGGGCGGTCGGCGACGGCGGCGTTGGCGCGGACCTGTTCCGCGGTGGTGGCTCCGGCGATGACGGAGGCGCAGCCGGGCTGCGCGGAGAGCCAGCCGACGGCGAGTTCGAGGACGCTGCGGCCGTGCCGGCCGGCCAGCGCGGCCAGTTCCTCCACCACGTCGAGCCGTTCCTCGGTGAGGTAGGCGTCGCGGCCTTCGAGGCGGGAGCCGGGCGGGACGGGCGCGCCGCGGCGGATCTTGCCGGTCAGCAGGCCGTTGGCGAGGGGGAAGTACGGGAGCACGCCGACGCCGTAGTGCAGGGCGGCCGGAACCAGCTCTCGTTCGGCCGAACGCTCCAGCAGGGACCACTGGTTCTGCGCGGACACGAAGGGTGCCGCGCCCGTCTCGCGGGCGACGTGGGCGGCTTCGGCGAGCTGCCAGCCGGTGAGGTTCGAGTGCCCGATGTAGCGGATCTTGCCCTCGGTGACGAGCTCGGTGAGGGCGGCCAGGGTCTCCGCGACGGGCGTGGCCGGGTCGGGGCTGTGCAGCTGGTAGAGGTCGATGTGGTCGGTCTCCAGGCGGCGCAGCGACTCCTCGACGGCCCGGCGGATGTAGGCGCGGCCGCCGCGGGAGCCGGCAGCGGGTCCGTACTCCATGTCCATGCCGGCGAAACCGAACTTCGTGGCGAGGACCACCTGGTCGCGGCGGCCCTTGAGGGCCTGGCCCAGGTGGCGCTCGGAGCCGCCGCGGCCGCCGTAGATGTCGGCGGTGTCGAGGAGGGTGATGCCGGAGTCGAGGGCGGCGTCGACGACCTCGCGGGTGGCCCGGGCGTCGAGGCGGCCGCCGAAGTTGTTGCAGCCGAGGCCGACGGCGGAGACCTGAAGACCTGAACTGCCCAGGGGGAGATACCGCATGTGCTTCGTGTCCTCCGCGCTCGTACGGTGCCGGACCGGCCTCGGGCCAGTCTAGGAGGGGCCCGCCGGCCGCATGCCGACGGGCCCTGCCTCTGGGGTGGTGCGCGCCGCGGCATCGGCGGGCCCGGTGGTGGTGTGGAAGTCGCCGCGGTCTCAGCGGACTTCGCTCCGGCCCGCGGTCGGTCCGTGGCGTGGGAACGGGAGTGGACCTCGTCCCCGACCGGCCGGCCGGGCGGTCCCGTCCGCCGCGGCCGGGGAGAGCCGGCCGGGCGGGCCCGGCCGTCCCAGCACCGGGGCCGCCCGTCACAGGAGGGGGCCCGCGCGTCACACCGGGCGGGCCGGCCCGTCACACCAGGCGGGTCGCTCCGGCCGAAGGGGCCGCTGCCGTGATGCGGGGCGCCGCGTATCCCGCATCGCGGAACGCCCGGGTCACGGCCCGGCCCACCTCGGCCTCGGCCTCCGCGTCGATCAGGGCCAGGGCCGAGCCGCCGAAGCCGCCGCCCGTCATCCGGGACCCGTACGCGCCCGCCGCGTCGGCCGTGGCCACCGCCAGGTCGAGTTCCGGGCAGGACACCTCGTAGTCGTCGCGCAGCGAGGCGTGGCCCGCGGAGAGCAGCGGGCCGGTCTCGCGCAGCCGCCCGGCCCTCAGCAGCTCCTCTGTCCGTACGACCCGTTCGTTCTCGGTGACCACGTGCCGGACCCTGCTGCGCAGGACCGGGTCGCCGAGCCGGGCCAGCGCCCGGTCCAGTTCCCCGTACGGGAGGTCGCGCAGGGCGGGCAGTCCGAGGGCGGCGGCCGCCTCGTGGCAGGAGGACCTGCGTTGTGCGTAGGCCCCGTCGGCCAGGGCGTGCTTGACCCGCGTGTCGACGACGAGCAGGCGCAGGCCCGCCGCGGCGCAGTCGAAGGGGATGTGGCGCTGCTCCAGGCTGCGGGTGTCCAGGTGGAGGGCGTGGCCGTCGGTGGCGCACGCCGAGGCCATCTGGTCCATGACCCCGCAGGGGACGCCCACGTAGTCGTTCTCGGCGCGCCGGGCGAGGGCGGCCAGTTCGGGCCGGGTGAGCGGGAGCCCGTGGAGGTCTGTCAGGGCCAGCGCGGTGGCCACCTCCAGCGCCGCGGAGGAGGAGAGGCCCGCCCCCGTGGGCACGTCGGACCGGATCGTCAGATCGGCGCCGCTGACCGGAAGATCAGCGTCCAGCAGGGCCCAGACCACCCCGGCCGGGTACGCCGCCCAGCTGTCGGCGCCTTGCGGGGGCTGCGCCGGATCGAGCGCGGCGAGCTCGAAGGTCACCGCGCCGGACGGGACGTCGGCGGAGTGGACCCTGAGGATCCCGTCAGTGCGCCGGGCGGCGGCCACCTCGGTGCGCTGCGGCAGGGCGAAGGGCAGGGCGAAGCCGTCGTTGTAGTCGGTGTGTTCGCCGATCAGGTTGACGCGGCCGGGGGCTGCCCAGACCCCCTCGGGTCCGTACCCGTACAGTTCGCGGAATTCCCGCGCCGTCGCGTTCACCGGCTCGCCACCTCTCGCAGCCGGGCGGCCGCGTCCTCGGGTCGGACGTCGTTCATGTAGGCCTCCATCCCGGATTCGGTCCCCGCCAGGTATTTCAGCTTGTCGGCGGTGCGGCGGACCGTGAACAGTTCGAGGTGCAGCGCGAAGTCGGCGCGGCCGTCCCCGGCCGGGGCCTGGTGCCAGGCGGAGATGTACGGGGTCGGGCCGGGCAGGTCGAAGAGCCGGTCGAAGCGGCGCAGCAGCTCCAGGTACACGCGGGGGAACTCGGCGCGGGCCGCGTCGCCGAGGGCGGGCAGGTCGGGCACCCGCTGGTGCGGGTAGAGGTGGACCTCGTACGGCCAGCGCGCGGCGTACGGGACGAAGGCCGTCCAGTGCTCCCCTTCGAGGACGACGCGGGTGCCTTCGGCGCGTTCGGAGGCGAGGACCTCCTCGAAGAGGTTGCCCCCGGTGCGCTCCCGGTGGGCGGCGACGGTGGCGGTCATCCGGGCGGTGCGGGCCGTGACGAAGGGGAAGGCGTAGATCTGCCCGTGCGGATGGGCCAGGGTGACGCCGATCTCCGTGCCCCGGTTCTCGAAGCAGTAGACCTGGCGGACCCCGTCGCGGGCCGCGAGTTCGGCGGTGCGGTCGGTCCAGGCGGCCAGCACCAGCGCGGCGCGCTCCTCGTCGAGTTCGGAGAAGGAGGTGCGGTGGTCGGGGGTGAAGCAGATGACCTCGCAGCGGCCGGTGTCACCGGCGAGGGAGGGGAAGCGGTTCTCGAAGACCGCCACCTCGTAGTCCGGGGCCGGGATCTCGCTCGCGCGCCCCTCGGTGGACGGGCACAGCGGGCAGTCGTCGGCGGGCGGGTGGTAGGTGCGGGCCTGGCGGTGGGCGGCGATGACGACGGCGTCGCCGAGCAGCGGGTCCCGGCGCACTTCGGAGGTGGCCGGGGACGGGGCGGCGCCGAGCGGCCGGGTGTCGGGGAAGGCGCGGGCCGCGCCGTCGTCCCTGTCGTAGTAGAAGATCTCGCGGCCGTCGGCGAGACGGGAACTCGTGCGCTTCACGTGAGGAGCTTCTCTCACTGGAGGGTGACGACCGTCGGGCGGCCGAGGTCGGGCTGGTCGAGCAGCGGCAGTACGGCGCCGGGGCGCTCCAGCTCGAGGACGATGATCTCGTTCTCTCCGGTCCGCCACAGGGGTCCGGGGGCGTAGAGGGTGCTCTGCGGGCCGCGCGGCGTGTCGTAGTGGCCGAGGAGGAAGCCGTTCAGCCAGATCAGGCCGGTCCCCCAGCCGGAGACGTCGACGAATCCGTCGGCGGGCGCGTGCTCCGGGGCGTGGACGAAGCGGTGGAAGACCGGCAGGGCAGCCTCTGCATGCTCCGCGCGGTTGTCCGGTGCGGCGTCCACTGCGGTGTCCGGTACGGCGTCCGGTGCGGTGTCCGGTACTGCGTCCGGTGCGAAGTCGAGCCCGGTCAGATCGGCCAGCGGCAGCGGGCGGATCTCCCACTCGAACAGCTGCTGGTGGCCGTGGCGTACGCCGCGCCAGATGCCCTTGCGGTCGTCGAGCAGCGGCCCGTAGTTGACCCGGCCCTGGGCGCGGACGAGTACGTCGAGGACCACTCCGTCCTCGCCGACGGGCAGGTCGAGCCCCTCGTCGGGCGCGTTGCGGTCGAGGACGCCGAGGGGCACGCCGTCGGCGAGGACGTACGCCCGGTCGCCGAGGCCGTCGATCTTGACGGGCATGGCGGGGCGCGGGCCGGTGACGGTGGTGCGGTAGTGGATCAGCCCGTGGCTCTGGCCGAGGCGCTCCATCGGCTCGGGGGCCGGACGCAGTACCGGTGGGCCGGCGAGCAGGTCGAGGGCGGCCAGCAGCGGGGCGGTGCCGGCCGGGGTGGCGAGGGCGGGGGTGATCCGCGGGAGCGGCTCGGGCAGCGGACCGTCCGGCAGCGGTACGTACTTGCCGATGACCTCGCGGAACGCGTGGAACTTGGGGGTGAGCTCCCCGGCCTCGCCGATCGGGGCGTCGTAGTCGTAGCTGGTGACGGTGGGCTGGTAGCCGGGCTCGCCGGGACGGGAACCGGTGTGGTTGGCGCCGGCCCAGAAACCGAAGTTGGTGCCGCCGTGGGCCATGTAGAGGTTGACGGAGGCGCCGGTGGCGAGGAGTTCGTCGAGCGAGTCGGCCGCGTCCTGGACGGCGCGGACGTGGTGGTCCTCCCCCCAGTGATCGAACCAGCCGATCCAGAACTCCATCGCGGCGAGCGGGCCGGTCCGCTGGTAGCGGCGCAGGGCGTCGAGGCGTTCGGCGGGGCGGGCGCCGAAGGTGGCGGTGGCCAGCCGTCCGGGGAGCATGCCGCCCTGGAGCATGGCGTCCTCGGGGCCGTCGGCCGTGAACAGCAGGCAGTCCACGCCGCGTTCGACGAGGGCCTGCTCCACGTGGGCGCGGTAGCGGGTGTCGTTGCCGTACGAGCCGTACTCGTTCTCGATCTGCACGGCGACCACGGGTCCGCCCCGACTCGCGAGCAACGGCAGAAGCTCGGGGACGACGAGGTCGAACCAGCCGTCCACCTCGGCTTCGAAGCGCGGGTCCGAGCAGCGCAGGTGGAGGCCGTCGACGGCGAGGAGCCGGGCGGGCAGCCCGCCGAAGTCCCATTCGGCGCAGATGTACGGGCCGGGGCGGACTATGGCGTCGAGGCCGAGGTCCTGGGCGATGCGCAGGAAGCGGCCGAGATCGCGCCAGCCGGTGAAGTCGGCCTTGCCGGGGGCGGTCTCGTGGAAGTTCCAGGGGACGTAGGTGTCCACGGTGTTGACGCCGAGGGCGCGCAACCGCTTGAGCCGGTCCTCCCACAGGTCGGGATGGACCCGGAAGTAGTGCAGGGCCCCCGAGACGATGCGGTGGGGGTGGTCTGCGCGCCGGAAGCCGTCCTGGTCGTGCGTGAGCATGCGCTGACTCCCGAGAGAGGTCGAGATGCTGTGAGATGCGGGACGCCGCCGAATATATGAACGTTTCCGCAAGGCCGTCAATGACCAGTTGATCGGAATCGATCGAATCGATCGTTTCGCATGTCTATGATGGCGGTGCTGGTGTGCGCACCACCCTCACCGGTGCGCACACCAGCGCACCAGCACGGCAGCACACCAGCTCACCGCGCCCGCCGACCGCAGACCGGCGCTCAGACCGCAGGGGGATCCTTGAGACCACACGTAGACCAACGTCAGGCACATGTGCTGGCGCTCGTCCGGGAACGCGGCAGCGTGCGCGTGGCGGAACTCGCCCAGGAGCTCGGCGTCTCCCCGGTCACCCTGCGCAGGGACATCGAGGCCATGGCGGCGCGGGGCGAGATCCAGCGCATGCACGGGGTGATCAGCCGGGTGTCGGCGGAACGCACCCCGGGCCGCGGGCCGGGCGGCGCACCTTCCGCTACGGCTCCCGCCGCCGCGGCTCCGGGCAGGAGCGGCGAGGGGCTGGTGATCGGGATGGTGGTGCCCACGACCGAGTACTACTACGCCGATGTCGTACGAGGGGCCCGCGAGGCGGTCGAGGCACGGGGCGCCCGGCTGCGGGTGGGGCTGACCCGCTACCTGCCGGGCGAGGACCGGACCCAGGCCGACCGGCTGCTGTCGACCGGGGCGCACGGACTGCTGCTGACCCCGAACTGGGAAGCCGGGTCACCGGGGCCGGACGAGGGGGCCTGGACGGCAGAACTCCCGGTTCCGACGGTCCTGGTGGAACGGTGGGCCCCGCCCGGGCACCCGGCGGCGGCGCTGGACCGGGTGTCCTCCGACCATGCGCACGGCGCGGCCCGGGCGGTACAGCACCTGCGGGACGCGGGGCACCGGCGGATCGCACTCGCCAGCCGGACGACGCCGACCACGGCGCGGCTGCGCGCGGGCTACGAGGCGGCCGTCGCCGCGCTGGGGCTGGAACCCGCGCCGCAGTGGCCGCAGGCCGGCCCCGTCCCGCTCTCCGAGGCGGAGTCCTTCGCCCGGACGCTGGACTACCTGTGCGACGCGGTGACCGCGGGTGGTGTGACCGCCGCCCTCATCCACAGCGACACCGACGCGATCATGCTGATCCCGCGGCTCCAGGCACGTGGGGTGCGGGTCCCCGAGGACTTGGCCGTGATCACGTACGACGACGAGGTCGCCGGGATGGCCGACGTACCGCTGTCGGCGGTGGCACCGGCCAAACACGAGGTGGGCGCCCGCGCCGCGGAACTCCTCCTGGACCGACTCCGGACGCCGTCGCCGCGCACCGGAGTCCAGGAAGTCCCACGCCAGCACCTGGACCTCCTGCCCCTCCTGACCATCCGCCCCTGACCCCCACCGCCGGGACCCGTCCGCGCCCGCCTCCGCCCGGAAGCGAGCCCAACCCGTCCCGGCCCCACCCGCCCCACACACCAATCCCCGGCCCCGGCCCCGGCCCCGGTCGGGGCCGGTCGGGGCCGGTGGCGCCCGCCAAGCCCGGCCCCCAGCCGGGCAGCGCAGCCGTACGGGGTGGCCGCCCCGGCCGCAGCGGGACCGGGCGGCACCCCGGCCCACGCCGAGCCCCTGCCGAAATCGGCCCGGGCGGCCGCAGGCACGTCAGGCCGACCCGGCCACTCGGCTCCGGCCCAGGCCCCCCGGCGGCTCGGGCTGCGGCGGGACCTTGCGCATCCTGCGCGTCGCGGCGCCGGTCAAGAGAACACTCCGACGGCCCAACGCAGCACACCGACCAGCGAGGCGACTGCGGACCCCATCCAACCGAAGGCCGGGCTGTGATCCTCCACAGCACGCAGCCCGCCCCGGCACGGAACGACACGACACGAACAGCAGGGCACGAGCAGCAGGGCGCGGGCAGCAGACCACCGCTGGAGGCGGCACGCCCGCTCACCCCGGCCCGAGGCCGAGCGCCACGCCCGAGCCGGGCTGGCCCTACGACATGCCCCCGGGGCGGCTCACCCGCTCGGACCGGGGACGAAGCCGCCCGCTACGCCCAGCTCAGGGCGTGCGCTGCGGCGTGACCCCGCGGCAGGCGGCCGACGGCGCAAGCCCAAGGCCCCACGCCCGCTCGCCCCGGGACGAGGCCGAGCGCCAGGCCCGGGCCAAGGCTGGCCCTACGGTATGCCCCCGGGGCGGCTGCCCCGTTCGGCCCGGCCGGTCGGGCCTCGTGCCGCCACGAGGGCCTCCAAGTACTCCCGGCCACGGGTGAGCTGCCCCGGCAGCTCCTCGGCGTCGGGGTACCAGCGCTTCTCGTACTCCCAGCAGAGCCAGCCCTCCGACGGCGCAGCGGCAACGGCCTCGGCGAGCGGCAGTACACCCTCACCGAGCCCGAGCGGGGTGAGCTGCTGCGCGGACTCCACGTCCTTGACCTGTATGTAGCCCAGGTGCCCGGCGAGGGCCCGGCGGGACTGCGTCGGCGACTCTCCGCCCAGCCAGGTGTGAAGGACGTCCCACAGTGCCCCGGCCCCCGGATGCCCGACCCGGTCCAGCACCCGCGCGGTGGCGACTGCGGTGCGGTGGGAGTCGTGGGTCTCCAGCAGGATCCGTACACCGTGCCGCTCGGCGAACGGCGCCGCCGCCCGCAGCCTGCGCACGGCATGGGCATCGGAGAGCGCCTCGGGGAGGCCGGCCCCTCCCGGGAACACCCTGACCCAAGGGGCTTCGAGGTCGGCGGCCAGCCGGATCAGGGCGCGTATCTCGGCGAGGACCGGCTCGTCGTCGCCGGGCGCAGCCACCTTGGCGTAGCCCGCGACGGCAAGGGCGGTGACGCCCACCGCGCTGAGGGTCTTCAGGGCCGCGGCCCGTTCGGCGGGCGGGCTCCCCGGGTGCAGGGATTCCTCGGGATGGGCGCGCAGTTCGAGTCCGTCGAACCCGTGGGCCTCGGCCAGGGCTGCGCTGCGGTCGAGCGGGAGACCGGGCAGGCCGAGGGTGGAGAAGGCGTACCTCACTGCGGGCTCCCCTCGGCCGGGGGCGGCGCGGTGGAGCCGCGCACCATCAGCTCGGTGGGCAGAGTGGTGATCCCGCCGGGGGGCGGCACCCGGCGGCCGGTGACCAGTTGGGCAGCGAGCGTGCCCGCCTCCCGCAGGGGTACGCGGACCGTGGTGAGAGCGGGTGCGGTGTCCACGCAGAAGGGAAGGTCGTCGAAACCGGCGACGGAGACGTCCTCGGGAATCCGTATGCCCGCCTCGCGCAGGGCAGCGACGACACCGGTGGCCACCGTGTCGTTGGCGGCGGCGACCGCGGTGAAGGGTGCCCCGCGGCGCAGCAGTTCGCGGGTGGCGTCGTAGCCCGCGGAGCGTTCGAAGCCTGCATGGACGGTGAGGGGTGCGCAGGCCTCGGGCAGCGCGGGGTCGTGGCGCAGCAGGGCGGCGTGGTGCCCGGCGAGCCGTTCGCGGGTGGTGCTCAGATCGGCGGGTCCGGCGACGTAGGCGATGCGGCGGTGGCCGAGGGTCAGGAGGTGCTCGGCGAGGCGGAAGGCCCCTCCGTGGTCGTCGAACATCACGGTGGAGACGGGCAGTTCCTCTGGGACCGGCAGCGGGGGCCGACCGCACAGGACCACCGGAGCACCGGTGGCCGCCATCCGTGCGACGCGGGCGGTCAGCGCGGCGGTGTGGCCTGGCTCCTCGACGGCACCGCCGGTGAGGACGACCCCGCCGGCCCGCTGGCCTTCCAGCAGGGTGAGGTAGGCCAGTTCGGCCGCGGGGTCGCCCTCGGTGTTGCAGACGACGGCGAGCCGGCGGGCGTCCGAGCCGCCGCGGGGTGCGAGGGCGCTTTGGAGGGAGCCGGCGAGGATCCCGAAGAAACTGTCCGCCACGTCGTGGACGAGGACGCCCACGAGGTCGGAGGTGGCAGCCGCGAGCGCGCGGGCGGGGCCGTTGGCGACGTAGCCGAGCTCCTCCACGGCCTGCTCCACCCGGGTGCGGGTGCCGCCTGCCACCGGGTACCCGCCGTTGAGCACGCGCGAGACCGTCGCGGGCGAAACGCCCGCATGCGCCGCGACTTCGGCAAGCGTGACCGCCATCATGCACCTCCCCCTTCAGGACCCGGCTGCGGGCCCGGGTCATCGTCTCATCCGTCCGTCGCTCTCCATACTCCCTCAACTAGAAAGCGCTTTCCATCACCCGTCCGAGTGTTGCACTCACTCGACCATCCGCCCTAGCCTGGAGCGAGTGAAAGCGCTTTCTATCCACTTTCCGCACCACCGACACGTAGGAGGGGACACCGTGGCACTCCGGACGATCAAGATCGCGATGAACGGCGTGACAGGGCGGATGGGATACCGCCAGCACCTGGTCCGTTCACTGCTCGCCCTGCGCGAGCAAGGGGGTCTGGACCTGGGCGACGGCACGACGCTGTGGCCGGAGCCGGTCCTGGTGGGACGCCGGGAGACGGCCCTGCGGGCCATCGCCGAACGGCACGGGCTGGAGCACATCAGTACGGACCTGGCGGCCGTGCTGGCCGATCCCGAGGTCGAGATCTACTTCGACGCCCAGGTAACCGGTGCCCGTGAGACGGCGGTCCGGCAGGCCATATCAGCGGGCAAGCACGTCTACTGCGAGAAGCCGACCGCGCTGAGCTTCGAGTCCTCCCTGGAGCTGGCCCGGCTGGCCTCGGCCGCGGGGATCAAGCACGGGGTCGTCCAGGACAAGCTGTTCCTGCCTGGGCTGCTGAAGCTGAGACGGCTGATCGAGGGCGGCTTCTTCGGCGAGATCCTCTCCGTGCGCGGGGAGTTCGGCTATTGGGTGTTCGAGGGGGACTGGCAGCCCGCGCAGCGGCCCTCGTGGAACTACCGGGCGCAGGACGGCGGCGGCATCGTCGCCGACATGTTCCCCCACTGGGAGTACCTGCTGCACGAGCTGTTCGGGCGGGTCCGCACGGTGCAGGCCCTGACCCGTACGCACGTCGGGCGCCGCTGGGACGAGGAGGGCAAGCCGTACGAGGCGACGGCCGACGACGCCGCGTACGGGATCTTCGAGCTGGAGGGCGGCGCGGTCGCGCAGATCAACTCCTCCTGGGCGGTCCGGGTCCACCGCGACGAGCTCGTCGAGTTCCAGGTGGACGGGACGCACGGGTCCGCGGTCGCCGGTCTGCGCGGCTGCCGCGTCCAGCACCGCGGGACGACGCCCAAGCCGGTGTGGAATCCGGATCTGCCCCAGACCGAAGCCTTCCGCTCTCAGTGGCAGGAGGTTCCGGACAACGACCCTGCCGACAACGGCTTCAAAGCCCAGTGGGAGCTCTTCCTCCGGCACGTCGTGCTCGACGAGCCCTGGCAGTGGGACCTGCTCGCCGGCGCGCGGGGGGTACAGCTCGCCGATCTCGGTCTGCGTTCCTCCTCCGAGGGGCGGCGGCTGACGGTGCCGGAGGTGGTCCTGTGAGCATCCGGCTCCCCTCCGCGGACGGCGGGTACCGGGTGCACCACCCGAATCCCGCCCCGTTCGCAGACCTGACCTGCGGTCCGGCTCGTACGCGGACCTTCTACTCCGCCGCGCACGTGGTCGCCGATCCCCTGGCCGCCTCGGCCGGGGCGGGGGCCGTGGTCGACTGGGACACCACGCTGGCCTTCCGGCGCCGCCTGTGGGCCCAGGGGCTCGGGGTGGCCGAGGCGATGGACACCGCTCAGCGCGGGATGGGCCTCGACTGGCCGACGGCGGCGGAGCTGGTCCGGCGTTCCGCGGCGGAGGCGCAGGCCGTGGGCGGCCGCATCGTCTGCGGCGCGGGCACCGATCAACTGCCCGCCGGTGTAGAGCACTCCCTTGCCGCGATCACCGCGGCGTACGAGGAGCAGCTCGCGCACACCGAGGCCTGCGGTGCGGGGGCCGTCCTGATGGCCTCAAGGGCCCTGGCGGCTGCCGCGCGCGGCCCGGAGGACTACCTGGAGGTGTACGGAGGGCTGCTCCGCCAGAGCGCGCGGCCGGTCGTACTGCACTGGCTGGGGCCGATGTTCGATCCCGAGCTGGCCGGCTACTGGGGCCACGACGACCTCGACCTCGCCACGGACGTCTTCCTGAAGATCATCGCCGAGTCCCCGGAGAAGGTGGACGGGATCAAGGTCTCGTTGCTGGACGCGGAGCGCGAGGTCGACATCCGTCGTCGGCTGCCCGCAGGCGTGCGCTGTTACACCGGGGACGACTACCACTATCCGCAACTGATCGCCGGTGACGGGGAGCTGGCCAGCGATGCGCTCCTGGGCATCTTCGACCCGATCGCCCCGATCGCTGCCCGGGCCGCGATCGCACTCGACGGTGGTGACCCTGCGGGCTTCCGGGATTTGCTGGATCCCACGGTGCGCCTGTCGAGACACCTCTTCGCCCCGCCGACCCGGTTCTACAAGACCGGGGTGGTCCTGCTCGCGTGGCTGGCGGGGCATCAGGAGCACTTCACGATGGTGGGCGGGCTCCAGTCGGCCCGGTCGCTGCCCCATCTGGCCACTGCCTACGAGCTGGCCGACGGACTGGGTCTGCTCCCTGATCCGGACCGCGCGGAGGACCGAATGCGCCGCCTGCTCTCGGTGTACGGGGTGACGTCATGACCCCCACCCCTGCCCCGGCGCGGTTCAGCCTCAACCAGGAGACGATCCGCCAGTGGTCGCTGCCCGAGCTCGTCGCCGGGTGCACGGCGGCCGGGGTGGGTGCGGTCGGGCTGTGGCGCGATCCCGTGCAGAAGTTCGGGGTGCGCGAAGCGGCGAAGCTCGTGGCCGATGCAGGGCTGCGCGTCAGCTCGCTGTGCCGCGGCGGCTTCTTCACCGCGGCAGATCCGGCCTGCCGGGCGGCGGCGCTCGCGGACAACCGCCGGGCCGTTGAGGAAGCCGCGGAGCTGGGCGCCGACACGCTGGTCCTGGTCTCGGGCGGGCTGGCCCCGGGAGAGCGGGATCTGGCTGCGGCCCGGGCTCGGATCGGCGAAGTCCTCGGCGAACTGGCCCCATGGGCTTGCGCGCACGGGGTGCGCCTGGGCATAGAGCCGCTGCATCCGATGTTCGCCTCGGACCGCTGCGTGGTCTCCACCCTCGGGCAGGCCCTGGACCTCGCCGAGCAGTTCCCCGCGGACCAGGTGGGTGTGGTGGCCGATTCGTACCACCTGTGGTGGGACGAACGGCTGCCCGCCGATCTGCGCCGGGCCGGTGAGGGCGGGCGCATCGTGTCCGTCCAGGTGGCCGACTGGGTGACTCCGCTCCCCGAAGGCGTGCTCCTGGGCCGGGGGCAGCTCGGCGACGGCTCCGTCGACCTGCGGGGGTTCCGGGAGCTGGCCGACGCGGCCGGATACCAGGGGCCGGTGGAGGTCGAGATATTCCACCCGGGCCTGTGGGCCCGAGACGGTGGGGAGGTGCTGCGGGAGGTGATCGAGCGCTACCGCGAACACGTCGCATGAGCCGGGCGGAGTCGACCGGACCACCAACGCGGCCCCCTCGGCGGGACGGTCGACCCGGCCCAGGCATCACCGCCGGTGCGGCCCGTACGGACGGCCCTGGCCGCGCACGCACGACGGACGGCCCCGACGGCCCGCACGGTCCGGACAACGCCCGGCGGCAGCTGGCCCCGCACGGCTGACGGCGACGTCAGCACGGGTGACCCCGGGCCTGGAGACGGCTCGGACGCCCCGGGCAGGGGCGGCGCGCGGGCCGGACGGGGTGGGGGCCAGGCCGGGCGGGGGCCGGGCAGCACCGGGCCCGGGCAGCGCTGGGCGGTGCGGGGCCCGAGCGACGGTGACAGCTGTCGGGCCGCGCCCAGGCCGTGCACACCCTCTGGCGTCATGTCCCCGTCCCCCGTGGTGCGTTGAGGGGCATGTTCCGGCGGGGTCGGCCCGCGACCGTGGAGTTCCGCTCCGCGCCAGGCGCGGACCCGGAGGGTTCCTGGTCGGTGTGATCTACGACTGCCATCCGGTGGACACCGCGGACCGGCACGATGTGGTGGGTGGAGGCCCTCGACGCGTCGGCCGACGGCCGCCACGGCGTCCTCCACGGCCTGGACGCACGCTCGGGAGCACTGACCACCCGGGTGACGGGGAACCTCCTGCGGGTGTTCGCGGACGGACCGGTAGGTCCGGCGTGTACGACGCGGTGTACGACAACGTCGCTGCGGGGTACGGGGGTTCCTGTCGCACACCGCCCACGTCGTCACCGGCATCCGGCGGTCCGCCGGAAGGCGGTGGACTTCCTCCGGACGGGGTGTCTAGGATCGTGATCACGGCATCGCGTGCCGGTCACCGGCCGGGTGAGGCATGGAGGTGCCGTGACGTGCCTTTCGGAGGCATTCACTCATGGCAGTCGCACTGAACCACACGATCATCCACTCCCGTGACAACCGGGAGTCCGCCGAATTCCTGGCGCACATCCTCGGCCTCGAGGTCGGGCCCGAATGGGGCCCCTTCGTCCCCGTGGACGTCGCGAACGGCGTCACTCTGGACTTCGCCACCATCCCGTCCGAGTCCATCACCCCGCAGCACTACGCGTTCCTCATCTCCGAGGCGGAGTTCGACGCGTCGTTCGAGAAGATCCGCTCGGCGGGCATTCCCTACTTCGCCGATCCGCACGGCAAGCTGCCCGGCGAGATCAACCACAACGACGGCGGTCGCGGGGTGTACTTCCTGGACCCCGCCGGGCACGGCATGGAAATCATCACGCGTCCGTACGGCTACCAGGAGGCCGGGGACGAGTAGCCCCAAGACGCCCAGGGCAGCGCCCTGGGCGTCGGGGTCAGGCCAGGTGTCGGAGCTTGTCGGGGTTGCGGACGGCCCGGATCTCGGTGATCCGGCCGTTCTCGACCTCCACGCAGGCGACGGTGTCCGGCCGGCCGGCCGTGGTCAGCAGCAGGCCCGGCCGGCCGTTGACGTCGACGGCCACGAGGCGCGGGGCCTCCATCGGCTGGGCGAGGACGGCCGCGAGGAAGCGGGCCACGTTCTCGGCGCCGTGCAGCGGACACAGGGCTGCCTTGACCTTGCCGCCGCCGTCGTTCCACGCGGTGACGTCGGGGGAGAGCAGTTCCAGCATGTGGTTCAGGTCTCCCCCGAGGCACGCGGCGAGGAACTCGTCGGTGACCCGGCGCGTCACCTCGGCCGGGGCGGTGTAGCGCGGCCGGCGGGCCTGGACGTGCGACTTGGCCCGCGAGCCGACCTGGCGTACCGAGGTCTCGGTGCGGTCGAGCGTCTCGGCGATCTCCCGGTACGAGAAGCCGAAGACCTCCTTGAGCACGAAGACCGCCCGCTCCAGCGGTGAGAGGCTCTCCAGTACCACCAGTACGGCGAGGGAGACCGACTCGGCCCGCTCCACGTCCCCGGTGGTGTCCGGCACGGTGACCAGCGGTTCGGGCAGCCAGGGTCCGACGTACTGCTCGCGCTGGACGGCGGCCGAACTCAGCCGGTTGAGCGCGAGATTGGTGATCGTACGGGCCAGGTAGGCGCCCGGGTGGTCGATCCGGCCGGACACCTGGCTGCAGCGGAGCCAGGTGTCCTGGACCAGGTCCTCGGCGTCCGCGACGCTGCCGAGCATCTGGTAGGCGATCCCGAAGAGCCTCGGTCGGTGCTGTTCGAAGTCGGCGATCTCGATCATGGACGCGACGGTACCGCGCAGGCCTCGGAGAAGCCCTGGCTGGTCAGGCCGAAGGCGCTGTTCATCCGGGAGCGCCAGTTCTCCAGGGCGATCATGGCGGTGAGCTCCACGAAGGCGGCCTCGCCCAGTCGCTGGAGCAGCGCCTCGGCGAGTCCGTCGGTGACGCGGGGCTCGGTCTCGCTCATGGCCTCGGCGTACTCCATCACCTGGAGTTCCAGCTCGGTGAAGGCCTCTCGGTGGTCGCGCCACTGCGGGACCCGGTCGATCTTGTCGAGCGGCAGGCCGAGTTCGCCGGCTTCCCAGTGGCCGAAGTCCATGCACCAGGAGCAGTTGATCCGGGCCGCTGTGGTCATCACGGCGAGATGCCTCAGGGCCGGTTCGAGCGCGTTCCACTTGGCTACGGAGCGCTCCAGCTTGACGTAGCCGAGCAGGACCTTCGGGTTGTGGCCGATCGCGAGCCCGGGTTCGAGCACCTGGCCGTACATCCGCCGCGAGTACCAGGACCCGATGCGGTTCAGCAGGGTGCGGGGCGGGGTGAGCGAGATGCGGGCGGTCATGTCGAGCCTCCAGGCTTCCGGGCGGATCTCTCTGGAGGTAGGACAGGACAGCTGCCGAGAAGGTGACATCGGAGCCGTCCGCCCCGAGGCGACCGTCACCGTCGTCCGGGTCACGGCACTAGAGCATCCGCTCCATGACCGCGACCGGCAGCCACGGATTGCGTGCGGCTGCTTCCGCCGTGTCCTCGGCGGAGAGCAGAGCCGCCAGGACCGGAGCCGGGAGGCGGGGGTGCCGGGCGGCGGTCGCCCGTACGCCCTGGGCGGGGTCCCCGAGCAGCCGTACCGCCGTGTCGGGCGAGAGCCGTGGATCGGTCGCCGCGCGGAGCCTGACCTCCGGGTCCTCGTCGGCGCTGAAGCGTTCCACCAGTGCGGGCGTGGAGTCCGGGTCGTCGAGGGCGAGCTGGCGCAGCCGGGGGTGCGGGTCCTCGGCGTACCGCAGCAGGTCGCGGCCCGGGAAGTTCGGGTGACCGTAGGGCCGGTCGGGGGTGGACAGGCTGCCGTTCCACCACAGCCAGACCTCCAGCAGCATCTCGGCGGGCGCGTCCTCGCAGTGCTCGGCGAGGAAGAGCCGTACGACCCGGTCCTCGTCCCGGGCCAGCCGCTCCACCACGTCGGGTGGCAGCCGCCGGGCCGTGGCGACGCTGCTGCGCACCAGGAGGTGCGCGGAGGCGGCGAGGCGGCGCATGGCCTGCGGGTCCTCGTGCAGGGCCTCGACCCACGGGAGGGGGCTCCGGCTCTGCCGCGGGTCGATGTCCACGCGGACGGCGGCCCGCTGTTCCTCCGTCAGCCCGGGCCGCAGGGACACCGCGAGGCGTACGCCGTCGTCCGGGTCGGTGGCGAGCCGTGCGACGAGGTCCGCGTCCAGGTAGGGGTTCTCGGCCAGGGCCCGCCGGGTGGACGGGTCCTCGTCGCCCGTGAGCCGGAGCGCGAGCCCCCGCTCCAGCCGGTGGTGCGGGATCAGGTGGCGGCCGCCCTGCGCGGCTTCGAGGACGGCGGCGGTGAGCGGGGCCTCCTCGTGCCGGGCGAGGGTGACCGCGGTCCGTACGGCCGGGGCGGGGTCCGCTGCCAGCCGGGCCCTGGCCTCGGCGCCCAGCGCCGGCCAGCCTGCCGCGCAGGCGGCGGCCCGGACCCTCGGTTCGGGGTCGGCCGCCAGCTCGGTCCGCAGCGGCAGGGGCAGCGCGGGCAGCCGGGCCGCCTCCTCGCGGATCCGGGCCGAGGGGTCGGCGGCGACGGACGCGTACGCCGGGTCGGTCAGTCGGGCGCCCGCGTCGCCCGCGGCCCACAGGGCCAGGTAGCGGCTGCGCGGGTCGGCCACGGCGAGCAGCCTGGCCCAGTGCCCGGGCGCCATCCCGGTGTGCACGGCGGTCTCGGCCAGGCGGCCGTGGACGGCTCGGTCGGGGTGTCCGGCGGCCGCGTGCAGGACCGCGTCGGACAGGTCACGGCGCCAGAGCAGCGCGGGGGTGGTGTCGAGCAGCCGCACCAGGATCTCGTCGGGGGCGGCCCGGTTCCAGGCCAGGCCGTCGCGGCGGGCCGCGCGCAGGCGCTCCCCGACCGCGTCCCCGTATTCCAGCCCGGCCCATCCCTCGCCGGTCGCCGCCCCGTTCCCCATCCACCGGACAGTAGACGACGAGACGATGAGACGACGCCCGGGCCCCGCAACGCCGCCGGGCCGGACCCTTTGGAGGGTCCGGCCCGGCGGCGTACTGCTGGCAACTCTTTGCAGGGGCGGCAGGATTCGAACCTGCGGCCTTCGGTTTTGGAGACCGGCGCTCTGACCAGCTGAGCTACACCCCTTCGGCGAGACCAACCATGACACGGCGCGACCCGAAGATCCACCGAATTCGTGGGCCAACCGGGTGGAATGTGCCCGGCCGGAGCGAATTCCCCTGGTCAGCGGGACGCCTGACGGGTTCCTGCGGCCGGAACCGGCCTGCCCGATGTCCGGTCGGTGAGACGGCGGACGCGGGCCGGACGCGGGCCCGGCCGCGGTGCAGTTCGCCCTCGCTGGGCGGCCTCGGTGACGAGGTCGCCCAGCGAGGTCTGCCGTAACCGGCCGATCACGGCCCGTCGGGCGTCACTTCGGTCCACCCCCTTGACCCACTCTGGTCCAGACCAATAGTTTCCGGCTTGCACAGCGCACGCGCACCCGCTCCGTTCCCCGCATCCGCAAAGGAAGCCCATGCGCCGCAGCACGCTCGGCAGGCTGACCGTCGCCGCCTGCTCCCTCTCCCTGCTGACCGCCTTCGCGCCCGCCGCCGGCGCGCACGGTGACGACCGGACGGGCGGGCACGACCGCTCGTACAGAAAAGTCGGCTACTTCACCCAATGGGGCGTCTACGGACGGGACTTCCAGGTCCAGGACCTCGAAGCGAACGGTTCGGCCGCCAAGCTGACGCACATCAACTACGCCTTCGGCAACGTCAGCGCGGAAGGCAAGTGCTTCACGGGGAACGTGCCCGGCGAAGCCGACGCCTGGGCCGACTACGCCCGGCCCCTCGACGCGGCGAACTCCGTCGACGGCGTCGCCGACACCTGGGACCAGCCGCTCGCCGGGAACTTCAACCAGCTGCGCGAGCTGAAGGCCAAGCACCCGGGCCTCAAGGTCCTGATCTCCCTGGGCGGCTGGAGCTGGTCCACCCACTTCTCCGACGCCGCCCTCACCCCGGCGTCCCGCAAGGCCTTCGTGGAGTCCTGCATCGACCTCTACATCAAGGGCAACCTGCCGCAGGACGGCACCCGCGGAGGTGCGGGCGCGGCCGCCGGGCTCTTCGACGGCATCGACCTCGACTGGGAGTGGCCGGGTTCGGAAGGCGACGCGGACACGAAGTTCCGGCCGGAGGACAAGCAGAACTTCACCGCCCTCGTGAAGGAGTTCCGCACGCAGCTCGACGCCTACAGCCGCAGCCAGCGCAGGAAGTCCGCCTACGAGCTGACGGCCTTCGTGCCGACCGCCCCCGCGAAGATCGACGCGGGCTTCGACGTCCGCAAGATCATGCGGGACTTCGACTTCGTGAACCTCCAGGGCTACGACTTCCACGTCTCCGGCGAGAAGACCACCGCCCAGCAGTCCGCGCTGCGCGCCCGCAACGACTTCAGCGTCGCCGGCACGGTGGACGCCTGGAAGCGGCGCGGCGCGCCCGCCCACAAGCTGGTCGTGGGCATGCCGTTCTACGGGCAGGGCTGGACCGGGGTCAGCGGCGGCGGGGACGGCATGGGCCAGCCCGCGACCGGCCCGGCGCCCGCCACCTGGGCCGCCGGGTACGAGGACTACAAGGAGCTGAAGAAGCTGGCCGATGCGGGCAGCTACCAGGTGCACCGCGACCGGCGGGGCGGACACGCCTGGCTCTTCGACGGAACCACCCTGTGGACCTACGACGACCCGCAGGTACTGCGCACCAAGGCGCAGTACGTCCGCGAGGAGGACCTGGGCGGTGCGATGTTCTGGTCGCTGGACGCGGACACCTCCGACGGCGAGCTGCTGAAGGCCGTCGACCGGGGTCTGCGCGGCCGCTGACGCACAGGCCCCCGAGGGGGCCCGCCCCCACCGACCGGCGCCGCCGGGCCGCGGACACCGATCCGGCCCGGCGGCGTCACTCCACGCCCGCGCCACGACTCCCGCAGGACGCGGTCGGCCGCACGGGGCCCGCCGGGCCGCCCCTCGTCGCAGGGCCCGCGGGGCCCGGTACGGTCGGATGATGACCACTGCGAAGATCGACGCGGCCGCTTCCGGCACCTGGACCCTCGGCGACCTGACCGTCAACCGGCTCGGCTTCGGCGCCATGCGGCTCACCCACCTCGCCGACGGCTCCCCCAGCGACCGCGACCGGGTCACCGCCGTGCTGCGCCGGGCGCTGGAACTGGGCGTCAACCACATCGACACCGCCGCGTTCTACTTCTCCCCGCTGCGTTCCGCGAACGAGCTGATCAACCGTGCGCTCGCCCCGTACGCCGACGACCTCGTCATCACCACCAAGGTGGGTCCGGGCCGCGACCCGGCCGGGAACTGGTGGTGGGCGGAGCCCGGGCAGCTGCGCGGGCAGGTCGAGGAGAACCTGCGCCAACTGGGCCGGGACCACCTCGACGTGGTCAACCTGCGCATCCCGCGCCGGGAGACCAGCGGATCGGTGGCCGAGCACTTCGGCGCCCTCGCCGAGCTCCGCACGGCCGGGCTGATCCGGCACCTGGGGATCTCCAACGCCCGGCCCGACCACCTCGCCGAGGCGCAGGCCATCGCGCCGGTGGTGTGCGTGCAGAACCCGTACGGAATCGGCTCCCCCGCCGAGGACCACGCCTTCCTCGACCTGTGCGGGGAACAGGGCGTCGCCTTCGTGCCCTTCTTCGCCATCGCCGGTGCGGGCAAGGAGGCGGGGGTGGTCGAGCAGGACGGTGAGCAGGTCCATGCCGTGGCCGGGGCCCACGGCGTGTCGGCTGCCCAGCTGCGGCTGGCGTGGACGCTCAGCCGGGGGCCGCACGTGCTGGCGATCCCGGGCACCGGCAATCCGGACCACCTCGTGGAGAACGTCGCCGCCGGGGCGGTGCGCCTGTCACCGCAGGAGATGGCCCGGCTCGGAGCCGCGTAGGACGGGACGCCCCGGCCGCCGGACGCCACCCACCCTGCCCCTGCCCCTGCCCCTGCCCCCACCTGGCCGTCCGTCAGTCCCCGTCAGCCCTCGTCCGCCACCTCCCGTGCCCGCATCCGCGCGCGCCGGTGGGCGGCGGCCAGTTCCGCCGTCCGCCAGAACGGCGGCACGTAGCCGGTGCCGCCGCGTCCGGACACCGAGAGCGAGGCGGCGGCCGTGCCGTGGGCCACGGCCTCCTCCAGGGTGTCGCCGAGGACGAGCCGGGCGGTGACGGTGCCGGTGAAGCAGTCCCCGGCGCCGGTCGCGTCGACGGGAGCGGGGTTCGCGGGGACGGAGTGCCAGGTCACCGTCCCGTCCTCGGCGAGCAGCAGGCGGTCGGCGCCCGCGGTGACGGCGACGGTACGGGCGCCGAGCGCCCGGTAGCGGGCGGCTGCGGTAAGCGGGTCGTCGGTGTCCACGAGGGCCAGCGCGTCGGCCGGACAGGAGGTCTTGAGCAGTCCGGTCAACGGGGCGAGCCGGGCCAGTAGCTCCCGCGCCCCGTCGCGGCCGGTGAGCCGGGACCGGAAGTTGGGGTCGTAGGAGAGGTGCCCGCCCGCCGAATGCACCGTCTCGGCGGCGGCCAGCACGGCCTGGCGGCTGCTCGGCGCGAGCGCGCCCGTGATGCCGCTGGTGACCAGGGACCTGGAGCGGGTCAGCAGGTCGCGCCAGGACGCCACGTGCCGGACCGAGAGGGTGGAACCGGCGCTCCGCTCCCGCCAGTAGACGAAGTCCCGGTCGCCCTCGGTGTCGGCGCACAGCAGGTAGGCGCCGTTGGGCCGCGGGGCCCGGCGCACGTGGGAGACGTCCACGCCGAGTTCGGCGGCCCGGCGCAGCAGCGGGACGCTGAGCTCGTCGTCGCCGACCACGGCGAGGAGGGCGGTACGGGCCCCGGCGGCTGCCGCGGCGGCCGCCGCGTTGAGGGCGTCGCCGGAGTAGGAGATCCGGGCCGGGGTCCCGTCGGCGGCGTCCCGCAGGGCGGTGTCGGCGTGGACCTCGACGAGGACCTCTCCGAGGACGAGGACGTCGTACGCAGCCGCGGCGGCGGGCCCGGTCACCGGCGGGTCCCCGCGGTGCGGTCGGTGCAGTCGGCGCAGCACGGCCGGGCCAGTTCGGCGAAGAGGGCGGCCAGTTCGGCCGGGTCGGCGGGCAGGCCGTCACCGATGCCGACGGCCGTCGCTCCGGCGGCCAGCCAGTCGTGGACGTCGCCGGGCCTGATGCCGCCGGTCGGGACGATCAGGGCCCCGGGGAGGACGGCCCTCAGGGAGCGGAGGTACCGCGGTCCGCCGACATGGGCGGGGAAGACCTTCGCCGCTCCCCCGGACCGGGCGGCTGCGGCGATCTCGCCGGGGGTGAAGCCGCCTTCGAGGAAGACCGCGGCGCGGCGGTCGGCGACCTCGCGGACCTCGGGGGCCGGGTACGGGGAGACGAGGAAGGCGGCGCCCGCGTCCAGGGCGGCCTCGGCCTGCGCGGTGGTGGTGACGGTGCCGACGCCGACGACGGCGCGGCGGCCGTGCGCGTCGGTGAGCGGGGCGGTGCGGGTGACGGCCCCGGGCCAGCCGGGCGTGGAGGTGGTCAGCTCCACGGCGCGGCAGCCCGCCGCCAGCAGGGCCGTGGCCTGCCGGACGGCCTCGTCCGCGTCGGCGTTGCGCAGCACGGGCAGCAGCCGCTGGGCGGCTATGACCGCGTACGGATGGCAGGACAAGGAACCCTCCCTTTGTTCCACGTAGTGGAACGCAGTATCGTGTACCGGAACCATTTGGTCTAGACCTTACACAGGCCAGGAGATCCCGTGTCAACGGAAGAAGCAGCGGAAGAACCAGCGGAGGAAACGGCAGGAGGCGGGCGCGGGGGCCGGACCTCGGCGGCCGGTTCCGCGCTGGAGAAGTCGCTGCGCGTCCTGGAGGCGGTGGCCGCGCCCGGCGGTCCGCACCGTCTGACCGATGTGACGGCAGCGGCCGCGGTCCCGAAGTCGAGCACCTTCCGCATCCTCGCCTCGCTGGTAGAGCAGGGCTTCGTCCGCGTGGAGGGCGAGAGCCGCTACGGGGTGGGGCCGCGGTTGCGCGAACTGTCCGCCCTGGTCGGCGGAGGTGAGCCGGCGGGCATCGGCCGGATCCTCGGCGAGTTGCAGCGGGCCACGGGCCAGACGGTCCACCTCGCCCTGCACAGCGGGGAGACGATCACCTACATCCGGAAGGTGGAGGGCGACCAGCCGTTCCACACCGCCTCCCGGATCGGCATGCGCATGCCCCTGCACACGACCGCCATCGGCAAGAGCGTCCTGGCCCATCTGCCGGCCGGGGAGGTACGGGCCCTGGTCCGCGCCACCGGACTCCCGCGCCGCACCCCGCACACGCTCACCACCGCGCAGGCGCTGCAGGCGGAGCTGACGGCGGTCCGGAGCCGGGGATTCGCCCTGGACGACGAGGAGAACGAGCCCAGCATCCGCTGCATCGGCGCCGCCGTCCTCGGCCCGGACGGCCGCCCGGTCGGCGGGGTCAGCATCACCACCGTCACCTTCCTGGTCTCCCGTACGGAACTGGAGGCCTACGCACCGGCCTTGCGGGCGGCTACGGAGGCCCTGGCTCCGCTGCTGTGACGGCGGCGCCGAGCTCCCGGGCGAGGCGCAGGTGCCGGTGGCCGGGTTCCAGGCTGCGCCCGGCGGTCGCCAGGATGCCGGCCAGCAGCTCCCGGGCCTCCTCCGGCCGCCCGTCGGCGATCAGCGCCCGGGCCCACTCCAGCCGGGCATGGACCACGTGCGGATGCTGCCCGCCCAGGACCGCGGTCCGGTCGGCCGCCAGGTCCGCCCAGGACCGCACGGCCTCGGCGCAGCGCCCGGCGCGGGCCGCGAGCGCCGCCTGCGTGGCGCGGACGGCCAGGGTGTGCGGGTCGCGGGGCCCCAGTACGCGCCGTGCGTCCGCGAGGAGCTCCGCCAACTGCCGCTCGGCCCCGGCCGCCCGGACCGCCCCGGCAGCCGCGGGCGCGGCGTACGCGGCCCGGAACCAGATCAGGCCGCGCCGGGCGGCCAGCGTCGCTGCATGGTCGGGCCCGAGGATGTCCAGCCGGTCGGCCAGCAGGGCCTCCAGCTGACGGACCGCCGACCGGGGATCGCCCGCCGCTCCGGTGAAGTACGCCAGCTCGTGCCGGGCCGCGAGGGTGTCCGGGTGGCCGGGCCCGAGCGCCGCCCGCGCGTCGGCCACGAGGACGGCGAACCGGGCGGCAGCGGCCCGGGCGTTCCCGGCCTCTCCCGTGAAGTGGGCGAGCTGGTGCCGGGCGGCCAGGGTGCCGGGGTGGCGGGGGCCCAGCCGGCGTTCGCGCCTCCGGACGATGCCCGCGAGGTCGGCGGCGGCCCGGCGCGGGCGGCCCGCGTCGCCGACGGCGAGGGCCAGCGGCAGTTCGGCCGCGGCCACCCCGGCGCCCAGGGCCCGGGTGTAGGCCAGCACCGCGTGGCCCAGCCTCCCTTCCTGATGGGCGGTGAGCCCCAGGTCGTACGCGTCCTCGGCCCCTGCCCGGGCCAGCAGGGCCCGCCACAGGTGGTCCGGAACGGGACCCGGCCCGGCGGCTGCCAGCAGGTAGCCGCAGGCGGTGTAGCCGCGGGCGCCGCTGCCGGTCAGCAGGGACCCGGTGGCGCCGTCCGCCCGGCAGGCCCACTCCAGCGCCTCGGCGAAGGCCTCCGGGCGCAGGGCGTCGCCGCCGCGTGCGGCCAGGTAGGGCCGGTGCAGGGCCCGCAGCCAATCCACGTCGACCGGACGGCGCAGCCCGGCCCGGTGGCAGTCCAGCGCGGCGGCCACCACCGCGGCCCCGCGCGGCCGGGCGCCCGCCGCCCAGCCTTCATCCCAGCGGGCCGGCAGTCCGGGCGCCCCCGCCAGGACCTCGGCGATCCCGAAGCGCTCCCCGGCGCCCAGGGCCGCCGCGATCCGCGGATCGTGGCGCCGGGCCTCGGCGCGGCTCCGCTCGGCGGGTGTCCAGCGGCGGTCGAGGCGGACGACGACCGCGCGGCGCAGCAGCTCCCGCTGGTCCCGCCAGGCGTCCCCGTCGGAGCCGATGAGGCGGCTCGTCTCGCGGGCCCGGTGGCGCTCGTACTCCTCGGTGCGCATCGTGGCGACCACCACCGTGCGGCGCAGGGCGTCCAGCCGGGCGGTGGTGAGGCCGTCCGGGCCGAGGTGTTCCGCCAGGTCGTCCAGCCACAGCACGGCCCGGCGGCGCCGGGCGGCGAGCCGTACGGCCTCGGGCAGTGCGGCGCGGGTCAGCGGGCGGACGAAGGCGTGGCGGGGGTGGAGCGTGCGCACCGCCTCGTGGGCGAGGCGGGTCAGGCCCGCAGCGGGTTCGCCCACGACGAGGACGAACCCGGCTCGGGCCAGGGCCTCGTGCAACAGGGGTCCGACGTCGCGCTCGACGTAGGCGGGGGGTGCGCCGCGGGCCCCGGCGGTCTGCCCATCGGCCGTCTCGGGCCGGGCCCTCATGCGCACGCGCGGGATGCGCCCGGCGGGGGTGCGCAGGAGGGCCCCGGCGGGGCCCGCGGCCGGTTTCGCGGGCCACGGCCACGCGGCGGCCCTGCGGGACACCGCCCGCACGGCTGCGGCCAGGGCCGCGGAGAGGCGGCTCCACCCGCGACCGGATCTCCGTAAGAGCAACGTCGACATGGCGCCCCCAACCCGCCCGTCCCGCGGCCGTCCCGTCCGAAGGGGGCACCCGCTCAGGCATTCGGTGACCTCAACGGACGGGACCGCGGCGGGAGTTCCCGGGCCGCGAAGCCGATCCCGAGCGCGGCCACGGCCCGGTGGGGCGGGTGGTGGTCGGCGTCGTTCCCGGGGATGCGATGCTGGCGGCCCTGCGGTGCCCCGCCCAGGCGGACGCCTCGGCAGGACGCCGTCCGCGGGAATCCTCGGACCGTTCTGCGGGATAAGTGTTATCGGAGCCCCACTCGACGGTCTCCCAGTCATTGGGCATCATCGACCGCCGGTACGGACAGGGATCACGACATGAGTACACAGCACACGGCAGAGCTGGTGGCAGCGGCCCGTGCGGGCGATGCCCGCGCGCAGGACGCACTGGTCAGCGCCTATCTGCCCCTCGTCTACAACATCGTCGGCCGGGCCCTGGGCGGGTCCTGCGACGTGGACGACGTGGTGCAGGACACGATGCTGCGGGCGCTCGACGGTCTGGGCGGCCTGCGCTCGGACGAGAGCTTCCGGTCCTGGCTGGTGGCGATCGCGATGAACCGCGTACGGGCGTACGGGCAGGCCCGCCAGAGCGGTTACGGCGAGAGCACCCTGGAGACGGCCGCGGACATCGCCGACCCGGGCGCCGACTTCGCCGACCTGACCGTCGTACGCCTCCAGCTGGCCGGCCAGCGCCGCGAGACGGCCCGCGCCACCCGCTGGCTGGAGCCCGACGACCGGGCGCTGCTCTCCCTCTGGTGGCTGGAGTGCGCCGGGGAGCTGACCCGCGCGGAGATGGCCTCGGCCCTGGAACTGTCCCCGCAGCACACCGCCGTCCGGGTGCAGCGGATGAAGGCCCAGCTCGAGGCGGCCCGGGTCGTGGAGCGGGCCCTGGAGGCGCAGCCCCCGTGCGACGGGCTGCGCACCGTGACGGCGGGCTGGGACGGGCGGCCCTCGGCCCTGTGGCGCAAGCGAATAGCCCGGCACGCGCGGGAGTGCGTGCGCTGCTCCGGGCTGTGGAGCGGCCTGGTCCCGGCGGAGGGGCTGTTGGCGGGCCTGGCCCTGGTCCCGGTCTCGGCGGCCCTGCTGGCGGGCGTACGGGCGGCCGGTGGGGCCGACTTCGGTCCGGCGGGTTCGGCCTTCGCCGACGGCTCCGGGACGGACTTCGCCGACGCGGCGACGCAGCTCACCCCGGTGGCCTCCACCCACGCGGCGGAAGCGGCGGGCGCCATGACGGGCGGCCGGGGTGCCCTGCGCAAGCGGCGGCAGAACCGCCGCCGGGTGATCGGCGGCGCGGTGATCGCCGCGTGCGTCGCGGGCGGCGGCCTGGTGTACGTCGGCACGCTCCCCGGCTCCGGCGACTCCGAAGCGGGCGGCGCTCCCGCCTCCCCGGTGGCCGCGCTGTCGGCGACCGACGGCGCGGCCCTGCCCTCGGAGTCGGCTTCGCCCTCCCCCTCGGCACCGGCTTCGCCCTCCCCGTCCGCTTCCCCTTCGGCGTCCGCCTCGCCGAGCCCGTCCACCGCGAGCCCGAGCCCCAGCCCCACTCAGCCGCGCAGCAGCTCACCCACGCCGCGCGCCTCCGCCCCGGCTCCGGCCCCTGCGCCGCAGGGGGGCGCGGCGAGCCAGGTGGTGGCGCTGGTCAACAACGAACGGAAGGCGGCCGGATGCGAGCCGCTGAAGGAGGACGCACAGCTGCGCGCGGCCGCCCAGGGGCACTCCGACGACATGGCGGGCCGGGACTTCTTCTCCCACACCAGCCCGGACGGCACGGACCCCGGCAAGCGGACGACCGCCGCCGGCTACCGCTGGTCCACGTACGGGGAGAACATCGCGAAGGGCCAGCAGACCCCGCAGTCCGTCATGGACAGCTGGATGAAGAGCCCGGGCCACCGCGCGAACATCCTCAACTGCTCGTTCAAGGACATCGGCGTGGGCATCCACCAGGGCCCCGGCGGTCCCTGGTGGACGCAGAACTTCGGCGCCCGCATGTGACCGGGGCCGGCCGGTCCCGCCCTCGCTCCGCGTGTCCCCGCGCGGCTCCCTCCGCCCCCGCCCCCCATGAGTCATAGTGGAGGGCGGGATAGGAACTGGAGCAGAACCACCTGATCATGCGCCCGGCACGACGAGGTCGACGCCGCAGCGGGTAACGGTGACGGATGGCGGGGCGACGGTGAAGTGACGGCGAGGGTGACTGTGGCGGTCAGGGTGACGGTGACGGTGACGGCATGGTGAAGAAGGAACTCCGCCCGCACCAGCGCGAGGCCGTCGACGCCGTGGTGCGCGCACTGGAACTGCCCGCCGGCGGCCGGGTGCCCGGGGCGGGACTGCGCACCCAGGTGATCATGGCCACGGGTTCGGGCAAGACCCTGGTCGCGGTCGGCTCGGCCGAGGAGCTGAAGGCCCGCCGGGTGCTGGTGCTGGTGCCCTCCCTGGACCTGCTCGCACAGACCGCCCGGGCCTGGCGCGAGGGCGGCCGCCCCGGCCGGTACCTCGCCGTGTGCTCGCTGAGCGAGAAGGACGCGGGCGCACCCACCACCACCGATCCGGACGAACTGGCGCGCCGGGGCGGCCTGCCGGGCGAGCGGGTGACGGTGTTCGCCACGTACGCCTCGCTGGGCCTGGGGACCGTCGAACGGGCCCACCTCGCCGGACTGCCGGGCTGGGACCTGATCGTGGTCGACGAGGCCCACCGGACGTCCGGGCGGATCGGGAAGCCCTGGGCGGTGGTGCACGACAACGCACGGATCCCCGCCGTCCGGCGGCTGTACCTGACGGCCACTCCCCGGGTCTGGCAGGACGGCGAGGAGGACGAGGGCGGCCCTCCCGCCGGGCGCGGCGAGCTGGTCGCTTCCATGGAGGACGATCCGCGGGGCCCGTTCGGCGCCCGCTGCCACACCCTCGCGCTGTCGGAGGCCATCAGCCGCGGGATCTGCGCCCCGTACCGCGTGGTGTGCGTGGACGTCACCGATCCGGGGTTCCAGGCGGCCGTGCTGCTGGGCCGGGACGGCCGCTCCGACGCGGTCCGCGGAGCACGCCTGGCCGCGCTCCAGACTGCGCTGGTCAAGGCCGCCGCCGACCAGGGCTTCCGGCGCACGCTCGTCTTCCACCACCTGACCAAGGAGGCCGAGGCCTTCGCGTCCGGACTGCCGGAGGTGGCCGCGCGGCTGCGGCGCGCCGGACGGTCTGCCGGGCCGGCGTACCCGCGCACCGTGTGGGCCGACTGGCTGTACGGGCAGCACACGGCGGCGCACCGGCGCCGGGTGCTGGAGGCGTTCGCGGACGAGCGGACCGCGGACAAGGCCTTCCTGGGCAGCGTCCGGGTGCTCGGCGAGGGCGTGGACACCAAGGAGTGCGACTCGGTCTTCTGGGCCGACGTCCGGGGGTCCATGCCCGACCTGGTCCAGGCGGTCGGCCGGGCGCTGCGGATCCGGCCCGGGGAGGGGAAGGTCGCCTCCCTGGTGGTGCCGGTCCTGCTGGGGCCGGGCGAGACGGCCGAGACGATGCTGACCTCGCGGGCGTACCGGGACCTGGCGCGGCTGCTGGAGGCACTGCGCGCCCACGACAGCCGCCTCGTCGAGTCCCTGGCCCAGCCGCAGTCGCCGGGCCGTCCGGTCCGGCCCGCCGCGGTCCCGGGCACCTCGGGCGGGGCGCAGGCGTTGCTGAGCTTCTCCACGCCCCGGGACCCGGCGCAGTTGGCGGCGTTCATCCGGCTGCGCGTCCTGCACCCGGAGCGCGAGCACTGGCGGCGCGGGGTGGAGGCCGCCCGGATCTACGCCGCCGGGGCCGGGGACCTCAAGGTGCCGTTCGCCTTCCGGGTCCCGGCGGAGGGCGGGGACTGGCCGCCCGGGCTGGCCCGCTTCCCGCTCGGGCAGTGGGTCGCGGACGTGCGGCGCACGTACCGCCGGGGCGCCCTCGGCCGGGAACGCGTGGCGCAGCTCGACGCGCTCGGCATGGTGTGGAGCCACTTCGACGTGGCCTTCGAGGAGGGGCTCGCGGCGGCCCGGGCCTGGGCCGCGGAGCACGGCCACCTGCTGCCGCCGGTCGACGCCACCTGGAACGGGGCGCCGGTCGGGGTGTGGGTCAAGAACCAGCGGGCCGCCGCCCGCCGCGAGGGGCCCGGCGCGCTCCCCGAGGAGCGCCGGGAGGCCCTCGACGCCGTCGACCCGTCCTGGTGCCCGGCCTGGGACATCGCCTGGCAGCGCGCCTTCCACCTGACCCGGGTGCACCTGGACGCGGGCGGCCGGCTCCCGCAGGGGCCCGGTGAGGTGGTGGTGCAGGGCCACGACCTGGGCGGGTGGGCGCGCGGTCAGCAGGCGGCCTGGGAGCGGCTGTCCTGGGCCCAGCGCTGGCTGCTGGAGCACACGCTCGGGCTGACCCCGGGGACGGGTGACGGGGCCGCGGGGGCGCCGCGGCGCCGCAGCCACGCCACCGCGTGGGCGGAACACCTGGAGGCGGCGCGCTCGTTCCATGCCCGCGAGCACCACCTGCGGGTCCCCCGCACGCACGTGGAGCGGGTCGGCGACCGGGAGCTGCGCCTGGGCTCCTGGATCGCCAACCAGCGCTCCCGTGCGGACTCCCTGGCGGCGGACCGGGTCGAGGCGCTGTCCGCTCTCGGCATGCTCTGGCCGACGCCTCGGCCACGGGGCCGGGCGGCGGTGCGCTGACCGCCGCCCGGCCCCCGCCGTCAGTGGTGGAAGCCGGAGCGGGGCGCGGTCGTCGGCACCGGCGGGGGCGTCGCCCGCAGGTGTTCCACCGCGCGGCGCAGGTCGGCGACGAGGAGGGCGATCTGGTCCCGGGTGACGCCGTGCCGGACCAGGACCCGCTGGATGACCGTCTCCTGACGGTCGGCCGGCAGCGGGTACGAGGGCACCTGCCAGCCGCGCATCCGCAGCCGCTCGGAGAGGTCGTAGAGGGTGAACCCGGCCCCTTCCGGGTCACTGAGCGTGTAGGAGACCGCGGGCAGGGCGCCCCGGCCGTCGTACAGGAGCGTGAAGGGCCCCATGGACGCGATCTCCCCCGCCAGGTACTGGGCGGTCTCGGCGCAGGCCTCCTGGACGCGCCGGTAGCCGCCTCGGCCCAGGCGCAGGAACAGGTAGTACTGGGCGATGACCTCGCCGCCCGGGCGGGAGAAGTTGAGGGCGAAGGTGGGCATGTCACCGCCCAGGTAGTCCACGTCGAAGACCAGGTCCGCCGGCAGCAGGTCGGCGGTGCGCCACACGATCCAGCCGACGCCCAGGGGTGCGAGCCCGTACTTGTGGCCGGAGGTGTTGACGGAGGCGACCCGCGGCAGCTGGAAGTCCCACACCACGTCGGTGTGGAGGAAGGGGGCGACGAAGGCGCCGCTGGCGCCGTCCACGTGGATGGGGACGTCCCAGCCGTGTTCGGCCTGGATGCGGTCGAGTTCGGCGGCGATCTCCGCCACGGGTTCGTAGTCGCAGGTGTAGGTGACACCGAGGATGGCGACGACGCCGATGGTGTTCTCGTCGACGTACGAGGCGAGCTGGTGGGGCAGGATGCCGGTGGCGCCGGGCTCCAGGGGGATCTGGCGCAGCTCCACGTCGAAGTAGCGGGCGAACTTCTCCCAGCAGACCTGGACCGGCCCGCAGACCAGGTTGGGCCGGTCGCCGGAGCGTCCTTCGGCGAGGCGGCGGTTGCGCCAGCGCCATTTGAGGGCGAGGCCGCCGAGCATGGCGGCCTCGCTGGAGCCGGTGGTGGAGCAACCGGTGGCGGCGCCGCCGGGCGGTGCGTTCCACAGGTCGGCCAGGATGTTGACGCAGCGCGCCTCGATCTCGGCGGTCTGCGGGTACTCGTCCTTGTCGATCATGTTCTTGTCGAGGCACTCGTTCATCAGGCGGTGCACGCCGTCGTCCGACCAGGTGGTGCAGAAGGTGGCCAGGTTCTGGGCGGCGTTGCCGTCGAGGAGCAGTTCGTTGTGGAGGAGCTCGTAGACGACCTCGGTCGGCGAGTGATCGTCCGGCATTCGGAACTTGGGGAGGATCTGACCGCTCAGGGTGGACGCGAACACGTCGGTGCCGACGTCGTTCTCGCCGTCGTCCTTCGTCTTGTGAAGAGCCATATCGGGACTATAGGGAAGAATCGGTCAATACTCGGGGAAGCCGCCTCGGGAGTCCCGGCTCCGCCCGGACTCCCGGGACCCGCTCCGCACCATCGCTTCCGGCCTTCTCTTCGATGTGACCCCTCCCATAGGGACCTCACGCGGCCGAAGAAATTACTGTCGAGTAGCCTTGAGTCCAAAAATCTTCCCGTCCGGACTGCTGGAGCCGCTCCGGACGGGAAGATCATCCAACTTGTTCTATGGGCAACTTATCAGTAGATGTCCGGATACTGGCCGACCCTTGCCCTGCCCCTGATACCTCTCGGGGCATGAACAAGATCACTCGCCGCCAGGCCTTAGGGGCCTCCGCAGGCGCACTCACCGCTCTCGGTCTCACCGCCGCTGCCGCCGCGGCAGCCGTACGCCCGGCCGCCGCCGCCGATTCCACCGCCGCGGGCATCAGCGCCGCCGGCACCAGCGTCGACGAGGTCTACCAGGGCCGCCGCATCAAGATCACCGCGGGAGGGGGCGGCCACCACGGCGGGCACCACTCCCCGGGCCTGCCCACCGTGCAGATAGACGGCCGCGAGCTGCACGTCATGCGCAACGCCGACGGCAGCTGGATCAGCGTGATCAACCACTACGAGACCTACTCCGACCCCCGCTCGCTCGCCCGCGCAGCGGTCCGTGAACTCCAGGGCGCCGCCCTCGTCCCCTTCGGAGGCTCGGCATGACCGTCCGCAAGAACCAGGCCTCGCTCACCCCCGACGAGAAGCGCGCCTTCACCGCGGCGCTGCTGGAGCTCAAGCGCACCGGCAGCTACGACCGCTTCGTCACCACCCACAACGGCTTCATCATGAGCGACACCGATTCGGGAGACCGCGTCGGGCACAGATCGCCCTCCTTCCTGCCCTGGCACCGCCGTTTCCTGCTGGAGTTCGAGGCGGCGCTGCAGAAAGTGGACGCGAGCGTCGCGATCCCCTACTGGGACTGGACGACGGACCGCACGGCCCGCTCCTCCCTCTGGGCCCCGGACTTCCTCGGCGGCACCGGCCGGGCCCGCGACGGGCAGGTCCTCGACGGGCCGTTCGCCCACGCGACGGGCAAGTGGGACATAGCCGTACGGGTGGACGGGCGCGCCTACCTCAGGCGCGCTCTCGGCACCGGGGTGGCCCAGCTGCCGACCAAGGCCGAGGTGGACTCCGTACTCGCCATGCCGGTCTACGACATGGCGCCGTGGAACAGCTCCTCGAACGGCTTCCGCAACCACCTGGAGGGCTGGCGCGGCGCCAACCTGCACAACCGGGTGCACGTGTGGGTCGGCGGGCAGATGGCGACCGGGGTCTCCCCCAACGACCCGGTGTTCTGGATGCACCACGCCTTCATCGACAAGCTGTGGGCCGACTGGCAGACACGGAACCCGCAGTCCACCTACCTGCCGGCCGCGGGCACCGCCAACGTCGTGGACCTGCACGACACGATGCGGCCCTGGAACGACGTGACCCCGGCGGACATGCTGGACCACCGGAAGTTCTACACCTTCGACACCGAACCGGCCGCGGCCGCGGCCTCCGCCAGCCAGCGGTAGTGCAGTTCGGGGCGGCCGACCTGCCCGTACCGGGGGGTGCGGGCCGCCCGCCCGCTGTCCACGAGGTGTTCCAGGTATCGGCGGGCGGTGATCCGCGAGATCCCGGCCGCCTCGGCCGTCCCCGCTGCGGTCAGCCCCTCGGGAGCCGCCCGCAGCAGCGCGGCGACGCGGTCCAGGGTCGGCGCGCTCAGCCCCTTGGGCAGTTCCGCCGGGCGGGGCGCCCGCAGGGCGGCCATCGCCCGGTCCACGTCGTCCTGCCCGGCGGCCTCGCCCGCGGTCGCGCGGAACTCGGCGTAGCGCAGCAGGCGTTCGCGCAGGGTCGGGAAGGCGAACGGCTTCAGCACGTACTGGACCACGCCGAGGGAGACGCTCTCGCGGACCACGGCCAGGTCCCGCGCCGAGGTCACCACGATCACGTCGACGGGGTGTCCGGCGGCCCGCAGCCCGCGCGCGAAGCGCAGCCCGTGCCCGTCGGGCAGGCCGAGGTCGAGCAGCAGCAGGTCGACGCGGGTCCGCTCCAGGGCGCGGGTGGCCTCGGCGAGCGAGTGGACGGTCGCGACGGCCGTGAAGCCGGGCACCCGGCCGATGTACAGCGCGTGCGCGGCGGCGGCCACGGGGTCGTCCTCGACCACCAGCACCCGCACCTCGCCCTCGCCCGGCCCGCCCGTCCCGCTCATGCGCCGGCCTCCCGGGCCAGCGGCAGCCGTACGGTGAACTCGGCGCCGCCGTCCGGGACTTCCGCGGCGGCTGCCGTTCCCCCGTGCCGCTGGGCCACCTGGCGGACCAGGGCGAGGCCGAGGCCCCGCCCCTCCCCCTTGCCCGACCAGCCGCGGCGGAACACGTCGGCCGCGGCCCCCTCGGGCAGACCGGGGCCGTTGTCGGCGACGCGGAGCAGCAGTTCTTCCCCCTCGGGCCGGACGGTGACCGCGATCCGGCCGCCCGGGACCCCGGTGAGCGCCTCCACCGCGTTGTCGACGAGGTTGCCGAGCACCGTGACGAGGTCCCGGGCGGGCGGGGTGCCGGGGCCGCCGTCGATGGCGCTGCTGTCCGGGGTCACCACCAGTTCGACCCCGCGTTCGTGCGCCTGCGCGGCCTTGCCGAGCAGGAGCGCCACGAGCACCGGCTCCCCCACCGCGGTGATCACCTCGTCGGTGAGGGCCTGGGCCAGTTCCAGTTCCGCCGTGGCGAAGTCGACCGCCTCCTGGGCGCGGTCGAGCTCGATGAGGGAGACCACCGTGTGCAGCCGGTTGGCCGCCTCGTGGGCCTGCGAGCGCAGGGCCTGGGTGAAGCCGCGCTCGTGGTCCAGCTCGCCGGTGAGCGCCTGGAGCTCGGTGTGGTCCCGCAGGGTCACCACGGTGCCGCGGCGGCCGCCGCCCGCGACGGGTGAACTGTTCACGACGAGCACCCGGTCGGCGGTCAGGTGCACCTCGTCCGTCCGGGGCCGGTCGGCGAGCAGGGCGCCGGTGATCGGGGCGGGCAGCCCGAGGTCCGCGACCGCGGTGCCGGTCAACTCGCCCTGGAGTCCGAGCAGTTCCCGGCCCGCGTCGTTGATCAGGGTGATCCTGCGCTGTCCGTCGAGCATCAGCAGCCCCTCGCGGACGCCGTGCAGCGCCGCCTGGTGGTAGTCGTACATCCGGCTGAGCTCGGCCGCGTTCATGCCGTGGGTGTGCCGGCGCAGCCGTGCATTGACCACGTACGTACCCGCGCCGCCGAGGGCGAGGGCCCCGGCCGCGACCCAGGCGAGGGCCGAGAGCTGCGCGGCGAGGCGGGCGCTGATCGCGCGGACGGTGATGCCCGCGCTGACCATTCCGACCACCCGGCCCCCGTCCGTGAGCGGGGTGACCACGCGGATCGAGGGGCCGAGGGTGCCGGTGTAGGTCTCGCTGAAGGTCTCGCCGCGCAGCGCGGGCGCGGTGTTGCCGAGGAAGCGCTCGCCGATCCGGCGCGGGTCGGGGTGGGTCCAGCGCCGCCCGTCCGGGTCCATGATCGTGACGAAGTCGACCCCGGAGTCGACGCGCACCCGCTCCGCGTACGGCTGGAGGGCCGTCGAGGGGTCGGTACCGCGTACGGCCTCCCGTACGGCCTGCTGGACCGACGGGGAGTCGGCGACCGCACGCGCCACGGCCCCGGCCTGGCGCCGGGCGGAGTCCTCGGCCTGGCCCCGTGCGGTGGCGTAGGCGAAGACGGCGCAGCCCGCGACGACCACTGCGACCAGCAGCACCTGCATGGCGAAGAGCTGGCCGGCGAGGCTGCGCGGCGGGCGGGGCAAACGGAACATGGCGCTCAGTGTGCACCCGGCCGTGAACTCAATGAACGCAAGGGTGACCGGGGTCACAGCCTCGGGCCATGGTCCTCCCGGGACACATTCACCACCAGGAGGCATCGTGGCCGCCAGGCGCGACAGAACGCACTATCTCTACATCGCGGTGATCGCCGCGGTGCTCCTCGGCATCGCCGTCGGCTTCGCCGCACCCGGCGTGGCCGTGGAGCTCAAGCCCCTGGGCACGGGCTTCGTGAACCTCATCAAGATGATGATCTCGCCCGTGATCTTCTGCACGATCGTGCTGGGCATCGGCTCGGTCCGCAAGGCCGCCAAGGTCGGGGCGGTGGGCGGGCTCGCGCTCGGCTACTTCATGGTGATGTCCACCGTGGCCCTCGCCATCGGTCTGCTGGTGGGGAACCTGCTGGAGCCCGGCAGCGGGCTGCACCTGACCGAGGCGGCGCGCAGCGCCGGCGAGGCGCAGGCCAAGGCGGGCGGGGCCGAGAGCACCCCGGAGTTCCTGCTCGGGATCATCCCGACCACCCTGGTGTCCGCCTTCACCGGCGGCGAGGTGCTCCAGACGCTGCTGGTGGCGCTGCTGTGCGGGTTCGCGCTCCAGGCCATGGGCCGGTCCGGCGAGCCGCTGCTGCGCGGGATCGGGCACGTGCAGAAGCTGGTGTTCCGGGTGCTGGCGATGATCATGTGGGCCGCGCCGGTGGGCGCCTTCGGGGCGATCGCGGCGGTGGTCGGGGCGACCGGCATCGACGCGCTGAAGTCCCTCGCCGTCATCATGATCGGCTTCTACACGACCTGCCTGCTGTTCGTGTTCGTGGTCCTCGGCACCCTGCTGCGGGTGTGTACGGGGGTCAGCGTGTTCGCGCTGCTGCGCTACCTGGGCCGGGAGTTCCTGCTGATCCTGTCCACGTCCTCCTCGGAGTCGGCGCTGCCGCGGCTGATCGCGAAGATGGAGCACCTGGGGGTCTCGCGTCCGGTCACCGGGATCACCGTGCCCACCGGCTACTCCTTCAATCTGGACGGGACCGCGATCTACCTGACGATGTCCTCGCTGTTCGTGGCGGAGGCCATGGGCAAGCCGCTCGCCCTGGGCGAGCAGATCTCCCTGCTGCTCTTCATGATCATCGCCTCGAAGGGCGCCGCCGGGGTGACGGGCGCGGGGCTGGCCACCCTCGCCGGAGGACTCCAGTCCCACCGGCCGGAACTCGTCGACGGGGTCGGCCTGATCGTGGGCATCGACCGGTTCATGAGCGAGGCGCGCGCCCTGACCAACTTCGCGGGCAACGCGGTCGCGACGGTGCTCATCGGGACGTGGACGAAGGAGTTCGACCACGCACGGGCCGGCGAAGTCCTCGCGGGCCGGCTGCCGTTCGACGAGACCACGCTGGTGGACGACGGCCACGGCGCCGAGCCCGCCGGGGACGGGAGCCCCGGCCCGCACAAGGACGCCCTGCCGGTCCAGCCGGAGGGCGACAAGAACGGCGTACCGGTGTAGCCGGAACGCCCGCACGATCCGGCCGGGCCGGGCTCGCCCCCACGGTGCCCAGCCCGGCCGGACCCGGAACACATCGCACATCTCACCCGTATTCGGTTACCTGCCACCGATAAACGAACCCCCGTGTTGCAAAAGGTACTTCCGCAGCGGGGTGTGCGTCTGACATCTTGCGTCCACCACTTGTTTCGTACGGCCCGGTAGGTGCGACCACCGGGCCTTCGGAGGACGCATTGATACCCCACATATCCAGCCGGCCTCGCCGTACCCTGGTGCTGGCCGCCGCTCTCGGCGCCGCACTGACCTTCGGGGCCCCCGCCGCGCTCGCCGGCACCGCCCCGGTCTCTCCTTCCGCTCCCGCTCCTGCTCCGGCCCCGGCAGCGGCCCCGGCAGCGGCGTCGGCCTCCCAGAGTGCGACCTGGGTTGCCGGCACCCGCGCCTACCTCGTGATCACCGCTCCCGGTGACAGCACGGCGGTGCGCTCCGCCGTCACCGCCAACGGCGGCACGGTCTTCGCGAACTACGACGCGATCGGCGTGATCGTCGCCCACTCGTCGTCCGCTTCCTTCGCCGCCACCATGCGCGGCGTGAGCGGCGTCCAGCAGGTCGGGGCCACCCGCACCTCGGACGTCCCGGCGGACGCCTACAACCCGGCGTTGCCCGCCAACCCGGCGCAGTCCACGACGCCTTCCGGCGAGCCGGTCCGCGCCGACATGACGCAGATCAAGGCCGACCAGGCCTGGGCCGTCACCACCGGTTCCGCCACCGTCAAGGTCGGCATCCTGGACACCGGTGTGGACGACCAGCACCAGGACCTGGCGCCGAACTTCAACGCGGCGGACTCGGCGTCCTGCGCGTACGGCAAGGCGGACACCCGCGCCGGTTCCTGGCGGGACGTCGGCACCCACGGCACGCACGTGGCCGGTACGGTCGCCGCCGCCAAGAACGGCAAGGGCGTCATCGGCGTGGCCCCGGGCGTGAAGATCTCCTCCGTGCGCATCGCGGAGCCCGGATCCTCGCTCTTCTTCGCCGAGAACACCGTCTGCGGCTTCATGTGGGCCGGTGACCACGGCTTCAAGGTCACCAACAACAGCTACTACACGGACCCGTGGCAGTTCAACTGCCCGGACAACGCCGACCAGGCCGCGATCATCGAGGGCGTCAAGCGCGCCCAGGAGTACGCCGAGGGCAAGGGTTCGCTGCAGGTCGCCGCGGCCGGCAACTCCAACCTCGACCTGGCCAACAAGACGACCGACACCGAGAGCCCGAACGACTCGACGCCGGTCACCCGCACCATCACCAACGCCTGCCTGGACATCCCGACCGAGCTCCCGGGCGTGGTCACGGTCTCGGCGATGGGCACCACGGCCAAGGCCTCGTACTCCAACTACGGCCTGAACGTCGTCGACATCACCGCCCCCGGCGGCGACGCCACCGGCATCTACAGCACCCTGCCGGGCGGCAAGTACGGCAGCATGAGCGGCACCTCGATGGCCTCCCCGCACGTGGCCGGTGTGGCTGCGCTGCTGGCGAGCACCAACCCGGGCATCACCCCGGCGCAGCTGCGCGACAAGCTGGCCACCCAGGCCAACGACGTCGCCTGCCCGTCGGACAGCCGCTGCAAGGGCACCACGGCGAAGAACGGCTTCTTCGGCGAGGGCCAGACCGACGCCCTCAAGGCCGTCGGATCCACCCCGCCCCCCGGCAAGTACTTCGAGAACCTCGGTGACTTCGCCATCGGCGACAACACCACCGTGGAGAGCCCCATCACCGTCAGCGGGGTGACCGGCAACGCCCCGGCCACCCTCAAGGTGGGCGTGAACATCGTGCACACCTACACCGGTGACCTGAAGGTGGACCTCCTGGCCCCCGACGGCACCGTCTACACCGTGCACAACCGGGCCGGCGGCAGCGCCGACAACATCAACCAGGTCTTCACCGTCAACGCCTCGTCCGAGGTCGCGAACGGCACCTGGAAGCTGCGCGTGAACGACAACGCGGGCGGCGACACCGGCAAGATCGACGCCTGGAACCTGACCTTCTAGGACGTCCGCACCACACCACCGGCAGGGCCATCGGGCAGCGGCTTGACCGCTCCCCGGTGGCCCTGTCCCGTCAGCGGGTCCGCAGGACGCAGTCCCCGCAGAACCCGCCGCCGGGCACCTGGTAGTAGAGGCAGCAGCTGCGCCGTACGAAGGCCACCCCGAGCCCCGGCTCGTGGACGAAGGTGCCGGTACCGGCGAGCGGGCCGTCCTCGGCCAGCAGCGCGGCCGCCGACCGCACCGCCGCGTCCCCCTCGACCCGGTCGGTCAGCACCCGCAGCGCCCCGACCAGTCCGGACGCGGCATTGCCCCTCAGCACCTTCGGCGAGACCCCGAAATCCTTGCGCAGCCGCGCGTCGAGCACGGCGAGGTTCCCGAGGACGGTCCCGCCCAGGGAAGCGGCGGGCAGCGGCACGGGCTCGGGCAGCCACAGCTCCAGCGAGCCCGCTGCGGGCAGCCGCCACCCCACGCGCCCCGGGTCCAGGTCCGGCACCTGCCCGGCCAGGGCCACGCACCCGAGCCCGATCGACCACAGCCGCGAGGCGATCCCGAACTGCGCCGTCGAGGCGGCCACCCGGTCCGGCCCGGTGCCGATCCGCCGCCCGACCTCGGCCACGTACGGGCCGAGGCCCTCCCCGTAGAGCTCGTCCAGCGGCCGGAATCCCGGCCCGGGCGGCTCCTTGCCGTACGGCACGGCGAAGAAGGGGCCCACCTCGGCCAGGGTGCGCAGTACCTCGTCCATCCCCGGATGATCTCAGCCGGGGACGGGCCCGGGAGGGGCGGGGGTTCAGCCGGCCGCCGGGGACCAGGCGGCGACCTCGAAGTCGGACATGTCCAGGCCGCCTTCCTTCGTGTCGTCGTTGGCGAAGACGAAGGACTCGATCGGCACGCCCCGCTCGTCGCTGAGCTGGGCCACGAGCTCCTGGAGGACCACCGTCTCCAGGACCACGCGGACGGCGTCGGCCGCCTTCGGCAGCCGGACGACGAACTGGTTCTCGGCGATCTCCACGTCGGCCGCGGTGATCAGCAGGGTCAGGTGGCCCGCGCCGGCCAGCGACCGGGCCAGCTCGATCTCGCGGCCGTCCCCGTACACGAGGTGCAGGGTGTTGCCCGCCGACTCCATCTCGCCGTGCAGGTAGTTGCGGGTGGCCGAGACGGCGGCCGTCATCCGGACCACCTCGCGCAGCAGCAGGGCGCCTTCCTCGGCGGAGACCCGGGAGGCGCCGGCCGCCACCCCGTCGGAGGCGATGCAGCGGGCGCCGCGCTCCCGCAGCCCGGCGACCACCTGTGCGGCCTGCCGGTGGACGGCGGTGGTCTGCTCCGCGATCTCGCCCCAGGGGTCTCCCGCGCGCCCGGCGAGGGCGCCCGCGATCAGGTCGAGGGCCACGACGGTGCCGGTGTAGCCGATGGTGGAGGCGTACGAGTCGCACTCGTTGCCGAGGTCCACGACCAGGTCGGCGAGCTCTCCCAGGGGCGAGGGCGCGACGTTCAGGAGCGCGGTCCTCGTGATGCCGGGGGCGGCGCACCGGAAGGCGGCGAGGGTCTCGGAGCTGCGGCCGCCCTGGGAGACGGCGATCAGGCAGTCGGTGTCGAAGCCGGCGGTACCGGTCTCGATCTCGCTGGAGAGGACCCGCTGGGTGACGACCCCGGCCTCGCGCAGTTGCTGCACGGGCACGGCGAGGGCGGCGTACGAGGCCCCGATGCCGGTGAACAGGGGGCGGCGGGCGGCCCGCAGCCCGGCCAGTTCCGGGGAGCCGAGCTGGGTGCGGACGCGGGCGGCGATGCGGGCGAGGGCCGCGCCCAGCGGGGACCGCTACCGGCTGCGCACCACCCTCCAGACAGACTGACACGTCCGCACGCCCCGCCCGGCCGCCATTGGGCACCCGGGCGGGCGACGAAAGGCCCGAGGCCCGCGCTCAGAGGCGGGCGAGGAACTCCAGCAGCGCCCGGTTGAACGCCTCGGGCTGCTCCACGCCCGGCAGGTGGCCCGCCCGCTCGATGACCGTGAGCACCGAGTGGGGCATCAGCGCGTGCAGGGCCTCGGCCTCCGCGACCGGGGTGTAGACGTCGTCCGCACCCACCAGGACCAGGCAGGGCTCCGTGGCCCGGGCGAGAAGGGGCCGGTAGTCGGGGCGCTCGGCGCGGCCCCGCAGTGCGGCCGCGGCGCCCTCGGGGTCCGTGGCCCGCATCATGGCGTCGACGTGCGCCGCGGCCTCCGGCATCCCGCTCACGTTGTAGGGCGCGAGCATCTTGGCGATGACCTCTTCGGCATAAGGCCCCATTCCCTCGGCGAGCAGCCGTTCGGCCGTCCCGAGACGGGTCTTCTTTCCGTCCTCGGTCTCCGGAACCGGGCTCGTATCGGACAGGACGAGGGCCCGTACCAGACCCGGGTGGCGCAGCCGCATCTCCATGGCGATCTGCCCGCCCATGGACACTCCGGCGACGACCGTCTGTTCGATGTCCAGGCGGCCGAGCAGAGCGGCCAGGTCGTCGGCGAAGGCGGCCAGCGGCAGCACGCCCGGCCGCACCGGAGATTCCCCATATCCGCGCAGGTCAGGGGCGATGACCCGGTATCCGGCAGCCACCAGTGCGGCCGTCTGGGGGGCCCACATCGTGCGGTTGAACGGGTGCCCGTGGACCAGCAGGACCGGCGCTCCGTCACGGGGACCGGAGTCGTCGAAAAACAGCGGCGCGTCATTGCCAAATTGGGGCTTCATGAGAGGACTTTAAGGGGCTACATTGAGCCACTCGCGTTCACCTGACCGCCCGTTGCCTTTCACCCGTGTTTTGCACGGGGGGCGACGTCAGAAACGCAGACTGTGCAACCACCCCACCGCCCAGAAGGACCGAAGGCTCCGTGCCCGTACCCGTACTCCTCGCCGGCCGCAGCGTGCGGCTTGAGCCCCTCGCCCCCCACCACACCGAGGCCCTGGCCGTGGCCGGGGCCGAGGATCGTACGACTTACGCCTTCACTCCCGTACCCCACGGCGTGCAGGCGTCCCACGAGTACATCGACCGTGCCCTCGCCGATCAGGCGGCGGGTCGATCGGTCCCGTTCGCGGTGGTCAGAGCCACCGACGGGCGGGTCGTCGGTTCGACCCGGTTCCTGGAACTCGACTACTGGCAGGGGCCGCTGGTCTGGCCCGCCGTGCCGGGGGTCCCGTTCGGCGATCCTGCGACGGCGATCCCCGATGCCGCGGAGATCGGCAACACCTGGCTGTCCCCGGGCGCCCAGGGCACCGGCATCAACACCGAGGCGAAGCTGCTCATGCTGCGCCACGCCTTCGAGACCTGGGGCGTGCGGCGCATCTCGCTGCGCGCCGACGCCCGCAACGGACGGTCCCGGGCGGCGATGGAACGCCTGGGCTTCACCAGCGAGGGGGTCCGCCGGGCCCATTCGCGCGGGCTCGACGGGGCGGTGCGCAGTACCGCCTTCTACTCGATCCTCGACGAGGAGTGGCCGGCCGTCCGGTCGGTCATCGAGCTCAGGCTGTCGGCCGCCGCGCAGCGCAAGCGCCGCCGACGGACCCTGATCCCCGCCTAGGTCCTCGCTTTCGGATCTTGTCGGTCAGGTCCGCGTCGTCCGGGGCTGCCGTGTACTGGACGTACTCGGTTGCCCCGGCAGTGCGGCGAGGCGCGGTGCCGGGCGGCGCGGACCCGGCAAGATCCGAAAGTGACGGCCTGGTGCCGACCGCGCTCCGCCCCCGAGGGCGTGACGCTCCTTCTCCCGCGGCCCCCGCTCCCGTCGTCCTCCGCCGAGGACGGCCGAGGCGGGGGCCGCTGTCATGCGGTGGTCAAGAAAAGGAAAAATGGGGAACCTCTGCGACCTTACGTTCATCTTCCGAACGGAAGGATCAAGCACTCAGACCACCCCGCCCCTCCCGGGGCAGCACCAGCCGGAGAGTCCACCGCACATGTCGTACGCACCCGACGGGCAGCAGCACCAGCCGTACCGGCCGGAAGGGCAGCCGCCGCAGCCGCCTTACGGCGGACAGCCGTACGGCCGGCAGCAGTCCTACGAGGACCCCCGAGCGCCGTACGGGCAGGAGCCCTGGTACGAGGAGCAGCAGCCCGAGCGCCCGCGCAGGTCCCGGGTCCGCCGCTGGGTCATAGCGGGTGCCTCGGTCGTCGCCCTGGCGGGCGTCGCGGCGCTCGTGATGAGCCACTTCGAGATACCCCCGTTCACCGACAAGGGCGCCGCGGTCTCCTTCGGGAAGCCGGTCGGCGGCGGCGAGGGCAAGGCGGGCGACACCCCGAAGCAGCCTGCGAACTCCAAGATGCTGATGCCCACGGGCCCGGCGGCGGAGTTCAAGAACTCGACGACCCTGCCCGACGGCACGCACGTGGCCGTCACCACCCTGGACGGCAAGAAGTCCGGCTTCAAGGGCAAGGTGTGGGTCTGGGCGCCCAAGGAGTACAACGACCCCAAGTTCGCCAAGAGCGGCTTCCCGGTCATGATCGCGCTGCCGGGCGGGGCCGGCTTCCCGAACAACTACTGGATGGGCACCGACCTCGGTCTCCAGACCAGCATCAGCAAGTGGTACGCCGAGGGCAAGAGCAAGCCCTTCATCCTGGCCATGCCGGTGCTCAACCCGGCGCCGGACGACAAGGGCATCTACTGGGACGCCTCCGACATCCCCGGCCAGCCCAAGATGGGCACGTGGCTCACCGAGGACGTCCCGGACCTGATGAAGGCGAACTTCCGCACGGTGAAGTCCCGTGACGGCTGGGCCTTCATGGGGTCCTCCACCGGCGGGTTCGCCGGTCTGAAGGCCGTGCTCAAGCACCCGGACAAGTTCAAGGCCGTGATCGCCTCCGGCCCGGACATCGTCCCGGACTCCTCCCTGTGGAAGGGCCACGACAAGGAGAAGGCCGAGAACAACCCGGAGATCCTGGCGAAGCAGCTCATCGACAGCAAGGGTCCCGACGTCTACCTCGCCTTCCAGGTCGGTGACAGCGAGAACAACAAGAAGACCTTGCCGGACGTGCAGAAGTTCATCGCCACCTTCGGCAACAAGGGGCCCGTCCACACCGACCTGAGGGTCATCAAGGGCGGCCAGCACAACGCCAAAACCTACGTCCCGAACATGGGCGAGGGTCCGATCCAGTTCATCAGCAAGGTCATGGAAGGGCCCGTCGAGTAGCGGAAGGCGCGTCCGCTCCTGCCCTCCCCCGCGCCTCCTCCGGCTCCGGCCCGCCGAACACCTTCGGCGGGCCGTTGCCGTTCCAGGGGGCCCAGCCCGGGTCGCCGTCCACCGCGAAGGCCACCCAGGCCGCGTGCATCTGCGCCGCCAGGGCCTGCGGGGCGTCCGGCCCGGCCAGCCAGGCGGCCTCCGGGACGTGGAGCGTGTCGAAGACGAAGCCGAGCTCCAGCGCGTGACAGGCACCGAGCCCCGGGATGCCGGAGGGCCAGGCGAACTCGTAGACGAAGCTCGGCGCGGCCCGCCGCGCACCGGCCACCAGCCGCAGCGGGTCGCGCAGCAACCGGTCGGCGAGCAGGTTCCCGGCGATTTCGGCCGGGCCCGCCTCGGGCAGCAGGGTGCGCAGGGCCCGGACGGCGGCCCGGTCCTTGCCGCCGCGCCTGCGCGCCAGGGCCACGGTGAGAGGTCCCAGCCGGTCCAGGTGCCGCATGGCGCCCGTCGGGGCGAGCCAGAGCCGGTGTTCGTGCGCGGTCCAGCCGAGCAGCAGGGGCACGTCCGCCGAGGCCCCGGGGGCTCCCGGGGCCGTGAGCGCTTCGAGCGGGTCGAGGGGCACCGTCGCCGGCTCGGCGACCAGGCCGAACGCGGCGCCGCCGAGGAGGGGGTTCGAGCGGCGGAGCACGGCCGCCTGGGCGGCGAGCAGGGTGGGCAGCGGGACCTCGGTGAAGGCCCCGGCCGTGGCCTTCACCTTCAGCAGCGAAGCCATCCGCCGGACCATGGCGCGGACCCGGTCGCGGGTCAGCACCCCGGGGGCGCCGCTCTGCAGGACGGCCCGGGCGAAGAGACCGGCCGCGCGCGGGGCGGCGAGGAGGGAGCCGATGCTGATGGCCCCGGCGGACTCGCCGAAGACCGTCACGCGCGCGGGGTCGCCGCCGAAGGCCCCGATGTTGTCCCGGACCCATTCCAGGGCGGCGATCTGGTCCAGCAGGCCGCGGTTGGCCGGCGCGTCGGGGAAGAGCCCGTAGCCGAGGACCCCGAGGCGGTAGTTGAAGGAGACGAGCACGACCCCGTCGCGGGCGAAGGCCGAGCCGTCGTAGACGGGTACGGCGGCGGAGCCGCGGGTGAGCGCCCCGCCGTGGATCCAGACCATGACGGGCAGCCGGGCCCCGGGCGCCGGGTCGGGGGTCCAGACGTTCACGTTCAGGCAGTCCTCCCCGGGGATCTCCGGGTCGCACAGCAGGGAGGCGAAAGGTTCCGGGTAGGGCACCTTCGGCGCGGTGGGCCCGTAGCTGCCCGCGTCCCGTACGCCGTCCCAGTGCGCCGGGGGTGCCGGGGCGGCGAAGCGGAGCGGGCCGACGGGCGGGGCGGCGTAGGGGACGCCCCGGAAGACGGCTGTGCCGTCGGGGGATGTGCGCCCCTCGACCACTCCGGAGGTGGTCCTGACGCGGGGACGGCCGCCGACCGCTGTGCTCATCCGTGCCTCCTGGATCCCTCTGCGGCGCCTGCGCCGCGCGCGCACGGTCGCACAGCCGTACCACGGGTGACAAGGCGTGACCGGGTCCGGGCCCCGCCGGGTTGGACGGACATGCGATCCCCTTTCCTTCACCCCACCGTACGGAAGGTCCTGCGGGCCCGCCCGGTACCCGTCGCCCTGCTGGTGGCCGCCGCCGTCCTCGGTGGTGGCGGCGGCCCGGCGCAGGCGGCCGGCGGCCCGGACTTCCAGTACCTCGGACAGGACGACCAGGCCCACGGCCTCACCGCGCCCAAGGGCTGTGTGCGGGCTGCGGGCGGCGGAGCCCGGGCCGTCACGAACCGGACCGGTGGCACCGCCACCCTGTACCGGGAGCCGGGCTGCAAGGGCAGGGCGGTCCAGGTCCTGCCCTCCGGAACGGTCACCCAGGTGCGTCCGGCGTTCGCCTCGGTGCGGTTCGACGGCACCAGGTAGGAAAACGGGCCGTGACCCCTGGGCCACCGCTGCGTTGTACGCCATGTCAAACGCCGCAGTCTTTGCGGCGCCCCTTACCTCTCGAGGAGATTCTTGATGTCGCGTATCGCGAAGGCATTCGCCATCACCGCTGTCGCCGGTAGCGCCGTGGCCGCCGGTGCGGGTCTGGCCGTCGCCGATGCCGGAGCGCAGGGTGCGGCGGTCGGCTCCCCCGGTGTCCTGTCGGGCAACCTGCTCCAGGTTCCGGTGCACGTCCCGGTCAACGTCTGCGGCAACACCGTCAACGTGATCGGCCTGCTGAACCCGGCGTTCGGCAACACCTGCATCAACGCCTCGGGCGGCGGCGAGCACCACACCGAGGGCTACGGTCACTGACCGTCCCCGATCTTCCGACGGGCCGGCTGCCGGCCGGCCCGTCGAAGGGCCCCCGCCACCGGGCGGGGGCCCTTCCCCTTGTCATGCTCCCTTTGTCATGCGTAGCGGTAGAGGCCCTGGTGGCCGAGCATCTCGCGCGGGGTGACGTCCCACGGGGGCATCGGCTCGTCCAGGGCGATCACCCGGCCGCGCTGGAGGTCCCCGTACGGCAGCGGGCCGGCCGGCAGGTAGCCGGAGCGGGGGTGGCGCTGCTGCCAGCGGTCCCAGACCAGGTCCACGAAGGCGTGGTGCAGCCAGAACGCCGGGTCGTTGGGCGCCGTGCCGCCGGTCATGTGGCCGCCGATCCACTGGTGGACCTTGTTGTGGTTGCGCCAGCGCTCGCTCTTGGGGGCGGCCCAGCCCTCCAGCTTGTTGCGGAAGCCGCCCGCGCTCGCGGTGGAGTCCCAGGGCGAGGTGTCGTAGACCGGGTCGTCGATCGCCCATTGGAGTTCCGCCGGGGTGGGCAGCTTGATCGGGTTCTGCGGGCGGCCCAGGTTGCGGGTGAGGAAACGGGACTCCGTGACGCCCACCGTGACGGTCCAGTTGCCCTTGTCGTAGGCGAAGGGCCCGGTCATGACCTGCCGGTCGGAGGCACGTCCGGTACCGCCGAGGAAGTCGTCCGCCCAGAGCGAGGAGACCGGGCTGGTGTCGGCGGTCCAGTCCCAGTACGGGATCGCGACGCCGGGATCGACGGCCTGCAGCTGCCGTTCGAACTCCAGCAGGTAGCGCCGGTGCCAGGGGAAGAACGACGGGGACATGTGGCCGACGCGGAGCCCCTTGTCCCGGTCCGGCACGAAGTACTTGTCGTGCGTGCGGACGAACCGGTCGTAGGTGCCGTTGCGCTTGAGTTCGAGCAGCGCCGCCGTGAACCGCTTCTTCTGGGCGCTGGTCAGGTCCTTCTGGTTCTGCCGGGTGTACAACGCGGGGCTCCTCCCTCAGCCGTGGTGCGCGGCGGCCAGCGTCAGCTGCGCGGTGCCCAGTTCGTCGACGGCGGCGCGGGCCAGGTCCAGCCGCGTCGGATAGGACTGGAAGTGGTTGATCCCGCTGAGGTAGCTGCCGTCGGCCCGGCGCATGACGTGCAGGGGGCGGCCGTCGATGCGGACGCCGGCCTGGTCGACGGCGATGTGCCGGCCCCGGTAGGTCTCCTCGGAGAGCGGCGCCGGGGTGAGCGTCTGGCGGGGGCGCCGGGCCCGCAGTACGGGGGCCAGGACGGCGGCCGTACCGGCCAGCACGGCCGCGGTGAAGGCCGACCGCAGGACCGTGCGGCGGGTCGGGGGGGCGGCTGGTGCTGCGTACATACGGTCTCCCTCGCTCGGTGGCCGGCGGCTACGGGTCTAACGCCGCGCGGCGGGCGAGGTCACCCTTTGGGGTGCTTGTAGAAGAGGGTCGTGGGCCGCAGGCGGCCGGCCGGGTCGGTGGCGTAGTCGGGGATGGTGCCGGCCTCGGTCCAGCCCGCGCGCAGGTAGACGTTCTCGGCGCCGCTGCCCGTCTCGGTGTCCAGGAACAGCAGCACCACCCCGGCGCGCGCGGCGGCCGCCTCGGCCTCGGCGAGCAGCGCGCGGGCGGTGCCCCGGCCGCGGGCGGCCGGGTGGACCATGAGCTTGCGCAGCTCGGCGCGGTGGCGGCCGTTGGGCTTGGACTCCCTGTACCAGCTGACGGTGCCGTCGATGCGGCCGTCGTCGCCGCTGCGCGAGACCCACAGGGCGAGGGAGCCCTCCTCGACGGCGGGCAGCAGCGAGTCCCACCAGGCGGCCGCCGCCTCGTGGTCGGTCCCGGCGAGGAAGCCGAGGGAGGAACCCGCGTCGACGACGGCGAGCAGGAGCGCGGCGAGCTCGTCGCGGTGGGCGCGCAGTGCGGTGGCGTCGAGCGCGGTGATGGTGGCCGTCATGCGGCGAGCATAGGGATCAGCGGGGGACGCGTTGCAGGCGGGGCAGGTGCAGGTCGCGGAAGACGGCGGCCATCCGGAGGGCGAAGACCAGCGACGCGGAGACGGTGATGTTGAGCGTGTCCGGTGCCCCGGCCCAGTGCAGGCCGAGGTAGGCGGCGGCCCCGGCGAGCGCGGCGGTGGCGTAGACCTCCTCGCGCAGCAGGAGCGGCGGGAACTCCCCGCAGAGCACGTCGCGGACCACTTCGCCGGTGACGCCCGTCAGGACGGCGAGGATCAGCACGGCGACGGGGGTGACGTGGGCGTCGATGGCGGCGCGCGCCCCGATGACGGTGACGACGGCGAGGCCGACGGCGTCGACGACCATCAGGGTCCGGTGCGGGAGCTCCCGGCGGCGCAGGTAGAACATGGTGGCGAAGGCGACGGAGGCGATCAGGACGAGCAGCAGCCAGTCGTGCGTCCAGTAGAGCGGGTGCCGGTCGAGGATGAGATCGCGCAGGGTCCCGCCGGAGATGCTGGCGGCGAAGGCGAGGACGAGCCCGCCGAAGGGGTCCATGGCGGCGCGGTGCGCGGCGAGCACGCCGGAGGCGGCGAAGGCGGCTATGCCGAGGAGGTAGAGGGCGTGCAGCACGGCGCCTCCTTCACGGGGCGGGGACGGTTCGGGGCGACCCGTAGAGGCTGCCCCGGACCGCCCCGGCCGCGCATCGGCCGTTCGGCCAGAGCGCGCGCCGTCCCCGCCCCCCGAAGGGCGGGGACGCGTCCCGTCACCCGCCGCCCGGCGGGGGCCCCCCGCGCGCGGTGGCCGGGCGGTTCACGGCGCCGGGAGTTCCGCGAAGGCCGCCACCAGGGTGCGGTGGTGGCCCGCCGTGCCGAGGGTGAGGGAATCGGCCTTGGCCCGCTTGAGGTAGAGGTGGGCGGGGTGTTCCCAGGTCATGCCGATGCCGCCGTGGAGCTGTACGCATTCCTCGGCGGCCCGTACCGCGACCCCGGAGCAGTACGCCTGGGCGACCGCGATGGTGAGGGGCGCGTCGGGGGCTCCCGTCGCGAGGGCGTCGGCGGCGGCGCGGGCCGCCGCGCGGGCGGAGGCCACGTCGAGCCAGAGCCGGGCGAGGCGGTGCTTGAGGGCCTGGAAGGAGCCGACGGGCCGGTTGAACTGGTGGCGGGTCCGTACGTGGGCGACCGTCTCGGTCAGGCACCATTCGGCGAGCCCGAGCTGTTCCGAAGCCAGGAGTCCGGCTCCGGCGAGCAGGGCGCCCGCGACGGCGGCCCGGGCCGCGGACGGATCGGCCAGCAGGGTGCCGGTGGCCCCGACGAGGGTGACGGTGGCGAGCGGGCGGGTCAGGTCCAGCGGGACGGGCGCGGTCAGCCGGGCGGAGGCGGCCGGGACGGCGTACAGCCCGGTGTCGGCGAGCACCAGCAGGACGTCGGCGGCCGCCGCGTCGGCGACGGAGGTGACCGTGCCGGACAGGGTCCCGCCGCCGGCATCGCGCACCGTGACGGGCAGGGGTGCGCCGGGGGCCAGGGTGAGCGGCAGGGCGGGGACGCAGACCTGCCGCCCGGTCGCCAGCTCGCGCAGCAGCGGGGCGGCTTCGGGGGTGTCGCACCCGAGCAGGATCTCCGTCGCGAGGACCGCGCTGGTCAGGTACGGGACGGGCGCCACGGCCCGGCCCAGCTCCTCCAGGACCACGGCGGCCTCGCGGTGGCCGGCGCCCTGGCCGCCGAGCTTCTCGGGGACGAGGAGTCCGGCGGCGCCGATCCCGGCGGCGAGGGTCTGCCACAGGGCCGGGTCGTTGGGCCGGTCGCTCTCGGCGCGGGCCAGGACCGCCGCGCCGTCGCAGCGGTCGGCCAGCAGGGACCGTACGGCGGAGCGCAGTTCCTCCTCGGTGTCCGAGTAGAGGAGGTCGTAGGGGGTGGCGCTCGGGCTGGTCATCGGGACAGGTCCTTCCAGGCGAGGTCCTTGTCGTCGCGCGGCTCGGGGGGCAGGCCGAGGACGCGTTCGGCGACGATGTTGAGGAGGATTTCGCTGGTGCCGCCCTCGATGCTGTTGCCCTTGGCGCGCAGGTAGCGGTAGCCGGCGTCGCGGCCGGTGAAGTCGACCAGTTCGGGGCGGCGCAGGGTCCAGTCCTCGTACAGCAGGCCTTCTTCGCCGAGGAGTTCCACCTCCAGACCGCTGATCTCCTGGTTGAGGCGGGCGAAGGTGAGCTTCATGCCCGATCCCTCGGGTCCCGGTTCCCCGGCGGCGAGCTGCTGGCGCAGGCGTTCGCCGGTCAGGCGGGCGACCTCGGCCTCGACCCACAGTTCCAGCAGCCGGTCGTGGAGGGCGTGGGTGCGCAGGGCGGGCCGCTCGCGCCAGGTGGCGGCGACCGGGGCGATCATGCCGCCCTCGCGCGGGATGCGCATGCCGCCGATGGAGACGCGCTCGTTCATCAGGGTGGTGCGGGCGACCGCCCAGCCCTGGCCGACGGCGCCGAGCCGGTGACTGTCGGGGATGCGGACGCCGGTGAGGAAGACCTCGTTGAACTCGGCTTCGCCGGTGATCTGGCGCAGCGGGCGGACCTCCACGCCGGGGGCGTGCATGTCGCAGAGGAAGTAGGTGATGCCCTGGTGCTTGGGCAGGCCCGGGTCGGTGCGGGCGATGAGGATGGCCCAGCGGGCGGTGTGGGCGCTCGAGGTCCACACCTTCTGGCCGTCCACCACCCATTCCCGGGCGGCCTCGTCGAGGACGGCCCGGGTGCCGAGCGCGGCGAGGTCGGATCCGGCGCCGGGTTCGCTGAAGAGCTGGCACCAGACCTCCTCCCCCGTCCACAGGGGGCGCAGGAAACGGCTCTTCTGCTCCTCGGTGCCGTACGCGAGGATCGTGGGCGCGGCCATGCCGAGGCCGATGCCGATCCGGCGCGGGTCGTTGCCGGGGGCTCCGGCGGCTTCCAGTTCGGTGTCGACGACGGCCTGGAGGGAGCGGGGTGCACCGAGTCCGCCGAGGCCTTCGGGGTAGTGGACCCAGGCGAGGCCTGCGTCGAAGCGGGCGCGCAGGAAGGTGTCGCGGGGGGTGTCCGCGGGCGGGCGGGCGGCCAGCAGGTCCCGTACCCGCGTGCGCAGGTCCGCGGCGGTCACGGCCGCGGCGGTCGGTCCGCTCATCGGGAGCCTCCGTCCAGGGCCGGTACGACGACCAGCCGGCCGGTGGTGGTCCCGTCGGCGAGGCGCTGGACGGCGTCGGCGGCTGCGTCGAGGGGGAGGCGTTCGCTGACGAGCGGCTTGATGGCGCCGTCGGCTGCGAGCCGGGTGAGTTCGGTGTGGCAGGCGAGGATCGCGGCGGGCTCCTTGGTGGCGTACAGCCCCCAGTGCAGGCCGAGGACGGCGTAGTTCTTGACGAGGGCGTGGTTGAGGGCGGGGGCGGGAATCGTGCCGCTGGCGAAGCCCACGACGACGATCCGGCCCTCGAAGGCCACGCACTTGGCGGAGGCGGTGTAGGCGTCGCCGCCCACCGGGTCGTAGACGACGTCGGCGCCCCGTCCGGCCGTGAACTCCTTGACGCGCGCGACGAGGTCCTCCGCCGTGCGGTCGATCACGAGGTCGCAGCCGAGCTCCTCGGCGGTGCGGGCCTTGGCCTTGCCGCCGACGACCCCGATGACGGTGGCCCCGGCGGCCTTGCCGAGCTGGACGGCGGCGCTGCCGACCCCGCCGGCGGCGGCGTGCACGAGGAGGGTCTCGCCCGGCTGCAGGCGGGCCCGGCGGTGCAGGCCGAACCAGCCGGTCTGGTAGCCGATGTGCAGGGCGGCGGCCTCGGCGTCGTCGAGGGAGTCCGGGGCGGGGAGCAGGGCGCGGGCGGGCGCGGTGACGTACTCGGCGAAGCCGCCGTGCGGCAGGCTCGGGTTGGCGATGACGCGGCGGCCGTCCTCGGTCTCGGCGCAGACCTCCACGCCGGGGGTGAAGGGCAGCGGGGGCCGGATCTGGTACTGCCCGCGGACCAGGAGGGCGTCGGGGAAGTTGACGTTGGCCGCGAGCACCCGGAGCTTCACCTCGCCCTCGCCGGGCACCGGTTCGGGAACTTCCTCGAGGCGCATGGCCTCACGGGGTTCGCCGGGGGTATGTACGCGCCATGCCTGCATCCGGGGCCTCCAGCCGCCGTCGAGGAACCACACTCCGCGGGCATACTAAGCGGTCGCTTGCCCTCCTGTGAACCCATCGGGGGAAGCGGGGGGAACGGACCGGTCCGCGCGGCGCCGCGAAACCCCGGGGGCCGCCTCGCCCGCGCCCCCGCGCGAACACGTGTGCGCGCGGGGCGGTCGTTTGGCAGCATGTGCCGTAGATCAACGGGCCGGTGCCGCAGGGCACATGGCACAGACCAGCAGGGGGACTTCAGTCGTGAGAAGAATCGGGATGAGGAACGCGACGGCCGTGGCGGGGGCCGCGGCCGTCCTCGCGGGGCTGATCACCGCCGCCGGACCGGCCTCGGCGGCGGCCGGCGCGGCGGCGTGCAGCCCGGGCATCGAGCTCCTGCCCGCCGTGCAGGGGCTGGGCGGGGGGATCGCGCGGGGCTTCGGTACCGGCGGGCTCGTGGTCGGCGAGAGCGGCGGCCGCCCCGCCTACTGGACCGGCGCCGAGCACACGGCGCACGCCGTACCGCTGCCCGCGGGCTTCGACTGGGGCAGCGTCAAGGCCGTCAGCGCCAAGGGCCTCATGGTGGGCACGGCCAGCCGTGCCTCGGACCACGCCAAGATCGCCTTCACCCACCAGCTGGGCGCCGCGACCTCCGAGGCGCTCACGGCACCCGTCGCCGACGGGTACGAGGTGGACGTGGACGTCAACGAGTCGGGCCGGGTCGTCGCCGTGGACCAGGGCGTCGCCAAGGAGTGGGTGGGCGGCAAGGTCGTACGCGAACTGCCGGTCCCCGCCGACGCGATCCCCGGCACCAAGGTCATCCTGCTGAGCGGGATCAACAAGCGCGGTGACGTCGTCGGCACCGCCAGCGGCTCCTACTACGACGCCGACAACGACACCAACGTCACCAAGACCTTCCCCGTGGTCTGGCCCGCCGGGGGCGGCTACCCGCCGTACAGCCTCCAGGTGTGGAACGGCTCCCACTACTCGTACTCCACCATCGGCCGGGACATCGACGAGCGGGGCCGCGTGGTCGGCGTGGAGGACTACTACTACCGCAACGACCCGGCGCTGACCCCGGCCGTCTGGAAGAAGCCCTACGACGCCCTGCCCGCCGACCCGGGCGAGCTTGGCCGCTACCGCAACGTCGAACTCTCGGGCAGCAGTCCGACGACCAATGCGGCCGTGGGCACCGCCACCGAGTTCGAGGAGAGCTGGGCCAGCTACTTCCAGGCCGTCTACTGGCCCGGCAAGGGGCCCCTGCTGGCCCTGCCGCACCCCGAGGGCTCGACCCGCGACACCCTCAGCCGCGCCTTCGCCGCCACGGACGACGACCGGGTCGCCGGCACCGTCGTCGACCGGGAGACCCGGGCGAGCAGCGCGGTGATCTGGACCTGCGCGAGCAAGCAGGCCTACGCACAGCCCAGTTGAGCCCGGGGGCCGATCCTGTCCTCGGCATGGTGATCTGAGCGCCCACAGGCTATCGATGGGCGCATGGAGAACCTCCCGCGCGGTCTGCCCGCGCCGCCACCGCCCGGCGCCGCCGCCCTGCCTCCCGGTACGTACGCCGGGCAGGTGGTCCTCGTGACCGGCGGCGGCACCGGGCTGGGCAAGGCCATCGCCACCGAGTTCGCCCGGCTCGGCGCCGATCTGGTGATCGCGAGCCGCCGGGCCGAGCAGCTCGAGGCCGCGCGCAGGGAACTGGCGGCCGTCCCCGGCGCGGGCCGGGTGGCGGCCGCCGCCTGCGACATCCGGGACCCCGAACGGGTCGCGGAGGTCTTCGACGCGGCCGAGGCGGCCCTGGGCCTGCCGGACGTCCTGGTCAACAACGCGGCGGCCAACTTCCCCTCCCCCGCGGAGGACCTCTCGCCCAACGCCTGGCGGGCGGTGGTGGACATCACCCTGACCGGCACCTGGTTCATGACCCGCGAGTTCGGCCGCCGCCACCTCGCCGCGGGCACCCCCGGCTCGATCGTGAACATCGGCGCCTCGTACGCCTGGACGGGCGGGCCCGGCTTCTCCCACAGCGCGGCGGCCAAGGCCGGGGTGAAGAGCCTGGTGGAGACCCTGGCCGTGGAGTGGGGCCCGTACGGCATCCAGATCAACGGGCTCGTCCCCGGACTGTTCCCGCACGCCGACATGACCGAGGACATCCGGGGCGGCCTGGAGCGCGCCGCGCCCGGGGCCCGGGACGCGCGCCAGCCCGCGCTGCGGGTCGGTGCGCCGCACGAGCTGGGCTGGGCCGCCACCTTCCTGGCCTCGCCGTACGCCCGGTTCGTGACCGGTCACACCCTGGTGGTCGACGGGGCGAACTGGCAGCGGCGCTCGGTGGTCGCCCCTGAGGTCGTCCCGGTGCGCGAGCAGCTGGGGCGCGGCCCGTTCGGCGGGTGAGCCGCGGTCAGGTCCCGTTGAAGTGGGGAGGGCGGCGGGCCGCCTTCGCGCCGTAGCCCTCCCGGCAGTCGTCCGAGGTGAGGGTGAGGGCGGCGGTCATGGCGACGCGGTCGAGGGCAGCAGGAAGGGCGGCGTCGGCATAGGCGTCGACGGCCCGCTTGATGCCCTGGACGGCGAGGGGCGCGTTGGCGGCGATCTCCGCCGCCAGCGCCCGCGCGGTGGGCTCCAGCTCCGCCACCGGGACCACCTGCTGGACCAGGTGCAGGCGTTCGGCCGTCGCCGCGTCGATCCTGCGGCCCGTCAGGGCGAGGTACTTGGCCCAGCCCGCACCCGCCTCCCGGGCGATGCGCAGGTCGCCGCCCGCGTCCACCGCCACGCCCAGCTGCGCCTCGGGCAGGGCGAAGACGGCGTCCTCGGCCGCCACCCGGACGTCGGCCATCAGGGCCAGTTCGAAGCCGAAGCCGAGGCAGTAGCCCTGGACGGCGGCCACCACCGGCTGCGGGAGCCGGGCGAGGACGGCGAAGCGCTCGTGGACCCAGCGGATGCCCTCGTAGTAGTTGCGGGTGCGCTCGGCCGCGGAGCCCCCGGTGACGGCCCCGCCGGGGGCGCTCACGTCTATGCCCGCGCAGAAGGCGCGGCCCTCGGCCCTCAGCAGGACCACCCGTACGGCGGGGTCGAAGCGGATGCGGTCCGCCAGCAGGCCCAGCTGGCGGGTGGACTCCCAGCTCCAGCCGTTGAGCCGGTCGGGGCGGCACAGGGTGAGGGTGGCGACGCCGTCCGCGACCTCCAGCCGGATGCGTTCCTCACCCTCCGCGATGTCCGTGGAAATGGTGTCGATCACCCTGTCCCGCACCTCCCGGACCCCTGACCCCATCTGACGGATCGTCAGCTTAGGGGGATCGCGTCAGCGGGGGAAGACCTCGAACAGCACCGCGGGACGGCCGCCGAACCGGGCGCCGGCCTGCTCCGCGAACCCGCCGAGGAAGCCGCGCACGTACTCCTCGGGGTCCTGGTCCGTCAGCACCTCGATGTACGCCTTGTGCTCCATCAGGGACTTCACCGCACGCTCCATGCCCGGGGCCGCATCGACCCCGTGCGTCGGGGTGGTCGTGCCGGACACCGCGACCCAGCGCACCCCGTTCCAGGGCTCCAGGCCCTGCTCCGAGATCAGCTCGGGGAAGATCCACCGGTTGCCCGCGTCGGCGGCCGCGTCCAGGGTGGCCCGGCCGACGGCCTTGTGGTCGGGGGTGTTCCAGAAGCCGCCGCCGGCCTCGCCGCCCCACGTGTCGCGGTGGTTCATGGTGATGATCAGCTCGGGACGGTGGCGGCGGATGGCCGCGGCGATGTCGCGACGCAGGTCCAGGCCGTACTCGACGACTCCGTCCCGGTAGTCCAGGAACTCCACCTGGGTCACGCCGACCACGGCCGCGCTCGCGCGCTGCTCCGCCTCGCGCAGCGGGGCGCACTCCGCCGGGGCGATGGTGTCGATGCCCGCCTCCCCCCGCGTTGCCAGGAGGTAGACGACCTCGCGGCCCCCGTCCGTCCAGTCCGCGATGGCGGCAGCGGAGCCGTATTCGAGGTCATCGGGGTGCGCGACCACGGCGAGGGCGCGGGTCCAGTCGGTGGGCATGGGCTCCAAGGGAGCCCGCTGATCGTGCTGTTCGGTCATGCACCGCACAATATGCGAATGGACCGTCACGGACGCGTAGTGGCCCTGCTGGACGCCACCGGCACCTTCTTCGAGCCGTCCCGTACGGCCTTCCCCGGCGCGGACGAGGCCGATTGGGCCCGGGCCGCGCTCCTCGATCCGGACGCTGCCGGGCCGGACGGCGCCTGGCTGCTCGACTTCCGCTGCTTCGCTATCGCCCGGCCGGGTGGCCGCTGGGTCCTGGTGGACGCCGGGGTCGGCCCGGCTCAGGGGCCCGCCGCGGGCTGGGCGCCGGTGCCCGGACGGCTGCCCGCCGTCCTCGCGGCCGCCGGAATCTCCGCGGCGGACGTGGAGACGGTGGTCCTGACCCATCTGCACGAGGACCACGCGGGCTGGTCGGCAGGGGCTGACGGGCAGCCCTTCTTCCCGGCCGCGCGGTACGTGGTCCAGCGCGCGGAGGTCGCCGCGCTGGACCGGGCGGACCCGGTGTACGGCTGGACGGTGGCTCCGCTGCGGGCGAGCGGGCAGCTCCACGAGGTGGACGGACACCACCGGCTGGGCCGGGGGATCACCCTGCTGCCGACCCCCGGGCACACGCCCGGACACCAGTCGGTGCTGGTGGAGCAGGACGGCGGGGGCCCGGACGGGGCCAGGGACGTACTGGTCACCGGGGATGTGCTCGTGCACGCCGTGCAGTTGGGCAATCCGGCCGTCCCGTACTCGCACGAGCGCGACCGGGCCGCCGCCCGGGCCTCACGGGAGGACCTGCTGGCCCGGGCCGTGGAGCGCGGCGCCCTGCTGGCCACCGCGCACCTCACCCGGCCCTTCGTGGAGCCCGGCTGACCCGCCCGGGCCGCTCGGCAGGGTCGGCCCGCGGCCGGACTGCCCCGCGGCCCGGGCGGTCCCGTCAGAACTCGACGACCGAGCGGAGCACCTCGCCCCGTTCCATCCGGGCGAACGCGTCCTCGACCCCGTCCAGGGGGATCGTCTCGGAGACGAAGGCGTCCAGGTCGAGGCGGCCCTGGAGGTAGAGGTCGATGAGCAGCGGGAAGTCCCGCTCGGGCAGGCAGTCCCCGTACCACGAGGACTTGAGCGCGCCGCCGCGGCCGAAGACGTCGAGGAGCGGGAGTTCGAGCTTCATCTCCGGCGTGGGCACCCCGACCAGGACCACGGTGCCGGCCAGGTCGCGCGCGTAGAAGGCCTGCCGGTAGGTCTCGGGGCGGCCCACGGCATCGATGACCACGTCGGCGCCGTTGCCGTCGGTCAGCGCCTGCACGGCCTTGACCACGTCCTCCGCACGGCCGTTGACGGTGTGCGTGGCGCCCAGGCCGCGCGCCCACTCCAGCTTCCGGTCGTCCAGGTCCACGGCGATGATCTTCGAGGCCCCGGCCAGCCGGGCGCCCGCCACGGCCGCGTTGCCCACTCCCCCGCAGCCGATGACGGCCACGGAGTCGCCCCGCCCGACGTTGCCCGTGTTCAGCGCCGCACCCAGGCCCGCCATCACCCCGCAGCCGAGCAGTCCGGCGGCGGCCGGCGCGGCGGCCGGGTCCACCTTGGTGCACTGACCGGCCGCGACGAGGGTCTTCTCGGCGAAGGCGCCGATGCCCAGCGCCGGGGACAGCTTGGTGCCGTCCTCCAGCGTCATCGACTGCGTGGCGTTGTGCGTGGCGAAGCAGTACCAGGGGCGTCCGCGCCGGCAGGCCCGGCAGGTGCCGCACACCGCGCGCCAGTTGAGGACGACGAAGTCGCCGGGCGCCACCGAGGTGACGTCCGGGCCGACCGATTCCACGATCCCGGCGGCCTCGTGGCCGAGCAGGAAGGGGAACTCGTCGTTGATGCCGCCCTCGCGGTAGTGCAGGTCGGTGTGGCAGACCCCGCAGGCCTGGACCCGGACGAGCGCCTCGCCGGGACCCGGGTCGGGCACGAGGATCGTCGTCGTCTCCACCGGTGCGCCCTTGCTCCGGGCAATGACCCCTCGTACGCGATGCGTCACGTCCTACCCCACTCTCGTCGACTGTCGTCCGAACGTACACGGGCTACGGGGCGTGCGGGAGTTGCGTCACTGCGAGGCGCGCGATCCGGCCAGTTCCGGCGGTACGGCCTCCCGCAGGGCCGCGCCGAAGGCGGCCACGGCCGGGTGCGCGCCGGCTCCGCTGCGGAAGGCGATCCGGGTCCGGCGGGACATGGGCAGCCGGGTCAGCAGGACCTCCGGCCCGCCCTGGGCGGCGATGCCGAGCTGCGGCACGACGGCCACGCCCTGGCCCGCCGCGACCAGGGCGAGCACGGTGGCGAACTCGTCGACCTGGTGGCGGACCCGGGGCGTGAACCCGGCGGCCTGGCAGGCCCGTACGGTCATGGCGTGGCAGAGGGTGCCCGGCGTGGCCGTGATCCACGGGGCGTCCGCGCGGGCCCGCAGCACCGCGGCCTGGTCCGCGTCGCCCGAGGGGACGGGCACGGGCGGCAGCGGTACGGAGCCGGGTGCGGCCAGGGCGCCCGGCTGCGGCGGGGGCTCGGCCAGGTACATCGCCTCCACGTACAGCGGCTCCACGGACAGCCCCGGCTCCCGGGGCGGCGGGACGAAGTCGTACGCGTGGACCAGGGCCACGTCCAGGTCCCCGGCCCGCAGGGCGTGCGCCACCGCCGCCGGGTCGGTCTCCGACACCATGGGCTCCAGCGCGGGGTGCCGCCGCGCGAGCGTGGTCAGGGCGGCGGGGACGATGGCCCGGGTGGCCGTGGGGAAGGAGCCGATCCGCAGCACCCCGGCCAGGCCGCTGCGGGCTTCCGCGAGATCGGCGTCGGCCTGTTCCAGCCGTTCGAGGACGGCCTCGGCGTGCCGGACGAGGTTCTGGCCCGCGGGGGTCAGGCGGACCCGGCGGCCGGTCCGCTCCAGCAGGGGCAGGCCGGCCTCGCGTTCGAGGACGCCGAGTTGCTGGGACACCGCCGAAGGACTGAAGGCGAGGGCCTGGGCCACGGCGGCGATGGTCCCGCGGTGGGCGAGTTCGCGCAGCAGGCGCAGGCGTCGGACGTCGAGCATCGGCTCAGCTTACGGGTTGCGTAAGGAATGCGAACTGGATTCGATGCTCGGCACACAGCAGGCTCGAAGGCATGACACATGACACTGCAGCCGCGCCGGTCCGGGACCTCGACGACGCCCGGGACGCCCGGGACGCCCGGACCCTCCGGGACGCCCTCTCCGGCATCCACGTACCGCTCGTCACCCCCTTCACCCGCGGCGGCGAGGACGTCGCCGCCGACGCCCTGGAGGCGCTGGCCCACGAGGTGCTCGACGGGGGCGCCGCCGGGATCGTCGCGCTCGGCACCACCGCCGAGGTGGCCTCCCTCGACGAGGGGGAGCGCGACCTCGTCACCGACGTGTGCGCCCGGGTCTGTGCGGAGCGGGACGCCCTGCTGACGGTGGGCGCCGGGGCGAGCGGCACCCGGGCGGCAGAGGCCTCGCTGGCCCGGCTGAAGCGCTGGCCGCAGGCGCGGGCGGCGCTGGTGACCGTGCCCCCGTTCGTCCGGCCGTCGGCCGCGGGGGTACTGGCGCACTTCGCGCGGGTGGCCGACGCGAGCCCCGTACCGCTGATCGTCTATCACATCCCGTACCGGACCGGGCAGTCGCTGGACGCGGCCGCGCTGCGGGCGCTGGGATCCCTCGACGGGGTGGCCGGGGTGAAGTACGCGACCGGGTCCATCGGCCAGGACGCGGTGGACCTGCTCGGCGACCTGCCGGACGGCTTCGAGGTGCTCGCGGGCGACGACGCGTACCTCTCGCCGCTCCTCGCGCTGGGCGCGGCGGGCGGCATCCTGGCCTCGGCGCACCTGGCCACGGCCCGGTTCGCGGAGCTTGCCGCGGCCTGGCGGGCCGGGGACGTGGCGCGGGCCCGGCCCCTGGGGCACGCGCTGGCCCGGCTGTCGGCGGCGGCGTTCACGGAGCCCAATCCGGCCGTGGTCAAGGGCGTCCTGCACGCGCAGGGCCGGATCCCGGCTCCCGACGTGCGGCTGCCCCTGCTGCCGGCCTCGCAGGCCGCGGTGAGGGCCGCGCTGGGGCGGCTGGCGGAGACCTGAGGGCCACCGGCGGGAAATGCCGCCGGAAAGGGGGCGGTATGGGCGATTCGCCAGCAACGCGCGAGTCGCCCGAATCCCGCCCACGGAGAGCGGACTTGCCCCTATTGGACGCAGGGGCGGAGACGGGCCGCAGACCCGTGATGTGAGTCACTAGGAAAACCTCAACATCATTTCCCCGGAGGGCGCGATTCCCTTTCCCCCGAAAGAAAGTTGGCTATTGCCGGAAGGACTCGTCAAGGTCATTTCCGGGGCGGAATGCAGGAAGTCGATCTACCGGTGGAATTCGGGCCTTGTCCGGGCCCGGCGGGCTCGCTTACGGTCACCCTCGTTCCCGGTGGTCAGCAGCCGAATCCGGCCACCTCCGGGGCCTCTCCGTCCCCCACGTGAGGAAATGCGCCATGCCTGCAAAGGGAAAGCACCGCCGGCCGAAGCACCACGCCATCACCCGCAAGCTGGCCCTGGCCGGCACGGGCGGCGCAGCCCTCGCACTCCCCCTGGTCGGCACGGCCACCGCCGGGGCGGCGGAGGTCACCAAAGCTCCCGCGACCTATTCCGTGGTCGCCGGTGACACCCTTTCCAAGATCGCGGCAAAGCATTCCCTCAAGGGCGGCTGGGAGCAGCTGTACGCGGCCAACCGCGGCGCCGTCGGTGACAACCCGTCGGTGATCCGCCCCGGCCTCGAACTGACCATCGGCGCCCAGGCGAAGAAGACGACCGCCGCCGCCAAGCAGGCCGCCGCCAAGCCCGCCGCCGCCTACCCGGACAATCTCGACGGGTGGATCCGGGAGTCCCTGGACGTCATGGCCCGGCACGGCATTCCCGGTACCTACAACGGAATTCACCGCAACGTGATGCGGGAGTCCTCGGGCAATCCGATGGCGATCAACAACTGGGACATCAATGCGCAGAACGGCATTCCCAGCAAGGGCCTGCTCCAGGTGATCGACCCGACGTTCCGCGCCTACCACGTGCCCGGCACCTCGCAGGACTCGTACGACCCGGTCGCCAACATCACCGCGGCCTGCAACTACGCGGCGGCCCGCTACGGCTCCATCGACAACGTCAACGGGCCCTACTGAGTCGGTGCCCGCGCTTCCCCGCGAGGGCGTCGGCCCCGGGGCAGGGGCGGCCGTGGGGTCTGCCGCTGGAGGATCGCCTCACCGGCCAGGACCGCGTCCGGCGTGGCTCCGGGCCTGCCGACCGGCCGGGGCGACCCTGCGTTGTGCCGGTACACCGTGGCGGCGGTCGGCAGCGCAGGGAGCGTGACCGGCAGGCGGGCATTTCCGGCCGGGCCGTTCGGCTCAGGGACGGATGCGGCGGCGGTGCCGTCCGGTACCGGCGAGCAGAGCCGCGCCCAGGAGCACGGCCGACCCGCCCACACCCAGGGTCCAGCTCGTCACCGCGTCCGTACCCGTCTCGGCGAGCCGCCCGCCCGGCCGACCGGTGGCGGCCGGTCCGCCGTCCTCGGGCGCGCGCGAGCCGTCGTCCGACGCCTCGGAACCGCCGGGCGCGACTGTGGGACCAGGATCGGGATCGATTCCGGGGCCGGGAGTGCCGCCACCCTGCTCGCCACCACCGGGCTCCTCAGCACCCGGCCCTTCACCGCCGGGCACCTCGCCACCCGGCTCCTCGCCACCGGGGTCTCCGCCACCGGGGTCTCCGCCGCCGTCCGGGGCGACGATGACGGACTCCGACCAGCCCGGGACCGCCTGAGCGCCCTCCACCGTGCTCGTGGCGTAGAAGGTGATCAGCGGAGCGTCCGACGCGAAGGCCATACGGACGGGGATCACGGAGCGGCCCGCCGGGAAGTCGAGGAAGTCACCCGGCAACGCCCCGTCGATATCGCCCAGTTCAGGGTCGCTCACGAGCGGGATGTCCCGCCACGCGCCGTCGGCGAAGAACTGGGCTCGGACGATCTCGTGCGTGAACCGGCCCGTCTCCGTCAGCACGTTGAGGGAGAACAGGATCGTACGGCCCGGCTGACGCTGTCCCGACGTGTTCTCGACGGCGACCGAGAACTCGCCCCAGCCGCCTCCCGCCACGAAGGATCCCGGGACCCCTTCGAGCTGGACGGACAGGCCGTCCACGGCCCGGACGGAGGGATCCCCCGTGGGCGCGCCGCCCTCTGACGGGGCCAAGGCCCCACCACCTGCGGATCCGCCCGGCGGGGGCCCATCCGACGGGCCGGGCTCGGGTACCGGGTCCGACGGGGCGGGTGCCGGGGCCGGGTCCGGCACGGCGGGTGCCGGGGCCGGGTCCGGCACGGCGGGTGCCGGGGCCGGTTCGGCGTGCGCGTCCTGGGCGGAGACGGGTGGAGACGGGCGGACCTCGTCCGCCAGAGCGGGCGCGGCGGCCAGAACCACCGGACCAGCCATGGAAGCCACGGCCACCAACGTCACACGTTTCACTTTCACAGGAATTTCCGGCCCTTCAGCTCTGCAGTTCTCTCCTACGAGCCTCGCCATCCCCACACGCTCCCGGTAGCAGATATGTGGCTATGGCCTCATAAAGCATGCTTATCCCCGGCTGGCGCGGCATGGTGCGAGAAGCCGTCCTGGCCAGGAGCTGCCAGGGACCGCCGTCCTCAAGTCCGACCAACGCGACGTGTGCTGGGGAGCAGCTCGACTCCCTGCGGATCGGCCTCACCACACCTCGCGCCACCCTCGATAGGGTGGCGCGATGGCGAAGATCCTGCGGCATCCCTGGCCCGGATTCACATGGGACTGGTGGGCCGTCGATGCTGAAGAGGGCGGTGGGAGACACCTGGACCGTCCACCTCGACGAGGGCTGGGTCTGAGAAGCCGGAACCGGTGGGCCGCTCAGGAGCGGTAGACCTTCCTCACCTTGCCGTTGGTCCCGGCCAGTACGTAACCGCCCTGGCCGTACTCGTCGCTGAGGTAGGAGCGCATCGACGGGGTCTGGTCCATCATCCAGGGGTCGACGATGACGTAGCGCGAGGTGGGCTTCTCCACTCCCAGGTCCCGCTGGGCCTGTTCGAGGAGGCCGGGCAGGACGTCCCAGTCGATCCCGGCCATGTCGATGAGCGGCGCCCGGTCCTTGACGGTGCCCGCGGGTCCGGTCCGGGTGACGCCGCCGCCCCGGTACTGCCAGGAGTCGACCGTCTTGGCCCCGGGGGCGGTGGGCACCGAGGCGATCACGTACTCCTCGTAGATCCGCATGTCCACGAAGGTGGTCGTGCCGGTCTGCTTCTTCAGTGCCTCCAGTGCCGCCCGGACGCCCGCCGGGGTGAGCAGACCGCCCTGGGGCGCGCTCGCCTCGGGCGAGGCGGCCTTGGAATCGGCCGCCTTCGGGGTGACGGCGGACGGTGCAGCGGTCCCCGGGACGGGTGAGGAGGCGGCGGGGGTGGCTCCCGCACCGCCCTTCGCGCTGTCGCCGGACTCTTGGCCGCCGGGCAGCCACTGGACGATGCCGATCACCGCGGCCGCCAGGACCGCCGCGACGGCCGAGGCGAGCACCACCGGGCGCCTGCGCCGCCCGGCGCCGGTCCGGACCGGCGCCGTGACCGAGTACGGGGACGGGGACGGCCCCGCGTACGAGGGCTGCTGCCCGGAGTAGGGCCCCGCGGGCGGGTACGGCGACGGGGCCGGGGCCGGATGCGGCAGCGGGGACGCGGGCCCGTACCGGCCGAGGACCGTCGGCGGTGCACCAGCGGCGGGCCCGCCGCCCAGAGCAGTGCTCGCGTTCCGGAGCAGCTCTTCCAGCCGGGCTCCGTCGGGCCGCGCGGCCGGGTCCCGTACCAGCAGCTGCTCCAGGACGGGGCCCAGCGGACCGGAGCGCACCGGAGCCGGGATGGGTTCGTCCAGTACGGCGACCACGGTGGCCAGGCTGGTGGCGCGGCGCAGCGGATGGACACCCTCGGCGGCCACGTACAGCAGCATGCCCAGGGACCACAGGTCCGAGGCCGCCAGCCCCTCCTCCCCGCGGACCCGTTCGGGCGCGATGTACTCCGGGGAGCCGATGAGCACCCCCGTGGAGGTCAGCCCGGCCGAGCCGTGCAGGGCCGCGATGCCGAAGTCCGTCAGCACGGCCCCGCCGTCGGGCCGCAGGAGTACGTTGGCCGGTTTCACATCGCGGTGCAGCACCCCTTCGGCGTGTGCGGCGCGCAGCGCGGAGAGCACCTCCAGGCCGAGCCGCAGCACCTGGTCCACCGGCAGGGGGCCGGACTCCAGCCGGTCGTGGAGGGAGCCGCCCCGGACGAGCTCCATCACGATCCACGGATGCGTGTCCGCGGCGTCCGCGCCGCCCTCGGCGGCCGGGTCGACGATGTGGTGGATCGTCACCACGTGCGGGTGCGCGAGGCGGGCGAGGGCGCGGGCCTCCCGGACGGCCCGTTCCCGCAGCTGGACGGCGAGGCCGGGCTGGGCCGCGGCGGTCGCCGGGTCCGGCGGGCGCACCTCCTTGAGGGCGACGTCGCGGTCCAGTGCGATGTCGCGGGCGCGCCACACCGTGCCCATGCCGCCGCTGCCCAGGGGGTCGACGAGCTCGAAGCGCCCGCCGATCAGCCGTCTGCCGGCCTCACTCGTGTCCATGGCCGGACATCGTAGGCGCCTGCGGGATCAGCAGCGTCGGCGGTCCACCGTGACGGTGCCCTGCGCGGTGGACACGGTGCGGTCGTAACAGCCGCCCCCGGCCTCCGAGCCGTACACCTGGTGGCGGGCCGTGGTGGTGCCGACCGCGTGCCGCTGGTCGCGCGGGACGTTCGCCGTGTAGGTGGCGTCGCCCGTGTAGCGGTCGTCGAGGCGCACCCGGCCGACGGTGCGGCCGCCGTGCAGCGTGACGGTGTCCGCGCGGTCGCCCAGCGAGAGGACGGTGCGCAGCCGGTCTCCGGCGCCCAGCGTGGTCTCGCCGTCCATCGTGTAGGTCCGCGCGGTGCGGGTGGTGGTCCGCCCCCGGGTCACGCTCTCCTCGTCGGTCCAGGTGGCGGTGAGGGCGTCGCGGTTCTCGCCCTCGGTCCAGCGGTGCACGGAGGTGTTGCGGACGGCGCGCGTGACGGTGGTGGCGACGCGTCCGTGGGAGGTGTCCAGGTATCCGGCAGTCGTCAGGTCGTGTCCGCCCACCGTGTCCAGCCGGTGCTCGGCTCCGGGCGTCCAGCGGGAGGAGCCCTCGGGCTCGCTCTGCTCGTGCCGGGTCAGCGCGCCGGTCACGACCGGCCGGCCCTCGTCGAGCCACAGCAGCAGGTTGGTGGGGGTGCTCCAGCCGCTCTGCCCGGCCGGCACCCCCGCCACGGAGACCTCGATGCGGTGCGGGCGGCCGTCGTTGAGCAGGGCGGCGAAGGGGGTCAGGTCGTAGAGGACCGGCTGGACGTCGAAGGCGCGGGGGCCGGGGGTGACGTACCAGAGGAAGGGGTTGGACCAGCCTCCGGTCCAGACGGTGGGGAAGGGTGCGGCGATGCCCGCGAGGCGTCCGTCCACGGAGATCCGGACCTCGCGGTAGGGGCCGTCGGCGGCCTTGCAGGAGTACGGGGCCGCGTCCGGGGTGGTCATGTACCAGTACTCCTCGCAGCCGCCGCCGGAGCCGGTGGCGTACACCTCGGCGAGGAGCCGCTCGGTGTTGCGCGGGGTGGTGACGTCCGGGGTGGTGAGGGCGAGGACCCGGTCGGGGGTCGCGGCGGCCGCGGCGGCGCCGGTGCGGCCCTCGGCGGCGTAGAAGGTGAGGGTGACCCGGACGTCGATGACGCCGGTGTAGGTGTCGTCGACCACGTTGCCGATGAGCATCTCGACGGGCTGCGGGCGGGCGAGGGTGTCGCGGTAGCGGGTGACGTCCTTCTCCACGGACCAGGTGATGCCGTCGGGCGAGGGCTGCGGGGTGGAGGTGCGCAGGATCTCCACCCCGCCGAGGGAGAGGTGGCCGAGGCGGTCGTACTGGCGGCCCTTGACCTTGCCTTCGAGGCGCAGCACCACCTTGGCCCAGCCGTCGGAGCCGCAGCCCGTGGGCGGCGCGTACGTCCCGCGGTACGGGGTGAAGTCGCGGAACTGGGCCTCGGCGAGGGTGATGCGGCAGGACCGGGTCGCCGGCCGGCTCACGGGCGGGGCGGCGGTGAGGGGGTCGTGCCAGTCGGTGCCGAACTCGGCGGGCGGTGTCGCGCCCGGTGCCGTAGCGGTGGCCGGGGCAGGAGGCGGGGCGGGGGCGGCGGCGTGTGCGGTGCCGGCCAGGGTGGCCGCGGCGAGGGTCAGCGCGCCGAGCAGGCCCATGAACCTGTGTCGTCTCATGGACCCGCAGTGAAACCCCGGGCCCCCGGCTCCCGCCAGGGCCGGGACCCGGACGTGGCGGGATCCGGTCCCCGGCGGGTCAGTTCGCGGTGGCGAGCACCACGACGCCGTCGTCGTCCGCGTGGACGGTGTCACCGGCGCGGAAGGTGACCTCGCCGATCGTGACGGGCCCGTCCACGGTGCCCGCGCCGGTCTTGCCGCTCTTGCGGGGGACCGTGCCCAGCGCCTTGATGCCGAGGCCGAGCCCGCCGAGGGCCACGCTGTCGCGGACCGCGCCGCTGATGATCAGTCCCGCCCAGCCGTTGCGCTCGGCGGCTCCGCCGATCAGGTCGCCGATGAGGGCGGTGCGCAGGGATCCGCCACCGTCGACGACGAGTACGGCGCCCTCGCCGGGGGTGTTGACCAGCTCGCGCAGCAGGGCGTTGTCCTCGTGGCAGGAGAGGGTCCGCACCGGGCCCGCGAACCGGCGGTGGCCGCCGTACTGGCGGAACTGGACGGTGCAGATCCCGAGCGACTCGCCGTGCTCGTCGTACAGGTCGGTGGTGGGGACGGGAGTGACGCTCATGGCTGCGGCGGTTCCTTGACTCTCGTTGCGGTCGTGTCGGGCCCGCCGGTCAGCCTAATCGGCGGATTCCGCCCCGCAGCGGGAACGTCCGGCGCGGCCGTCGTGGCCGGGACGGACGGCGCGGCCGGGACGGACGGCGCGGCCGGGACGGACGGCGCGGCCGGTCAGCGCTTGAGGGCCCGGTACCGCCGGAGCAGGGCGGTGATCTTCTCCGGGTCCTTCTTGCCGTTGAGTTCGGCGAGGAGGCCGTCGGGGCAGAGTTCGTAGAGCTCGCCCCACCAGCAGCCGCCCCGGGTCTGCCAGATCCGAAAGAGACGGCCTAGCCGCCCGGCACGCCCCGTGCCACGTAGGTGCGCCGGCCCATGTCCCGCCCCGTCAGTCGCGCGAGTTGCCGAAGAGGAGGCGATAGCCGATGAGGAGGACGAGCGAGCCTCCGATGGCGGCGCCCCAGGTGGCGAGGTCGAAGAACTCCGTCTGGATCGGCCGGTCCAGGAACTTCGCCGAGAGCCAGCCGCCGATGAAGGCTCCGGCGACGCCGATGAGGGTGGTGCCGATCAGGCCACCGGGGTCGCGGCCGGGCAGCAGGACCTTGGCTATCGCTCCGGCCAGCAGACCCAGGACGATCCAGCTGACGATCCCCATACCAGTCACTCCGTTTCGGTGTTCCCGTGATCCGGTGAACCGGTGGTCCGGTGGTCCGGTGTCCCGGGCGTTCTCCCGGGAGGACGCGAAACGGCCCGAAACGGTTCTCCGCCCGGTTACGGAAGGGCAGCTCAGGCCGCCACGCGGCTCACCGGCACGACGGGGGCGGCCGGTTCCGGCGTACCGGGGGCCTGCCCCGCGGCTGGAGGGGTGCGCGTGAGCAGGAGCACCCCGCGTGCCGCCGCCAAGGCGCCCGCCACCGCCAGCAGCACCCCCGCCGCGCCGCCCTGGAGGCGTTCGCCGAGCAGGACCATGCCGATGGCCGCCGCGGCCAGCGGATTGGCCAGGTTGACCACGGCCAGCGGGGCGCCGAGCCCGCCGCGGTAGGCCCGCTGCGACAGCAGCATCCCGCCGACCGCGAACACCACCACGAGCAGCGCCACCGCGGCCACCCGCAGGCTGAGCAGGGCTCCGCCGCGGCCGGCGGCGACGGCCACGGTCTGGGTCAGGGCCGAGGCCGCCGCGGAGGCCAGTCCGGAGGCCGTCGCGTGCCGCAGCCCCGAGCGCGGGTCCTTGACGGCGGTGAGCATGAGGATCACGGCGGCCGTGGCTCCGGAGACGGCCAGCGCCTCGGCCAGCGTGAGGGTGTCGTCGGGGGCGGGCCCGGAGGCGGGGAGCAGCAGCAGGCCGAGTCCCGCGACGGTGGCGAGGGTGCCCCGCCACTCGGTGGCCGCGACCCGGCGCCCGGCCCCGCGGGCGCCCAGCGGTACGGCAGCCACGAGGGTGAGGGCGCCGAGCGGCTGGACCAGGGTGAGCGGGCCGTACCGCAGGGCCGCCGCGTGCAGCAGGGCGGCGGCCGCGTTCAGGCCGGCCGACCACCACCAGGCGTGGGAGCCGAGCAGGGCCCGGGCGGTGCGGGCGACGGCCGCGCGGGCGAGGCGCTCCTGGGCGACGGCAGCGGCCGCGTAGGTCACGGCGGAGGCCAGGCAGAGCACCACGGCGAGGGCGGTGGCGTTCACCGCCGGGCCCCTACCTGGTCGGGGGCGGTCCGCGGCCGCGCCAGGCTCCGTACGGCGGCGTCCGCCTCAACGGACGCGTCCCTGTCCGTGTCCCTGTCCCTGTCCCTGTCCGTGTCCGTGTCCGGCAACGGGTCCGTGCCGCTGCCGTCGGCCGGGCGGGGCCGCGGGATCAGCAGCAGCGCCGCGCCGAGCAGTACGGCCGCCACGATCGCGTCGAGCCAGTAGTGGTTGGCGGTGCCGACGATCACGAGGAGGGTCAGCAGCGGGTGCAGCAGCCACAGTGCGCGCCACCGCCGGGGCTTCCCGGCCGGGGTCTGCGGGCCGGTGGCGGCGATCATGCCGAGGGCCAGCATCAGCGCCCAGCCGAAGTGCAGGGAGGGCATCGCCGCGAACTGGTTGGCCAGGGTGTCGGAGGCCGGCGCGGCCCCGTACACGGTGGGTCCGTAGACCTGCCCGGTGTCGATCATGTCTGCTCCGCCGAACATCCGCGGGGGCGCGAGGGGGAACGAGAGGTGCAGGACCAGGGCGGCTCCGGTCAGCACGGCGAGTGCGCGGCGCGCCCACAGGTAGTGGTCCGGGCGGCGGAGGTAGAGCCAGATCAGGAAGAGCGCGGTCGCGGGGAAGTGGACGGCCGCGTAGTAGGTGTTCGCGGTGTGGACGAGGGTGTCGCCGTGCAGCAGCAGCCTCTGCACCGCGCCCTCCCCGGGCAGGTGGAGGGCGCGTTCGGCGTCCCAGACCCAGGCGGCGTTGCGGAAGGCCTCCTCGGTGCGGTCCGTGGAGAGCAGCCGGCCGGCCTTGTAGACGGTGAACAGTCCTGCGACCAGCAGCAGCTCGCGTATGAGACGGCGGCGCGCGGCCCTCCGTCCGGCTGCCGGTCCGGCAGGTGTGGTCTGGGACATCCCCCGGTCTCACTTTCCTCGTGCTCGGATCTGTTCAGCGGCTGGTCGGAACCGCGCACACAGCGACACGCCAGTGTATCGATACATTCGCGTATCGATACGCTTGTGTACCGATACGCTTGCGTTCCCGTACACTTTTCCTAGCGAAAGGGCGCACAGGAGCCGTGAAGGAGAGCCGCACCATGACGTCGACGCCGACCGGCCCGCGGCGCTCCAAGATCACCCCGGAGCGCGAGCAGGAGTTCTACGACGCCGTGCTCGACCAGCTGCGCGAGCACGGGTACGAGGCCCTGACCATGGAGGGCGTCGCCGCCCGGGCCAGTTGCGGCAAGTCCACGCTCTACCGGCAGTGGAGGACCAAGCCGCAGCTGGTCGCCGCCGCCCTGCGCGCGGGCCGCCGGGGCACGCTCGTCGCGGTGGACACCGGCTCCCTCGCGGGCGACCTGCGCGAGGCCGCGCGGATCGCGGCCTGCACCTCGGGGCGCGACACCCGGCTCATGCAGGCCCTCGGGCACGCCGTGCTCAGCGACGAGGAGCTCCAGGCCGCCCTGCGGGAAGCGCTGGTGGACCCGGAGCTGGCCGCCTTCGACGCGATGGTGGCGCGGGGCGTGGCGCGGGGCGAGATCACCGCGGACCATCCGGCGGTGGAGTTCCTGCCGGCCCAGCTGATGGGTGTGCTCCGGATCCGGCCCGTCCTGGAGGGCCGTTACGCGGACGCCGACTACCTGGTGCGCTTCGTCGACGCGGCCCTGCTCCCCTCCCTGGGCCTGGCGCCTGCGGCCAGCGCGGTGACCCCGGCCGCAGCGGCCCCCTGAACCGGTGGGCCGCCGTCCCGATGACCGGACGGCGACCTGCCCGCGCTGCCTCGTGGGGACGGTGGCAGCGCGCCACCCGGACCGGGCGGCGGTCACCCCTTCCGAGGGACGACCGCCGCCCGATCTGTGCGGAGCCCGTTACTCCGGATACCGGGTGCCGGCCGGCACCCGCTCCCCTGTACGGTTCCGGTGGGCCGACGCCGGGTGTTCGCTGCGGCGGGCCCTTCTCGATCACGTCCGCACGGTCATCAGGAGCACCACGCATGTCCCCCCTCATACGGCCGGCCCGGTCCGCCGTGCTCGCCGCTGCCGCCCTGCTGGCGGTTTCCGCTCTGACGGCCTGTGACGACGGCGGCAAGAAGGCCGACGCCAAGGACGGCGCCCAGAGCGCCGCCCCGGCCTCCCCCAGCCCCACGCCCGTCGCGCTGCCGGCCTCGATCACCGGCCAGCAGCTCGCCTGGCAGGGCTGCGCCGCCCCCTCCGTGGCCCAGGGCGGCGGTGAGGCCCCCGGCGCCGGGTGGGAGTGCGCCGCGATGAAGGTGCCGCTCGACTACGCCAAGCCCGCGGGCGAGACCATCGACCTGGCCCTCATCCGCAAGAAGGCCACCGACCAGGGCAAGCGCATCGGCTCCCTGGTCTACAACTTCGGCGGCCCCGGCGGCTCCGGTGTCAGCACCCTCCCCTCCCTCGCCTCGAAGGACTACAAGAAGCTGGGCTCGGTCTACGACCTGGTGAGCTTCGACCCGCGGGGCGTCGGCGACAGCGCGGGCGTCAAGTGCGTCGACGACAAGACGATGGACGAGCTGAACGCCTCCACGGACTCCGTCGCGAGCACCAAGAAGTTCGCCGAGGGCTGCAAGCAGAACTCCGCCAAGATCCTCCCGCACGTCGGCACCACCAATGCCGCCCGCGACCTGGACGTCATGCGCCAGGTCCTCGGCGACCAGAAGCTCAACTACTTCGGCATCTCCTACGGCACCGAGCTGGGCGGGGTCTACGCCCACCTGTTCCCGGCGAACGTCGGCCGTACGGTCTTCGACGCCGTGGTCGACCCCACCCAGGACTCGCTCCAGCAGGGCCTCGGCCAGATCAAGGGCTTCCAGACCGCCCTGGAGCACGCCATGCAGTACTGCGCGAAGAAGTTCGGGGCGAACTGCCCGACCGGTCCGAACGCCACGACCGGCACCGAGCGGATCAACGCCATGCTGGCGAAGCTGGAGAAGAAGCCCGTGCCCGCGGGCGAAGGCCGCAAGCTGACCGCCGCACAGGCCGAGAGCGGCATGATCGCCACGCTCTACAGCGAGGAGACCTGGGAACACCTGGCGCTGGGCATCCGCGAGGTCCAGGCGGACGGCACGGGTGAGATCCTCCTCGCCTACGCCGACCTGCTGGGCGGCCGCGACGACAAGGGCCGCTACGACAACTCCCTCGGTGCACGGGGAGCCATCAGCTGCGCCGACGACAGCACCCGGGTCACGGCCGAGCAGGCCGCGGCGATGGTGCCCGAGTTCAAGAAGGCCTCCCCCGTCTTCGGTGACGTCAAGGCCGAGGAACTGATGGCCACCTGCCAGGACTGGCCGGTACCGGGCGAACGGGCCAAGCCCGACGTGAGCGCGCCGGGCGCGGCTCCGATCCTCGTCATCGGCAACACCGGTGACCCCGCGACCCCGGTCGAGGGCGCCCGCCGGATGGCCGACTCCCTGGGCAAGGGCGTGGGCGTGGGCCTCACCGTCAAGGGCGAGGGCCACGGCACCTACGGGGTCAACTCCTGCGCGACCAAGACGGTCGACGCGTTCCTGATCGACGGCACGGTCCCCGCCGACGGCGGCACCTGCGAGTAGGACGCCCGGAGCGGCCCGGCCCGTCCCGATCAGGGACGCGCCGGGCCGCTCCCGTGCTCACGGCCCGTGCTCACGGCCCGTGCTCACGGCCGGGCGGCGCCCATGGTGCGGGCGAACTCCTCCGGGCCGACGGCGAATCCGCGCAGCCGCGCGTCGAGGGACCAGCTGCCGGAGGCCTCGCGGGTGAACTCGGCGATCGTGGCCGCGGTGGCGCCCCGGACGGACTCGAAGCCGCTCTCGGCGAGGTCCGTGTGCCCCTCACGGATCCGCACCCCCGTACCGGTGATGTCCGCGAAGGTCTTCGTGGCACCCTCGCCGGCGTCGGCGTCCTGGATCACCACGCCCACCACCACCCGGCACAGCCGCTCGGCCATCCGGTCCAGTTCGAGGGTCATCACCTCGTCGAAGCCGAAGCCCTGGCCGGTGTGGCTGTCCCGGTTCAGCGTGATGGTGCCGTCGGGCGAGCGGCTGCCGAAGTGCACCAGGTGGACCGGCTCCCCGTACGGATCGTCGGCCCCGTAGACCGCGGCGACGATGTCCAGGTCGTTCGCGGGCGTGCCCGCGCTGCTGGGGTCCCACCTCAGCGCGACCTCCACCTTGGCCAGGCCCTTGCGTACTCCAGTCAACGGATTCCCCCTCCAGACACCGGGTGTTGCCCGGTCATGCTCCCACGTGCACACCGGGCCGGGCCGGGCGACCGTACGTTCCCGGCCACCGCGGGCGGGCCGGTCCGGCTCCGCTCACAGCGGGACGCGTACGGTCTCCACCCAGGCCGGGGGCATCGGTGCGGTGTCCCCGAGCAGTGCGGCGATCACCCGGCAGGCCGGGCTCTGCGGCGGCCACGGCGTGAAACCGTCGGTCAGGACGACGATCACGTCGGGCCGGTCGGGCAGGGCCAGCGCGGCGCCGATCCCGGCCCGCATGTCGGTGCCGCCGCCCCCGGCCAGGGCCACCTGGCCGGCGCTGTTCACCCGGGACACGGCCTGCACGTCGGCGTCGCAGGCCAGGACCGCGACCCGGTCGCCCCGTATCCCCACCTCCCGCAGCACCCCGGTGACTTCGGCGAGCGCGGCCCCGAGCTCCGCCGGGCCCATCGACCCCGAGGTGTCGATGACCACCGCGACGCGCGGCAGCGGCCTGCGCAGACTGGGCAGCACCACCTTGCCGCCGAGCGCCGGGGTCCTGCGCGAAGGGCGGCGGTACGTGTAGTCCACCGCGCCGGACGCCCAGGCGGCGGCCTCGCGCACCGCCCCGGACAGCGCGCGGCGCCAGTCGACGGCGGGCTCCAGGAGTTCCTCGGCCCAGCGGTGCCAGCCCCGGGGCAGTGTGCCCCGGGTGCGCCGGTGGGCCCGCACCGCCTGGGCGGTCTGGCGGCGCAGCGCTTCCGCCTCCACCGGGCCGATCCGGGTGACGGGAGCCCGCTCGCCGAGCTCCCAGGGCATCGGGGTGCCGTGGGCGCCGGAGCCGCAGTCCAGGGCGGGGGGCGTGGCCGGGACGCCGGCCAGGTAGCTCTCGAACATGCCGCCCGTGGGCAGGCCGAAGAGCCGGGGCTCCATCCGGCCCGCGGGCAGGGCGAGCCCGTCGGCCAGCAGGTCGTCGTTGATCTCGCAGTCCTGGGCGGTGTTGACGCGGACCCGGTCGCGCTGGTCGGCGGCGGGCAGCCGCCCGGCCCGGCCGTGGTGGTCGCGCAACAGGTGCGCCACCTCGTGGATCCAGACCCCGGCGAGTTCGGGGACGGGCGTGGCCTCGACGAAGGCGGGCGAGACGTAGCAGCGCCAGTACCGGTCGACGCCCATGGTGCGCACGGCGGTGCAGGGCACCACGGTCAGGGCGTACAGGGCGCAGGCGAGGTAGGGGCGGGCCTCGGCGGCCTGGTAGCGGGCCGCGAGCAGCTTCACCCGGTCGAGGCCCGCGGGCTCTCCCCCGGGCTCTTGCCCCGGCTCGCGCGCGGGCAGGTCCACGGCGGGTTCAGCCGCGGCCCGGCAGTGCGCCGGACAGCTGGAGCAGTTCCACGAAGGCGTCGATGCCGGCCGGTACGGGCCAGTCCAGGTCGCGCATCGCGGCGAGGTCGGCGGCGGCCCGCGCGGCCACGTCGGGCACGCCCGCTTCGACCGCCTTGGCCAGCACCGTCCAGGCTGCCTCCCAGCGCTCCCGGGTGAGCTCGCCCTGCACGGCCGCGACCACGGCGATGAGGAAGGCCAGCTGCCGGTCGCCTCGTTCCGGCAGGGCGAAGGCCTCCGGGTCGGCCAGTACCCGGTCCGGATCGGGCAGGTCGAGGTGTTCGAGGTACGAGAGCAGTTCGATCCCGGGGGCTTCGCCGACCGCGCCGGTGAGCGCGGCGGCCAGCGCCTCGCGGCCCACGGCGGCCGCGTACCCGGTGGCCAGCATCCGCAGGGCCATCTCCCAGGTGCGCGGGGAGGGCCAGGCCCGCCCCCGGTCCGCGGCCCCGGCCGGCATCTGGTGGACGAGGCCCGGCCGGGCGGTGAGGAAGCCGGAGACCGCACCGCGGGCCCGGGCCACGGAGCCCGGGACCCGGGCCGGGTCGACGGCCGGGACGGCCGCCTCGGGCCAGGTCCCGGCCATGCCGCGGGCCACGGTGCGCGGGTCGTGGGTCCAGTCGAGGTGGACGAAGCGGTTGGCCAGGGGCGGGCTGAGGTGCCAGCCGTCCGCCGCGCTGGCGGGCGGGTTGGCTGCGGCGACGATCCGTACGGCGGCGGGCAGTTCGAGGCTGCCGACCCGGCGCTCCAGGACCACGCGCAGCAGGGCCGCCTGCACGGCGGGCGGGGCCGAGGACAGTTCGTCGAAGAACAGCAGCCCGTGTCCGGTGCGGGCGAGGCGGACCGCCCAGTCCGGCGGGGCCATCGGCACGCCGGTGGTGGCGGGGTCCTCGCCGACGACGGGCAGGCCCGCGAAGTCGGAGGGCTCGTGGACGCTGGCGATGACCGTCTCCAGCTCCACCCCCAGCGAGGCGGCGAGCCTGTGCATGCCCGCGGACTTGCCGATGCCGGGTTCGCCCCACAGCAGCACGGGCTGATTGGCCGTCACGGCCAGGGCCAGTGCCTCCAGTTGGTGGTCGGTGCCGGATTCGGTACGGGTCCTGCCGAGCCGGGCGCCCAGGTCGTCGGCGGCGGCGAGGGGCGCCGGTACGGGCCGGGTGCCCGGACGCGGGCCGGCGTGGCCGCCGGGGTGGCTGCTCATGTCTGCCAGACCTTCATTTCCCGCTCGCCGATCCACCGGTCCCACCACGCGGCGCCGATGCCGGGGTGTTCCTCGTCCACCCGCTGCCTCAGGAAGTCCAGGTCGGTGCTGCGGTAGCGGCGTACGACGTGGGACAGCGACATCCCCCGGTGGTCGATGACGTCGATGCGGGATCCGGCCGCCAGGAAGGCCCGCACCAGGTCCGCGGAGCCGCCGTTGACCGCCGTCGCGTACAGGGGGGTGCGCTGTTCGTTGTCCCGCGCCTCCAGGTCGAGTCCCGCGTCCAGCAGCCGGGGCAGCAGTTCCTCGTGGTCGAGCTGGTGCAGGACGTGGAGCAGTCCGCGACGGCCTCCGTCACGGATCCGGGGGTCGACGCCCGCGTCGAGCAGCGCCACGACGGCCGGGGTGTCCCCGTGCTGGGCGCGCAGGAACAGCTCCTGCTGTTCGGCCCGCAGGGCGCGCGGCAGCCGGCCGTGGCCGGTGGTCCAGGTCTGCTCCACGGCGAAGCATCCGGCGACCTCGCCGCCGAACGCCCGCAGGGCGCGCTCCCGTTGCTGCTCCTCGGGGGTGTGCGGCAGCTCCAGTACCCCGCCGCGCGAGCGGACCTCGTGCCACTCGCCGCGGCAGCGCACCCTGACGGGGGCCGGCAGGGCGGGGCCGGGCGGTGGGACGAAGGGTCCGCTGCCGGGGAAGAGGGAGGCGGTGACCAGCGGGTGCAGTTCCTGCGGCGTGATGAGGCCGGTCCGCACCAGTTCGAGGTCGGGCAGGCGCCGCCAGGCGTACTGAGGGAGCAGGGGCACCTCCTTCGCCTGCTCCCGCGCGATGAACCGGGCCCGGAACGTGCCGTGCGGGCCGAGGCCGTCCTGCGTCAGCTCGACGGTGCGTCCGTCGCGCGGGAAACGGAACCGGTGGCCCGCGCCCGCCGCCCCGAGGTGCCCGACCTCGTCGGTCAGCCGGGTGAGGTCGAAGGGGCCCCCTCCCAGGAGGGCTCCGGTGTCGAACGGCCGCTCGTAGTAGTGCTGGGGAGGCAGGCTCAGGTCGCGCTCGATGCCGACGGCCGCGCAGGCCTCGGCGGCTCCGCCCGCGAGCTGCAGCAGGGTGGCCCATTCCGCGCGTGCGGCCCGGTCGGCGGGGTCGGGTTCGTCGACGGGCAGCTCGGCCGGGTCGAGCGTGGAGCCGTCCGCGCGGAAGAAGGGCAGCCGGCCGCCGTCGCCGCCGCCGCCGAACCGTGCGCGCAGGCCGTCGCTGCGCCGGGCGTCCCAGAGGAAACGGGCCGCGGTCCAGTCCTCCACGGTGAAGGGGAAGCCGAACAGGGCGTACAGCTCGCGCCGGGCGAGCGGCGCGCAGTGCAGGCGCAGGCGTTGCGGCCCGCCGATCATCGGTGAGGTGGTGACGGACAGTACGGGGGCTTCCGGGTCGCGCGGGGAGCCGGGGCGCTGCCCGTAGTGGGCGAGCACGATCCGCAGGCCGGGGGCGATGGTGGTGTGGCCGCCCAGCACTCGCGGCAGGTGCCAGCGCAGCAGGTCCGGGGCGAGGTGGCGGAGGTCGTCCTCCAACGCCTCGGCGACGGAGGCCCCGTAGCGGGAGGCGACGTCGGCCGGGTCGAAGGTGACGTCGAAGGCGGCGGTCGCGCAGGCGGCCCGCCAGTCCCCGGCCAGCCGGTGGGCGGTGGCGTGCTCGATCATCCAGCCGGGCACGGCGTAGCGGCGGATGCGCCTCCACGTGATGAGGTCAACGGGCTCGTACCCGCCCGGGAGTTCGGCGCGCGGCGTCATCGCGGCACGCCGCGGGTGCCCGTCGGCTGCGTGTTCACTGGTTCCCCCGTGGTGCCCGTGCTGTCCGTGCTGCCCGTGATCAAGAAGACACAAGACCGGCCGGATTCGAACCGGCGTCCTCCAGCTTGCTGCGTGGGCGCGACGACCTCTGCGCTACGGCCTTGCTGCCGAAGATCATACGCATCGCCCTCGGGCCGCCGACGGGGCACTCGGCCTCCGCCGAGGGCCCCGTCACCGGCTCCGCTTCCGGCTCCGTCACCAGTCCCCGTCCTGTACGGGCCTGCCCGGCCTCGGCGCGTTCCCGAGCGGCTTGACCTGCCCCGGTCCCGGCTCCGCCCAGGGGGTGTGGTCGTCCCCGAGCCACTGGCCCACCGGTTCGACCCGGCCCAGGGCTTCGGCCGGGGCGAGGTCGGCGGCGGTGTCGTCGTAGTGGTCGAACCAGGGCAGTCCGGCCTTGGTGTAGGCGGCCCGGTCCACGGGCGAGGGCGGCGCCTCCTCCCCGGTGATACGTCGCCACGCGGGCGGGGTGACGAGGTGGACGAAGACCCGTGCGGCCGCTTCCCGGGACCAGGCCGACAGCGGCCGGTCGTCGCGGTACACCTCCTGGCGCATGGAGCCGCCGACCCCGAGTCCCATCGCGGGGGCGGCGGGCGGCGGCGCCGCGCTGCGGGCGCGGGCGGCTCCCGCAGCGGACGGGGCGGGCGGTACGGGCGGGCCGCCCGGGGCCGCGGCCATCGGCGGCGGCACCGGTCCGCCGTACCCGCCGGAGCCCGAGGGGGCACCAGGGCCCCCGTACCACGGCGGGGGCGCGGGCGGGGCGGATCCGAGGGTGCGCTCCCGCTCCGTCTCCCGCCAGGCGGCCAGCTCCCGGGCGCCGAGCGGGAAGGCCTGGAGCTGCACGCCACCGGTGGTCTCCTCACCGGTGACCTGTCCTTCGACCGTGGCGCCGAGTCCCAGGGGAACGGCGACGAACTGACGCACCGTCCCGCTCCCGGAGTTGATCCCGTCCAGCCACGGCTGGCGCGGCAGGACCAGATAGTTCTGCGGGCCGCGGTCCAGGCGGCCCGTCCACCGCCCGCCCGAGACGGCGCACACCTTGCCGACGCCGACCTGGAGCGCGGCGGGTTCGCGGGTCCCGGCGAAGCTGAGCCACATGGCCTCGCGCAGGTGCACGGGCAGCATGACGCCGCCCTTCGCCAGCCACTCAGGGGGGACGGTGTCCGCGTGGTCCTCCACCCGGCGCAGCGGGAACTCCCCCAGTCCCGGCGGCAGCGCGTGGGTGCCCGACTCCGGCAGGCGCAGGGTCCTGATGAAGCGGACCTGCACCTCGCCCAGCAGCAACGCGTTCCCCTCGACCCGTACCGAAGCAGAGCCCATCGAACGCCCCCTTCTCCCGATTCGGCCCGATTGTGCCGTAAAATCTTCGGCCGAACCGGATCGTTATCCTCAAGTTTCGCTCAGATGTAGTGACGCTGCGCCTGTCCGCTTCCTAGCTTCCTCGTACACGTGTATTGACGTCCCCCCACGTTCTCGCGGTTCCACGCGGTGCGGAGATCCCTCGCCCAGCCACCGCTGGAAGGTGCCCGCAGCGCGCCCCGCGGCCCCGAGGAAAGAGTGCAGCATGAAGGTTCCCCAGACCGGTGCGGCGGTCGCCGCAGTGATCGCCCTCGCCCTCACCACCTCCGGGTGCGGCGGCGAGGAGGACAAGGGGACCCTCGCCATCGGCATCAAGTTCGACCAGCCGGGCGTCGGCCTGCGCGAGGCCGGCGGCACGTACTCCGGATTCGACGTGGACGTGGCCACGTACATCGCCAAGCAGCTCGGCTACAAGCCGGAGCAGATCGAGTTCAAGCGCGTCGACAGCTCCGACCGGGAGCTCCTGCTCCAGTACAACGAGGTCAGGTTCGTCGCCGCCAGCTACTCGATCAGCGACAAGCGCAAGGAGAAGGTGGACTTCGCGGGTCCGTACTTCACCGCGCACCAGGACCTGCTCGTCCGCGCCGACGACACCACGATCACCAAGGCCGAGGACCTCAACTCCAAGCGGCTCTGCTCGGTGACCGGCTCCACCTCGGCGGAGAACGTCAAGAAGAACCTGGCCCCCAAGGCGAGCGTGCTGGAGCTGCCGGGCTACTCGGAGTGCGTGGTCGCCCTCCAGGACAACCTGGTCGACGCGATGACCACGGACAACTCCATCCTGGCCGGGTACGTCGCCCAGAAGGGCAACGAGGGCAAGTTCAAGCTGACCGGCCAGAGCCTGAGCAACGAGAACTACGGCATCGGCCTCAAGAAGGGCGACAAGGAACTCCAGGGCAAGATCAACGCCGCGCTGAAGAAGATGGTCGCGGACGGCTCCTGGGAGGCCGCGGTGCGCAAGAACTTCGGCCCGAACTACAAGTTCGACCCGGCCCCCGCGATCGCAACGGGCAGCTGACGACCGTCGGCGCCGCTCGGCCGTGACGGCCGAGCGGCGCCGCAACGGGCATTGACCTCACAGGACCGGCCCCGCCCTCTGTCGGCGCGGCCGGTCCTCGCCGTGCGCGGCCGTGGAGCACCGCTCCGGCCGCGCGGGGGCCCTTTCAACTGCCCCGCGCACGGCGCCGGATCAGCCCCTTCGGGCCCCCGGCCCCGGCGCTCCGACCGTGTCCCCTCGGTCCCGGATTCGGCCATTTCCCGGGGAAATGCGGACCTCTCCTTCCTCCTGGCGCGCGGGCAGTTCGCGGGTAGCAGACGCCAACACCGCAGTTCAAGGCCCCGACACATGGTTTTTACCTGTTGGGCACATGACAATGTGAGCCTCGCTTCGCCACCTGATATCCCGCCAATTCCCCTGGCGGGCCCGGTGTGTCCTGGAGAGGTCCCCCACAGCATGAGAATCTCCCGCGCCACTCCCTGGGCGGCCGGCCTCGCAGCGGCCGCTCTGATCGCGATACCCGCCACCGCATCGGCGGGCCAGCAGTCTGCGGAGGCTCCCCACGCCACCGCGGCCGTGACGGCAGGCCCGTACGCCGATCCGTACGTCGACTCGTACTACGCCCCGGCCGAGGGCAAGACCGGGGCCGCGCTGAAGACCGCCCTGCACGGCATCATCAAGACCCAGTCCAAGGTGAACTACGACGGTGTCTGGAACGCGCTGAAGGTCACCGACCAGGACCCGGCCAACCCGAACAACGTCATCCTGCTCTACTCCGGCCGCTCCCAGTCCAAGTCCACCAACGGCGGAGGGGCCAACGACTGGAACCGCGAGCACGTCTGGGCCAAGAGCCACGGCGACTTCGGCACCGCCACCGGCCCGGGCACCGACCTGCACCACCTGCGCCCCGAGGACGTCACGGTCAACAGCACGCGCGGCAACAAGGACTTCGACAGGGGCGGCAGCCCGGTGGGCGAGGCCCCCGGCAGCCTCACCGACTCCGACTCCTTCGAACCGCGCGACGCGGTCAAGGGCGACGTGGCGCGGATGCTGCTCTACATGGCCGTGCGCTACGAGGGTGGCGACGGCTTCGCGAACCTGGAGATGAACGACAAGGTCAACAACGGTTCGGCCCCCGCCCACGGCCGGATCAGCCTGCTGAAGCAGTGGAACCAGCAGGACCCGCCGGACGCCTTCGAGCAGCGTCGCAACCAGGTCATCTTCGACACCTACCAGCACAACCGGAACCCCTTCATCGACCACCCGGAGTGGGTCAACTCCATCTGGTGACCGTCCCGGGGCACCCGCGGCCGCGTCCGGGGGTTGGGCCGTCCCAGGCCGGGTATTCGCACGCCAGAGGCTGTGTTCCGCGCCCGTCGGCCACAGCCGACGGAGGTGCGTCGTCATGGACGGAGCCGGACTCTCCGATCACGAGCAGCGCGCGCTCTCCGCGCTGGAGGCACAGCTCAAACGTGACCGTTCCCTCCGCGGGGCCCTGATGTCGGCACACCTGCGGCACCGCACCGCCGTGGCCTGTCTGCTCGGTGCGGTGTCCGTCGTGCTGCTCGTCGCGGCCTCGGTGACCGTCTCGACGCCCCTGATCTGGTGCTTCGCCGCCGCCTGGATCCTGACCGTGGTCACGGCCCTGCCCTTGTTCGGCCAGTGGGTCCGGCGGCGGTGGCAGCACCGGGGGCGGAGCTACGGGAGATAGACCTGCTCAAGGGTGTCGATCGCCCCGTCGGCGCCGAGGTGGTAGCGGAACGGGAGTCCGGAGTCGGGGTGCGCGATCACCCAGTCGACGAGTTCCTGGACGCCGATCTTCTCGGGCCCCGGTCCCGCGACGACCGGGGGCCCGGCGGTGATCGCGGCCTTGTCCGCGACGGGGTAGAAGGTCTCCTTGCCGACCGGCTCGAAGGCGGCGCCGTCCGCGCCGGAGGTGCCGCAGCCCCAGTTCCCGTGCCGGACGATCAGGTGGTGCGCGCCGCCCTCGGGGGTGTACCGGTAGACGGCGATCAGGTCCGGCGCGATGGGCATCTTGTGGTCGCAGGGCTTGGCCGACGGGCCGGCCGGCGTCGTGGGCTTCTTCACCGGCTTCGCGGTCGCGGTGGGCTTCGGGGCCGCCGCCGTGGCGGAGGGCGTGCCCGGGGCCGGAGCCGGGGCCGGGGAACCGGTGGGGCCCGCTCCGGGCTTGGCGGGCGACTGCGTACCGGGACCGCCCGCCTCGTCCCCTGCCCGGCAGCCCGTGAGCGCGAGGGCCCCGCACACCGCGAGGGTCAGCAGGGCCGTGCGTCCGCGGTTCCGTCTGCCGCTGCGTACCACGCGCATGGTCGTCTCCCTCATAGCCGGTCGAAGCGTGGCGTCAACGTAGCCTGAGGAATTCGGCCATGGCGATGGCCGGATGTCGTTCGTCACCGGTCCGGTGTCGGCCTGTTGCAGACCGCGGACCTCCGTGACCGCTCAGAGGCGGTCGGCGAGGGCCTTGAAGCCGGTCCAGGGCTGCTGGGGCGGGCGGGAGTCCCAGACCTTCTGGGAGAGCGCCGCCAGGGGCAGCCGGATGCCCTCCGCGACCTGGGCCTGGGTCTGGGCGCCGGCCAGGTCGGCCCAGACGGCGAGGCGGGCGCCGAGGATCTGGTCCGCGTACTGGGCGGGCACGGGGGTCGTGCCGCGCAGTACCAGGGGGGTCCACTGCTCGTAGATCCGCTTGCCGGTGGGGTAGGTGAACTGGTTGGGCTGGCCCAGCACGTAGTAGAGGTACTCGTCGTTGAGGTTCACGACCTTGCGGCCCTCGCGCAGGTACTCCAGCGGCGGGCGGGCGCCGATCTCCTTGCCGGTCCAGTACTCGACCTGGATGTCCTTGGCCGCGGTGGTCACCCCGCCGCTGAAGAAGCCGTCGTTCCAGGCCTTGAGCGCCTTGCCCGACGGGCGCACCACGGCCGCCCGGTCGTTGAGCCAGCCCGTAGCCAGGTCCTGGACGCGCGCTCCGGCGCCGTACCGCTGCTGGGCCGCGCGGGCCAGCTGAGGGAAGGAGGCCTGCGGATCGCGGACGACGAGCGCCTGGTACTCGTCGGCGCCCAGGTGCCAGGCCCCGCCGGGGAACAGCGGCAGGTACTCGCGCAGGAGGTCGTCGACGAGCTTGGCCGCCGCCGGGTTGGATATGTCCACCGCACCCTTCACGGCTCTGCCCTGTACGTCGCGCAGTTGCAGGTCGGGGTGGGCGCGCAGGACCGCGCCGAGGTGTCCGGGCGAGTCGATCTCCGGGACGACCGTGATGTGCAGGCTGGCGGCGAGGGCCGTGATGCGGCGTACGTCCGCCTTGGTGAGGTGGGGGGTGGAGACGATCTCGGGGTGGCTGTCGGACTGGATCCGGAAGGCCTGGTCGTCGGAGAAGTGCAGGCCGAGCTGGTTGAGCTTCAGGTCGCCCATCTCGCGCAGCCGGTCCTCGATCCAGTCGGGGGTGAAGTGCTTGCGCGCTATGTCGAGGTTGAGGCCGCGCTGGGGTTTGGCGGGGGCGTCGCGCACGGTGCCCTCGGGGGCCGAACCGGCGGACCGTACGGCTTGTTTGAGGGTGCGGGTGCCGTAGAAGACCCCGGCCTCGTCCGGGCCGGTGATCTTGACCTGGCCGTCCTTGACGGTCAGGCCGTAGGACTCGGCCGGGCCGGATCCCTTGGCGGCCAGGGCCAGTTCGACGTCACCGCGGCGGGCGGGCTCCGAGTCCGAGAAGCCGAGGCTCAGTTCGCCGGCCAGGAGCTTGGCCTCGTCGGTGAGGGCGGCCTTGTCGGCCTGCGCCACGACCACGCGGGCGCCGGGAGCGGGCTTCCAGCCGGGGCCGCGGGCCGGTACGTGCTCCCGTACGGCGGGGATGGTGCGCGGTGCGGTGGACAGGGCGTAGGTGGGGCTCGGCGAGGGGCTGGGTTCTTCGGCGGCCGTCGGGGAGGCCGGCAGGGCGGCGGTGGCGGAACCGGAGCTCGGGGCGGGGGTCCGGGCCTCGTCGGAGGCGGCCGTACAGCCCGGGACGGCGAGGGTGACCAGCGCGGCGACCGCTGCTGTCGCTATGACGTGGCCTTTCACGTGAAACCTCGGATTCCGCATCGTGCACCCCCTGTCCCCCGTACCCAACCTGGCACGGGGGACGCGGGCGCGCGACCCGGAGGCTCAGATCCGCGCGTAGAGGGCCTGGAGCGCGGCGGCGGCGAAGGCGTGGTCCTGCTCGGGGGCGCCGCCGCCGACGCCGACGGCACCGATGAGGCGGCCGTCGCGGTGGACCGGCAGTCCGCCCGCGATGAACAGCAGCGGCCGGTCCAGGGCGGTCGGCAGGGTGTGGAAGGGGGCGCCGGGCTGGACGGCGTCCACGAGGTCGGCGGTCGGCGCGTTCAGCTGGAGGGCGGTGTAGGCCTTGCGGGTGCTGGTCTCGCCCGAGATCAGCACGGCCCGGTCGTCGCGGCGGAAGGCCAGCAGGTGGCCGCCCGCGTCGAGGACGGTGACGCTGACGGTGACCCCGGCCGCCTCGGCGGCGGTGGCGACGGCGGCGACGAGGAGCTCGGCATCCTCGGTGGTCAGGGGGGCGACGGCGGTGCGGGTGGCGCTGGACATGTGGGTTTCTCCTTGGGAGGGGGGTGCGGGGGGGAAGGTCGGGGTGGTCAGTGGCGGGGGGGGGCCGCGGCGGGGGGACCGGGGGGTCCCGCCCGCCGGGGCGGACGAGCGCGGAGGCGGCCAGCGCGGCGCCGACCCAGTTCGGGGCCGTCCAGCCGAGCCCGGCGGTGATCACGATCCCGCCGAGCCAGGCGGCGAGCGCGTTGCCGAGGTTGAAGGCGCCGATGTTGACGGCGGAGGCCAGGGTGGGCGCACCGGCGGCCTGGTCGAGCACCCGCTTCTGGAGCGGCGGCACGGTGGCGAAGCCGAGGGCGCCGATGAGTACGACGGTGACGGCGGCGCCCGCCTTGCTGTGGGCGGTGAGCGTGAAGAGCGCCAGGGTGACGGCGAGCGCGCCCAGGGACACGTACAGCATGGGCATCAGCGCGCGGTCGGCGAAGCGGCCGCCGACGAGGTTGCCCACGACCATGCCGAGGCCGAAGAGGACCAGGAGCCAGGTGACCGAGGTGTCGGCGAAGCCCGCGACGTGGGTCATCATCGGGGTGATGTAGGTGATCGCGGCGAACACCCCGCCGAAGCCGAGCACGGTCATCGCCATCGCGAGCAGGACCTGGACGTTGCGGAAGGCGGCCAGCTCGTGGCGGATCCGGACGCCCTCGGGCCGGGGCAGTTCGGGCACCAGCCGGGCGATCCCGAGCAGGCCGAGGACACCGAGCGCGGCGACGATCAGGAAGGTGACGCGCCAGCCGAGGGTCTGCCCGACGAGGGTGCCCAGCGGCACGCCGACCACGTTGGCGACGGTCAGGCCGGTGAACATCATGGCGATGGCTCCGGCCTTCTTCTCGGGGGCGACGAGGCCGGCGGCGACGACGGAGCCGATGCCGAAGAAGGCTCCGTGGGCCAGGGAGGCCACGACGCGCCCGGCGAGCATGACGCCGAAGGCGGGGGCGAGGGCGGACAGGACGTTGCCCACGACGAACAGGCCCATGAGCAGCATGAGCATGCGCTTGCGGGGGACCCGGGTGCCGAGGACGGTCATCAGCGGGGCGCCGAGGACGACGCCGAGGGCGTAGCCGGTGACCAGGAAGCCCGCGGTGGGGATCGAGACGCCGTAACCGGCGGCGACCTCGGGGAGCAGGCCCATGATCACGAATTCGGTGGTGCCGATCCCGAAGGCCCCGATGGCGAGGGCGAGCAGTGCGAGAGGCATGGGGGAGGTGCCCTTCAGGGGAGGGTGCGGTGCGGAAGGGGACGGGTGCGGGTCGGGTGCGGATGAGCCGTAGCACCCGGCCGCCCGGTGCGCGGCCTCGTTTGCTGCCGCTGCTTACGTGCGTCCACATTAATTGCAGACGCGGGATAATTGCAAGCGCGGGCTATTGCGGTCGTGTTCTATCCTGGAGGCACCGCACGCAGAGAAGGAGCAGCCCATGACGGCCACGGACAGTGCGCTCACCGCCCTCGCCCAGGGCTGGTGCGCCCTCTCCCTCCTGCACGGGCGGATCGAGTCGCACATCGAGCGGGCCCTCCAGTCGGGGCACGGCCTCAGCGTCCGCGAGTACTCGCTGCTCGACGTGCTGAGCCGCCAGCACAGCGGACCGGGCGGGCACCTGCGGATGCACCAGGTCGCCGACTCTGTGGTCCTCAGCCAGAGCGCGACCACCCGCCTGGTCAGCAGGCTGGAGGACCGCGGGCTGCTCAGCCGCTACATCTGCGACACGGACCGGCGGGGAATCTACACGGACGTGAGCGAGGACGGCCTGGCCCTGCTGGCCGCGGCTCGTCCGACGAACGACACGGCGCTGCGCGAGGCGCTCGACGAGGCGGCGCGCAACCCCGAACTGGCCCCGCTCGTCGCGGTCGTGCAGAACACCCGGACGCCCGCCTAGCGAACGGCCGGGTGCCGGACGCCAGTCCCTCAGGGCGCGGCGCCGCCTGCCGCCGCCGGCCGGGTCGCCGAAGGCGCAGGGGTCGGAAGTGCCGAGGCCGCCGACGAGGGCGTCGGGGGCGGCGCGGAGATCGACGGCTGGGAGCCCGGCGTCCGCGAGGGCGGTGCGCCCGGCGTCCGCGAGGGCCCCGTTCCGGGCGTCGTGGACCGCCCCGGAGCAGCCGGGCTCGCGGTCGGCTCCGCACCCGAGGACGGCTTCGGAGAGGTCTGCGGCGGGCGCGGACTCGGGGTTTCCGGGGACGGGCCGGGATCCGTGAGGTGGGGCGGGGTGGCCGGAAGCGTCGGACCCGGAGCCGGGTCGGGCGCCAGCAGCAGGTAGCCGACGCCCACGGCGGCGGCCGTCGCCAGGCCCGCGAGCGGCAGCGTGAAACGCCGCAGCCGCAGCCGCGCGGCGGGCAGCCGTCGCAGGTGCGCTCCCGGCGGATCCGCGGGGCGCAGCAGGCGGATGTCGATCCCGTCCGCGCGGGCGTCCAGGGCCTGCCGCAGCCGGTGCTCGACGGGGCGTTCGCCGTCGCGCGTCATATCCGTCCCTCCAGGATCCGTTCCAGCGCGTCCAGGCCGCGGCTCGCGTTCGATTTGACCGCTCCTCGGCTGATCCCGAGGGTCGTCGCGATCTCCGCCTCGCTGAGGTCGGCCCAGTAGCGCAGGACCAGGACCTGGCGGCGGCGCGGGCTGAGCCGCCCGAGCGCGGCCAGTACCTCGCGGTGGGCCTCGTCCAGGACCACGTGCTGCTCGGCGGAGGGTACGTCGGCTGGCGGGGGCGGGGTCCAGGCCCGGACGGTGCGCCTGCGGCGCAGGACGGAACGCGAGGTGTTGACCACCGCCGTGCGCAGGTAGCCCAGGGCGTTGTCGACCTCGCCTATGTGTTCCCCGTGGCGTCGGTACATCGCCGTGAAGGCGTCCTGGACCACGTCCTCGGCGGTGGCCAGGTCGTCCACGAGCAGCACGGCGAGACGGACCATCCGCAGCCGGTGCGCGTGGTAGAGCTCGGACACCGTGGGCGGCTGCGGTTCGGCGGGGCCGGACGCCGGGCCGGGGCCGGGGGTGCGCGCGTAGGCGTACGGGGACGGGCGCGGCGGGGCCGGCGGGCAGTACGAGTTGGAGCACAGGATTCCTCAGCCGTTGGCGCGGCGCCGCACCGTGTACAGGGCGCCGGCGCCGACGAGGATCAGGCCGGCGGCGCCGGCTCCCAGGGCCATGGTGGTCGCGGAGGAGCCGGTCTCCGCGAGCTCGGTCCCGGCGGGGGCCGCGGAGGGGGCGGCCGAGGACGGAGCGGAGGGAGCGGGCGTCGCGGACGGCTTGGCACCGGTGGCGGGCGTCGACACGGACGGGGTGGGCTTGGCGCTCGCCGCCGGGGCCGGCTTGGCCGGGGTGCTGGTGGCGGGGGCGGGCTTGGCCGGGGTGCTGACGGCCGGCGCGGGGGCGCCCGGCGCGGAGCTGGTGGCCGGGGCGGGAGTGGCCGAGGCCCCGCCCGCGGCGAAGGCGGGCCCGGCCAGAGCGACGAACACCCCGGTGGCGGCCGCGGTGACGACCGCACGGCGGACGGGCTGGGGGGCGCGCTTCAGGTTCTTCACGGTGGTTCTCCACGGTCGGGTCGAGGACGCGGAACCGCGCCCCTCACCCCCGCACGACGCACGACCCTCCCCGAGGTTGCCACTGATCGCGAAAAACTTTTCCCGGGCCGCGGACAGCACCTTGCGGATCACGGCAGACCGAGGAATCCGGGGTCCGATCCGTCCAGCTGGACGGCCGTGGCCCGGCTCGCTCCGGTCAGCTCCGCGAGGGGGACGGCGCGGCGGCCGGCCGCCGACAGGTCCTGTCGGGCCTCGCCGGACCACAGCGGCGGATAGAACGACAGGCCCTGTCCCCCGGCCAGTTCCCTGGCCTCGTCCCGCCAGCCGGGCCAGCGCAGCTCCGCGTAGAACTGTTCGAGCGCCCCGGAGAGCGTCCAGGACAGCCAGGCCCCGTGCCCCGCCCCCAGCGGCTCCCAGCTCAGGGAGTCCGGGGCGAAGTAGACCACCTCGCCGGGCGCTCCGGGCAGGCCCGCCCCGGCGGGGTCCGGGCCGTTGAGGAGGAAGACACCGCCGAGCAGGTCGTGGGCGAGCACCAGCCCCGCCCCGGCCCGCCAGTCGGGGTCGAAGTCCTCGGGAAAGCCGTTGACCCGGGCGAAGCCCGGCAGTCCCCGGGCGTTGCCGGGGGCGGGGCTGCCGTAGACGCGCAGCCATCCGTCGTCCAGGAGCAGGCCGCCGCAGTGCAGGACGAAGGCGCCCAGGTACGACCTCGCGGTGATCTGGAGCTGGAGGAGGCAGGCCCTGCCGCGGTCCGCGTCGACGGCCAGCAGCTCGGGCCGGGCGGCGCCGCCCGCGAGTTCCTCGCGCAGCTCCGGCCAGGCGGGATCCGCTACGTCGGTCAGTTCGCTCAGCTCTCGCACCCGGGCATCCTCGCAGCACGGCCCGCGGCCCCTTGCACCGAGGTCAGGGCCTGATCCGGCGCAGCGCGGCGGCCAGGACGGCGATGCCCTCCTCGATCTCGGCGACGGGCCCCGACGCGTAGCCGAGGATCAGGCCCGGGGGGCCCGGGCGGAACCGGTGCCAGGACAGCGGGTGGCATTTGACGCCGAGGTCCAGGGCGGCCGACGCCAGGGCGGTGTCCTCGAAGGCGTCCCCGTCAAAGGTGACCGTCAGGTGGAGTCCGGCCGCCGCGCCGTGCACCCGGGCGCCGGGCAGCCGGTCCCGGAGCGCCCGCAGCATGGCGTCCCGGCGGCGGCGGTGACGGCGGCGCAGGAAGCGCAGGTGCCGCTCCAGTTCGCCCGAGTCCATCAGCCGGGCGAGGACGAGCTGGGCGAGGACCGGGTTGCCCAGGTCGGCGTACCGCTTGGCGGCGAGCACGGCGTCACGGTGGCGCGCGGGGACGAGCAGCCAGCCCAGCCGCAGGGCCGGGGCCAGCAGTTTGGACACGCTCCCGGCGTAGCAGACGGCTTCCGGCAGCAGGGCGCGCAGCGCGGGGACGGGGGCGCGGTCGTAGCGGTGCTCGGCGTCGTAGTCGTCCTCGATGACCAGCCCTCCGTCGGCGGCCCAGCCGAGCAGGTCGCGGCGCCGGTCCCCGTCGAGCACCACCCCGGTCGGGAACTGGTGCGCCGGGGTGAGCAGGACGGCCCGGGCCCCGCTCGCCCGGAGCGCGGCCACGTCCAGCCCTGCCCCGTCGACCGGCACGGGGACCGGCTCCAGCTGCCCGTACTCCAGCTGCTGCCTGGCCCCGAGCGAACCGGGGTCCTCGACGGCGAGCCGCGTCACTCCGGCCTCGCGCAGTACCTGGGACAGCAGGGCCAGGGCCTGAGCCACCCCGGCCACGATCACCACCTCGCCGGGGTCGGCGCGGATCCCCCGGTTCCGGGCCAGCCAGCCGGCGACCGCCTCGCGCAGGGCGGGCGCGCCCTGCGGGTTGCCGTAGCCGAAGTCGGCCGGGGTGAGGTCCGCGAGCACCTGGCGCTCGGCCCGGAGCCAGGCGGTCCGGGGGAAGGCGGCGAGGTCCGGGACTCCGGGCGAGAGGTCGATCCGGCAGGGCAGGGCGCGCAGGGCGTCCACCGGTCCGGCCCCGGCGCCCGTCGCGCGCGGTCCCCCGGCCGGGGAACCGTCCGGGGAACCGGCCGGGGGCTGGGCCGGGGGCTCGGCACGGGACGGGACCGCGACGACCACCGTGCCCGCCCGGCCGCGGCCCGACACCTGGCCGGTCTCCGCCAGCCGCTGGTAGGCCTCGGTGACCAGGCCGCGGGAGACCTGGAGTTCGGCGGCGAGCACCCGGCTGGCCGGGAGCCTGCTGCCGGCCGGCAGGGTCCCGTCGGCGATGGCCGCGCGCAGCCGGCCCGCCAGCCACTCGGTACGGCCGCCCGCCGGGACCCGTCCGATGTCGAGCTGGAGGAAGTCCGACCCGGCCTCCCCGGACGTACCCGCTCCGCCGCGCCCGGCGTCGGCCCCGCTCCGAGGGGCATCAGCTTTGGACCCCTGGACCACGCCTTCATTGGACCTGCTCACCGGACCATTGTGGGCCCAGCCTGGACTTCATGAACACACCTCCCTCTCCTTTGCGGGCCCTGGCGCCCGGTATCGCCGGGATGGCTCTGGTCGGCAGCAGCGTCACCGTCTCCCGTTCCCTCGTCGACGCCCCGCTCTTCGCCACCCAGGCCGTCCGGTACGCCGTCGCCGCGCTGCTCCTGTTCGCCCTGGCGCGGGCCGCCCGGGTGCCGCTGCTGCGGCCCCGGGGCCGGGAGTGGCTGTGGCTGGCCGGGATCGCGGCGACCGGGCTGGTGCTGTTCAACGTGGCCGTCGTGCGCGGGGTCTCGCATGCCGAACCGGCCGTGATCGCCGTCGCGGTGGCCTCCGTACCGGTGCTGCTCGGGGTGCTCGGGCCGTTCCTGGAGGGGCGGCGCCCGAGCCGTCAGGTGCTGCTCGCGGCGCCCGTCGTCGTGGCCGGGGCCGTGCTCGTGGAGGGGACGGGCCGGACCGACGCCGCGGGGGTGGCCTGGGCCGCGCTGGCGCTGGGCTGCGAGGCCGGGTTCACGCTGCTCGCCGTGCCGGTGCTGCGCCGGCACGGCCCCTGGGGCGTCTCGGTTCACGCGGTGTGGATGGGGGCGGTGATGCTGGCCGTCCTGACGGTCCTCTTCGAGAGCCCTTCCCGGCTGGGTTCGGTGGGGCCGCAGCAGTGGGCGGCCGTCGGGTACCTCGCGGTGATGGTGACGGCCGTGGCCTTCCTGCTCTGGTACCGGACGGTGGCCGCCGTGGGCGCGGGCCGGGCCGGTCTGCTGACCGGGGTCGCGCCGCTGGCCGCGGCGGGTGCGGGGGTCCTGACGGGCGGCGGCGTGCCGGGCCCGGCGGTGTGGCTGGGCCTCGCCGTGGTGGTCGCCGGCCTGGCGGCGGGCCTGCGCCCGCAACGCGCGGGCGGTACGGGCCCTGCCGGTGCGGGCAGTGCGGGTGCGGGCGGTGCGGGTGCGGGCAGTGCGGGTGCGGGCAGTGCGGGTGCGGGCGGTGCCGGTACGCGCCCTGCCGGTGCAGGCGATGCGGGTACCGGCAGGCGTGCCGGTACGGGCGGTGCCGGAGGCGGCGCCGTCGCGGCCGGCCCTGCGGAGGCCGCCCGTACCGCCGCGGCCGCCGGCGGGAGCGCGCCGGAGCCGGGTGACGACCGGACGCCGACGGCCCCTTGAGGCGCCGGGCCCCGTGGATCACAATCCGCAGATGGCGACGCCCCCTTACAGCAGCTGGATGCGCTACTTCTCCCCCACCGCCAACCACCGCAGACTCGGTCTGGTCTGCCTCGGAGTGGGCGTGCAGCGCGGGGCGCTCCCGGTCGTGGGACCCCGCGCCCTCGACCACCACGTCGCCGTGGTCGTGACGCGGGGCCGTGGCTGGTTCAGTCACGGCGGACGCCCCGCCCAGCCGGTGACCGCGCCCGCGCTGCTGTGGCTCGTGCCCGGTGTGGAGCACCACTACGGGCCCGATCCGCGGACCGGCTGGGACGAGTGCTTCGTGGACTTCACCGGCGCCAGCGCGGCGGCGTACACCGACCTCGGCTACGTCACCCCGGAGCGCCCGCTCGTGCCGCTGAGCGGGACGGCCGGGGTGGAGCACGTCGTCGACGGGATCGTCCGGGCCGCCCGGCGCGGCGGCCCGCTGCTGGAGGTGGAGGCCGCGGCGGCCGTGCACGCCCTGCTCGTCGCCCTGCGCTACGCCCGGGCCGAGGTCTCCCGGCAGGGCGAGACCGTGATGGACACCCTGGCGCGGGACGCCCTGCTGCCGATATCGGTGGCCGGGCACGCCGCCCGGCTGGGGATGCCGCTGCCGCAGCTGCGCCGCGCGGTGCGGCGCAGCACCGGGGAGGGGGTGAAGGAGTACCTGCTGGGCATCCGGCTGAGCCGGGCGAAGGAGCTGCTGGCCCGTACCGACCTGCCGGTCGCCGGGGTCGCCCGGAGGGTCGGCTACGAGGACCCGGCCTATTTCAGCCGCCTGTTCAGCCGCCGGGTGGGCATGGCGCCCGTCCGGTTCCGCGCGCTCCAGTCGGTGCGCGGGCCGGTCCGCTGAGGGGGCCCCGCGCGACCCCCTTCACCGTAGGATCCCGGCCTGCCGGGCGGCCCGTATCCAGGACGGGAACTCCGACAGGAGCCGGTCGTACAGTTCGGCGTCGGAGAGCGTGTCGATGTCGTCCACCGCGAAGAAGCCCACGTTGTCCACGCGCCGCCCCGGCAGCGTGTCGAAGCGCTCCAGCACCCCGTACTGGGCCCGGCCGAGGCCGATGAACTGCCAGAACAGCGGCTCTTCCACGGCCGCGCGCAGCTCCCGCTCGATCTCGGCGTTGCGGTACACGCCGCCGTCGGAGAAGAACAGGACGAGCGTCGGATCCGGCACGGGGTGGGCGCGTACGTAGGCGCGGACCTGTGCGATGACCTTCTGCTCCTCGTTCCCGATGCCGACCGTCCGCATGTCGATCTGGCCAGGCTCCAGTCCCTTCGCCGACTTCCTGCGGCCGAACAGGCCGTACTGGCCGACCCGTACGTGCAGGCGCAGCCACTCGGGGAGTTCGGCGGTGACCAGGTCGGGGAGGCGGGCCGGGTGGGAGGCGAAGGTCCACGCCTGCATCTGCCCGTCGTCGTCGAGCTGGGCGGCGACGGCCGCCATCCGCTCGGCGACGCCGTGGACGGTGCCGCGGGCGTAGTGGCCGGTCATCGAGCCGGAGGCGTCCAGGACGAGGACGACGCGGGCGGTCAGCGCGGTGACGCCGTGTTTGCGCAGGCTGACGGCGACCTGCTGTTTGCGCAGGGACAGCCGGGCCAGCATGTCGGCGGGCAGCCGTTCCTCGCCCCGGGCCGTCCGGACACCGGGCCCGGCCGCCACCTCGACGGACCGCGGTGGCGGGCTCGTCGGGGCGGGCGGGGGCGGTGCGGCCGTCGGGGACGGGTCCTCGTCCACGGTGATGCCGAAGTCCGTGGCCAGGCCGGCCAGTCCGCTGGCGTAGCCCTGCCCCACGGCCCTGAACCTCCAGGCCCCGGACCTCCGGTAGAGCTCACCGCTCACGTACGCGGTCTCGGTGGCCGCCTCCATCGCGAAGTGCGCCAGTTCGATCCCGGTCACCGCGTCGAGCAGGCGCAGGTTCAGGCCGGGAACCTGGCCGAAGGTGCCGCCGTCCGCGGACGCGCACAGCACCACGCGCTGGATCTCCGGTTCCAGCGCGCCGAGATCGACCTCGACGGTGTCGGCACCGGGTCGCCTGCCCTGGTGGCGGACGGCTCCGGAGGCGTGCCGCGGCTGGTTGTAGAACACGAAGTCGTCGTCCGAGCGGACGCGTCCGCTTCCCGTGAGCAGGAGCGCGGACGCGTCCACCTCGGGTACCCCGTCCCCGGCCGACCAGCCGAGGACGGCCCTGATCCGTTTCGCCACGACCAGCAGATGCGCACCCTTGTCCAGTGTCGTCACGCCGTCCAGTCTGCCGTCCGGACGCCCCGTGCGGGACGGGCCGGACGGGACTTCTACGGCCGGTGGGCGACGTTGAGTTCGGCCACCGAGGTCCAGGGGTTGCCGGTCACCTCGCTCGTGGCGCGGAGTCTGACGTAACGGGCGGTGCGGGCGGGGAAGGAGGCGGTCTGCTGGGCCGTGGTGTCGGTGAAGGTGCCGGAGGCCGCCGCCGTGGTCCAGGCCGTCCCGTCGGCGGAGGTGAACACCTGGTAGCCGGCGATGCGTCCGTTGCTCTGGGTCTGGCGGGGCAGGTAGTGCAGGGCCGAGACGTTGTACGGGGCGCCGAGGTCCAGGGTGATCTCGTGCGGCAGGGGCGCGGTGCTCGTGTACCACGCGGTGTGCCAGATGGTGGAGGGGTCGCCGTCCAGGACGTTCGCGGCGCTGCCGTTCTCCGCGGCGGTCTCCTGGCTGTCGACGGCCTTCACCGTCATCTGGCCCTGCGGTACGAGGAGTTCACCGCCGCCGCCCGGTCCGAGGTCGTCCACCGTCAGGTCGTCGAGGACGAGGTCCGCCTCGTTGTGGGAGTTCTCGGGGGTGACCTTGCGGACGCCGATCCAGGCGTCGGCCCCGGCCGTGAAGGTCCTGGTGAAGGTGGTGGGCGTACGGGCCTGGCCGAGGGCGGTGGCGGACTCGGTGGCTCCGGAGCCGGTGACGAACCGGTAGTCGTCGCCGAATCCGCTCTCGTAGCGGAAGGTCACCCGGTACGAGCGGCCCTGGACCAGGCGCAGGGTCTGCGGCAGGGTCCGGTAGACCAGCCCGGTCCGCTCCTCGTGCGATTTGAGGGAGTTCTGCCCGGAGATCACGTCGTCGACCAGCTTCCCACTCCAGCCGGCCTGGGTGTACGGGGCGTTGCGCTGGGCGATGTGGGTGCGCGGGTCGGTGGCCGAGCCGCCCGCGCCGCCGAAGGCGAAGGGGCCCCAGCCCGCGTCGACGTTCTCGAAGTCCTCGGCGAACCAGTGGCTGCCGAGCGGGGTGCGGGCGGAGCGGACCACGCGTACGTCGTCCAGTTGGACGGTGCCGGGTCCGGCGGCGGCGGAGAGGCTGAGGGCGGCGGTGGAGCGGCCCGCCGGGACGTCGAAGAACACCTTCATGCGCTGCATCCTGGTGCCGTTCTTCTCGCTGCCGCCGAGGCTGTTGGTCAGGGGCGAGGAGTCGGCGTACACGGATGCGGCGGAGCCGCCGGCCGGGGTGACGGTGAGGGTGGCTGCCCGGCCCGTGGGGGTGGAGACCCAGACGGAGGCGGCGTAGGTGCCGGGGGTGAGGCCGGTGAGCTGCTGGGAGACGGCCGGGGCGGACCCGGGGGCGAAGGTGAGCTCGCTCTGGCCCTGGGCGTTGCGGGTGACGGCCGCGCCGGTCCCGCTCACGTCCCAGGCCGTGAGGTCGCCCGCGTAGAAGGAGGGGTCCTTGACCGGGGTGCCCTCGCCCCAGCGGGGGTCGGCCTGGGCGGGTGCGGCGGCGTCGGTGACCACGTAGGCGGTGCGGGCGGTGGCGTCCAGGGTGATCTGGCGGCCGGCGCCGACGGGGAGGTCGCCGACGAGGCGGCGGCCGGTGTCGGTGAGGGCGTAGAGCTTGGGGGCGCTCCAGCCCGCGGGCAGGGTCCATGTGGTGGAGCCGCCCTTGTCGTTCCAGTGGTAGAGCTTCCCGTCGCGGGGCAGCAGGTAGGCGTCGCCGGAGAGGACCGTGCGGCCGCCGGTGGTGATCTGCCGCTTGTTGCCGGTGGCGGTGACGGTGGTGCCGTCGGCGAGGGTGACCGTGTCGGCGGTCCACTTCACGATCGGGGACTGCTGGAGGTACTTGGTCGGCAGGTTGACGGCGAAGGTGGTGTTCAGGAAGGCGGCGTAGTCCTTCTTGCCCTGCCAGCCCTCGTAGGCGGTGATCTCGGCGCCGCCGAGCAGCGGGTTGCGGGCGATCCAGTCGTCCTTGGCGTGGTTGGCGATGAACCGGGCGATGGTGGAGTTGATGCCCTTCAGGTCGCTGCCGCCGTAGTTGACGTCGGTGGCCCAGTGGTGCCAGAGGGACTGTTCGGTCAGGGTGTTGGGGAACTCGGTGGTCAGCTGGAGGCCGAGGCCCCCGATCTCGCGCTGGAGCCGCCGCGAGACGTACCCGTCGCCGTACCAGACGTCCACGTAGAGGAAGTCGAGTCCGGGTGCCGCGGCCTTGAGGTCCTGGAGGCGTCGCAGGCGCTGCCCGGACTGGCCGTCCTTGCGGGTGTCCACGTAGTACGACTGGTCGAGCCAGTCCCAGCCGAGTCCTCCGCTGTGGCGGGCCGGGTCGAAGGTGGCCGAGACCGGGTACTCCTCGGTGGCGTTGACGTGCACGCCGAAGTCGGCGTTGTAGGCGTGGCCGGCGGTGATGAGGGTGTTGAGGTCGACGGCTCCGCCGAGTTTGGAGCCCACGTTCTTGTAGTCCATGTGCGCGGAGTCGTGGCCCTCGGAGGCGTAGCCCTTGAGGAGGACGAACTGTCCGAGGCCGTCGGTGGCCAGGCTGACCCGTTTCGTCTCGTCGAGGGTCTGCGCGAAGGGGTGCGTGGCCTGGGAGGCGAAGTTGAAGGGGATCCGCTGCACGACCCGGTCCGCGGTGTCCTGCCAGCCGGTGGGCGCCGTCCAGATGTCGCGGTGGGCGACGGCGGCGTCCTGCCAGTCGACGACGGAGTCGGCGTTGCGGTCGCCGGTGATCGCGACGCGGGCGTACGGGAGGGGCTCGGTGTCGCCGTCGGCGGCGCCCGCGGCCCGGTGGAGCCAGGCGCCGCTCCACAGTCCGGCCCGGCGGTAGCCGCCCTGGTCGGTGACGCGCTTGCTGATCCGGCCGTTCTCGCGCGCGGTGCCGCCGGAGGGGGTGTCGTAGAGGGAGTTGGAGTCGATGGCGGCGGCCAGCTTGCCGGTGTTGACGAGGCCGTACATCACGGTGGTGGCGGCGGGATCGGCGGGCGTGTTCGCCGTGACGGGGGTGAAGGCGTCCCCGGTGCCGGTGGTGGCGGTGTGCATGGTCGCGGTGGACAGCGCGGCGCCGGGCTGGTCGCTGCGGACGCTGACGAGGTTGTGGTCGGGTATCGCCAGGCTGCGGACGCGCAGGGCCGCGGTGTCCTCGATCGCGGTGACCTTGAACTCCACGACCGCGCCGGTCACCGAGAGGCGGGACCTGATGGTCACCCCGGAGAAGGCGAGCGCGTAGTCCACGCCGGAGGCGGAAGGGGTGGAGGTCACGGTGGGGGTGTGGACGGTCCCGTTGACGAGGATCGAGCCGAGGGTGTCCTCGTTCCCGTGCAGTACGTCCCCGGTGGCGCGCCGGGTGTAGGAGATGACGCGGGGGAAGCCGCTGTCCACGCTCACGGACAGTTCGGGCGAGGTGATCGTCACGGGGGCGGCCGCCACGGCGGGGCCGGCGGGCGCGGCCACGACCAGCGTGGCGACCAGACCGGCCACCGCGGCTGCGGCCGGCCAGAGGGGGGTTCGCATCGGGCCTCCGGGAATCGGCGCTTCCTGGGCGCGGGACCGCGCGGCAGGAAGGCCCGGCGGTCCGCTCACTGACCTGACAGCTTGCGGACCGGGTACCGGGAAGGCCCATGGACAAAGCGGAGCGCTGTCCTGGACTTACGTACACGGGTGGTGCGGATGGGACGGCGAGACCGCCCAGGTCGTCTCTTTCGGCCTAGGCGGGGACGAGGACGACGGCCGTGCCGTACGCGCACACCTCGGTGCCGACGTCGGCGGCGTCGGTCACGTCGAAGCGCATCATCAGCACGGCGTTCGCGCCCCGTGCCTTCGCCTGCTCGACGAGCCGGTCCATGGCCTGGTTGCGGGTCTGCACCAGGGTCTTGGTGAGGCCCTTCAGCTCGCCGCCGATCATCGACTTCAGTCCCGCGCCGATCTGGCTGCCCAGGTGGCGGGAGCGCACGGTGAGTCCGAAGACCTCGCCGATGACCTGCTCGACCCGGTAGCCGGGGACGTCGTTGGTCGTCACGACGAGCACGCCGCTCTCGTGGGCCCCTGCGCCGCCGCCGTAGTCTTCGATACCCATGGCACCCACTCTGGCGCCGCCCGCCGCCGCCCGCATCCGCAGGGCCCTGCGGTCAGGGCATCCGGGCGGCGAGACCGAACTCGTGGGCCACGACCACGGCCTGCGCCCGGCTGGAGACCTCCAGCTTGCTCATGCAGCGGTGCACGTGGGTCTTGACGGTGGCCGCGCTGAGGAAGAGCCGCCGGGCGATGTCGGCGTTGGAGAGCCCGGCGCCGACCAGCCCGAGCACCTCCCGTTCGCGCGGGGTCAGGGCGCCCAGGCCCGGGTGCGGGACCCGCGGGGCGGGGGCCGCGTAGGTGTCGATCAGTCCGCGCAGCGCCTGGGGGCTGAAGAGCATCTCGCCGGCGTGCACGGTGGTGATGGCGGCGAGCAGCCGGTCGGGCGGGGTGTCCTTGAGGAGGAAGCCGTCGGCACCGACCCTGATCGCCCGCAGCACGTACTCGTCGGAGTCGAAGGTCGTCAGGACCAGCACCTTGGGCCGACCGGGTGCCTCGCCGTGCGCGGCCAGGATCCGCTCGGTGGCGGTGATGCCGTCCACACCGGGCATCCGGACGTCCATGAGGATCACGTCGGGACGGGTCCCGGCGGCGAGCCGGACGGCCTCCTCGCCGTCCTGTGCCTCTCCGGCGACCTCGAAGCCGGGTGCGGCGGTCAGCAGGGCGGTCAGTCCGGACCGGATCAGGAACTGGTCGTCGACGACGAGCACGCGCGGCATCGGCCTGCCCTCCTCCCCCGGTGTACGGCTGCTGTCACGGCTCCGGCCCTGCTCATGCGCCACGGCCCGGCCGCGGCACGGGTACCCGCAGGCTGACCTCGAATCCGCCGTCCGGGGCGGGTTCCGCGGTCACGGTGCCGTGGTAGATCGTCGCCCGCTCGCGCATTCCGATCAACCCCTGACCGGCAGCTTTCCGGCCGGAGTCCGCAGAGCGCGGCCGCGGGCGGGCACTTCCGTCGTCCTTGACGCGTACACGGACCTCGTCGGCGGCGTAGTGGACGCGGACGGTCGTCCGGGCGTCCGGAGCGTGCTTGATCACGTTCGTGAGGGCCTCCTGGACCACCCGGTAGGCGCACTGGTCGATCCCGGGCGGCAGGTCGTACGCCGTCCCGGTGATCCGTACGTCCACGGGCACCCCGGCCTCCCCGACCCGTTTGACCAGGTCGTCCAGCCGCCCGAGCCCGGAGGTCTCGGGGGCCGTGTGCGCCGCGCGGGCCGGGTCCGTCTCGCGCAGGACCACCAGCATGCGGCGCATCTCCGCCAGGGCCTCGTGCGCGCTGTCGCCGATGGTGTCCAGGGCCCGGCGGGCGGTGGGCGGGTCCGAGGTGAACACGTATCCCGCGAGTCCCGTCTGGACGGAGATGACCGAGACGTGGTGCGCGATGACGTCGTGCAGTTCCCGGGCGATCCTGATGCGTTCCTCCGCCACCGCGCGTCGGGCCTTGTCCTCCTGCTCCAGGCGCAGTTGCCGGGTGAGCTCGCGCAGGCGGCGCGATCCGTCACCGGCGACCCAGCAGACGACGGTGGCGACGGTCACGAAGGCCGCGCTCATCGCCACGACCCCCGCTTCGGCGAGGCGGGTGCCCCACAGGAGCACGGCGAGCGTCACGGCCGCGCACCGGAGGGAGACCCGGCGGGGCCGCAGGGAGGCCACGGTATACAGGGCGGTGGCCATCGAACAGGCGGCGACCACGTGGTAGTAGCCGAGGGTGAAGTAGGTGCTGACGCAGAGCCCGGTGCTCACCAGTACGGCCACGGGATGGCGGCGACGCAGTACGAGCGGCAGGTAGATCGCGGCGAGCAGGGCGTAGGCGAGCGCGTCGTTGTCCCGCCAGTAGTCGTTCGGGTCGGGCCAGTTGTGCAGCAGGTCGGCGGACATCCACAGCGAGCCGACCGCCCACACGACCTCGCCGACGACCGGCAGCAGGGCGCGGGTCCGCGCCGCCACCGGATGTACGGACCACTGCACTTCAACCCCCTCGGTGTACCCCCCTGGTTGTACAGGGTGACCCACCTGAGGGGTAGCCGGTTTCAACCCGTGGACGGGCGCGGGGCAGGGGTGTCCGTGCGTAGATTCGGTCGTGCCGGCCCTTCCGCCGGCGCCGGCCCTTGCCCCCCGGGGGCCCGCCGCGCGGCCGTGCCCGTTCGGGGGAGGGCACGGCCGCGTCCCCGTCTGCGCCGGGACGCCGGACAGGCAGGCCGGGTGCGCCGGGATCGCTGGGCCGACCGAACCGATGACCGATGCCCCGGATGGGGCATATCGGACGTAACGGCGGTGAGTCATCCGGGCTGTACGCCCTTGCGTGGCCATAGTCGTCCGTGGCAACCCCCTGGTTGCCGCCCCGCGCCGCACGCCGCGGCCGGGCGGACGTCTTTCGTAGAGGAGCCGGCTCATGCTGAAGCCCACCAGGACCATCCTCGCTCTCGCCACCGGAAGCCTGGTGCTCGGTCTGGTCGGGGCGGGCGTGTCCGTCGCGGACGAGGGACCGGTGTCCACCCTGCCCGCGCACGAGACCGCCGCCGGCGCAGCCGCGTACAGGTCCGTGATCGGCAAGGTCGTCTCGCGCGGCGCGCTGACGGTCCGCAGCAAGCCGACCACCCGCTCGGAGAGCGTCGGCAAGGTGTACCCGAACCGCACGGTCGAGATCGACTGCAAGAAGTACGGCGAGTCGGTCGACGGGAACCGCATCTGGTACCGCCTGGCGGACGGGACGGACGACTGGCAGAACGGCGAGAACGGCCAGAACGGTCAGAACGGTCAGAACGGTCAGAACGGCGAGAACGGTCAGAACGGCCAGAACGGCAACGGCGACTGGCAGAACGGCCCCGCCGCGAAGGGCCGCCAGTACGGCGCGGAGCGCTGGGTCGCCGCCCGCTACGTCAAGAACCAGTCCCCGGTGCAGTACTGCCGCTGACCCTCCCGGTCAGTCCGCCGGGCGGACCGTACGCGGTCCCCGGCACTGCGCCCCGTACGCCCGGACCCGTTCGCGCAGCGCACGGTCCGCGGTGACCACCACGCAGCCGCGGTCCTCACGGGCCGCGGCTGCGGCCAGTTCCACGATCCGGTCGTCGCCGCTGCCGGGCGCCGGGTCCACCCGTACTCCGGGCACGGACCCGACGCCCCGGGCGGCGCCCTCGACGACGAGGACGATCTCCTCGCCCTCGTCCCGGGCGGCCAGCCGGTCGCGCAGCCGCTCGGTGGCGCCCCGGCGGTCCCGCCACCAGCCGTCGGGTACGGACCCGACGACATTGGCGGCGTCCACGATCAGCAGCACACCCGTCACGTCCCTCAGAAGTCGCCGTAGTTGACCTGCCAGGTGGGCAGGCCCATCCGGCGCCAGACGGCCACGACCCGGTCGCGGTCGTCGAGGGAGACCCGGACCGCGTAGCGGTGGCGGACGTGAGCGTCGAACAGTTCCGCCTTGACCACGTCGTCGCGGCGGGTGTCACCGGTCGCGCGCATCCACAGCTCGTCGTACGGCACCCCGTGCCGCCGCAGCCAGGACTCCGTCTGCGGGCGGTGCTCCTCGCTGCGCCCCGACAGCAGCACGATCACGTCGCCGTCGGCCCGCCGGAAGGCGTCCAGAGCGTGGCGGACCGACTCGTTGAGCACGTCGAGCTCGCAGCGCGAGAAGTCGTACGGGCCCCGGTTGCCGAGCAGCGCCAGGGTGCCGTCGATGTCGCACATCACGGCCGAGGGGAGCGCCGGGTCGGGGACGTACGTCTGCACGGGCGGCACGGCGGCCCCGCCGGACACGCCGTTCATCCACTCCGACGTGAGCCGCCAGCCGCCCTTGCGGGCCTTCTGGTGCTTGTCCGCAAGGATCCGGATGATCTCCTCGCCGACCTGTCGCTCCCGGGCGGCGTCCCGGCGCAGGCATTCCTCCAGCGGGACGTCGGTGAAGTCGTGCACGACGAAGGTGGCGAGTCCGCCGACCGCCGCCTTGAGCCGCTTGGGGATGTTCTTGGTCAGGTGGGTGTTGTCCACGACCACGTCGAACCCGCCGTCGACGGCGGCGCGGACCGCCGCGTCCTGGACCTCCAGCACGGTCTTCTCGTGGGCGAAGGACCGGCCCCGCTCGGGGTCCGGCAGGTCGAGCATGGCCCGCAGGTCGTCGAGGTTGACGCGGCGCATCCGGCCGCCGGACTGCGCCTGGAGGGCGCGGGCGGCGGTCGTCTTGCCGGAGGCCGGCAGTCCGGTCATCACGTGGACGACGGGCAGCGCGGCTTCCTGCTCTTCGGTCCGCGCTGCGACGGCATGCTGCGCCCCGGTGTCCGGGGCGGCGGGCTGCCGTGCGGCCGGGGCCGCCGGGCGGGCAGCGGCGGGTACGACGGCGCGCGGCGGGGCCTTCGGCGCGGCGCGGCCGGCTCCGTCCGGCGTCTCGGCTCCGTCCGGCGTCTCGGCCGCCTCCTCGTCGCTGGTGTACGGGTCGGCCGTCTCCGGCCGTACGTGGCGCCAGGTCGTGAGCTCGGTCGAACGGCCGTCGAGCCGCAGGAACATCGCGGGCCGGACCTGCCGGTCCGGCAGTTCCTTGACGGCGCGGGCGAAGGCGCCCCGGTCGGCGGCCAGGTGCACGAGGCCCGCGTAGGCCTCGTCGATGGCGCGTTCGTGCGCCGCCGCCTCGCCCTCCAGGCGGGCGATCACCTCGCGCACCCAGGCGTCGAACTCGTCGGGCACCTGCTCCAGCAGCGCGTCCAGCGGCTTGCCGCCCGAGGCCTCGACTTCGGCGGCGGTGCAGTTGAGGCCCTGCGCGAGGCGGTTGACGGGCAGGCCGGCGAAGCGCTGGATGCCGTAGCTGCGCCAGATGTCGCGCTCGTTGACGCCGGTGAGGACCCGGTGCAGGCGCACGTACTCGGCCAGCTTGGCCTTGGCGCGCACACCGGAGGCGAACCGCAGGACGAAGCCCTCGGCGTCGGTGCCGGTGGCCGTGGCGCCGCCGGGCAGGGTGTTGGACTCCGTCAGCGCCATCAGCTCGGCCAGCGGCATGGCGGGCCACACGGTGACCACGGAGCCGATGCCCTCCCAGTGGGGCGCGGCCTCGGTGAGCGGCACCTCGGTGCCGTCCAGGCCGAAGGCGGCGAGGAGGACGAGGTCCCGGCGGTCGCCGTAGTTCACGACGATGCGGTTCTGCGGGTAGAGGATCTCGGCGAGGTAGGTGACGCCCGGGCGCAGGGCGGAGGTGTCCTTGGTGTCGAGGCGCCGCTGGGCCCAGGTCGCCTGGGCGCTGACGAAGGAGCCCTTGGAGGCGACCCGCCAGCGGCCGGCGTAGTGGAACACCACCGCGAGGCTGCCGTCGACCTTGTCGTACACCTCGAACGGCTCGTCCGGGAGGGCGGGCGCGTACGGCATGCCGGCCTCGTGCTCGCCGACGTTGAAGAACTTCGGCAGCGGCAGGGCGACGACCGCTCCGGTGGTGTCGTCGGCGACGAGGCCGCGGCAGCGCGTGGTGACCTGGTTCCAGACGCCCTCGTACTGGGCGGACCGCGTGTAGGTGTAGATCGACAGCGGCAGCTCGGGGTGCGACTTGCGGGTCACGTACCCGGCGGCGATCGACTCGGCCAGTGCCTGCGCGGGCACCAGGTCATGCAGAGTCAGGAGCTCCTGGCTCATGGGTTCCTCCCGGATTGAGATGGTCCATTCTCAGGTGCGGGAGAGGGTGCCCGGTACTCAATTATGTCCGGCTCTCGATGGTCTGCGGTGCTCAGCGGTGTCCGGCGGCCGCGGCACCGAGCCGGTTGATGTCCGCGGGGCGCAGGACGCGGCCGGGAATCCCGGTGCCCGGTGTGGCGACGGCGATCATCGCGCGGCCGATGTCCTCGGTGGTGGTGACGAGGTTCGGCGCGACGCGCCGCAGGAGGGAGATCAGCGGTGCGGTGACGGCGTAGAGGGTGCGGTAGAGCCGGGTCTTGGAGGGGATGCCGCGCACGGGCTGGACGATCCCGGGGCGGAACATGTAGGCCTGGAAGGGCAGTTCCAGCAGGTCGTTCTCGGTCTCCCCCTTGACCCGGGCCCACATCGAACGGCCCTGGCCGGTGCTGTCCGTGCCCTCGCCTGAGACATAGACGAAGGTCAGGTCCGGGTCGGCGGCGGCCAGGGGGCGGGCCACGGCGAGCGTCAGGTCGTAGGTGACGCGCCGGTACGCCTCCTCCTTCATCCCGACGGAGGAAACACCGAGGCAGAAGAAGCAGGCGTCGTAGGCGGTGAGGTCCAGATCCGGCGCGGACAGGTCGGACGGGTCCTCCTGCACCCGCTCGCGCAGCTTGGGGTGGCTCACGCCGAGGGGGGTGCGGCCCACGGCCAGGACGCTTTCGACGGAGTCGTCGCGCAGGCATTCGCGGAGCACGCCCCGGCCGATCATGCCGGTCGCACCGAAGAGGATGACGTTCACCCGGCGCAGCCTAGTGGCCGCTAATGGGAGATGCAGAGCTCGTTGCCCTGGGGGTCGGTGAGGGTGGTCCAGACGGAGGGGCCCTCGTTGCCCTCGTGGAGGAAGGTCGCGCCCTTGGCCAGCAGGCGTTCGACGACGGCCTTCGGGTCGTCGGACCCGGTGCGGACGTCGAGGTGCACGCGGTTCTTGACCGTCTTGGCCTCGGGGACGTACTGGAAGAGGATGCGCGGTGCGCGCTCCAGGCCCTCCGGGTGGCGGATCCCCGCGCCCGTCTTCCAGACGAGGACTCCCCGGTGGGTGGTCGTGTCGTCCTCGGTCGCGTGGCCCGCGGCGATCAGGCCGCGGATGAAGGCTTCGTCGCTCGGCTCGACTTCCCAGCCGAGGGCGTCGGCCCACCAGTCGGCGAGCGGGTGCGGGTCGGGCGAGTCGATGGTCACCTGGAACGTGTAGGCCATGCCGGGACCCTACTGACACCCGTCCGCGGCTGCCACCGGAAGAACCCGGACCCGACGGACCCTTGGGAAGGGGCTCGATGACGCCGACCGCCCGGCGCGGCATCCTGCGGCCGCTGGCCGCGCTGCTCTTCCCGGCGGGGCCGGGCGGCTCGGGCGGGCAGGACGGCTCGGGCGGTACCGACGGCCCGGGCGGGCCCGACGGATCGGGCGGCCCCGACGGTCCCGACGGGGTGCACGGGCCGCACGGGGTGCTGCCGCCGCTGCTCGTCGTGCTCACCTTCGTGAGCGGGCTGGTGGACGCCGTGAGCTTCCTCGGGCTCGATCACGTCTTCGTGGCCAACATGACCGGGAACGTGGCCTTCCTCGGTTTCGCGCTCGCCGGGGACCGGGAACTCTCCGCCCCGGCCTCCCTCCTGGCGCTGGGCGCGTTCCTGGCCGGGGCGACGGCCGCCGGGCGGCTGCGGCGCGACCGTACGGCGCAGTGGATGTTCGGCCCGCTCGTCGCCGCGCAGGCCGTCCTCGTGGCCGCCGCCCTCGCGACGACCACGGCGGCGGCCGGGGCCGGGCAGTCGGCCGTCGTCGGGCTGCTGGCCCTCGGCATGGGGCTGCAGAACGCCGTCGTGCACCGGCTCGCCGTCCCCGACCTGACCACCACGGTCGTCACCCGCACCTTGACCGGCCTGGCCGCGGACCCGTGGGGAGCCGCCTCCGTACGCCGTCTGGTCTCCGTGGGGGCCCTGCTCTGCGGGGCGCTGGCCGGAGGCCTGCTGATGCTGCATCACGGGGCCCGGTGGGCGCTGCTGGCCGCGGTCGTCCTGCTCGTGTGGGTGGCGGTCCTCGGGTTCCGGGCGCGTACGGGGATCAGCCCGGGCGGGCGGCCCGGCGGGAGGCGACCAGCGCGGTGAAGGTCAGCAGCCAGGCGCCCACGGCGATCCAGAGCAGGACCTCACCCAGCGGGCGCAGCCAGCCCACCCCGGTCGGCTGCGCCGCGGAGAGGCAGGCGGTGGCCGTCATGCCGAGGGGGAAGACGGTGGCCCAGCGGCGCACGTCGTAGTGCGACCGCGGGTGGCGCAGTTCGGCGGCGAGCAGGACCGCGTACCAGACCAGCGACAGGCCGAGCGTGACCAGCGTGACCGTGCGCAGCGCATCGTGCGTCCAGCCGGTCCATACGGGTGAGGCGGTCAGCTTGGCTCCGGTCAGGGCGGAGATGGACAGGGCGCCGCCCGCGACCCAGTGGTCGCCCGCGCCGCCCGCGACCTCGCGGAAGTCGAAGCGCACGAGGGCCCCTGCGTAGAGCAGCAGGCCGAGGCAGAAGGCGGCCAGGGCGACCCGGGCCAGCCAGTCGTGGTGCCCCTCGGTGGCGAGCACGGCCGCGAGGACGGCGAGGCCCTGGGTGGCCACGCAGACGAGGAAGGCGGCGCCGGGCATCCGGTGCCGCCAGTGGCGCAGGACGTGGAACAGCAGCCCTGGCCACAGGACGGCGGCCAGTGCCAGCAGGGCGGCGGCCACCTCATACAGGCCCAGCACGGCCACCCGCGCACCGATCACGGTGGTGGCGGCGACGGCGGTCAGGGCTGCCGGGGTGTCGGCCTCGGCCCGGAACCGGCCGCGGTCCTTCAGCAGCCGGTGGGCGAAGTCCACGGCGAGCACGCACCACAGCGCCACGGCGAGGGCCAGCGCGGCGAGGGACAGGACCTCGTGGCCGGTCAGGTCCAGCCCGACCGAGAGGATGCCGGCGGCCATCACGGCGGCGCCCGCGGCGGGCGGCAGCCCGGACCACCAGCCGCGCCCTGGGAGGAGCCTCATCCCCCCAGCGGACACCACCGGTGTGCGGGCCGCCACCGGTGCACGGCCCGCCGGCGGTGTGCGGCCCGTCGGCGGCGTGCGGCCCGCCGGCGGACCGGGTCGCTCCGGGCGGGGCGGCCCGGCCGCCCGTCGGGTTCCGTTTGCCGGGCCGGCCCGCGCCGGAGGTGGCCAGAAGTCGACCTTGTCAGTTTAGTTAGGCCTACCTAACCTGTGCTCACCTTCCGCTGAACTGCGGCCTGCACTTCGGGACCCGTCCCCAACCGAAGGAGCACTCCCCCCATGAACAGACGTCTCAACTCCGCCCAGCCCTATGCCGTCGGTATGTTCCGGATCGTCATAGGGCTGCTCTTCGCCTGCCACGGCGCCGCCTCCCTCTTCGGCGTCCTCGGCGGGGCGCACGGCGGCGGCACGATCGCGGCCGGCACCTGGCCGGGCTGGTACGCCGCCGCCATTCAGCTGGCAGGCGGCACCCTCGTCCTGCTGGGCATCGGCACCCGCAGCGCCGCCTTCATCGCCTCCGGCTCGATGGCCTACGCGTACTTCACGGCGCACCAGCCGGACGCCCTGTGGCCGCTGCAGAACGGCGGCGAAGCCTCCGCCCTGTTCTGCTGGGCCTTCCTCCTGCTGGTCTTCACGGGGCCCGGCGCCCTCGCACTGGAGGGGCTGCTCCCCGCGCGCACCTCGGCGCAGCAGGACGAGCGGCGGCCGGAGGCCGTGACCGTCTCGGCGCCCTCGACCACGTCTGCCGCCTCCACCGCCTGACGCATCGTTCCTGCTCCCTCCGGGCCGCTCATCCCGGAGGGAGCGGCCCGGAGGGAGCAGCCTCAGGGAACGACCTCCGGGAGCGGGGTCCGCGTCGCGCTCGGCCGCACCCTCGACTGCCCCTCGGCCACCAGCCGGAGCACGGCCGCGCCGCCCACGGCCTGGCCTGGGGGCCTGCGGCGGCCGCGCAGTGTATGCAGGGGGGATGGAACTCCGGCCACCCCACCAGCACCGCGACCGGTTCCGGCAGCTGGGCCGCGCGCAGCTCGCGGTCCCGTTCGCGCTGATCGCCCTGGTGACCGTGGTCGACGTCATCGCCCCGCCCGAGGTCCACCTCGGCCCTTTCCTGGCCGCGGCCCCCGCCGTCACGGCCTCCTTCGCGGGGCCGTGGATGACGGGCTTCGTGGGTCTGGTCGCCGTACTGGCCCAGTCCGTGGTCGCCGTCGCACGGACCAGCCTGACCGATCTGAACCACACGTTCCAGATCATCGCGCTCATCATGATCTCGGTGTTCGTCACCTTCTTCGCCCATCTGCGCGAGGTGCACGAGAAGGAGTTCGTCCAGCTGCGCACGGTGGCCGAGACCGCCCAGCAGGTGGTGCTGCGTCCGCTGCGCGACCGCATCGGTCCGCTCCACGTCGCCTCCGTCTACCTGGCCGCCGCGGCCGAGGCGCAGATCGGCGGGGACCTGTACGCCGCCGCCCGTACGGCCACGGGCACCCGGCTGATCATCGGCGACGTCCGCGGCAAGGGCCTGGAGGCCGTCGGCGACGCCGCCCTCACCCTCGGCGCCTTCCGGGCCGCCGCCCACCAGGAATCCGGCCTGCCGGGGCTGGTGGCGTACCTGGAGGGGGCGGTCGCCCCGGACCTCGACGACCCGCAGGACCGGGGCGAGAGCTTCATCACCGCGGCCGTCCTGGAGATCCCCGACCGGGACCCGGTCCTGCACCTCGTCAGCTGCGGCCACCCTCCGCCGCTGCTCCTGCGCCACGGCCGGGCCCTCCCGCTCGCGGTGGACCTGCCGGCGCCGCCGCTCGGCCTCGCGGGCCTGGTGGAATCCCCCGCCGAGGCGCAGACGTTCGGCTTCGAGGCCGGCGACGTGCTGCTCCTCTACACGGACGGCGTACTGGAGGCCCGCGACAGGTCGGGGGCCTTCTTCCCGCTGGAGGAACGCGCGGCCGCCCGGTCCGGAGCCGGCCCGCACGCCCTCCTGGAGCACCTGTGCGCCGACCTGCTCGCGCACGCCGTCGGCAACACCCTCGGGGACGACGCCGCGATGGTGGCGATCGAACGGCTGCCGGACACCGCAGGGAACGGCCCGACACAGCCCGCCTGACCCGTTTTGTCATAGATTGCGCCGCGTCGGCTCCGGACGCATGGTGGGCATGCACATTCCTCCCAGGAAGGAACGACCTCGTCATGGGCAAGGCAAAGGCAAAGGCCAAGCAGATGAAGGGCAAGCTCAAGGAGTCCGCGGGCAGCGCCATGGACGACCACCGCATGCAGGCGGAGGGCAGCTCCGAGCGGATGAGCGGCAAGGCCGAGGAAATGGTCGCCAAGGCCGACGACAAGATGAAGAAGGCCCGGGGCAAGCACTGACACCGCCCCGGAACCACCCGGCCGCGCCCGTCCCCCGACGGACGCGGCCGGCCCGCTTCCGGGGCCTGCTCCCCAGGCCCCGGGACACCGGGTCAGCAGGGCATGCGCCGCCCCAGCTCGTACGCCTTCTCGCGCAGCGCCGCACCCCAGGCGCCACCCTCGGCCGGGGCGGACATCCCGGCGCCGGCGGTCACTTGCACATCGGTGAGCGGGCCCTGCGGGGCGGCCCCGAGGTGCACCCAGTCCACCCTGATCCCGGCACGCTCCGCCAGGACCAGCACGGTGGCGGTGAAGCCCTCGGAGAGGGCGAGCACGATGGCGTGGCCCGTCCTGCGGTGCTGCGCGAGCAGGGCGTGGACGAAGACCTCGAAGACGGCCGGGTCGATCTGGCACTCGTCGTTCTCCATCGGGGCGATGCCCGAGGGAAGCTCCAGCTCCGCCTCGAAGACCGCCACCTGGCGCCGGAACATCCGGGACGCCCCGTTGGACGGATTCCACAGGGTCTCTTCACCCACGTCGAAGTACTGGCTCACGCCTGCCCCCTCCAGCTGATCACGGCAGTTGAGCGTATCCAGCCGGACCATCGCCGTCGAAGCCATTACCGCCCACCCGGCCACCCCGCCGAGCCGCTTCCTGAGGTCCCGCTTACCGCTTCCTTAAGCGGAACCTAAGACTCATACGGGCCGCCCCGAAACGAACGGATGTCCGTTTCGGGGCGGCTAGCGTGCTGCCGCATCCCCAACTCCCCAGTAATACAGAGGCAGGCACGCGATGAGCAGCACAGGCGGTCACCGGCGCAGGGCGAGCCGTACGGCGAAGGTCACGGGCGCGGTCGTGGCGGCAGCGGTGATCGGAGGAGCGGCCTTCGTGTTCACCGGTACCGCCCAGGCCTCCACGGTCGGCGCCGTGTACACCAAGTCCAGCTCCTGGAGCGGCGGTTACACGGGCCAGTACGTGATCACCAACCACACCGGGCAGAAGCAGGCGGACTGGACGCTCCAGTTCGAACTGCCCGCGGGCACGAAGATCGACTCCCTGTGGAACGGCGCCCACACCGTCGACGGGCAGCGCGTCACGGTGAAGCCCGCGAGCTGGAACAAGGAACTGGCGGCGGGAGCCTCGGTCACGGTCGGTTTCGTGACGAGCGGGTCCGGCGCTCCCGGCGACCCGTCCGGCTGCCGCATCAACGGGCTGAAGTGCTCCGTGGACCAGGGCGCGACGGCCCAGCCGAGCGGTCGCCCCACCAGCCCTCCCACGGCCACGGCGGCCCCCACGCCGACCGCGAGCTCCTCCCCCACGGCCCGGCCGACCGCGACCGCCACCCCGGCTCCCACGCCGACCGCGACCACCACCCCGGGCGGTGGCGGTGGCTCCCCCGCGGGCGGCGCGCGCTTCGCCCCGTACGTCGACACCTCCCTGTACCCCTCGTACGACCTCCTCGACACCGCCGCCAGGACCGGCGTGAAGGAGTTCCACCTCGCCTTCATCACCTCCGGCGGCGCCTGCGCGCCCCTGTGGGGCGGGGTCACCGACCTGGCGAGCGACAAGGTCGCCGCGCAGATCGGGGCGCTGCGCGGCAAGGGCGGGGACGTCCGGGTCTCCTTCGGCGGAGCCGCCGGGCACGAGCTGGCGCTCAACTGCGCCACCGTCGACGAGCTGGCCGCCGCGTACGGGAAGGTCATCGACCACTACAAGCTCACCAAGGTCGACTTCGACATCGAGGGCGCGGCCCTCCCCGACACCGCGGCCAACTCCCGGCGGGCCCAGGCCATCGCCCGCCTGCAGAAGTCCCACCCCGGCCTGGACGTGGCCTTCACGCTCCCGGTCATGCCCGAGGGCCTGACCCAGCCGGGGGTGGCGCTGCTGGCCGACGCCAAGAAGAACGGGGTCCGGGTCGACGCCGTCAACATCATGGCCATGGACTACGGCCCGGCCTACGCCGGGGACATGGGCCAGTACGCGGTCCAGGCCGCGACGGCCACCCAGGCGCAGGTCAAGGGGGTCCTCGGACTGTCCGACGCGGCGGCCTGGAAGGCCGTGGCCGTCACCCCGATGATCGGCGTCAACGACGTCGTGAGCGAGGTCTTCACCGTCGCGGACGCGACGCAGCTCGTGGAGTTCGCGGCGGCGAAGGGGATCGGGCGGTTGGCGATGTGGTCGGCGACGCGGGACAAGCAGTGCCCGGGAGGTGCCGCCGGCCATGCCGACGCCACGTGCAGCTCGGTGCTCCAGGAGCCGCTCGCCTTCACGAAGGCGTTCGCAGCGCTCAAGTAGCCGTCGTCCCCGTCCGGGGAACCCGGCCGCCCTCCGCATCGTTCTTGCCCACAGGGTGCACGGGCCGGCCGGGCCCCGCCGGAAGGGGACCGCATGATGAGCGAGAAGGCCCGCAAGCTGTTCGACGCCCTCGATCTGAACGAGGACGGGGCCCTGACCAGGGCCGAAGTGATCTCGGCCCTGCGGTCGAAGGGCCCCACCCTGGCCGCTCGGGGCGATCTGCCGTTCTGGGGCGTGGGCGACGCCGACGCCTCCTCGGCCCTGTTCGACGCCGCGAACCTGGACGGGGACGGCGTGCTGACCTTCGAGGAGTTCTCCAGGGAGGTCGACCGCCGGTTCGGCTGGTAGCGCTCCGGCGACACGTCCGGGTGAAAGTCCCGCGGGCCTGTCCGGCCGGATCGTTCCTGCTCCGGCCCGCTCCGTAAGGATCACCGCAACCGGGCCCGATCGGGGTCCGCGGCAGGTGAGGAGAGCCGGTGGACGGGCCCTACGGGAGCGCGCTGCGCGGACACGTGGCAGAGCCGGGTACGACGCCGCTCATCGGCGTGTACGACATGTACTCGGCGTCCGTGGCGGCCGGTCACTACGACGCCTTCTTCGTCTCCGGCTTCGGATTCGCGGCCTCCTTCTACGGTCTGCCCGACGTCGGGTTCATCGCCTGGCCGGACATGGTGGCCTTCACCGAGCGGCTGCGTGCCGCCTTCCCCGGGCAGCACCTGCTGGTGGACATCGACGACGGCTACGGGGACCCCGAGGTCGCGGCCCACGTCGTACGGCGGCTGGAAGGCGCCGGGGCTTCGGGCGTGATCCTGGAGGACCAGCAGCGCCCCCGCCGCTGCGGACACGCGGACGGCAAGCAGATCCTGCCCCTGCGGGAGTACCTCGCCAAGCTGGACCGGGTCCTCGATGCGCGACGGGACCTGTTCGTCGTGGCCCGCACCGATGCCACGGAGGAGGCCGAGATGCTGCTGCGGACCAAGGAACTGGCCGCCACCGAGGCCGACATGGTCCTGGTGGACGGCGTACGCAGTACCGCCCAGCTCAGGCTCGTCCGGGACGCGGCGGGCGACAAGCCGTTGCTCTTCAACCAGATCGGCGGAGGCCGTTCCCCGCGCTTCTCCCTCACCGAACTGACCGGCCTCGGGGTCGACGCGGCGATCTACAGCACTCCCTGTCTGTTCGCGGCGCACCGGGCCATGGAGCAGACCCTGGCCGCGCTGCGGGCCACGGACGGCCGGCTGCCCGATCCCGCCGACGGGGCCGAGATCGGCGTCGCCCGGTCGACCGAGCTGCTCGCCCGCAACCTCGGCCGCCCCCGCTCGGCCCCCGCGCCCCGGGAAGGAGAGCGGCATGGGCTCGACGACGGGCACGCCGTCCCCGGCCGCGGCTGAGGACGGCGCGGTGCGGGACTTCCTCGCGCTGTCGGCCGCACTGACCGGCTTCACCACCGACGAGCTGCGCGCCGCGGGCACGGCGCACGCCTACCTGGCCGTCGTGCGCGAGCAGGCCGGCGCCGTCCCCTACGGGCGGCTCGTGGACGCGGCCGACCCCCTGGAGGCCGGGGAGGGTGAGGACGCCGAGGCCGCCAGGGCGCTGATCCACCTGTGGTACACGGGCAGTTGGCCGGGGCTGCCCGGTGGTGGCGGGGCGTTCACCGTCTCGCCCGAGGCCTACGCGGCGGGGCTGGTGTGGCGCGCGGTCGGCGTGAGCGCGCCCGGCACCAGGCCGCGGGGATTCGGGAGCTGGGCCGAGCCGGTGCCGGTGGTGGCGCCGGAGCCGGCGGCCGCGCCGGCCGCCGCACCGCGCTCGCCGGCCACCGCGCAGACGACGGCCGGGGCGGACGCCGTGGACGCACGGGCGGGGAGCACGCGGTGACCGGGGCGGTGCACTACGACGTGATCGTCGTCGGTGGCGGGGTCGCCGGGTCCCTCGTCGCCCGGCAGCTGGGCGAGGGCGGACGCCGCGTCCTGGTCCTGGAGGCCGGAGCCCGGACCGGCGGCGGCCCCGGAGCGGATGCGGACGCAGCGGCTCCAGGGCCCGAGGTCAGCGACCTGACCGGCCTGGAGGGCGGCGGCTACCGCGCGGACGGGTACTTCGTCCAGCGCGGCCCGCTCCCCTACGCCAGCGCCTACGTACGGGTCAACGGCGGCACCGGCACCGTCTGGACGGGGCTGACCCCGCGGATGCTGCCCGAGGACTTCGACACCGAGGCCTTCGGCTACGGCCGCAGCTGGCCCCTGTCCTACGAGGACCTGGAGCCGGACTACCGGGCCGCCGAGTACGAGATCGGGGTGTCGGCCGACGTCGAGGAGCAGCGGAGCCACGTCGGCCTGCCCTTCCCCGAGGGCTACGTCTTCCCCATGCAGGCCCTCCCCCCGAGCCACCTCGACTCCGTGGTGGCGGGCCGGCTCGACGGCCGGCGGATCACGGACCCGGGCGCCGGACCCGAGCCGGTGGAACTGCGCGTGGTGGGCACCCCGCACGGCCGCAACGGCATCCCGCACCCCTCGTACGGCGGCGGGGCGGGCTACCGGCCCCTCGGCGCGCACGGCCTGCCCGACCCCGGCAGCCGCTGTGCGGGCAGCGCGACGTGCATCCCCCACTGCCCCTCGCACGCCAAGTACACCCCGCTCAAGACGCAGGCGCGGTGGGGCCCGACGGTGACGCTGGTGGACCGGGCCGTGGTCAGCCGGGTGCTCGTCGGCCCCGGCGGCCGGGCCACGGGCGTCGAGTACCTCACCCGCCCGGCCGCGGGCCCGGTGAGCACCCGCACGGTGAGCGCCGACGTGGTGGTGCTGGCGGCGCATGCCGTCGAGAACGCCCGGCTCCTGCTGCTGTCGGGCCTCGCCAACCGGAGCGACCAGGTGGGCCGCAACCTGATGGACCATCCGGTGCTGGTGACCTGGGGGCTGATGCCCGAGCAGGTCGGCCCGTACCGGGGTCCGGGGTCCACCTCGGGCCTCGAAGGGTTCCGGGCCGGTCCGGCCCGGCGCGTCCGGGCCCCCTTCCGCATCGAGATCGGCAACTGGGGCTGGCTGTGGGCCAAGGGTCCGGTCGGCATCGAGGTGGCGGAGCTGCTGCGGTCCACCGGCGCGGACGGGCGCGGACTGCGCGGTCCCGAGCTGCGGCGGGCGGTGGCCGACCGGGTCGGCCGTCAGTTCGCGCTGCAGTTCGAGATGGAGCAGGGCGCGGACCCCGCCAACCGGGTCACCCTCGACCCCGGCCACCTCGACGCGTCCGGACTCCCGCGGCCGGTGATCACGTACGACCTCTCGGACCACGTCAAGGAGGGGATCGCCGCGGCGAAGGCGGTCTCCGACCAGCTCTTCACGCTGCTGGGGGCCGAGGACCACACCGACTTCGCCCCGGCAGCCTGGCCCGGCCGCTTCACGCACAAGGACCGGGCCTACGGCTACCGGGGCGCGGGCCACGGCGCCGGCACGCACATCATGGGCTCCTCGCCCGGCAGTTCGGTGGTCGACCGGTGGCAGCGCTGCTGGGACCACCCCGGGCTGTACGCCGTCGGCTGCGGCAGCATGCCGTCGGTGGCCACCTCCAACCCGACGCTGACCATGGCCGCCCTGGCCCTGCGCAGCGCACGCCGGATCGAGGCGGAGCTCGCCTCCCGCGACCGGCCCGTCCCGCTGTCCCCCTCCCGCACCTCCGGAGCCTCCCCGTGACCCACCTGCCGCTGCCTCCCGTCGCAGCCCCCTACCAGCTGCCCTTCCACTACGGGGCGCTCCACAACATCGGCCTGGACTACCTCGTGGACCCCGGGCCGGTCCGCGAGCTGCTGGCGAAGTGCCACCCGGCCCTGACGGCTGCGGAGTTCGGCGGCCGCGGCCTGGTGTCGCTGAACTATCAGCTGTACTTCGCGCAGTACCGGACCGGCGCGGGCGTCACCCAGGAGATCGAGGTCAACGTCGTCGCCCATCCCACCGCGGCGGCCGGCCGGCTCCCGGAGCTCCGCTACGAGCAGTACGCGCGCGGGGAGGACCAGTCGAAGCTGCTGGGCATCGCCCGCATCCACGTCCTGTGCGACAACCCCCTGGCCATCGACGCCGGGCGCAAGCTGTACGCGGAGCCGAAGTACGCGGGCTGGTTCGAGGTGGAGATGCCCTCGCTCAACGGGCCCGCGGGCGAGGCGTGGAACGTCCGCTGCCGCGCGGCGGAGCTCACGGCGGACGGGGGCATCGAGCGGGGGGAGGCGGAACTGTTCTCCTTCGGCGTCGAGCTGGGGCGGCTCGTCCCCGCGAGCGTGAACAACACCCCCGTCACCGGGTACGGGACCGACGCCGACGGCCGGGCGCTGGCCGGACCGATGAACGTCTACCAGCCCTACCGCTGGTACGACCTGGCCGGCCCGGCCGCCGAGCGGGCGCACCTGAGCGTGCAGGACCGGACCAGCGAGGTCGGCCAGGACCTGGCCCGGCTGGTCGGCGGCGCTCCGGCGGCGGGTGCCTGGACCTACCAGTCCGCCCCGGTCGCCGCCCACAACCGGCCCTACTACCTGGCCTGAGACCCCGTCAGCCGACGGCCACCGTCCACCCGCCGCTCAGCGAGGCGGCAGGTGCTCCACGAGGAGGGGCGGGCCGAAGGAGATCCGGGTCAGCGCGCCGTCTTCGGCCCAGCGCACCTCCAGCACGGCTTCGTCCGCGGTCACTTCGGAGACCGCGGACGACAGCGGGGCGGGGTCCTCCTCGCCGGTGAGCGTGGCCAGCGCCGCGTACAGGGCGGTGCCCTCCGCCGCGGCAGAAAGGCGCGGGAGGAGGGCCCAGGGCGTGAAGGCGGTGCCCGCGGGAGCCCTGGCCTCGTCGTGCTCCGCCCAGCCGTGCAGCGGGTGGAGCGCGGACAGCAGGGGTTCGCCGGGGCCGGTGGCCCAGCCGGTCTGCTCCACGCGGGCTCCGTACGGGGCCCCTTGGACCCGGTGCGCGCGCAGTTCGTGGCGGCCCCGGACCAAGGTGACGCTCTCCACGCGCAGGCCCGGCAGGGCCGCGGGCCCGCTCGGGAAGACGGGCCGGTGCCAGGAGGCGGCCCAGCCCCATCCCTCGCCGTGTCCGGCGCCGAGCGGGTGGATGCGGCGCCGGGTGCTGCGCACCCCTGACACGACCACGGCGAGGTGGTTGTCGGCGGTGTTCTCGCGCATCGTGGGGCCGGTGCGGGTGGAGTAGGCGTGTCGGCCGTAGTGCGGGTCCTCGTCCGCCGCCGATTCGGCTCCCACCGGGTGCACGTGGTCGCTGCCGTGGTTGTGGAGCCGTACGATGCCGTCCGCGCGCGTGCTCTGCACCAGGAAGCCCGGCGCGGGAAGGGCCAGGACGCGGTCCGGGCCCTCGCTGGGGGCCGGTTCCTCCGTCGCGGTCCACAGCGGATGGCCGGCCGGGGCGAGCAGGCAGACGAAGGCCTTGGAGGCCCAGTAGGGCGAGGCCGGACCCGAGTAGGCCTGGAGGGTCGCCGCGTGCGGCCCGTACCAGCCCGGGGTGAGCAGCCCGTCCGCGCCGACGGCACCCCGGTCGAGGAAGTGGCGCAGCGCTCCGCTCAGCAGCCGCCGGGAGGTGCCCGGGGAGAGCGGGGTGTGCGCGGTGACCGCGCCGAGGCCGACGGCCGAGGCCGCGGCGAAGCGGTAGGTCAGGGAGCGGCCGAAGTGGAGCGGGGCGCCGTCGGCGCCGAAGAGCAGCGAGAGGCTCTCCAGGTGTTCGCGCAGCCGTGCGCCGTAGGGGCCCGCCGGAGCGGCGGCGCCCTCGGCGGCGGCCAGGTGGGCGTCGAGCACCGGGTACAGGTGCAGGGCCCAGCCGTTGTAGTGGTCGAAGGACCGGCCGTCGCCGTCGGCGTACCAGCCCTGGCCGCGGTACCAGCCCTCCAGGAGGTCCAGGCCCCTTCGGCGGGCGCGGGCGGTCTCCTGGTCCCCGCGGCCCACCGACTCCAGGAACCCTGCCACCGTGAAGGGGAAGAGGTACCAGTTGTTCGGGGAGGGCTGGTGGCGCAGGGCGCCGCGCAGCCAGTGCTCGGCGCGGTCCTGGTCCCCGCTGTCCAGGCGGTCCCACAGCCAGGGCCGGGTGAGGCGCAGCCCGAGGGCCACGGACGCCGATTCGACCATCGGCTGGCCCTGGACGTGCAGGTCGAGGATGAGGGGCCAGGACTCCTCGTCCGTGCGGCCGGGGGTGCGGGTGCCTGCCGCGAGCCCGGCCGCGTACCGGTCGAGCCAGCCCTCCGGGTCCTTGCCGTCGGCGCCCGCGACGCGGAAGGCGGCGGCGAGGAAGGTGCGGGCGTAGCCCTCCAGGCCGTCGGAGCGGACCCCTGAGGCGGAGGGACGGCCGGGCAGGTCGAGGAGGGCGCCGTGCGGGGTGGCCCAGCGCCAGGCGGCGCGCAGCAGTCCGTCCGCGGCCGCCTCCCAGTGCGCTCGCGCGTAGCCGGTGCGGGGGCTCAGTTCGTGGTCGGCGGCGGGAAGTCCGGGGAGCGTCATGCGCGGTGGACCGGCCTTTCGTCGGGCGCGGGGCGCGAGCACGGGACGTGGGCATCGACGTGACGATCGACGTCAAGATCCTCATCGAAGGGGCACCCCCGGTCAATGGACCGGCCGTATCGCGGTCAAACGGACCCTACTCAAACGAGTAGTCGGGCCACTCGTTCCGGTAGTGGATCTTCGAGTAGTGCCCTGCATACGATTTCGGAGGAATTCGAATTGGCGATTTTCATTCGGTCGACAAGATCCGAAAGTGAGGAAAAGCCGTGGCTGTCCGCCGCACCCTCCCGCTCACCTCCTACCAGCGCGACATCTGGGCCGCCGAGTCCCGGACCCCGGGCGACCCCCAGTTCAACGTGATGCTGCACGAGCGACTGTCCGGGGAGATCGACGTGCCGGCCCTGCGGGCGGCAACGGCGCACGTACTGCGTGTCAATGATGCGTTAATTCTTCGTTTCGGCGAGTGGGAAGGAATTCCGTTCCAGTGGCTCGCGGATTCCTCCGGCACGCCCGACGAGGAATGGGTGGACGAATTCGACCTGTCCGGGGAGAAGGATCCGGCGGCGGCCGTCGAGCAGTTGAAGGAACGTTCCCTCGCGCAGCCTTTCGACCTGAGGGCCGATGTTCCGCTGTTCTCGGCCGCCGTGGTCCGCGAGGGCGCCTCCCTCGTCCACCTGCACCTCACCGTCCACCACATCGTCGCCGACGCCTGGGCCCTGAACCGCATCAGCCACGGGATCTGGGCCCGGTACGCCGAACTGACCGGCTCCCGGGCGGACCCCCGGGCCGAGGCCGGTCCCGCGCCCTCGTACGCCGACTTCACCGAGGCGGACGCCCGCTACGCCGGTTCCGCCGAGCAGGAGGCCGACCGCGCCTTCCACCGTGCGGCGCTGGCCGGCGTGACGCCCGCACTGTTCCCCCGTACGCCCGAGCGGCTGCCGGAGGGCGGGGCGCAGCGGCGGGGCCGGCACAGCTTCACCGTGGACGGCGAGCTCGTCGCGCGCGTGCGGCGGGGCGGGAGCTCCCCCTTCGCCTTCCTCACCGCCGCGTTCGCCTCCTACCTCGCGCGGGTGCACCGGGCCGAGGAGGTCGTGCTCGGCGTCCCCTTCCTCAACCGCCGCACCGAACTGGAACGTTCCACCGTGGGCCAGTTCGCCAACAGCCTGCCGCTGCGCGTCCGGGTGGACGAGGGGGCCTCGCTGGCCGGGCTCGCCGCCGGGATCCGCGGCGATGCGGACGCGCTGCGCGGACACGCGAGGCTCGCGCTGGGCGACGTGCTGCGCGAGGCCCCCGCGGTCGCGGGCGACCGCCGGCTGTTCGACGTCACCGTGTCCTACCTGCGCTTCCCCCGGCCCCCGGTACCGGCCGGCGTGGTGCACGAGAGCGTCATCGCCGCGCCCGTGCACCACCAGGACGCCCTGTCCGTGATGGTGCACGCCTTCGAGGACGACGGTCCGCTGCGCGTCGACCTCGACTACGCCGTCGACGTGTTCGACGAGGACCGTCCCGTCGAGGCGGTGGCCGCGCACCTCGGGCACCTGCTGCGGGCGGCCGTCGGGGAGCCCGGGCGGCCCGCGCTCACCCTGCCCCTCCTCGACGCCGACGAGCGCGACCGGCTGACCCGGCAGGACCAGGGGGCCCCGGTGCCCTTCCGGGACGACACGACCCTGCACGCCCTCTTCGAGGAGCAGGCCGCCCGCACCCCCGACCGGGTCGCCGTGGCCGACGCCACCGACCCCGGCGCCACCCTCACCTTCGCCGCTCTCGACGCCCGCGCCGAGCAGGTCGCCCGGGCCCTGCGGGCCCGCGGCATCCGGACCGGCGACCGCGTGGCCGTACTCCTCGAACGCGGCCCGCACACCCTGCCCGCCCTGCTGGGCGTGCTCAAGTCCGGCGCCGCGTACGTGCCCGTCGACCCCGGGTACCCCGCGGAGCGGATCGCCTTCCTGCTGTCCGACAGCCGGGCGGGCGCCGTCCTGACCGGTCCGGGCTCGCCGGAGCCGCTGGCCCCCGGCCGGGTCCCCGTCCTGCGCGTGGACCTGATACCCGACGGGGACGGGAGGGACGGTGCGCCCACCGACGGGCTGCGCTCCGACGAACTGCCCGCCCCCGCGGCGGGCGCCGGGCCCCGCGACCTGGCGTACGTCATCTACACCTCCGGTTCCACCGGCACCCCGAAGGGGGTGATGGTCGAGCACCGCTCCGTCGTCAACCGGCTGGCCTGGATGCAGTCCCGGTACCCGATCGGCGCCGGCGACGTCCTCCTGCAGAAGACGCCCGTCTCCTTCGACGTGTCGGTGTGGGAGCTGTTCTGGTGGGCCGTCGAGGGCGCTTCGCTCGCCCTGCTGGAGCCCGGCGGCGAACGCGACCCGCGCACCCTCCTCGCCGCCGTCGCCGCGCACGGCGTCACGACCGTGCACTTCGTGCCCTCCATGCTGGGGCCCTTCCTGGACCTGCTGGAGGACCATCCCGCGCTGCGCGCCGATGCCGCGGGCCTGCGGTACGTGTTCTGCAGCGGCGAGGCCCTGGCGCCCGCCCGCGTCGAGCAGTTCCACCGGGTCTTCGCCGGTGACGGGCCGCTCCTGGTCAACCTGTACGGTCCGACCGAGGCCACCGTGGACGTCTCCTACCACGACTGCACCGTGGTGCCGGGGGAGCCGGTGCGCCGCGTGCCCATCGGCCGGCCCGTGGACAACACCCGGCTGTACGTCCTCGACGCCCACGGCGAGCCGCAGCCCGTCGGCCTGCCCGGGGAACTGTGCATCGGCGGTGTCCAGGTGGCCCGCGGCTACCTGGAGCGGCCCGAGCTGACGGCCGAGAAGTTCACCGTGGACCCCTTCGTCCCGGGCGGCCGGATGTACCGCACCGGCGACCTGGCCCGCCGCCTCGCCGACGGCTCCCTGGAGTACCTCGGCCGGATCGACGGACAGGTCAAGATCCGCGGGAACCGCGTCGAGCTCGGCGAGGTCGCGGGCGCGCTCGCCGCCCTCCCGGGTGTGCGCGACGCCCTCGCCGTGGACCGCGACAGCGCCACCCGGGGCACCCACCTGGCGGCCTACTACGTCGCCGACGAGGAACTCGACCCGGTCGGCCTGCGCACCGGACTCGCCCGCACCCTGCCCGAGTTCATGCTCCCCGCCTACTTCGTACGGATCCCCGCGATCCCGCTGACGCCCAACGGCAAGGCCGACCGCCGGGCGCTGCCCGAGCCTTCGGTGCCCGACTCCCCCACCGCGTACACGGCCGCGCGCACCCCCGTCGAGGCGGCGCTCGCCGAGGTCTGGGCCGAGGTGCTCGGCGTACCGCGCGTCGGTGTCCACGACGACTACTTCGCCCTCGGCGGGGACTCGATCCTGATGCTGCGGGTCCTGGTGCGCGCCCAGAAGCGGGGGCTCACCTTCGATCTGAGCGACCTGATGCGCCGTCCCACCGTCGCGGCCCTGGCCGCCGTGACCCGCGCGGACGCCGCCGCGGCGGGAGCCGATCCGGAACCCGCGCCTTTCGCACTCGTCGCCGGGGTCGACCGGGCGCGCCTCGAAGGCCGGGCCGACGCCTACCCCGTCACCCGCCTCCAGCTGGGACTGCTCTACCACAGCCGGGCCGAGCAGGACTCGGCCGTCTACCGCGACGTGTTCCGGTACAGCCTCTCCTTCGCCTGGGACGCGGAGCTCTTCACGGCCGCCTTCGACCGGCTCGTGGCCCGCCACCCGGTCCTGCGGTCGTCCTTCGACCTCGGCAGCTTCTCCGAGCCGCTCCAGATCGTGGACACCTCCGTCGAACGCGCCCTGGACGTCGCCGACCTGCGTGCACTGGCGCCGGAGTCCGCCGAGCGCGAGATCGGCGCCCACATCGAGGAACGGCGCTTTTGGCCGTACGAGTTCGAGCGTCCCCCGCTCTACCACCTGCGGGTCCACGTCCTGCCCGGGACGGTGGAGCTGGTCCTCAGCTTCCACCACGCCCTCCTGGACGGCGGGAGCGTCGCGAACCTCGTGCGGGAGCTCCTCCAGGACTACGCGCACGCGCTGGGCCAGGACATCGGGCCCGTCCCGGAGCTGGAACTGCCCTCGGCCGCGCACCACGTCCTCGCCGAACGGCGCGCCCTGGAGTCCCCGCAGACCCGGGAGCACTGGCAGCGGACCCTGGCGGGGGCCGAGCTGCTCCAGCTCGACGCCTTCCGCCCGCACGCATCGCCCGGCAGCGAGGGGCTGATCACCCGGCGCGTGGACCTGCCGGCCGGACTCGTCGCCGCGGTGAAGGAGTTCTCCCGGGCCCACACCCTGCCGGTGAAGTCGGTCCTGTTCACGGCGCACCTGCTCACGCTGCGCCTGTTCTCCGGCAGCACGGACGTGACCACCGGCCTGGTCACCCACGGCCGGCCCGCCCGGGAGGGCGCCGAGCGCATCGCCGGGCTCTTCCTCAACACCATGCCCGTCCGGCTCGACGCCACCGGTGACAGCTGGCTGTCGGTCGTGCGCGCGGCCTTCCGCGCCGAGCAGGACAGCCACCCGCACCGCCGCTATCCGCTCAGCGCCATCCAGGAGGACCTCGGCGCGACCGTCCTCGACACCGCCTTCAACTACATCCACTTCCGCCAGCTCGCCGCCGTCTTCGGCCTGCCGGGGGTGCGTTCGCTGGACTTCCGCACCTGGGAGGAGACCAACTTCTCACTGCTGGTCAATGCCGTCACCGAACCGGCCGACGACCACATCTGGCTGCGGATGGACTACCAGGGACGCCTCTTCACGCCCGAGCAGGCCGACCTGTACACCCGGTACTTCACCGACATCCTGCACCGGGTCGTCGAACACCCCACGGACGCCGCCGACTTCGGCTTCCTGACCGGGGACGCCGCCGCCCCGCTGCCGCAGGGTCCGGCCGCCACGGGCGCCCCCGACGTCGTGCGCGCCTTCGAGGCGCAGGCCGCCCGGACCCCGCAGGCCACCGCCCTGGTCTTCCGCGACCGGCGGCTGAGCTACGCCGGGCTCGACGCCGCCGCCGACCGCGTCGCCCACCGCCTGCTGGCGCTCGGGGCGGCTCCCGGGGACCGGATCGGCATCGCCATGGACCGCTCCCCCGAGACCGTCGCCGTGATCCTCGGCGTCCTCAAGGCCGGCGGGGCGACCGTCCCGCTGGACACCGGCTACCCGCGGGAGCGGATCGCCGCCATGCTGGAGCAGGCCCGGCCGTTCCGGGTGGTCGCCCACCGGGCGTACGCGGAGCAGCTCGACGCCTCCTCCCCGGTGCTGGCCGCCGAGGAGCTGTTCCCGGAGACCGCCGGGGCGACGGGAGAAGACCTGGCCGCGCGAGCGCCGGACACCGCCTCCGGCACGGACCGCGCGCTGCCGGTGATCGACCCGGAGTCCATCGCCTACCTGCTGTTCACCTCCGGATCCACCGGCCTGCCCAAGGGCGTGGAGATGCCCCACCGCTCGCTGGCGAACCTCGTCGCCTGGCAGAACTCCGTCCCCAGCGGCGTGGTCGGCGGCACCACCGTCCAGTACGCGCCCCTGAGCTTCGACGTCTCCTTCCAGGAACTCTTCTCCACGCTCTGCGGCGGCGGCACCCTGCTGCTGGTGTCCGAGGACGAGCGCCGCGACATGCCGGCCCTGCTGCGCCTGCTGGACCGTGAGGGGGCCGAGCGCCTGTACCTCCCGTACGTGGCCCTCCAGCAGTTCGCGGAGACCGCGCTGGCCCTGGACACCGTCCCGCACGCGCTGCGCGCGCTGCTCTCCTCGGGCGAACAGCTGCGGGTGACGGACGAGATACGCGCCCTGTGCAAGGCCCTGCCCGGGGTGATCCTGGAGAACCAGTACGGGCCCACCGAGTCCCATGTGGTCACCAGCCACACCATGACGGGCGACCCGCTGCGCTTCCCGGCCCTGCCGCCGATCGGCCTGCCCGTCGACGGCGCGGAGGTCCTCGTCCTGGACGCGCGGATGCGGCCGGTGCCCGTCGGCGTCAAGGGCGAGATCCACCTGGGCGGCACCTGCCTGGCCCGCGGGTACGCCGGACAGCCCGAGCTGACGGCGGAGCGGTTCCTGCCGCGTCCGGGCGGGGCCCCCGGCGAGCGCCTCTACCGGACCGGTGACCTCGGCCTGGTGCTGCCCGACGGCTCCGTGGTGTGCCTGGGGCGGTCCGACGCGCAGGTCAAGGTACGGGGCTTCCGCGTCGAGCCGGCGGAGGTGGAGCTCGCCATCACCCGCTTCGCCGCGGACCATCCGGGACTTGCGGGGGCGGCCGTCGTGGCCCGCCGCCGCGAGGGCAACGACGCCTTCCTCGCCGCGTTCCTGGTGGGCGACCCGCAGCGGGCCGATCTGGAGCAGCTGATGAAGCAGCTGCGTTCGGCACTGCCCGACTACATGGTGCCCTCGCACGTGCAGTGGCTCCCGGAGCTGCCGCTCACCCCCAGCGGCAAGCGCGACGACAAGGCGCTGCGCGAGCTGCGGCTGACGGCCTCGGTGTCCGCCGACGCGACCGCCCCGCGCGACGCGTACGAGCGCGCCCTCGCCGACATGCTCGGCGAGCTGCTCCAGCTGCCCGAGGTCAGCGTGCACGACAACATCTTCGACCTCGGGGGGACTTCGCTCACCGCGATGCGCCTCGTGGTCAGGATCGAGCAGCGCTTCGGCATCGGTGTCCCGCTGTCCGAGTTCATCTCCGCGCCGACCGTGGCGGAGCTGGCGGCCCGGCTGCGCGCCGGAGGGGCGGTGGCGGCCTTCGATCCGCTCGTGCCCATCCGCGCGCAGGGGGACCGGCCTCCGCTGTTCTTCGTCCACCCCATGGGCGGCAACGTCCTGTGCTACGTCCGGTTCGCCAAGTACCTCCCGCAGGACCGGCCGTTCTACGCCTTCCAGGCGGCCGGCGTGGACCCGGGCAGCGATCCGCTGCGCAGCGTCGAGGAGATCGCCGCGAGTTACGTGGCACGGATGCGCGAGGTGCAGCCCAGCGGCCCGTACCTGATCGGCGGCTGGTCCTTCGGGGGCTTCGTCGCCTTCGAGATCGCCCGGCAGCTGCGGGCGGCGGGCGAGGAGGTCGGCAGGCTGATCCTGCTGGACACCACGGCCCTCAACCCCGGGCGCAGGCTGCGCACCCACGACGACGCGCTGCTGGGGTGGTTCTTCTGGGAGCTGCTGTGGCTGCGGCGCGGCGGCGACTCGCCCCTGGAGCTGATCCCCGACGGGCTGCGGACGCTGGACGAGAAGTTCGACTTCATCGCCCGGCTCGCGGCGGACGAGGGGGTGCTCCCGGCGGGCAGTACGGGGGCCTTGGTGCGGCGGCTGTTCGACGTGTACGAGGCGAACTGGCGCGGGGCGTTCGCCTACCGGCCGGAGGTGGTCGACCAGGACGTGGTCCTCATCCACGCCTCGGAGCCGCTGCCGGAGGTCCTGGACTCCATGCACACCGCCATCGACTCGATGCACCGGGACCCGGCCAACGGCTGGCGCGAGCGCACCAGCGGTGAGCTCACGGTCCTCGACGTACCGGGCGACCACCTGACGATCATGGAGGAGCCGCACATCGAACACGTGGTCCGGGTCGTCACCGAACTGATCGAGAAGTGAGGACGGACATGAAGGCGATCGTGATCGGGGCCGGTATCGGAGGCCTCGCGGCAGGCGCCGCGCTGCGCAAGGCGGGCCTGGAGGTGGAGATCCACGAACGGGCCACCGAACTGCGGGCGGCGGGCTCGGGGCTGTCCGTGATGAGCAACGCCATCGCGGCACTGGACTCCGTCGGGCTGGACCTGGGGCTGGAGAAGCGGGGCCAGGTCCTGGAGTCGTACCACGTGCGGACCGCGCGGGGGCGGCTGATCAGGGAGTTCCCCTTCCCGTCGATCATCGAACGGCTGGGGGTGCCCAGTGTGCTGATCACCCGCTCCGAGCTCCAGCAGGCGCTCCTCGCCGCCGCGGACGGCATACCGCTGCGGCTGGGGTCCGCGGCCCGCGAGATCGCGGTGGACGAGGAGACCCAGGAGGTGTGGGTGGGTTTCGAGGACGGCAGCGAGACCCGCGGCGACGTACTGATCGGGGCCGACGGGTTCGGATCGGCGGTGCGGCGGCAGCTGGTGGGCGGCCCGGAGGAGTCCCGGGACAGCGGTTACATCTGCTGGCTCGCGCTGACCCCCTTCAGCCATCCCCGGTTCACCCCCGGCTCCGTCACGCACTACTGGGGCAGCGGGCAGCGCTTCGGCATGGTCGACATGGGTGACGGACTCCTCTACTGGTGGGGCACCAAGAACATGCCCGCCCACGAGTCCGCCGACTGGCGCGGCGGCAAGGAGGGCGTGGCCGCGGCCTTCGCGGGCTGGGCCGAGGAGGTGGGGCAGGCCATCGACGTCACCCCGCCGGAGTCGATCCTGGCGGTGCCCTCCCGGGACCGGGTCTTCCTCGAACGCTGGGGCCGGGGGCCCGTGACCCTGCTGGGCGACGCGGCGCACCCCATGCTGACCAGCCTGGGCCAGGGCTCCGGCATGGCCCTGGAGGACGCCGCCGTCCTGGCCCGGGTGCTGGGCGGCGCCACCGACGTGCCCCGGGCGCTGCGCCGTTACGAGGACGAACGGCGCGAGCGGACCCGGGGCATGGTCGCCGCCTCCCGCTCGATCAGCGAGTTCGAGCAGTCCGAGAACCCGGTACGGCGGCCCGTGCGCGACGCGTACTTCCGGTTCATGCCCGAGCGCAGGCTCGTGGCGACGCTGGAGGGTGCGCTGTCCTTCCCCGGCGCGGGCCGCCGCACCGACCATCCCTCGTCCCGCCCCTCGTCCGTCCCGTCCCCCGCGTCCGCCCCGGTGAAGGAGAGCAGCCATGCCCGCACCCCGTAGGAAGCCCGTCGCGCCGCACGGCCGCGCCGTCCTGGTCACCGGAGCCTCCACCGGCCTGGGCCGGGCCTGCGTACTGCACTTGGACGGTCTCGGGTTCCGGGTGTTCGCCGGGGTGCGGGACGACGGCGTCGGCAAGGAGCTCGAGGAGGCCGCGCCGAACGGCCGGCTGAGCGCCGTCCGGGTCGACGTCACCGATCCCGGACAGGTCCGCGAGGCGGCCGCCCGCATCGACCGGGACACCGGCGGGCAGGGCCTGTGGGGCCTGGTCAACAACGCGGGGGTGTGCGTGCCCGCCCCGCTGGAGTGCGTACCGCCCGAGCGGCTGCGCTGGCAGCTCGACACCAACGTGGTGGGCCAGCTCTCCGTCACCCAGGCCTTCCTGCCGCAGCTGCGCAGGACGCGGGGCCGTCTGGTGAACGTCACCTCGGGCCTGGGGACGGTGGCCCTGCCCTACCTCGGGGCGTACGCGGCAGCCCAGTTCGCGAAGGAGGCGCTGAGCGACGTACTGCGCCGGGAGCTGCGGGATTCCGGTGTCGCGGTGAGCGTGGTCCAGCCCGGGGCCGTGATGACGCCGATCTGGGACAAGGTCTCCGAGCTGGGCCGGGACGCGCTGGACGCGATGCCCGGGGAGCTGGCCGAGCTCTACCGCATCCGCTTCAACCGCTTCCTGTACGAGAGCGAGCAGGCGGCGCGGGCCAGCCGGACCACCCCGTCGGCGGTGGCCGACGGGGTGGTCCGGGCGCTGACCGACGGCCGGCCGAGGACCCGCTACCGGGTCGGGGCGGACGTGAAGCGGCTGACGGTCCTGGCGAGGCTGCTGCCGGACGCGGCCCTCGACCGGTACCTGCGGGCGCCCGCGGGCTGAGCGGGGCCCCGTGCCCGCCGCCCCCGGGCGGGCACGGGGCCTCATCCGGTGAGCCGTGGGGCGGCCTCCCGCTGCCGCTCCACGGCCCTCAGCAGATCGATGCGCGAGCGGACGCCGTAGCTGTGGAACAGCTTGCGCAGGTGGTAGTTGACGGTGTGGGGGGAGACCTCCAGCCTGCGGGCGATCTGCTGGTTGGTCAGCCCCTGCGCCACCAGGCTGACGACGGCGCTCCGCCGGTCGTTCAGCGCCACGCTCCCGGACCGGTCCCCGTACGCGGGTCCGTGGCCGGGACCGTGCCCGGCCCCGGGTGCGGCGGTCCGCGCCGCCGGCACCCGGGGTCTGCGCGCTTCCTGGGCCTCGCGGAGCAGGGCCCGCTTGAGGGAGGCGGGCACCGAGCCCGCGATGAGGCGCCGCAGCAGTTCGCTGCGGAAGACCGTCCGTACGCCGTCGCTGTGGACGGCGCCCGTGGCGACGGCCTCGTCCATCAGCTGGACCATCCCCGAGGGCGAGGTGCGCAGCATGGGCGCCAGTACCTCGTATTCCAGTTCCCGGCCCAGGACGGCGGCCATCCGCAGCAGTTGGCGCAGGTCGGGCGAGAAGGTCTCCATGGTGGCGGCGACCTCCGCCCGGACGCGCTGCGGGAGCCGCCGGTCGGCGAGGTGTGCCTCGCCGTCGGCGATCCGCAGGCCCTGTTCCTCGCGCAGGCCGGTCAGCAGGGCGACGATCAGCCGGGGCAGGCCCTCGGCCTGGTCGACGAGTTCGAGCAGGGAGGGCGCGGCGGGCATCCCCAGCACGTCGGCGGTGAGCAGGGCCGAGGCCGCGGGGGCCAGCGGGGACAGGAGGAGCCGGTCACGGCGTCCGGTCGGGGTGGCGAGCACCGCGCCGATGGACTCGGGGCCCTTGCCGCTGCGGTGGGCGACCACCGAGACGGCGTGGTGGCCGTGCAGGCCCGCCCGCCTGGCCAGCAGGGTCTCCAGGGCCTCCACGCCGAGCCGGTCGGCCTCGTCGATCAGCAGCAGCAGCGGCGGCCCCGCCTCCGGCCGGGCGCGGCCCCGGCCGGAGCGCAGGCCGTGCCGGGCGAACGGGCCGTGCTTGTAGCGGGGGCGCGGGAACTCCTCCCGCCGCCCGGTGTACGGACGGTCGGCCATCGCGTACCCCATCTCCTGCGCCATGGTCGCGCACGCGCGCAGCAGCCTCGTCTTGCCGGAGCCGGGCGGGCCCTCGATGACGAGCAGGGCGCTGCCCTCGGTGCAGCCGTGCACCAGGACGTCACGGATGTGGGCGAGTTCGCGCTCGCGTCCACGCAGCGGTAGGTCGAGTGAGGTGACGAACACGGACGACCTCCGGGTCACATGAAGCCGTCGGCGGCCTTGCGGCGCACGGCGACGGTGCGGAAGCGGTTCGCGACGAAGGCGGCGTCGCAGTAGGTGGCGTTTCCGGCCGGGTTGAGGCCGGTGCCGTGCAGGTCCGAGTAGACGGCCGACTGGCTCAGGTACCAGTCGCCGGTGAGGTTGAGCGAGAGCATGACCCCGCTCTCGGCGCAGGCGTCCTCCAGGGCCCGTTCGACCTCCCGGGAGGCGGTGTACGCGCCGACGGAGAGGGCTCCGCTGCGGCGGACGGTACGGGCGATCAGGGCGATCCCGTCACGGGCGGAGTCCACGGCGGCGACGAGGACGACGGGGCCGGGCCATTCGGCGGCGAGGGTGACCCGGTCGCGGTCGCGGGCGGCGTCGAGCTGCACGAGTACGGGGGTGCGCACGACCGCGTCGGGGAAGTCGGGGTGGAGCACGGTGCGGGTGTGGTGGGCGACGTGGCCCAGCCGGCCGGAGTCGGCCCGTTCCACGCGTTCGAGCACGCAGGGGGCGTAGAGGGCGCCGAGCACGGCGGCCGCCCCGGCGTCGTCGGCCAGCAGCCGGTCCAGGGCCGTACCGAGGTCGGAGAGGACTTCGGCGAAGGTCTTGTGGCCCTCGTCGGTGGCGATGCCCCCGCGGGGCACCAGGACGTTCTGCGGGCTGGTGCACAGCTGTCCGCTGTAGAGGGCGAGGCTGAAGGCCAGGTTGTCGAGCATGTCGCGGTAGCTCGGGGTGGACTCCACGAGGACGGAGTTGACGGCCGAGACGCTCGTGTACACCTGTGCCTGGGTGGCGTTGACGGTCAGCCAGCCGCCGAAGGCGGTCGTGCCGGCGTAGTCGACGATGGCGACCTCGGGGTGCACCGCGAGGCGCTTCGCCAGCGCTTCGCCGGGGCGTTCGGGGACGAGGGCGATCAGGTCCGGGGAGAAGCCCGCCTCGTGCAGCACCTCGCGGGCGGTGCGGACGGTCAGGGCCAGCGGGAGGACGGCGCGCGGGTGCGGTTTGACCAGGACGGGGTTGCCGGTGGCCAGGGAGGCGAAGAGGCCCGGGTATCCGTTCCAGGTGGGGAAGACGGAGCCGGCCACCAGCAGGGAGATGCCGCGCGGAACGGCGGAAAACGACTTGTCGAGCGCGAAGATCCGGCCATCGGCCAGGGGTTTGCGCCAGGTCAGGGCGGCGGGCATCCGGGTCTGTTCGGCGTGGGCCTGCGCAACGGCTTCCAGTCCGCGGTCCAGTGCGTGGACGGCGCCCGCGTGGAAGGCCATCACGGGGTTGTGGCCGCTGGTGTGCATGGCGGCCTGGGCCAGTTCGTGGGGGCGGTCGGCCAGCCGGGCGAGGATCTCCGCGCACACGGCAGCCCGGGCGTCGGGGCCGGCCGAGCGCCACGCCGGCATGGCCGCGCGCATCGCGGAGATCAGGGCGGCGGGGTCGCTGTGGGGGTAGGAGATGCCGAGCGGGAAGCCGTACGGGGAGTGCTCGCCGCCCTCTTCGGGGGCGGGGCCCACGGTCCCGTCCCGGCCGGGCTGGTCGAGGGGGAAGGGCCGGCCGAGCAGTTCGCGGAAGGCCGCTTCGCCCTCGGCGGGACCCTTCTCCCCGTACGCGTCCGGGTCTTCGGGGTAGGGGGACCAGTGCTCGCGGCTGCGCAGGACCTCATGTGCCCGTGAAATCAACGGGAGATGCCGCTGCGTAAGCTCCGTTAACAAGACTTGCTCCTTACTTGACCTTGCGTAATGGTACAAAAACGCGACGAAGGACGCAGGGGGAAAAGGGGTCGATGGGCGGGGACCGGCCACCGGGGCGCGGCGGTGCGGTGCGGCGCCGCAGGACGGCACGGCCGGGACGGTGCACGGGTGCGGCCGACTACGGAAGGGTCCGGTCCGGTGGGCACGGCGCTGCCGGGCGCACCGCGGCGCCGGGGCCGTGCGGGGGCGCCGCCGTCACCGCCGCGGCAGCGGCGTCAGAGCAGGACGGCCCGCAGGACCGCTTCGAACTCGTCCGCCGTGGGCGGGGTGTCGGTCAGCAGCGCCTGCATCAGCAGGCCGTCCATGACGCCGCTCAGGATCCGCAGGCGGACCGGGTCGTCCGTATAACATCGCCCGAACTCGGCGATCGCCTCCAGCCAGTCCTGGGTCGGCCCGCGCAGCTCCGGGCGGCGGGCGGCGAGGAGGTACAGCTCGTACTCGGCGAGCAGGTGGTCCGGCCGCGCGACCACGGCCGACATCAGCTCGGCGAGCGCCCGCAGGCCGCCGGGGCCGCCGTCGGTGCCGCCGGTCAGCGCGCGCATCCGTTCGGCGTCCTGGGCCATGCAGCGGGTGAGGGCGGCGGTGAGCAGGTCGTCGATGCTCTTGAAGTAGTACGCGGCGGCGGTCGGCGGCTGGCCGGCCTCGCGGGCGACGGCCCGGTGGCTCACCCCGGCCACGCCCTCGCGGGCGACGACCTGCACGGTGGCGTCGATCAGTTCCCGCTTGCGGCGCTCGCCCTTGAGGCGGCGGCCGTCCGTGGTCGGCTCACCCACCGTCTCGCCCACCGTCGCTCCCGCCCTGGGTCCGGATATCGTCCGCTCCAGACCATACCCGCCGGTCACGAACGCACCTCGGCAGCCTCGGCACTCGCGGCGCCGCCCGCCCTCCCGGCCGGCTCGGCTCCGGCCTCCGCCTGGCGGGCGGCCAGCCGCCGGGTCAGCGGACCGCGGGCGGACAGGGCCAGCAGCAGGGCGGCGGCGCCGGCGGCGATGGCGACGAAGAAGCCGCCGCGCGGGCCGTACGCGTCCACCATGTTCCCGGAGACGGCGGCGCCGAGGGCCACGCCCACGCTCAGGCCCGTGATGGCCCAGGTCATGCCCTCGGTGAGCTGCGCGGGCGGCACGCTCTTCTCGACCATGCCCATGACGACGATCATGGTGGGGGCGAAGAAGATGCCGGAGAAGAAGACGGCGACGGCGAGCGTCGCGATGTTGCCGACGAGGAGCAGCGGCAGGGTCGTCAGCGCCGTGCCCGCGGCCCCGATGAGGAGCAGCCTGGGCAGCGGCACCTTGGTGTCGAGGGCGCCGAAGACCAGTCCGGCGAGGGCCGAGCCGACGGCGTAGACGGACAGCACGATGCCCGCGCTCGACGGCGCGCCGCGCTCCTCGGCGAAGGCGACGCTGACCACGTCCACGGTCCCCACGATGGCCCCGCCCGCCACGAGCAGCAGCGCGAGGATGCGTACGGAGCCGTTGCGGATGGCGGAACCGCCGGCCGCGGCGGCGTCACCGGCGGTGTGCACGGGCGGTTCGGTGCGCTTCTGCGGTACGAACAGCAGGACGCCCACGGCCAGCAGCACGACGGCGACCAGCGGTCCGGCCTCGGGGAACAGCGCCGTGGACAGGGCCACCGACAGCGCGGGACCGACGACGAAGGTCAGCTCGTCGACGACCGATTCCAGCGAGAAGGCGGTGTGCAGGCGCGGGGAGTCCCGGTACACGTGGGTCCAGCGGGCGCGCACCATCGCGGCCATGTTGGGCAGGGTTCCGGCGAGCACGGCGAAGACGAACAGGGTCCACACCGGGGCGTCGTAGCGCGCGCAGAGCAACAGGACGCCCATGGACGCGACGCTGACCCCGGTGGCCGGGAGCAGCACCCTGCCCTGGCCCTTCCGGTCGACGATCCGTGAGATCTGCGGCCCGAAGAAGGCCGTGGAGAGCGTGAAGGTGGCGGACACGGCTCCGGCGAGCCCGTACTCGCCCCGCATCTGACTGAGCATCGTGATGATGCCGATCGCGGTCATGGAGATCGGCATGCGTCCCACGAACCCGGCGGCCGAGAAGGCCACGGATCCGGGTGCGCGGAACAGCTCTCGGTAGACGTTGGCCACGTCGGGGCCCTTCCGTTCGGTCCGAAACAATTTGAACGATCGCAAGACATTGAACGAGTGTTACATTTTCTACTGTAGGGCATGCCCGAAGGGACCTGTCAAACGCCAAGGGGGAGGAAGTGCGCAGGACTTGCGGCCGGAGGGGGGCCGGGCGCGGCCGGGCCGCGGCCTGCCCGGGCCTACACGAAGCCGGGCTCTCCGGTCCGGTTGAAGCGGTGGACGGAACGCCGCAGGAGGTCGAGGAACTCGGGGAGGCCGGCTGCGATCCGGTCGAAGCCGCCCTCGTCGGAGGCGGTCCTGGAGCGCCACACGGCGCCGTCCGCTGCGACCGCGAACCGGATCCCGCCGCCGTCGGAGCCGATCAGCACGGCGGGCACGGACCGGCCCGCCTCCGGCAGGGCCGTGCGTTCCGTCAGCGCCTCGGCCCCGCCGTGCAGGAAGTAGCCGTTGCCGACGTCGCTCATGTCCACGGCGCCGATCGCGCCGTAGTACAGCGCGAGGTCGGCGAAGGCCGCAGGTTCCGCGGCGAGCCGCTCCGCGGCCGCCCGGTCGTCCGCCGTCGCGGGGTGGATCTCGTTCTCCCCCGGAGCGTAACCGTACTTCTCCTCGAATCCGCAGGTCAGGGCGGAGAGGGCGGTCGACACCTCGTCGCGCCAGGCGGCGAGGGAAGCGGCCGTGAGGGCGGCGGGGCGGGGCGCGTCGTGCATGACCCCATGGTCAGGGTCTATGCGCCGATCCGCACCAGCGCCAGCGTGATGTTGTCGGGGCCGCCCGCCTCGATGGCGGCCTTCCACAGCTCGAAGGCGGCCTTGCCGTCGTCGTACGTCTGCAGCAGGTCGCCGAGGGTCTCGTCGGGTACGGGATCGGTCAGCCCGTCGCTGCACACGAGGTAGCGCTTCCCGGCGGACACCGCGCGGGTGGTCAGATGGGGCGAGACGGGGCTGAAACCCCGGGTGCCGCCGAGGGTCTGGGTGACGGCGGAGGTGGTGCGCCGTCCCGGCTCCGGCGGCGGGCTGTCGTCCACGCTCATCTGGCGCAGGCCGTCCGGCGTCACCTCGTACACCTTGCTGTCGCCGACGTTGAAGGCCAGCAGGGAGTCCGCCAGGACGAGCAGGCCCGCGACGGTGGTCCCCATGGTCGCCAGGTCCGGCCTGCCGTCGGCGGCCGCGTACACCTCGCGGTTGCACGCGTCCAGCGCGTCACCGAGGGGCTCCGCTGCGTCCAGGGCCGGGCCGAGGGAGGAGAGCCGGCGGACGACGAGCGCACTGGCCACCTCGCCGCCCGGCTGCCCGCCGAGCCCGTCGGCGACGGCGACGACGAGCGGTCTGCCGAGGGGGAACACGAGGGTCTGCGGGTTCTGGGTCACGGTCGCGCACAGCGTCCACGGGCCGACCGCGAGGCTGTCCTCGTTGTGCTCGCGCACCAGCCCGACGTGACTCAGGGCGGTCACCGCTACGTACGCCACCTCACCGACCGCCTCTCCACACCGGCGGGCGCATCCTCACCCCATTGTCGCGCCGCGCGTACGGGAGGGCAGCCGGTGGGGACCGGGGGCGCGGGCCCGGACGGGGAGGCGCGGGCGGAGAGGCCCGTCAGCGGACCCAGTCGCCGGTGAGGCCCTGGACCGCGGAACCGTCCAGGTCGGTCAGCTTGGTCCCGACGAATGCGCGGGCCCAGTCGGAGGTCTGCACGCGGAAGGCGGGCCGCTCGGCGGTCAGGGCCTCGACGACCGGCGCCGCCGCCTCGTCCGGGGTCTGGGCCTCGGTGAAGGTCTTGGTCACGCGGTCGACGTACGCCTGGAGGGCAGGGGCGTACGGGCCCGCCGCAGCCAGCATCGCGGCCCTGTCCACGCCCACGCTGGCGACGAACTCGCTGGCCACCGCGCCCGGTTCCACCACGCTCACGTCGACGCCGACGCTCGCGGCGACCGGGGCCAGCGACTCCATGAACCCCTCGACCGCGAACTTGGCCGCGCAGTAGGCCTCGTTGAAGGGCTGGCCGATCACGCCACCGACGCTGGTGACCGTGATCACGCGGCCCCGCGAGGCCCGCAGGTGGGGCATGGCGGCCCGGGTGAGCTCGACGACGCCGAAGAAGTTCACCTCCATCGTGGCGCGGACGTCGTCGATGCTGCTCTGCTCGATGGTGCCGACCCGCCCCGCGCCCGCGTTGTTCACCACCGCGTCCAGGCGCCCGTACTCGGCGAGCACCTCCTCCAGGCAGACCGCGACGGAGTCGTGGTCGACCACGTCCAGGCGCTTGACCGCGACACGGTCGGCGACCCCGGCCTCGGCGGCCGCGCGCCGCAGCGGGCCCGCCTTGGCGGTGTCGCGCATGGTGGCGACCACCTGCCAGCCGGCCGCGGCCGCCGCCACGGCGGCGGCCAGGCCGATGCCGGAGGAGGTGCCGGTGATCAGGACGGTCTTGGGGGTGTGCGTGCTCACGGGGTCTCCAGACGAGCGGATTTTATGTGTGTGCACACACAATATAGTTATGTGCGTGCACACGCAAACAGCTAGGCTGCCCGCATGGCGCGCACCGACCTCACCCTGGGCACCCTCAGCTCCCGGGATCACGCCTTCTACGGCCTGATCTGGGCGGGGACCACCCTCGCCACCCGGGTGGACCAAGCCCTCACCCGGGCCCACGGCCTGCCCCTGTCCTGGTTCGAGGTGATGCTCTGGCTCCACGGCCAGAGCGCACCGGTCGCCGCCTCCGACCTCGGGGCCAGGACGCTGCTGAGCCGGAGCCAGGTCTCCCGCGTGATCGACTCGCTGCAGGCCCGCGGGCTGGTCGTGCGCGCCCCCTCCCCCACCGACGCCCGCTCCGTGTGCGTCGCCCTGACCGCCGCGGGCCGGCAGGCCTTCGCGGAGGCCGACGCCACTCGCCGCGAGACGCTGCGGGAGGTCTTCGACGACCGGCTGGACGACGCGGACATCCAGGCCCTGGAAACGGTGTGGGCCAAGCTCAAGCGCCAGGGCACCTGACTCCGGCGCCGGGAGGGCCTGCTGGCAGGATCGAGGCATGAACGATGCAAGCGCCCCGCCCCGGCCCGCGCCCTCCCGGTTCGTCCTCTTCGACGTCGACGGCACCCTGATCGACGCACTCGCCAACCAGCGCCGGGTCTGGGCGACGTGGGCGCTGCGGCACGGCCTGGACCCGGACGAGGTGTACCGGGTGGCCCTGCGGACACGGCCGCTGGAGACCTTCGCCGAGGTCCTGCCGGGCCGGGACCCGCAGGAGTGTCTGGCCGCCCTGCACGAGCTGGAGGACGAGGACGTCCGTTCCGGCACCTACGCGGCCTTCGGCGGCGCGCGCGGCCTGCTCGCCGCCCTGCCCCCGGGCACGTGGGCGCTGGTCACCTCCAACTACGGGCACCGGGTGCGCGGACGTTTCGCGCGGACCGGCCTGCCGGTGCCCGAGGTGCTCGTCGACGCCGCCGGCGTCGAGGAGGGCAAGCCCTCCCCCGTCCCCTACCTGCTGGCCGCCGCCCGGCTGGGCGCCGCGCCGCGGGACTGCCTGGTCGTCGAGGACGCGCCCTCGGGCGTACGGTCCGGACTGCGCGCCGGGATGACCGTATGGGGCGTCAACGCGCCCGTGGCGGTGGAGGGCGTCCACCGCCACTTCGGGACCCTGCGCGAAGCGGCCCCCGAGATCCTGGCCTTCGCGTCCGGGGGCTGAGGCCGGATCAGGAGCTGCGACCCGATCAGGCGCAGGCGAGGCCCGCGACGATGGCGACCCGACTCCCGTGGTGCGTACAGGGATCAGGCCGCCGGGCCCCGTCGGCCACGTCGACCGGTGTACGGGTCGCCGCCTGGAGCGCGGCACTGACGAGGGTGGCCAGCAGGTCGACGTCGGAGCTCGTGTCCAGACGCACCGTCACCCAGTCGGATCCGGCGGACAGCCGGATCGCGGTGGAGCCGGCGAGGGCCGGCCGGAGCTTCGTGATCATGGAACGGGTGAGGTGGACGTCGGCTTCGTGCGCGCCGTGGAAGTGGACGATCTCCTGCGGACCGGCGTTCAGCCCGAGTCCGACGCCACAAGCCGGGTGGCCCTCGCTGAGCGCGGGCCAGCCCATCAGCTGTTCACTGGCGTGCCTAGCTGTGTTCATGCCCCGAGACTGCCCGCCTGGAGGCCGCCGCACAAGGCCCGTGGCCCAATACCGTCGGCCCGCGGCGCAGTCCGTTCCGGTCCCGGCCGGGGCCCGTCACTGCCCGCGTACGGGGCCGGGCGGTGAGCGAGGAGAAACGGCGGGGAGGCGGTGGGGAGAACGGCGGGGAGAACGCCGCGGAAGGCCGGTCGGGAGCACGGCCGCGAGGTACGACGGAGCACGGCCGCGGGGTCCGGCGGGGAGGGGCAGGGCCTCGCCGACGGGGGTTGCGGCGAGGCCCTGGCCGTGACGATACATCCCGGCGCCCGGATGGTCCGCAGAGTCCGGGAAATGCAGGGGTACGCCATGGCTTTCGCTCCCCCGGCCGGGCGGCTTGTCGGGGGCGTCCCCGCTCGCTAGCCTCGCGGCCCGCACCCCGGTACGCCGGGAACAGCTCTCTGGACGGGGAACCCGATGCCTCTCGGAGTCACTCTCGCGGTCGTCGGAGCCGGGGACCGCGGGTCCGCGCACGCGCGTTGGGCGCTGGCGCATCCCGGGCGGGCCCAGGTCGTCGCGGTGGCCGAGCCGCGCACGGTCCGGCGGGAGCGGTTCGCCGCGGACCACGCCCTGCCGGCCGGGGCGGCGGTGTCCGACTGGCGGGAGCTGGCGGCCCGCGGCCGGGTAGCGGACGCCGTGCTGATCTGCACCCTGGACCGCGAACACCTGGAGCCCGTACTGGAGTTCGCCGCGCTCGGCCACCACATCATGCTGGAGAAGCCGATGGCGCTGACCGAGGACGAGTGCCGGCGGATCGTGGCCGCGGTGGAGGAGGCCGGGGTGATCCTCTCCGTCGGCCACGTCCTGCGCTACACCCCGTACACGCGGGCGCTGAAGGAGGTCCTGGACTCCGGCAGGATCGGGGAGGTCGTGAGCGTCCAGCACCTGGAGCCGGTCGGGTTCTGGCACCAGGCCCATTCGTTCGTGCGCGGGAACTGGCGCCGTTCGGACGAGGCCACCTCCATGCTGATGGCGAAGTCCTGCCACGATCTGGACTGGCTCCAGTACGTGCTCGGCGGTCCTCCGGTGCGCGTGTCGAGTTTCGGCCGGCTCTCGCACTTCCGGCCCGAGCAGCGGCCCGTGGGCGCCGCCGGGCGGTGCCTGGACTGCGCGGTGGAGGCCACCTGCCCGTACTCCGCCCCACGCGAGTACGGCGACCGGCTGGCGCAGGGCAGGCACGGCTGGCCGCTGAGCGTGCTGATCGACGAGTTCACCCCGCAGGCCCTGGAGACCGCGCTGCGCGAGGGCCCCTACGGGCGCTGCGTCTACGCCTGCGACAACGACGTGGTCGACCACCAGGTGGTGGCCATGGAGTTCGCCTCCGGAGCCACCGCCACCTTCACGATGACCGCGTTCACCGAACAGGCCGACCGCCAGACCCGGATCTTCGGCACACGAGGCGAACTCCGCGGGGACGGACGGCAGTTGCACGTCTACGACTTCCTGACGCGCACGACGGAGAGCATCGGCCCCGGCCCCGCGGGGGCGATGGACGCAGCCGGGGGCCACGGGGGCGGCGACGCCGGGCTGATGGACGCCTTCGTGAGCGCGGTCGCCGCCGGGGACCCTTCTCTCGTGAGGTCCGGCCCTCAGGAGTCCCTCGTCAGCCACCTGACCGTACTCGCGGCCGAACGGGCCCGGCGCCGGGGCAGCGTCGAGACCGTGGTCACCTGAGCGGTACGGGCGGCCTGAACGGTATCGGCGATATCGAGCGATCGCTCAATACAATCACCTAGAGTGGTGCCGGACGTCACGTCAGCGGCCGACGGCAGGGGGACACACCATGCGAGCTCATGTCCGTGCGCGCCAGGACCGGGTGATCCGGATCGTGCGCGAGCACGGCAGCCTGAGCATCGCCGAGGTCGCCGTCCGGCTCGGCGTCTCCATGGTCACCGTCCGCCGCGACGCGGGGCTCCTCGTCTCCGAGGGGCGGCTCGGCCGGGTGCACGGCTCGCTGGTGTGGCCCGGTCCCGGCCGGCCTGCGCAGATGACGCTCGCGGCCCCCGCCCCGGCGGTCAAGGCGGGGACCGTCGTCGGCATGATCGTGCCCACCATGGGCCATTCGTTCTCCGAGGTCGTCCAGGGCGCCCGGGAGGTGCTCGCGCAGGGCGGGGCGCGCCTGGTGCTCAGCCTGTCCGGCTATCTGCCCGAGGAGGACCGGAGCCAGATCGAGCGGCTGATCGCCGCCGGGGCCGACGGCCTGCTGCTGACTCCCAGTTGGCAGGGTGCGCCCCTCTCCGGCGAGGCCCTTCCCCTGCCCGCCGCCTCCGTGCCCACGGTGCTGGTCGAGCGGTGGGCCGGGCCGGGCAGTGCGGCGCACGGCCTCGACCGGGTGCGCTCGGACTCGGCCTTCGGCGCCGCCTGCGCCGTACGGCACCTGGCCGCACTGGGCCACCGTCGCATCGCGCTCGCCCTCCAGGACGGTCCGCACGCACGGCAGTTGAGAGCCGGTTTCGAAGACGCCCTCACCGGCCTCGGACTGCCTGCGGAGTCCGCGCCGTGCTTCACCCCGGGCCGTACGGTCTCCGAGGCCGAACGCCACGACCTCACCCAGGAGTTCCTGCTGCGCGGGGTGCGCGGCCAGGGCGTCACGGCCGCCTTCGTCCACACGGCCGCGGACGCCGCGGTGCTGGCGCCGCGCCTGCAGGCCCTCGGGATCAAGATCCCCGGAGATCTCGCGCTGGTGGTCCACGACGACGAGGTGGCGGGGCTGTCCGAACCGGCCCTCACCGCCGTGGCCCCGCCCCGGCGCGCGGTGGGCGCGGCGGCCGCCCGGATGCTGCTCGAACGGCTGGGCGGCGGGGAGCGGGGGCCCGGTCAGCACATCGACCTGCTGCCCTCGTTGCGCGTGCGCGAATCGTGCGGCGCAGCACCCACCAGCTGATCGCTTGAATGAATCGGTTGTTACGCACCTCTTGAGCGGTCATTCAACTGCGTGCTACAAACCGGTCAGCGCGGCGCCCCCTCCCACCCCCGCGCCCCATTCCTGGAGGCTCCATGTCCACCCCATGGTCCCGCCGTTCCTTCCTGCACCTCTCCGGCAGCGCCGCACTGCTGTCCGCGCTCTCCTCGGCCGGAGCCCTGTCCGCGGCCGGTCCCGCCCTCGCGGCGGGCGACGCCTACGACACCCTCCGCGGCGTCTGGCGCGAGACCGTCCTGGGCAGCGGGTTCGACCCGGCGGCCGAGCCCTTCGCCGGGAAACTGGCGCTGTTGGGCAGTCAGGCCGCCGGACACCGCGCCACCATGGCGGCGGTGAGCGGCTCGCTCTGGCCGGACCTGCCCCTGACGGTGTCCGCCTCGATCACCGGCAGCTACACCCGGCTGGGCACGATGGCCCAGGCGTACGCACAGCCCGGCACGGGTCTGACCGGCGCCCCCGCCCTGGCCGCCGAGATCACGGCCGGTCTCGACCACCTCCACCAGCAGGTCTACAACCCCGCGAAGAGCCAGTTCGGCAACTGGTGGGACTTCCAGATCGGTTCCCCCCAGAGCCTGCTGGACACCGTCACGATCCTCTACGACGAGCTCTCCCCGGACCGGCTCTCCGGCTATCTCGCGGCCGTCGACCGCTTCGTACCGGATTCCTCGGTCTCCGCGTACACCGGCGTCAGTACCGGCGCCAACCGGGTGGACCTGTGCCGCTCCCTGGCCCTGCGCGGCGTCCTCGGCAAGAACCCGGCCAAGATCGCGCTCGCCCGCGACGCCCTCTCCCCCGTCTTCCCGCTCGTGACGTCCGGGGACGGCTTCTACGCCGACGGCTCCTTCGTCCAGCACACCTACCTCTCCTACACCGGCGCCTACGGTGTGGTGCTGCTGAGCGGCCTGGCCGGCCTCTTCTCCCTGCTGAACGGCTCCGCCTGGGCGGTCACCGACCCCCGCCGCCGGCTCGTCCTCGACTCGGTGGAGGGGTCCTTCGCCCCGTTCCTGTTCAACGGCCTGATGATGGACGCCGTCTCCGGGCGCTCCACCAGCCGGGGCAACCCGAGGACCAACGCGTACGGGTTCCAGGGCGGGGACCACGGCCGGGGTCACGGCGCCATGGCCGCCGTCGCCCTGCTCGCCACCGCCACGGGCGAGGCGGAGGGCGCGCGCTGGCGCGCCCTGGTGAAGGGCTGGATGCAGCGGGACTACTACAGCCCCCCGCTCACCGACACCGATCTGGGCGTCGCCGCACTGGCCCGCCTCAAGGCCGTGCAGGACGACACCTCCGTCACCGCGCTCCCCGAACCCACCGGACACCGCCTCTTCCCCGGCATGGACCGGGCCGTCCACCGCAGGCCGGACTGGGCGGCGTCCATCAGCATGGCCTCGAAGCGGATGGGCCTCTACGAGACGGGCAACGGCGAGAACCTCCGCGGCTGGCACGCCGGGGCCGGCATGCTCCAGTGGTGGGGCCGGACCTTCGGCAACGGCCAGTACACCGACGCCTTCTGGCCCACCGTCGACCCGTACCGGCTGCCCGGGACCACGGTGAGCCGCAAGGTGCTCGCGGACGCGGAGGGCGGCGCGTGGGGACTGCCCAGGCCGGACGTCAACTGGGTCGGCGGCGCCACCGACGGGGAGTACGCCGCCCTCGGGCAGTTCGTCCGCGGGCTGTCCAGCACCCTGTACGCCAAGAAGTCCTGGTTCTGTCTGGCCGACTCCGTCGTCTGCCTCGCGGGCTCCGTCCGCGCCACGGACGGGGTCGCCGTCGAGACCGTGGTCGACAACCGCAACCTCGGCGCGAGCGGCACCCAGGCCCTGACCGTGAACGGCGCCGTCCAGCCCGCCGCGCTCGGCTGGTCGGCGACCCTGAACGGCGCCTCCTGGGCACAGATAGCCGGTCACGGCGGCTACGTCTTCCCCGGCGGGGCGGCCGTCAAGGCGCTGCGGGAGGCACGGACCGGCTCCTGGCGCGACATCAACACCGGGGGCAGCAGCGACCCGGTGACCCGCCGCTACCTGACGCTCTGGTTCGACCACGGCGTGGATCCGGCGGGCGCCGCCTGCGCGTACGTGCTGATGCCCGGGGCCACCGTCCAGGCCACCGCCGCCCGGGCCGCCGACACCGGCTGGCTGACGGTGCTCGCCAACTCCAACGACCAGCAGGGCGTCCGGGTCGCTTCGCTCGGCGTGACCGCCGTCAACTTCTGGTTCGCCGGGAGCGTCGGCGGCCTCACCGCCGACCGGCCCGCCTGCGTCCTGGTCCGCGAGCGCGGCGACGGGACCGCGACCGTCTGCGTGAGCGACCCGATGCGGATGCAGAGCGGCCTCACCGTCACCTGGAACCGCCCCGTGGCCGCCGTGCTGTCCCGGCCGTCGACCGTCGTCTCCGCCGGTACCGGGTCCGCGCTGACCCTGGCCTTCGGGGACCTCACCGGGCAGGCCGGGGCCACCCAGCGGATCGAGGTGGCGCTGGGCTGAGCGGCCCGGAAGGCCCGGCGCACCGAAGTCCCCGGTCAGTCCGCCACGAGAGAACGCAGCAGCTGCGGATCGGCCTCGGTCAGCCGGCCGAGGACCATCCGCCCTTCCGCGGCCGGTATGGGCACCGTGGAGGGGACGGCGAGCACGGCGCAGCCCGCGGCCTCGGCGGAGGCCAGGCCCGCGGGGCTGTCCTCCACGGCCACGCAGGACCGCGGGTCGACGCCCAGGGCCTTCGCCGCGGCCAGGTACGGGTCGGCGTGCGGTTTGGTCCTCGGCGTCTCGCCCTCCGCGACGGTGACGGCGAAGCGGTGCGCCCCGAGTCCCTCCAGGACCAGGTCGACGACGGACCGGTGTGAGGCGGAGACGAGGCCGAGCGGGATGCCGTCCGAGGCCAGGGCGTCGAGGAGTTCCAGGGCCCCCGGCATGGGCCGGGAACCTCGGGCGACCTGCTGCTGGAAGCCTGCGCGCAGGACGCGTTCGATCTCCTCGACCGGGGACCGGCCGCCGGTGACCCGGTGCACGTGCCGGGCGGTGTCGGCGGCCGAACGTCCCACCACGGACGGCTCGTCGGCCTCGGTGAGGGCGTGGCCCAGGGTGCGGGTGACGGCCTGCGCCGTCTGCCACCACAGGGGTTCGGTGTCCACCAGCGTGCCGTCCATGTCGAAGAGCACCGCCTGCAGGCCCGCGGCCGGGCGGTCGGGGGCGCAGAACGGGAGGCCGTCGAGCGTCCAGTGCGGGTCTGCGGTGCGCCCGAGGGCCGCGTACACCTGCGCGGCGACGTCCTCCAGGCGCAGCTTCCGGGCAGGGGGTGCGGCCGGGATGCCGGGCCCGCAGGAGGCGATCCACGCCGTCCGTTCCCGGGCGCTGCGGCCGCCGTGGCCGCCGCAGTCGCGGTGTCCGTGGTCGGTGACCGCGATCACCGTCCAGGCCTCCTGTGCGTAGCCGGGCCGGGCCCGGACGGCGTCGAGGAGGCGCCCGAGGCGCTCGTCGGCCCGTTCGATCGCCCTCAGGTAGTCGGCGCCGCAGCCGCGCAGGTGGCCGGTCTCGTCGACCGCCCCGAGGTACACGAAGGAGACCTCGGGGTCGTCGCTGCCCAGGACGTGGACGGCCTCCGCGGTGACCTGGTCGTCGCAGACCTCCCAGTCCTCGCAGGTGTCCGCGCGCGGGGCGACGTAGGACAGCCGGGCCGGCGCCGCGAACAGCGGGCCGCCGTCACGGGCCAGCAGCAGCGGCTGCCAGCCGCCGGCCACGAAGGTCCTGCGCCCGTCCTCCTGGGCCAGCCGGGTGGTGAAGTCGGGGAAGACGGCCAGGCGGTTGCCGCCGAAGTGGTTGCCGTGGACGCCGTGCTTGGCGATGCCCACGCCGGTGGCGATGGTGGTCCAGCACGGGCCGGACATGGTGGGCGTGTCCTCGTCGATCTCGACCGGGGCGAGGAATCCGGCTGCGGCGATCGCGTCCAGGTGCGGTGTCGTGGTGGTGCGGAGCAGGTCGAGGCGGACTCCGTCGATGCCGACGACCAGGACGTGTCGGCGGGGGCTGGGTGAGGTGGCCACGGTCGGGCTCCCGTCTTCGGTGGGGTGGGGCGGCGGGGACGGCAGGGGGTTCATGCGGTGGGGTGCCCGGCCGCGGGGCCGGGCTCCGCCGCCAGTTCGGGGAGCGAGCTGTGACCCGTGCAGAAGCCGGTGACGGCGGCCAGGCGGCCGCCGGGGCCGGTGAGGCGGACGGTCAGCCTGGTGACTTCCACGGGGGCGAAGGCGTGCACGCGGCGTACGCCCACGGTGCGGCCGGAGGCGATGACCTCGCCGTCGGCCAGCACCTCGTGGCCGGTGACGAGCTGGCCGTGGGTCAGTTCCTCGGCCAGTTCCAGGTGGTCGAGCAGGACGGGCGCGGTGAAGCGGGCCACGACCTCGCCGTCGGGTCCGGCGGCGAGCGTGGCGCGGGCAGGGCGTGCGAAGCGCCGGGCGAGTTCCCCGCTGAATTCGAGCAGCCGGGCCCGGTCCGCCGGGTCGATCCGGCCCGTGCGGTCCGGCGGCACGTTGAGGAGCAGGCCTGCGCCGAGTCCGACCGAGCGGTACCAGACGGCCAGCAGGTGCTCGCGGCTCTTGAGGGTGTGCAGGTCGCCCTCCTGCCAGAACCAGTTCGCGCGGATCGGCACGTCGCACTCGGGCGGCAGGTAGCGGGCCCGGTCGAGGGCGCTGACGCCGTCGTCGTACAGGCTGATGCCGGTGGAGTCGACGGTGTACCAGCAGGGGTCGGCGGCGAGGCCGTCCTCGTTGCCGGCCCAGCGGATGGTCGGCAGGCCCATGTTGAACACCATCGCGTCCGGCTGGTGCTCGGCCACGACGGCCATCGCCGCGTCCCAGCCGTACGTCCTGCCTTCGGAGCCCGCACCGTCGAACCACAGCTCGTACAGCGGTCCGTAGCGGGTGCACAGTTCGGTGAGCTGCTGCCGGTAGAAGGCGTCGTAGGCCTCGGGGTCCTCGTAGCAGGCCGCGTTGCGGTCCCAGGGCGAGAGGTAGAGGCCGAGCCCGATGCCGGCCTCCCGGCAGGCTTCGGCGAGTTCACCGACCACGTCGCCCTTCCCGCCGCGCCACGGGGAGGAGGCGACCGAGTAGGCGGTGGTGGCGGTCGGCCAGAGGCAGAACCCGTCGTGGTGCTTGGCCGTCAGGACGACGTACGCGGCCCCTGCTTCGACCGCGGTCCGCACCCACTGGCGGGTGTCGAGGGCGCAGGGCGCGAAGAGGGCCGGGTCCAGCGTTCCGTCGCTCCATTCGCAGCCGCCGAAGGTGTTCACCCCGAAGTGCAGGAACAGTCCGAACCCGTCTTGCTGCCAGGCGAGTTGGGCGGGGGTGGGGCGGATCGTCATCGGGTCTCCTTCGAAGGGGGCGGAGCCGGCCCGCGGGCCCCCACGCCCGGGGCCGGCTCCTGTGGGGCCCTCACCTAGGCGGTGCGGAGCCACACGGCGGTCTCTCCCGGCAGCGTTCCGTCCGCGGGGAGCGGTCCGCTGGCCAGGAGGGGTCGCGTCCGGGGCGGCAGCGGCAGCGGCCGGTCGCCGAGGTTGACCAGGCAGGTGAAGCCCGGTCCGCGGCCGAAGGCCAGCGCTCCGGCCGGTGCCGGGAGCCAGCCGAACTCCGCTCCGGACAGGGCGGGTTCGCTGCACCGCAGGGCCAGGGCCGCGCGGTAGAGCTCCAGCACGGAGGCCGGGTCGCCCTGCTGCGCCGCGGCGGTGAGCGGAGCCCAGTGCGCGGGCTGCGGCAGCCAGGGCGGGGCGGTCGCCCCGTCGGGGCTGAAGCCGTACGGGGCCCGGTCCCCCGACCAGGGGAGGGGTACGCGGCATCCGTCGCGGCCCCGGTCGGTGTAGCCGGACCGGGGCCACCTCGGGTCCTGGAGCAGGCCGGCGGGGATGTCCTCGACCTCGGCCAGGCCCAGTTCCTCGCCCTGGTAGACGTAGGCGCACCCCGGGAGGGCGAGGGTCAGCAGGGCGGCGGCCCGGGCGCGCCGGGTTCCGCGGCCGAGGTCGACGGGGACGCCCTCGGTGACCGGGTCCCACCGGTGGCGGGTGTCGGCGCGGCCGTAGCGGGTGACGTGGCGGATCACGTCGTGGTTGGAGAGCACCCAGGTGGGGACCGCGCCGACGGGGGTGTGGTCGTCGAAGGTGCGGTCGATGACTGCACGCAGTGCGTCGGCGTCCCAGGCGGCGCCGAGGAAGGGGAAGTTGAAGGCGGTGTGCAGTTCGTCGGGGCGCAGGTAGGCGCGCAGGCGTTCCCGGTCGTCGCTCCATATCTCCCCGACGAAGACCCGCTCGCCTTCGTAGGAGTCGGCGAGGGCCCGCCAGGAGCGGTATATCTCGTGCACGCCGTCCTGGTCGGCCCAGGGGACGTCGTCTGCGTCGCGGGCCGGGTAGTCGTGGAGCTCGGGCAGCCCGGGTGCCTTGACGAGGTGGTCGGCGACGTCGATGCGGAAGCCGTCGGCGCCGCGGTCGAGCCAGAAGCGCAGGATGTCCTCGAACTCGGCGCGGACCGCCGGGTGTTCCCAGTTGAAGTCGGGCTGTTCGGGGGCGAAGAGGTGCAGGTACCACTCGCCGTCGGGGACCCTGGTCCAGGCGGGGCCGCCGAAATGGGAGGACCAGCCGGTGGGCGGGAGCGCGCCGTCGGGGCCTCGGCCCGGACGGAAGTGGAAGCGGGCCCTTTCGGGTGAGCCTGGTCCGGCGGCGAGGGCGCGCCGGAACCACGGGTGGCGGTCCGAGCAGTGGTTGGGCACGAGGTCGACGATGATGCGCAGGCCCAGGGCGTGGGCTTCGCCGATCAGTGCCTCGGCCTCGGAGAGCGTGCCGAACACAGGGTCGACGGCGCGGTGGTCGGCGATGTCGTAGCCGCCGTCGGCCATCGGGGAGGCGTACCAGGGGCTGAGCCAGACGGCGTCGACGCCGAGGCCGGCCAGGTAGGGCAGCCGCTGACGGATGCCGGCCAGGTCGCCGATGCCGTCGCCGTTCCCGTCGGCGAAGCTGCGGGGGTAGATCTGGTAGACGACGGCATTGCTCAGCCATCCGCGGTCCGGCACCTACTTCACCGCCCCTGCGGTCAGGCCGGAGCGCCAGAAGCGCTGGAGGCAGAGGAAGGCGATCACCAGCGGGACCACGGCGATCAGCGATCCGGTGATGGCCAGCGAGTACATCTCGGGGCTCTCGGTGATCGAGATGTTCCACATGTGCAGGCCGAGGCTGACCGGGTAGAGGTCCTTGTCGTTCAGCATGATCAGCCCGCCGTAGAAGTTGTTCCAGCTGGCGGTGAAGGAGAACAGGAACAGGGTCACGAAGCCCGGGGCGAGCATGGGCAGGGCGATGGAGCGGAAGGTGCGTACGTCGCCCGCGCCGTCGACGCGGGCCGCCTCGATGACCTCGTAAGGGACGTAGCCCTCGCAGAAGACCCGTGCGAGGTAGACGCCGAACGGGTTGACCAGGGAGGGGATCAGCAGCGCCCAGTAGGTGTTGGTGAGTCCGGCCTGGGAGGCGAGCAGGTACATCGGCAGGGTGAGTACGGCTCCCGGGACGAGCACGCCCGCCAGGACGACTCCGAAGAGCTTCTCCTTGCCGCTGAACTCGTACTTGTCGAAGGCGTATCCCGCCGCGACGGAGACGAGGGAGGACAGGGCCGAGCCGACCACGGCGTAGAGGACGGTGTTGAGGAGCCAGCGTCCGTAGATGCCGTCGTCGTGGGTGAACACCTCGTGGATGTTGCTGAAGAGGTTGAACTCCCCGAGGCTGAACCCGTCGGTGCCGAAGAGGTCGCGGCGGTTCTTGGTGGCGGCGATCAGCAGCCAGCTGACCGGCATCAGCGTGTAGCAGGCCAGCATGATCAGCACGGCGTTGACGGCGGTCTTCGAGGCCCAGGCGCGCCGGGGGCGGCGGCGTGGTGTCGGTGCGGGGGGCGCGGGGGCGGCGCCGGTGTGCTCCGCGGTGCGCGGTGCGGCGGTCTGTGTGCTCATGATTCCTGCCACCGCTTCCCGATCCGGGTGACCAGGAAGGACAGTGCTCCGGCCACGAGCGCCAGGAGCAGCGAGGCGGCGGCCGCGCTCGCGTAGTCCTGGTCGATGAACGCCTTGCTGACGATGTACATGGTGGGCGACCAGTCGTTGCCGAGGGCCTGTGCCTTGTCGGAGAGCAGCCGGGGCTCCGTAAAGAGCTGGATCGCTCCGACGCAGGTGAACAGGACGGTCATGACCACCGAGGAGCGAATGATCGGGACCTTGATCCGCAGGGCGATGCGCCAGGCCCCGGCCCCGTCCACGGTGGCGGCCTCGATGACCTCGCGGGGCACGGCCTGGAGCGCCGCGAAGAAGATCACCAGGTTGTAGCCGATCCACTGCCAGACGGCGATGTTGACCATGGAGGAGAGGGAGTTGGCGGGCGAGAAGAAGTTCCAGCTGCCGCCGGCGGCGTCGATCCAGTCGATCACCGGGCTGAGGCCCGGGGTGTAGAGGTAGATCCAGATGAGCGCGGCGATCAGTCCGGGGACCGCGTGCGGCAGGAAGAACGCGAGCTGGAAGAACCGCCTGGCCCGGGCGTGGGCCGAGTCGACCAGCAGGGCCAGGCCCAGCGCCCCGCCGATCAGGACCGGGATGTACACCAGGCAGTACGCGGCCACGTGCAGGAAGGAGGTGCGGAAGGCCGGGTCGGCCAGGACCGCCGAGTAGTTCGCCAGTCCCGCGAAGCTGCGCTCGACACCGCCGAAGCCGAGTCCCGAGGACTGTTCCCGGAACAGGCTCATCCAGCCCGCGTAGGCCACCGGCGCCACGATCACGACGGCGAACAGGACGAAGAACGGGGAGAGGAAGAGGACCAGGGCGCCGCGTCTGCTGCGTCGCGCGGTGCTCGCGGCGGCTGCCGCTGTGGTGGAGGGTGTGGCCACGGGCGTGCTCCTTGGCGGTGCGGGTGCTTCGGACGTGGGGGCGGCCGCGCCGGACTGGGGTCTGCGCGGCCGCCCCGGCGGGTCAGTCGGCGAGCTTGAGACCGCGGCTCTGGATCGCCGTGCGGGCCGACTCCTGTGCCTTGACCAGGCCGCTCGGCAGGCCGCTGCGCGCCGCCTCGTCCTTGAAGTCGGCGTTGACCTTCCCCCAGACGGGACCCCAGGTCCAGCCGGGAACGATCGTGGCGACCTGCTCCCCGGTCAGCTTGTAGAGGTCCTGGCCGCCGAAGTAGGAGGTGTCGAAGGCCTTGGCGGCGACCGCCGCCATCTCCGGGTTCGCGGGCAGGGCGCTGCTCGGGCTCTTCAGGGCGCCGATCCGGGCCTCCATCGCCGCCGGGTCGGTGGTCACCCACTTGATGAACTCGGCCGCCGCCTTGGCGTGCTTGCTGCCCTTGGTGACGGCGAAACTGGTGCCGCCGTACATGCCGCTGGCGGGGGTGCCCCAGTGCGGGATCGGGGCGACGCCCCACTTGCCCTTGAGGTCGGGCATGGCGGCGATCATCCCGCCCGCGCTCCACGCGGCGCCGAGGACGCTGGCGGTGGTGCCGTCGGCCCTGGACTTGTTCTCCTCGGGGCTTCCGGCACCGTAGTTGAAGACCAGGTCGTCCTTGAGCATGCCCTGCCAGAAGGCGGCGACCTTCTGGGAGGGGGCGTCGTTGATGTCCGGCTTCCAGGCGCCGTCCTTGATCTGGAACCACTTGGCCCCTGCCTGCCAGGAGAGGGTCGCCTCCAGGGGGGTGTCGGTCGGGAAGCTGCCGATGCGCGCCTGGGGCTCGGCGGCCTTGATCTTCTCCGCTGCGGCGCGGTACTCGTCCCAGGTGGTGGGGACGGCGACGCCGTGCTTCTCGAAGAGGTCCTTGCGGTAGAAGTAGACCTGCGGGGTGGCGTCGAAGGGCACCGACCAGGTCTTGCCGCCGAAGGTCACGAGGTTCTGTACGCCCGCCGGGAAGCGCTTCTTCACCAGGTCGCCCGACGAGGCGGTGAGGTCCTCCAGGTATCCCTGGCTCGCGAACTCCGGGACCATGTTGTACTCGATGGTCGCCACGTCGGGCGCGTCGCCCGCCTTGATCGCGTTGCTGATCTTGCTGTAGCCGTCGGCGCCGCCGGGTATCTGGGAGAACTTCACCTGGATGTCCTTGTGCGACGCGTTGAACGCGGCCGCCGCGGCTTCGGCTCCACTGGTCCAGGTCCAGTACGTGAGGGTGACGGGCTTGCCCTGGTCGCCCGAGGCGCCGGCCTCGGAGTCGGATCCGGAACCGGCACAGGCGGAGGTCAGCAGGGCGAGGGACACCGCTGCGGCCACCGCACCGTGGGCACGCAAGGACTGAGCTTTCATTGACCTGCTCCTTGGCGAGTGGAGTGAACGGGTCGAATCATTCGCCCACTACATCTTGAACGTCAAGAGCATGTGAACAATTGATCAATACGATCACTCAAAGGCGGCCCCGTACGCGCGCACGGCTGCGCGCGCGGCGGCGCACGGGGCACGGGGCACGGGGAACCGGGGAAGTGCTGCGTCAGGCGATGCGGCGGAGCTCTTCGCGGCGCACCGCATGGACGAACGGCAGGCCCGCGGCATAGCGCGCGATCTCGTCGACCGCCGAATCGGCCATCCGGTGCAGTTCGTTGCCGAGGGAGCCCGCGACGTGGGGGGTCAGCAGCACGTTCGGCAGGTCGTAGAGCGGGGAGTCGGCCGACAGGACCTCGGGATCGGTCACGTCGATGACGGCGTGCAGCCGCCCGGAGACCAACTCCTCGGTGACCGCGGCCCCGTCGACCAGGGAACCGCGCGCCGTGTTGATCAGGGTGGCCCCGTCGCGCATCAGTGCCAGCCGCCGGCGGTCGATCAGCCGGCGCGTCTCGGGCAGCTCCGGCGCGTGCAGGCTGACCACGTCCGACGTCGCGCAGAGTTCGTCGAGCCCCAGCTTGCGGACCCCCAGTCCGGCGGCCTCGGCCACGCTCACGTAGGGGTCGTAGAGGACGGGCTCCAGGTCGTAGGGGCGCAGCAGTTCGATCACCCGGCGGCCGATCCGGGAGGCGCCCACGATGCCGACGGTGCGGCGGTAGTTGCCCGCGTGGCCGTACCTCAGGTGCCAGTCGTGCGGCTTGTCGCGGACCCTGCGGTACTCCTCCCGGAGCTCCATCACCCGTTTGTTCGCGAGCAGGACCATCGCGACGGTGTACTCGGCCACCGGCAGGGAGTTGGCCTGGGCGGCGGAGGACACGGCGATGCCGCGGTCCCAACAGGCGTCCGTGACGATGTGCTTGACGGAGCCCGCGGCATGGACGACGGCCTCCAGGCGGGGTGCGGCGGCCAGGACGCGGGCATCGAGGGCGGGCGCGCCCCAGAAGGTGAGCAGCACCTCGGCCCGGTCCAGGGCCGCGGCCGCCTCGGGTGCGGAGAAGTCTTCGACGATCAGTTCCGGGTCGAACTCGGCCACGTCGTGGAGCCGACGGGCGGTCGCGTGGTCCAGCAGGCGGGGGCCCAGCGCGGGGGCCATGGCCAGCAGGATCCGCGGGCGACGAACGGGCATCTGGTGCTCCTTGCGGCGAAGTGAGGCCGCGCCGACTCTACGAAGCCGGTTTCCGATCGTCAAGATTCATCAATCATAAACGTCGATTCGATCGATACGATCGCCTACTCGGTTTCCGGCCCCCGCAGTCTCCGGCGGCCGGTCCGCGGACGCGGGCGCAGCCAGCTGAGGGCTGCCGTCACCAGGAACAGGACGGCGTACAGGACGAGAACCGGCCACCAGGCGTTCGTACCCGTTCCCGGAACGAGGCTCTGCAGGAAGAAGGCGAGCACCCCCGCCGTCACCGCCACGCCTGCCATGGCCTCCCAGTGCGTCTCCCCGTCCGAACCCACGTAGAGGGCGCCGCCCGCGCCCGCGGCCATCGCGGCGCCCACGATCAGCGAGCGCACCCCCGGCGGGAGGCCGTCCGGGCCCGCGGACGGGCACGCGTCGCACACCACGCACAGGAGGACCGCGAAGAGGGCGGCGGGCAGCAGGGCGAGGCCCAGTCGCCCCAGGGCCCGGAGCGCGCCCTCCCCACCGGTCCGGACGGCCATCCCGCCCACCAGGCCGGGTACGAAGGCACAGAGCAGGATGAGGTGCCCGGGCGGCGAGAACCAGGCTCCGGCGCCGAAGGCCACGCCCACCCAGGCCAGGGAGGCCGCGAAGGCCGCCCACAACGGTGCGACCAGCGCCAGGACCGCGGGCAGGCAGAGGAAGGGCTTGAGCAGGCCGAGCACGACCTGGGGCACCCGGGCCAGGCGCCTGCCCGAGGGCTGCAGCGCCGGCCAGGCCAGGAGGCCCGCCCGCAGGAGGGCTCGGCGGGGGTCGGGAGCCCGCAGCAGGGCGGGGACGTTCTCGGCCCCGATGCCCTTGAAGTCCTTGAGGGCCGCATCGAATTCGACGTCAGGGGGATCCTGCGGGACCAGGGGCCGGTCGCCTCCGCCGGGTGCACCGACGAGCGCGGAGATCACGGGGAGTTCCTGCGCGAGGATCTCCCTCTGCCGGATCTGGATCAGCAGGTGGCGCAGCCGGTCCCAGGGCGACCCGTCCGGTGCCTCAGCCCAGAGCCGGGACAGGGCGGCGGTGACCGGGCCCGCACCGGCACAGGCATCGTCCGGAACGCCTGCGGGCCACAGCTGTCCGGGCAGCCACCCCAGGGAGGGCGCGAGCGCGGCCACGACGCCGTCGAAGAATCCCGGGGCCTCGGGGTCCTGGAACACCTCCTCCAGGCGTTCGTCGGTGGCGGCGACCCGGACCAGCGAGGCGGCGGCGTCGAGGCGGCCCCAGGTCCAGTCGCCGATGCGCCAGCGCGCGCTGAGGAACGCGGAGAAGTTGCTGAGCTGGTTGCCGCTGAGCTTGCCCTCGACCAGTTCCTTCGGGGCCCGGTCACCGAGCAGCCTCTCGGACGCCCAGCTGGTGTTCGCCGCCGAGATCGTGTGGAAGGAGACCGGTGCGGGCTCGGCCAGCGGGTCGGGGCACAGCGGCCCCAGGAGCACCTCCGCGGCCGTCAGGGCGGTCATCATGCCCGCGCTGCCCAGCGCGGCGGCCTCGTGGAGAGCGGCGAATCCCGGCACGGGCGGGTCCGGCTCGGCGCCCGGACCGGGGGACATCGCCAGGCCGATGTCCCGGCCGAGCTCGGCGAGGCTCCGCCACAGGCGCGCGTAGAGCTCCTCCCCGGGCGAAGCCCCCGGCGGGGTCCCTGGCGCCCCCGGCGTCCCCGGCGCCACCGTGGCCGTCGCCGGTCCGGCGGCCGCGGCGGCGAGGCGCGCAGCCCAGCCGTCCCACTCCTCGTCCGTGTCCGGAAGGGCCGGCAGTACGCCGTCCAGCTGGACGGTGGCACTGCGTACGAGCGCGACCGGATCGAGGAGGCCCGCGGCGAGCCCGGCCCTGAACGCGGTGAGCAGCGCCCGGTCGCGGGCGGCGATGAGGGTGGCGATGGCGAGCCGGTGCGCGTACAGGCGGGGGCGGCACTCCGTCAGCAGGGGGACGTTCCCGGTCCGGCCGATCCGTTCGAACGTGCAGATCCACTGCAGCAGCAGCCGCAGGGAACGCGCAGGCGTCATCGGGGAGCGTCCCTGGTCCGCGATCCGTACGAAGGGCATGCCCTCCGGCAGGATCCAGTGGCCCCCCAGCGTCCGCAGGTCCTTGAGGAACGGCACCGAACCGTCGCCGCCGCCGGTGTCCAGCGCGTCGAGCGGGCCCGGGCCGGAGGGCAGCGGCAGCGGGTCCGCGCCGGTCACCTCGACGGGGTCCTGGAGCAGCCGGACCAGTCTGCGGGCCTCGGCGCCGCCCGTCTGCTCGCGGTAGCCGGCCAGCCCGCCGGTGGCCGCCTGCGCGCACTGGACGAGGGTGGGCGGGAGGACCCCGGTGAGGGCGGCCCGCCGGGCCACGGTGTCCTCGACCGCCTGGAACTCGGCGGCGTCGTCGAGCAGGGACTCGGCCCCGGCCTTGACGGCGAAGGACTTGAACGCCAGGTGCAGCATCCGGGTGACCCGCCCGGGTGCTTCCGTTTCCCCGGGGGCGGACGGGTACGGGGGTACCGGCTGGAGGAAGAGCAGCCACCGGTCGACGCTCCGGTCCGCCGGGGACCCCGCGATGGCCCGCAGGGCCCAGGCCACCGGGATGTTGTCCAGCAGCCCTCCGTCGACCAGTTCCACCCGGCCGCCGGAGCCGGGGTCCGGGTAGCCGGTCTCGCTGCTGATGCCCCACAGGTTCGGGGGGTCCGGCACGTGCGTGGGCCCGGTCGGAGGGGTTCCGGTCACCGGCCGGGCCGGTTCGAAGGCACCGGGGAAGGAGGACGAGGCGCGGGCCGCGTAGGCCAGCCGGTTCAGGGCCTCCGGCCTCCCGGCACCGGTGGGGAAGTCCGTCAGGGCGGCGGCCGCGGGGTCCGCCGCGGTGCGGTGGCGGAACCGGAAGTAGGCGCGGGAACGGCCCGTGAGCAGGGGCTGCCCGAGGGTGGGCCGGACCCGGTCGGGCCGTGCCCGCAGCCGGGTGGCCGTCAGGATCAGGCGCAGGGCGGCGGGGGGCTGCTCGGGCGGCGAGCCCCGCTCGATCAGCAGCTCCAGCTTGGCGCGCAGGCCCTGGTAGAAGGCCGCGTCGCCGCGCAGGAGGGAGTCGGGGACGCGGCCGGGCCGGGCGGCGCGGCGGAGCAGCGACTCCAGGTCGCCGAGCTCCAGCCACACGTCGCGCACGCCCGCGTCGAAGGGCATCCCGTAGACGAGGTGGCAGGCGAGCAGGACGCCGTTGAGGCCGCCCGCGCTCGTGCCGGCGAGGACGTCGACGGTGACGTCCTCGTACCCGCAGTCGCGCAGGAGCGGGCCGTAGACCCCGTCCTTGTTGCGCAGGGCGGCGACCTCGCAGCACGATCCGCCCATCCACACCGCGAGGCTCACGCCGCCGCGCATGGCCAGGGCCAGGCGCAGTTCCTTGCTCAGGGGACTCGGCTCGGCAGGGGTCATGCTCCCAGCGTCCACCCGCCCGCGGCGCGCGGCCCGGTGGAGACCCCCTGCGGTCACGGCGCGGTGACGATGCGGTCACGCACCGCCACGCCGGGGGCAGCAGGATCGTTGCTCCGGCATGCAGGAGACGCATTTCGCCACAGAAGCAACGGCCGTGCCACCGCGTCCGCTCAGTGCGCTCGGTGCTGCGCGGGTGAAGTCGGACTCGCCCATCTACGACCGGCTGGAGCTCGAATGGCTGCGCGCGGGCCGGACGGTGCCGCGGCCGGTGAGCCCGGCCGGGTGGCGGCGGGTGGACGACGACGACCGCTTCCGGCGGGCCTGAACCGCGCCCGGGTCCCCGGCGCGCCCCGAACGGCGGTGCGCCCGGCCGGAGATGGGTCCCGAACAGCCTGGCGGCCGCTGCGCGCCAGGCCGTACGATGCGCATGTTCCGGCCCTGACCGGAGCGACAACTGAATGCGTGTGCGACTGGGGGAAGCCGGTGGGAATCCGGCGCTGACCTGCAACCGTGAACGGCGCCCCGGCGCCGTGAGTCGGAGAACCCGGCGTGCGGCGCGATCACCGCTTCTCCCTGTCACGGTCTACAGCGCGGAGCACCCCACCCGGGCCACCGGTCCCTCCTCCCCCGCCTCCGGGCTGGCCGCGGGAGGGCCATCGCGCGCGCGGGCCGGCGGGGTGCGGCCGGGCGCAGGCCGTGGCCCGTTGCCAGGAAGGCATCTCCATGCGCCAGAACGTCATACGCCGCGCCGCCGTCACCGCGGCCGTCCTCGGGCTCGCCCTGACCACTGCGCCGGCCCTCGCCCAGGCGCAGCCCGCGCACCACCCGAACACGAACAAGCCGGTCAGGGTGGCCCTGACCGTGCAGGGCCCCGACGGGGTGCTGTTCACGGGCAAGGTCACCACCAAGGGGCACGACGTCACCACCGCCACCGGCGGCACCCACAAGTGCGACGGCACCAACGGCGGCGCGAACCCGACCGCCGTCCCCACCCCCACGGCCGCCCTCGACGACGCCGCCCGCAGCAACTACTTCGGCTGGGACGGCACCTGGTACGCCTCCTTCGACGACTTCTCCGTCGACACCGTCAAGGACGTGAGCGGCGGGGGGCAGGCCTACTGGGACATCTCCGTGAACGGGGTGTCGACCCCGGTCGGCGGCTGCCAGTTCAGACTCCGGGCGGGCGACCAGGTCGCCTTCGTCTGGACGGCCTTCTAGGTGTGTTGTCCCGGGACGTTGGTGACACGCGTGCTGGGTTCTTGAAATGGGTGAGGGCCTCCGGGTTCGGTGTGGATTGCGACATCTCCACCGA
>NZ_JOFT01000011.1 GCF_000725805.1 Streptomyces xanthophaeus | reverse complement strand
GACCACGCAAGTACGTCCAGTACGAGCCGTGGCCCTCCGCCTTGCGATGCACCGCACCGGACACCGCGACCCGGCAAACCTTTCCGGCCACAGCACTAGCCGCGGGCCCGCAGGGCCGCGGTGTGGGCCCGAACCTGCGCGGGCGTCAGATAGCCGGACGTCTCCTCGAACTCCCGCAGGGCGGGCGGCTTCGCGGACTGGAAGCCGGTCCGCACGAAATCGTCCCCGGCGGCCGCGTTGAGCAGCCAGTTGGTCAGGACCCGGGTCTTCGCCACGTTCGTCCGCAGCGCCGACCAGTGGTACCCGCGGGCCACAGCCTGCGCGGGCAGCCCCCGCAACGGGATGCCGAGCGGCCTGGACACGGCGTCCGCGCCCCCGAGGTCGACCACCAGGCCCAGGTCCCTGTGCACGTACGGCCGCATCGGCCGGCCGCGCAGCACCGCGATCAGGTTGTCGGCGGCCGCCCGCCCCTGGCGCTGGGCGTGCTGCGCGGTGGGCGGGCAGACCGCGCCGTCCCGGTCCGCGGCGAGGTCGGGCACGGCCGCTGCGTCCCCCAGGGCGAACACCCCGGGTGCGCCGGGCACGGTCATCTCCGGGGCCACCACCAGCCGCCCCCGGTCGGTCGGCGCCTCCAGCGTCGCGACCAGCGGGCTCGCAGTGACCCCCGCCGTCCAGATCAGGGTGCGGCTGGGCAGCACCCGCCCGTCCGTCAGCGTCAGTTCCTCGGGACCCGCCTTGGCGACGCTGACCCCGAGCGACACCTGGATGCCGCGCCTGCGCAGGATCTCCAGGGCGGCCAGCCCGAGCCCCTCGCCCAGCTCGGGCATCAGGGCCGGGGCGAGGTCGAGGAGGTGCCAGGTGATCTGCCGGGGATCGAGCCGGGGGTACCGCTTCACCGCGTGGTGGGTCAGCCGCTGGAGGCAGGCCGCCGTCTCGGTGCCCGCGTAGCCGCCGCCCACCACCACGAAGCAGAGCCGGGCGGCGCGCTCCGCCTCGTCCTCGCTCGCGTCGGCCAGGTCGAGCTGTGCGATCACGTGGTCCCGCAGGTGCGCGGCCTCGGCCAGGGTCTTCATACCGCGCGCCTGCTCGGTGAGGCCGGGGACGTCGAAGGTGCGGGTCACGCTCCCGGGCGCCAGTACCAGGTGGTCGTAGGTCTGTTCGGTGACCTCCCCGGTGATCTTGCGGATCACGCAGACCTTCGCCGCCGTGTCCACCCCGATCGCACCGCCCGGCACGATCCGGGTCCGGTGCCGGCGGCTGCGCCGCAGCGATACGGCGATGGACTGCGGGGTCAGTACGCCGGACGCCACCTGCGGCAGCAGCGGCAGGTACAGCTGGTAGGCGTTCGGCGTGACCATGATGATCTCCGCCTCGGCGGGGGACAGCCGGCGTTCCAGCCGGCGCACGCACTCGACACCGGCGAAGCCGGCGCCCACCACGAGGATCCTCGGTCGTGTCACGGTGTCCGTCCTCTCTCGGGCCTGCGGATACCCGCTGCACCTGCCCCGTCCGGGGCGCCGCGCACCCGCAGAAGCCGAAGAACGCCGGATTCGGCCGGAATTCCTCTTAGCCTCTGTCGTGTGACCGACACCCGAGGAGGAGCCGCGATGGCCGACAGGGAGCCCGTGGCCGAGCTCGACGAGCGCTACAGCGACGCGCAGGCGACGCCCGTGCCGTGGCCGCGGGCGGCGGCCGCCCTGGCCGGGGCCGAGCTGTACTGGCTGACGACCGTACGCCCCGACGCCCGCCCGCACGTCACCCCGCTGATCGGCGTCTGGACGGACGGAGCCCTGCACTTCTGCACCGGCGCGCAGGAACGCAAGGCCGAAAACCTCCGCGCGAACCCGCACGTCGTCCTCACCACCGGCTGCAACACCCTGCACGAGGGCCTCGACCTGGTCGTCGAGGGCCGGGCGGCCCGGGTGACCGACCCCGACCGGCTGCGCGCCCTCGCCGCCGCCTGGGAGGAGAAGTACGGCCCCGACTGGCACTTCGACGTGGGCGACGGGGTGTTCGTCGCCCCCGAGGCGGGCGAGGCCCTGGTCTTCACCGTCCCCCCGGACACGGTCTTCGGCTTCGGCAAGGGCGTCTACAGCCAGACGCGCTGGAGCTTCGCCTGATGTGCGGCCGCTACGTCTCCACCCGCAGCCCCGAAGACCTGACCCGGCTCTTCGACATCACGCAGTGGAACCCGGAGCAGCTCGTCGAACCGAGCTGGAACGTCGCCCCGACCGACCCGGTGTGGGCGGTGCTGGAACGCCCCGACCGCACCTCGGGCGTACTGGAACGGCAACTGCGCGCGCTGCGCTGGGGACTGGTCCCGTCCTGGTCGAAGGGTCCCGGCGGCGGCCCGAAGATGATCAACGCCAGGGTGGAGACCGTCCACGAGAAGCCCGCCTACCGCAAGGCCTTCGCCCGCCGCCGCTGCCTGCTCCCCGCGGACGGCTTCTACGAATGGCAGCCCGTGCCCGCCACCGCCGGGGCCAAGGCCTACAAACAGCCGTACTTCATCCGGCCCGAGGACGGTTCGGTGATGGCGATGGCGGGCCTGTACGAGTTCTGGCGCGACCCCGCCGTCGCCGACGACGAGGACCCCGCCGCCTGGTGGACCACCTGCACAGTGATCACCACCGAGGCCACCGACGCAGCGGGCCGCATCCACCCGCGGATGCCCCTGACCGTCGCGGCGGACGACTACGAGACCTGGCTCGACCCCTCCCACGAGGACACGCACGACCTGCGGGCGCTCCTGGCCGCCCCCGCCGAGGGCCGCTTGGACGTCCGGGCCGTCACCACCGCCGTCAACAGCGTCCGCAACAACGGCCCCGAACTCCTGGACGACGCCCCCGATGCCCCGCCGGCATGAGACGGAGGGTCACGATCCCACGCCCTTCGTAACGATCCGCCGCCGGGTACTTCCGAATCGCGGAAGGTGACCTAGGCTCCGCGCCATGCCGATCTTCGGAAACCGCCGTCGTAAACCGCGCCTCGCGCCCGAGCTCGACGACGGCCGGCTCGGCAAGGTCCTCAAGGCCCTGGACGGCCCTCCGTCGCCCGGCCTGGCGGACCTGCACACCGCCCAGGTGGAACAGCTGCTGACGGAGGCGGGCACCGACTGGGACCGCCGCTCCCACCGCATCACCGTCCTCGCCCGGTGCACGGCCGACTCCGGCTTCGTACGGACCTGGGCCTCCCGGCACCCCAAGAACGCCGACGCGCTGGTCCTGCGAGCCGAGGTGGACCTCGTACTCGGCCGCCGTACCGGCGAGCTGGCCGACGCGCGCGAGACCCTCGACACCTGCTACCGCGCGGCCGAACTGGAGCCGGCCGACCCCGCACCCTGGGTGGCTCTGCTCGGCATCCTGCGCCTCCTGCGGGCCCACTCCGACGAGGTGTTCCCCGTGTGGCGGGAGGCGGTGGCCCGCGACGTCTGGAACCGCGAGGCGCACCTGCGGATGCTCGGGTACCTCTCGCCCGCCGAGTGCGGATCCCACATGCAGGTGCTGGAGTTCGTCGACGCCGCGCGCCCCCGCATGCCGGCCAACGCGCCCACCGTCGGCGTGGAGCTGACGGCGACGCTCCGCCGCCACCGGCACGTCGCCGGCGACGACGCCCTCACCGCGGTCATGGCGCGCCGCCACTGGGCGAGCGCTCCGGCCGTCACCGTCCTCGACCGCGCGTACGAGAACTGGCGGCACCCCGGGTTCCTCCACCACGCGGCGGCCGCCGCCGATCTGAACCTGCTGGCCTACGCGCTGGTGCAGGCCAACCGGATCCGGCACGCCGCGGAGGTCTTCCCGCTGATCGACGGGGTGGTGACCCCCTGGCCCTGGGTGCTGGACGGGGACCCGCTCCAGCAGTTCGAGAACTCGCGCGGGCGGGCACTGCGGTGAGACCGGCGTCCCGTACTTCGGTAGGGTGCCGTTCGATATCGGGTTCTGCGTGGGAGACATGAGTTGATGAGCGGTCAGCAGCCGGACCGGGGGCGTGCCTCGCAGATTTTCCAGCCCCTCGCGGGGGACGACCCGACCACCATCGCCGGATACCGGCTCGCCGCCAAGCTCGGCGCCGGTGGCATGGGCAAGGTGTACCTGTCGTACACGCCCGGTGGACGGCCCGTGGCCATCAAGGTGATCCGGCCCGAGTTCGGCGAGGACCCCGAGTTCCGCCGCCGGTTCGCCCAGGAAGTGCAGTCCGCGCAGCGCGTGCAGGGCCTGTTCACGGCGCCCGTCATCGATGCCGACACCGACGGTGCCCAGCCCTGGCTGGCCACCGCGTACGTGCCCGGCCCCTCGCTCGCCGACGCCGTCGTCGCCCACGGGGCGCTGCCCGTCGAGGCGGTGCTGCTGCTGATCGCGGGCATGGCCGAGGCCCTGCACGTCATCCACGGCGCGGGCATCGTGCACCGCGACCTCAAGCCGTCCAACGTGCTGCTCGCCGCCGACGGACCGCGCGTCATCGACTTCGGCATCGCCTACGCCGCCGACGCGACCTCGCTGACCGGCAGCGGCGTGACCATCGGCACCCCGTCCTTCATGGCTCCCGAGCAGGCGGCGGGACGCAGGGTGACCCCCGCCACCGACATCTTCGCCCTCGGCCAGGTCGCGGCGTACGCGGCGACGGGCACCCCGGCCTTCGGCGAGGGGACCTCGCACGGGGTGCTGTACCGGATCGTCCACGAGGAGCCCGACCTCAGCGCCGTCCCGGAGCGGCTCAGGGACCTGGTCACCCGCTGCCTCGACAAGGACCCCGAGGCCCGGCCCTCCATCAGCGAGGTCATCGCGCTCTGCCAGTCCGCGAACGCGGAGACGGTGCTGCGCCGCCCCGAGGACTGGCTGCCGGGGTCGGTCGCCGCCGACATCACCGTGCGTGCCGCGGCCCCCGCCCCGGTGCAGACCCCGCCGCCCCCGGCCACCGCCCCGTCCGTGGCCTACTCGCCCACCACGCCGGTGGCCCCGGCTGCCCCGCCGACCGCACCGCCGGCCGCCCCGGCCACCCCGCCTCCGGGATTCGGCCCGGCCGTCGTCCACCAGCCCACGCACACCGGGCCGCAGCCCGCCCCGGGGCCTTCGCCGTACAGCACGCCCGCCCCCGGGCAGGGCCACGCCTACGCCCCGACCCAGGTACCGGGCCCCGCGTACCCGCAGGCGTACCCGCCCAGGCACCCGGGCCACCCCGGCCAGCCCGGCCATCCCGCGCCTCCCGCGCCCCAGCCCCCGAGGAGCGGCGGCCGCAAGCGGGGCACCTTCCTCGCGCTGGCCGCGGCGCTGGTCTTCGCCGTCGCCGGCAGCGGTACGGCGTACGTCCTGCTCAAGGACAACGGCACCGAGAAGTCGGCGCAGCCGGGCGGCGCGGGCTCGAACGGCGCGGGCTCGAACAAGGACAAGACCGGCGACGGCGGCAGCAGCAGCGGTTCGGCCGACCCCAAGCAGAACGCCAAGAGCGACCCGAAGCCCGCCGACTACAAGGCCATCAACCTCACCGCCGGATACCACCTGACCCTCGGCGACGACAGCGTCCGCCCCCAGCAGGGCGAGGACGGCGGATACGAACTCTCCTACGACACCGGCGGCTACCTCGACGCGGAGAGCCACGGCGGCAACCTCGTCCTGCTCGACCCGGGCCAGGAGGGCTCGCTCGCCACCTGCCGCGCGGAGACCCGCTTCACCCAGAACGTCTACGTGAACAAGCTGTCCAAGGGGCGGCAGGTCTGCGTCACCACGGGTTCGGGGCACCTCGGCCTCGTGACCGTCCAGGGCTTCTCCGGTGAGGACTCGCCCAGCAAGTACATGACGCTGGACGTGACCGTCTGGCGCAACGCGGTCAGCCCCGGCACGAGCAGCTGACCCGCGCCGCGTCACGCCGGGGGTGCGGCCGCGCCCCCGGCTCAGGTGGGTGACGGCGCTCGTTGACACGCGACCGTCTCCTCGCGTGTAATGGCGGCGGTGCCGCGTGGCCCCGACCAAAGAGCAGTGGGCCGGTCGGTGTTCGGGCGAGCACCCCTTCCTCAGGGGATCAGCCATGAGTTCACACTCCGCACCCCGTCGCTGACGCAGCCCGCCGTACGTCCTCCTGCGCCTGTCCTGCGCCCGTACACCGTCCGGTGTGCCGCGCGCACACCGCAGGCCGTGCGGCCCGCTCCGTCCCGCGCCCGTCACGTCGCCCGTCACCGCAGCGCACCTGCGGTTTCCCATGTTCTCCGGAGACACATCCGCATGCCCACATCGTTCAACCAGTCCGTCATCGAGGAGTTCCGCGCGAACCGGGGGAAGGTCGGTGGCCCCTTCGAAGGCGCGGACCTGCTCCTGCTGACCACCACCGGCGCCCGGTCGGGGACCGAACGGACCACGCCCCTCGGCTACGTCCGCCACGAAGGTGCCCTGCTGATCATCGGCTCGAACCTCGGGGCCGACCGCCACCCCGCCTGGTACCACAACCTGCTGGCCCGTCCCGTGGTGCGGGTGGAGCTCGGCGGGGACAGCTTCGAGGCCCTCGCGGTACCCGCCGAAGGCGCCCGGCGCGCCGAGCTGTTCGCACATGTCGTGCGTGCGGAGCCCGGATACGGTGCCTACCAGGCCGCCACCGGCCGTGTGCTGCCGGTCGTCGTGCTGGAGCGCGCCGATCCCGACGCGTGGGAGGCGCCCCAGGAGATCACGAGCCTCGCCGACAAGCTCGTCGAGGTCCACACCTGGCTGCGGGCCCAACTGGACCAGGTGAGCGCGGAGGTGGAGGCCCACTTCGCCGCCCGGGCCGCCCACCAGGGCCCCGGCGAGCCGCCCGCACCGGGTCTGGGGCTCCAGATCCGCCAGCGCTGCCTGGCCTTCTGCCAGGCCCTGGAGTTCCATCACACCAGTGAGGACGGCCACTTGTTCCCGGGGGTCGCGCACCACCACCCCCACCTGGCCGGGACCTTCGAACGGCTGGCCGCGGAACACCGGACCGTCGCACGCATCCAGAACGACCTGGTCACCCTGCTGGCCGGGCTCGCCGTGGCCGGACCCGACCGGTTCCGCGTCGAGTTGGCCCGGATGTCGAAGGAACTGGGCGCCCACCTCGACTACGAGGAGGAGGCGCTCCTGCCGCTCCTCGCCGAGGTCCCCTGGCCCCCGGTTCCGCGCTGATCGGCCGGCCCCGGGGAGAGCCGCTGCTGCCGGTAGCGCCCCGGGGTCGTCCCGAACTCCCGGCTGAAGGCGTGGGAGAAGGCGTACGGGGTGCCGTACCCCACCCGGCGGGCCACGGAGGCCAGCGAGTCCGGGGTGTCGCGCAGCAGCGTGGCGGCCAGCGTGAGGCGCCACCAGGTGAGGTACGCCATGGGAGGGCGGCCGACCAGCGCGGTGAACCGGCGGGCGAGGGTGGGCCGGGAGACGCCCGCTTCGGCGGCCAGCCGCTCGTTGCTCCACGCGGCGGCCGGGTCCGCGTGCAGGGCCCGTAGCGCGGCGGCCGCCACCGGGTCCTCCAGCGCGGCCGGCCAGGCCCCGCCGGTGTCCCCGTCCATCCAGGAACGGATCATGTAGACGAGGAGGAGGTCGAGCAGGCTCGGCACCGCAGTGCCCGATCCCGGCCGCGGCCCGCCCAGCTCCCGGCCCAGCAGGTCGATGGCGGCGCGCAGTTCGGGATGACGGCCCACGCGGTGGGGCAGGTGGACCACCTGCGGCAGCTCCGCCATCAGCGGGTGCACGTGGCTGCGGTCCAGGCGGTACTTCCCGCACAGCATCTCCACGCCGCCACCACCGTCACCGCCCCCTTCGCCCGCGGTCCGGGGCGCAGCCGGCTGCCGCCCGGCGAGCCAGGGGCCGAAGGGCACCGCCCGCTCCACGGCCGCCGCGTCGGCCGAGGCGTCGGCGATCACATGGCCCGTACCGTGCGGCAGCAGCACCGCGTCGCCCGTGGCGAGGGAGACGGGCGGGCCGCCGTCGGGCAGCAGCCAGCAGCTGCCCTCCAGCACCACGTGGAAGCCCGCGCCGTCGTACGGGTCGAGCCGCGTGCACCAACTCCCGCCCGCCCGGACCCGGTCGGAGGAGGGCCGCCCGATGCGTACGGCCGAGATCGCGTCGCTCACGACATCCATCAGGGCAGCGTACCCATGGGTTCAGCACTGAGACGCATGCGTATCGGGATGAGCCGTACGGGCATTGAGCGGCTCGATCCACCGTCCCTAAGGTCGAGGACATGGAGAACGAGAGCACACGGAGCGGGAGCATCCTGCTGGGTGACGTCGAAGTCGTCCGGGCCCGCGAATGGCAGGGGCCCTTCGGGCCCGCCCGGGGCATCGTCCCCGCCGCCGGTCCCGTGCTGTGGCAGGAGAACGAGGAATGGCTGGCCCCAGGGCACTGGCAGCCGCAGGACGACAGCGCGGTCATGGCGCTGCAGTCCTGGGTGCTGCGCAGCGGCGGACGGACGGTGCTGGTGGACACCGGGGTGGGCAACGGCCGCGAGCGGCCCGGCGCCCCGCAGTTCCACCACCGGCAGGGCGACTTCCTGGGCGCGCTGGCGCGGGCCGGGGTCCGGCCCGAGGACGTGGACGTCGTCGTCAACACCCACCTGCACGCGGACCACGTGGGCTGGAACACCTACGACGCCGAGGGGGAGTGGGCGCCCACCTTCCCCAACGCCCAGTACCTGATCCCGGCTGCGGACGACTTCCACTTCGGCCCCCGCAACGCGTACGGCGGCGGCCTCCAGGAGGCGGACCGGCTGGTCTACCAGGACAGCGTGGAGCCCGTGCACCGGGCCGGGCAGAGCGTGCTGTGGGACGGCTTCCACCGCATCGACGAGCACCTGACGCTGGAGTCGGCGCCCGGCCACACGCCCGGTTCGGCCGTGCTGCGGCTCGCCTCCCGCGGTGAGCGGGCGGTGTTCGTCGGGGACCTGCTGCACAGCCCCGTGCAGATACTCGCCCCCGCCTGCAACAGCTGCTTCTGCCTGGACGCGGAGGGTGCGGAGCACAGCCGCCGCCGGGTCCTGGGACGGGCGGCGGCCGAGAAGGAACTGGTCGTACCCGCCCACTTCGGCGGGACCGGGGCCGTGGAAGTGCGGCAGGAGGGCACGGGGTTCGCCCTCGGACCGTGGGCGCCCTTCGCCGAGCGGTAGTGCGCGCCCGCCCGTCGGCCGGGGCGGGCCCGGCCGCGGGCCGTGCCGCTACTCGAAACGGGCCGTGTCGCCCGCGCCCCGGCGCACGATCTCGACGTCACCGCCGGAGAAGTCGATGACCGTGGTCGGCCTGACACCGCAGTCGCCCGAGTCGAGGACGGCGTCGACCACGTGGTCGAGCCGCTCCTTGATCTCCCAGCCCTGCGTCATCGGCTCCTCCTCGTCGGGCAGGAGCAGCGTGCTGGACAGCAGCGGCTCACCCAGCTCGGCGAGCAGGGCCTGCGTCACGACGTGGTCGGGGATCCGGACGCCGACGGTCTTCTTCTTCGGGTGCATCAGCTGGCGCGGCACCTCCTTCGTCGCGGGGAGGATGAAGGTGTAACTGCCGGGCGTCGCGGCCTTCACGGCGCGGAACACGTCGTTGTCGAGCTGCACGAACTGCCCGAGCTGGGCGAAGTTCTGGCAGACGAGGGTGAAGTGGTGACGGTCGTCGAGCTTGCGGATCGACCGGATCCGGTCGAGGCCCTCCCGGTTGCCCAGCTGGCATCCCAGAGCGAAGCAGGAGTCCGTCGGATAGGCGACGAGGGAGCCGGAGCGGATGGAGTCAGCCACGTTGCTGATGGTGCGCCGCTGGGGATTGTCGGGGTTCACGTCGAAGTACTTGGCCATCCGCCGACTCTACGGGATCGGACGCCCGCGCTCCGGAGTCCTGCGGTGGACGCGGGCCAGGACCAGCACGGTGTCGTCGGCGGGGGGACCGGGCAGCAGCTGCGCCAGCATCCGGTCCGCGAGCCCGTCCAGGGTGGCGGGCCCCGCCGCGCCCAGTTCGGTGCGCAGGGCGTCCAGACCCGCCCCGATGTCCCTGCCGCGCGTCTCGATCAGGCCGTCGGTGTACAGGGCCAGCACCGAGCCCTCGGCGAGCTCGGCCTCCGTGGTCCGGAAGGGGACGCCGCCGACGCCCAGGGGTACGCCCAGCACCTCGCCGACGGTGTCCACGGCGCCGTCCGGGCGTAGCACCAGGGGCGGCAGATGGCCCGCGCTCGCGATGCGGGCCAGTCCGTCCGCCGGGTCGTAGACGATGTAGAGGCAGGTCGCGAGTTCGATGCCGGACTCCTGTGCACACGCGTCGAGTTCGGTGAGCAGCGCCGCGGGGTCGCTGTCGTGCCGGGCCAGCGCCTTTGTGGTGATGCGCAGCCTTCCCATCGCCGCCGCGGCGGGCACCCCGTGGCCCATCACGTCGCCCACCACCAGGCCGATCCGGCCGCCCGGCAGCTTGATCACGTCGTACCAGTCACCGCCGACCTCCGTGAGGTGGCTTCCCGGCAGGTACCGGTGCGCCACCTCCACGTACGGGCTGGTGGCCAGGGCGCTGGGCAGCAGGGCCCGCTGCAGGGTGCGCGAGATGTCCTGGACGCGGCTGAACAGGCGGGCGTTGTCCAGGCAGATCGCGGCGCGCGAGGAGAGCTCGCCGGCCAGGGCGAGGTCGTCCTCGGTGAACACCGGCCGCTGCGTGGACCGGCCGAACATGGCGATCCCCTGGACGGTGCCCCGCGCGATCAGCGGGGCGACCAGGACACAGCCCAGGCCGCTCCCGGCCAGCAGCCGGGCCCGGGACTCCAGGGGCACCGTCCGGGCCACGAAGTCCTCGTCGACCACGGCGCAGACGGGCCGGTTCGCGCGCAGCATGTCGTGGACGGCGGAGCCGGGCGGATAGCGTACGGAATCCACCCCGCTCACCAGTTCGGTGGCCGGAGGGGGCAGCACCGTACCGGAGGCGATCCGGCGGGTGAGCAGGGGCAGGTCCGGGTCGAACGCCTCCGAGGCGTCCATCCATTCCACGATCTCCACCACCGCGCCGTCGCAGAAGTCCGGCATCACCACGTCGACGAGTTCCTGGGCCGTGAGGTTCACGTCCAGGGTCGTACCGATGCGGGTGGCGGCCCGGTCCAGCAGGGCCAGCCGCTGACGGCTCGCGGTGGCTTCCAGGATGGCCTGCTCGCGGTCCGTCACGTCGATGACGAGCCCGCCCACGCCGGGGCGGGACCCGGCCGTGCCGCTCAGCGGGAAGAAGCTCACCGACCGCACCTGGTCCTGGTCCGGGCGGCCCCGCGGGCGCATGCCCACCAGTGCCCCGATGACGGGGACGCCGTCCGCGGCGACGGTACGGAGCATGCGGTCGTACGCACCTCCGTCGGCCAGGATCACGACGTCGTCGGTGGTCCGTCCGAGGTGTGCCTCGACGGACAGCCCGTCCATGTCGGCCATCGCCTGGTTGAGGTGGACGTGGCGCAGGTCCGCGTCGAACATCACCAGACCTACGGGGCAGGTGGCGAAGAGGGCGTCGAGGAAGGCCAGGTTCGTCTTGACGCGGTCGAGCTCGGCGCTCCGGCTGGCCAGCACCATCAGCACGGGGTGCCCGTCGGTGCCGGTCACCGGGAAGGCCCGGAATCCGCAGTCGAAGGCCGTGCCGTCGCGGTGCCGGGCGGTCAGCCCGCCCCGCCAGTACCCCTGGCCCAGGGCGCGCTCGACGAGTCCGGCGCAGATCTCGGAGCTGCTCCCGCCGGCCGGGCTGCCGGCGAAGAGCAGGGCGCCGGGCCGGGACAGGGAGCCGGGGGAGTCGTGGCCGAAGAGCTCGCGGGCGCCGGGTCCCCAGTAGCGGATGCGGTGGTCGTGGTCGTGGTCGAGGCCGAACACGGCCACCGGCACGTGTTCGAGCAGCGTCCCCGGCTCGGACCACAGCGGGCCGTGGGCGCCCTCGTCCCCCGGCCGGACCGATGGCACGAGAGGTCCCCTTCCAGCCGCCGCCGTCCCCACCCATTATCCGGGCCGCACCGCAGGGCGCCTTCCGGGCCGGTCAGCCGGCGGGCGTGTGCGCCGGGACGGGCGCGGGCCCCGGGTAGTACTCGCCGAGGACGGCGTCGAACAGCGTGGTGACCTCGTGGGCGGTCAGGCCCTGCTCGCACGCCTCCCGCATCCATGCGCCGAGCTGGTGGCGCAGGGGGGATTCCGGTGCGGTCTGCGGGGTGGCGAGGGAGCGGGTGATGAAAGAGCCCGCGCCCTGGCGCACCTCCACCAGACCGGACCGTTCCAGCTCGCGGTAGGCCTTCAGCGTGGTGTTCGGGTTGACCTTCGTGGTGGCGGCGACCTGCGCGGCCGTGGGCAGCTTGTCCCCCTCGGCGAGCGCCCCCATACGGAGAGCCTGCTCCACCTGGTGGACGATCTGGAGGTAGGCGGGCAGGCCGCTGCGGCGTTCGATGCGAAACACGACCACGGTGCCCGCCTCCTTGATCCTTCGTGGTGTCGTTCAGAGTAGGGGGTGCGGTGGCCGGGGCTACAGCTGACCGCGTCGCAGGCGCAGCAGCAGGACGGCGGCCAGGAGCGCGGCCAGCGCCAGGAACGCCCCGGACGCGATCCACTGCATGCCCGCCAGCTGGCTGTGGTGGAAGTACTCCTGGACCGAATCGACGATGCCGAGCGAGGCCCGGCAGTTCTCGGGCGAGGCGTCGTGCACGCAGGTGCCCCAGCCGTAGAGCTGTCCGGACGAGGTGCCGATCCACCGGTCCACCTCGACGACCTGGGAAAGCGGGGCGGGTTCGGGGCCGTCCAGCGGGAAGGCGAGGCGCCGCGGGGTGGCCAGCTGGTCCCGGTACAGGGCGGCTGCGAACAGAGCGCAGACCGCGGTCACGAAGGTCACGGTCATCGCGGGCACGGCCCGGCGGGTCAGCGCGCCGATGGTGATGCCGAGCGAGGTGGTGAACAGGGCCGTCGCCACGAGGACCGGACCCGTGGTGTCGAACTCCGAGCCGCTGAGCCAGTCGGCGGGCGCGAACGGTCCGACGGAGCGGATCCACCAGGCGAACAGCAGGCTCAGGGTGCCCGTCGTCACGGTCACCAGGGTGAAGGCGAAGCCCAGCTTCCAGAGCAGCCAGCGCCGCCGCGGCACGGACTGGGTGGTGACCAGGTGGGCGGTCCCGTGCTCCTGGTCGGACGCGAGCAGCGGGGCTCCGAAGAACACCCCGAGCAGCAGCGGGAGGAGGCCCAGCTGGCTGCCGTAGGACTCGATGTCGTTGCTGATCCTGTTGCTGAGGTCGGTGTCCACGGAACCGGGGGGCCCGGACGTCCAGCCCGCGGCGTGCAGGCTGTCCAGCATCGCGCCGCGCTGGTAGACGATCCAGGCCGCGCCGAGGACGGTCACGGCGGCGCAGACGACGACGGCGGCGCGGTGCTGGCGGGCCAGCAGCCAGGCGAGTCCGCGGAGCCTGCGGGCCGGGCGGGGCGAGGTGTCCCGGCGCGTGGGGTCCTTGGCCAGGGTGCTCATGCCGCGGCCTCCTCTCGGTGGTCGGGGACGGCGGTCGGGGAGAGCAGGGCCGGGGCCCCGGGGGAGCGGAGGTAGGCGAGCAGCACCTCTTCCGTGCTGGGCTCGACCGTCTGCCAGGTCTCGTCCAGCGGGCCCTCGCGCCGCACCATGGCGGTGAACTGGCGTCCGGAGGTGCGTACTTCGATCACGGTGTGCGCATCCAGGGACGCGGGCAGGCCCTGTTCCGTGGTCACCCCGGTCACCAGGGAGTGCATGGGCACCAGCTCGTCGGCCTCGCCGGCCATCCGGACCCGGCCGCCGGAGAGCACGAGGAGGTAGTCGCACATGTGCTCCACCTCGCTCAGCAGGTGGGAGGACATCAGCACGGTGGTCCCGTACTCGGCGGCCTCGGACATGAGCAGCGCACCGATCTCGTCCCGGGCGACCGGGTCGAGGTCGGCCATCGGCTCGTCCAGCAGGAGCAGTTCGGGCCGCTTCCCGAAGGCCAGGGCGAAGGCCACGCGGGTCCGCTGGCCGGCCGACAGGTCGGCGATCCTCGCCCGGAGCGGGAGGGCGCCGTCGCGGACGATCCGTTCGGCTGCCGCCCGGTCCCAGGTCGGGTTGAGCTCCTGCCCCATGCGCAGCGTCTCGGCGACGGTGAACCGCTTGAACAGGGGCGTGCCCTGCCCCAGGTAGGCCCACCGGGTCATCGCGGCGTCCGAGGAGACGGGCGTGCCGAAGACCTTCAGCTCGCCGGCGGTCGGCTCGATCAGGCTGGTGGCCAGGGAGAGCAGGGTGCTCTTTCCCGCGCCGTTGGGCCCGACCAGGGCGGCGATGCGGCCGCTGGGGATGCGGAAGGAGCAGTCCTTCAGCGCCCACCCCCTGCGGTACTTCTTGCCGAGTCCGCTCGCCTCCAGGGCCCACCGGACACCGGCCGCGTCGGAACGGGTCGCGTCTCTCACGGCTTCCCCCCTTTTCCATGATTCCACTAGAGAAGTAATGGAATCATGGTCCCAGGGCGCTGCACTGTCAAACACACGTGCCCGGAGCGGGGGCCGGGGCGAGAGGGAGGGGCCCGGCCCGAGGGGGGGATCGGTCGGATAGGACTGTTATCGTCCTGGGCATGCCCGAGCTGATCACCCCGACCCCGCGCCTGCGTGCCTCCTGGCTCGCCGCGCAGCAGGAAGCCGGGCCCGACGCCCACCTGGACGGTGGCGGACTCGGCGCCGACGACGACGTGGACACCCCGGAGGGCTTCGCCGCCTGGGTGGAGCGCCTGCGCCGGTACGGGGACCGCACGGCGGCGGTCGATCACGGACGCGTCCACGCGACGTACTGGTGGATCGCCGAGGGCGACACCTACCTGGGCGCCATCGACCTGCGGCACTACCTCAACGGATTCCTGCTCGACGCCGGCGGCCACATCGGCTACAGCGTGCGCCCCTCGGCACGCCGCCGCGGGCTGGCCACCTGGGCACTGGGAGAGGTCCTCCACGAGGCGCGCCTGCTGGGCATGGACCGGGTCCTGCTGACCTGCGACCCCGGGAACACCCCCTCGGTCCGCACGATCGAGAGCAACGGCGGCGTGCTCGAGGACGTCCGCGACACCCTGATCGGCCCCAAGCGCCGCTACTGGATCGACCTCTAGGCCACTTCCTGCGGACCGCGTCCCGGCACGGGCGGTAGTTTGCCCGGCATGACTGCACTCGGACCCGTCGCCTGGCCTCCCGCCCCGATACGGACCGATCGCCTGGTGCTCCGCGAGTCCCTGGCCCGGGACCGTGCGGCCTTCATCGAGCTGTGCGCATCGCCGGAGGTGCGCACCTACCTCGGCGGTCCCCGGCCGCGCGACGAGCTCGAACGCGCGGTGCCCGAGGTTCCCGGGCGGCGCGCCGGCGTCTTCGTGATCGACCTCGACGGAGCGATGATCGGCACGGTCACGCTCGACCGGCGCGGCGCGGAGCGTCCGGGGCACCTCCGCCCGGATGCCGGCGAGGCCGAGCTCGGATACGTGCTCCTGCCGCAAGCGTGGGGACACGGGTACGCGGCCGAGGCGTGCGCGGCGGCGCTCGCCTGGTTCGCCGACGTGCTCCCCGGCGAGCCGGTGGTCCTTTGCACCCAGACCGCCAACACCCGCTCGACGAGCCTCGCGGCCAAGCTGGGGTTCATCGAAGTGGAGAGGTTCGAGGAGTACGGAGCCGAGCAGTGGTTCGGCGTGCGGCCCTCGGCCGCGCCGTCCGGCTGAGCCGTCCCGCGTCCCCTTCGCCGGGGGAAGCCCCCGGCGTCACGACGCCGGCTGCGGGCTCCCGTGGGACAGGCCCGAGCGCCGCAGGGCGCGCAGCATGGCCGGCAGGTCCGCGGGCTCGCCGCCCGAGCCGCGGACGAGGGTCTCCAGCAGCTCCGGCGTCAGCTCGTACCGCTCGGCGCGGCGCACCAGCTCCGCGCGGCCCTCCCCGCGGACCGCCCCGCCGTCGAGCTCCCGCAGCAGCTCGTCCTCGTTGACGAACCGGCTCAACCCGCAGTCGAGACCGTCGTCTTCGAGGTCCGCCGGGTACGGAGCCCGCGCCCAGGACCCGTTCTCGGACCAGTACACGCACCCCAGTTCGTTCCCCGCGAGCAGCTCACGGAGCTCGTCGTGGGGGAGCCACTCCGGAGCCCCTGCCAGCATGTCGACCGGCGGCTCGTGCCACTTGACCCCGCTGGACTCGTCCTCACCGAAGAGCACGAACCGGTCCCCGCCCAGCGGCTTCAGCGTCCACCAGGTGCAGCCGCAGTCGTCGAGGTGCAGCCCACGGTCGTCGATCCAGCAGCCCGTGCGGTGGACCGGCGGCTTCTGCTCCGCCTCGGTCGTCGCCTCCAGCACGGCGACCGCGCTCCACCGGGCCCACAGGACCTCCGGCGCGGGCAGGTCCTGCGGCAGTCCGGGCCGGTGCACTGTCATTCCATCCCCCACGGGTGCGCGATCACGTTCCCGATGCACCCTAGCCGTTCCCGGTGACACCCCTACCGCGGTGCGGTGGCGTCCGCCGGGAACGCGGGGCCGTGGCCCGGCACGATCACGTCCGCGGCGTCCAGCACCCGCAGCCGGGAGGTGCGCAGCGTGCCGTGGTCGGGGGCCACCGGGTCCTCCACCGGGCCGTCGGGCCGCCACCACAGGTCGCCCACGAAGGCGACGACCTCGGTACCCGTGCCCGCCAGCAGGGTGATGTCCTCACGGCTGTGCCCGGGGGTACGGATCAGCCGCAGCGACGGGGTGAGTTCGTAGCCCTCCGCGTCCCGGTCCGTCCACTGGTCGTTCTCGTATATCGCCTTGTGGTCGTGGACCCGGGCCTGCCCGAAGAGGCCGACGTTCATGGTGTTGTCCGGGTGGTGGTGGCTGAGCACCACGTCGGTGATGTCGTCCGGGGCGATCCCCAGCTCCGCGAGCGGGCCCAGGATCCGGTCACGGCCGGCCACCATCCCCGGGTCGACGATCACGTGGTGTTCCCCGTCCCGCACGTAAGAGACGGTGGCGGCCACCCCGGGGCCGGTGGAGAGGGTGTAACCGGTGGTCAGGATCGTGTACTCGGCGCTGCGGCCGAGCGGTGCGTTCGTCGTCATGCCCCAAGTCTTCTCGGTGCGGCCCCCGTCGACGAGTGGCCCTTCTGCCACCGATCGCAGGAAACGTGCCACACTCCCCGCATGCCGCCCTTCACGAACGTCGCCGCGTACGCCCCCACCGGTGTCGGCATGCTCGGAGCCGCCATCGTCTCCGAGGTCTTCGACGCACGCGGCCCGGACCTGCCCCGCTTCGACTTCGCCCTGTGCACCGACCGGCCGGGACCCGTCCGCAGCGACGTCGGGCTGCCGCTCCTCGTCGAACACGGCCTGGACCGGCTGGCCGTGGCGGACCTGGTGATCGTCCTGCCCTGGACGGACTTCCGTACCCCGCCGGCACCCGCCGTGCTCGACGCGCTGACCACCGCCCACGAGCGCGGCGCCCTCGTCGCAGGTCACTGCGTCGGCACCTTCGCCCTCGCCGCCGCCGGACTCCTCGACGGGCGGCGCGCCACGACCCATTGGCGCTTCGCCGCCCTGCTGGCCGAGCGCCACCCGCAGGTGACCGTCCGCCCCGACGCCCTGTACGTGGACGAGGACCGGATCACCACCGGCGCCGGGGCGGCCGCGGGCTTCGACCTGTGCCTGCACCTGCTGCGGCGGGAGTACGGAGCCACGACGGCCAACGCCATCGCCCGGGACCTCGTGCTGCCCGCCCACCGCGACGGCGGGCAGGCCCAGTACCTGGCCGCACCGGCCCCCGAGGACTGCCAGGACGACCGGCTCGGAGAGGTGCTCCAGTGGGCCCGCGAACACCTCCACGAACCGCTGCCCGTGGCGGAACTGGCCCGCAGGGCCCTGATGAGCAGGCGCTCCTTCGCCCGCCGCTTCACCGCCGCGACCGGCACCACTCCGCACGCCTGGCTGCTCGGACTGCGCCTCAGCCGCGCCGAGGAGCTCCTGGAGAGCACCGACCTCCCGGTCGAGGAGATCGCCCGCCGCGTCGGCTACGGCAGCGCGGCCGTCCTGCGGGCACAGTTCGTACGCCGCCGCGGAGTCCCGCCGCGCTCCTACCGCCGGGCCTTCACCCGTACGCCGTAGCCGCCCGCGCACCGCCCGACCCGGTGGCTCGATCCGTTCCATCCGATCCCGAACGCATCACGAATGGTCACTCGCCGCACGGCAACGGTGCCTTACGATCGCCCCGGACGGTCTCGTCCTGCGACCGTCACAGCCGCCGCACGCCCCGTACCCGTGGAGGTCAACCGTGTTCTGGACGGCAGAAGGACACCGCAGTCAGCGCACCCGCCGCCCCCGCCGCGCAGGCCTGCGCGTGCGCGCCGCGGCCGGGGTCGCCGTGGGGGCCTTCCTCGCCGGGGGCTGTTCCTCGGGCGGGGACGGGCCGGGCGAAGCCGCCGGAGGCGTGCCCGTCGTGGAGAAGGGCAAGCTCACCACCTGCACCCATCTGCCGTACCCGCCCTTCCAGTTCGAGCAGGACGGCAAGGTCGTCGGCTTCGACGTGGCCCTGATCGACCTGGTCGCGAAGAAGCTCGAGGTCGAGCAGAAGATCCTCGACACCCCCTTCGAGAACTTCAAGACGGGCGCCTTCCTGAACTCCGGAGAATGCGACCTCGCCGCCGCCGGCATGACCATCACCGACGAGCGGAAGAAGAACGTCGACTTCTCCGTCCCCTACTTCGACGCCACCCAGGCCCTCCTCGCCACGAAGAAGAGCGGGGTGACCTCCCTCGCCGACGTCAAGGCCAAGGGCAAGAAGCTCGGCGCCCAGGCCGAGACCACCGGTGAGAGCTACGCCAGGAGCCAGGGCTTCAACCCCGTCGCCTTCGAGAGCTCGGACGCCGTGCTCAACGGGCTGCGCACCGGCCAGGTCGACGCGATCGTCATCGACTACCCGGTCGTCCAGGGCTGGCTCAAGGACAAGAAGAACGAGGCCGAGTTCGCCCTCGGCCAGAACATCGAGACCGGTGAGCAGTACGGATTCACGGTGAAGAAGGGCAACAAGGCCCTCCTCGCCGCCATCGACAAGGCGGTCACGGACGCCAAGGCCGACGGCACCTACAAGAAGCTGTACGAGCAGTGGATCGGCCCGCTGCCCCAGGCCACCTCGTGACCTCACGGCTGACGCGGCGTCAACGGCGCCGCGTCTGGCAGGGCGTCCAGTACGCCGTGTTCGTCGCCGCCCTGGTCCTCATCGGCGTCACGGCGGACTGGGGCAGGCTGCAGAACCAGTTCGCCCAGACGGACCTGGCCGTCCGGCTGTTCCCGGACATCATCACCATCGCCCTGCGCAACACGGTGGTGTACACCTTCTCCGGGTTCCTCTTCGGCCTGGCGCTCGGCCTGGTCATCGCCATGATGCGGCTGTCGTCGGTGGCCCCGTACCGCTGGGTCGCCAGTGTCTACATCGAGCTGTTCCGCGGCCTGCCCGCCCTGCTGATCTTCATCTTCGTGGGCGTCGCGGTGCCGCTGGCCTTCCCCGGGACCGAGATCCCCGGCGGCATCTACGGGAAGGTCGCGCTCGGCCTCGGTCTGGTCGCCGCCGCGTACATGGCGGAGACCATCCGGGCCGGCATCCAGGCCGTGCCCAAGGGGCAGATGGAAGCCGCCCGGTCGCTGGGCTTCTCGCACGGCCGGGCCATGGTCTCGGTGATCATCCCGCAGGCGTTCCGCATCGTCATCCCGCCGCTCACCAACGAACTCGTCCTGCTGTTCAAGGACTCCTCGCTGGTGCTGTTCCTGGGCGTGACGCTGGAGCAGCGGGAACTGACGAAATTCGGCCGCGACCTCGCCAGCGAGACCGCCAACTCCACCCCGATCCTGGTCGCGGGCCTGTGCTACCTCCTCGTGACCGTGCCGCTGAGCTTCGTGGTGCGCCGGCTAGAGGCCCGCGCGGACAAGGCCACGTGAGGAAGAGATGTCACAGACGACGGGACCGGACGACACCACGGCCACGGGCGGCCCGGAGATCGAGATCCGGGGGCTGCACAAGTCCTTCGGCGACAACCACGTCCTGCGGGGCATCGACCTGGAGATCGCCCGGGGCGAGGTGGTGTGCGTCATCGGGCCCTCCGGCTCGGGCAAATCCACCCTGCTGCGCTGCGTGAACCTGCTGGAGGAGCCGGACGAGGGCCGGGTCTTCGTGGGCGGCACCGAGGTCACCGACCTCGATGTCGACATCGACGCGGTACGCCGCCGCATCGGCATGGTCTTCCAGCAGTTCAACCTCTTCCCGCACGTGGACGTCACCGGCAACCTCGTGCTGCCACAGCGCCGGGTCCTGGGCCGGGACAAGGCACGGTCCGCCGCCGTCGCCCGGGAGAACCTCGAACGCGTCGGCCTCGCCGACAAGGCCGGGGCCTTCCCGGCGCAGCTGTCGGGCGGCCAGCAGCAGCGGGTGGCGATCGCCCGGGCCCTGTCGATGGGCCCCGAGGTGATGCTCTTCGACGAACCGACCTCGGCGCTCGACCCCGAACTCGTCGGCGAGGTGCTGTCGGTGATGCGGGTGCTGGCGGCCGAAGGCATGACGATGATGGTCGTCACGCACGAGATGAGCTTCGCGCGCGAGGTCGCGGACCGGGTCGTGTTCATGGACGGCGGGGTGATCGTCGAGCAGGGTCCCGCGGCGCAGGTGGTGGGAGCTCCGCAGCACGAGCGGACGAGGAACTTCCTCAACCGTGTCCTGGACCCGGCGGCGGTCGCGGCCCCGCAGGCCGAGGGCCCGCCGAGGACGCCCGGGCCCCCGGACGCCGACGGGACCTCGAAGACCGACGGGCCCCCCGGGCCGGGGCAGCCGCCCGGAGGATCGCCGTAGGCCTGGCGGCAGCGGTCAGGCGGGCCCGGGCACGAGGAACTCGCGCAGGTCGACGACCTCGTAGCCCTCGGCCCGGGCCGCGTCGACGATGAGGGGCAGGGCCTCGGCGTCGAGGACGACGCCGTCCCCGTTGCTGCCGACGTGCATCTGGAGGACGGCCCCGGGGACCAGCGCGTCGAGGGCCCGCTCCACCGCCCTCTCCACGGTCATGCCGCCCGCCGGGCCGAGGTAGCCGTTCGTGTCGGCCGTGAACTCGATCGCGGCGAAACCGAGTGCGTTGACGTCGGCGACGGAGTCGTCGCTGGTGGAGCTGTAGGGGAAGCGGAAGAAGGGCAGCGGCTCGGCCCCGGACGCCTTGCGGATCGCCGCGTCGGCGCGCATCACCTCGTCCCGCCTCTGCTGGGTGCTGAGGTCATCGAAGTAGGGGTGGCTGTAGGAATGGTTGCCCAGGCCGTGCGTGGCCGCCATGGCGCGTACGGCGGCCGGGTGCGCGGCGGCGAACTGCCCGGTCGGGAAGAACGTGGCGGGCAGCTTCCGGCGGCGCAGTTCACCGAGGACGGTGTCGATCCCGCTCTCGTCCCAGGCGGCGTTGAAGGTGAGCGCCATGACCTTGCGGGAGGTGGGCAGCCGCCGGATCTCGCTGCCCATCAGGGAGGCCGGCGGGACCGGTCCCGCCGGCCTCCCGGAGACAGGGGCCGGCGCGGAGGGCCGTACCGCACGCCGGGGGGCCGCCTCGGCCACCGGGCCGGGGAGGAGCCCCGCCACCCCGGCCACGAGCGCCGCCAGCGCGGCGCGCCGTCCTGAGTCCACCACGGTCACTCCTTCTGCCGTGGCCCGCCGATGCGGGCCCGCCTGCGACGACTATGCGAGAGCGCGGCGCCCCGCGCCCCGCAGCCCGTGCCGGGCACCCGGGTGATCTCCCCTCCGGTACCCCCTCCAGGGGCGGCCCGTCGGGGCGTCCGGCAGGACGGGGGAGGGGCGCGAGGTGGCGGGTGGGGGCGCGCGGGGGAGCGGATGCGCTTCTTCCGGAAGATTTCCTGAGACCGGCTTGCACGATCGGGCGTGTTTTTCGATGGGGTGGTGATCAGGGGCGCACAACGCCCCCCGCGGCTGCCGGAATCGGGGGCGGCACGCCGGTCACACACCAGTCGGAAGGTTTGGCGCAGACGTGAACGTTGCCGTTGCCGGGGATCTCGCCCGCGTACTGATAGACGCCACTGCGGTTCGTGTTTGCGCGAGCGAGATCATCAGGGTGCCGCGGCGCCCCGTCCGCCGTCCCGAAGTACCCACCGCCCGCCGGGGCGCAGACGAGCAGCTGTGGGGGAGCGTATGACCGAAGGCGAGTTCGACCCATCGGGAGACCAAGCGGTCTCCAGCGAACTGGCCGGTGTCCTGCCGGTGGACTTCACGGCCTTCCACTCCCAGCAGCACCGCGTCTACCTGCGCTACGCACACCTCCAGCTCGGCAACGGCAAGGACGCCGAAGAGGTCGTCGACGACGTCTTCACCTTCCTGCTGAAGGTCTGGCGCCAGGCGCTGAAGGAGGCGAGCCTGCACGGCTTCGCCTGGGCCGTGCTGCGTGAGCACATCGAGCGGAGGCTGGCGGTCCTCGGCCGCCAGGTGGCCATGGTCGAGACGGCCTGGTTCGCCGCCCTGCGCCGCTCCTCAAGGGAGAGGCTGGAGCTGCTGGAGTCCAAGCTCGGCCTGTACGCGGCGATCGCGGAGCTCTCCGAGCGGCAGTACGACGTGGTGCTGCTCGCCTTCCTGCTGGGCAACGACTCCGACACGGTCGCCCGGATGATGGGGATCTCCCCCGCGACGGTCCGCTCGCACATCCGCGGCGCGCGCCGAACCCTGTCCCGCAAGCTCGGGGTGGACTGGATCCCCGGAGAGGAGAAGGACCAGTGAGCGACGTGCCCGGTGACCGAGACATGGCGCTGTGCGAACTGGACGCGGCCCTTCGGGACGCGACGGTGCTCGCGGAGGAGTACGCCGGATACGACGAGGGCGCGGCCCGGCGCCGGATCGCCCGCCGGATCGTGGCCGACCGGTCCTGTCCGGCGAGGGGGACCACCGCCACCTCCCGCGGCGCAACCGCTCCGTCCCGGGGCCAGGCCGCGCGGGACGACCTGGTGCTGGACGCCGCCTGCCACGTGCGGGCGGCGCGCGCCCTGGACGACCTCACCTGGTCCCTGGTGGAGAGCCGGGACTTCGCCGAGATGGCCCTGGACGCCGAGTGCTGGCCCCACGGAGCCGAGTCGGCCCTGCTGTTCGGCTCGCTCCTCCACCTGGCCGACCAGCTGGAGGAGGCCCAGTTCTGGTTCCAGTACGCGGCCGGGGCCGGATCGCGGACCGCCGCCCGGTGCCTCTACCTCCACCACCTGACCCGTGCCGAGGTCCGGGCGGCCCGGCACTGGAAGGACCAGGCCCAGACCCTGCCCCCCGACGAGCAGCTGCCGCACCTGCCGCCGATCCCGGAGGACCTGGAGGACGCCCTCAGCGCCTCGGTCATCTGGACCTCCCCGCCCATCACCACCCAGGACCTCACCGCGCTCGCCACCCGGCCCGGCCTGGGCGGCCGGCCCCCGTACCGCCTCCCCGTACGGCTGCGGCAAGCCGTCATCGCGCGCCCCCGCAGGGAGCACCCGGACCTGGGAGAGGTCGTCACCCCGGGCCCGCTCATCGCCGTGGCGGTCGCCCAGTACGCCCGCCTCAACCCCCTCCACCTGACCCACGAGCCGAACATGTGGGTGCGCGAGGCGCTCAGGCGGCCCCGCCCGGCGCCCGCCGCGCGCAGGAACACCGACACCAGGCCCGCCGCCCCCCTGGAATCGGTGCACCAGGCACTGCGCATCCTGGAGGTCATCAACCACTACTCGGGCGGCGTGAGCCTGACGCAGATCGCCCGTGAGACGAAACTGCCGCAGCTGGTGCTGCTGCGGGCCCTCGAACAGCTCGTCCGGGCCAACCTGGCCACCGCCGTCGGACAGGACGCCTACGCCGCCGGTCATGCACTGCTGCTGACCGATGCGGTGGGCGGGGCGGGGCGCGGCCACCTGAGGGAGACCCTCGCCTGGGTCCGTGACGCGGTCGGCGCGGCCGTGTACGTCGCCCGCTACACCGACGGCGAGGTCTCCATCACCCAGTACGCCGACGGGCCCGCGGCCCCGGTGGTGGAGGAGTGGGTGGACTTCCGCGCCGCCGCGCATGCTTCTGCCGTGGGCAAGGCCCTGCTGGCCCAGCTCGGCGACGAGGACCGCAAGGACCACCTGGACCGGCACCGGATGACCCGGTTCACCCCGCACACCCTCACCAGCCGGGAGGCGCTCTTCCAGCAGCTCGATGCCCGTCAGCCGAACGCCCCGCTCCTCGACCTGCAGGAATACGCGATCGGTACGGTGTGCGCGGCGGTGCCGATCACCTCGGGTCCGAACGCGGAGTGCGTGGCCCTGTCCATCCCGGTCACCGATCCCGGCCGGCTGAAGCAGGCGGCCCGCATCCTGCAGAGCGAGGCCGCCGCGGTCTTACTGGCCCTGATCGTCGCGGGCAGCACCGAGCCCGCGGCACCCGAGGACGAGCCGGGCGGACAGGGCGCCGCCGGGCTCGGGACCGTCCTGTCCACCACCGTCTGAGATCCGCCCGCGCGGCCGCCCCCGTACCCGCCCCGGCCCACTGCGATCGGGTGGGCACGGGGGCGGCCCGCCGTCGCCCCGTCCGCTTGTCAACTTCACGACAGGAGCACATAGTTGGCGGAGCTGATGGGGGGATCATGGGTTCGTATCAGGAGCGGCGATTCGTTCCGCGAGGTGGCGTGGACGGACTCGGCCTCGGCGCGGCGCGCGGAAGTCATGCCGTGTCCGGAGTGACAGGCGCCGTCGCACAGGTCGGGAGGCGCCTCCTCATCGGGCTGTGCGTCGGAGTCCTCGTCGCGCTGGCCTTCATCCGGCCCCCGGAGGCGCCGGCCAAGGCGATCGGGACAGCGGCCCTGCTGCTGGCCGTACTCGGTCTCGTGTGGCTGTGGCGTCAGCTGGCCGCCCGGCTGGGCCTCAGCAGGTGCTACCTCTTCGCGGGCGGTCTCGTCGTCACCGGCCCGCTCGGCCGGGTGCGCGCCGTGGTGCCGTGGACCGAAGTGACGTCGCTGCACCAGATGTCGACGCAGTCGCTCCTGATGGCGTTCCACCGGGTGGAGCTGGTCCGGCGCGGCGCGCGGACGCTGGCGCTGGTGATCCTGGGGCTCGACCCCGCGCTCGTGCCGGCTCTGCTGGCGCAGGCCGCGGAGAACGGCATCAGCTGATCCCCGGAGAGCGGGCGGCGGGCTGCGGCCGACCATCCGCAACTACGGCGGTTTCCAGCCATTGGGAGGGGCGTCCTGGCGGGCGCCGACGCCGCCTCGGGGGCCGGGCCGCGAGGAGTTCATGCGGTCGGCCCCGCCCTGCGGGGGTGCTCAGGCGGGGCCGTCGACCTCTCTCCACGGGGGAGGGGAGAGGGTCTCCGCACGCACAGCATTGCACTGTTTCAAGCCAAACGACAAGGTTCTGGTCAACGATCTTGCCGGGGTCGGCGGACGGTCCGCCGGCCCCGGTTCACCAGCGCCCCGGCTCCGTGCCCACGACCGGTGCCGAAGGCTCGCCGTCCACCCCCACCGGCACGTCACCGGCCAGCATCACGCGGTGCATCACCCGCGGGGCGTCGAGGTGGGCGGTGTCGGACGGGGCCAGGTGGATCGTGGCCCGGTTGTCCCAGAAGGCCACGCTGCCCGGCTCCCACCGGAACCGCACCGTGTACTCGGGCCGCGTCGCCTGCTCCAGCAGCATCTCCAGCACCGGTCCGCTCTCGGCACGGGACAGGCCCAGGATCTGCTCCACGTAGTAGCCGTTGACGAACAGCACCCGCTCGCCCGTCTCCGGGTGCACGCGTACCAGCGGGTGGTGCGAGGCGCTCTGATGGTCCAGCAGGTGCCGGACGTACGCGTCGTCCCCCGGCCGCGGCTGATAGCCGACGCCCAGCCGGTGCTCGGCGCGCAGTCCGTCGACGAACTGCCGTACGGGCCGCGAGAGCCCCGCGTAGGCGGCCGCCAGATTGGACCAGGTGGTGTCGCCGCCGTAGGGCGGTACGGCCTCGGCGCGCAGGATCGTCGCGGCCGGCGGGTCGACCCGGGCGCCGTGGTCGCAGTGCCAGCCCCGCAGCAGCGTGTGGCGGCGCCGCCGCAGCCATTCCTCGTGGTCCATGCCGTAACGGCCGCCGAGCTCCAGCCGGTCGGCCGTGGTCTCGACCTCGGGGAACCCGGCGGGCGAAGCGCTGCCGCGCGAGCGCAGCACCACGGGTTCGCCGAACCTGCGGGCGAAGGCCACGTGGGCGGCGTGATCGAGCTTCTGCTCCCGGAAGAAGACCACCTTCCAGCGCAGTACGGCGGCCCGGATCTCGGCGACCACCGCATCGTCCAGCTCTCCGGCCAGGTCGGGCCCCGTGATCTCGGCCCCGATGTGCCCCGCCACCGGCCTGACTTCGACCTTGGTGGACCCGTTCGTCGCCATGCACGCTCCCGTCGCTCGTAGTGCTGCTGCCCTCCCGGCCAGCATGACGGTTCACCGTGATCCACGACAGGCCGCACCGCACCGGCGGGACGCGCCCTCGTCCCCTCAGACCCGGCGGTCGGCCGCGTCGAAGCGGGCCAGGGACAGGGCTCCGGCGCGCAGGGCCTCCTCCAGGGCGCGGTGCTCGGCCCCGTCCATGCCGCCCAGGGTCTCGGCCGCCTCCTCGGCGGCGTCCCGGGCGATCTCGGCGGCCAGTTCCCCCGCCGGAGTGCGCGGTCCGAGCTTGCTCACGGCCGAAGCCGCCCGCGCCGGGGTGAGCAGGGCGGTGCCGTGGGCCAGCAGCCAGCCGGGGACACCGGCCGCGCCCTCCGGGGGCGCCTGGTAGGGGCGCGAGCCGTCGAAGCGCTCGTCCTCGGCGAAGGCGGGCTGCTTGAACTTGGCCATGGGCCGTGCGGCGCCCCGGAATTCCCCGGCCGGCTTGACGACCAGACCCTCCGCGAGGTTGCCCGGGAGCGCGGGCAGGCCCAGCAGAGCGGGCAGCCGGGTGGGGAACTCGACGGGCAGCTCCTGGAGCCGCGCGACCGGGCCTTCGCCCAGGAGCGGGGCGCAGTGCAGTCCGGCGGCGCCGGCCGCGGCGCGCAGCGTCCGGTCGGCGACCCAGACGAGGCTGTCCGCGTCCACGTCCGCGTCCGAGCCGGCGTGCGCGTCCGAGCCGGCGTCCGAGCCCCAGCCCGGGTCTGCGTCCGCGACGGTCGCGTCGAAAGGGAGCCACAGCAGGTCCGGGGCGTACCAGACGCCCGTCTGCACGGGCTCCGCCCCCGGGACCGGGGGTACGGCGTGGTGCGGGTAGTGGCCGCCCGCCAGTTCGCCGTAGAGGGTCACGACCGCCGAGGCGCCGGCTCCGTGCCGCTCCCGCAGGGCCCGGGCGCAGCGGGTCGCCGCGACCGCCAGGGCCGGCCAGATCCGGCCGACGCCGAAGAAGTCGTCGAGTCCGGCCTCCCCGAGCAGCTCGCGCCGCTTGGCGGGGTGCGCGCCCCAGGCGTCGCACACCACGGCGAAGTTGGCGCCGTGGACCTTCTCGTGGGCGACCCAGTCCCGTCCCCGGGCCTCGCCCAGACGGCGGTTCGCCGGGATCTTCGGATACGGGGACCAGGGCAGGGGTTCGGGGTGCACCGGGCGATGGTAGCGAGCCCGCCCGGTGCGCAGCGCGGGATTTCCGCGCGGCCGCCGGGCACCCGCCCCCGACGTGGGGGCAGCCGCCCCGCGGGCCGCGCCGCAGGTCAGCGGTGCGGTCAGGTCTCCAGGGCCGAACCGCGCCACTGCTGGTCGGTGTGGTGCGGGGTGCAGTCCCAGATGCCGACGCGGGACCCGTTGCCGGTGTCCGAGCCGAGGACGTCGAGGCACCTGCCCGAGTGGACGCTGCGCAGCAGGCCGCCCGGGAGCTGCTCCCACTTCTGGTTCAGCCCCTCGTGACAGGAGTTGAGCCCGATGAGCGAACCGTTCTCCGTCTTGCCGTCCAGGCACTTGCCCAGGGCGCGGACGGTGCCGTTGGCCTCCGGCTTCCACGCCTGCGCGTCGGTGCCGTTGCAGGCGTAGATCTGGATGGGCGTGCCGTCGGCGGTCTTGGAGCCCTTCACGTCCAGGCACTTGCCGGAGTGGACGCCCACGATCTGCCCGGAGCCCGGGGGCGGCGGTACGCAGTAGATCTCCAGGGTCACCTGGTAATAGCCGCCGTTCCCGATTGGGCCGCCGCGGGCCGGGCGGAGCGGGACTGGCCACCGTCACCCTCGGGCCCCGGCAGCCCGAGGCGGTCGAGGCGCAGGCCCGGGCCGCGGGCATCGAGGATCCGGAGGCCCTGGCGCTGGTGGTGCGGCTGGCCGGCGGGGTGCCCCTGCTGGCCGGACTCGCCTGCCGGGCCCTGCACGCGGGGATCGCACCGCAGGTGCCCGGAGCGGTCGCCGCCCGGATGGCGGGGACGATCCTGCAGGCGTACTACCTGGGGAGGGGCCGTACGCACCACCAGGTCGCCCGGCGCCTGCACCTGAGCCGGGCCACCTACTTCCGTCGGCTCCGGCGCGGCCTGGCCCTGCTGGTGGCCCGACTGCCGCGCTGACCGCGCGGCCGCGGTGCCCCGGGCGTCAGCGGGCCGGGCCGGGGGGCACCGGAGCGGTGATCCGGCGGACCGACTCCACCACCGCCGCGCGGTGGCGGGCCAGCCGCTCGGGGGTCCAGCCGGCGCCGGGACCGCCCGCCGCGGGGTCGCCCACCGCGCCGAACCAGGCCTGGGACAGGGCCACGACCAGCGTCAGCACGTCGACGGGGTCCATGCCCGCGTCGATGCGGCCCGCGTCCTGCGCCTGCCGGACCGCCGCGGCCTTGCCCGCGTAGGAGGCGGCCTCCGTGTCCGTCGCTCCCGGACGCTCCAACTGCTTCCACAGCACCAGCCGCATCAGGGACGGCCGCTCGACGAGGTGGTCGAAGACGGCGCCCGCGTAGCCGGGCAGGTCGTCGGCGTCGAACGGCACGGACTCCGAGCCGGTCTCCAGGGCCCGCTGGAGCACCGCGTCGAAGAGCTGCTCCTTGTTGCCGAAGTAGACGTAGATGAGCCGCTTGTTCGCCTGCGCGGCCTCGGCGACGCGGTCGACCCGCGCACCGGCGATGCCGTACGTCGCGAACTCGGCGAACGCCGCGTCGAGCAGGCGCGCCTTGGTCGCGCTGGAATCCCTTGCCATGGTCCGCAGCCTAGCAAGTAACTATCTGGTTATTGACATCCCCGGCGGGCGTGGTGCATGGTCTATCTATCCAGTTAGTTACTTATTGGCCCACCTGAAGGAGAACGTCATGGAGATCCGCGCACTGGGCGGTCAGGGCCTGGAAGTCGGCGCCGAGGGCCTCGGCCTGATGGGCATGAGCGCCCACTACGGAGCCACCGACGAGACCGAATCCCTCGCCACGATCGACCGCGCCCTGGAGCTGGGCGTCACCCTGCTCGACACCGCCGAGGGCTACGGCCCCTTCCACAACGAGCAGCTGCTCGGCAAGGCGCTGGCCGGCCGCCGCGAAGCCGCCGTGATCGCCACGAAGACCGGCGTCGAGTTCACCGATGACGGAGGTTTCCGCGGCCACAACGCCACCCCGGAGTACATCCGCCGGGCGGCCGACCGCTCCCTGCGCCACCTGGGAACCGACCACATCGACCTCTACTACCTGCACCGCATCGACCCGAACGTCCCCGTCGAGGAGAGCGTCGGCGCCCTGGCCGAGCTCGTCGCGGCCGGCAAGGTCCGCCACATCGGCCTGTGCGAGGCCGCGCCCGCCACCATCGAGCGGGCTCACGCCGTGCACCCGCTGGCCGCCGTGCAGACGGAGTACAGCCTCTTCGAGCGCGGCATCGAGCAGGACGGGGTCCTGGACACCCTGCGCCGGCTCGGCATCGGGCTCGTCGCCTACTCGCCGCTCGGCCGCGGCTTCCTCTCGGGCGCCGTCACCAGCCCCGACGACTTCGCCGCCGACGACTTCCGCCGCACCGACCCGCGCTTCCAGGGCGAGAACTTCGGGCGCAACCTCGCCGTCGTCGACCAGGTGCGCCGCCTGGCCGCCGAGAAGGGCGTCACGCCCTCGCAGCTGGCCCTGGCCTGGACCCTGCGCCAGGGTGCGGTGCCGATCCCGGGCACCAAGCGCCGCCGCTACCTGGAGGAGAACGTCGCCGCCACCGCCGTGACGATCACCGATGCCGACCTGGCCGCCATCGAGGCCGTGGCCCCGCACGGGGTGGCCTCGGGGGAGCGCTACGCCCCGGAGCTGATGGCCTCGCTGAACGGCTGAACGGCTGAACCGCCTACCGGTTCACCGCCCGGCCGGCGTACCGCCCCTCAGGTGAATGCCCCCGCGCGGGCCGCGGCGACGGCCGCCTGCACGGCCCGTTCGGCCGCAGCTTCGTCCAGCGGGGCGCCGGAGGTCAGCAGCCGGTAGTACAGGGGGGCCGAGACGGCCCGGACGACCTCGGCAGCGTCGGTGCCCTCCGGAAGTTCGCCCCGGTCGACGGCTTGCTCGACGCAGGGCGCCCACTCGGCGACGCGCACCTCGTAGAAGGCGTGCAGTGCCTCGGCCGTCTTCCCGTCGCTCGTGGCCGCGGCGATCACGGACGTGAACAGCGCCCCCTGGCGGGGGTCGGACAGCGTGCGCCGTACGAGGTCGGCGTTGGCCCGCAGGTCCTCCAGGAGCGAACCCGTCTCGGTGCGCGGTGAGGACTGCTCGGCCATGTCCGTCAGCAGGTCCGCGACCAGCCCGGCCACGGTTCCCCAGCGCCGGTACACGGTGGTCTTCCCGACCTCGGCGCGGCGGGCGACCTCCGTCAGGTCCAGGCCGTGGTACCCGGACTCGGCGAGCATGTCGCCGGCCGCGCGCAGCACCGAGGCCCGGACGCGGGCGGTGCGGCCCCCGGGGCGTACGGATCCCGGCTCGACGGCATCAGTGGGCGCCATAACGGGTCTCCGGTTCCATTAGTGATGATCCCCTGCTAGGTTGGGACCAGCTTAACGGGTCTACGGTGCCATTACTTCGCCGAAGGGATTCATCATGGAATACAGGCAGCTCGGTACGTCCGGTCTCAAGGTCCCCGCCCTCAGCTTCGGGGCCGGCACCTTCGGAGGCCAGGGGCCGCTGTTCGGCGCCTGGGGCACCACCGACGCGCAGGAGGCGCGCCGGCTCGTGGACATCTGCATCGAGGCGGGCATCACCATGTTCGACACCGCCGACGTGTACTCGGCGGGGGCCTCGGAGGAAGTGCTGGGCCAGGCCGTCAAGGGCCGCCGGGACCAGGTCCTGCTGTCCACCAAGGCCGGCCTGCCGACGGGCGACGGTCCCGGCGATGCCGGGACCTCCCGCTCCCGCCTGATCCGGGCCACCGAGGACGCCCTGCGCAGGCTGGGCACCGACCACATCGACCTCTTCCAACTGCATGCCTTCGACGCCGCCACCCCCGTCGAGGAGGTGCTGTCCACGCTCGATCAGCTGGTGAGGTCCGGGAAGATCCGTTACGTAGGCGTCTCCAACTTCGCGGGTTGGCAGCTGATGAAGTCCCTGTCCGCCGCCGAGAAGCTCGGCTTCCCCCGCTACGCCGCCCACCAGGTCTACTACTCCCTCATCGGCCGCGACTACGAGTGGGACCTGATGCCGCTCGGCCACGACCAGGGCGTCGGAGCCATGGTCTGGAGCCCCCTGGGCTGGGGCCGCCTGACGGGCAAGCTGCGCCGGGGCCGCCCGCTGCCGCCCGGGAGCCGCCTGCACGAGACGGCCGACTACGGCCCGCCGGTGGAGGAGGCGTACCTCTACGAGGTGGTAGACGCCCTCGACGAAGTCGCCCGGGAGACGGAGCGGACCGTCCCGCAGGTGGCCATCAACTGGCTCCTGGGGCGGCCCACGGTCTCCTCCGTCATCGTCGGCGCGCGCAACGAGGCCCAACTGCTCCAGAACATAGGGGCGGTCGGCTGGAGCCTCACGCCCGAGCAGACGGCCCGGCTCGACGCCGCGAGCCACCGGCCCGCGCCCTACCCGCACTTCCCCTACGAACGCCAGGAGGGCTTCGCCCGCCTCAGCCCGCCGATGATCCGCAGCGGCCGGGCGGCCGGCTGACGCGGGAGCGCCGCGGGAGCGCAGGGCCGTGCCGGACCGCGTCGCGGGCGGACGGGGTCAGCCGCCGGTGGCGAAGGGGCCGCCGGAGGCGAAGGCCAGGGCGGCGAAGCGCTCGCCCATGCGGCGGTGCGTCGCGGCGTCCGGGTGGAGCGCGTCGGGCAGCGGCAGTTCCGCGAAGTCCGCTTCACCGTAGAGGGCGCGGCCGTCGAGGTGGTGCAGGTGCGGGTCCTCGGCCGCCCGCTGCCCTACGAGGCGGGCGAGTTCGTCCCGGATGACGCCCAGGGTCAGCTTCCCGGCGGCCCGTTCCACGGGGTCACCGGTGGCCCGGAAACGTATCCGGCCCGACTTCAACTCCTCCAGGTCCGGGGCGCTGGGCCCGGGCGTGTCCTCGTGGATCGGGCACAGGACGGGCGAGATGACCAGCAGCGGAGTGGTGGGATGGCCCTCGCGCACGGTGTCGAGGAAGCCGTGCACCGCCGGGCCGAAGGCGCGCAGCCGCATCAGGTCGGTGTTGACCAGGTTGATGCCGATCTTGATGCTGATCAGGTCGGCGGGGGTGTCGCGCAGGGCGCGGGCGGTGAACGGATCGAGCAGCGCGCTGCCGCCCAGGCCGAGGTTGGTCAGCTCCGCCCCGCCGAGCGCGCCCGCCACGGCCGGCCAGGTCGTGCTCGGGCTCGCGGCGTCGGAGCCGTGGCTGATGGAGCTCCCGTGGTGCACCCACCGGGGGCGGCCGCGGTCAGGGACGGGTGCGACGGGGGCGTCGGTGCGCAGGGCGACCAGCTCGGTCGTCTCGTTGTACGGCAGCCAGACCTCCACGTCCTTGTCCCGGTCGGGGAGGCCGGTGAACCGGACCGTGCCCACCGGCCCGGACCGGAGCTCCGCGGAGCCGGTGGCCATGTCGTCCGTCACGACGTTGCCGCCGCTCACCGAGGCCTGACCGGCCAACTGCCCGTCGACCAGGAGGTCGTAGACGCCGTCGGGGCGGGGCGGGGCGCCCAGGTAGGCCCGCTTGGTGCGCAGGGCGTCCAGCTCGATGACGGTGGCCCGGGTGCGCAGCACCACGCGTACGCCGGAGGGCTGGGACTCCGCCATGGCCAGCTGGCCGTCGGTGCACTGGGCGCGGGCCCGCGCGGGCAGCCGGTGCGGCAGGACGCCGCGGTCGGTGCGCTCCAGGTCGAGGGCGCCGCGCAGCAGGTCCGCGGTCAGGGGTGTGGTGATCAAGCGGGGTGCGGTGCTCATGGTTCCAGCCTCGGTCTGACGTGTGCGTGTGTGCGTGTGTGCGCGTATGCGGTGCGGGTGCGGGGCCCCGTCAGGGCGCGGGCCAGTTCCGCAGGAGGGAGTCGAGAGCGTCCAGGGCCCGTGACCAGGACTCCTGGGAGTCGGGCGCGCTGTGACTGAAGCTGCCGCCCGCTTCGAGGCTGACGTAGCCGTGGAAGACGCTGCCCAGGAGCCGGACGGCATGGGTCTGGTCCGGTTCGGTCAGGTCGTAGCCGCGCAGGATCGCCCGGGTCATCTGGGCGTGCCGGACACCGGCGCTGCCGGCCGCCTCCTGAGGGGTGAGCCGGAAGCGGGTCGCGGCGTAGCGGCCGGGGTGCTCGCGGGCGTAGTCGCGGTAGACGTTCGCGAAGGCGGTCAGCGCGTCCTTGCCGGCCCGCCCCGCGAGCGCCGCGGCCACCCGGTCGGCGAGTTCCTCCAGGGCGAGCAGGGCGATGCGCGCCTTGAGGTCCCGGGAGTTCTTCACGTGCGAGTACAGGCTCGCCGCCTTGACGTCGAAGTGCCGGGCGAGCGCCGAGACGGTCACCTCGTCGAAGCCGACCTCGTCGGCGAGCTCAGCCCCCGCCCGGGTCAGTCGTTCCGCAGTCAGTCCTACGCGCGCCATCGCCGTCCTCCCGTTCTCCTTCATCCATCTTGCATTTGCCTAATACCTTTAGGCAAATCGGGGTCACGTGAGGGGTTCGGCGACTTCGCCGCCGGTGCGGCCAGGGCCGCTGTGGCGAGGACGGCCAGTCCGCATCCGGCGACCAGCAGCCAGCCCGGGCGGGACGCCTGGGCGAGATCGGCGGGCGCGGCTCCGACGACGAAGCCGCCCGCCAGGGCCACGCCGAGGGCCGAGCCGAGCTGGCGGGCGGTCGAGGTGATCCCTCCGGCGACCGCGGCACGCTCGGGCGGCAGGGCGCTGACCGCGGCGTTCGTGATCGGCGCGTTCGCGAAGCCGAAACCGGTGCCGACCAGCAGGTAGGCCAGCGCCGGCAGCCCGATGCCGGTGTCGTCGCCGAGCCCCACGAGACACAGGCCGCCGCCCGTGAGGAACGCCCCGGCCAGCACCAGCGGCGGGCGCGGGCCGAACCGGCCGACGAGCACCCCGGAAACCGGCGCGCACACGGTGGCGGCGAGGGCCATCGGAAGCGTGACGAGGCCCGCGGTCAGGGGGTCCATGCCCCGCGCGTGCTGGAGGTAGAGGGTGTTGAGCAGCAGGGTCGCGCTCAGGGCGACGAACACCACGACCGCACCGGCCACGGCGGAGGCGAAGGCCGGCCTGCGCAGCAGCCGCGGGTCCAGCAGCGGCTCGGCCCGGCGCGACTCGACCCGCCCGAACGCGGCGGCGGCGAGGACGACGAGGGCGTAGCCGGCGAGCGCCAGGGGCGAGCCCCATCCGATGTGAGGCCCCTCGATCAGCAGGGCGACCGTGCAGGCGACGAGCACGGTCAGCAGCAACTGCCCCGGCCCGTCGAACCGCCGCGGCCGCTGCGCGCGGGACTCGGGGACGAACACCGCGGTCAGCACCAGGGCGACGAGGACGACCGGCAGGTTGATCCAGAAGAGCGAGCGCCAGCCGAAGGCCGAGACGAGAGCCCCGCCCACGAGGGGGCCGGCCGCCATGCTGACGCCGAACACGGCCGCCCAGATCCCGATCGCCCGGGCCCGTTCCCGGGGTTCGGTGATCACGTTGACGACGATCGCCAGCGCCACGGGGCTGAGCATCGAACCGCCGATGCCCTGCAGGGCGCGGGCGGCGACCAGCACGCCGATGTCCGGGGCGAGCGCGCAGGCGGCCGACGCGGCGCCGAACACGAGCAGCCCGAGCAGGAACACCCGTCGCCGTCCGATGCGGTCGGCCAGTGCGCCGGAGGAGATCAGCAGGCTGGCCAGCACGAGGGTGTACGCGTCCACCAGCCATTCCAGGCCCCGGGTGCCGACGTCGAGGCCCGCGCCGATCGACGGCAGCCCGACGTTCACGACGGTGGTGTCCAGCCCGACGACGAACAGGCTCAGACAGCAGATGGCCAGTACGGCCCAGCGGTGCGGCGGTTTCGGCTGCGGGTCCATGGTCGTTGCTCCTTCGTACCTCGCGGATCAGGAGATCAACGTCGGGCCGCCGCGGGCGGAACGGGTAGGGAATTTGCGAACACCGCAAAAACGGGTCCCGGCCCGCCCCCCGGCGAGGAGGGCGCCGCCCTGCCCGCAGACTGGGGGCATGGACGCCGACATGGAGCAGATGCTCGCCGCCATCGGGCCCCGGCTGCGCACGCTGCGCCGCGACCGCGGCATGACCCTCGCCGCCCTGTCGGCGGCGACCGGCATCTCGGTCAGCGGGCTGTCCCGGCTGGAGTCCGGCAAGCGGCGCCCGACCCTCGAACTCCTGGTGCCCCTCGCCCGGGTGCACCGCATCGCCCTCGACCAGCTCACCGCCGTCCCGGCGACGGGCGACCCGCGGGTGCACCTGACCCCGCTGAGGCACCGCAAGAACGGCAGCGCCCTGGTGCCCCTGACCCAGTACCCCGGCCGCTTGCGGGTCTTCAAGCAGGTGATCGCGCCGAGCCCCCGCAAGCTGGTGACCCACGCCGGCTACGAGTGGCTCTTCGTCCTCGCCGGAGAGCTGCTGCTCGTCCTCGGTGAGCGCGAACTGACGCTGGGCCCCGGTGAGGTGGCCGAGTTCGACACGGCCGAGCCGCACTGGTTCGGGCCGCGCGGGGAGCGCCCCGTGGAGATTCTGCACATCTTCGGCCCACAGGGCGAAAGGGCCCGGGTCCGGGCCCGCCCGCGCGAGCACCCCGTAGCCCCGTAAGGCAGGTGGCCCGGGGCCGGGCAGGGCAGGGCAGGGGCGGGCGGTTGCCGTGTCCGGCGTTCAGCGGTGCCGTTCCCGCAGGGCCTGCGCGCCCGCTTCGACGACCTCGGCGAGCCGGTCCGCGAGCTCCGCGTTGCAGCCGCCGAGGTGGACGAAGCCGTGCCCGCCGACGGGGCCGTCGTTGCGCAGCGAGGGGAGGGCGACCCCGGCCCGTGCGAGCGCCGCCGCCAGGCGGGTGACGGCGTCCTCGCCCTCCTGATAGGCGGCGTCCTGGCGCTTGGTGTACTCGATGCGTTCGGTGCGGCTGAGCTCATTCGTCATGACGCTGCCCTCTCGTGGTCGGTGCAGGTGGCGGATGTGCCGCCCGGAAGCGGGTGCAGGACCAGGAGCGGGTCTCCTCGGACGGGTACGGATAAGCCCGAGAGCCCCTTCGCCATGAACGCCTCCCTGATCGGTCTTCGTGTCCCGCTTCCAAGCAACCAGCGCAAGAACACCCTCCGCGACGCGTCCGCGATGAAAGACCGGTGCAACTTGGTCCCCCTGCGGGTGAACAAGTCCCAAGCTCGGGTCAGGAGATGGTCGAGACGGATAGGGTGGTCCACCCTCCGGGCCCCGCGCCCGTGTGCCACTCGCCGGGCCGCCGTCGCCCTCCCCGTCCCGTGAACCCCTGCACGCGTCTGCACGCGCCTGCGCGCGCCTGCGCGACCGTAGCGCCTCTCCCGTGCGGCGCGTCCGGCGACCGGGGGCCGGGGGCATCTCACCGACCGAGGTTTGTCCTGGATCGTCCCATTGCTGGGGTCGGCGGAGGTCTGGTGTTGCTGGCCACGATCGGTGACATCGCGTTCGTCGTTAGTCGTTCTGGCGCATCATCAGATCGCCTCGTTCCGAACTCGATCGCGGATGTCCGGAACCGGGGTGAACGGGAGTGTTGCAGGGGGAGAACAAGGGTTTGTGTGCGCCCTTGGGCGCATCGGGCCATAACCCTCCGTGCGCGTGGCGCTGCGGACGGGCGGCGAGTTACTGTCCCGCTCACCGGTGCAGTTGCCGGAAAAGGCAAGGACCCTGGCGGGGGCGTCCAAACCACAGCCAGGGCCTTGTCGAACCACCGTGACATCGATCGCACGCCGGCGCGAAACACGCCGAGATCGGAGTACTTCATGCCCCACGACCGATATCACCGCCAGCGCCCTTTATGGGTGCTGGGATCAGGTGCCGAAACTATCATGACCCCGTCTTCCGACGGGGAAACACGAAGCGCCGATGCCTTGACGGTCACGGCGCGGGGGAGCCTGTTCCTCGCCGTCCTGGTGCTGCCGATCGTCCTCATCACGGGCGTGCGTGACTCCGTCACCCTCGCAGCTCTGGCCATGGCTATTTCCACGGTGGCGGCGGGGACTCGCGTCGCGTACCGGCGAGTTCGCAGAATCTGAATTCGCCACCCCCGCCCGCCCCGTGCGAGCCGGCCGTCCGGCGGACCGGGCCCGCGCGCCGGGCCCGTGTCCGGTCGCGCCGCGCGAGTTTCTCGCGCGGCGCGCCATCCGTGACCGGCCCAACACCCCTAATTCCGTCCGTGCTTCCCCTGAAAGAGACACCGGCATGCCTTCCGCCCTCCCGCGGCAGCTCACCAGGCAATGCATCCGCTGCGGCAACGACTTCCTGCACACCGTCCGGCCCGGGCGCCCGAGCACCTTCTGCTCGCAGCGCTGCAAGTCCGCTGCCCGCAGCCGGCCCGCCGAACCTCCGGACCTCTCCGAGCACGAGAGGGACCTCACGGAGGCCGGCGAGGACTTCCACCTCGCCGCGGGAGACCTGCTGGCCACCATCCACGACGCGGCCGACTCCGGCACGCTCATGCACCAGGTCACCGACCTCTACCGGCTGCTCGCCGACGTCGAGGCCGCCGTCGTCAACCGGGGCCGGGCACGCGGGGATTCCTGGGAGACCATCGTCTCCTCCACCGGGCACAGCGCGGACCGCCTCCGCAAGAAGTGGACCCAGGACAAGCTCCGGCGCCGTCTGGACCTCCTGCGCGCCGCCCGCATGCAGCGGGACATGCCCGCCCGGTCCGCCCAGGCCGGCCCGCCCGCCGGGGGCTGGGCCGACGGCCGGGGCCGCGCCGCCGAACCGGACGACGGCGCCGCCCGGCCCCCGAGCCAGACCCCCGCCCAGCAACTCGCCGCCGCCCTGGCCTTCCTGCACAGGGCCACCGGCCGGGCCCTGAAGGACACCGCCCAGGAGATCGGGATCTCCGCCTCCCACGTCTCCCGGATCCTGGCCGGCCACCGCAGGCCGTCCTGGCACGTCGTGGAACACTTCGCGGCCGCCTGCGGAGGCAACGTCCGCGAGCTGCGCGACCTGTGGGAAGCGGCCCAGCGCCCGCCCGACCCCGACCCCCCCGCCCGGGAACCCGCCCCGGGAGATCCCGCCGAGGCGAAGACCAAGTTCCACATCGCCCTGAGCGCCCTCTACCTCGCCGCGGACCGCCCCGACCTCTGGACGATCCAGCGCATGACCTCCAAGAAGCTCACCATCAGCGAGATCGCCCGCGCCCTCAACGGCGGGCACATCCTCGACTGGGACGCCACCGCCCGCATCGTGTTCGCCCTGCGCGGCCGACCCGCCGAACTCCGCCCCCTGTGGCAGGCGGCCACCCGGCCCCCGACGCCTCCCGAACCCCCCGAACACCGGCCCCGCTATCCCGCCGCCGCCTTCGGCTGACCCCCGACCCCCGACCCGCCGCCCCGGGAGGAGCCATGAACCCGACCCCGTACACCGCGTCCCCGGCCGACCTCCCGGGCGTCGCCCTGCCCCCGGCCTTCGAGGCCTTCTACGCCCTCCACCACGCCCGTTACCTCACGTACGCCCGCGCCCAGCTCCCGCCCGGCCCCGCCGTGGAAGCCGTCCGCACCGCCTTCGGCGCCCTGGTCATCGGCTGGAGCGCCGTCGTCGGCTCGCCCAACCCCACCGCCCGCGCCTGGGACTTCCTCTCGTACGAGGTCCGCCGCCGCGACCTCCGCCGCAGCGCACGGCCGGCCGATGCCTCCTGCGTGCTGCACGAGGACGTACGGGTCCTTGCCGCGCTCGGCTTCACCCCCGAGACCAGCGCCGACATCACCGGCCGCGACCCCAGCAAGATCCGCTACCTGGCGGCCCGCAGCACCACCTGCACCCACCCGGCCTCCTGCGAGCGGGGCTGCGACACCGCCCTGTGAACGGCCGCCACCTCGCGCGCCTGGCCCCGGCCCGCCCGTCAAGGCCCCAGACTGTGCAGGTGACTTCCCCCGTACGCGGCCGAGGCCTGGGCCGAGGCGTCTCCCAGCTCATCCCGCAGGCGCCGTCCGCCACCCCGGCCGACCAGGCGGCCACCGTGCTCGCCGCCCTCCAGCCCGTCCCGGTCCACCTCGGCGTCCTCCAGGCGGCCGTGGTGCTGCTCGACTCCACGGCCTGCCTCTCCCCGGACGAACAGACCCGGCAGGCCGCGACCGCAACCGTCGAGCTGCTCCGGGCCGCGATGGACCGGGCCGCCGGCCCGCTCGGCCCCGAGGCCGGCCGCAGCATGCCGAGGATCAGCTGAGTGCCTCGACCGCGTACAGGGACCCGACCGCGCAGGCCAGTGTGCCGAGGAGCAGGCGCAGCGCCTTCTCGGGGAGCCGCGGCTGGAGACGGGCACCGAGGTAGCCGCCGATGAGGCCGCCCAGTCCGCAGGCCATCCCGAGGAGCCAGTACGGCGCGATGTCGCCGGACCCGGTCAGGGACAGCAGTGCGTACGTGGCGGCGCCGACGACGGAGGTGGCGAAGGTGGAGGCCAGGGCCGCCGGAGCCACCTGCGTGACCGGCATCCCGCGTCCCACCAGGACCGGGCCGAGCAGGGAGCCGCCGCCGATGCCGTAGATCCCGCCGACCACGCCGACGACGAGGGCCAGGCCGGTGACCGAGCGGTCCGAAGGAGCCCCGGTCCTCGGGACTCCCCGGCGCGGCGGCAGGAGCGTCCGGGCCGTCAGCCACAGGCCCAGCGGCAGCAGGAACGCAGCCACCAGGACCTTGAAGACGGCCGGGCCCGGGATCGCGAACACCCGCACGACCGCCCCGACGACGACGCCGGGCAGCGTGCCGAGCACCAGACGGCGTACCAGCGGCCCGTGCAGCGCGCCACTGCGCCGGTAGCGCAGCAGAGCGCCCGGTCCGGCGACGACGTTGTAGAGCAGATTGGTGGGCGTCACGGCCGGACTGGGCACGGCGAACACGCTGAGCTGGACGGGCAGCAGGAACACCGCCCCCGAGACGCCCACCGGCGCGGTCACCAGGGCGATCAGCAGTCCCGCCACCAGTCCGCCCGCGGCCGTTCCCCATTCCATGGCCGCCACCCTAGGCGGGGCGCGGGTGAAGGGTGTGCTCCGGGTGCCCTGTGCGCCGCGATTGCCGTGCCGTCGCCGTACCGTGGCGTGCCGTGTTGGCCGGGCCCGGGCGCGCACCGGGGCCGGGCAGGGGACAATGGCCGCATGGCTGGCGCAGGGATGTCGGCGGACGGCACGGGCTCCCCGGGCGAGGGGCGCTACGGCGAGGACGAGTTCCGGCCCGACGCGAGCGGCGAGGGCGAACGCATCGACCTCGGAGCCCTCGCCTACGACGCCACGACCATGGCCCGCCTGCGGACGCTCGGCGCGGGCCCCGGCTGGAACTGCCTGGACGTGGGCGCCGGAACCGGCACGGTGGCCCGGAGCCTGCTCTCGGAGGCAGGGGTCGAGACGGTCCTCGCGGTGGACCGCGACGTACGGTTCCTCACCGCGAATCCCGCACCCGGGCTGACGGTGATGCAGGCGGACATCACCTCCGACGACTTCGCTCCGGGCCTCTTCCAGCTGGTCCACGCCCGCTTCGTGCTCATGCACCTGCCCTCCCCGCAGCAGCTGATCGCCCGGCTGAGCGGACTGCTCGCACCCGGCGGCGTCCTGGTCGTCAGCGACGCCGTCGACCTGACCACGGCCACCGCGCCCGACACCCCGTACAGCCGTGCCATGCGGGCCATGTGGCAGGGGCTCCGCGACAGCATCGGGACCGACGTCTCCCGGGTGCCCGGCCACCTCGACCTGCTGTGCGCCGCGGGACTGGCCTCCGTGGCCGCCGAGATCCACGTGCCCCCGCTGCTGCCGGGCAGCGCGATCAGCCGGTTCTGGGCGGACACCTGGGAACGGGCCCGCGGGGCGATGGTGGCGACCGGCCTGGTCGACGACGCGCAGCTCGACGAGGCCCTGCGCCATCTGGACTCCCCGCAGTGCACCGGACTGTCCCCGGGCATGCTCACGGCATGGGGCTGGAAGGGTGCGGCCCGGGAGGCCCGGACGGCAGAACGTCCGGCGGCCCGGACCCAGGACGGGACCCAGGACCGGGCTGAGGCCCGGACCCAGGACCGGACGGCGGAGCGTCCGTCGGCGTGACGCCGCCCGCGGACGGCCCGGGGGAGTCGCGCAGGGCCGTACGGACCGACCAGATCACCGACACCAGCGGTACGGCCACCACGGCCCCGACCACGCCCGCTGCGATCGCCCCCGCGATCACCGAGATCGCCACGACCAGGGGATGCAGCCGCACCGCCCAGCTCATGACCAGCGGGTGCAGCAGATGGCCCTCGATCTGCCCGATGACCACGATCAGGGCGACCACGACCGCCGCCACCAGCGGGCCCTGCGAGGCGAGGGCGACGACCGCCGCCACCGCGAGCGCCACCGGGGAACCGATCAGCGGGATGAAGGCGGCCAGGAACTCCAGCAGCGCCAAGGGCACGGCCAGCGGGACCCCGAGCAGCCAGAGCGCGAGGCCGACGAGGACCGCGTTCGTCGCCGCGACGAGGACGATCCCGTGCGTGTACCCGGTGAAGGTGCGCCAGGCCGCCCGCCCGCCGGTGTCGGTGCGTTCGCGCACCGAGACCGGCAACTGCTCCCGGAACCAGGCCCACTGCCGGTCTCCGGAGTGGATGAAGAACACCGAGCAGAACAGTGCGAGCGCCAGCGTGGTGAGGACGGCCACCAGCTGGGTCGCACCGCTGAGCGCCGTGCTCAGCAGGGACGAGCGGTGGCTGGAGAGGTAGTCCCCGATCCTGTCCTGGACGCCGGCGAGCGCCTGCGGAGCCAGGTGGAACGGCGGCCGCTCCAGCCAGTCCTCGATCCGGCCGATGCCGTCCCGGAACTCGCGCACCAGCGTCGTCCGCTCGCCCGCCACCGCCTCGCCCACCAGCGCGAGGACGCCGAGGACCAGCGCTGCGCTGCCGATCAGGGTGACGCCCACCGCGATCCCGCGGGGCAGGCCCCGGGACACCAGATCGGCGACCGGCCGCAGCAGCGCGGTGACCACCAGACCGAGGAACACGGCCACGCCGATCTCGTGGAACCGCCCCAGCAGGGCGAAGAGGGCGTACACGACCACGCCGACGACGAGCAGCCGCCACGCGTAGGCGGCGGCCGTACGAAGGAACGGGATCACCGGCGGGGGTGTGCCTGGCTGCATGGCCAACGAGGTACCACCGCAGGCGCACCCGTCCACGCCCGCACCCCGACATTCCCCCGGCATCCACCGGACCGGGGTCCGTACGGGCGAACGTCACGGGCCCAGGGTGGCGGTGAGCTGGGTGCGGTTGCGGATGCCCAGCTTGCGGTAGATCCGGCTGAGCGTCGATTCGACGGTCTTGGCCGAGATGAACATCTGCTGGGCCGCTTCCTGGTTGGTGGCGCCCGCGCAGACCAGGCCCGCGAGCCGGAGCTCGTGTTCGGTCAGCTCCGGTGAGGACGCCGCGGGCGGCCGGCCGGCCAGGTGGGAGAGGTGGTCGTCGGCGAGCGCCGTCCAGGGGCGGGCCCCCGCCTCCTCGAAGACCGTACGGGCCCGCTCCCACGCCGTACGGGCGGCGGCCGCACGGCGCCGGCGGCGCTCCACGCGTCCGCGGGCCAGGTGGGCGCGGCCCTCCTCGACGGGGCGGCCGAGCGCCACGAAGGAACGGGCGGCGTCCGCGAGGAGCTCGACGGCCTCGTCGTGCGCCCCGTCGAGGTGGAGGCAGGCGGCCCGGGCCCGGGTCAGCGCGGCGCGCAGGGGGGCGTGGCCGCTGTGGGGTCCGACGGATTCCTGCATGAGGTCCAGGAGGGCGTGCGCGCGGGCGGTCCGCCCGGACGCCGCGAAGGCCTCCACGGCGTCGGCCTGCCAGCGCAGGACCGCGGGATCGGCGGCCCCGGCGTGCGCTTCGAGCACGTCCACCTCGGCCAGCGCCGTCGCGGCCTCCTCCACGTGGCCCTGGTGCAGGTGCACGGCCCCCAGGATCCACAGACTGCGGGTGGTGTGCAGGGTGTCGTGCTCCTCGCGGGAGGCGCGCAGCCCCTGCGCGGCGTACCGCAGCGCCTGCGGAAAACTGCCGCCGTGGCTGTGCGCGAGGGCTGCGGTGTACCAGGCGGGCCCGGGCGAGAGGCCGGCCGCCGCGGTCAGGTCGAGAGCCATCGCTGCCCAGCGCAGGGCGCGGGAGCAGTTGCCGAGGCCGGAGTCGACCTCGGCGAGGCTGCGCCAGATGTCGACGAGGTCCTCCGCCTCGCCGGAGGCCTGCGCCGTCGCCAGCAGGTCCGTCAGGGCGCGGCGGGCCGGTACGAGGCGCCCGTCGAACACCGCGTGCCGGGCCGCCAGGTACTCCGGGCTGTTGCGGATGCCGATCCGGGGCGGCGGCACGGCCAGGGCGAGGGCCGCGGCCAGGGTGACCGGGGCGCTGTCCAGCCGGCCCAGCACCCGTTCCATCCGGGCGGCCATGGTCAGCGCGGCGGCCTCCAGCGGGGTGTCGCCGCACTGCCGGGCCAGTACGGTCGCGGCGCCCGCGTGGTGCAGGGCCAGGGCGGCGTCACCAGCGGCGACGTTGGCCTGCACCGCGGAGCGCAGCTCGACGGCGCCGAGCAGCGCCGGATCCCCGGCGGCGGTCCTGCGGGCGGTGGCGAGCAGCGACCCCGTCCCGGCGAGGTCCTGGCCCCGGGCGTCGGCCACGGCCAGCAGGGCGTGCACCTGCTGGGCAGGACTGCCGCGGTCCTCGGCGATGCGGGACGCGGCCTGCTGCGCGAGGTCGGCGGACCCGGCCGCGGCCGCGTCCCGGGCCGCGTCGCACAGCCGGTCCAGCCGGAGCGAAGGGCGGTCGGCGGGGGTGAGGCGCGCGGCCAGCAGCATCAGTTCGGCGGCCAGGAGCCGCTCGCCCGCGCCCCGGGCGACGGCCGCTGCCTGCGCGGTGTCCTCAGCCGTGGCCTGGTCGGCGCAGTCCTGGGCGAGGGCGCGGTGGCGGGCGCGCCGGACCGGGTCGTGGACGGCTTCGGCCAAGGCGCCGTGGATGCGGCGGCGTTCCAGGGCGGTCGCCGTGGTGGCGGCGGCTTCGGCGAGGGCATCCGCGGCGAACCGGGTCCGCGGCGGGGTCGCACCCTCCGGCCCGGACACGTCGTCCGGGGTGAGCAGGCCGCAGCGGACGGCGAGTTCGAGGTGGTCCTCGGCCCGGGGGCAGCCCGCGCGGCGCAGCAGGTCGGCATCGGGGTGGCGGGCGAGTGCGGCGATCCGGAGCGTGGTGCGCACCTCGGCGGGGACGGTGGCCAGCCACAGCGCGGCGAGTTCACGGACCTGGCGGCGCCCGGGCAGGCCGTACCGGTCGGCCTCGGGCGCATGCGTACGGGCCTGCGTACCCGTACCCGTACTCGTCTCCGCACCTGGATCCGTGCCTGAATCCGTGGACGAGGCGGCGCCCCCGGCACCGGCGAGGCCGCCCGTTCCTGCGAGGGAGCGGCAACCGGCGGCCAGCAGGGCCCGGTTGCCGCCGCAGTACCGGTGCACGGGCGCGGCCCAGCGGGCGGGCAGGCCGGACCGTTCCAGGGCGGCCGCCGTCTCCAGGCGGTCCGCGGCGGGCACCTGGAGCAGGGGCGGGTGCCCACCGAGGATCCGGGCCGCGAAAGCCGGGTGACCCGAGGTCCGTTCGGCGGCCACGACGGCCAGCCGGGCCGGCGGCAGGGTGCGCGCGCAGTAGCCGAGGACGTCGGCGCTGGCGGCGTCCACCCAGTTGGCGCCGTCGAGGAGGAGCAGTACCGGCTCCCCGCCGCCGAGGAGTTCCGCCAGCGCGAGCCGCAGCCGCAGGCGTACGGCGGCGGTGTGCGGGTGCTGCCCGGGGAACTGCCCGGCCCCGGGCGGCGGAACGCCTGGCGAGGCCGGGTCGGGCACCGGAACACAGGACATCGGAACACCGGGGACCGGGACGCCGGGCGTCGGAGCACCGGGCGTCGGGACGTCGGGCACCGGGACGTCGAGCACTGCAACGTCCAGCACCGGGACGTCGGGCACCGGGACGTCGAGGAGCTGGGCCAGCGCCGCGTACGGCACCTCCTGGTCGCCGTCCTGGCTGTGGACGCGCAGACAGCGGCGCCCGGCCGCCCGGGCGGCCACGTCGTCGAGCAGTGTGGTCTTCCCCGCCCCCCACGGACCGGACACCGCCAGCCGCCCGTGCCGCTCCAGCAGGCCGCAGGCCGTGGTGACCAGGGTGGTCCATCTGTCAGCCCCCGCGCGGTCCGCGATGTCCGTGCCCCCGTGTCCGTTCACACCGGCACGGTAGGCGTCGTCCGGCCCGGGGGACAGCCGCCGGTGACGGATCGGGGGAACCGCAAGGGATTTCCCCGATGCCCCGACCGGTCGCGGACCGCCCCGGCCGCCGCCCCCGCACCCTCGCCGGCCCTCCTCGCCACCCGTTCCGGACGCCCCGCGCAGGGTCCGCGCGGTCCGCGCGTCCGCTATCCGGGGTCCGCGATGCAAGGGCCTGCCCGGATACCGCCGACGGCGCCGGGCCGTGACGCTGTGGGCCGTTCCGGTCGGTGGACGCCCTTCAGCTCCCCCTTCCCCGCCCCGCGTTCCGCCCTCCGGACGATCCAGCCCGCCGGTGATTGCCCGTCACCAGCGGCCCCCTGTCCGAAAGGAACGCTCCGCCCATGCGCGTCGCAACCCGCCGCTCCGTCCTGACCGGTCTCGTGGCCGCGGCCACCCTGGCCGGGCTCGCCGCGATGCCGGCCCACGCCGGTACCACCGCCTCCCCGGACACCTCCGCCGGAACCTCCCTCCCCGCAGCCGAGTCCGTACCCGCCGACGTCCTGGCCGCCATGGCCCGCGACCTCGGGCTGAGCGCCGACGGGGTCCGCGACCGGATCGCCGCCGAGCGGGCGGCACACCGCGCCGCGACCTCCCTGCGCGCCACCGTCGGCGACCGGATCGCCGGGCTGTGGTTCGACGCCGGAGACGGCCGCCTGCACGCAGCCGTCACGGCGACGGACGGAGCTGCCGTCCGGAAGACGGGCGCCGTGGCCCACGAGGTCCGCTATTCCCGCGCCCAGTTGGACGAGGCGGTGCAGACCGTGGGCCGCTGGGCCGAGGGCGTGCCCGGCCTCGTGTCCTGGGGCACCGACGTGCGCGGCAACCGGGTCGAGGTCACCCTCGCCCCGGCCCGGTCCACCGAGGCGACCTCCGCGCTGCGCACCCGGCTCGCGGGCCTCGGCGACCTCGTCCGGATCGTCGACTCCCAGGACCTGCCCCGCCAGCAGGGCGGCAACGTCGTCGGCGGAGAGAAGTGGATACCCGGCAGCGAGAGCCCCTGTTCCATCGGCTTCCCCGTCACCCGCACCCAAGGCGGCGCCCGGGCCTACCTGACGGCCGGTCACTGCACCAACGACGTGGACCAGCCCGCCTACGGCAAGGACGGGAGCCGCGTCGGCACCTCCAACAAGGGCGGCGTCGGCAGCGTCAACTCCCGTGAGGGCGACTTCGGGATCGTGGACGTCGACCAGAGCGCCTGGGCCCTGAGCGCGACGGTGTCCGGCTGGGGCAAGGGCGACGTCACCGTCACCGGATCCGCCGAGGGCATCGTCGGTACGGCCGTCTGCCGCTCCGGCCAGACCACCGGCTTCCAGTGCGGCTCGGTCACCAAGGTCAACCAGAGCGTGAACTACGGCAACGTCGTCATCGACGGCCTCTCCTACTCCAGCGCCTGCTCCGCGGGCGGTGACTCCGGCGGCAGCTACGTCAGCGCCACCGGCGGGAAGGCGGTGGGCCTCCACTCCGGAGGCGGTGAGGCCACCTGCTCGGGCGGCAGCGGGGAGAAGTACACCATCTTCCAGCCCGTCAACGAGGCCCTCACCCGGTTCGGTGCCTCGCTGGTGACCTCCACCCCGCAACCCGGTGAGGTCACCGTCGCCGCCGTCTCCGCGCAGACCACTGCCACCGGCACCCCGGTCGAACTGAAGAACACCGCCGAAGGCGGCACCGCGCCCTACACCTGGTCCGCGAGCGGCCTGCCCGCGGGCCTGTCCATCGCCGCCGCGACCGGCACGGTGACCGGCGCTCCCACCACCGCCGGCACCGGCCAGGTCACGATCAGCGCGACCGACGCCGCCGGGAAGAAGGGCACCACCACCTTCACCTGGACAGTCACCACCCCCGGAACGGGCAACCCGACGCTGACAAGCCCCGGTAGCCAGAACGTCTACGCAGGCCGCCCGGTCAGCCTCCCGCTCACGGCCGCCGGCGGTACGAAGCCGTACGTCTTCAGCGCGGTCAACCTCCCGGCCGGGCTCAGCGTGAACGCGTCCACCGGGGTGATCTCCGGCATCCCGAGCGGCTGGGGCTTCCGCAACGCGACCCTGACCGTCACCGACGCCGCGGGCAAGAAGGCCTCCGTCACCGTCACCTTCACCGTCTGGTCCTGACCCCGCACACGGCCGTCGTCTCCTGGACACGAGGGGGCAGGAGACGACGGCTGCCGACGCCCGACGCCCGGGCGTCGCATGGCACCCTGTGCACCATCATCAAGATCGGTGCTCAGGGGGGTCCGGGACGTGCTGTGGACGAGACGCAGACATCGGCGGCGTCAGGAGGAGCTGATCGCCGCCGCCCACATGGTGTGTCAGTACCGGAACCCGCCGCACGGCCTGTGGGACCTGCTCGCGGTGGCCGCCACCGACCGGGACCCGGACATCCGCTGGATTGCGTACGACCTGGTGCCCGAGGCGGGCCGACACGTCGCCGCGCACGCCGACCGGTTCGCCGCGTTCGTCGCCCGTCCACCGGCCGAAACCAGCGAAGGGTGCGTGCAGAGGATCATGCTCGCCCTGGCCGGAACCGGCGACCCGCGCGCCCTGCGCCCGCTCGGCGCCGCACTGGAGCGCGGACCGCTCGCGCTCGCCAACGACCGCCGGCACGCTCCGACCTTCGCCGCGCTCCCCGCGGCCGCGCTGCTCCCCGCGATGCGCACCGGGCTGCGCATCCGCCCTGAACGGGAGAGCCACCAGACGACCATCGACGTGCTCACCCTGTGGGGCGCCGAGGCCGCCCCCGCGACGCCCGAGCTGATCACCCACCTGCACACCCCGCACGCCCGGGACGCGGTCCAGGCGCTCGGCCGCATCGGACCGGGGGCCGCGGCCGCGGCGGACGTGCTCGCGGACATCGCCCTCGGACGCATCCACCCCCAGGACCCCGACGGGAAGTGGCCCGCGCGCCGCTGGCACGGCGTCCAGACGGCGGCCTGGGCGCACTGGAGGATCACCGGGGACACCTCACTGGCCCTCGCGGTCTGCGGCGCCGCCGTCGAGGCCGGACCGAGCCGTCCGGCCCTCAGCCACCTCGCCGACCTCGGCCCGGCCGCCGCGGGCCACGCGGACGCGGTGCACAGGCTGCTCGCCTCGCCCGGCACCTGGACCCGGGTCGGGGCGGCGCACGCCTGGTGGCGGATCACCGGGGAGAGCGCCGAATCCGTTCCCGTACTCGTCGGCGCGCTCGAACCGGCCCGGGCCGGTCACCCCGCCTTTCCCACCAGGGAGGCCGTCCGTGCCCTGGGAGCCATCGGGACACCGGCCGCGCAGGCCGGTCCCGTCCTGCGGAAGCTGCTGGACGAACCCAAGCGCACCACCGGCGTCTACGCGGGGTGCCGCAACATCCTGGAGGACGAGGCACTGTGCCGCGCGCTGAGCGAGGCGCTGGAGCGCATCGACGGCTGACGGGGGCCACGCGCGTACCGCCGTACCCACCGGCAGGCGGACTGTCAGTGGCATGGGTCACAGTTGAGGGGACCGACGGCGCTTCCACGGGACGACGAGGTGATCCCATGACGCACGCGATCCAGGCCGAAGGCCTGGCCAAGCGGTTCAAGGAGACCAAGGCGCTGGCCGGGGTGGATCTCCAGGTTCCGGCGGGGACCGTGTGCGGGTTGCTGGGGCCCAACGGTGCCGGGAAGACGACCGCGGTCCGCATCTTCGCCACCCTCCTGCTGCCGGACCAGGGGCGTGCGGAGGTCGGCGGGTACGACGTCGTACGGCAGGCGGGGCGCGTGCGTTCCCTGATCGGGCTCACGGGCCAGTACGCCGCCGTCGACGAGAACCTGACCGGTACCGAGAACCTGCTGATGATCGGCCGGCTGCTCGGCATGCCCCGCGGGGACGCCAGGGCCCGGGCCGCCGAGCTGCTCGACCGCTTCCACCTGACCGACGCGGCGGGACGGGCCGCCAAGGCCTACTCCGGCGGAATGAGGCGGCGCCTCGACCTGGCGGCCAGCCTGGTCGGACGGCCCCGGATCCTCTTCCTCGACGAGCCGACCACCGGGCTCGACCCGCACAGCCGCGGTGAGGTGTGGGACATGCTGCGGGTCCTGGTCTCGGAGGGCATGACCACGCTCCTGACCACGCAGTACCTCGACGAGGCGGACCGGCTCGCCGACAACATCGTGGTGATCGACAAGGGCGCGGTGATCGCCGACGGCACCCCCGACCAGCTGAAGTCGCAGGTCGGCGGGCAGGTGCTGCAACTGCGCCCCGCCCGTGCGGCGGACCTCGGAGCGGCGCACGCACTGATCACCGAGGCCGCCGGACCGCAGGCGAAGGTCGAGGGGGACGGGATCACCGCCCCGGTCAACGATCCGGGGCTCATGCCGAGCGTCGTCCGCAGGCTCGACCAGGCGGGCATCGAGGTCGGTGAACTCACCCTGCGTCGCTCCTCCCTCGACGAGGTGTTCATGGTGCTGACCGGACACCGCGCGGAGCCCGGTGGCGGTCCGGACGACGGAGACGGAGACGGAGACGGGGGCGGGGGCGGGGGCGGGGGCGGTGCGGACCCGGGCGTCGAGGCCGACGCCGACGGCCGGCCCGTGAAGGCGGGGAGGGCGTCATGACCGCCACGACGATCGCCGACGGCCTCGGCCGCAGCGGCCGGGTCCGGCCCCTGGCAGCCGTGCAGCAGACGGCGACCATGGCGTGGCGCAGTCTGGTCTCGGTGAAGCACAACCCGCTGGAACTGGTCGACTACAGCGTCACGCCGATCATGTTCGTGTTCCTGTTCACCTACGTCTTCGGCGGGCAGATGGCCGGGTCTCCCCAGGCGTACCTCCAGTACGCGCTGGCCGGGATCATCGTCCAGAACACCCTCTTCATGAGCATGTACACCGCCATGTCGCTGAACTCGGACCTCACCAAAGGGGTCTTCGACCGACTACGGAGCCTGCCCATCGCCCGCTCCGCACCGCTCTTCGGACGCATCACGGCCGACCTGGCCAAGCAGCTCTGGGCGATGTGCCTGATGGTCGCACTGGGCATGCTGCTGGGCTTCGAGGTCAGCGGGGGCGTCATGGGCTTCATCGGCGCGGCCGTGCTGCTGCTCATATTCGCCGCCGCCGTCTCGTGGACGGCGGTTCTGATCGGAATGGTGGCCGGGGACCCCGAGAAGGTGCAGGTATACGCCTTCACGTTCATCTTCCCGATCACCTTCACCAGCAGTGCCTTCGCCGAGGTCGACACCATGCCCGGCTGGCTCCAGGCGTGGGTGGAGGTCAATCCCGTCACGTACCTCTCGGACGCCTTCCGAGGCCTCCTGCTCGGCACCCCCGCGGGCGGGCCGATCCTGTGGTCCCTGCTCTGGGCGGCGGGCATCGCCGCCGTCTTCATGCCGCTGGCGATGCGCGCGTACCGGTCCCAGGACCGCTGAGCCGAGGGCGCGCGGAGGCCGCCGCCCGGCGCCCGGGGGTGTCAGGCGCGCGGCCTCGATCCGCTGTGTCGCTCGACGTGGCGGAGCCAGGCGAGGAGGGCCGCGGCGGTGGGGAACTCACCTCCCGCCAGGGTCAGGTGGTCGACGGTGGGGCCCGCCCCTTGGGGCGGGCGGTCCCCGAGGCGCCATCGACGGCTCGGCCGGGGCCACTTATGATGCCGACGCCCCACTGCACCTCGAACGCCCTCACCCAGCAAGGGGGGTGGCGGCGCCCGGAACCCTGACCGGGACCGTCCGCGCCTCCCGACGAGTTCGGAGGTCCCGTTGAGCACTCCCTCGCGCACGCCGCGCCGCCTGGCGGCCCTGGCCCTCGGCCTCGCGGCCGTCCTGGCCGCACCGGCCGGCCCCGCCGTCGCCGCACCGCAGAGCGCCGCACCGGTCGTCCGCACCGCGGCCGCAGCCCCGGCCGTGGTCAACCCGGGCAACCAGGTCGACTACCAGTACGACGCCGCCCACCTCCAGATGACCGCCACCGGCGGGACCGCGCCGTACGCCTGGTCGGCCGTGAACCTGCCCGCAGGAACCTCGATCAACGCCTCGACCGGCCTGATCTCGGGCCTCCTGCGCGGCAGCGGGACCCGCACCGTCACCGTCACCGCCACGGACGCCACCGGCACCTCCGCCGCCACCAGCTTCACCTGGCGCGTGATCCGCGACGCCTGCCCGCGCTGCTGACCCACCGGTCCGGCAGGATACGCAGGTGCAGACGACGACGGAACTCGTAGCGAGGGCGGCCGCACTGGCCGACCCCGGCAGCCGGCGGATCCTCGGCATCGCCGGGCCGCCGGGGGCCGGGAAATCGACCCTGGCCGCCCGGCTGGCCGAAGCCCTCGGGCCGGACACGGCCGTGGTGGTCCCGATGGACGGCTTCCACCTCGCCCAGGCGGAGCTGGCCCGGCTGGGCCGCGCCGACTGCAAGGGGGCCCCGGACACCTTCGACGCGGCCGGGTACGTCTGCCTGCTGCGCCGCCTGCGCGCAACCGGCGGGACGACGGTGTACGCGCCCGCCTTCGACCGCTCCCTGGAGGAGCCGATCGCGGGCAGCATCCCCGTCGCCCCCGCCGTACCGCTGGTGATCACCGAAGGGAACTACCTGCTGCACGACGAGGGGGACTGGGCCTCGGTACGGACGCTGCTGGACGAGGCCTGGTACCTCGCCCCCGACGAGGACCGGCGCGTCAGACGCCTGGTCGACCGGCACGTACGCCACGGCAAGGAGCGGGCCCACGCGCAGGACTGGGTGGCCCGTTCGGACGAGCCGAACGCCCGCCTCGTCGCCCCCGGCCGCCACCGCGCCGACCTCGTCGTCGACACCGGCTGACCGCGCCCCGGCCGCCCGGCCCGCCCTGACGCGGGCCGCCGGGGGGCGGTGGCTTCCGGCTCGGCTCGGCACCGCGTCCCCCGTGCGGGACCATGGACCTGTGACGGCGGTCCTCGACCGGCCGGCCGGCGAAGGAGCACCGACGTGCGCGAAGCGGCGATCATCGAAGCACCGTCCGTACTGGGGTTGCGCCCCTCCGGCGTCGAGGACCTGCCGACGGCCCTGCTCGACGCCGGTCTGCTCGACGGCGCCGGGGCGCTGCGCGCCGCCCGGATCGAGGCACCCGCGTACGACCCCCGGCGGGGCCCCGCCACCGGGGTGCTCAACCCCCTCGGGATCGCCCGGTACTCCGTCCGGCTCGCCGACGAGGTCGGGGCCGTCCTCGACGACGGCCGCTTCCCCGTGGTCCTCGGCGGGGACTGCAGCATCCTCCTCGGCAACCTGCTCGCCCTGCGCCGCCGCGGTCGCCACGGGCTGTTGTTCCTCGACGGCCACACCGACTTCTACCAGCCCGCGGCGGAGCCGGCCGGCGAGGCTGCCTCGATGGAACTCGCCCTGGCCACCGGCCGGGGCCCCCGGCTGCTCACCGACCTCGAAGGCCGCGGGCCCCTGCTCCGCGACGAGGACGTGGTCGCCTTCGGCTTCCGCGACGGCGCCGAGTCCCGGGAGGCCGGGATGCAGCCGCTGCCGCCGGGCCTCCACACGTTCGGCCTCGACGCCGTGCGCGCGGCGGGCGCCGCCACGGCCGCACGCACGGCGATCGGCCTGCTCACGCATGACGGCAGCGCCGGGTACTGGGTCCACCTCGACGTGGACGTCCTGGACGACGCGGTCATGCCCGCCGTCGACTACCGGATCCCCGGCGGGCTCGGCTGGGCCGAACTGGAGGCCGTGCTCCGCACGGCACTGGCGGGCGATCGGGCCGTCGGCCTCGACGTCACGATCTTCAACCCCCGCCTCGACCCCGGCGGCACGATCGCGACGCGCCTGGCCACATGCCTGAACCGCGGTCTGTCAGCCCTTACCGCCCGCACGAGTTGAGCCACCGGACCGTGCGGAGCAGGCGGGCCGGTCCGCTCAGCCCCCGGCCCGCGGGGCGGCGCAGCGGCGGATGCGGCATCGCACGCCCCAGGTGCCGACCGGTGCGAAGGCCTCGCCGTTCGCCCGGGTCACGCGAAGGCTGCTGCGGTCGAAGCGGACCCGGGCGCCAGGAAGAGCGGGGCGGACAGGGTGCAGAAGTACCCGTCGTCCGTCTGGAGGTCGTCGACGAGCACGAGTCGCGGAACGGGGGTGACGCCGTCGGTGGGCAGGAGCATGCCGGGATCCTTCCGCACGGCAGGAGCCGTCTGCTCGGCCCGTGCCGGAATAGCCGTGCAGGCCGCGGGGGTTGGACGCGGTGAAGACACCGGATCACCGCACCCGATTCCCCCGCACCCGGGGGTCAGAGAAACGGAGCAGAGATGACCACCGAGACGCCCCGCGGCGCGGACCGCTCGTTCCTCTTCGTCCTCGGCAGCTCCCGCCCCGACGGCAACACCGAGATGCTCGCGCGGGCCGCCGCCGAACAGCTGCCCGGCGATGTGCCCCAGCGGTGGGTGGACCTGGCCGGGCTGGCGCTGCCCGACTTCCAGGACGGGCGGCACGAGACCGATGCGTGGCCCGTCAGCGAGGACGAGGAACTGCTTCGACAGGCCACCCTGGAGGCCACGGACATCGTCATCGCCTCCCCGCTGTACTGGTATTCCCTCTCCGCGCACACCAAGCGCTACCTCGACTACTGGTCGGGCTGGCTCGCGGTGCCCGGGCTGGACTTCAAGCGGCGGATGGCGGGCCGGACCCTGTGGGGCGTCACCGTCATGTCGGACCACGACGAGGTGGTCGCCGACGGTCTGGCGACCAGCCTCAACCACTCGGCGGCGTACCTGCGGATGCACTTCGGCGGGGTCCTGTTCGGCAACGGCTCACGGCCGGGGCAGGTGAAGGCCGACGAGCGTGCCATGGTCCGCGCCAAGACCTTCTTCGACGGCGAGGCCCCGCTCGCCCGGTTCCCGTACGAGGCCGGGCCCGCCGCCCGGTAGACGTGCGCGGAGCACCGTCGGACCGCTGTTAGGGTGACGTGTGCCCGTCAAGGCGGGCTGTCTCGCTCACTGATATTTCAACGGGGTTGAACGTGAAGTTTCGTCATGTCCGTGCGGTTGCCGTCTTCGGGATCGCAGTCGTCGCACTCACCGGAGCCCGCGGTTCCCACGGCGGCAGCTGCGACAGCAGTAGCTCCGGTTCGGGCTCCAGCTCCAGCTCCAGCGGCGGCAGCACCGGTGGCAACCACGACAGCGACAGCAGCTCCAGCAGCACCTCGGGCGGAGCTTCCGTGCCCGGTGGCTCCAGCAGCAGCAACAAGGCCGAGCGCGACATCAAGATCGATGCCTGCAAGCTCGACGACGCGGGCAAGAACCTCGTGGCCAAGCTCACCGTCACCAACAGCGGTTCGGTGGACTACACCTACGGCATCACGATGAAGTTCCGCGGGGACGCCGCCTCGACGGCGAGCCCCGCCCAGGCCAAGGTGACCGGACTCAAGGTCAAGGCGGGAGCCTCCCAGCAGACCGAGGCCACGACCCCGTACACCGGCAAGGGCGACGGCAGCGAGTACAAGGAATGCGTCGTCGTCAGCGCATCGAAGAACGTCCTCTGACGCCCCCCGCGTCGACTGACGCGTGAACGCGGCCCCGTCGGTGTCACACCGGCGGGGCCGCGCTCGTACGAGGTATCCGGCCCGCCGTCAGCTGTCGAGCAGCCGCCACGCGCCGAGGGCGATCCTGGCCCGGGTCGGTCCGGTGGGTCCGGTGAGCTCGATGTCCAGGCTCCTGCCGAGCTGTTCGATGCGGCGGGCGACGCTGCTGTGGTGCAGGTGGAGGAGGTCGGCGGCGCGGCGCAGGGAACCGGTGACGCAGTAGGCCTCCAGGGTTTCGAGGTCCTCCCGGTCACCGGCCAGACGGGCGATCGCGGCGACGTCCGCGTTCTCGCGCACGGCGCCCTGCGGGATCTCGGCAAGGAGCGCCAGTGCGCCCAAGTCCGCGTAACGGACCACGGGTTCGCGCGGGCCGGTGAACCGCAGCGCGGTACGGGCCTGTTGCCAGGACCGGCCCGGGCTGTCGGCGGCGCCGATGCCCGCGCGGACCCCCTGCGGGAACCGCGCCGGGTCCACGCCGGCGGCCAGGATGACGCCGACGTCGCCCAGTTGGGCCGCCTTGACCGGGCGGGCCGGGCAGACCAGGCTGCCGAGCCGGTCGAGCGGGAGCCGGGAGCGTACGGCGAGGACACGGACGGGCAGTCCGGCGGCGAAACCCAGCAGCCGCAGGGCCCTGGCCCTGGCCGCCTCGTCGTCCTCGGAGCTGATCGCCAGCTCGACGAGGGCGGGGTCGGCCATGGTGGTGCGGGCCGGGCCGTACCGTTCGACGGCAGCCGCGGCAGCGAGCGCGAGCCGTTCCAGCAGCACCTCGTCGAGCGGGTTCGGCGCTCCGGCGCGCTCCAGCCACACCGTGCCGATCTCTTCGTCGTCGAGGGTGACCGGCGCCGTGGCGGAGACGGTCACCGGCGGGCCCGACACCTCCGTGCCCTCGGGGCCGACGCGTATCGACCGCCCTGCACCGGCCAGTTGGATCCCGGCCACGCACTCGGCCGGGCCCGCCGAGGACCGGGCGAGCGCCGGGAGGTCCACCCGGCGGCGCATCAACGTGTCGTAGAACGCGACGACGCGGATCGCGCCTTCGGCGTACGGATCGAGCCCCGACAGTCGTACGGCAAGTGCCTCCATGGCACGAGGACAGGTGCGCCGACGGCCGGGCGGCCGGGACGGGTCGGGCGGGCCCCGCCGAACCGGCAGGGCCCACACTGCACGGGGATGCGGTTCCCCGCAGGCTCCGCTACGCGTTCGGGTCGTCGAAGCGGATGGAGCGGACCTCCAGCCGGTCGCTGGCCCGGTTGCCGTTCGCCCGCAGCCGCCACTCGTCGCCCGTGCAGCTCGCGCCGAGGTAGAGGGTGACGGCGGTGTCGGTCCGGTTGTGCGGGCCGTAGCCCGGCGGGATCAGGTCGTTGCCGACGGCGTACAGGTTGATGCACTTGCCGCTGTGCGGGTCGTGCAGGGTGATGTGCTGCTCCTGGCCGTGGTCGTCGACGTACTTGTAGAGGAAGTCGCCCTGGGCCGCCAGGGCCGATCCGGGCAGCGTCAGGACCAGGGCGAAGGCGCCCAGTGCGGCGGCGACGGTGTTGCGGAGCTTCATGACGGGATGGGTCCCTTCCGAAGATGATCAAGGTGGACTGGTGCCCCACCCTAGGAAGGCCGGCGGAGGCGAATCGATCCGCCGTGATCGCGCGGTACGGCGCGTCCGCGCGCCTGCACCCGTTCGGACCCATGCCGTCGCCCGGCAGCTCCTGCGTCAGCGGGCGCTGCCCAGATCCCGGTCCGCGTCGACGCCCTCGAGCATGAGGGTGACCTCCTCGATGCGGCGGAAGCGGCCGTCGGGGGCGAGCTCGCCGAAGAGGTACACCTCGGTCCGGACGGTGGACCCGTCCTTCTTCGTGACGCGGACCGTGTGCCGGTCGGCGTAGCGCAGGCCGTCGTACAGCTCGTCGTGGACCTCGACGGAGCCCTCCGCCACGACCGTGCGCAGGTGGGTTATGTGCTTCAGGAACTCGTCCCGGTCGTCCCAGTTCCCGTTCGTGCGCTGGCGGTAGTCGGGAGCGAAGTGGCGGTCGGCGGCCTCGTGGAGGTCGAGCCCGGGGGTGAAGAGCAGGTCGGTGAGCGCGGCGGCGAGGCCGGTGCGGTGCATGGCGGGGTCCCTTCGGGTGTCACGCCCGGAGAATATGCGTGCGGAGCGCACGCTTCGCGCTCAGCCTAACGCACATGCGTGCGCCTCGCACGCTATTCTGGGTGGGTGGAGAGTGACGTGGGACGCGAGATCGCGGACGCCCTGGGCGTCCTGCTGAGGCGCAGCACCCGGGTGGAACTGCACCGGACGCTGACCGCCGGCATGGGGGAGGCGGTGGACGAACTGACCTACCCGGTCCTCAGTGGCCTGGCCAGGACCGGACCGTGCAGCGCCGCCGACCTCGCCCCCGACGTCGGACTCGACCGTTCCGGCGTCACCCGCCGCGCCTCCCGGCTGGAGGCGGCCGGACTCGTACGGCGGGCTCCCGATCCCGCGGACCGGAGGGCGACCCTGCTCGCCCTCACGGACGAGGGCGAGCGCACGGTGGAGGTGCTGCGACGGCGGCTGTCCGACCGGATCTCGGACGGCCTCGCCTCGTGGCCGGCCGAGGAGGCCGAGGCCTTCGCCGTCCACCTCCGCCGCTTCGTCGCCGAGGGCCCGTTCACCTGAGGGCCGGAGCGCCGGCGCGTGGGTGGGGTCGGCTACGGGGTCTCGGGCAGGAGCCCGGCCTCCGTCAGGAGCTGGCCGATCTCCGTCGAGTCCAGCCGGTGCAGGAGGTGCTTGCGCAGGGCTTCCGGTCCCGGCAGCCCCAGCGGCTTGCCGTCCCGGAGCCGGGAGGCGGCGTCGAGCAGCGTGCGGATGTCGTAGGTGGAGTCGAACACCTCCGGTACGCCGCGTTCGATGCCGAGCAGCTGGTAGGCGGCCTCCATGCCCGTGCGTACGGAGTACTCGGTGGTGAAGATCGTGTCCCGGGTCGTCTCGGCGAACTGGCCGATGAACGCGAAGTTCACGGCCCCCTCGGGTACCACGGCCGGACGGTCACCCGCCCTGCGCGGCAGGAAGAACGAGGTGACGTACGGCATCATCACGGGCACGCACAGGGCGCCGGTCGCGGCCAGTTCGGCGATCTCCTCCACCGGGGCGCCGAGGTGGTAGAGCCACTCCTGGGTGATCTCCTCGCCGGTGCAGTCCTGCATCGGCTTGCGCACGTAGTCACCCGGGCGTTCGGTGAACAGGCCGTACAGCCACACGACGATCTGGTCCGCGGGCTGCTGCTTGAAGTGCGGCTGCCGGTTGACCGTCCAGCTCAGCAGCCAGCTGGAGTCCCGCACCGTGACGATGCCGCCGGTGACGACCTTCCCGCTGAAGGGGTCGCGCCGGGCGATCTTCTCGATCAGCCGGGGGATGCGGGGGTCGAGCGTGGTGACGGTGGCCGACTCCCACTTGCTCTCCGGGATGTTGCCGCAGAACACCTCGGGGCGGCCGAAGGAGGGATCGCGGCGAGCGATCTTCCGCCAGAGGTCCCAGGCCGGGGCGGGGCCCTCGTCCAGCCGGGCCGGGGTGTGGTGGTCGCCGTTGTCCGAGTTCTCGGTGAGGGACCCGATCGTGGTGAGGACGAGGTCGTCCTCACCCAGGTCGGTGCCGCCCGCCTCGCCCGCGGAGGTCCAGTGGATGCGGGTCGCCTGCTTGCGGCCGCTGGTGGCGTCGATGTCGAAGTCGATGTCGGTGACCTCGGTGTCGAAGCGGAAGGTCACGCCCTGCTCCAGCAGCCACCTGGTCAGCGGGAGCACGAGCGACTCGTACTGGTTGTACTTGGTGAACTTCAGGGCCGACAGATCGGGGAGCCCGCCCACGTGGTGCACGAAGCGGTGCAGGTAGAGCTTCATCTCCAGCGCGCTGTGCCACTCCTCGAAGGCGAACATCGTGCGCCAGTACAGCCAGAAGTTGCTGTCGAGGAACTCCCGGCCGAAGACCTCGTTGATGCGCTTGCCCTCCATCTCCTCACGGGAGGCGAGGAAGGACTTCAGGATGTCCCTCTGGGCGCGGTCGCTCAGCGCGAACAGGCCGTCGGTGTGCGCGTCCTGTCCCTGCCGCTCGGTCACGCGCTGGAGGGAGACGTTGGGGTCGTCCTTGTTGAGCCAGTAGAACTCGTCGAGCACCGAGGCGCCTTCGACCTCGATCGAGGGAACCGACCGGAAGAGGTCCCACAGGCATTCCATGTGGTTCTCGAGCTCGCGGCCGCCACGGATGACGAAGCCCTTCTTCGGTTCCTTGATGCCGTCCAGGGCGCCTCCGGGGAGCTTCAGCCGCTCCAGGACGGTGATCCGGTCGCCGCGCATCTGTCCGTCGCGGACGAGGAAGGCCGCGCCCGCGAGCGAGGCGAGTCCCGAGCCGATGAACCAGGCCGTCTTCCCCTCGATGCCCTCGGGCTTGCGCGGCCGGGCGAACGCCTCGTAGTTCCCGCTGCTGTAGTACACGGTGACCTCTTCCTCGCGGATGTCACGGACCCCAGAACCTCAAGGCCCGACCAATCAAGGGAAGGTATCGCGGCAAACGGGATGTAATGGGCATATACGCGAGGTCGCGCCCCGGCGCGGGCACCAGTCCCTGCACCCGTTCCTGCACCCGTTCCTGCACCCGGCCCTGCATCGGCCCGGCGGGGCGATCTTGTCTGCTGACCGGGGGCCGGGGAGCGTGTCGGCCTCCGTCCGCCTCCCCGCCGTCCGGCACGGTGGTCGCGGGCGTCCGCCGCAGGCGGCTCGAGGACCGACGTACGCGTGAGGGGCATGCGCATGGCCGAGAACCCGACCACCCCCACCAGCCGCCGCGCGGTGCTGCTGGCCGCCGGTTCCGCCGCGGTCGCCGCGCTGGCCACCGCCTGCGGTACGGACTCCACCGCGCTCCGCACCACCCGCCAGGAGGCACCGGAGCGGGCGGCCCCGCACCCCGCCACGGCCACCCCGGGCTGCGTGCTCACCACGGAGTGGGGCGCCGGACCCAACTACCTGGACCTCGATCGGGTCCGCTCGGACATCACCGGCGGCCGCGAGGGAGTGCCGTTCCGCCTGGAGCTGACCGTCGTCCGGGCCTCCGAGGGATGCCGGCCGGTGCGGGGCGCCGCCGTGGACCTGTGGCAGGCCGACGCCCAGGGCGCCTACTCGAACGCCCGGGACGGGTACCTGCGCGGCACCCAGCTCACCGACGCCGCGGGCCGGGCCGTGTTCCGCACGATCGTGCCGGGCTGGTACGCGCACCTCGCCCCGCACATCCACTTCAAGGTGCGCCCCGACGCCCGTACGCAGACCTCCTCGCACTTCTTCTTCCCCGAGGACCTCCTCCAGCAGCTGTACGCGCGCCAGCCGTACGCCCGCCGCACCGCCCGAAGCACCCCAACGGCCGGGACGGCCGCTACCGGGAGTCCGGGGCCGCCCTGACCCTGGCCCCCGTGGCCGACGGCGCCGGCTACCGGGCCGCGTACACCGTCGGGATCGCCTGACACCCCGCCGCTGCCTCAGGCGTCGAGGACCAGGTCCGTGACGGGGACGGACCGGCAGGTCAGGACCTGGCTCTCGGGCAGGTCGTCCGAGGGGGTGACCAGATGTGCGGCGGCCCCCTCCAGGACGGTGCAGGCACAGCTCTCGCACTGGCCCACGCGGCAGCCCGACGGCATGCTCACCCCGGCCCGCTCGCCGAGGCCGAGCAGGGGACCGTCGCCCTTGCGCCAGCGGGCCGTGCGGCCGCTGCGGGCGAAGGTGACGGTGAACGCGGCCCCGTCGGGCACGGCCACCTCGCGCCGCTCGGGACGGAACGTCTCGCTGAAGACCTCGAACCCGGGCACGCCCCGACCGCGCAGCCCCCGCGTCAGCGAGGCCAGCATCGGAGCCGGCCCGCACAGGTAGAACCGGGCACGGCGGGCGAGGAGCCCCGGTGCCACGTCATCGGCGGTGACGAAACCGGCCCGGTCGTAGTCGGTGCCCGCCGCGTCGCCGGGCAGGGGCTGCGCGTAGTGGTCGACCACCGTCAGCTGCGGGATCCGGGCTTCGAGCGCGCGGATCCGGTCGCGGAAGGGATGATCCGCCGAGTGGCGGTTGCCGTGGTGCAGGACCACCTCGGGCACCGTGCCCCCGGTGGCGGCGAGGGTCTCCAGGTAGCTGAGGAACGGGGTCACGCCGATCCCGCCCGCGAGGAGCACCACCGGGTGCCCGGTGTCGGTGGGGACCGCGAACACGCCGCCGGGGCTGGTCAGGTACAGCCGGTCGCCGGGCCCGAGCCGCTCGTGCACGAGGGTGGAGAAGGCGCCGCCCGGCACGTGCCGTACGGCGAGCCCGTAGGTGCGGCGGCCGGGTTCGGCGGCGGGACCGGTGAGTGAATAGCTGCGGGCGAGGGCCGCGTCGCCCGCGTGCACCGTCAGGTGCTGGCCCGGCCGGTGGTCGGGCAGCGGACCGCCGTCGACGGGCTCAAGCCGCAGGCTCCGCACGCCCGCGCCCGGCCCCGCTGCGGCGTCGTCGACGGCGGTGACGGTGAACGGCCGGAAGCCGGTCCAGGCCCCGTCGTCGGCAGCGGGGCGGATCTCGCAGACCCCGGAACGCAGCGGGACCGAACCGCTGAGCGGGTCGCTGACGGCGTGGTCCACGAGCCGGTTGAAATTGTGTCCCCCGGCATCCGTCGGATCGGCGCCCGGCAGGGCCAGGTCCGTGGCCCCCTGCCACCAGCCGTACTCGCCGACCACGACGGCGGGGTGCAGCGACTCGTCGAAGCGCGCCCGCAGGCGGATGGAGCCGAGCCGGGTGGACAGCTCCACCCACTGGCCCTCGCGGATCCCGCGCGCGGCCGCCGTGCTCGGATGGAGGTCCACCGCGGGGTCGGTGGCGCGACGGCGCAGCGAGTTGAGGGAGCGCTGCTGGCTGTGCACGAAGTAGCCGTGCTTCGCGCAGGTCAGCACCAGGGGGAAGGCGGCGTCCGGCGCCGCGGGGTCCCGGTGCTCGGGCACGGGCGGGTAGCCGTGCTCCAGCAGCCGCTCCGAGTAGAACTCGACCCGCCGGGTCGGCGTCCGGAAACCCGCCACCGTGTCGCTGTCGCCCCCGTCGCCGCTCCCGCTCGGGGCCGCGTACTTGCGGTACGTCCGCTCCCGCGGCACGCGTACGCCGCCGGGCCGTTCCCGCAGCCGGGCGACCGTCAGCCCGAGCGGTTCCAGCTGCCAGTCCCAGGCGGCCTCGACGTCCCCGCCGAAGAACTGCCCGCCCATGCCGAGCCGGACCGCCAGGTCGAAGACGACCTCGGTGTCGGAACGGGACTCCCCCTGCGGTTCGACGACGCGCGGCCGGAGCTGGACCTGCTCCTGGGCCCGGTGGCCGGTCTCGAAGCCGAAGCGCAGCGCCTCGTGCTCGTACGCGCTGCTGACGGGCAGGACGAGGTCGGCGCTCGCGGAGGTGGGGTTGTGGAACAGGTCGAGGTGCACCTGGAAGTCCAGCGCGCGCAGCGCGGCGGCCGTGCGGTCGGAACCGGGCTGCGAGACCACCAGGTTGGAGCCGAAGCCGATCAGGGCGCGCACCGGGTACGGACGGCCCGTCTCGATCGCCGTGCACAGGTCGCCCGCGTTGACGTACCCGGAGGCGGGCGGCCCCAGCGGGTGCTCGTCCAGCCCGAGCGCCTTCGCGCGCTGCGCCGGATCGAACTGAGCGAGGGACGTCGCCGGGCGGTACGGGGGCGGGGGAGCGACGTGGTTGCCGCCCCGCGTGTCGTAGGAACCGGTCAGCGCGTAGAGGGTGGCCAGCGCGCGTTCGGTCTGGGACGCGTTCGCGCTCTGCCCGACGCCCGTCCAGGCGTAGTACGCCACCGACCGCGCGGCGGCGATCCGTTCGGCCAGTGCGCGGATCTCCCGCTCCGGTATCCAGGTGACGGCCGCCACCCGCCCAGGGGTCCACGGCGCGCACGCCCGTGCGTAGTGCTCGAAGGCCGGCTCGCAGCGGACCGTGCCGGTGCGCGTGCGCACCTGACGGGCGCCGCGCAGGGCGAACCGCTCCGGCCGGACCGCGGCCCGGGTGGTGTCGTACGGCCGTGCGCTGCGGGTCTCCTCGTCCCAGACGGCGAACGCGTCGCCTTCGCCGGCCGTGCCCCCGGCGCCGTCCGGGAGTTCGGTGGCGCGCAGGAAGCGGCCCGTGTCGCAGCGGACCAGGAGCGGGGCGTCGGTCCAGGAACGGACGAACTCCTCGTCGTAGCCGCCGGTTTCGATCAGGAGGTGCGCGAGGCCCAGGGCGAGGGCGGCGTCGGTGCCGGGGCGGACGCGAAGCCAGTGGTCGGCGCCGAGGGCGCTGGTGGAGCGGCGCGGGTCGACGACGGCCAGCTCCATGCCGCGGGCGTGCGCGGCGGAGAGCGCCACGGACTGCGCCAGCCAGGTCTTGGCCGGGTTGAACCCCCACAGCAGGGCGAGGTCGGCGTGCGCGTAGTCGGGAGCCGGGAGCGGGGAGCCGAAGGTGAAGGCGTGCGCGAAGTCCTTGTGCCAGTTGCAGATCTCGGCGCTGTAGACGGTGTTCGGGCTGCCCAGGAGGCGGACGAACCGCTCGATCCACTCGGTGGCGTCCGAGACCGCGGTGCCGGACGGCGTCGCGACGCCGAAGGCGACGGCCTCGGGCCCGTCCTCGGCCACGATCGCACCGATCCTGGCCGCGATCTCGTCGAGGGCCTCGTCCCAGGAGATCGCCTCCCAGCCCGGATCCGGGTCCGACTTCGGCCGCGTACGGCGCAGGGGAGTGGTGAGCCGGCCCGTGCTGTGGGCGATCTCGGGGGCCGCGCGGCCCTTGGGGCACAGGGCGGCCCCGTTGGGGTGTTCCGGATCCGGCCTGACCCCGGTCAGCCTGCCGTCCGACACGGTGAAGACGGCCCCGCACCGCGACTTGCACAGCGTGCAGAACCCGCGCTTCTCCTCGACCCGGACGACCACGATCGGGCACCTCCTCTGGAAGGGACGGCGGACGTGCCGTCCCTTCCAGGGGACACCCGGTACCCCCGGCCCCTCCAGCGGCCGAAGACCCCGAGTGCAGGGCCCTACGGCCTATTCGGTGCCGGTGGGGAGGTCGAGTCCGGCGTAGATCTGGTTGAGGACGGTGGGCAGCAGGGCCTGGGCGGTGGTTCGGCCGCCGGGCGACAGGGTCAGGTTCGTCCAGATCACGAGGGTGACGTCGTTGTCCGGGTCGTGGCCGATGAAGGAGTTGAAGCCGGGGAGTTCGCCGCCGTGGTAGTACAGCGAGGCATCCGGGGTGAGGCGCTGGTAGGCGATCCCGTAACCGTACTTCTGCCCGTCGGGAGCTTTGGGGTTCTCGGCCTGCGGGCTGGCGAGCCACTGCCGCTGGAACGCGGGGTCCAGGACCTTGCCCGTCACCAGGGACCGGATCCAGGTGGCGAGGTCGTCGGCGGTGGAGACGGCGGCTCCGGCGGCGTAGGCGTAGGAAGGGTTCTGGTGGGTGTAGTCCAGGGGCTTGAGCTGCCCGGAGCGGGCCGCGGCCTGCAGGTCGGCGGGGTAGGGCTGGTCGATCAGGGCGTAGGCCGTCCCGCCGTACATGTAGCCGTGTGCGTAGGGGGTGGGGAGGGCGGTGTCGTCGGCCGCGGGCAGGAGGGTCCCCTCCAGCCCGAGCGGGGCGTACAGCCGGTCCCGGAGCTGCTCGGCCAGGGGGCGGCCGCCCGCCTTCTCGGCGACCAGGCCGAGCAGGACGTAGTTGGTGTTGCTGTACTCGTACGCGGTGTCCGGTGCGAAGTTCGGCGGGCGCCGGAAGGCGATGTCCAGCATCTCCTGCGGGGTCCGGGCCCTGGCCGGTTCGGCGTCCAGGCTCGCCGAGAGTTCGGGGGCGTCGGTGTAGTTGTAGAGCCCGCTGCGCATCTTCAGCAGCTGGCCGACGGTGATGCGGTCGCCGTTCGGCACCCCGGCCACGTAGGCGGAGACGGGGTCGTCGAAGCGGAGTCTGCCGTCCTGGGCGAGGCGGACGATCAGCGCCGCGGTCATCGTCTTGGTGTTGGAGGCGATCCGGAAGCGGTCGGCCGTGGTGGGCGCCTTGGTGGTGCCCAGCTCGGTCGTGCCGACGAGCGCCCGGAAGGTGCCCTGCGGGGTGCGCAGCAGGACCACCGCGCCGGGCACCATGAGCTCCTTCGCGGCCCGTTCCACGGTGGACCGGAAGGCGGCGGGATCGATGGGCTTCAGCGCCGACGGCGTGGGGGAGACCCCGGCGGTGGGCGAGGGGGTGTCCGGCCCTTCGTGGAGCGCCGCGGCGCTCGCCCCGGGCGGCAGGGCGCAGCCCACGATCAGCAGGGCCGCACAGGAGGCCAGGACGGCTGTGCGGCGACGGGCGGCGGGGGGCGCCCCGCGACGGGCGGCACTCCGGGGATTCCTCATGCCGGCATCACAGCCCTCGTGGTCAGGCGGCCGGAAAACAGAACAATCCGTAGCATTTTACCATTTTGGTACGTCTGTACGGGGGCGGGCGGCGGTGCCCCGGAACCGGCCGCCCCGCACTGCTGTACCCGCGCCCGCGCCCGCGTCCCGTCAGGCGCCGGTGTAGGCCGCGAGGTGTTCGCCGGTGAGGGTCGAACGGTCGGCCACCAGGTCGGCGGGCGTCCCCTCGAATACGATCAGGCCGCCGTCGTGGCCGGCTCCGGGACCGAGGTCGATGATCCAGTCGGCGTGCGCCATGACCGCCTGGTGGTGCTCGACGACGATGACCGACTTGCCGGAGTCCACGAGCCGGTCCAGCAGGCCCAGCAACTGCTCCACGTCGGCGAGGTGGAGCCCGGTGGTCGGCTCGTCGAGCACGTAGATGCCGCCCTTGTCGCCCATGTGGGTGGCCAGCTTGAGCCGCTGCCGCTCGCCGCCGGACAGGGTCGTGAGCGGCTGCCCGAGGCTGAGGTAGCCGAGCCCGACGTCGGCGAGCCGGACGAGGATCTTGTGGGCGGCCGGGATGTGCGCCTCCCCGGCGCCGAAGAACTCCTCCGCCTCGGTCACCGGCATCGCGAGCACCTCGCTGATGTCCCGGCCGCCGAGGTGGTACTCCAGCACCGAGGCCTGGTACCGCTTCCCCTCGCACTCCTCACAGGTGGTCGCGACCCCGGCCATGATCGCCAGGTCGGTGTAGATGACGCCCGCGCCGTTGCAGTGGGGGCACGCACCCTCGGAGTTGGCGCTGAACAGCGCCGGCTTCACGTCGTTGGCCTTCGCGAACGCCTTGCGGATCGGCTCGAGGAGCCCGGTGTACGTGGCCGGGTTGCTCCGCCGCGAGCCGCGGATCGCCCCCTGGTCGACCGACACCACGTCCGCGTCCGCGGGGATCGACCCGTGGACGAGCGAGCTCTTGCCGGAGCCCGCCACCCCGGTGACGACCGCGAGCACCCCGAGCGGGATGTCGACGTCGACGTCGCGCAGGTTGTGCGCCGACGCGCCGCGGATCTCCAGCGTGCCCGTGGGCTTGCGCACCGACTCCTTGAGGGCGACCCGGTCACCGAGGTGGCGCCCGGTGACGGTGCCGCCGGCCCGCAGCCCCTCGACAGTGCCCTCGAAGCAGACGGTGCCCCCGTCCGCGCCGGCGCCGGGGCCGAGGTCGACGACGTGGTCGGCGATCGCGATCGTCTCCGGCTTGTGCTCCACGACGAGCACCGTGTTGCCCTTGTCCCGCAGCCGCAGCAACAGGTCGTTCATCCGCTGGATGTCATGGGGGTGCAGACCGATCGTCGGCTCGTCGAAGACGTAGGTGACGTCGGTGAGCGCGGAACCGAGGTGGCGGATCATCTTCACGCGCTGGGCCTCGCCGCCCGACAGCGTGCCCGACGGCCGGTCCAGCGAGAGGTAGCCGAGACCGATCTCCACGAACGAGTCCAGGGTCTGGCGCAAGGTGGTGAGCAGCGGCGCCACCGAGGGGTCGTCGAGGCCGCGGACCCACTCGGCGAGGTCGCTGATCTGCATCGCGCAGGCCTCGGCGATGTTGGTCCCGTCGATCAGGGAGGACCGCGCCACCTCGCTCAGCCGGGAGCCGTCGCACTCGGGACAGGTGGTGAAGGTGACCGCCCGGTCCACGAACGCCCGGATGTGCGGCTGCATCGCCTCCCGGTCCTTGGACAGGAACGACTTCTGGATCTTCGGGATCAGGCCCTCGTAGGTGAGGTTGACGCCCTCGACCTTCACCTTGGTCGGCTCCCGGTAGAGGAAGTCCTGCATCTCCTTCTTGGTGAACTTGCGGATCGGCTTCTCCGGGTCGAGGAACCCCGACTCGGCGTACGTCCGCACGGTCCACCAGCTGTCCGACTTCCAGCCGGGGATGGTGAAGGCACCCTCGGCGATCGACTTGGTGTCGTCGTAGAGCTGGGTGAGGTCGATGTCGGAGACGCTCCCGCGGCCCTCGCAGCGCGTGCACATCCCGCCGGTGCGGCTGAAGGTCTGCTTGACGGTCCTGGTGGCCGCGCCGCGTTCCACGGTGACCGCGCCGCTGGCCCGGACCGAGGCGACGTTGAAGGAGAAGGCCATCGGCGAGCCGATGTGCGGCTGCCCGAGGCGGCTGAAGAGGATGCGCAGCATGGCGTTGGCGTCCGTGGCGGTGCCGACCGTGGAGCGGGGGTCGGCGCCGATGCGCTGCTGGTCGACGATGATCGCGGTCGTCAGCCCTTCGAGGACGTCGACCTCGGGCCGCGCCTGCGTCGGCATGAAGCCCTGGACGAAAGTGCTGTAGGTCTCGTTGATCAGCCGCTGCGACTCCGCGGCGATCGTGTCGAACACCAGGGAGCTCTTGCCCGAGCCGGAGACACCCGTGAACACCGTGAGCCGGTGCTTGGGGATCTCGATGCTGACGTCCTTGAGGTTGTTCTCACGTGCACCGTGCACGCGGATCAGGCCGTGGCTGCCGGTGGCGTCCAGCGCAGGCGGCTGCGTGTCCGTCTTCTTGGCCTTGCTCATCGTGTCTCCAACTCTCTGGCGGGGGCCGTCTCCGCGCGGGCCGGGGCGCAAGGGCCAAGGTACCCATGCTCGCGTGCAGGGTGAGGTCCATGGCTCTCACGCTAGGCGGGCCCCGCGGGCCGCCGCTTCTCGAAACCTGACCGATCGGCCTCCGTCACGGTCCGGACCCCCGCCCCCACGCCCTGACCGGCCCGGAGCCCGCAGCGGCCTGGGCCGTCTCTTTCGGATCTTGCCGGGCACGGCACCGGACCACGCGGACCTGACCGGCAAGATCCAAAAGAGACGACCTAGAGGCCGTAGCCTCCCGACACCTCGATGTTCTGTCCGGTGATCCAGCGCGACTCCTCGGAGAGCAGCGAGGCGATGACCATGCCGATGTCCTCGGGCTCGCCCACCCGGCCCAGCGCGGTCTTCGCCGCGAGCGCCGGGATCACCTCGGGGAACCGCTCGAAGGCGTTGTCGGCCAGCCGGGTACGGGTGGAGCCGGGGGCGACGCCGTTCACCCGGATCCCGCGCCCGCTGAACTCCTTGGCCATGTAGACGGTCAGGACGTCCAGGCCGCCCTTCATCGTCGCGTAGGCCGAATAGCCCGCCTCCATGCCGGAGGCCCGCGCGGAATTGCTGCTGGTGTTGACGATCGCCCCGCCGTCCGCCAGCAGCGGGAGCAGCGTCTGCGTCAGGAAGTACGGTCCTTTCAGGAGGACCCGCGAGAGCGCGTCGAAGAGCTCCTCGGTCGTGTCCTCGAACATCGACATCTGCGCGAAGCCGGCGTTGTTGACGAGGTGGTCGAAGGTGTCCCGCTGCCAGGTGTCGCGCAGCGCCCGCGCCACGGCGGTGCGGAACGCCGGGAAGCTGTCGCTGCGGCCGACGTCCAGGGACAGCGCGACGGCCGTGCCGCCCTCCTCCTCGATCGCCGCGACCGTGTCCAGGGCGCCCTGCCGGTTGCTGCTGTAGGTGAGGAGCACGCCCACACCGCGCTTCGCGAGCTGGATCGCCGTGCCCTGTCCGATGCCGGAGCTACCACCCGTGACGATGGCGACCTTCATGATGTGCCTCCTGCATGTAAGTGGTGCGGACATCTCCCGCACCGGGAATCCGACCTCTTCATGGAAGCACTCTGACTTGCGCAGAAAGAAGAACGATCCTCTCGCGCTCTTGCACGATGCTCTCTTCCCAGGGATCTGCTGGTGGACCCGTCCGCCGTCCCGGTGGTTCCATCGGGGCATGTCCATGGATGAGCTCCGCACCCTGCTGGCCCGGCACGCCCGGCCGGACACGGCCACCGCCGTCGAGGACGTACTGATCTCGCGGGTCGAGGAGCCGCCCCCGCCGTCGGCCTCGACGACGGGAACGGTCATGGCGCTCATCGCCCAGGGCACCAAACGTCTCGCCCTGGGCGAGCGCGTCCACGAGTACCGGGCCGGCCAGTACCTCGTCGCCTCGGTCGACCTGCCCGTGACCGGACACTTCACCGAGGCGAGCCGGAGCCGGCCCGCGCTGGGCTTCGGCCTGACCCTGCGCTCGTCCGCCGTCGCCGAGCTGCTCCTGCAGGCCCCTCCCGGGGCCGTACCGAGGAGCGGTGGCGGGGCAGGAACCCCGCTCGGGCTGGAGGTGAGCGAGGCGCCACCGGAGCTGCTCGACGCGGTGGTGCGCCTGCTCCGCCTGCTCGACCACCCCCGCGACGCCCCGGTGCTCGCACCGCTCGTCAAACGGGAGATCCTGTGGCGGCTGATCACCGGCGAACAGGGCGCCGCAGTGCGCCAGTTCGGACTCGCCGACAGCAACCTCTCGCACATCGCCCGCGCGGTGCGGTGGATCCGGGACCACCACGCGACGGCCTTCCGGGTGGAGGACCTGGCGCAGCTGATCGGGATGAGCCCCTCGGCCTTCTACCGGAACTTCCAGGCCGTCACGGCGATGAGCCCGATCCAGTTCCAGAAGCAGATCCGCCTGCAGGAGGCCCGGCTGCTGCTGGCCGCACATCCCAAGGACGTCGCCTACGTCGGCCACAGCGTGGGCTACGACAGCCCGTCGCAGTTCAGCCGCGAATACCGCCGCCTCTTCGGAGCCCCTCCGGGCCAGGACGCAGCCCGCTTGCACGGCGCGGCGGACAGCGGGGCGGCCTCCCTGCCGTGACCTCCGCTCCCGGCTGGGCCTGCGTCAGCCCGTACCGGCGAACTTCCAGGCCTCGATGTCGCGGTAGTGGATCGGGCCCGGTCCGCGGCCGAAGTTGCTGCCGACCAGGTGGAGACGGTCGGTCTGCCACGGGCGGCCGGTGAACGCGGCGAGGCCGGCGGCGGCCTCCACCGCGCTGGTGGGATCGTTGCGGCGGGAGCGGGCGAGCGTGAGATGGGGGCGCAGCGGCCGGTCCTCGAAGGCGATGCCGCACTCCTTGACCACGGTGCGCACGTCCGCCGCCAGCCGGTGCAGGCCTTCGAGGTCCCCCTCGATCCCGCTCCACAGCACGCGCTCGCCGAAGTGGCTACCGCCGCCCAGCGCCAGCTCCAGGGGCCTGCGGGCCGCTGCGAGTTCCGCCAGCGGCGGCCGGAGCAGCGGAACGGTCGCGACGGGGAGTTCGCCGAGGAACGCCAGGGTGATGTGCCAGTCCTCGATGCGGTTCCACCGCATGCCGGGGTACGCCTCGTAGGCGGGCCGCAGCTCCCGGGCCAGCTCCTCCTTCGCCTCGTCGGGCGGCGCGAGGGCGATGAACACCCGAACGGTGGAGGTCTGAATGTGTACGTTCACAGAAGACTTCGTACAGGGTCCGGGCCGGTCCAGTCATATCCGGCCGCCTTCGGCCGTCCCCGCCCCCCTCCACGGCGTACCGTCGCTCCTGCTCAGGTCGCAGTTCCGCCCGCCGGAAATCATCATCAGGGCGCACTCGGCAACCGTCCGGCGAGCGCCATGCTTTCGGACATGGTTCAAGAACTCGCTCCCCTCGTCCAGCAGACCGCAGACCGACTGGCGGAGCGTCAGGTGGGTGTGGTGGTGGCCGCCGTCTCGGGGGACTCCGTGGAGATCAGGGGCGCCGGCAGCACCGGCGGTGACCAGGGCGCCGTACCCGGCGCCGACACCCTGTTCGAGATCGGTTCGGTGACCAAGACGTTCACGGCGCTGGCCCTGGCGCGCCTGGCCGTGTCCGGCACGGTGGACCTGGACGAGCCGCTCGGCGCACTGCTGCCGCAGGGGACGGTCGTACCCACCCGGGGGGACAGCCGGATCACCCTGCGGCACCTCGCCACCCACACCTCCGGCCTGCCGCGGCTGCCCAAGGGCATGCTGCTGCGCGCCTGGCTCCGCCCTTCCACCCCGGACCCGTACGCCGGCTGCACCGCCGAGGTGCTCCTGGACGGGCTGGCCAGGACCCGTCTGGGCGCCGCCCCCGGGCAGCGCTTCCGCTACTCCAACCTCGGCGCCGGACTCCTGGGCCTGGCCCTCGCCCGCCGGGCCGGAACGGACTACGAAACCCTCGTCACCCGTGAGGTCTGCGCCCCCTTGGGCATGGACGACACCGGTGTGACGCCGGACCGGCCCCGCTCGGGCGACAGCGCCCAGGGCCATGTCAGCCGCGGGCGCCCCGCCCAGCCGTGGCACCTCGCGGACCTGGCCGGAGCGGGCGGCCTGCGCTCGACCGCGACGGATCTGGTGGCCTTCGTGCGTGCCCAGTTGGACGGCGGTCCGCCGGAGCTCGCCGAGGCGATCCGGCTGACCCGCACGGTCGAGCACCCCACCAGTGGCTTCGCCTGGGTGCACCTTGGCTGGATGGGCCACCGGTTGCACCCCCGGCAGGGCGCCCATCTGCAGATATGGCACAACGGGGGAACCGGGGGCTTCTCCTCCTTCGTGGGCTTCGACCCGGAGAAGCGGCTCGCCGTCATCGCCCTCGGCAACACCCGGCACGCGGTGGACGGGCCCGCCTTCGACCTGTTGCGCACGCTCCAGACGGAGTCCGCGGCAGCAGCGGGCTGACCCTTCGGCGTCAGGGCGTCAGGGCGTCAGGGCGTCCGGGCCGGGCCGGGCCGGCGCCCGCCGGGTCGGCCCCGGCCGGTGCGGCGGGTCCGGCCGGAGCGGTCATCGCGTCCCATCTCTCCAGGCTGCCGCGCCGTTGTGTCATCGACAGCCCGGCGATCGCCGCCCCGAGGACGATCCAGCCCGCGGGCCCGGCCGTCATCACCGCACCCGTCAGCAGCAGGGGCCCCGCGGCCTTCTGCACGGACGAGGAGATGCCCGCCACTCCCAGGTACGCAGCCCTCGACCCCGGCGGCGCGAGCGAGACCGCCAGCTCCCAGGAGCTCACCGAACGCAGCAGTTCCGCCCCGGTGACCAGGACCGACGCGGCGAGCAGGGCGATGGACGCGGTCCAGGCCCCGGCGCCCGTGCTCGCGGCCAGGACCGTGCAGCACACGAGCATGGTCAGCCCGTACAGGCCGACGGCCCGGGCCGCCTGCCGCGGCTCCTCCACCTTCGCCGACACGCGGAGCTGGAGTGCGACGACGAGCACGGTGTTGGTCACGAGGAAGGCCGGGATGAGGGCATGGGGTGCGTCGGTGTGTTCCACCAGCCACAGCGGCAGGCCGACATTGAGGATCGTGTCGTCGAGGTTCATCGCGATGTCCAGCGCCACGAACCGCAGGTACCCGCGGTCGCGCCACGGGCTCGGTGCGCCGCCCTTGCCCACCGGCGCGGCGTCACCGGAGCGCATCGCCACACGTCCGAAGCCGCTCGGCTCGCGCGTGCGCCGGACCAGCGCAGCGGCCACCAGGAAGGACACCGCGTTGGCCAGGATCAGGGCGCGGTAGGCGCCGTCCGTGCCCAGTGCGAGACCGGCTGCGGCGATGCCCGCGCCGAGGGCGTAACCGGCGTTCGCGGTACTGCGGGAGAGAGCCTGGTAGGTGGCGCGCCGGTCGCCCGCCGCACGGGTGGCGAAGAGCATCTCCAGCGTCTTGGCCGCCCGGTCGCCCAGGTACGTGAGCGCGACCACGGGCAGCAGTACGCCGAAGTCGGTGACCACGAGCAGGGCGCACAGCGCGCCGAGCCGCAGCAGGTGACAGCCGATCAGCAGGGTGCGTACGGGAAACCGCGAGGCCAGGTGGCCCGCCAGCGGGGAGCCGACGATGCCGGCCGCGGCCGCCGCGCCCAGCAGGAGGCCCAGTTGCCGGGCGTCCAGCCGGATCACGAAGGTGAAGAACAGGACCGAGGAGGCGGCCCACACTCCCGTACCGGTCCGGTCCAGGAACTGGGCGAGCAGCATGATCCGTGCGTCGCGGCCTCCGGGCGGGCGCCGCAGTTGTGCCACCAGACCGGGTCGGGCCCGCCCGTCTTCCGCCCCGGTCCCCGTACCGCGCCGCCCCATCCCAGGCCTCCGCATCCCCCGTGAAGGTATCTCGATGTCGAGATACCTGCGGTAGCTTGCCCGAGGTTAATCTTGACGTCAAGATACTTTGACGGCGTCGGCCCGTACCCCGCCCCACCGTGTGCGCAGGTAGGAGTCGAGCGCGGCCGCGCCCGCCAGCATCGCCAGGCCCTGCGCCGTCAGCCGCTCGCGCCACTCCCGCAGCGTCGCCTGCAGCGGTTCCGGGCCGCCCGCCACCCGGACGCGCTCCAGCACCCGCGCGATCTGCTCCAGCCCGTGCCCGCCGCGCCGCAGTTGGTGGGCCAGCAGTACGTCGCGCACATCGGCGGAGGTGTAGACGCGGTAGCCGGTGCGCCGATCGCGCCGTGGCACGATCAGCCCGGCTCGCTCCCAGGTGCGCAGCGTCGCGGGCCGGATGCCGATCCTGTGCGCCAGCGGCCCGATGAACGTCACCCCCGCCTCGGCGTCATGCCCGGGCCCGTGCTCGCGCTCCGGCCCGGGCTCCGCCGGCGGCTCCGGTGCCAGGTCGCGCAGCGCCGCCTCCACGTCCTGCAGCGTGCGCCGGTCGACGGCCAGCTGCGCGTGGCTCCCGTCGATCAGTTGCAGGGCCTCCTCGGACGCCCCGCCGTTCACGGCCCGCATGATCGCCCCCGCCGTCGCGTGGCCGTGGGCGGGGACCAGTGCGAGGAACGTCCGCAACGCCGCCGCATGGCGCGGAGCGTAGACGCGGTAGCCGCTCGGTGAGCGCTCGGCCGGTGGCAGGATCCCCGCCTCTTCGTAGTTGCGCACCGCCTGCGTGGACAGGCCGTGCTCGCGCGCCAGGTCGATGGGCCGCAACCGCATTTTGAAGCTTTTCCCCTCTGTAGCCCCAAAAAGCGGGCCGAACCTTACACCGGACCTTCAACGATACGGTGGAAGCCATGACGGCAACGATCCGGGACGCCGCCCGTCCCTTCACCGGCAGCGCCCTCACCGCGCTCCTGTCTCCCGCCACCCGCCTGCTCGGCCTCGGCGAGCCGACCCACGGGGTCGAAGCCTTCACCGAACTGCGCAACGAGCTCTTCCGCCACCTCGTCGCCCACGAGGGCTACCGCTCGATCGCCATCGAGAGCGACTGCCTGGCGGCCCTGACCGCCGACGCGTACGTGGCCGGCGGCACCGGGACCCTCGACGACGCGATGGACCACGGCTTCAGCCACGGCTTCGAGGCCTCGGCCGCCAACCGCGAACTGCTGCGCTGGATGCGTGCCCACAACGAACAGCACCCCCCGCACGAGCGGCTCCGCTTCTACGGCTGCGACGGCCCCCTGGAGATCACCGGCCCCGCCGCCCCGCGCCCGGCCCTGACCGCCCTGCACGACTACCTCGCCGGCCACGTCGACCTGACGTGGAGACGGGAGGACCTCGACGAGCTGCTCGGCCCCGACGAGCGCTGGACGGACCCGGCCGTCCTCATGGATCCCACCGCATCCGTCGGCCGCACCCCCGAGGCCGGGCAACTGCGCCTGATCGCCGACGACCTGGGCGTGCTGCTCGCCGCGCACGCCCCCGACCTGACGGCCGTGACCTCACCCGACGCGTTCTGGCGCGCCGAGCTGTACGCCCGCACCGCCACCGGACTGCTGCGCTACCACGCGGGCACGGCCGATGACGGGCCCCACCGCGTCAACGCGCTCATGTCGCTGCGCGACGCGATGATGGCCGACAACCTCGATGCCGTCGTGCGCCGCGAGGCCCGCCGCGGCCCCACCCTCGCCTTCGCCCACAACCGTCACCTGCAACGCGACAAGAGCCGCATGCAGTTCGCCGACCTGCCGCTGCAGTGGTGGAGCGCGGGGGCCCTCATCGGCAGCCGCCTGGGCGACGCCTACGCCTTCGCCGCGACCACCTTCGGCACCCGAGGCCCCGACGTGCCCCACCCCGACACCCTGGAAGGCCTCCTTTCGGAGCTTCCGCACGCCCGCGCCGTCGTCGACCCCGGCCGCCTCGCCGCGGCCCTCGACCGCAAGCCGGACCCCCGGGTCCCGGCCGACCACACCTACTTCGCCCTCGACCCGGAGACCACCGACCAGGCCGACGCCCTCGTCTTCGTCAAGGCCATCTGAGCCACCGCGGGGACGGGCCGGGCCGCTACCTGGTGCTGCGGAAGGTGCGGCGGTAGGTGTCCGGGGGTACGCCCACCGTCCGGTTGAAGTGCCGGCGCAGCGACGTGGCCGTGCCCATCCCCGTGGCCTGCGCGATGGCGTCCACGCTGTCGCCCGTGGTCTCCAGCAGTTCCTGGGCGCGCCGGATGCGCTGGGTCAGCAGCCACTGCAGCGGGGTGGTGCCGGTCGTCGACCTGAAGTGGCGGCCCAGGTTGCGGGAGCTCATGTTCGCCCGGCGGGCCAGGTCCTCCACGGTCAGCGGCCGGTCCAGCCGTTCGACCGCCCAGGGGAGCAGTTCGGCGAGCGGATGGTCGTCCTGTGCGGGCACCGGCGCGGTCACGAACTGCGCCTGGCCGCCCGCCCGGTGCGGCGGCACCACCAGGCGGCGCGCCAGGGTGTTGGCGACCGCCGAGCCGTGGTCGAGGCGCACCAGGTGCAGGCACAGGTCCATCGCGGCCGCCTTGCCCGCGGAGGTGAGCACGCTGCCGTTGTCCACGTAGAGCACGTCGGGATCGACCTCCACCCGCGGATGGCGTTCGGCCAGGGCCCGGGTGTGCGCCCAGTGCGTGGTCGCGCGCCGGCCGTCCAGCAGACCGGCGGCGGCCAGGACGAACGCGCCCGTGCACAGGGAAGCCACCCGGGCACCCGCCTCGTGGGCCGCCCGCACCGCGTCGACCAGATCCGTCGGCGGGTCGACGTCCACATCGGCCCACCCGGGGACGATCACGGTGTCCGCGTACGGGAGCCGGTCGAGCCCGCTGTCGGGCTCCAGCCGGAACCGGCCGACCTGCACGGCACCCGGCGCGCAGACGGTGAGCTCGTACCAGGGACCGGCCACGCCGGACAGGTCGGCGCCGAAGACCTCGTAGGCCAAGGACAGTTCGAAGTGCAGCATGCCGTCGGTGACGGCCAGCGCGACGGTTGCCATGTCCGAAATTGTACGCACCCTGTCGTTCCGGACACTGATGCGGGGCGCCCGCCGCTGCCAGGATGGCCGCAGATGATCGTTCGAGGGCGACGGGGAGAAGTCATGGGTGCGGGTCAGTCGGTTGTGGTGTTCGGTGCCTACGGACACACGGGGCGGTTCGTGGTGGCGGAGCTGGCGGACCGGGGCTTCGTCCCGCTGCTGTCCGGGCGCGACGCGGGCAAGCTGGCGGCGTTCGCGCAGTCCCGTCCGGGGCTGGAGGCCCGGACCGCCTCGGCCGACGACCCGGCCTCGCTCGACCGCGCACTGGCCGGAGCGGCCGCCGTGATCAACTGCGCCGGACCCTTCGCCGCCACCGCCGCCCCGGTGATCGAGGCGGCCCTGCGCGCGGGGATCCCGTACGTGGACGTGGCGGCCGAGATCGAGGCCAACCTCGACACGTTCGCGCACTTCGCGGACCGGGCCCGCGCCGCCGGCACCGCGGTGATCCCCGCCATGGCCTTCTACGGCGGCCTCGGCGACCTCCTGGTCACCGCGGCGATGGGCGACTGGACCACCGCCGACGAGGCGCACATCGCCTACGGGCTGAACAGCTGGCACCCCACGCCCGGCACCCGCACCGCGGGCACGGTCTCCCGGGAACGCAGGGGCGGCCGGCGCATCCGCTACACCGGCGGCCGGCTGGAGTACCGGGACGACGCCCCGCCCACCACCGACTGGTCCTTCCCCGAACCCCTGGGGTCCCGGGCGGTGATCGGGGACTTCACCATGGCCGACGTGGTCACCGTCCCCAGCCACCTGGCCATCCCCGAGGTACGCACCTACATGACCGTCGAGGCCGCCCGTGACCTGGCGTCGGCGGACACACCGGCCCCCACCGCGGTCGACGCGCGCGGACGCTCCGGCCAGACGTTCCTCGTCGACGTCGTCGTCCGCTCCGGCGACACGCAGCGGCGTGCCGTCGCCCGCGGCCAGGACATCTACGCCGTCAGCGCGCCGCTCGCGGTGGAGGCGGTCCACCAGATCCTCACCGGACGGACCGGGGCGGTGGGCGTGGCCTCGGCCGGAGCGGCCTTCGACGCCCCCGCCTTCCTCCGAGCCCTCTCCGCCCACCTGACCCTCGAACTGCCCCACGGGGCCTGAGTCCACACCGGCCGGAGGCCGCTCGGCCGTCCCCACATCACCACCCGAGGAATTTCACCAATGTGGTCGATCAGTGAACGGTCAAGTGCCACTCTTGAGCCATGGCGGCGATGCGGGGGTCGAACCCTGCGCCCAAGGGGCGCCTTGTACTTGACCGGTACGAGCTGATCGAGCATTTCCCGGGAGGCATGGCTGAAGTCTGGAAGGCCAAAGACCTGCGACTGAACCGTCCGGTCGTGGCCAAGTTCCTTCAGGTCCCCGGCCGCGGCAGCCATCCGGCCCGCCGGTTCCTGCGCGAGGCCAAGATCCTGGCCGGAATCGACGACCCGCGCATCGTCCGCATCCACGACGTGGACGAGGCCCGCATAGACGGGCTCTGGCACCTCTACCTGATCACCCAGTTCATCGACGGCCGCACCCTGCGCGCCGCAGTCCCCAAGGGGCACCGGTTACCCGTGGCACACGCCCTGCACTGGGCGGCCGAACTGTGCGACGCACTGGTCCCCGTACACGCCCAGCACCTCGTCCACCGGGACGTGAAACCCGGCAACGTCATGGTCAGCGGCGTACCCGGCGACGGACGGCTGATCCTGCTGGACTTCGGGATCGCCCGTTCCTACACCGCGGTCGGCGAGCTCGGCCACGCGGCCGGCGTCACCGGATACGGCCAACTCCTCGGCACACCCGAGTACATGGCGCCCGAGCGCTTCCTCCTGAAGCCCGTCACCCCGGCCACAGACCTCTACTCCGTCGGCTGCGTCCTCTTCGAGATGCTCACCGGCCGCCAGCCCTACACCGCCACCGGCGACTACGGCGACCTGGCCAGGGACCACTGCTACGCCCCGGTCCCCTCCGTCCGCGCGCTGCGCCCGGAAGTGCAGCCCTCGGTGGACGTCCTGCTCGCCCAGCTCCTCGCCAAGGACCCCGGCAGGCGGCCGGCCGACGCCCGGGAGATGGCCGCGCTGCTCCGCGCGCTCGGCGCGGCGGCCACCCCGGCGCCCACCGTGGTCGTCGGCGCGGGCCCCCCGCCCCCCGGACCGCCGCCGGGGCCCCCGGCCGACCCGGCCGCGGAGGTGGAGGCCTTGTGCAACGCCGCCCTCGAAGGGACGGCGGAACCCGCCGAGCGGGTCCGGCGGCTCGCCGAGGTGCTCGACCACGCCTCCCGGGTCCTGCCCGCCGACCACCGCGGGGGCTGGCTCGTCGTCCTGCACCTGGCGCAGGCCCTCGCCCGGGCCGACCAGCCCGCGGCGGCCGCCGCGCTGCTCGCTCCCATGGCCGCCCGGGCCCGTCAGGTGCTCGGCGCCGACGACGAGCTGGCCCGGCTGGCCGCCCTCAACCTCGCCCGCTACCTCGGCGAGGACGGGCACCCGGCGCCGGCCGCGCAGCACCTGCTGGAACTGCGTACCGCCGTCTCCGGAGTCCTGGCCGCCACCGACCCGCGGATGTCGGAGATCCGCTACGACATGGCCCACTGGCTGGCCGCCGCAGGGGAGGAGCAGCTCGCGGCCGCCGAGTTCGAAGCCCTGTACGCCGACCACCGGACGGCGTACGGAGCCGATCATCCGGAGACCGTCCGGCTGGGCGAACTGATCCACCAGCACCGCCACCATCCACAGGGGAGGGATGAAGACCATGGCTGACATGTACGACCTCAACGCGATCCGGGACAGCTTCTTCGCCAGCCAGTCGAAGAAGACCGCAGGTCAGCAGGAGGTGTACGTAGACCGGGAGGGCAAGGTCCGCCTCGGCACCGGCGGGGAGGAGGACGCCCCCCTGTCGAGAGTCCCGCAGAGCACCTTCGCCGCCCAGAGCACGGCGGCCCGCCTCGCCCGCGAACACGAGATCGCGCGGACGAAGCTGCCCGCCAACACGTACTACGAGGACGCGCCCGGCGCCGAAGGCTGGGTGTACGAGATCACCACCATGTTCGAGAACACCTACGTGATGTGCGCCCACTTCAACGGCACCGAGTACCAGGTGCGGCTCATCGAGCCCGAGCTGGAGTCCCTCCCCAGCCACGACGAGCACGGGGTCCACCTCTACACCAGCGGGCTCATCTGCCTGTCCGAGCGCTCCGGTTCGGGCCAGCCCACCCTCCAGGACGCCTACGCCCGCTCGGCCGCCTGGGCCCTGGGCGTGGACTTCGTACGGATGGGCCGGCCCTTCCCGTTCAACAGCCAGCAGTAGAAGCCGCCCGCCGCCCGTCACAAGCCACAAGCCGGAAGACCGAACCCGGAAGGGACCGATGCCGTGCTGCCCGTCCATGTCTTCGACTACGTGATCGAGCAGGTGGGGAAGGACATCGGGCGGACCGTGCCCGAGCAGGGCGGCGCCCTGCTCGGGCTGCGCGGCCGGGACGTCGTGACCGCGTTCGTGCACGACGCCCGCGCCCGCGTCACACGGGTGGAGTACAGCAACACCTCGTGGCTGCTCGACGAGATCGGCCGGCTGGAGGCCGCCGGCGCGGTCCGCTTCAAGGGCATCGTCCACTCGCACCCCATGGACATGCCGCACCCGTCCCGGCAGGACCACCACGAGTACGGCCGCACCCTGGAGTCCGTCCCGGACCTCGGGCGCTACATCGCACCGATCGTCACGCACGACGTCACCACGCCGCGCGAACGGCACGAGCTCTTCACCGAGACCGCCCGGGTGTCGTTCTTCGGCGCCATGTGGACGGCCCGCGGGGTGCAGCTGCAGCAGATGCGCCCGGTCGTCGTCCCGCTCGCCGCGGCCGTGCGGCAGGCCGGCGTCTCCTGGTCCCACGACCAGCCCCTGACCTGCGTGATCGCCGGGGTGGCCGGGGTACGGGTCCCCCTGCCGCGGGGCCGGTCCGGCGCCCGGCGGTACCTCTTCGCCACCCCCGACTTCCCCGTGACGGCGCCCCTGCTGCTGGAGGAGGCCGGAGCGGACGGACCCCATCCGGAGCTGCTCATCAGCGAGTTGCCCTGGGACCACCGGGTGCCCGAGGGGGACCGGCTCCGGGAGGCGCTGCACGGGACGCTACGGGGCTCCGGCCCGGCCATGGGCCAGGCGCCCGGCCCGGTCGGCGGCCCGGGCCCGGGCCCGGTCGCGGGCACGGCCCACCTGCCCGGCTCGCGCACGGCCCCGCCCACCCCCGTACCGGCAGCCCCGGCGCCCTCGCCCGAACCCACCGCCGTTCCGCCCCGCGGCCCGGGCCCGGGACCCGCCACCGGACCGGACGCGGTCTCCTCCGCTGCGCAGGCCCGCCCCGCCGACAAGCCACCGGGACGGCTCCGGCGGATCACCATGCGGACCGGCATCGGCCGGAGCAGGGCGGTGCGCGCCGGGCTGTTCGCCCGCACCGCGGGGCTGCTGTCGCCCGCGCTCGCGGACAGCCACGTCCTCGTCGTGGGCGTCGGCTCGGTCGGCAGCTACCTCGCCGAGGTCCTCGTACGCTCCGGCGTCGGACGGATCACCCTCGTCGACCCGGACCGCGTCGAACCCGCCAACCTGGGCCGCTCGATGTTCGACGCCCGGGACATCGGCCGCAACAAGGCCAAGGCCACCGCCCGCCGCCTGCGCAGGATCAACCGGCGGCTGAAGGTCACCGTCCTGAAGGTCGACGTCGCCGCCCTGGACAACCACACCTGGCAGCAGCGGATCGCCGACTCCCAGCTGGTCATCGCGGCGACCGACGACAACCACGCCCAGCAGCGCTTCAACCACCTCGCGTACTTCGTCGGCCGGCCCGCCGTCTTCGTCGGACTCTACGAGGGCGCGGCCGGCGGCGAAGTGGTCTTCAGTACCCCCGGGTCCCCTTGCTGGTCCTGCGCCACGGGCGGGGTGCGCGAATCCCTCGGCGAGCTGGGACACCAGCCGCGCACGGACTACGGCACGGGCCGGATGTATGCCGTGCCGGGCCTGCTCACGGACATCCACCACCTCACCGCCGCCGCGGCCAAGATCGCACTGGCCCTGCTGCACCCGACGGGAGGCCCGGAACGGATCGGCGGATTCCTGACCACCCCCCTGCGCAAGGACCTCTCGCTGGCGCTGTTCGCGATGGAGCCCGATCACTGGTTCTTCCCCAGGATCCTCGGAGAGGTACCGGGGCAGCACGCCTTCCAGAGCATCTGGCTCCGCACGGGGAGGCGCCCCGACTGCCCCGTCTGCGGGGACCCCTCGCTGCGCAGCGACCCGCGGGAGTTCCAGGCCCAGGGCGGCGACGCGGAGCTCACGCAACGTCAGAAGAAGGCCTACGCGGAACGCCAGCGGGAACGCCACGGGAGCGCGGGCGGCGGCGGCCGGCACCGCTGAACCGGCACCGCCGAACCCCGGCGGGCCAGGGCACCCGGGGCAAGGCGGGGCAAGGCGGGGCAGGGCGGGCACCGGGACGGACAGGACAGGAAAGGACGGGGCGCAGGACACCATGGCCGACGACACCACCGAGGCGATGCGCCGGGCCCGTGAGGCCCGGCTCAGGGACGGCCGGACCGGGACCGCTGCGCAGGGTGCCGGGCCCGTGCCTCCCCAGCAGAAACGGCCGCCCTCCCCTCCTCCTGCCGCCTCCCCGCCGCCCCCGGCACGCCCGACGGTCCCCGCCCGCCCGGCGGCCGCTTCCACGCCCGCCAGGCAGCCCCTCGCCCCCCGCTCCCGGGCGGGCCTGGGCCCCTGGGCGGGGGTCGGGCAGGCCGGCGCCCTGGTCCTCGTCCTGTGGCAGGTCCTCGTCCTCACCGGCTGGCAGCTGCCGTTCCGCAAGTCCGCGGAACTGGCCGTCAACTGGCGCTACCCCCGCGAACTGGCCGTACGGCAGGCGGGCGTGGAGAACTTCTACGAGATCCGGGACTTCGTCCTGTTCCAGGGCCCCGGCCGGGACCACCCGTGGCTGTTCCCGGCCTGCGCCGTCCTGCTGCTGCTCCTCGTCCGCGCGACCAGGCCCCCGGAGGGGCTCCAGAGCCTGCTGGGCCGGACCGTCAGCCTCTACGGCCTCGCCGCGGCCTTCGCCAGCGGCCCCGTACTGCTCCGCGAATGGCCCCTGACCGCCCTGTTGCTGCTGCTCAGCGGCTCGTTCCTGTACTGGATCAGAGTGCGCGAATAGGCCGTCCGCCCTCGCCGGCTACTCGCCCACGGAGCCGTCGACGGCCTCGCGCAGGAAGTCGGCATGGCCGTTGTGCCGCGCGTACTCCTCGATCATGTGCGTCAGGACGTAGCGCAGCGAGATGCTCTCGCCCCGGAACTCCACTGCCTCGTCCAGGGACGCGTAGGAGTTGGTGACGGCGCGGGAGCTCTCGCAGGCCTCGTGCCACAGCCGGAACGCCTCGTCCACGTCGGCGCCGTCCACGTGGAACGCGCCGTCGACGCCGTCGGCCGCAGGCCAGAGCGGCGTGACCGGCTCGCGGCCCAGCACCAGCAGGAACCAGCTGCGCTCGACCTCGGCGGCGTGGCGCACGAGACCGAGGAGGGACAGGCCCGAGGTCGGGACCGCCCTCCGCTTCAGCTGTTCGGCGGTCAGGTCCCGGCACTTCACGGCCAGGGTGGCCCGCTGGTAGTCGAGGAACGTGGTGAGCGACGCACGGTCGCCGGCCACCTTCGAGGGATGGGTGCGCAGGTCATCGGACATCGGACGATGATCGCAAGCGCGTGCGCCGGAGGACCACCCGGGTCCGCGGGGCGGACGGCACCGGATGCCGGCACGGGGTCGGCAGGTCAGCACCTGCGGTGCCACCACGCCAGCCCCGGATCGGCCGTGGGCTCGTGGTGGGTCCGCCGGAGCAGCACCGCGTCCAGGAGCTCGGTCCGCGCCCGGAGTTGGGCGGCGGCTGTCGAAGGCAGCAGGGTGAGGGCCTCCTGCAGGGTGTCCCTGGCCCAGCCCTCACCGCAGCAGGGACAGCTGAACTCGGCCTCCCAGGGCCGCCACCGGCGCCGGGTGCCGTGAACGCGGACGGACCACACGCTCAGCGCCACCGCGACGATCCCCGGGGCCAGCCGCTCCCGTTCGAGCGCGCGGACGGCCGCGTTCGCCGCCCCTGACAGACCCGGGACGTCCCGGTACCGGATCCAGGGGCTTCCCCGGCCGCGTCCCCGGGGGCGGAGCGAGGCCGGTCTCCTACGCGGCACGGGCCCTTCGGAGGTACGACATGGACGGCATCCTGCCACAGCCCGTAACCGGCCGGGCGGGACGTCCTGCCCGTGGTCCGGGAGCCGTTCCCCTGGTCAGGCGGCCGCGACGGTCCCCGCGCCGTTCAGCGCGGAGATCACCTCACCGAGGACCTGCTGCTCGTCCTGCGGCAGCCCGCGGGCGGCGTGGAGCATGTGCAGGGCCGTGGCGAGCCGCACCCGGTCGTCCTCCGTGCCGAGGTCCGTCAGGTAGGCGGGCAGGACCAGGCCCAGGGCCTTGAGGTCGCCGCGTGCGCAGAACCGGCCGAGCAGCGAGGTCAGCAGCGCGTCGGCGGGCCGCTGCCGCGTCTGCCCGCCGGAGCGCAGCCCCTCGGCGACGGCCGTCCGCAGCCAGTCCGCGTACGGGCCCGGCGGCACCCCGCCGACGTGGGCGGCCGCGAGGACGAAGTGCTCGCGCGCCCGGTCCGGGTCGTCCAGGTCCCCGTACGCCTTGGCGGTGTTGAGGTGCAAGGACGCGTAGAAGCCGGTGACCCGGTCGTCCCCGACCAGGTCCGCACGGTCCAGGCACACGCGGTTCCAGTGCAGGGTCTGCTCGGGCGTCGGCTGGTGCCGCGCGAGGTAGTGGGCGGCGACGCACGCCTCGTAGTCGTCGGAGGCGGCCTCCCACGCCCGTGCGAACAGGTCGCGGGCATCGGCGGCCCGGTCTTCGGCCTCGGCCTGCATGCCCTGGGAACACAGCCTGACGACGGGGTTGTCGGGATCCATCGGTCTCCCTCTCGATACGGTCGGTACGGGTGGTACGGGTGGTGCGGGACGGGGAAGGTCACGCGTCGGCGGCCGGGGCCTCCTGGACCGGCATGACCAAGGTGGTGAAACTGCCCTGGTCCGCGGAGCGGACGACCACCGGCTGGGCCGGCGACGAGATGTCCAGCAGCACGTCGGGGCCCACCCCCGCGTCGAGCGCCGCGAGGAGCACCGCCGGGTCGAAGGCGATGCGTACGGGCCCGCCCGTGCACACGGCGGCCAGCCGGGCCGTGGCCCGTCCGCGGGAGGTGACGCCGAGGTGGTGCTCCTCGCTGTGCAGCACGAGCGGCCCGTCGTGGTCCGGGTCCGCGGCGGCTGCGCGCAGCGCGGCGCGGTCCGTGAGGACCCGGTGCAGGGCGGCCGACGGGCTGTCCAGGACGGCCCGGTAGTCGGGGAACGTCCCGTCGACGGAGGGGAGTTCGCGCTCCGAGCCCTCGCCGAGCAGGCGTACGCCGCGCCCGTCCACCTCGATGGAGAGGTCCGGCTGCCGCACGGCCCAGGACACCGCCTCCTTCAGCTCCGCGGCCTCGACCAGGACGTGACAGGGGTGGCCCTCGAAGGAAGCGGGACGCAGCGCGCGCACCGCGAGGCGGTAGCGGTCCGTGGCCACCAACCGCACTTCCTGGCAGTCGAGTTCGATCAGCACGCAGCCGAGTACGGGGTACTCGCCCCGCGCGGGGCCCCCGGCCGCGGCCGGGGCGACCTGCCGTACGGCACTGGCCAGCTCCGGGCCCCCGAGCCGCACCGCCGTCCGGCGGGCCCCCGCGAGGCCGCGGAGGACGTCCTCGACGGCCGACTGGGCCGACGCGGCCGTCTCACGGGCCCTGCGGGCATGGCCCTCCAGCAGCGCACGGGCTTCCTCGGCGGTGCCGTCGAGAACCACCGAGGCCTCGGTGAGCGGCATCCCCGCCTCGCGGAGCCGCCGGACCAGGACGGCACGGGCCTCCTGGCCGGGGGAGTAGTAGCGGTACCCGGTCCCTTCGTCCACGTGCGCCGGGCGCAGTACGTCGCAGTCGTCGTAGAACCGCAGTGCGCTCGGCGCCAGGCCCACCCGGCGGGCGAAGGCGCCGATGCTCATCAGCGCGTCGGTGTCGTCCATGCCTGCGATTGTCGGCTTTCAAGCAGCTGGAAGGTCAACGCCCGGCTCCGGCCCCTCCCGGGCGCGTCCCGTCGACGTTCCATTCGCGCGGCAGCGCCCCGTCGCAGAACACGCAGAAGAAGTGCTGCTCCCGGACGATGTTCACCTGGCCGCAGCCGGGACAGCGGCGGAACACCACCTCGTGCGTGAATCCGCCGGGGTGCCCGATCCCGGCCGAGTCGAGCGCATCCGCGACGGCCGGCCACGAGGCGACGTCCGGGCAGTAGCCGGTCGACTGGTTGCTCACCTCGTCGACCACCCACCGCCCGGCCTCCCTGCGCAAGCCCATCTCCCCGGCAGCCAACACGGGTTCACCGCCGGCGCACACCACGTGCTCGCTCCGGCGCGGCGCGAGCCGCAGCACCCCGGCGAGGTCGACGACGAAGGTGAAGGGTTCGGCCGGCTCCGCGGCCCCCGTCGCCGAGGCCACGTCGTCGAGGTCCGCCGCCGAGCGGACGCTCCGTCCCTCGGCCCCCGGCCCGACGAGCGCCAGCAGTGCGGACGGCCCCACGTACCGATGGCCCCACCTCGCCCCGTTCACGCCGACCACCCTAGACGTGCCGCCCAGCCGCTGGTCACGGGGAGGGAAGGCCGGACGGGTACGGAAAATCGCGTGGCCGACGGGTGGGCGGTGCCGGTAAGTTCCGGTCGCGTACCAGCCTTAGCGGCGGCTCCCGCCGCGTTCAGAAGAGAGTGCCCCCCATGACCAGCCGGCGAGCGACGACGACCCTGTGGCGCCCCACCGGACCCGAGGAGCTGGCCCTCGTCCGCGCGGCGGACTGGCGCGCATGGCCGCCCCGGCTCCCCGAGCAGCCGATCTTCTACCCGGTCCTCAACGAGGACTACGCGATCAGGATCGCGAGGGACTGGAACGTGAAGCACAGCGGGGTCGGCTTCGTCACCCGGTTCGAGGTCGAGACGGACTTCCTGAGCCGGTACCCCGTCCAGCAGGCCGGAGGACGGACGATCCTCGAGCTGTGGGTTCCGGCGGAGGAGCTGGACGAGTTCAATGCCCACATCGTCGGCGAGATCCAGGTGGTGCACGAGTTCCGCTGAGGTGCCCGCCGCGGGGTGACTCCGGGCGTGCGGACCGGCGACCGCGCCAACACCTGGCCACCGGTCCGCACACCCCGTTCGACTAGGCTGGCCGCCGCGTGCCCGCCAGGGCCTTCGGCCGTATGACCAGCGGCGGAAGCACCGAACGCCCACGACCGCTTGGGGGAGCAGTGTCCGTAACGGCTGCGCACACACGACAGGAACGGCCGACACGGATACCGGAGCTCGACGCGCTGCGCGGCTTCGCGCTCGCGGGCATCCTGCTGGTCAACGCGCTGATGATGGCCGGACCTCACGCACTCGGCGTCGTCGACGACCTCACCGCCTCCGTCTCCGACCGGATCGTCGAGGGCCTCGTCCAGACCTTCGCCGTCGGCAAGTTCTACCTGCTGTTCTCGTTCCTCTTCGGCTACAGCTTCACCCTCCAGCTGACCTCGGCCGCGAGCGACGGAGCCCGCGCCGTGCCCCGGCACCTGCGCCGCACGCTCGGCCTGCTCGTGCTCGGGATCCTGCACGCCGTCCTGCTGTACGTCGGGGACATCCTCGTGACGTACGCCCTGTTCGGCCTGGTACTGATCGCCGCGCGCAACTGCTCGCCCGGCGCCGCACTGCGCGCCGCCCGGATCGTGTACGGCTGCGCGGCCGTACCGCTGCTGCTCCTGGGGACGTTCTCCCTGCTGATGCCGGACGCCGAGACCGCCGCGGCCGACGCCGAGCTCGCGGCCTCCTTCCCCGCCCTGATCGCCGGATACCGGGGCGACGCCGCGTCCGTGGTGGCGGCCAACATCGGCCAGCTGCCCGATGCGCTGCTGTCCGCACTGGTGATGGGCGGCTTCGTCCTGCCGGCCTTCCTGGTGGGGCTCCACTGCGGCAAGCTGCGCCTCCTCGCCGACACGGGACGCCACCGCGCACGCATGCGCCGCATCTGCCTCCTCGGCACCGCCACGGGTCTGCCCGGCAGTGTGTTCATGGCGCTGGCCGTCAGCGGTCCGCTCGGGCCGCGGTGGGCACTGTTCGGGCAGCTGGTGGGGATGGTCACCGCACCGGCCCTCACCGCCGCGTACGTCTGCGGGATGCTCCTCTTCCTGGACACCGCCCGCGGCGCACGGGTGACGGCACTCCTGGCCCCCGCCGGCCGGATGGCCCTGACGAACTACCTCAGCCAGTCCCTGGTCATGGCCCTCGTCTTCACCGCGTACGGATTCGCCCTCTACGACCGCCTCGGGCCGGGCGACGTCGTACTGGGCGCCCTCGTGCTGTACGCCGTCCAGCTCGCCGTCAGCGCACGGCTGATGGCCCGCCACCGGTACGGGCCGGTGGAGTGGTTCCTGCGGGCCGTGACCCTGGCCGGGCTCCCGCGCGGCGGGGACCGCCGGGACGCCGCGGTGTGACCTCTCGCACCGGCCCCGGCGAGCCCCGGAAAAGGGATGGTCGGGACGGCATTCAAGATCATAATCTGGAGCCATGCCCCAGGAAGAGAACCCCGCAGCGCTCCCGTCCGCCCCGCCGTTCAAGCCGGTGCTGACCCGGCACGCCGAAGCCGAGACCTGCGCCGACCCCAGCAGCGTGATGACGCTGCTCACCGACTCGGACAGCACGGCCGACGGCATCACCAGCTACCGGTCCACCTTCGCGAAGGGGGCCGTCGGCGCACCCGCGCACTTCCACACCAAGGCGACGGAGCTGTTCTTCGTGATCAGCGGTTCCCTCCAGGTGCTGGTGGACGAGGAGGTCACCGTCCTGGAGGCGGGAGACTTCCTGGCGGTGCCGCCCCACACCCCGCACGCGTTCGCCGCGGCACCCGGCTGCGAGGCGGACGTCCTGTTCGTGTTCACGCCGGGCATGGGCCGCTTCGACTACCTGCGTCTGCTCGGCCGCGTGATGCGCGGAGAAGCCGACCCGAAGGAGATCGCCGAGTCGGCGGAGCGCTTCGACAACCACTACGTGGACAGCCCCGTCTGGCGTGCCGCCCTGGCGGCGAACGCGTGATCGACTCCACCGTCCACGTCCGGGTGGCCCGGCCCTCCCGGGACCTCGCCGCCGCCGAACGCTTCTATGTGGAAGGCCTCGGCCTGACCGTGGTGTGGCGTTCGGCCGAGCGCGTCCGCGGCAAGCACGACCTGCTGATGGTCGGCCCCGCCGACGGTGCCTGGCACTTCGAATTGACGCGCGACCCGGAACGACCGGTGGAGCCGGTACCGACGGCGGACGACCTGTTCGTCCTCTACCTCGGCAAGCCGCCGGAGGAGTCCCTGATCGACCGTCTGGTGGCGGCGGGCGGTACCCGTGTGCCGTCGCACAACCCCTACTGGGACGAGTGGGGCGTGACGATCACCGACCCGGACGGCTACCGCCTGGTGCTCTGCTCCCGCACCTGGGCCTGAGCAGCGGCTCGGCGGCGTCGTCCCGATGCCGCCGAGCACAGCCACGAGCCGCCCCGTCCGCGGCAGGGGCGACCTAGTCCGGGATGCGTCCGCAGACGAGGTTGCCGGGCTCCGCGGGGTCGTCGCTGAGCCAGAACTGGGACCACAGCGTGGCGAATTCGGGCCGGCTGAGGTGGCCGTCCCCGTCGAGGTCGAGGAGTTCGAAGACCTCGTCGGTGTCGATGCTCCGGCCGTGCCAGGTCTCGATGAGGCGGCGGTGCTCGGTGCGCGAGATCCGGCCGTCACCGTTCTCGTCGACGGCGTCGAAGAGGGTGTCGGCGGTGGCGGTCACGGCCTCGCGCATGGCGGGCAGCCGGTCCACGACGGCGAACAGTTCGTCGATGTCGACCTTGCCGTTGTTGTCGGCATCGGCCGCCGCCAGGAGCTCTTCCCACCAGCCCATGACGACTGCCTCCACCCGGGCGCGCAGTTCCGTCTCCGGTTCCACTCCCGGCAGTCGGCCCCAGCGGACGGCCAGGGCCTCGAAGTCGTCCCGTTGCAGGTACCCGTCGCCGTTCACGTCGAACGCGGCGAACATTCCCCGGATCTTGCGCTGCTTGAACAAGCTGGCCATGGTTGGCCCTCTCTCGCGTCGTACCGTCGACCACACACAACTACCTCTGGCGATCAGGTGATTACCATAGGTGATGGACGGATCCCGTCGGATCGGAATCGGCCGAGAGCCATGAAGAGGCCGACGGCGGTCGCGCCCTCCTGCGGGCGGCGCCGCCCGGACCGTTCCGAACCCGTCACCCGGATGCCGTGCCCGGTGATACCGGCAAGCGGGAAGTGAGTGATTTGACTTGTGCGGACGCAATGGTCGGGACGAAGACGTGGAGGCGTGATGACGAACGGGCGGATGCGAAGCCTGGCCGGTGTGGCCCTGGTGGCGGGGCTGACGTTCGGCGCGACGGGGTGCTCGGGGGACGGGGAACCGGGCGCGGCGGTGTCGAAGGCGGCGTCCGCTGTGTCCTCCGCGGCGGCCGAGGCGCCGAAGGCCCTGGAATCGGCCGCGGCGGCCGCGAAGAGCGAGCTCGGCGCGGTCAAGGACGGTGTGAACGCGAAGGACGAGGTCACGCTGGGTGCTCCCGCCACGGACGGGGACGGGTACGCGACCGTCCCGGTCACCGTGCGGAACACGGACGGGGCGCAGAAGTCCTTCGCGGTGCAGGTCAACATGAAGGACGCGGGCGGCAACCTGCTCGACGTGGTGGTGGTGACGATCGCGGACGTACCCGGGAACGGCACCGGTCAGGGGACCGCGCGCAGCACCCACAAGCTGTCCGGCACGGTCACCGCGGAGACCGGTACGGCGCTCCGCTACTGAGCGCGGCCCGGCCCCCGCACCGCGTCACGGGCTGCGGCTGGGGTGCGGGGGCCGGGTGCAAGGGGTGACGGCGGGGAAGGGCGCGCAGGTGGGGAAGAAGGCCGGGTCGTCGGCCGCCACCCCGAGCGGGCCGCCACGGGGGAATTCACCCGAACGGCCCCCGTCCGGTTTCCCTTGCCCGGTCCCGCACCGACGCTGGGCTTGCGCCTGAACCGGCGTTCCCTCAGGCCAAGGAGCCACCGTGACCCAGCAGACGACGCCCCAACCTCCCAATCCGGCCCGCGGCCGGTCCTACGACAGCGGCGAGAACCCCTGGGCGGCCGGCGGAACGCTGTTCGCCGCCGTCCTCCTGCTCGTCGACGGCGTCCTCAACGTGATCAAGGGGATCGTCGGCATCGCCGAGGACGACGTCTACGCCCGTCAGGGCGCCTACGTGTTCAAGTTCGACGTGACGGCCTGGGGCTGGATTCTCCTCGTCCTCGGCATCGTCCTGATCATCGTCGGTGCCGGGCTCCTCAAGGGCGCCCTGTGGGCCCGCGCGATGGGCGTGGCGCTGGCGGCCATCAGCGTCATCCTGAACTTCATGTGGCTGCCCTACACGCCGTTCTGGGCCATCATCTCGATCGCCGTCGGCCTGTTCGTCATCTGGGCCCTGTGCACCGACGGCTCCCGGTCCGGGACCCGTACCGCCTGACGCGACGCAACGGAGCCGCCCCGTGCCAGGGGCGGCTCCGTTGCGTTCGCCGCGGCCGGTCAGCCGAGGACGAGCGGGAGCCGCGCGGCCAGTGTGCCCCGCGCGTCCAGGGAGGCCGTCTCAGCCGCGGTCGGAGCGCGCCGTCCGGTGCCGACCAGCAGGGCGTCCTCGTCGGTGAACGCTGCGGGGAACGCGGCCCCGGCGATCCGTTCCAGCATCTCCCGCGACCGGGCGAGCCCTTGCGCGGGCGGCCCTGCCGCGTGCGGGAGGTGCATGACCAGGTCGAGATGGTGCAGGGTCCACTCCAGGACGTAGGCGGACAGGTAGTCCGCTGCGGTGAGTACCTCGTCGCGGGTACCGACGCGCAGGCCCGGATCGGCGAGTGCGGCGGCCCGCCCGGCGGCGGAGCCGACGTCGTCGAGGTGGAACTTCAGCAGCCACGGCTCCTGGTACGCGGCGGCCAGCCGGACGGTCAGCGCGTCGAGGGGGTCGTCACCGGCCGGTGCGGTCCCGGTGACGTTCCAGTAGGTCATCGCATCGCGGGTGGGTTCGCCGTCGGCGGGGGTGGCCAGGGTGATCAGGACGTCCTGCGCGTCGATGACCAGGTGGCACACCAGGTCCCGTACGAGCCAGCCGGTGCATCCCGACGGCCGTGCGAAGTCCTCGTCCGGGAGCTCGGCGACCGCCGCGAGCAGGGCTGTCCATGCGCGTGAGAAGAGGTCCACACCGGCACGTTAGTCCGGGGCCCGAGCGCCGGCCAGCACACGGAACGGGTTGCGCGCAGCATCGGTTCCCGGCGCTCGGCCCGGAGGTCATAATTCCGCCATGAACATGATTGGATTGCGGCTGCTGCTCGCGACCGTGCTCGTCGGGTCCGCACTGAGCGGATGCGCCTTCCTCTCCCCGTTCACCTCCTGCAAGGGCACCGGGCCAGCGGTGGCGGAGCTCGATGAGCTGCCGGCGCTGGAACTGCACCCACCGGGGGCCACGCCCGTCGACGGCGGCGCGGCAGACGGAGCCACCTGCACCGACGACAGCGGGGACGCCTGGCTGACCGCGGACCGGCTCTACGTGTACGACGGGAGCGAGGTGGAGGTGGTGGCGTACTACGTACGGGAGATGGCGGCGGCGGGCTGGCACCCGGGGCCGAGGGTGGGGCCGGCGCCGCAGGGCCGGATCCCGGCCCCCTGCTTCGAATCCCCGGACCGGCCGAGCGTCAGGGTCATCTTCGAGTCACCCGCGGAGCTCCGCGAGTTCTACCAGGTGGACCCGGGCCCCGAGCCGACCGGCTCCGCCCCCCGCACCTGGTTCGTGCTCTCCGCCGAGGCCTCGCCCGACGGGTCGCGCATGGACTGCTGAGGGCTCGGAGCGCACCGGACGGCCGTCGGCGCCGAGGGCGTGCGTCCCGCCGAACTCCCCGCGCCGTGACGGGCATCCAGGTAGGTTGGCGGGATGATCGAGGTTCGACGCGCCGCCCCGTCCGACGGGGACGCACTCGGGGAGATCCACGCCGCAGCCTGGGAAGCGGTCTACGCACCCTTCTTCGCACCGGGGTTCGCCGGGCCCGCCGTACGGAGCAGACGGACCCGCTGGCACGCGCGGCTCGTGGAAGGGGAGGGGACGATCCTGCTCGCCGAACGCGACGGCAGACCCCTGGCCATGTCCTGGTCCCTCCCCTCGGCGACCCGCCCCGGCCTCGCCGAGATCTGCAGCTTCTTCGGCCATCCCGACGGGTGGGGGAGCGGCATCGCGGCCGCGCTCATGGCGCGGACGCTGACCGGACTGCGCGACGAAGGCTTCTCCCGCGTCCACCTCTGGACCTTGCGCGACACTCCCCAGTCCCGGCGCTTCTACGACAAGTCGGGGTTCACGGAGGCCGGCGCCACGCGTCCCCACGACTTCGGCGACGGGAACCCCCTCACCCAGGTCGAGTACGAACGCCCCCTCTGAAGCCGCCCCCGCTGCCCCCGGCGGTGTCAGCGGTGGGTCAGCCCTGCTGGGCTGCCCGCGCCACGCGCTCCAGTCGGCCCCGGTACTCCTCCCACCAGGCCTGATCCTCCGGCGGGATGCTGGAGTTGTCCTTCCGCATCCCCACGGCGCCGTCCACGAGCTCCCGTATGAGGTCGGCGTGACCGGCGTGCCGGTGGGTGTCGGCGATCACCCGGACCAGCACGTGGTGCAGCGTCACCTCCCGCTGTCCTTCCGGCCACCACGGGACATGGCCGGTCGCGCCGAGCGGGAGCGCGGCGACGGCGTCGTCCGTGTGGAGCCACGCCTGGCGGTACAGCCCGACTATCTGCTCCCGCGACTCGTCCGCCGTGGCCCACATGTCCGCGTTCGGTTCGGCGTCAGGTGCGAACCAGGACGGCGGCTCGTCGAAGAACGGCCGTCCGAAGGTGCTGCCGAAGTACCCCAGCTCCACACCGGCGACGTGTTTGACGAGCCCCAGCAGGTTCGTGCCCGTGGGCGTGTGGGGACGGCGGACGTCGTACTCCGAGAGCCCGTCCAGCTTCCACAACAAGGCGTCGCGCGCGTCCTGCAAATAGCGCAGCAGATCCGCCTTCTGTTCCGATTCGATCATGCCGGCCAGTCTGCCACCGGGCACGGACAGCCGCCGTCCCCGCGCAAGGCCGCCGGCCCCGGTGCGTGTCGTGGCCCCGATTCGGGGCAGGCGCGCCGTGAGGCCGCGGACGAGCCGCAGGCCCGGTCCCCGAGAACGGAGGGCTCCATCGTGAACTGGTCGGACGGAGCGGGCGTGCTGGCGGCCCCGGCATGGTTCCACCTGGTGGTGATGGGAGCGGCGCTCCTCGTCCTGATCCTCGACCTGGCCAAGGACTGAAACGCCCGAGGTCTGGGATCATGGACCCATGAGCGGACCCGTACGAGAACCCCGAGAGGCCGCGGACGATTCCCGGGACGCGCGCCTGGCCGAAGCCGTCCGCCTGCGCGAGCAAGGACACCACGAGCAGGCCCGGCACCGACTGCTCGCCCTCGCGGCCGACCGGCCCGAGGACGCAGAGGTGGCCTACCAGACCGCGTGGGTCCACGACGTGCTCGGCCTGGAAGCCGAGGCCGTCCCCTTCTACGAGTCCAGCCTCCGCGGCGGCCTGTCACCGCAGGACCGCCGCGACGCGTTGCTCGGCCTCGGAAGCACCTACCGCGTGCTCGGGCAGTACGAGAAGGCGGTCAGCACCCTGCGGCTCGGCCTCGGCGAGTTCCCCGGGGACGGAGCCCTGCAGACCTTCCTCTCGATGGCCCTGTTCAACACCGGCCACCACCACGAATCCATGGAGCTCCTGCTGAAGCTCCTCGCCGCCACCAGCGGGGACCCGGGCATCGGCCGGTACCGCCGGGCGATCGAGCACTACGCCGGGGACCTGGACGAAACGGTCTGACACGTGCGCGCGCGGCCTTCCGCGCGCGCGATCCGAAGGAGGAACCACCTGTGACCGCCTACGTCATCACCGTACCCGGCACCTTCGTCCACGAGGTCCCGGCCGCCACCCGCGCCGAGTTGGCGCGCAGGCTGCGCCCCCAGGACCCCGCACGCTCGGACCTGGGCGAGGTGGAGGAACTGGACCTGCTCTCCGTCAACGAGGACGGCACGTTCTGCCTCCGCCTGGAGGTGGAGGCCGCGGATCGCGCGGGAGCGCAGGACGCGGCTCTGGGCCTCGTGGCCACGGCCCTGAAGGAATCGGGCCTCTCGGAGCAGGACGCGCCGCTGGGACCGGCGATCGTCACCGGGATCGACAGCACCGGCTGACACCGCTCCCCGGCACGGCCGACCGGGGCGCCCCCTTTTCGGGCGGCGGAGCGTGGGTAGCCGGGCCGGGACGGCGAAGACACCGAGAGCGAGGAGCCGCAGTGATCACTCAGGAGCAGTTGTCGGAACTGGCCGGGTTCGGGGCCTCCACGGAACGCGGCCTGCACATCGGGGCCGTGGAGTACGTACTGGTGGACGACACCACCGGAAGGCCCGAATGGGTCCGCATCGTCGACCGCGCCTCCGGCCTGGGCGGGGTCTTCATCCCCCTGCGCCACGCGGAACTGATCGGCGAACGCCTGGTGGTGCCCTACCCCGTGGCGCTGATCGAGGAGGCCCCCTGCGCCGCGGTGGAGTGCGGGAGCGTGCTCTCCGTGGCGCAGGAGGCCCAGCTGTTCCGGCACTACGGCCTCCGGGACCCCCGCGACGAGGTCAATGCGGAGAACGGCGCGGGCTGGGCCCCGATGGACCGGGCCGAGGCCATCCGGGAAGGCACGGAAGGCCGGGAGGACGAGGTCACGCGCCTGAGGCGGGTACCGTCCGGCGCGTAGGCGGCCCGCGGCCACGGACCGCCTGCGCGCGGCAGGCCTACGGGCGTCCCGCGGCCAGCCGGTGCTCGTGGACGCGCAGGTGGAGGGCGGCGAGGTCCAGCAGCGGAGTGGCCACGCCCAGCGCGCGGGCGCGGAGGGTGAGGTCGGTCAGGACGTGGTCGGCCTCCGTGGGCGCTCCGGCGGCGAGGTCGCGGTAGAGGGACGGCGTGAGCGGGGAGCCGGAGGCCGTGACGGTCGCCGTGGTGAAGGCCAGGTCGGCCTCGGGCACCGGGTGACCGGCGGCCGCAGCCACCGCGGCGGCCTCGGCGAGCAGGGACGGCCCGAGGGCCGCCCCGCCCGGGACGGCGTTGACCTCACCCACGGTGCCGCGCATCAGGCAGGTCAGGGCGACCAGGGTGGAGATGAACACCCACTTGTGCCACATGGCCGCCACGATGTCCTCGGTCGCCGGTGAGTCGATGCCCGCGCCGGCCAGGGCCGTACGGATCGCTTCCACGCGGGCCGAAGGACGCCCGTCGGTCTCACCGGTCAGGATGACCGCGGGCGGGGCCATGCGCAGGACGTCACCCTCCTCGTTCAGGGTGGTGACCACCTTCGCGACCCCGCCGAGGACCGCCCCCGCCCCGAACCGGCCGACGAGCACGTCGAGATGGGCGATCCCGTTGAGCAGGGGCACGACGGCGGTGTCCGGGCCGACGGCGGCCTCGACGTCGGCCACCGCCGCGTGCAGGGCGGTCGCCTTGACCGACAGCAGGACCAGGTCGTACGGCCCGTCCGGGGCGTCGGACGTGACCAGGTCCGGCGTGATGTGCAGGCTCTCGCCCTGACCCTCCACGCGCAGGCCCCGGGCGGCCAGGGCCTTGGCGCGGGCCGGCCGGACCAGGAAGGAGACGTCATGGCCCGCCTGCGCGAGACGGGCGCCGAAGAAGCCGCCGACGGCGCCGGCGCCGACCGTGAGGATCCTCATGAGGGGTTGCCTTTCGTGGGAGGGGGCGTGTTCCGCGGACGGCAGGACGTCCGGATCATGTCCGGCCCGCGGGCGACGGGGTGTCGTCGGCCGGAGTGCGGGCGGAGCGCGGGCGGTACCGGGACACGGCCACTCCGGCCAGGCAGAGCACGCCGCCGAGCAGCGTCAGCCAGGCGGGCACCTCGCCCAGGAAGGCCCAGCTCATCAGGACGACGATGGCGGGGACGGCATAGGTCGTCGCGCCCAGCCGGCCGACGGGCATCCGGGCCAGGGCGTAGGTCCAGGTGGTGAAGGCGAGGGCGGTCGGCACCACGCCCAGGTAGACCATGTTCAGCGTCGCGGACAGGGGCGCCTTCGGAAGTTCGGAGGCCAGCTGTCCCGCGAAGGGGAGGCACACCACGGCTCCGGTCAGGCAGCTGTAGGCGGTGATCTGCAGCGGGTTGCCGAAGGAGAGCGCGGGCTTCTGAGCGATGACCCCGGTCGCGTAGGCCACCGCCGCGAGCAGGCAGAGCGCGACCCCCAGCAGAGAGGTGCTGCCGCCGTCACCCGAGGACATGGACAGGCCCACGACCACGGCTCCGACGAAGGAGACGCCCATCCCCGCCAGCAGCCGCGGCGGCAGGGCCTCGCCGAGCAGCCGGGCCGCGAGGAGCGCCATGAGGATCGGGCCGGTGTTCACGAGCAGGGAGGCCGTGCCCGCGTCGACGAGACGTTCGCCCCAGTTCAGGGCGACGGTGTAGCCGCCGAACCAGACCACGCCGGAGATCAGGATCCCGCGCCAGGCCGCACGGGGCGGCAGCCCCTGGCGCCGGACCAGGAGCAGGACGGCGAGCACCACCGAGGCGGCCAGCAACCGGCCGAGGGCCAGGGCCCCGGGTGAATAGGCGGCTCCCGCGCTGCGGATGGAGACGAAGGCGGACGCCCAGGCGAACACCGTGAAGGAGACGGCGCCGACGGTGAGGACGCCGGGCGGGAGGAGACTCGAGCGGAACGTCATGGGGTCACCCTACGGCAGAACACTTCGGCAGTCACCGAAGTATTTTTCGCGGGGGCCGGTACGGATGGCGGCCTCCGTCCGGCCGCGGCCCGGCCTCCGCCCTGCCCCCACGTCTCCTCAGAGACGCCCTAACGCCACGCATCCGCGGTGATCCCCAGCAACTCCCCGAAGGCCCGTTCGCCGGCCGGCGTGACCTCCAGTGCCCGCCCGCCCCCGGCAGGCCGTACCACCCACTCCTCGTCCAGCGCCCGCGCGCACAGCCGGGCCCCGGAGACGCCTCCCAGATGGCGCCGCCGCTCCGTCCAGTCCAGGCAGGAACTCGCCAGCGGCCTGCGTCCCTCCTGGACGAGGCTGATGCCGGCCTCGGCACACCAGGCCCGGCCGGCCTCCGTCAGGTCGAACACGTCCTCGGTGCGCAGCAGTCCGCGCCGCTCCATCGCATCGGTCACCGCCATGCCCAGCCGCCCCGCGAAGTGGTCGTAGCAGGTGCGGGCGCGCACCAGCGGGTCCGGCGCGGCGACCACGGGCACCGCGTGCGCGGCGTCCCGGTCCGGGATCGCGTACGAGGCCAGTTCGTCGACGAGCCGCGCCGTCGCGGCGTCGGCGATCCGTACGTAACTGTGGCGGCCTTGCCGCTCGGTCACGCACAGCCCCGCCTCGATCAGCCGGGACAGGTGCCCGCTGACGGTGGACGGTGCGACCGCGGTGATCCGGGCCAGCTCGCCCGCGGTCCAGGCGCGCCCCTCCAGCAGCGTCATGCAGATGGCGGCCCGCGTCTCGTCGGCCAGGGCCGAGGCGAAGGCGGCGAGGCGCGCGGCAGGGGCGAGTCCGTCCGCAGGCATACCGGAATGCAACTCGTTCATGCCTCCAGAATGCCTCATGACTTCGGCGAGCGGCGAATGGTTGCGGGGCCCCCGCCCAGCTGTCTCCGGCGCCGACGGGCCGTTCAGTGCCCTGCGGCCGCCTTGACCACGGCGACGGCCAGGCCGATCGCGGCGTCGAGGAGGCCGGCCAGCACGGCGACGGCCCAGCCGCTGCCCATGCGGACTCCGCCGTACCAGCCCCAGCCGAACAGGCTGGTGACGCTCACCCCGGCCGCCGCGTACAGGGCGGTCGTCAGCTCCATCACGCCCAGGGCGGCCGAGCCGATCAGGACCAGCGGGCCCACGGCGGACAGCAGCAGCGGGCTGCTGACCCACAGCATGCGGCGCAGCACGCGGCCGGAAGCGACCCGGCCGTGGACCACGCGGTGGGCCTGCTGGTCCGCGACGAGCGTCGCCAGCCACAGACCGACGGCGGCGGTCACCACCGTCGCAGCGGCCCCGGGGGCGTCGGCGTGCTCCGAGACGGCCAGGCCGATCACCACGGAGATCATGGTGATGGTTGCGTACAGCCGTTCCTTCAGCCGGTCGGTGGCGGCCTGCACGTCCTGGCCGGGCGCGGCGGCCGTGGCATCGCCCCGCTCGGGCCCGGACGCGGCCGGTCCGGTGTCCGCGGTGTCCTCGTGGCCCATGGCGTCACCCTAGTGAGGCGGGCCCGGGAATCGGCGGCAGCGGGCGGCGGCGTCGCGGGTGATCCCGCCGCCCTTCACCCCGCGGGGGCTCAGATGCCGATGTTGGCCAGGCTGACGGCGATGTTGCGCAGGGCCGCGGACAGGGCGGGGTGGTGCACCTCGAACCGTTCGGCGGCGTGGTTCAGCGACTCCGCCGCACCGGGGTCGGGCGCGGCGCGGTCCGCCTCCAGCCGGTCCAGCAGGGACCCCAGGTGTTCGCGTTCCTGCGGGGAGAGGCCCGGCCCGGTCGTCCGCAGCTGTGCGCGCAGGGCTTCCAGTTGCTCGTCCGTCGTGTGGTCCGACACCGCATCTCCTCGGTAGCTCGCCGCCGGTACCCCAGGGCCGGTCCCTCGTGGCGGATACGGGCCACCTGCCCCGTTCCCAGGTCCGTACGCGCGGTCCGTACGCGTGCCTCGTACGCACGGCGGTGCGGAGCCGTCGCCTCAGGGCCTCGGCGGCAGCCGGTGCAGGGTGGTCCGCAGCAGCACGCCGTCCTCGACGGTCAGCGTCAGGAAGGTGTGGTGGGGCTGGCGCCGCCGGTCGGTCGGCGACCCGGGATTGAGCAGGCGCAGCCCGCCCGGAGCCGTGGAGTCCCACGGGATGTGACTGTGGCCGAACACCAGCACGTCCACCTCGGGAAACCGCGTGGCGCAGCGCCGTTCCCGCCCGGCGGCCGGGCCGGTCTCGTGGACGACCGCGAAGCGCAGGCCGCCGAGTTCGGCGCGGGCCACCTCGGGCAGCCTGCGGCGCAGGGCGGGCCCGTCGTTGTTGCCGTACACGCCGATCAGGCGGCGCGACCTCGACTCCAGCAGGTCGAGGGTGGCTTCGTCGGTCCAGTCCCCGGCGTGGATCACCGCGTCGGCCTCGTCGACGGCCGCCAGCAGGGCTTCCGGCAGGCGCGCGGCGCGGGCGGGCACGTGCGTGTCGGAGGTCAGCAGCAGCCGCATGCGTCTCACCGTAGGCGCCGCGCACCGGTTCCGCGCCGTCCCACCCCGTGTCGCACCGGTGGGACGCGGACCCGTACCCGATGCGGGGCCGCTGGGCGGGCCATCTGTCGTGACGGGCCCGCGCAGGCCACACTGGTGACGTCGGGTCAGCATGCTTCCTGGTGCAAGCGGAGGTGGTGGGGCGTTGTCTGACGAGCCTGCAGAGCAGTCCGTTCCGGTCGTACGGCCCGAGGTGTGGGAGACGTACGGACCAGCCGATCTCAGCGCGGTGCCGGTGTTCGCCGGAGGGTTCATCAACTTCGGCTACTGGCAGTCCGTCGACCTCGAACGGCCGCTGTCGCAGGGCGACCGGGTCCGCAGCGAGCAGGACCTGTACCGGCACGTCCTCGACGCGGCCGGGCCGGGGGGCGGCCGCGCCGTGGAGATCGGCTGCGGTCTCGGTCTCGGGTGCGCCCTCGCACTGGAGGAGTACGGGCCGACGGTGATCACCGGGGTGGACATCCATCCCCAGCAGCTCCAGCGGGCCCGGGTGGCGAACGCCGGGCTCCTCGGCGCGCAGCCGGACCGGCTGCGCTTCGTCCTGGGAGCCGCGGAGAGCCTGCCGTTCGGCGACGGGGAGTTCGACTGCCTGTACAGCGTCGAGGCCGCCCAGCACTTCCCGGACCTGTCGGCGTTCGCCCGGGAGACGGCGCGCGTCCTGCGGCCCGGCGGGCGGGTGGCGGTCGCGAGCTTCTTCACGGCCGACGGCTCCGCCGCGCACGCCGAGCGGCTCGCGGGACTGCTGGACTCGTTCGCGAGCGGCCTGGACATCGCCCGGCCCGTGTCCCGGCTCGCCGACGCCTTCGCCGAGGCCGGTCTCGTGGACGTCAGGACCAGCTCGATCGGCCCGCAGGTGTGGCCCGGCTGGGACCGCTGGCTCGCCCGCCTCTGGGAACCGGGCACCTGGCCCCGCAACTTCCTGGCCGCCTGGGAACAGCAGATCCTGGACTACTACCTGATCACCGCCACCCGTTCCTCATAGTGTGGCCGGCCGCTCAAGATCGCTTGACCTCGACCGCACTTGACGTCCGAGACTCTCCACATGGGCGCCGGAGAGTCCGGGTGCCCGGTGGAGGGGTGAGTGCCATGCGTGCAACACAGGCGATCGGGTTCGGCGGTCCGGACGTACTTGTTCCGGCGGAGCTGCCCGACCCGGTGGCGGGTCCGGGGCAGGTGCTCGTCTCCGTCGCCGCCGTCGACACGATCTTCGTGGACACCCAGGTGCGCAGAGGCTGGGGCCGTGAATTCTTCCCGGTGGCCCCGCCCTACGTACCGGGCGGCGGCATAGCGGGAACCGTCCGCGCGACCGGCGAGGGCGTGGACCCGGCGTGGACCGGCCGCCGCGTCGTCGCGTCCGTCGGCATCAGCGGCGGCTACGCGGAGCTGGCCCTGGCCCCTGCCGAGGCCCTCGCCGCAGTCCCGGACGAGGTCTCCTTCACCGACGCGGCGGCCCTCGTGCACGACGGGGTGACCTCCGCCAGGCTGCTGGAGACCACGGGCCTGGGGCCCGGTGAGCAGGTGCTGATCCTCGGCGCCTCGGGCGGGATGGGCACCGTACTGGTGCAACTGGCGAAGGCGGCGGGCGCACGGGTCGTCGGCGTGGCACGCGGCGAACGCAAGACGGCCCTGGTACGGGAGCTGGGCGCCGACGCCGTCGTCGACGCGGCCCGCCCCGACTGGGTGGAGCAGGCCCGCGGGGCGCTCGGAGCCGCGGGCGCGGACGTGGTGCTGGACGGGGTGGGCGGCGAGGTCGGCCTGGCCGCCTTCCCCCTGGTCGCGACGGGCGGCCGGTTCTCGGCCCACGGCGCCCCGACGGGCGGCTTCGCCGCCGTGGACCCGCAGGACGCGCAGGCCCGCGGCATCCGCCTGCTCGGCATCGCGGACGTCCAGCTGACCGACACGGAGCACGCCGGACTCGCCACGCGCGCCCTGCGGGCGGCGGCCGAGGGCCTCCTGCGCCCGGTGATCGGGGCCACCTTCCCCCTGGAGCGCGCGGCAGAGGCGCACGGGGCGATCGAGTCCCGGGAGCTGCTGGGCAAGACGGTGATCACGGTCTGAGCCGCACCGCGCCTCACGGTGAGGACGAGGCCGGGGACGACTCCTGGAGGTAGGCGGCGATCATGGCGAGGTCGTTGGCGATCGCCAGCACCTCGGTGGGGTCGGCGGTCGGGGTGGAAGCGCCGTTGACGCCCGCGTAGAAGGTGTCGAACCGGCCGCCGCCCTTGTCCAGGTACCCGGCGATCGTGATGGCCCCGACGGCCAGCCGGTCGTTCAGGGCGTCCCCGCCGACGGCCGCGCCGGTCTTGGCGAAGACCTTCCCGCGCGCCGGGCAGCTGCGGCAGTTCTCGGCGAGCAGACCGTCGACGCCGAGGATGGGCAGTGCCTCCCGGAACAGGCGTGCGTCGGGCGTGCGCTGCCAGTACGCCAGCATCTGCACCAGCGCCCGGGGCGTGACCCGGTCGGCGGGGTTGCCGCCCCGGCCGTCCATGAGCTGCGCCTGCTCGCGGTCGACGCCCGCCCGGTCGAGGAAGTCCGCGAGCACCGGGAAGCCTTCCTCGCACTGGTTGCTCCGGGCCGTGACGGCCATCAGGCAGATGCCGAGGTTGGCGCCCAGGTTGTGGCTGACCTTGAGGATCAGCTTGGCGTACTGGGCGTACGGCGGGGAGGTGTACGCGGCCACCCGCTCCCGGCCCTCGTAGTCCTGCGGCAGCCGTCCGACCGGGTTGGGGCCCGCCGGATCGGCGGCAACCTGCACCCCGGCCCGTTCCAGCGCCTCGATCAGCGCGGCGCGGCCGAACGCGGCCGGATCGGCGATGGGGGAGGTGCGCAGCAGCGGCTCGGCGTCCGCCGCGATCGTCCCCGACAGGCGGATGCGCGTGCCGCCTTCGGTGGCCGTCACCGTCACCGCGGTCGGCTTCCCGGCCGCCACGGTCTTCACCGCGGAAGTGACCTCGTACGGGGCGACCTTCGGCCGCCAGTCCAGCCGCGCGTCCTTGCCGGGGCCGTCCCCGGGGCTGGTCTTCAGGTCGATCAGGTTGTCGTTGATGATCAGGGGCGTCGGGGTGGGCACGAGGACCGGGTCGGGAAGGAAGAGCCGGCTGTCGACGATCACGTCGCCGTCGAGGCGGGTGATGCCGGAGTCGCGCACCTGCCGGGCGAGCTGGTCGATCCCGGCGAGGGGGTTCTCGGGGGTGAGGGTCGCGCCGGGGAAGTCGTTGGCGTAGGTGTGGTCGAGATCGGTGTACGCGACCGTGCCGTCGGGACGCGTCCGGCCGCCCATGGTGAGGTCGCCCTGGGCGACGAGGTCGAGGTCGCCGGTCAGCGTGGCGCCGTCGCGCTCGCCGACCGCGTAGAGCGGGGTGACGAAGCGGTGGTCCGAGCCGAGGGTCTGCCACGGACCCGAGACGCTGAGCAGTTTGGCGGTGGAGCCGGGGATGAAGAACTGCCCGGGGAACAGGCCGTGCACCACGCGCCCGTCCTCCGGCTCGGTCTGCAGCAGGCCCCACTGGGCATGGGCGTAGTCCGGCTTCCGCATGATCTCCGCGATGCGCGGGTCGAGCCGGCCCAGCTCCTCGGCTCCGGCCACGGTCCCGTCCCCGGATGCCGGGGGAAGGGGAGAGGGCGACGGGGAGGGTGTATCAGCACCCGCCGCCGTACCGGAGGCCAGCGTCACGAACAGCAGCGCGGCGCAGGCGGCGGCCGCAGTGCGCCGTAGCGATGTGGCATGGATCGGACTGCTCACAGCGCGCTCCGTTCCTCGCGGCTGTCTCCTCCCGAGGCCTGGGAACAGCGTGGCACGCCCGGATCGGGCCTGCACGTCCCGCGCCGGACCCGGCTTCAGGGCAGGTGCCCCGCGATCTCGGACGGGCCCGGCCCGGGAGCACCCCGGCTGTCAGACCTGGCCGAGGTCCGAGCTCAGCCAGTGCTCGGGACGCATGTGGATCACGACCTGCTCGCCGTGGTCCTTCCAGGCGAAGTCGACGTACCCCGCCACCTTGTCGGCGGGGAGGTAGCGCGCCGCGAGCTCGGTGAGCAGTTCCCGGGTGGCCGGTACGGTCGAGAGGACCGAGCCCTCCACCGAGACGTACCGGATCGTGGGCTCCACCCGGTCCACCAGGAGGCTGAAGCGGCCCGCGGCCGCGATCAGCGCGGCCTTGCGCGAAGCGCGGCCCGTCATGATCCATACGTCGCCGCCGGGCGCGTACTGGTACCAGATCGGCACCGTCAGCGGTGCACGGGCGCCCTCCGCATCGGCGCTCACCGCCAGTGCGGCGATATGGGGCTCGGCCAGGAACTGCTCGCGTTCGTCGGGGGAGAGGGCCACCGTTCGCTCCTTCGTCGGAAGAGACCTAGTACCGCTGTAACCCGCTCCTGCCCCGGCCGGTTCCCGGCATCACCCGTCCGGCCCACGGCCGTCTTGTCACGTTTCCGCGGACTGTCCGGTCAAGGATGTGCACCGTCGGAACGGCAAGGAGACCGTCATGGAAGCCCGTCTCAACCTCTACGGCAACGCGATCGCCCTCAAGTTCGCGAAGCAGATCAACTCGGCAGGCAAGGTCATCTCGGACTCGGCGCTGCCGGCCGCGACCCAGGAGCTGGTGAAGATCCGGGCCAGCCAGATCAACGGCTGCGGCTTCTGCACGGACATGCACACCAAGGATGCCGCGCACGCCGGGGAGACCTCGGTGCGGCTCCACCTGGTCGCGGCCTGGCGCGAGGCCAAGGTGTTCACCCCCGCCGAACGGGCGGCCCTGGAGCTGGCGGAGCAGGGCACGCGCATCGCCGATGCGGCCGGCGGGGTCACGGACGAGGCCTGGGCGGAGGCCGCCAAGTACTACGACGAGGAGCAGCTGGCCGCACTCGTGTGCCTCATTGCCCTCATCAACACCTACAACCGTGCGAACGTGATCGTCCAGCAGCCCGCCGGGGACTACCTGCCGGGCCAGTTCGGCTGAGCACGGCCGGGCCTCGCAGGGCCCGGGACGGTCTGCCGGGCAGGCACCACCCCGGGCCCTGTGCCCCTTTTGCGGTAATCTGTCCGCGCTGCCGGTCCGGTCTCCCGAGGCCGGACGGGCGCTGACCGCGGGAGAGGCGGCCCTCATGGTGATCGGTGATCAACGTCCTGATCGCCGACGACAGTGAGATCGTCCGCCGCGGTCTGGGCGACGTCCTCGCCTCCGCAGCAGACATCCACGTGGTCGCCCAGGCCTGGGACGGCCGCAGCGCCGTGGACGCCGCGCGGCAGGTCAACCCCGACGTGGCGCTCCTCGACATCCGCATGCCCGGCATGGACGGCCTGGCCGCCACCCGTGAGCTCAGGGCGCTGCCGGTACCCCCGCGCGTATTGATCCTCACCATGTTCGCGGAGGACGAGTACGTGGGGGAGGCGGTCCGGGCGGGCGCCAGCGGGTTCCTCCTCAAGGACACGCCGCCGGAGGAACTGCTCCGCTCCGTACGGCTCGTCGCCGCGGGCCAGGCGATCCTCGACCCGACCGTGACCGAACGCGTGCTGGCCCAGCTCGCCCAGCACTCCGTCCGGCTGACGGCACAGGAGCAACAGGCCCTGGACGCCCTGACCGACCGGGAGCGGGAAGTGCTCGGGCTCGTCGGCCAGGGCCTGTCGAACGCGGCGATCGGCGAGGTGCTCCACGTCGAAGGCCCAGCGGGTGCGTGCGGCAGTGGGCTGCTCTAGCGTCGAAGGAGGGGGAAAGCCCTGCCGAGCCGGTCCGGTGCGGGGGCCCGGGCCCGGTGGCCGTACGACGGCCGCGGGCGCTCGGCGCCCTACCCACGCGGATCCGGCACCACCGGGTTCCGGGCCGCACGACGATCCCGGAGAGCAGGTGCGTCCCATGCGCACGTCGACCCGAATCGCAGGAGTCCTCACCGGCCTGACGCTCGCACTCGGTGGCGCGGCCCTCACTGCCCCGACCGCCCACGCCGACGTCACGGCCTGCATCAACCAGGTCGAGCGGGAGCTGCAGGGCGGCGAGGCCCCGGACTCCGTCCGGATGGCGTGTTACGTCGGGCTGACCGGCGAGCACGAGCAGTGCGTGACCGGCCTGACCAAGGGCAGCGGTGTGACCAACGGGACCGCGGTGACCGCCTGCAAGGTCGCTCCCGAGTAGCCGTCACTCCCGAACGGGCCCGGCGAGCCCACGGACCGGGCCCGATCGCCGACCCCGAGAGCTGGTGCGTCCCATGCGCACGTCATCACGCCTCGCCGGTGTCCTCACCGGCCTGACCCTCATGCTCGGCGGCGCCGCCCTCGCCGCCCCCGGCGTACAGGCGGACATCCCCGCCTGTACGAGCATGGCCGGGCAGACGGGCACCGAAGTCACCGACGCCGTCAGGACCGCGTGCACGCGCGGTGTCTCCGGCGACCTCCAGGGCTGCGTGACCGGACTGACCGCGGCCGGCGTACCGGGCGGCGCCGCGAACGGCGCCTGCCGCGCGGCGGCCCACGAGCCGCGCTAGAACGCGGTCCGGGTGCCGCAGGACTTGCGGACCTTCAGCCGGGGCAGCAGCTGCACGTGCGAGCTCTCGGCCCCGGCGTTCTCCAGGCGGCGGAGCAGGAGCTTCACGGCGGATTCTCCGATCGCGCGCTTGGCGGGCCCGACCGAGGTGAGGGGCACGTCGGCGAGTTCGGCCAGCTCGTCGTCGTAGCAGACGATCGAGAAGTCCTGGGGCACGTGCAGCCCGCGCGCCGTCAGCCGCCTCAGCAGCTCGATGGCATCCGAGTCCGTGTGCACGATCGCTGCCCGCACGCCTTCGGAGTCGACGAGGTCGAGCAGGCGGTCGACGTGCCGTTCGACGGAATCACCCGGCCCGGCCCCGACGCCCGCGCGGGGGGACAGGTCGTCCTCGGGAAGGCCGAGGGAGCCGACCGCTGCCCGGTACCCGCGGCGCAGGGCCGGCCACGTGTGCGTGCTGCGGGACAGCAGGGCTATGCGGCGGTGGCCGAGCGCCGCCAGGTGGCGGACGGCTGCCGCGGCTCCGTCCGCGTGGGCGGAGTTCACCCGGTCGATCTCCGCTCCGGGCGAGCCCGTCGGTACGCGGCGCTCCACGAGTACGGCGGGGACCGGCAGGTCCGCGAGCTCCCGGAGGTCGTCGGCAGCCGGACCGTCCACATCCCAACTGGGCGTGAGGAGGAGGCCGGTGGCGCCCGCCTCGACGAGCGTGCGGATCCGTGCCGCGTCCTGGTCCCTGCGGTAGTCGGTGGCGGCGACGAGGAGCCGCGCACCGATGGCGGCGGCGGCGTGCCGGGCCCCGCGGATGACGGACGGATAGAAGTACCCGACCGCGGGGACGACCATCCCCAGCACGAGACCGCACTCCGCCGCCCGGGGCGCCTCGCGCGCCAGCCGGGTCTCGCGCGGGGTCAGCCGGGCCGTCGGCCACAGCGCCAGCCCGTGCAGCCTTCGTACGAGGCCCGCGTCGCAGAGCGCCGCGACGTCGCGCCGTGCGGTCTCGACGGAGATGCCGAGCGCGGCCGCCAGGTCGTGGACCCGCACGCTCCCTTGTTCCCGTACGAGCCGCAGCACCCGCTTGTGCCGCTCGTCCACGCTCTGACGCATGGTCTTCCTCCTGACGGCCCGGGTTCGCCGTGCCCTGGGCACAGCCTGTACCGCAGGTGCACGGCAGGCCAACCTGCTGGTCCAAGTCGTGACCGAAGTGACGTCGTCAGCGACGGAGCACCTTGCGGGACACCACGTTGCCCAGCAGCTGGGCGGACTGGACGAGCACGATCAGGATGACGACCGTCACCACCATCACCGAGGTGTCGAAGCGCAAGTACCCGTAGGTCATCGCCAGGTTGCCCACGCCGCCCCCACCGACCGTGCCGGCCACCGCCGAGAAGTCGATCAGCGCGACCAGCATGAAGGTCAGGCCGAGGACCAGCGGTCCGAGCGCCTCCGGGACGAGTACCGTGAGCAGGATCCGCAGCGGGCTCGCGCCCATGGAGCGGGCCGCCTCGATGACGCCGGGTTCGACGGACAGCAGGTTGGACTCCACGATCCGGGCGACCCCGAAGGTCGCGACGACCGTCATCGGGAAGATCGCGGCGTTCGTGCCGATCATCGTGCCGACCACCCCGCGGGTGACCGGGGCGAGCGCGACGATCGCGATGATGAACGGGACCGGCCGGATGATGTTGATGAGCGTGCCCAGCACCGCGTGGACGAGCCGGTTGGGCAGCACTCCGCCCTTGCGCGTCGCGTACAGGGTGAGCCCCACCGCCAGCCCGCAGACGGTGGACAGCGCGAGGGTGATCAGCACCATGTAGACGGTCTCGCCGGTGGCGTCGAGGACCTTGGGCCAGAACGTGCTCCAGTCCGCCTTCATCGCGCACCCGCTTGCGCGCGGTCGTCCGTGGACAGGGCGGCGACGACGGCCTCGACGGCACGGGCCTCGCCGCGCAGCTCCAGGGTCACGCTGCCCAGCGGGCGGCCCCGCACCTCGGCGACGCCTCCGTGGACGAGCGTGAAATCGACCCCGTGGACGCGCAGGAGCTGCGAAAGCCCGTCCAGGGCGGGGCTGCCGTCGGCGACGGGCAGGGTGAGGAGGCGGCCGGGGTGGCGGGCGCGCAGTTGCTCCAGGAGCGCGGTGTCCGGGGCGCTGTGCTGCGCGGAGCGGACGAAGGCGGCCGTGGTCGCGTGGCGGGGCCGCGCGAAGACCTCGTAGACCTCGCCGCTCTCGACCACCTTGCCGTCCTCCATGACCGCGACGCGGTCGCACAGGGTGCGTACGACCTCCATCTCGTGGGTGATGAGCAGGATCGTGACGCCCAGCTCGCGGTTGACGCGGCGCAGCAGGGCCAGGACCTCGCCGGTGGTCTGCGGGTCGAGGGCGGAGGTCGCCTCGTCGCACAGCAGGACCTTCGGGCGGGTGGCGAGCGCGCGGGCGATGCCGACGCGCTGGCGCTGGCCGCCCGAGAGCTGTTCGGGGTAGCGCTTCCCGTGGCCGGAGAGACCGACGAAGTCCAGCGTCTCCTCGGCGCGGGCCAGGGCTGCCGCGCGGTCGAACCCGGCGAGCCGCAGTGGGTAGAGCACGTTCCCGAGGACGGTGCGCGAGCGGAAGAGGTTGAACTGCTGGAAGATCATGCCGATTTCGCGGCGTACGGGGCGCAGCCGGCGTTCGCCCAGGGCGCCGATGTCCTGGCCGTCCACCAGGACGCTGCCGGACGTGGGCTCCTCCAGGCCGTTCACCAGCCGCAGCAGGGTGGACTTGCCCGCGCCGCTGTGGCCGACCACGCCGAAGACGGTGCCGGCCTCGACGGAGAGGGTGACGCCGTCGACGGCGCGCGCTCCGCCGGGGAACTCCTTGCCGACGTCGCGCAGTTCCACTGCGGCGGTCATCGCGCCAGCTGCTTCTGGATGCGGACGACCTCGGCCTGGAGGTCGGCGGCGGGCAGCTCGATGTGGTGGGCGGTGCCGTTGCTGGTGCGGCGGACCTCTTCCTGTACGACGGGGGAGGCGTAGAGCTCGACGATCTTCCGGAAGTCCGCGTCGTCCTTACGGTCCGCGCGGGCCGCGATGACGTTGAGGTAGGGCACGGACTGCGGGCTCGCGGGGTCGTCCTTGAACAGGGCGGTGTCGGCGTCGATGCCGGCGAGTTCGGCGACCCCGTCGTTGATGATCGCCGCGTCCGTGTCCTTGAGGGTGCGGGGAGTCTGCTGGGCGTTGACCGGGGTGAGCTTGACGTGCCGCGGGTTGGCTGTGATGTCGTCGGGGGTGGCGAAGAGCCCGGCGTCCTTGCGCAGTTCGAGGAGCTCGGCCTGTTCCAGGACGCGCAGGGCGCGGCCCTGGTTGGCGGGGTCGTTGGGCAGGGCGATCTCGGCCCGCTCGGGGAGGTCCGCGAGCTGCTTGTGCTTGCTGGAGTAGAGGCCGAGGGGGACCACGGTGGTCGCGGCGATGGGGGCGATGTCGGTCTTGTTCTCGGTGTTCGACTGCGCGAGGAAGACCAGGTGCTGGAAGGCGTTGAGCTCGATGTCGCCGGCGCTGAGGGCCTTGTTGGGGAGCGAGTAGTCGTCGAACACGACCGTCTCCACGGTGATGCCCTCCTTCTTGGCCTCCTTGGCGAGGACGTCCCATTCGGGGGAGTCGCCGGAGACGCCGACCCGGATGCGGTGGGCGTCGTCACCGCCGCCGAGTCCGCAGCCGGAGACGAGGAGTCCGAGGGCGGTGACGGTGGCGACGGAAGCGGCGAGCAGGGTACGTCGGCGCGGCAGTGCAGAAATCATCGTGTGATCCATGTGCAGAGGAGGAACTCAGAGAAGGGATGCATGGATCGTAGATCGAAATCGTTATATGACCTTCGAATAAGAGGTTCTGTTCATGACTCTGCAATGAATAGAAGGAAATGGGGTGGGGTGCGCGAGGGGCCTCCCCCGGAGGGGCGCCCGTCAGGGCTGGATGGGCCACGGTCGGACGGCGCGCGGCCGTGTCACCGCCGCCGTCGCCGCGGCCCCTGCCATCGTGGGCCACCGCGTTCCGTCTTCCCCGGGAGGTACCTCCGTGTCCCCACGCCCGTACGGCCGCCGAGCCCGCCGGATCCGCCCGTCGCTGCGCCTGGCCGCCGCCACCGCCCTGTGCGGCGCGCTCCTCGCCGCCGCGGTGCAGCCCGCGCAGGCCGGCGAGGACCGCAACCCGCCGCGCAGGGACGCCCTCCAGCAGGAGCTGCGGGCCCTGGTGGATGCGCCCGGCGGCCCGCCCGGCGTCATCGCGGTCCTGCGCGACGGCGACCGTACGCAGGTCTACCGGGCCGGTGTGGCCGACATCGAGAGCGGGCGGCCGCCGAGGGCGACCGACCACATGCGGATCGCCAGTGTCGCCAAGGCCTTCAGCGGAGCGGTGGCCCTGCAGCTCGTCGACCGGGGCCGGCTCCGCCTGGACGACACCATCGGCAAGGTGCTGCCCGCCCTGCCGTCCGCGTGGCACCGGGTGACGCTGCGTCAACTGCTGAACCACACCAGCGGACTGCCCGACTACTCGGCGTCCCAGGAGTTCATCGACATCATCTCCGCGGACCCCCGCCACCGCTTCGACTCGCGGCGCCTCCTGGACTTCGTCGCCGAGGAGGGCCTCGAATTCCGCCCGGGCAAGCGCTACCAGTACTCCAACTCCGACAACATCGCCGTCGCCCTGATGGCCGAGGCCGTCACCGGAAACCGGTACGAGAGCCTGCTGCGCGAGCTCGTCTACGAGCCCCTGGGCCTGGACGCCACCAGCCTGCCCCAGGGCTACCGGCTGCCCACGCCCTTCCTCCACGGCTACCAGATCGACCCGGAGGAAGGACCCGTCGACGTCAGCGAGGCCGTCAGTGCCTCCGGAGCCTGGGCCTCCGGCGGAATCGTGTCCACGCCGAAGGACCTGACCGCCTTCATCCGGGGCTACGCGGGCGGCGCGCTCCTCTCCGACCGCACCCGCGACCAGCAGTTCCGGTTCATCCCCGGCGCCCTGTCCCAGCCCCCCGGCCCCGGCCGTACGGAGGCCGGCCTGGCCATCTTCCGCTTCACCACGCGCTGCGGCGCGGTCTACGGCCACACCGGCAACACGCTCGGCTACACGCAACTGGCGGCGGCCACCGCGGACGGCCGGCGCTCGCTGACCTTCTCGATCAGCACGCAGACGGCGCTCGGCGTCAACCCCGACCTGCTCGCCCAGGTCCGCGACGTCCAGGAGGACTTCGTCTGCGCCCTGCTGCGCAAGTGAACCCGGCCACCGGGCGGGGCGCGCGTGCCGTCAGAGCTCCCGCGGGGGCAGGCCGTCCAGCCCGGTGTCGCGCAGGATCCGCCCGACGGTGTCCTCCAGGGAGCTCGCGGCGCCGATGACGGTCTCGGCGCCGCCGGGCAGCAGGTCGAGCGGCCGGTACCAGGAGCTCAGTTCGCCCGCGGAGACCTCGTCGGCGATCGGCTTGGTGGCGTGCCGGGCGAGGGTCACCTCGAACGGCACGTCCAGGTAGTAGCCGCGGGTCGGACCGCGGTGGTCGGCGCGCAGCCGCGCGAGCATGCCGCCGTAGTGACCGGCCTGCAGGATGCCCTCGACGACGACGTGGTAGCCCGCGTCGAGGGCGTAGCGCGCCACGGTGTCGATCAGGCCGATGTTCGAGGCGTCCGGCCGGTCGCGTTCGCGCAGCACCACACGGCGCAGGTGGTCCTGGCCGACCAGGGCCAGCCCGCGGCCGAACCGCTCGCGCAGACCCGCCGCGACCGAAGACTTGCCCGAGGCGCTGTTCCCGCGCAGGACGACGAGCCGGGTGTCCGGCGTACCCACCATCACGCCGGCAACGCTACCGGCACGGGGCGCCGCCCACGGGCCGGCCGTCACCTTCCGCAGTCGTCCGCTCACCGCGATCCCCTCGCGCAGGGCGATGCCGCACCGACGGCGTAATCTGGTCGGACCGCCACAGAATGCGCGCGCGAGGGACCGTGCGCGCCGTGCACCCCGCCCAGAACGATCAGGGAGGCGGCGCGTGACCGATCCGTTCGGCTTCCTCAGGATCCCCCGCGAGGCCGTCCCGGCCCGTCCCGTCGAGGAGAGGCTCGGCGACTGGCACGAGGTCCACGCGGGCCGGGCGCTGCTGCCGCTCGTCTCCCGGCAGGCCGACCGCTGCATGGACTGCGGCATCCCCTTCTGCCACAACGGCTGCCCCCTGGGGAACCTCATCCCCGAGTGGAACGCGTACGCCGCGCACGAGGACTGGAGCGCCGCCTACGAGCGGCTGCACGCGACCAACAACTTCCCGGAGGTCACCGGCCGGCTCTGCCCGGCCCCCTGCGAGGACGCCTGCGTCCTCACGATCAACGCGGACCCGGTGACCATCAAGAACGTCGAGCAGACGATCGCGGACGAGGGCCTGCGGCGCGGCTGGCTGAGACCGCAGCCGCCGGAGCAGACCGGTACGAAGACGGTGGCCGTCATAGGTTCCGGACCGGCCGGACTGGCCGCGGCGCAGCAGCTGACCCGGGCCGGGCACCGGGTCACCGTCCACGAGCGGGCCGACCGCATCGGCGGACTGCTGCGCTACGGAATCCCCGAGTTCAAGATGGAGAAGGTGCACCTGGACCGGCGGATCGAGCAGATGCGGGCCGAGGGCACCGAGTTCGTCACGGGTACGGACGTCGGCGGCGGCCCCGGCGCGGACGCCGCCGAGCTGCGCGACCGGTGCGACGCCGTGATCGTCGCCGTCGGGGCCGGCGAACGCCGGGAGTTGCCGGTCCCCGGCCGCGCCCTGCTCGGCATCCACCAGGCCATGGAGTACCTGACCTGCGCCAACCGCGTCCAGCAGGGTGACTACGCGGCATCTCCCGTCACCGCCGAGGGCAGGCACGTCGTCATCGTGGGCGGTGGGGACACCGGCTCCGACTGCCTCGGTACGGCCCTGCGGCAGGGTGCGCTCTCCGTGGTCCAGCTCGACATCAACCCCGAGCCCGGCGCGGCCCGCACCGAGGGCGAGCCCTGGCCCGTCTATCCCAAGGTCTACCGGATCTCCCACGCCCACGAGGAGGCCCGCGGGCGCGCGGGCCGCGACCCCCGGCTGTTCTCCAGCGCCACCCTGCACTTCGAGGGGGACGCCGCGGGCCGGGTACGGGCGCTGCGGCTGACCGCCGTCGAACCGGTGGACCGCGGCCCGCTGGCCGGCACCGAGCGCGTGATGCCCGCCGGCCTGGTGCTGCTGGCCCTCGGCTTCTCGGGCCCCGAACGGGCGGGGGGCCTGCGCGGCCAACTGGGGCTGGAGCTCGACGACCGCGGCACCTTCGCACGGGACGCCGGCTTCGCGGCCACCGGCGGGCGGGCGCCGGGAGTGTTCGTCGCGGGCGACGCCGGCCGGGGGCAGTCGCTGGTGGTGTGGGCCATCGCCGAGGGCCGGGCGGCCGCCGCCGCGGTGGACCGCTACCTGACCGGCTCCACGTGCCTGCCTGCCCCCGTCGCCGCCCACGACCAGCCGATGTCGGCGCTGGGGCGGATGCGTTACGGAGATCACTAGCCGGCGGGAGGGCCGCAGCGGTGTGTGGCGCTAATCTGCCGCTGTGACGGATGACGAAGACCGCATACTGGCGGACGCGCTCGGCGCGGTGGGGGCGATGGGCGGCGGGAGCGGCGGCCGGACCGGCGCCACGTTCGCGGCGAAGCGCCTGAAGAAGAACGTGCACGAGGTCCCCCTGACGCTGGCGGCTCCCCTGGACGCGGCCGCGCAGCACGTGGCGGGCGTCCTGGCCCGGCTCGGGAACCTGCTGGGCACCGGCGGCGGCGCGGAGCCGGACGCGCAGCGGACGGTACGGGCCGTGGTCGGGGGCGGGTTCGGGAACATGAACCCGGTCGTCGTCACGGTGACGCTGACCGCTGCCGGGCCGCAGAGCACCGAGGTGTGCGTCCGGGGCGCGGCCAAGGAAGGGCTCATCAAGCAGCGGGCGGGCGAGAAGACGGCGCGGCAGGTCGCCGCCCTGCTGGCCGGCCCGCAGCACTGACACGGTGGGCGGGCGGGCCGAGGAGGCGCTCCCCGGGCCCCGCCGTCCGGCCGGGCTCGCGGTGCTGATCCGGCCTGACCGGGGAGGCGTCCCCCTCGGCCCCGCCGGCCGGGGAGCCGCTACCCCCGGCCGGCCGGGGGCTCAGCCGAGGGGGAGTGCGGCCTTGTCCCGTACGTCGCCCAGGAGTTCCCGTACGAGCGCCGCCACCTGCCCCGTCTCGATGAGGAACCCGTCGTGGCCGTACGGTGACCCGATCACCCGGACCCCGTCCGCCCCGGGGATCCCCGCGGCCAGCTCCTCCTGCTGCGCCAGGGGGTACAGACGGTCGGAGTCGACCCCCGCGACCACGGTCCTCGCCCGCACCCGGCCGAGGGCGGCCCGCGTGCCGCCCCGGTCCCGGCCGATGTCGTGTGCGTTCATCGCCTCGGCCAGGGCCACGTAGCTGCCCGCGTCGAACCGCCGGACGAGCTTGGCGGCCTGGTGGTCGAGGTACGACTCGACCCGGTAGCGGCCGCCGCGGCGGGGCTCCTCCCCGTCCTGGGGGTGGTGCCCGAAGCGCGTCTCGAGCTCCTGGGTGCCGCGGTAGGTGATGTGCGCGATGCGGCGGGCCACCCCGAGACCGGCGTGCGGGCCCCGCCCCGGCCCCGCGCCGTGGTAGTCGCCGTCCCGCCAGTGGGGGTCGGTGCGGATGGCGTGGACCTGGGCACTGGCCCAGGCGATCTGCTCCGCGCTCGCCGCCGCCGGGCAGGCGAGGACCAGCAGGGCGGCCACGCGCCGCGGCCGGGACACCGCCCACTCCAGGGCGCGCATCCCGCCCATGGACCCGCCGATCACCAGCGCCCACTGCTCGATGCCCAGTGCGTCGGCGAGCCCGGTCTCGGCGAGCACCTGGTCGCGCTGCGTCAGCCGGGGGAAGGCCCCGGCCCAGCGCCGACCGTCCGGGCGCGGCGAGGCGGGCCCGGTACTCCCCTGGCAGCCGCCCAGCACGTTCGGCGCCACCACGAACCAGCGGTCGGTGTCCAGGGCCCGGCCCGGTCCCACGAGCGCGTCCCACCAGCCGGGCGTGGGATGACCGGGTCCGGCCGGGCCGGCGAGGTGGCTGTCGCCCGTCAGCGCGTGCAGGACGAGGACCGCGTTGGAACGGTCGGGCGCGAGCCGCCCCCAGGTCTCGAACGCCAGCTTCACCCCGGCCAGTCGGCCCCCCGCCTCCAGCGGCAGGTGCCGGGCCCGGTGGTGCCACTGCCGCCGCCCCGGCGGGTCCCCCTCCTGCCACGCACCGGTGGCGGGAGGGAGTGCCGTCCTCGGGGCGGTCGCCCCGGCGGTGTTCAGGACGCTCCCTTCGCGGCGCGGAAGCCGGCCTCCAGGTCCGCCTTGAGGTCGGCCAGGTTCTCGATGCCGACCGACAGGCGCACCAGGCCCGGGGAGGCGCCGGTGGCGGCGAGCTGTGCCTCGTCCAGCTGGCTGTGGGTGGTGGAGGCGGGGTGGATGATCAGGCTGCGGACGTCGCCGATGTTGGCGAGGTGGCTGAACAGTTCCACGCCGTCCACGAAGCGCCTGCCCGCTTCGGCTCCGCCCCGCAGCTCGAAGGACAGCACCGCCCCCGCGCCCCGCGGCAGATAGCGGCGCCCGGCCTCGTACCAGCGGTTGGAGGGCAGCCCGGGATAGTGGACGGCCGAGACCTCGTCGCGCTGCTCCAGCCACTGCGCCAGCGCCTGGGCGTTCGACGAGTGACGCTCCACGCGCAGGCTCAGGGTCTCCACGCCCTGCAGCAGCAGGAAGGCGGAGTGCGGTGCGATGGCGGGGCCGAGGTCGCGCAGCAGCTGCACGCGCAGCTTGACGGCGTACGCGCCCGGGCCGAGCGCGGGCCAGTACTGCAGCCCGTGGTAACTGGGGTCCGGCTCGCTGAAGTCGGGGAACCGCTCGGGGTGCGCGCCGAAGTCGAAGGTGCCGGCGTCGACGACGACCCCGCCGATGGTGGTGCCGTGACCGCCGAGGAACTTGGTCGCCGAGTGGACGACGACGTCGGCGCCGTGCTCGATGGGGCGCAGGAGGTACGGGGTGGGCACGGTGTTGTCGACGATCAGCGGGATCCCGGCCGCATGGGCGACGTCGGCGACGCCGCGGACGTCGAGGACGTTGCCGCGGGGGTTGCCGAGGGTCTCCGCGAACAGGGCCTTGGTCCCGGGCCGTACGGCGGCCCGCCATGCTTCGAGGTCGTCCGGGTCCTCGACGAAGGACACCTCGATGCCGAACTTCGGCAGGGTGTGCCGGAAGAGGTTGTAGGTGCCGCCGTAGAGGGAGGCGCTGGAGACGATGTGGTCACCGGCGCTCGCCACGTTCAGGATCGCCAGGGTCTCCGCGGCCTGCCCCGAGGCCAGGGCCACGGCCGCGACACCGCCCTCGAGCGCGGCGACCCGCTGTTCGAAGACATCCTGGGTGGGGTTGTGGATGCGGGTGTAGATGTTCCCGGGCGCGGCCAGCGAGAAGAGGTCGGCGGCGTGCTGGGTGTCGCGGAAGACGAACGAGGTGGTCTGGTAGATCGGAACCGCCCGTGCGCCGGTGGCCGGGTCCGGGGCGGCCCCGGCGTGCAGCTGCTTGGTCTCGAAGGACCACGCGGAGGTGTCGGGTCCGGTGGCCTCGCCCTCCGGGGTGTGGCCGGCGGTGACGGCGTCGATCGGCTGGCTCATGGTTCTCCTTGGTAGGCGTGCGGTGCCGGGAGAGAGCTGGCGGGGCCGCCCGGCGGCGGGGCACGGGTGCAGGGGCGTACGGATGTACGGATGCGGATGCGCCCGGGGCGCGCGGGGGGAGGTACCGCGGCGGCGTGGGCCGCGCCCGCCGACGGGGCGGGGCGCCGGGGCGCGCCGGAAGGGAAGGAGACGGTGACCGGGGTCCGCGGTGCCACGTCAGCGCGTGGCCGGACAACCCGTGGTCGTGACGCGCGCGTAGTCCACGTGGCGGCGGGTCACGAGTACGGTCATGCGCTCAGGTAACCACAGCCGGACAGACCGCACCAGAGCCCCCGGCCGGACCGGCGGAGATCCGGCCGACGCCGGTCCGGGGCGCGGCGGCGATCTACGGGACCGGCGGGACCGGGGACGGCTTCGAGGCGGCCCGGACCTGCATCTGCCGCGGGGGCGAGGCAAGTTGGCCGGTCCGGCCGCGCCGCCGGGCCGGTCAGTCGACGAGGACCCCCGGGTTGAGGATGCCCCGCGGGTCGAGCGCGCCCTTCGCGGCGCGCAGCGCCAGCGCGAAGGGGTCGGGCCGCTGGAGGTCGTACGCCGGGCGGTGGTCCCGGCCGACGGCGTGGTGATGGGTGATGGTCGCGCGGTGGCGGTGCAGGACCTCGTTCGCCACGGCCTTGAGGTCGTCCCAGAAGGCCACCTCGTCACCGGGACGGCCGGCGGCCAGTACCGTGAAGTACGGCGCAGCTCCGTCCGGATACACGTGGGTGAGGCGGCAGTTGACCGTCGCCGGATACCCGGAGGCCTTGAGCGCCGCCGCCCCGACCTCGCTGCGCACCGCCTCGATCAGGCCCGGGATCCGGTCCCAGGTGGCCGCCGTCTCGAAGGTCTCGGCGACGGCGCCCATCCGGGCCAGACCGTCGCGGAGGTAGGGCATGCGCAGGAAGGCCGCGCGCCAGGCGCCCACGGCCGCGTCCCCCGGGGCGCCGTCGGGGGCCGCGGAGCCGCTGCGCCGCCCGCCGTGGGAGCGGGCCAGCGCGACGGCCTGTTCGAGGCGGGCGTCGACCGGTCCGTCCGCCGACTCGAAACCCAGGACGAGCACGGCGCAGCCGTCGCTCGCCGCACCCGACAGGGCGGCCTCACCGGCGTCCAGCAGACGGCAGTTGGCGGGGAGGAGATCGGACTGGGCGACGGCGCGCACCGCCCGCAGGGCCGCCTGGAAGTCGGTGAACGCCAGGGCTGCGGACGCCTTGTGGACGGGACGTGCCTGGAGGCGCACCCAGGCCTCGGTGATGACCCCGAGCGCTCCCTCGGAGCCGAGGAACAGCCGGTCGGGGGAGGGGCCCGCGCCCGAGGCGGGCAGCCGCCACGAGGCGCTCGTGCCGGCCGGGCTGACGACGCGCAGGGACTGGACGAAGTCGTCGATGTGGGTGCGGCCGGTGGCGTAGTGCCCCCCGGCCCGGGTGGCGAGCCAGCCGCCCAGGGTGGAGAACTCGAAGCTCTGCGGGAAATGCCGCAAGGTCAGCCCGTGGGGGCGCAGTTGGTCCTCCAGGCTCGGGCCGAGGGTACCTGCCTGGATGCGCGCGGCCCGCCCGGCGGTGTCGACCTCAAGGACGCGGCCCATGGCGGTCAGGTCGAGGGACAGCACGGCGCGGTGGGCGTCTCCCCGGTACTCGACGCCGCCGGTGACCGAGGAACCGCCGCCGTACGGGACGACCGCGATCCGGCGCTCCCCGGCCCAGTCCAGCAGGTCGGCCACATCCCGTTCGTCCGCCGGGCGCGCCACGAGGTCGGGGATGCGGCCGGGGCGCCCGCGCAGGGCGCGTACGACGTCGCGGTAGGCCTTGCCCATGGCGTGGGCCACGCGCTGCCCGGGGTCGGCGTCGACCAGGTGCGCGAGGCTCGCGGGGGGTTGGACTGCGGGCGCGTCGACGTGCAGGTCGTGCACTCGGGGGACGGGCAGCGGGCGGGCGAGGGTGCCGGGGAGCAGGGCTCCCATCGCCACGCATTCCGCGTCGTCGGGATGGGCGTCGGCCCAGCCCCAGCCCCACCAGGAGCGGGTGCGGGAGGTCGGTCGGTTCGTCGTGCCGGACATGGCTGGGCTCCAGGGGCCGCAGGAACTTACCTAGCGGTAAATTACTTACTGATAATATCCGTCCATGGCAACCCCTCGTTCGAAAGCCGGCACCAAGGGAGTCCCGCGGCACCACCGGCAGCAGCAGATCCTGGACGCCGCCACGGAGGAGTTCGGCACCCGCGGCTACGCGGCCGCCTCGCTCGCCGCGATCGCCGCCCGCGTCGGCGTCACCAAGACGCTGCTGCACCAGTACTTCGGCACCAAGGAGGACCTCTACCTGGCCTGCCTGGTCCCCGTCGGGGACCGGATCCTGGACACCGTCCGGACCGCGATGGGACAGGAGGGGACCACGCCGCACACGCCCCTGCGGGTGCTCGGCAGCATCTTCACCGCCCTGGAAGGGCAGCGGGAGGCGTGGTTCGTGCTCTACGACACCTCGCTGCCGCCCGGCGGCGAAGCCGCCCGCCGGGCCGCGGACTACTGGGCGGCCATCGACCGCCTCGCGGCCGGCGGCACCGCCGACCTGCTGCGCGCGGCCGGGTCCGACGACCCCCTGGACGCCGACGCGCTCAAGTACGTCTGGCGGGACCTCGTCGCCACCCTCGTCCGCTGGTGGGTCAAACACCCCGAGGAGTCCCCCGAGGCCATGACGCGGCGCTGCGCCCGCCTCTTCGCGGCCGCCGCCGCCCTCACCCCCGGCCCGGGCCCCTGAACCCGGGCCACGGGGATCAGGGGATCAGGACGCAGTGGTTCTCGATGACCCTGCCGCTGCGGTCGAGCCCGCCGCAGACGGCCAGCTTCGGATACGCCCTGATCTCCCGGTTGACGACGAACCGCCACCGCGACACCCCGGCCTTGCTCGCCCGGTAGTCCCCCACGAAGGCGCGCAGCGTACCCGGCAGACCCTCCCGCGTGGTGACGGTGATGTCCTGCACGTAATCGCGGCCCTGGTAGGCGGTGGCCACGCAGATGTACGTGCCGCAGGTCGACTTGACCGAGGCGCTCGCGGGCGTCGCGGTCGCCAGCCCGATCGCACCGACCGCGGCGAGGGCCGTCGCGACCGCCGCGAGGCGTCGTCGTGCGGTGGCCACCGGCCGGACCGTGTCCGGGTGCGCGTGCATACGGGACCTCCTCGGGCTGGCTGCGCCGACCGCGCAGCTCCTGCCACTGTCCCGGGCCCGTGTGCATCCGGCAAGTAGGCCTGCCTGCATCCCACTTGACGGACCGGGGTCAGCCGGCCCCTTCGAAGCCCGCTGAGCGGTCGAGGAGGAAGGGCGAGCCGGGGCTCTCGGGCCGCCAGCCTGCGTCGAGGGCGCTCCGGATGCTGTCGGCCACCCGTGCGGGGAGGACCGGACCGGCCTGTACGCCGAGCCAGTTGCTCGGGTGGGGTTGGCCGGTGGTGACCACCAGAGTGCTGCCGGGAACGGTGGCATGTTCGACCGCGTAGGTCACGGGTGCCCGGACCAGCCCCTGGTCGTAGGTCGGCCGGCCGCGCAGCCGCCACCGGTAGGCGACCCCGTCCACGGTGATGGGCCGCGCCCCCGTCTTCCGCAGCGCCACAGCGGCGGTCCTTCCCGTACGGTGCGGTTCGCCCCGGCGGCCGGTCGGTCCGCCGTTCACCGCAGCGGGCCCACCTTGGCATACCGGACGGGGCGTGGCGCACGGGCCAGGGTCACGGCGGGGGGCCGTCGAACATGCGCCGGACGGCGAAGCGTTCGGCGGGGCCGGGCAGGGAAGCCATGGCCAGGTCCCGCAGGCTGCTGAGCGGTCCTGCGGGGAGCCGGCCGAGCTTGTTCATGCGCAGGGCCTGGTTCTGGATCCAGCGCACGCGCGCGCGGCGTTCGGCCTCGTACGCGCGGAACGCGGACGCGGTCCCGGGGGTGGCGTCGAGGCGGCGGGCCAGGACGGCGGCGTCCTCGACCGCCTGGCCCGCGCCCTGCCCGAGGTGGGGCAGCATCGGATGTGCGGCGTCCCTCAGCAAGGTCACCCGGCCGCGGCCGCCGCGCCACGGCCGGTGGCGCAGTTCCGTCTCCACCGTGCTCTCCGGCGTGGTCCGCGCCAGCAGGTCCTCCACCGGGGAGGGGAACCCGGCGAAGAGGCTGCGGTAGAGGGCAAGTCCTCCTGGCCCGTCCTGCTGTCGGCCGGTCAGGACGGCGGTGGGGGCGAGCGCGAACCAGGAGGTCCGGCCCGCCGGGAGCGCGATGATGCCGAACTGCAGTCGGTCGCCCCACCATTCGCGCACGGCGCCGGAGTGCCGTCCGTCGTCCGGTCGTCCGGTCGGTCGTCCGGTCGGCCGTCCCGTCCGTCGTCCCGTCCGTCGTCCGGTCCGTCGTCCTGTTCGCCGGCCGCCGCCGTGGTGAGGCCGGGCAGACAGGTCGTGCCGGACCGGACGGCCGGCTGGGCCCCGTACAGCCGGGACCGGACCAGGGAATCGATCCCGTCCGCGGCGACGATGCCCCGGCCGCTCAGGCGGCGGCCGGAGCGGAGGCGGAGTTCGGCGCCGCCGGGGTGCGTCCGGAAGCCGCAGGCGGGGTCGCCCGTGACGAGGGCGGAGGCGGGGATCCGTGCCGGCAGGGCCTCGTGCAGGTCCCTGCGGTGGATGCCCAGGGCCGGAGCGCCGGCCGCCCCTTCCACGTCGGCGGGGTCGACCGCCGCGAGGAGCCTGCCCGAGACCGACCTGATCGAGACCGACCTGATCGAGGTCCCGGTCACCCGCCGGGCCGCCGCCGCCAGGCCTTCGCCCACGCCGAGCGCGTCCAGCACGTGCACCGTGTTGTGCTGCAGGAGGATGCCCGCGTCGATCGCCCGCGGCCGCGGGAGGGCCTCGACGAGCACGTAGGGGATTCGGCGGCGCCCCAGGGCCACGGCCGTGCCCAGACCTCCGATGCCCGCGCCCACGACCAGCAGCGGTGCGTCCTCTTCCGGCAACGGCCCGGTCCCTTCCCGAGCGCGTGCGCTGTCCGTGCTCCGGTTCACGGGATGTCGACGACGACCTTCCCCTTGGCGCGTCCGCGCTCCACGTACGCGTGCGCGTCGGCGATGCCGGCCAGCGGGTAGGTGCGGTCGACGACGGCCCGTACCGCCCCTTCGGCGGCCAGCCGGGCCAGCAGTTCCAGGGCCGGCCGGTCGGGCTTGAACAGCCCCCAGCAGTAGGACCGGCTGCTGCGGGCCTGCGCCTGCCGCCGTCGCCGGTACGTCGCCGCCGCGTCCAGCCCGCCGCGCAGCAGCCCCTTGTCGTCGACCAGGCTCATCAGCGGGTGCACCAGCGTGCCGTAGCCCGATCCGGGCCCCGGGCGCAGGAGCGACAGCATCTTCTCCTCCTCGCCGTCGTCGGCCAGGCACAGGGCGAAGTCGAAGCCGCTGAGCACCCGGGCGAAGTCCTGCGTCCGGTAGTCGACGACCTCGTCGGCGCCCAGCGCCCGGCACAGGTCGATGCCCGTCGGCCCGGCCGTGACGGCCACGTGCGCGCCCAGGGCCTTGCACACCTGGAGGGTGACGACGCCGGTGCCGCCGGTGCCGCCCTGGAGGAAGACCCGCTTCCCGGCCGCGTCCCCGGCGCTGAACCCCGCGCCGCGCAGTGCGGCCCAGGCGGACAGGAAGGCGTAGGGGAGGGCGGCGGCCTCCGTGTAGGACAGGGCGTCGGGCTTGCGGACGACCTCGTCGGCCCGGAGCGCGCAGTACTGGGCGTAGGCCCCTTGTCTGGAGGGCCCCTTCGCGCCGAAGACGGCGTCCCCCGCCCGCAGGTCCGTCACGCCCCGGCCGACGGAGACGACCTCTCCCGACACGTCGTTGCCGAGGACGAGGGGGAACCCGCTGACGCCGCGGAGCCGCAGGAGGCTGTTCCCGTACCCGCTCCGGCGCCGGCAGTCGATGGGGTTGACGGAGGTGGCCCGCTGGCGGACGAGGACCTCCCCGGCACGCGGGGCGGGCACGGGTGCGTCGTCCGTCAGCTCGAAGACCTCGTGCGCTGCGCCGAAGCGGCGTATCCGCGCCGTCGTCATACGGGCCGGGACGTGGGGCGGGGGAGGGGAAGACATAATGGCTACGCTAACACCGAAAAGCCGATTTCGGCTACGTCGACTCTGTAATGAGGGGGAGCCCGCCACATGACCCAGGAACCGCCGACCGCGCCCGGCAGCCCCGCCTGGTGGGCGGAGCGCAGGCCCGCGCCGAGCCCGCCTCGGCGCGGCCGGCCGCCCGTCGACGTGGGCCGCATCATCGACACGGCCCTGGAGCTCGTCGACGAGGTCGGCATCCAGGCATTGACCCTGCGCATGCTCGCCGACGCCCTGAGCTCGGGGACCGCGACGCTCTACCGGCACTTCGCGGGCAAGGACGAACTCCTGGCTCACGTGGTCGACAAGATCCTCGGCGAGGTGAAGGTCCCGCCGGAGCGGAGCGCGGAAGGCTCCTGGCGCGAGGCGCTCGAAGGCACCGCCGAGGCCCTGTACGGGACGCTGCGCCGCCATCCGAACGCGCTGCCCCTACTGGTCGCCCAGGTGCCCGTCGGCCCCCACGCCCTCGCCCACCGGGAGCGCACCCTCGCCCTCCTCCTGGGCTTCGGATTCCCCGTGCAACTAGCCGCCCGCGCCTTCACGGCCGTCGGCCACTACGTCATCGGCTTCGCCGTCCAGCAGCACGGGCCCGGCGCACCCGGTTCCGGGGAACAGCTGCCGCTGCGCGAGTACTACCGGGGCCTCGACCCCGTCGCCTTCCCCGCCACGACGGCAGCGGCCGCGGAACTGACCGGCGTATCCCTCGACGAGGAGTTCGCCTTCGGCCTGAGCCTCCTCCTCGACGGCCTGGAGCGGGCCCGCGAGCGAGGTGGTGAGCGCTAGGGAGAGGGCCTCGCCCCGCGCGCCCGTCCGCCGAGCGGGAGCCGGGCCTCCAGAGCGGCCTTGGACGCCGGCCATTCCGGCCGGGTGAGGGCGTACACCGCCGTGTCGCGGACCCAGCCGTCCCGCATCACCATGTGCCGGCGGAGCGTGCCCTCGTGCGTCGCTCCGAGTCCGGCGATCGCGGCCCGCGACCGGGTGTTGCGGACGTCCGTCAGCAGCTCGACCCGGTTCATGCCCATGCTCTCGAAGGCGTGCGCGAGCATCAGCAGCTTGGCCTCGGTATTGACCCCGGTGCCCTGCCAGGACCGGCCGAGGAAGGTCCAGCCGATCTCCAGGCGCCGGTGTGCGGACTCGATCGCCATCAGCCGGGTGGATCCGGCGATCCGGCCGGAGGACGTGTCCACGGTGGCGTAGGGGAGCTGTGTCCCCGCGGCCCGCGCGGCCAGCGCTTCGGTGATGAAGCCGCGGACCTCGTCCGGATGCGGGACGCGGGTCACCGCCAGCTCCCACAGGCTCCCGTCGCGGACCGCCTCGCAGAGGCCGTCGTGGTGGCGGCTCTCAAGGGGCTCCAACCGCACCCGGCCGCCGTCCCGTTCGAGCGTCGCGTGTTCCATGTGACCCCGTCCCCCGTGCCCGTGCCCGTGCCGATCATGAGTGGTGCCCGACGCTATCCCGGGGGCCGCGAAGGCCTCATCCGGTTTTCTTGCACGGCGGGACGGGGCCGGCACCGGTGGTGCCCCGGACTTCGTCCCGAAGCCGTCTGTTCAGCTCCCCTCCCCGCGGCCATCATGTGAGCCGACGGACCGTCACGAGGGGGAGACGATGAACGGGAACAGACGCAGTGGGTCGAGAGCCGGCGCCCCGGCGTCCGGGTACAGGGCGCGCCTGAGGGCCGTGCTGGTGGCCGGAGCGGTGCTGGCCGGTGTGGCCACCGCCCTTCCCGCCCAGGCGGCTTCCGCTTCCGCACCGGCCCCCGCGCCCGCCGCGGGCAAGGGCTGCAAGCCGGGGATCCGCGTGCTGGACTCCCTGCCGGGCCCGGGGGAGGCCCCGTACCCCTGGGCGGCCACCACCGCGGTGAAGGGTCTCGGCCCCCTCGGCCTGGCCGTAGGCCGTTCCCAGAACCGGCCCGTCTACTGGCTCGGCACCTCCGTGCGCCCGGTTCCCCTGCCTGCCGGGTACACGGCGGGCGCGGTGGAGGCGGTCAACCGCTTCGGCGTGATGGTCGGCAACCTCACCGGCCCCGGCAAACCCCCGGTCGCCTTCCGGTACTTTCCCGGCGCGAGGGCGGTCACCCTCCTGCCCGGCGGCGAGCAGGCGAACGACATAAACGACAAGGGCCACATCGTCGGCCACCGGCACAGCGACCCCTGGCACGTGATCGGCGTCGAGTGGGTGGGCACCACCGTCCGCCGCGAGCTGGCGCTGCCCCCGCAGGTCACGGGGCTCGCGGACGTCACCGGCATCAACGAGGCGGGCCAGATCGTCGGACGCGGCACCGGAGTCGTCGACGAGTACTGGTACGAGACCGGACTCGTGTGGCCCGCCGCCAAGGAGTCGCCCGCGCAGGAACTCCAGCCCTTCTACCCTGGCGACACCTACAGCACCTACGTCCCGAACGACATCGACGACAAGGGCCGGATCTCCGGCACCTACGAGTACTCCCGCCTCATCACCTCGAACGGAGTCACCTGGCAGCCCCCCTACACCGAGACGACGTACGCGCCCAACCTCGGGGAACGCACCAGGGGTTCCTTCGAGGACGTCAGCCCGACCACCGGCGTCAGCGTCGGCACGGCCTCCGATTCGAACATGGTCGGCCCCTTCCCGCCGGACACCGCCCCGCCCCACCAGGCCACCCTCTGGAAGGGCGCCGGGCCCACCCTGGCCCTGCCCCGCCTCGCGCCGACCGGCCACAGCGGAGCCTTCACCGTCTCCGACGACGACCGCGTCGGCGGTTTCGCGGTCGACGCGGGGGGCGTGATGCACCCCGTGGTGTGGACCTGCGCCTCCAAGCAGGCCTACGAACCGGCTCCCGCCCCCGCACCGTGACCTGAACTGCGGCCTCGGCCCCCGGCCTCGGCCCCCGTGCTCGACCGCGGACTCGGCCCGCGGACCTAGGTCCACTGCCGGAGCGCGCTTACGGCTGGAGCCGCTTCTACCGCTGCGTATGCGCTGCCTAGGGTGGTGCGCATGGACACCAAGGGCACCCTCGACGAAGCGCTGGAACGTCTCCACACCTACGGTCCCGAGCGGTTGGGCCGCCTCACCAACCATGCGCCCATGGCCGTCGAGGCCCTCGCAGCGCGCGGGCACGGGGGTTCCGTCCACCGCTGGATCGACCGGTACACCGTCAAGCTGGAGGACTTCCCCTCCCGCCACAGCCCCGTCACCGACGACAACTGGCGGTCCGCGCTGGGCGATCAGCGCCGGATCGGGGACTGGATCGTGTACTTCACCGGCCACCCGACGGGGCAACTGCCCTGGCGGGACGTCCTCGCCCTGTGGTGGCCACGGCTCCTCCCCGGCTTGTACGGCGGTTCGACGCATCCCGTGATCCGGGTGGGCCATGCGGTACGCAGCCTGCTGGCCGACGGTGAGAGCGCTCCCCGCCGTGCGGAGCTCTCGCACGCCCTCGGCTACTGGGCCGCGCGCTACCACCCCCTGCGCCCACCCGTCCCGCTGCCGGGTGGGCGCAGCGCGGCGCAGGCGCTGGAAGCGGTGCCGCCCATCGACGACCGCCGGGGCAGCTTCACCGACCGACTGGAGCGCGTCACGCAACTCCCCGTGTGGCAGGGGCAGGAGACCCTGCGGCAGGGCGACCCGGACGCCGCCCGCCACAGGCTGGAGGAACTGGTCCGCAGTGCGACCCACCGCTATGCCACCCACGGCCACGGCGAGGAGACCATGCTGGTCCATGCCGCGACCGCGCCGAACGCGGTCCTCCGCACGCTCCCCGCGCTCCCGCGCGAGACATGGGCGCCGAGCCTGCGAGCGGCCTGGACGGCATCGGCGGCCGTCACCTCGATGTACGCGCCCGACCGTCCCCGTCTCTACGCGACACCCGGCCGGATCACCCCCGAGGAGGCCTTCGCGCGCGCGACGGACCATGGGGACGAGCACGTGATCAAACTGGCCGACACGGCCCTCGACGTCGGGGACGGGCAGGCGGTGGCGAGCGTCCTGCGGGCGATCGAGCTCACCGAGGTACCCGCCTGAGCCGACCGGCATGAAGTTCGCGGGCGCCGGCACTCCGCCCGGGCGGGCCCGACGCGCTCGGAACCCGGGAGGGACGGCCCGGCTCACTGATCGCGCCGGTGCGGGGCGACGACGGTGAGCAGGGCCGCACCGAGCGCCCACACCGCGTAGACGGTCCACGCACCGCCGGCCGTCCACGGGAAGGCGCTCGGGGCGTAGCCGGCCTCCACGAGCCTGATCCACGCCTGGTAGAGCGTGGCGTGCCCGGCCACCGCCGACCAGTGGCGGCCGTCCGAGAAGGCGAGGGGCAGGACCAGGACGACCACGACCGAGACGATCATGGTGGTCGCAGTGTGCCGGACGAGGGTGGCGATCGCCATGCCGGTGAGCGCGCACACGGGTGCGAGGAGGGCGGACGCCAGCACCACCGTCAGGGCGCCGGGATGGCTGATCGGTATGCCTGCGTCCCGGCCGTCCAGGATGGCCTGCGTCAGGCCGAACGAGGCGCCCGCGACGACGGCGCCGAAGACCGTGGCCACCGCCGCGAGGACCACCGCCTTGGCCGCCATCACGGAACGTCGGGCCGGCACGGCCGCGAAGGTCGTACGGATGGTGCCCGTGCTGTACTCACCCAGGATCGCGACGGCTCCGACGGCGACGAGGGCGAGCATCATGAGCATGGCGGCATTCGCGGAGAAGGCCTCATGCAGCGGTATCCCGGCCCTGACGAAGTCGGCCTGCTCCGACGGGCCCCGCTGCGACCAGTGGCTGTAGGTGTCGTAGGCGGTGCCCGCATTGAACGCGACGACGGCCAGGGCAGTGGCCCCGTAGGCGATCCACGTCGACCGCAGCGAGCGGAGCTTGATCCATTCGGCGGCGACCAGGTCGAGGAAGCGCGGGCGGGGCTCGGCCCCGTCCAGGCCGCGGGCGGGGGAGTACGTCGTGGCCGTGGTCATCGGGGGTCTCCTGCGAGGTATTGGACGCTGTCTGCGGTGAGCTCCATGAACGCCTCCTCCAACGAGGCGGACCGGGTGCTGAGCTGGTGCAGCGGGATGCGGTGCTCCAGCGCGATCCGGCCGATCCGGTCTGCGGTCAGACCGGTCACGGTGAGCAGTTCGCCCTCCATGCGGACGGCTGCGGGCTCGGCTGCCAGCAGGTCCCGCAGGGCGGACGCGGCGGGCGTGCCGACCGTGACCTCCTGGCGGCTGCCGCGGGCGGAGAAGTCCACGAGGCTCTCCGCCGCTATCAGCCGGCCCCGGCCGATCACGATCAGCTGGTCGGCGGTGTGTTCCATCTCGGACATCAGATGGCTGGAGACGAAGACGGTGCGGCCCTCGGCGGCGAGCCGCCCGAACAACTCCCGCACCCACTTGACGCCTTCCGGGTCGAGGCCGTTGAGCGGCTCGTCGAAGAGCAGCACCGGCGGATCGCCCAGCAGGGCGGAAGCGATGCCGAGCCGCTGCTTCATCCCGAGCGAGAACCCTCCGATGCGGCGGCGGGCCGCCTCGGCGAGGCCGACCTCCTGGAGCACCTCCGCCACCCGGTGCTGCGGTATGCGGTTGCTGCGGGCCAGGGCGGACAACTGCGCGGTCGCGGTGCGCCCGCCGTGCACGTCGTGGGCATCGAGGAGGGCTCCTACGTGCCGCAGGCCCCGGGGGCGGTCACGGAACGGGCGGCCGTCCACGGTGACGGTCCCGCTGGTGGGCGCATGGAGCCCGAGGAGCATCCGCAGGGTGGTGCTCTTGCCGGCGCCGTTCGGTCCGAGGAACCCGGTCACCAGGCCGGGCCGCACGGTGAAGGACAGGTCGTCGACGGCGGTCGTGCCGCCGTACCGCTTCGTGAGCTCGTTCACTTCGATCATGCGGACAACAGTGCCGCCGTGCCCCCGGGCCCGTCGTCGGACCACCGATGACAATCGGAGCCTCCCGGTGTCAACCCAGGTTGTACTCCCGCAGTCAGATGCCCCGTCACGTACGGACGCCTACGATCAACGCATGTCCGCCTCGTCGCCGCTGCCGATGCCGCTGCTCAAGCGCATACCACCGGGCCTGTGGACGGCCCTGGTGTGGTGCGCGGCAGCGGTGGAACCCGTCGTCGAATACGTACTGCTGCCACCCCGGCAGGCGTACTCGCTCAACTACCCGCGCCACGGGCTCGATCCGATCGGCGCCCAGCTCCTCCTCGCCTCCGCCTTCGTGCTGGCCCTGGCCGGCAGCGTCCTGCTGCGCCGCAGGACCATCGCGGCGTACGGCCTGCTGATCGCAGGCACGGTCGTCTCGACGCTGGCTTGGCGGCAGGACGAGATCCCGCCCGCGCAGTTCCTCGCCGTGGATGTCGCCCTCTGCTGCATCGCTGCCACCCGGTCCCGCCGGACCTCGCTGGCCGCGGCCGGCGCGGCACTCGCGACGCTCGGCGGCTACGTGGTCCTGCGGATGGTCACGGGGGGCGACTCCGGCATCGCCCAGGAGCCGTTCGTGGCACTGACCGTGGTCATCGCCTGGCTCGTCGGCAATTCGGTGCACCAGGCCCGCGCCCACACCGCGGACCTGCACGCCCGGGCCGCCGTCCAGGCCGTCACCGCCGAACGGCTGCGCATCGCCCGCGAGATGCACGACACCGTCGCCCACAGCATCGGCATCATCGCCCTGCAGGCGGGCGCCGCCGCCCGGGTCGTCGAAACCCAGCCGGACCGGGCGCGCGAGGCGATGCTCGCCGTGGAGCAGGCGGGCCGCGAGACGCTGTCCGGGCTGCGCCGGATGCTCGGCGCGCTGCGCCGGGCCGACCTGGACGAGGACCGCGGCGGCCGGGGCCGGTCGCAGGCACCGGAGTCCCTCCTGCAACCGGCCGCAGGCCTGGCGGATGTGGAGGCGCTCGCCGCGACGACCACGGCAGCCGGGGTCCGCGTGGAGGTGTGGTGGGAGGGCAGGCGGCGCCCCCTGCCCGCCGATGTGGACCTCGCGGCGTTCCGGATAGTCCAGGAGTCGGTGACCAACTCCGTACGGCACTCGGGCGCCGATTCCTGCCGCATACACGTCACCTACCGGGACGACGAGCTCGCGGTGGAGGTCTCGGACCGCGGGAAGGGCCGCGGCCACGGCCCCGGCCGCGGCGCCGAACCCGCCGGAGCGGGAGGCTTCGGCCTGGTCGGCATGGGCGAGCGGGTCGCCCTGCTCCACGGAGACTTCTCCGCGGGGCCGCGCCCGGGCGGAGGCTTCCTGGTAGCGGCCAGACTGCCGGTTCCGGCAGGCACCGACACAGCGACGAAAGCGGGACCCAGATGACGATCCGTGTCGTACTCACCGACGACCAGCCCCTGGTCCGGGCCGCGTTGCAGATGGTCATCACCGACACCGCGGACATCGAGGTGGTGGGGGAGGCGGACAACGGAGCGGAAGCGGTCCGGCTCACGGCCGAACTCGCCCCCGACGTCGTGGTGATGGACCTGCGGATGCCGGTCATGGACGGCATCGAGGCCACCCGGCTGATCACCGCGGGCACCGGTGCCACCCGGGTCGTGGTCCTGACCACCTTCGACGACGACGAGAGCGTCTACGGGGCCCTGCGCGCCGGGGCCTCCGGATTCCTCGTCAAGGACATGGCCCTCGACGACATCCTCGGCGCGGTGAGGACCGTCGCCGCCGGGGACGCCCTGATCGCGCCCGGAGTGACACGACGGCTGATCAAGGAGTTCACCGCCCGCCCGGCTGCCGTGCCCCCGCCCCGGCGCGCGAAGCTCGATGCCATCACCGACCGCGAGGTCGAGGTGCTGACCCTGGTCGGCAGGGGCCTGTCGAACACGGAGATCGCCGAAGAACTCTGCATCAGCATCGCCACCGCCAAGACCTACCTGACCCGGCTGCTGTCCAAGCTCCACGCCCGCGACCGTGTGCAGCTGGTGATCCTGGCCTACGAGGCGGGCCTGGTCACAGCCTCGCGGTGACCACGGCGGAGCCGCCGCCGACGGCCCATCGGCGGCGGCCGGGCCACAGGCGTACGTATGATCCCTGCGGGCGGCTCCACGCGTGGGGGGCGACGGAGCCCACCATGGGGGTGCGATGCGCGTGACGACTGTTCTTCTCGCCGCTGCAGTTGCGGGGACGGTGGTGGCCGGAGCACCCCTCCTGCCCGCCGAGGCCGCCGACGCGCAGGCCCCGCTGAGCGTGAGCCCTGCCACCGTCCACCGGGGCGCCGCCGTGCAGGTGTACCTCGCGGGCGGGGCGGGCGGGGACGCCGAGGGCGTCGACGTGTCACGGGCGGGATCGGACTGGCGGGGCGAGTCGCCGGCCTTCGCCGAGCCCGCCGTCCTGACCGCCTACGGCAAGGGCGGCAACCTGGCGGGCGAGACGCGCATCCGGTGCGGGGCCGACCCCGGCGTCTACACCGTGACCCTCAAGGGCAGCGAGATCCGTACCCGCACCGAAGAGGTGCGGCTGACGGCGACGCTCACTGTCGCCCCGGACGCCGGAGGCACCCCCTCCGCGGCCTGCGCGGCGCAGGAGCGCCAGGCCTCCCAGCCGCCGCTGTGGACCTGGTCGGCAGGCGGCGCCCTGGTCGCGGCCGCATCGGCCGCGGGGGCGTGGGCGTACGTACGCCGGACCCGGACCCGGCGCGCGGACAGGGCCTGACAGGCCCGCGGGTCACCAGCGGGTGAGGTCGAACAGCTGCGCGCCGTAGGGGTCGGTCTCCTCCGACGGGATGTACCGCACCTGGTCATCCGCGATGAGCCCCGGCAGGGCTGCGGCCAGACCGATCAGGCCGACCGTCACGGAGCCGTGCGGATCGCGCAGCGCCACGTCGAGCCCGATCGTCCCGGGCGGGCAGGGCGTCGGCCGTGACGTAGAACCGTGCCCGGTCCTCGTCGAGCAGCAGGAAGCCGAGCAGGAGCAGTTCCGGCTCGCCGCCTTCGACGACGGGAGCGATGTCGAGGGCCGCGGCGTACAGGGCGTCGGTGAGGCCGTACGCCGGGGGCTGAGCGTCGCGGACGGCGCGCAGGGTGCCCACGGGCACCACGGGGATGCCGTACCCGTCACGGGAAGCGGTGCCCGAGGGCGGCGGCTCACCGGAGGCGCTGCGTACGGCTCCGCGCAGGGCCGCGACGAGCCCGGTGGCGGGGATGTCGTCTCCGTCGGCGTCCAGCAGGGGCACGTCGTACGCGACCGACGTCGTGAGGCTCGTCCGTCCCAGACGACGACGCGCGCGAGACCGGGCTCCTGGGGGCGGGGGAGCACCCCTCTGACCAGCGGGCCGCCTCCGAGGCCCGCGGTCAGGTGCAGCACGGCCCTGACGAGCGCCGCCCGCAGCCGTAGCAGCTCCTCACCCTCCCACGGCCCTGCCGCGGGCAGGCTCTGCGGCTCGTCGCCCGACGGGTGGTTCGGGCTCACGTCTGGTTCACCGCGTCGGGGCACTTGTTGTCCGACACGCGCTCGCAGTACGCCGTGATCGTGCCGATCTTGTGGCTGGTGGACCTCACCACGCTCCAGTGACCGGCCCGGGCCCCCACGCCCCACCGCCCGGGGCTGCCGGGATCAGGGCTGCCGCCATGACGGAACACGCCCAGGCATGGATGCGCAGCTGCACTGGGTGCTCCTCCAGTACGACCCGGCCGGCGGGACGGCGCCGGCCTCGATCAAGCATGGAGTCGGTCCGCCCGCCCGGGAGGCTTCCGTCCGGAACTTCACCCGGACCGCGCACACGGCGGCCCGAGCGGTGCGGATGTGCCGTGCGCCGCGGCCCGTCAGCAGAACGGCGCCGAAAGCCTGCGCTTCCAGCCCCGCTCGGTCAGGGCGACCACGTGCACCGCCTCGGCGCGCGCCCGGAGGGGAAGCAGCCCGGACACCAACTCGCTCACGCGCTCGGCCTGGGAGTCGTCGCAGCCCATCGCCACGGTGACGTGAGCGGCGGGGGCCGCCCCGAAGCGTCCGCCGTACGGTCGCAGCTGCGGCCAGTGATCGCGGAAGGTGCTGACGGCGGGTTCGAGTTCGGCCGCGTGCACCGAGACGAAGCCCGGCTCCGTCATGATCCGGGCGAGGTGCACGTCGGCAGCGGGGATCGAACGGGCGAGCCCGCGGATCGCGCGGTCCGTCTCGTCGGTCAGCTCCCCGGCCGGTACGAACGGGTACAGGACGGTCACGTGGGCGGGCAGACCCGGCCGCACCAGTCGGGGGTCCACCTGACCGGCGGCCTCCAACAGCACGTCGGCCGCCCGGAGTTCGATGACGACGGCTGTGGTTCCGATGGCTGGCACCGCCCCATCATTCCATCCCGGGCGGCCCGGACCCGACGGGCGGACCGACCCTGGATTCCCCGGACAGCCGGCCTGGCCCAAGGCTGGGCCCCACGGCTCGGCACCGGAGCTCGGCACCACCGGGCGGCGCGCCGGGGAGGGGGCCCCGCGGGTCGGTACACGCGGGGGTGGGGCCGCGTTTGCATGAACATGCGTCGTAACGCATACTCTTCCTATGTCTAAGGTCCTCACCTCCCTTCCCGCCGGCGAGCGCGTCGGCATCGCCTTCTCCGGCGGTCTCGACACCTCGGTCGCGGTCGCGTGGATGCGCGACAAGGGCGCCATCCCGTGCACCTACACCGCCGACATCGGCCAGTACGACGAGCCCGACATCGCCTCGGTGCCCGGCCGCGCGAAGACCTACGGTGCCGAGGTCGCGCGCCTGGTCGACTGCCGTGCGGCACTGGTGGAGGAGGGCCTCGCCGCGCTCACCTGCGGCGCGTTCCACATCCGCTCGGGCGGGCGTGCCTACTTCAACACCACGCCCCTCGGCCGCGCCGTCACCGGCACCCTCCTCGTCCGGGCGATGCTCGAGGACGACGTACAGATCTGGGGCGACGGCTCCACCTTCAAGGGCAACGACATCGAGCGGTTCTACCGCTACGGCCTGCTCGCCAACCCGCACCTGCGGATCTACAAGCCCTGGCTGGACGCGGACTTCGTGACCGAGCTCGGCGGCCGCAAGGAGATGTCGGAGTGGCTGCTCGCCCACGAGCTGCCCTACCGCGACAGCACGGAGAAGGCGTACTCCACCGACGCCAACATCTGGGGCGCCACGCACGAGGCCAAGACCCTGGAGCACCTGGACACCGGCGTGGAGAACGTGGACCCGATCATGGGTGTGCGGTTCTGGGACCCGTCCGTCGAGATCGCCACCGAGGACGTGACGATCGGCTTCGACCAGGGCCGCCCGGTGACGATCAACGGCAAGGAGTTCTCCTCGCCGGTCGACCTGGTGATGGAAGCCAACGCCATCGGCGGCCGGCACGGCATGGGCATGTCCGACCAGATCGAGAACCGGATCATCGAGGCCAAGAGCCGCGGCATCTACGAGGCCCCGGGCCTCGCCCTGCTGCACGCGGCGTACGAGCGGCTGGTCAACGCGATCCACAACGAGGACACCCTCGCCCAGTACCACAACGAGGGACGGCGTCTCGGCCGGCTGATGTACGAGGGCCGCTGGCTGGACCCGCAGGCGCTCATGGTGCGCGAGTCGCTGCAGCGCTGGGTCGGCGCGGCCGTCACCGGTGAGGTGACCCTGCGGCTGCGGCGCGGCGAGGACTACTCGATCCTCGACACCACGGGCCCGGCGTTCAGCTACCACCCGGACAAGCTGTCCATGGAGCGCACCGAGGACTCGGCCTTCGGCCCGGTGGACCGGATCGGCCAGCTCACCATGCGCAACCTCGACATCGCCGACTCGCGCGCCAAGCTGGAGCAGTACGCCGTCCTCGGCCTCATCGGTACCGCCAACCCGGCCATCGGCGCCGCCCAGGCCGCGGCGACCGGCCTGATCGGCACCCTCCAGGAGGGCGGCGCCGAGGCCATCGCCTCCCGCGGCGAGGTCTCCGCGGACGAGGAGATGCTGGACCGCGCGGCGATGGAGTCCGGCACGGACTAACCGGCTCCGCCGGGCCCCGGGCCCGGCACTCCGGCCACCGGAAGGGGCCTGTCCGACACCACCCCGTGTCGGACAGGCCCCTTCCGTCGTCGCGTGCGGGCCCGGACCCGCTAGTGCGGCGCGGTGGGTACCGGGGCGGGCCAGAGGTGGTCGGGGGTCACGATGGAGGTGACCGCATTGCCGACGAGCGAGGACAGGTTCTTGCCGTTGTGGTCGATGTCGGAGCTGACGAGTACGACGAGCGTGGCCTTCTCGGCGGGGAGCTGGGCGGCCATGGACTCGTAACCGGGGATCTCGCCGTTGTGGCCGAGCCAGCCGCCGGAGTCGAGGATGCCGAGTCCGTAGGAGATCCCTGGGACCCCGGTCGGGAGCGTCCGCAGCCGTTCGGCCTGGGTCTTCTCGATCAGCAGACCCAGGAGGATCGTGTTGGTGTTGCTGTACTCCCACTTGGCGTTCGGCTCGAAGTTCGGCGGGTGGGCGAACGAGATGTCCAGGAGCTCGCGAGGGGTGTAGACCCGGTACGGGTCGGCGCGCATGCCCGCGAGCCACTTCTGGTCCTGGGTGTAGTCGAACAGGCCGCTGCGCATGTCGGCCAGCTGGCGGACGGTGATCGCGTCCCCGCCGGGGACCCCGGCCACGTACCGGGAGACCGGGTCGTCGAGGCCGACCTTGCCCTGGTCGACGAGCTGGAGGAGGCCGGTGACCGTGAAGGTCTTGGTGACGCTGCCGATCCGCGTGTGGAGGTCGGTCTTCATCGGAGTGCCGGTCTTCTTGTCCGCGACCCCGAAGGCCTTCGCGTACGTGCCGCGGCCGGGTATCCACACGCCGACGTTGAGGCCCGGGATCGCAGCCTCCTTCATCAGCTTCGTGAGCGCCGCGTCGAGCTTCTCCACGGTGGCCGTGTCGAACTCCTGCCGTGGCAGGGCCGCGGCCCTGCCGACGGGGGTGGTGCCCGTGCAGAGACCGGCCAGGAGGAGCGCTGCTGCCGCCGGTACGGCCGCCCGGCGGTACGCGCGTGCGCGGAACGGGTGGTCCCTGCCCATGGGCGGTCGCTTTCGATCGGGGTCGCACCGGGCGTCGCCGAGCCCCCGAAGGCGTTCTCCCTCATCGTAGGAGTGCCCGATCCGCCGGGCGACCGGACCCTGCGGTCGGGGCCTCGCCGACTCGCACACGTGCATACCGGGCATTTCGTTCGATCATTCGGCACTGTGGGCCCTCGGCGGCCTGACCCGTACGGCTGACCGGTTCCCCGCTGCGCCTCTCCGCTCACCTCCGACAGGAAGAGAAACGATGGCCGTGACTTCGTACTCCGTCGCTCCCCGCACCGCCGACACCACCCCCTACGACGTCGGCCTGCCCGTGCTGCGCGTCGTGCTCGGGCTGATCATGCTGGTCCACGGCACGCAGAAACTGTTCCGGTGGTTCGACGGTCCGGGGACCAAGGCCACCGGCATGTTCTTCAGCAAGGCCGGCTACCCGGCGGGCGAGACCATGGCGGTGATCGCGGGCCTGACCGAGACCCTCGGCGGTCTGGGCCTGATCCTCGGCCTGCTCACCCCGCTGGCCGCCGCGGCCGTCCTCGGCATCATGATCAATGCCATCGCCCTCAAGTGGACGGGCGCCGTGTTCGGCATGACGGGCGTCGAGTTCGAGGCCCTGATCGCGGCCGCGGCCGTCACCCTCGCCCTCACCGGGCCCGGCCGCTTCGCCGTGGACCGGTTCCTGCCGGTGCTCCGCGACCACCGTCTGATCCACGGCTTCCTCGCCATTGCCCTGGGCGTCCTGCTGGCGGCCGTCGTGCTGCTGCTGCGGGACTGATCCGCGGGCCCGCGAGCCCGTGGGGCCGGGAGCCCGCGAGCCCCCCCGGAAACCGGGGAGCGGGCGTCCCGTGCGTTCCGGCCGTGGCTTGCGCGGCGGGGGCGACCGTCCCATAGTCCGAGGTATGGATGCCCGCGAGGCGGCGCTCCGCCAGGCCTACGGTCATGCCCTGCGCTGGCTGGCCAGCCTGTCCGAGCGCCGGGTGCCGGCCGACGCCTCGGTCGAAGAGGTCGTGCGCGCGCTCGGTGCCGTACTGCCCGACGGCCCCAGCGCGCCGGCCGCGACCGTGGACCTGCTGGCCACGGCCTGCGAACCGGGGCTCACCGCCTTCCCCAGCGGCCGCTTCTACGGGTTCGTGGTCGGCGGCACCGAACCGGCCGCCCTGGCCGCGGACTGGCTCGTCAGCGCCTGGGACCAGAACGCCGTGATGCGCGCCGCCTCACCCGCCTACGCGGCGGTCGAAGAGATCGCCGGTGCCTGGCTGCTCGATCTGCTGGACCTGCCGCGCGACAGCGCCGTCGGCTTCACCACCGGCGCCACGATGGCCAACTTCACCTGCCTCGCCGCGGGCCGCGACGCGGTGCTGCGGCGCACCGGCTGGAACGTCACCCACGACGGGCTGGCCGGAGGTCCGGCCGTACGGGTCCTCGCCGGCGCGGACCGCCACATGGCCGTCGACCTGGCACTGCGCTACCTGGGGCTCGGCACGCCCGAGCTGGTGCCGGCGGACGCCCAGGGGCGCATCGGGCCCGAGGCCCTGCGTCATGCCCTGGCGGCGGGGGAGCAGGGCCCCACGCTCGTCGTCCTCCAGGCCGGTGACATCCACTCCGGCGCCTTCGACCCCTTCCCCGAGGCGATCCGGGCCGCGCGGGAGACGGGCGCGTGGGTGCACGTGGACGGGGCCTTCGGACTGTGGGCCGCTGCCTCCCCGCAGTACGCACATCTGACGGCGGGCTGTGCGGACGCCGACTCGTGGGCGACGGACGCCCACAAGACCCTGAACGTCCCCTATGACTGCGGCCTCGCCGTCGTACGGGACCCGTCGGCGCTCAGGGCGGCGATGGGCCTGCGCGGCGACTACCTCATCCAGCACGAACAGGGCGATCCCGTCGACAAGGTGCCCGAACTCTCCCGCCGCGGGCGGGCCTTCCCGGTGTGGGCGGCGCTCCGGTCCCTCGGCCGGTCGGGTGTGGCCGACCTCGTCGACCGACTGTGCGGGCACGCCCGTGCGTTCGCCACCGGCATCGCCGCGATCGAAGGCGCGACCGTACTCAACGAGGTGACGTTCACCCAGGTCTGCGCCTCCTTCGGCGACGACGCGCGCACGGAACGGGTCCTCGCCCGGCTGCTCGACGACGGCACGGCGTGGATCAGCGGCTCGACCTGGCACGGCCGGCGCGTCATGCGCATCTCGGTGAGCAACTGGTCGACGACCGACGACGACGTCAGGCGCGCGCTCGACGCGATCCGGCGCGCGTCCAGCGCCGCCTGACGCGTACCGCCGGGCCGGCCGGGTCTCCGGTCGCCGCGCACAGGCCCCCGACCTAGGCTGTTCAGGTGAGGGGACGGCGGCCCTGAGGCTGCCCGTCACACCCGTTGCCGATGGCGTACCGGCCATCGCATGAGCCGGCCGTACGGCCCGCTTTCGGTGCCGGCCGGTGATGCACCTGCCGGCACTTTCTGCTGTCCGGGCGACCTGGAGGTCGCAATGAAGAATTCCACTCGCACGCACCGTCGCGTCAGGACGCTCGCAGCGGCTCTGATGGCCGGAGGCATCCTGCTGACGGCGGGGTCCGGATCGGCCTTCGCCGAGGTGAGCCCCGCGGACCAGGCGGCGATGCTCGCCGAAACCAACAAAGTGCGCCAGGACGCCGGCCAACAGCCCTTGACCTGGGACGCGGCACTCGCCTCCGCATCCCAGGCCTGGGCGGACAACCCGGCGTCCAGTGCGAACAACCGGCTGAACCACGGCCCGATCTCCAACGGAGCCGAGAACATGTCGAGCAGCGCGCCGAGCGCGGCGGTCGGGCAGTGGGCCAATGAGAAGGCCGGCTACGACGCAGATCCCAACCACGACAGCAACAGCACCGGCTACAAGACCGTCTGGGGCCACTACGCCAACATGATCAACCCCAGCTACACCAAGATGGGTTGTGGCGCGAAGAGCGGCGTCTCCATCCCCGGCGGGTGGGTCACGGTGTGCCAGTACTCTCCCTGACCGAACCGAACCGAACCGAACCGACCGAACCGTGAGGAGGGACCTGATGAAGGGCCCGACACGAGGTGGTGCGGCCAGGACCACGGCCCCTTGGATCGTGGCGGCCGCAGTGGCCGGAGGGCTGCTGCTGGCGCCCGGCGCGGGCGCGGCGGCGCAGGAGACGGCCGGGCGGCAGGCGCCTGCCGCTCCCTGTCCGACCAAGCAGCTGATCGCGAACAGCGCGGAGCGGACCGGCAACAGCCAGATGCGGATCACCGTGATCAACGACGGTCCCAAGGCGTGCGTACTGAAGGGCTTCCCGACCGTGGCCCTGGCAGGTCAGGGCTCGCCGGACCGCAACAAGCCCCTGAACGTGGCGAGACAGGGCCAGGCCCGCGCCGTGCAACTGCCGGTCGGCGGCCGGGCCACGACCCAGCTCACCTTCACCCCGGTGCTCGGGGAGGCCGACGGCTACTGCGCCTCCGGTGCCGAGCCGACCGTCGCCCCGTCGATCGTGCTGGGCGTGGGAGGGGGCGGGCTCCAGCTGTCGCCGGCCGACGGCGGGGAGTTCGCGCTCTGCGGAACCACCGTGCGCGCCACGGCGTTCCGCGGCAGCGGCTCCTGACCCCGGGTCGTCCCTGACTACGGCCACCGGAACGCACTTTGACCCGCCTGGCTACTGGCCAGACGGGTCAAAGTCCTTCAGGCGTCAAGGGATCAGGCGGTGGGAGGTGTGGTCCGGTGTGCCGTGAGCAGCAGGTACTCCCACTCCATGACGCCGTCCCGGGTGTTCTCCTCGGCCAGCGCGTCCAGTTCGCGGTCCAGTGCCGCAGCCCGGTCGAGGTCGTCGCCCAGTGAGCGGTAGACCGCGACGGTCGGGCCGTAGCAGGCCTTGAAGAAGGTGCGGAAGTCCCCCGGTTGCGGGAAGGCGTCGACGCGCACCGTGCGGCGGCGGGCTTCGACGTCCGTGACGCGGTCGCCGAGGAGTCCGTACACGTGCTCCTCCTCGCCCCAGAGGGGCGGCGGCTGGGCCCCGGGCGGCGCAGGGGGCGCGTACGGCTTCATGGTGGCGAACATCCGGCCGACGAAGCCCTGTGGGGTCCAGTTCGCCAGGCCCACCGTGCCGCCGGGGCGGCAGACGCGGACCAGTTCGTCGGCGGCCGTCTGGTGGTGCGGGGCGAACATGACGCCGAAGCAGGACATCACGACGTCGAACTCCCCGTCGGCGAAGGGCAGGTGCTCCGCATCTGCCTCGCGCCACTCCAGGCGCGCGCCGCGCACCCCGGCCATGTTGCGGCCCACTTCGAGGAGCTCGGGGGTCAGGTCGCTCGCCACGACGTCCGCTCCGGTCAGAGCGGCGGGAATGGCGGCGTTGCCCGCGCCCGCGGCCACGTCGAGCACCCGGTCGCCGCGTCGTACGCCGCACTCGCCGACGAGTTCGGCACCGGCCCGCGGGATGACGTGGGAGGCCACGGACGCATAGTCGCCCATGGCCCACATGGCCCGGTGGCGGGCCTTCAGTGCGCGATCGGCCCCGATCGCATCGGTGGCCTCGGACATGGCTGCCTCCCAGGGCTCGGAGCGACCCCTGGTCCGAGCCTATGCGGCTTCCGCCGGAGCCGCAGTTCGGCTGCGGGTATCCGGAACGGGGCCCTCCTGGGGGGCCGCCGCCACGGCGCCGCCGCCCCACCCGCCCGCGGGACCAACGGCAGCTGGCACGAACGGAGTTCGTGCTCGGCGCAGGGGTGGGGAGGAGGCTTCCGCAGAGGGGAGCACGTGCTCGGCGGCCGGGATATGGTCCCCTTCGAAGAGCCTGCACATCGAGGTCCTCAAGGGGGAGAACGTCATGAGCAAGACCGACGGCACCAGGCACGAGGGATTCACGGCCGAGGAAAGGGCCGCGATGAAGGACCACGCCCAGGAGCTGAAGGCGGCCGCCCGCCGCAGCTCGCGCGCGGACAAGGCGGCGGAGGCGGAGCGGGACGTGCTCGCGAAGATCGCCGAGATGCAGGACTCGGACCGGATCATGGCCGAGCGCGTCCACGCCGTCATCGCCGCCAGCGCCCCGGTCCTCGCGCCGAAGCTCTGGTACGGGATGCCCGCCTACGCGCTGGACGGCAAGGTCGTCTGTTTCTTCCAGAGCGCGGAGAAGTTCAAGGCGCGCTACGCGACCCTCGGGTTCAGCGACCTGGCGCGGCTGGACGAGGGCACGATGTGGGCGGCCGGTTTCGCGCTGACCGAGGTCACGGCCGAGGTGGAGGCGCGGATCGGCGCACTCGTGAAGCAGGCCGTGAGCTGAGGCCCCCACCGGCCGTAGCCCCCCGCGCAGGGCGGGACCCCGGCCGCACCGCCCGCCCGGTCACCGCCCGGTCACCGCCCGGTCACCGGGCGGGCGGCTGTCGGCGGCTCGGCCGGAGGGTCGCAAGGACGGGCTCCGCAGGCTGCAGGGTGAGCCCGGGGAAGACCGTCGCCCGGACGGCGCCCGTGTCCAGGTGGAACCGCTGCCCCAGTACGGCCAGCACCAGCGCCGCCTCCACCAGGGCGAACCGCGCGCCCAGGCAGGCCCGCGGACCGCCGCCGAACGGGAACCATGCGTGTTCCGGCACCGGATGCGGCGCGTCCGCGTCCCAGCGTTCCGGGCGGAACGCCTCCGGCTCCGGGAACCACCGCTCGTCCCGGTGCACCGACCAGGGGCTCGTCCAGACCGAGGTCCCGGCCGGCACCGTCCGGCCGCCGATCGACGCGCCCTCGCCGGCCACCGCCGAGATCAGCCAGATCGGCGGATAGATCCGCAGGGCCTCCTTGACCACCTGCTGCGTCCACGGCAGCCGCGCGTAGTCCTCGTACGAGGGCAGCCGCCCGCCGAGCACCCGGTCGAGCTCCTCCGTCAGCCGTTCCCTCGCCCGCGGCGCCCCTGACAGCAACTGCCAGGCCCAGGTCAGAGTGGTCGAGGTGGTTTCGTGGCCGCCGATGTAGAGCGTGATCGACTCGTCACGCAGCTCCTTGCGCGACAGCGGCAGCCCCTGCTCGTCGCGGGCCGCGAGCAGCCGGCTCAGCAGGTCGTCCCGCTCCTCACCCGCCGCCGAGGCCGCCTCGTGCTCGCGTATGACGTGCTCGATCTCCCGGTCGAGGACCCCCACCGCCGTCCGCATCCGGCGCCGCCCCGGGGTCCGCACCCAGGGCGGCAGGAACAGCGTCACCCCCCGGAACTCGATGCCCAGCTCGTGCTGCGCCGTGGCCATCGCCGCACTGATCGGGGCCTCCCGGCCGGCCGCGTCGCTCCCGAAGAGGGTGCGCACCGCGATCCGCTGGGTCAGCCCGGCCATCTCCTTGTGCACATCGATCCGGGCGCCTTCCGCCCAGCTGCGCGCCAGCGCGTCCGCGCACTCCACCATCGTGGCGGCGTACCCGCGCACCTGGCGCGGCCGGACCGCCGGCTGGACGAGGGCCCGCTTGCGGCGCCAGTCGTCCCCGGTGGCGACGACCACCCCGTTGCCCAGCAACTGCCGGAATGCCCAGCCCAGTTCGGTCGGCCGGAACGTGCCCTCCACGGCGCCGAGCAGCTCACCGGCGTGCTCCGGCCGGGACACCAGCACATTGCGCTTCGGTCCGAGCGCCCACGGCACCCAGTCTCCGTACTCGTCGCGCAGGGTCTCGAAGAAGGCCAGCGGATCGCGGGCGAAGGCCGGCAGGTTCCCGAGCAGGGGCCACTGGCGGGGTCCGCGTTCGGTACCCGGGGGCGTCGGCAGGGTGGCGGTCACGGAGGCATGGTGACAGCGGGCCCGCGAGGGCGCCAGGTCTGCGTCACCACCGCCCGCGCATCCGGCGACACGACACACCACCGCTACCGGCCGGAAGAGCCCGAGCCGCCGCCCCCGCCGTCCCCGCGCGCCTCCTGACGGTCCGTCCGCAGGGCCGGCATCAGCAGCAGCCACAGCGGGATCGCCGCCAGGGAGAGCACTCCGAGCCAGAACATCGCGCCCGCGAAGCCGTGGGCGAGGCCCGCGGCCGTGGCCCGGTGGAAGGCTTGGCGCACCAGCGGACCCGCCGCCTGCCCGGCGGGGAGCACCGCGCCCGACAGCAGCCGGTCCGCGGCCACCGTCCCCGGCCCCGCCAGGCCCGCCTCCCTGAGCACCTCACCCAGCCTGGCGGTGCCCCGTGCGAGGAAGACGAGTGAGCCCGCGGAGACGGCCAGCGCGGCCGTCACCTACCGGACCACGTTGATGATCCCCGAGGCTCTCAGGCGCAGCACCGCCATCGTCGACGGCATCAGCGCGGCCGCCCCCACGCCCTGCAGGACCCGGCCCGCGAGCAGTACGGCCTCGCTGCCGCTCGCGGCGACGACCACCGCGCCGGCGGCGAAGGCCAGGCCGCCCGCCACCACGGTGACCCGCTGGCCCAGCATGTCGCCGAGACGCCCGCCCGGGACGACCACGGCTGCGACGGCCAGCATGTACGCGCCGACGGCCCAGCTGAGGGCGCCGGTGCCCACGCCCCCGGCGGCAGCCGGTGGCGCGCCCGCGGCCGGAGGGGTGAAGGCTTGGCCCGGCCGGTCCCGGGCCATGGCGGTGACGCCCGGTGGCGGTGGCGGGCCGCCCCGCCCCGTCCCGGGAGTTCCCGGGTCTGGTCCGTTCGAGTGGGCCTCGGACCGATGCCCGCCGGTGGCGCGCTCCGGCGGGCACCCGCTGCCGAGCATGGGCCCATGGCCACCCATCCCGCACCCGCCCCCGTACCCCCGCCCCGGACCGGCCTGCTCGGCGCCGGGCGCCTGCTGCGGAGCACCCAGGCCGGCTTCGCCGTCCTCTCCGTGCTGGTGGGGGCGGGTGCCGGGCTCGGCGCAGTCGGCTTCCGGTGGCTGATCGAGCTGTTCACCCGTCTGCTGTCCGGGCACGCCGACTACTCCGACGCCGGGCACGCGCCCAACCCGCTCGTCCCGTGGCTCGGCCCGTACTTCGTCCTGCTCGCCCCGGTCGTCGCGGGCGCGCTGTACGGGCCGCTCGTGTACCGCTACGCGAAGGAGGCCCGCGGCCACGGCGTCCCCGAGGTCATGTACGCGGTGGCCCGGCAGCAGGGGCGGATCCCGTCGAGGGTGGCGGCCGTGAAGGCGCTCGCCTCCGCCTTGTGCATCGGGGGCGGCGGGTCGGTGGGCCGGGAGGGGCCGATCGTGCAGATCGGCTCGGCCCTCGGGTCCACCGCCGGAGCCGTCGTACGGGCCGACGAGGACCGGGTGCGGGTCCTCGTGGCCTGCGGCGCGGCCGGGGGCATCGCGGCCACCTTCAACGCCCCGCTGGCCGGGGTGTTCTTCGCCCTGGAACTGATCCTGCGGGACTTCACCGCCCGCCGCTTCGGCATGGTCGTCCTGGCCGCCGTCACGGCGAGCGTCGTCGGCCGGGCCTTCCTCGGCGACACGACCTTCCTCGAACTGCCGCCCGCCGACCAGGGCGGGCTCGCCGCGTACGCCCTGTTCGTGCTGCTCGGGGTGCTGGCCGGGGTCGTGGGCGTGGTGTTCACGAAGGTCCTCTACCTGGTCGAGGACGCCTGCGACGCCGTGTGGCGCGGCCCCGAGTGGCTGCGCCCGGCGGCCGGCGGGATCCTGCTCGGCGGGGTGCTGCTGGCCCTGCCCGAGATGTACGGGGTCGGCTACCCCGTCCTGGAGAAGGCCGTCGACGGCGGCTACGCGCTCGGGTTCACGCTCGTCCTGCTCGTCGGCAAGGTGTTCGCCACCAGCCTGACCATCGGCATCGGAGGCTCGGGCGGGGTGTTCGCGCCGAGCCTGTTCATCGGCGCGATGCTCGGCAGCGCCTTCGGACAGGCCGCCGACGCCGCGGCACCCGGCCTCGCCGGCTCGGCGACCGTCTGCGCCGTCCTCGGCATGGGCGCGTTGTTCGCCGGTTCCGCCCGCGCCCCCATCACGGCCGTGGTCATCATCTACGAACTGACCGGCGACTACGGGCTGATCCTGCCGCTGATGACGGCCGTGGTGGTGGCCACCGGGGTCAGCCGGGCGCTCAGCGCCGAGACCGTCTACACGGCCAAGCTCCGGCGCCGCGGCGTGTTCATCGAGCGGACCGGCCCCGACGCGGTCGAGGCGGCAGCGGTCATGGGACCGCCACCCGCCGTACTGGCGCCGGAGACCTCCCTGGGCGAGGCGGCCGCGGTCCTGCTGCGGACAGGCAGCAGCTCCCTTCCGCTGGTCGACGCGGACGGACGCCTGCGCGGGACGGTAGGCGCGGTCTCCGTGGCCGGGGCCCTGGGCGCCGGGACGGAGCCGGACCGGCCGGTGTCGCAGGTGGCGGCCGAGGCGCGCGCGGTGAGCGGGACGGACAGCCTGCGGGAGGTGCTGGCCCGTTTCCCCGCCACCGAAGGCGACGGCATCCCCGTCCTGGACGCGGACGGGCGCCGGTTCCTGGGCTGGGTGTCCCACCGTGACGCCCTGCGGGCGCTGAGCGCCCCGGACGTCGCGGACCCGCCGTGACCTGCTGACCTGCCCTTCTCCCGGGCCGGCGGGCAGGCAGCGGACTACCCAGCCGGCGGCGCAGGCGCGGCGGTGTGGCCGGGCCGCGTGCTCCCGGGCCACACCAGCAGGACCGGGCACGGCGCGTGGTCGACCACGAACCGGGTGGCAGGGCCGAGGCTGCGGGGCCCGGGGTGGGAGCGGTCGCCGTCGCGGGCTAGGACGAGCAGGTCAGCGCCCTCGGCGGCGGCCACGACCTCCCGTTCGAGGACACCGGCGCGCTCCAGCCGGGCGCACGGCCGCCCCAGCCGCCGGGCGGCGTCGTCGAGCAACTGCTCGGCGGAGTCGGCGGCCAGGTGCTCCATCCGGATCCCCGGGTCGCGGGCGGGATGGCCGCGCCCGAGGAGTCCCGCGAACGCGCCGTGCGCCGCGCCGGGGACATCGGCCGGGGTGACGTGGAGCAGGACGAGCTCCGCGCCCTCGGGCGCGTGGGCGCGGGCGGCGTCCACGCAGGCCGGCCAGGTTCCCTCGACGATCCACACCACCGTGGCCATGGGGTCAGCCTCCTCCGATCGCGGTCAGCGAGACCCACAGTGCCAGGACGGCGGCGCCGAGGCTTGCAGGTACGGCGTACAGGCCCAGCCGGGTGAACTCCTTCAGCTCCACCTCCCCGTCGTGGGCGTGCACGATGCGCCGCCACAGCAGGGTGGCCAGGGAACCGGCGTAGGTGAGGTTCGGGCCGATGTTCACCCCGAGGAGTACGGCCAGTACGGCGCCGGGCCCGGACGGGGCCGTCAGCGGCAGCAGCACCAGTACGGCGGGCAGGTTGTTGATCACATTGGCGAGTACGGCGGCCAGTGCGGCCACGGCCAGCAGCTCGGGCAGGCCGGTGCCGTCCGGGATCAGCCGCCCGAGGGCCGCACCGAGGCCGTTGTCGACGACCGCGCGGACCACGACGCCCAGGGCCAGGACGAAGGCCAGGAACGGTACGGCGGCGGCCCCCAGCACGGCGCGGGGGGTGGTGCGGCGACGGGCCAGGGCGCGGACCGTGAGGACGGCCGCGCCCGCGAACGCCGCCCACGCGGGGTCGACGCCGAACGCCGAGGTGAGCACGAAACCGGCCAGTGTGCACCCCACCGTGACCAGCGCGAACACCGGCACCTCGGGCTGCTGCCCGGTGGCCGGGGCACTGGCACCGGCATCGAGGTCGGTGGCGAAGAACCGGCGGAAGACGACGTACTCGACGGCGATGGCCACCAGCCAGGGAAGGGTCATGAGGGCGGCGAACCGGGTGAAGCTCAGTCCGCTGGCCGCGAAGGCCAGCAGGTTGGTCAGGTTCGACACCGGCAGCAGCAGCGAGGCCGTGTTCGACAGGTGGGTGCAGGCGTACACGTGCGGCCGCGACCGGGCTCCCAGCCGGGCGGAGGTCGCGAACACCACCGGGGTCAGGAGCACGATCGTGGCGTCCAGACTGAGCACCGCGGTGATCACCGAGGCGAGGGCGAAGACCTGCACCAGCAGACGGCGGGGCCGGCCCGCCGAGGTACGGGCCATCCATGCGCCGCACGCGCGGAACAGGCCCTCGTCGTCACACAGCTGTGCCAGGACGAGTACGGCCGCCAGGAAGCCGATCACCGGACCCAGCCGCGCGACCTCCTCGGCCGCGTGGTCCAGCGAGATCGCCCCGGTGGCGATGACGACGCCGGCGGCCGGGACGGCGACGACCGCCTCGGGCCAGCCCCACGGACGGATGACCGCCGATGCCAGCACGATCACGAGGAGAAGGACGGACAGGGCCTCCGCGGGCGCAGTACTCACGGCCCCATGTTGCCCGGGCGGACCTGCCGCGCCCCGGGCGGGTCACCCGACACGAGCCCGGGCCTGCGCCCGGTCCGTCAGCCGCCGCCCCTGGGGCCGGGCCGCAGCAGGAGCAGGGCGATGTCGTCGTGGCGGGGCCCGGCGCGTTCGGCGTACCGCAGCAGGGAGTCCGCGACCTCGTCCAGGCTGTCGTCCCCGGCGGCAGCGAGGTGTCCGGCGAGGCTCAGGGTGGCCTCGTCGATGTCGGTGCCGGGGGTTTCGACCAGTCCGTCGGTGTAGAGGGCGAGGAGCGCGCCCGGTGGGAAGGGGATCTCGATGGTCTGGTACGCGGCGGACGGCTCGATGCCGAGCAGCAGCCCCGGAGGCACCTCCAGGACGTCGGTGCGTCCGTCCGGGTGCCGCAGCAGGGGCGGGGGATGGCCCGCGCTGGAGAGGTACGCCCGTTGCCGGTCGAGGTCGACCTGGACGATCAGGCAGCTGGTGAACAGGCCAGGATCGAGATCCGCCAGCAACTGGTTCGTCCGGGTGAGGAGGACCGAGGGCGGCGCGCCCGAGGTGGCGTGGGCGTGCACGGCGGTGCGGACCTGCCCCATGAGCGCGGCGGCCTTGACGTTGTGGCCCTGCACGTCGCCGATGGCGGCGACCACCGTGGAAGGTGTGGGCCGGATGAGGTCGTAGAAGTCGCCGCCGATGTCCAGGCCCTGCCCGGCCGGCCGGTAGCGGGCCGACACCTCCAGGCCCGGGACCCGCGGCAGGGTGTGGGGGAGCAGGGCGGTCTGCAGGGTGTGGGCCAGGTCGTGCTTGGCGTCGTAGAGGCGGGCCCGGTCCAGTGCCTGGGTGATCAGCCCGGCCAGCGAGGTCAGCAGGGCCCGCTCGGCCGGGGGGAAGGCCCGCCGCCGGTCGTAGGAGAGGATCAGCGAGCCCACCGGGTGGCCGGAAGCGGCCAGCGGCAGGAACGCCCAGGCGTTGCGTCCCGCGTACCGGGGCGCCGAGGGGTGGGCGCGGTGGAATTCCTCGTAGGTGGAGAAGAAGACCGGGGATCCGGTGGTGAGCACCCGGGCATTGGCGACCTCCGAGGTCAGCGGCGCTCCGTCGAACCGGTCGAGGAACTCCTGCGGATATCCGCGGTGGCTGACGATCCGCATCCGGCCCTCCTCCACCACCATCAGCACCAGGCCCTGCGGGCCGAGCGCCGGCACGATCTGTTCGGCCAGCAGCTCCGCCACGTCCCGGACGCCTGCGGCCTCGGCGAGGGCCACGGCCAGATGTGTGAGGTGGTACAGGGCCATCGCCCCGACCATCTCCTGTGGACTCGCCCCCTGCCCGGTGGCCGGGGCGGCCGGACCTCCCGCACCCGTGCCCTCGGGCCCGGCGGGGGAGATGTGCACGCTGATCCCGTGCTCGTCCGGGTACAGCTCGAAGAGCAGACGGACATCGGGCGGGCGCAGCGCCGTGAAGGCCGTCGGAAGGCGGGAGACGATCGCGGCCCGGTAGCGGTCCTCGACGACGAGGTCGCGCAGCCAGGGCAGTGCCTCCCAGGGGCGCCTGCCCAGGAGCCAGGAGGCCTGGTCCCCGACCAGGTCGGCGCCGGCCGTGTTGATGAAGGTGATCCTGCCGTCGAGGTCCAGGGCGCAGCAGCCCAGGGGCAGCCGCTCGGCGAACTCCAGCGCCGCGGCGGCCTGGGCCGGATCCGTGACCCGCGGCTGCGGCGCGCAGACGAACCGGGGCTCGCCCGACGGCGGCCACCGTTCCCCGCCCTCCCCGGCCCCCTGCTCCACGCACGTGGCGGCCCGGCGGACGAACGCCTCGATCGCGGCCTCCTCCCGCGGGCTGAGCTGCGGAGGGTGCCGGACGGGCCACAGAAGCACCACGCCGCCCCACGCCTCGTCGCTGCCGGTGATCGGTGCCGCGGCGAGCAGGAACTCGTACGGGAGGACCAGCCCCAGCCGGGGGTACCGGCGGGCGATCTCCTCCTGGCCGCCGCCCAGCCAGACCAGCCGCCGCTCCCGGACGGCGTCGGCCACCGGGATCGATTCGTCCAGGGAGATGCGCGCCCACGGAGCGGTGATCTGCGGCGGCGCCCCTGCCACCAGCCCCAGCCGCAGGACCCGCTCGCCCGGCGCCAGCAGGTAGACCAGCCCGACGGAGGCGCCGGTCTCCAGCATGAGACGGGCGAGGGGCCCGTCCAGCTGCTCCGGCCCCTCGCAGGAGGTCCCGTCCGCTTCACCCATATACGGGACGATATGCCGCTGGGCCCGTCGCGGCATCCATCCCCGTCACAGGGCCCGTCAGCCCGCGTCAGTGCTTCAGCGTGACCTTCAGGGCGACGATGACCAGGCCGAGTACCAGGTTGACGGCCGCGGCCGCCGCCACCGTACGGCGCGTCGCGCCCGCCCGGTACGCGGCGTACGCCGCCCAGCCGACCTGACCGGCGACCGCGACGCAGAGCGCCAGCCACACCGCTCCCGCCGTGTCCAGGCCCAGCAAGGGGCTGACGGCTACCGCGACGGCGGGTGGCATGGCCGCCTTGACGATCGGCCACTCGGCACCGCAGACGCGCCCGATCTCCCTGCGGGTCAGGGCCACGAGGGCGATCCGCTCGCCGAAGAGCCGGGCGAAGACGTGCGCGGCCCAGAACACCACCCCGGTGGCGAACAGCAGCACGACGAGTTCCAGCCGTGGGAACTTGCCCAGCGAACCGGCACCGACCACCACTGAGGCGGCGAGGAGCGAGCCGTACACCGCGCCGGTGTAGTCGACGCGCTCCCGCGGGATTCCCGTCGGGTCTCGCGGCGGGCCTTCCTCGGCTCTCCGTCGTGTCATGCCCTCAGTGTCGTCACCCGCGGCCCTCTCCGCAGGGGCGCCACGCCCGTAGGCCCGGCCACCGCGACCGGTGCCCGCTGCCTCTGCGTACCCCGAACGCCGGGGAGCCACGGCTGTTCGGCCGCCGTTCACGGGCCGGGCCCCTGTCCGCGGGGGCCCATTCGGCCCGGACGGGGATTCTCGTGCCGCACCTCAGCGACGACCCCGGGAAGATCACCGTGACCGCATCACACGCGCGCCGTCGGCGCCACCGCCTCGCCCTCGCCCTCGTAGCCGGTCCGGCGCTGGCCGCGGGAACCCTGAGCGGCGCTCCGGCGCACGCCGCCCCGGCCGACGACGTCCGCATCAACGAGGTCGTGACCACCGGGGACGTCGACGACTCCGTCGAACTGTTCAACAAGGGCACCTCCACCGTCGACATCTCGGGCTGGATCCTCAAGGACGAGAGCAACAGCTCGAAGTACAAGATCGCCTCCGGCACCACGCTGGCTCCCGGCGGGTTCCGTGCCTTCGACGTCCACGGCTCCTTCGGCCTGGGCTCCGCCGACAAGGCGCGCCTGTTCCTGCCGGACGGCAGCACGCCGGTCGACAGCTTCAGCTGGTCCGCCCACTCCGGCCCCTCGTGGTCGCGCTGCGCCGACGGCGCCGGCCCGTTCAAGGCGGCCGCGGTGACGCTCGGCGCCCCGAACGCCTGCGGCACCGGCGGGGGAGGCGGCGTCACTCCGGTCGCCTGGCCGGGCGGCGGCTCGGTGACCACGGCCGACGCCGCGGACGTCTTCGGCCAGGACCTCAGCGGCCTCCACCAGGAGGGCGCCGTGATGTGGGCCGCCCAGAACTCCGGCAAGCTGTGGCGCCTGGTCCGGGACGGTTCCGGCGGGTGGACCCCCGACACGGCGAACGGCTGGTCCTCCGGCAAGACGCTGCGCTTCCCGGGCGGCGGCTCCGGCACCCCCGACGCCGAGGGCGTCACGCTCACCGCCGCGGGGGCCGCGGGCGGGGTCTTCGTCTCCAGCGAGCGCAACAGCGGCTCCTCCGGGACCAGTCGGCTGTCCGTCCTGCGCTACGACGTGAGCGGGACGGCGTCCACGCTGACCGCCACCAAGGAGTGGGACCTGACCTCCGACCTGCCGCCGGTGGGCTCCAACCTCGGCCTCGAAGGCATCACCTGGGTTCCCGACACCCACCTGACCGGGGCCGGGTTCAAGGACGCCTCGACCGGCGCGGCCTACGACCCGGCCCGCTACGGAGCCCACACCGGCGGGGTGTTCTTCGTCGGCGTCGAGGGCACCGGAGCGCTCCACGGCTACGTCCTGCAGGACTCGGGTGCCTTCACCCGCGTGGCCACCGTCGCCAGCGGCCTGGCCGGCGTCATGGAGGTGCAGTGGGAGCCGCAGGCCTCGCGTCTGTGGGCCGTCTGCGACGACACCTGCGGCGGACAGCACCGCACGCTGCGCATCGACGCGTCCGGAGCCTTCGCGGTCTCCGCGGTCCACCACCGCCCGTCCGGCATGGCCGATCTCAACAACGAGGGCTTCACCGTGGCCGGCGCCGACGAGTGCGTCGGGGGCGTCAAGCCCGTCCACTGGTCCGACGACGGCAACAGCGGCGGCCACGCACTGCGCAAGGGCACCGTCAGCTGCTGAGACCCGTCTGCTGAGACCCGTCTGCTGAGCCCGCAGCCGTCCGGTGGGTCCCGGCGCCCCGCCGAGTCCGGGAGTGGGACGATCGCGTCCCCACCGAAGAGGAAGTGGTGCGCAATGAAGCTGGTCGTGCAGGAGTTCCTGACGCTCGACGGCGTGTCCCAGGGGCCGGGGTCCCCGGAAGAGGACACCAGCGACGGGTTCACGCGGGGCGGCTGGTTCGTACCGCACCTGGACGAGGAGTTCGAGCGGCTGGCCGGCACCTGGCTTGCCGAGGCGGACGCCTTCCTCTTCGGCCGCCGCACCTACGAGAACTTCGCGCGGGACTGGCCGCAGATGCCCGACCATCCGTTCGCGGGCATCCTGAACGGCTTGCCGAAGTACGTGGCCTCCCACAGCCTGACCGAGGCGGGGTGGGAGCCGACCACGATCCTCGACGGGGACGTCCCCGCCCGGGTCGCCGAACTGAAGCGGCGGCCGGGCCGGGAACTGCAGGTCCACGGGAGCGCCCGGCTGGCCCAGTCCCTGCTGGCCGCCGGGCTGGTGGACACCTTCCGGCTGGTGATCGCCCCGGTCGTGGTGGGCAGCGGCAGGCGCCTGTTCCCGGACGGCGGCGCACCGGCCGGCCTGCGGCTCCTCAGCCACCGGACGACACCGGGCGGCCTGTCGGTGCACACCTTCGACGCGACGGGGCTTCCGGAGTACGGAACCTACGGAGCCCAGGCGTAGGACCGCATCGGCAGCGCGCTCTCATGAGGCGCGGGTGAGCCGGTTGGCGAAGGTAGACAGGGTGTAGGCACCGACCCCGAGGACGACCTCCAGGGCATTGCGGCGGGTGTACCCGTGGGCATGGAAATCGGCCAGCTCGGCGTCGCTCACGGCGCCGGACGAAGCGAGAACCCGCAGGGTGAAGAGGCGGACGGCCTCCAGCCGGGCGGGGTCGGGGGCCGGGCCGAGGCCGGACAGCTTGGCTTCGTGCATGTCGACGCACAGGTGGCACTGGTGGTGCGTGGCCACCGTCAGGATCACGGTCTCGCGGGAGTGCGCGTCCAGTGTCGTGGCCTCGAAGGTCCGGCTGAGCTCGAGGAAGCCGTCCAGGGTTTCGGGTGACTCCTTGAGGAGGGCGACGGCGTGCGCGGTACGGGTGGACAGGTCGGCGGTCACAGCGGCTCCAGGAAAGGGGGCGGGGAAGGGAGGGGAGGGTAGAATCGACAACATGGTTGACTATCGCGATGGGGAAAACGTAAACCAGGTTGTCGATTCGGGCAAGGGCAATTCCGAGGGCCCCGGCTACGAGCTGCCCCTGCTCCTCCTCGGCGGGTTCCGCACGCTCATCGACCGCCTGCACGCCAGGCTCGCCGCGGAGGGCCACCGCGACCTGCGCCCCGCCCACGGCTTCGCCATGCAGGCCATCGGCGTCCACGGAGCCACCGCCAGTGAGATCGGGCGGCGCCTGGGGGTGTCCAAGCAGGCCGCGGGCAAGACGGTGGACCGCCTCCTCGCCCTCGGGTACGCCGAACGCACCGACGACCCCGGCGACGCGCGCCGCAAGCTCGTCCGGCTCACCCCGTACGGCCGCTCCGCGCTCGCCCGCTCGGCCGCGGTCTTCGACGAACTGCGCGCCGAATGGGCCGCGGAGATCGGCGCGGACCGGCTGCGGGAGGTCGAGGCCGCCCTCCGTTCGGTCGTACCCGCGGAGGCCGCCCTGCGCCTGGACGCCGGCAGCTGGCTCGGCGGCTAGAAGGTGCGGGCGGGTTTCTAGGTCGCATGACCTATAGTTTGCCGCATGGACAACGATCAACTGCTGCACGACCCCGACGGACCGGTGCTCCTCGTCGGCGGGTACGGAACGGTGGGAGCGGAGCTGGCGCGCGCGGCGGCCGGCCGGTGGCCGCTCCTGCTGGTGGGCCGCTCGCCGGAGAAGGCCGATGACCTGAGCCGCGCGCTCGCCGCCGAGGCGCGGCGCTGGGACCTCGGCGACCCGGCTCCGTTCCGGGCCGCGGTACGGGCCGTCGTGAGCGTGGTCAACGATCCGGACGACCGCGTCCTGCGGGCCGCCCTCGCCGGCGCCGTGCCGTACGTGGACGTGACCCGCTGGACGTCCCGGGTGCACCGCGCCGCCGCGCTGGTCTCCCTCGGCGCGCCCGGCGCCGCATCGGCGCCCGCACCGGTCCTGCTGTCCTCGGGCTGGATGGGCGGCGTCGTGCCCCTGGTCGCCGCGGCCCTCGCCGAGCGGCTGGGCGGGGCCGACCGGGTGGAGACCGCGATCCGCTACGACCTGGCCGACCGCTCCGGGGCGGACTCGGTGGAGTTCATGGACCGCCTGGGAGTCGACTTCGAGGTGCGCGAGGAGGGCAGGACCGTGTCCGTCACCCCCCTCAGCGGCGCGCGCACCCAGGCCGTCGGGGAGCACCGCACCAAGGTGGCCAGGATCGACACACCCGAACAGTTCACCCTGCCGCTGACCCTCGGCGCGCGCACCGTGACCACCCGCATCGGCTTCAGCAGCACCGCCGCCACCTCCACCCTCGTCGGCCTGGGCCGCATCGGCTTCTTCCGGCACGCCCGCGGCGACCGCTGGCGTCCGCTGCGCCGCCGTCTGCTCCACGCCCCGGGGGAGGGTGGCACCGCGGGCCTGTCCGTCGAGGTCGAAGGGCCGCTCGGGGTCCTGCGGGCCACCGTCACCGACCCGCACGGCCAGGCGCACCTCACGGCGGTCGGAGCCCTGCTCGGGCTGGACCGCGTACTCGGTACCGACGGTGCGTCCCCGCGCCCCGGGCTCGCCTTCCCCGAGTCGCACCCGCTGCCGCGATCCGTCCTGCCCGCCCTGGAGGCGGCCGGCGTGCGCGTCGTCGTCGAAGCGGGCCCCGCCGCGTACGCCGCGCCCACCACCCGCGCCGCCGCATGAGCACCGCGAAGGGGTCGGCCCGCCGGACCGCCCTCCTGGACGCGGCGGAACGCACCCTGGTGGGCGGCGGCCACGGGGCGTTGTCCCTGCGGGCCGTGGCCGAAGCGGCCGGGGTCCGCCTCGGCCACCTCCAGTACTACTTCCCGACCCGCGACACCCTCCTGGAGGCCGTGCTCGACCGTCTCCTGCGCCGTTCGCTGGACCGCCTCACCGAGGTGGCCCCGGGCCTCGCCCCGGACAGTACGGAAGCGGTTGCGCTGGACCGGCTGATCGAGTTGCTGCTCGCCGAGCAGAACGACCCCGAGCTGGTCAGGGTCTTCGTCGAACTGTGGGCCCTGGCCGCCCGGGACGAGGCGGTCGCCGCGGCCGTCCGCACCTTCTACGGACACTACGCGGACCTGGTCACCGGACAGATCCGGCTCCACCTGCCCCACCTGTCGGCGGGCGAACACCGCGCACGCGCAGAGGTGTTCATCGCCCTGCTCGAAGGCAGCGCCCTGATGCGCTCGGGCATCGCGGGGACCCCGTCCGCCGCGACGGACGCCCTGGTCGCCCGCACCGCACTCGCCCTCGTCACCGCACCGGGTGCCGGCGGACAGCCGGACTGACCGGCTCCGGGTACCGGGCATCGGGCGTCCGATGCCCGGTACCCGGGACGGTCGAGGAGGGCGCAGGGCGGGCTCGGCCGCTCCGGGGTGAGGTCAGGCGGGAAACGAGCACCTCAGGCGGCCACGACCCCCGTGTTCTGGCAGGCGGTCAGCAGCCAGCGGCCGTCGGCCTGCTTCGAGATCACGTACAGCGGGGCGCCCTCGCTCTCCTCGCCCGGGGAGAAGTAACGCTGGCGGACCTTGACCGCCGCGACGTCGGGGCGGATGAAGAGCACGTGGCCCACCTCGTAGGTGACCTCGCCGTCCCAGCTCGCCGCGGGGAGGACCTTGCGGGTGAATTCCGAGATCGCGTCGAGGCCTATGAGGACCTTGCCGTGGGCCGTCGTCCAGATCGCGTCCGGGTGGAAGAGGCCGAGGAACTCCTCGGGGTCCTTGTTCCGCTGGGAGTGTTCGACGGTGGCGACGAGCCGGTTGATCGCTTCGATGTCTGCCGCGTGGGATGTGGATTCCGTGGTCATGTGGATCATCCTCACACCTCAACCGTGATCGAGGTCAAGGGTGTGTTCACATGGCGATGCGGGGAGATTGCGTGCAACTCGTTGTCGTTTGCAACAAGATGCCCGCGCCCCGTGTCATACGCCCGTCTGCTGCCCACCGGCGAACGGTTCTTGGTCCGGGCGGCCGGAGTCTACCCGTCCCCGGACCTGAAATCGGGGCGCGGGCCGCGTACATGGGGTTGCCCGCACGCCCCATACATCAAAGGGGCCGGCAAAGGTCCGTCGGCCACGCCGGGTTCACTCGACCGCAGTCCCTTCGCGGGCGCGCACAGCGGGGTGCGAACAGCGTCGGTACGGCGCCACGCGTGTTGGTCTGTGCATATATCCGCTGATTTGTTGCAGAATCGATATCGCTCAACCCATGTCGGAAGTGGATTGCGGGCGACAACGGAGAAAACTGGTCGGCCGCTACGCCTCAGGATTCGTCACCGAAAGCAGGAGCTTCACAGGTATCCGATCGACCGTTGCTGCATTCGAACGCGGAGGTACCACGATGTCCGTCTTCAGGAGCGACTCCCGTCAGGACCGACAGGCTCACCGAGTTGTTGTCCGCCGTACCGCCAGATTCCGTTCCCCTCGCGTCCTGCTGCTCTGCCTGCTGGTCACCGGCACCTTGGCCGGTCCGACCGATCCCGCCGAAGCGGCCGCACCGTACGGAGCCAAGGTGGTGGCCGTGGCCGCCTCCAAGAAGGGGGCCCCGTATGCCCGTGGCGCAACCGGGCCCAAACGCTTCGACTGTTCAGGGCTGACCCTCTATTCCTTCCGGAGGGTCGGAAGGCAACTGCCGCGCACCGCCGAGCAGCAGTACGAGCGCACCTCGCGCATTCCGCGGAGCAAACGCGCATTGGGTGACCTGGTGTTCTTCCCGAAGGGCTCGACCATGGGACACGTGGGCATCTACGCGGGCCACGACAAGATCTGGCACGCGCCCCGCCCGGGCACCCGCGTACGGCTGGAGCGCATCTGGAGCGCAAACGTCCGCTACGGTCGGGCGGGTTGACCTCCTCCAGGGGTCCGTATGGCCCCGAGGCGGCCACGCGAGGTCAACTCGCCCGCGCGCCCGGCGACATCGGGCACCGCCACCTCAAGGACCGGCCGACAGCAATACACAACTGCCGCTCCGCGCCGTACGGTTGCTCGTGCCGCCCGTCAGGCCGCGGCGCCGAGAGCGCTCAGATCGTGGGTGACCGGACCTGGGTCGCAGCCTCGGACCTCGATCCCGAAGGGGTCCACGGCTCATCGGCTGCGGCCGGGCCCCGCTCCCCGTGCGTCTTTGCGAGCGGCGAGCGGCGGGTGGTCACTGGGCCGCCGTCGCGGAGGGGATGTCGACGCGGGCGGCCCTGCGAGCCGGCCAGAGCGAGGCGGCCAGGGCGCCCGCCAGGGCGATGAGCACGCCGAGCGCGAGGCGTCCCCAGGGGAGGACCAGCGTGTAGCCCACGACGTGTTCCTGGAGGGTACGGCCCAGGGCCCAGCCCAGGAAGACGCCCATGGCCGTGCCGAGGGTCGCGCCCAGTCCACCGAGGAGCAGGGCCTCCAGGCGGATCATCCGGGCCACTCCGGCCCGGTCCAGGCCGAGGGCGCGCAGGGTGCCGATCTCCTTGCGGCGTTCGAGGACGGACATCGCGAGGGTGTTGGCGATGCCCAGTGCGGCGATCGCCAGCGCCATGCTGAGCAGGGCGTAGAAGACGTTGAGCTGGTCGCCGATGTCCCCGCTGTCCCGGGCCCGGATGTCCGCCTGGTCGAGGACGGCCAGCGCGGGATTGTCACCGAGGGCGTGGTGGAGCCTGCCGAGCGCCGCCCGGCCCGGTCCGCTGTCGGTGGCCACGAGGATGCCGTCGGTGTGCGGGGTGGCGTCGTAGCGGGCCACGAGGGAATCGGGTGCGGTGATGCTGGGCAGCAGATTGCTCTGTTCGTCCGCGTGGTAGATGGCGCCGATGGTGACGCTGCCGCGCCGGTCGTCCCCCCGTTCCAGGGGGAGGGTCTGGCCGACGCGCCAGCCGGCCTTCCCGGCCTTGAAGTCGGCCACGGCGATCTGGCCCTGGGCGAGGCTGTCGAGGGAGCCCTCGACCACGTCGTACCTGAGCAGCCGGCCGATGGTGGACGGGTCCACGCCCGTCAGGACGGAGGGGATGCCGGCCAGCCGGTACTCGGTGGACTGGTTGAGCGGGCTGGACGCGGCGCCGGGCAGTGCCCGGAGGGCCTGTGCGGTGGCGGGCGTCATCCGCATGCCGCCCTCGGCGGGCTTCACCAGGTAGTCGGCGAGGAAGTCGTGGGTGGTCGCACGGTCGAGGTACTGGGCGGCGGACGCTCCGAGGACGGACAGGCCCGAGGCGAGGGTGAGGGCGATGGCGAGCGCGGCGGCGGTGGCGCCGGTGCGGCGCGGGTCGCGCACCGTGTTGCGGGCGGCGAGGTCGCCGTGCACCGGATGGAGGCGCGTCAGCAGCGGACGGACCAGGGCGACGAACGGCCGGGACAGCAGCGGGATGCAGCCGATCGTCCCGGTCAGCGCCAGAGCCGCGCCGAGGCCGATGACGGTCCGGGCGTCCTTGCCCGAGGTCAGGGCTCCGTACACCACGGCGACGGCGCCGGTGAGCACCAGCGCGGCGCTGAGGCCGTTGCGCAGGGAGCCCGCACGGGCCGGGGCCGTGGGCTCGGCGGCGCTGAGTGCGGCGACGGGAGGGATGGCCATGGCACGGCGGATCGGAAGCCATGCGGCGATCACGGGCAGGGCGGTGCCGACGAGCAGGGACGTGATCACGGTGCCCGGGGTGAGGACCAGCGGGGCGTCCGGCCGGCCGGCGGGGGCGAAGAGCGTCTGGAGCAGGGCGGCGACCCCGGTGCCCACGGCGAGTCCCACTGCGGAGGCGAGGGCGCCGACGATCAGGGTCTCGGTGAGCAGGATGCGGCGCACCTGCTTGCGCGAGGCGCCGACGGCCCGCATCAGGGCCAGCTCCCGGGTGCGCCGGGCGACCAGCATGGTGAAGGTGTTGGAGATGAGGAAGGTGGCGACGAACAGGGCGACCGCGGCGAAGCCCAGCAGGATCTGGCTCATGGTGTCGCTGTCGCTGGTGGCGAGGTTCGCCTTGATCTGGGCGAGCCGGGTCCCAGTGACCGCGCCGGTGCCCTGCGGCAGCACCGGTTCGACGCGGGTGAGGAGCTCCTGCGGGTGGGTGCCGGGTGCGGCCGTGAGCTCGACGCTGCGGTAGCGGCCGGGCTGGAGGAAGAGCTGCTGGGCGGTGGCGTCGGCGAACAGCGTCAGGCTGCCCCCGGCGGGCAGGCGCATCCCGTCGGTACGGAAGACCCCGCTCAGGGTGTACGAGGCGGCGCCCTGGTCCGTGCCGACGCGCACGGTGTCGCCGACGCGGTAGCCGCCCTTCGCGGCGGTGGCCTCGTCGAGGGCGACCGTGTCGGGGCCGGCCGGGCCGGAACCCCGGACGAAGCGGTAGGCGGGGTCCGCGCCGCCCGGGCCCGGGGCGAAGTTGCCGCCCAGGTGGGACGGGCCGTGACCGATCAGGCGGCCGTCACGGTCGGCGACGGCTGCGAAACCGTCGACCCGGCCCGCGGCGACGGCGACACCGGGGACCGCGGCCAGGCCGGCCACCGTACGGGCGTCGATGCCGGCCGGCCCGGTGCCGCCGCCGGGAGGGCCGTCGGAGGCGACGTTGACGGCGATGCGCTCGTAGCCGTCGGTCGCCCGGGCCGTGGAGGCACGGCCCAGACTGTCGCCGAAGACGAGGCTGCCGGTGATGAAGGTGACGCCGAGCATGACCGCGCACGCGGTCATCAGCAGGCGGGCCTTGTGCGCGGACACGTTGCGCAGGGCGGTACGGAACATGGGTGCGGATCCTGGGATGCGGGCTCGGCCGACGCGCGGGCGGGCGGACGAGCGGTGGCGGCTGGTGCGGTGCGGTGCAGTGCGGTGCGATGCGGGCGCGGAGCGGCTCAGCTGGTGCGCGAACCCGTGTCGAACGCCTTCATCCGGTCCAGCACCCGGTCCGGGGTGGGACCTGTCATCTCGTCGACGAGGCGGCCGTCGGCGAGGAAGACCACGCGGTCGGCGTATCCCGCGGCGACGGGGTCGTGCGTGACCATGACCACGGTCTGGCCCAGCTCGCGCACCGAGTCGCGCAGGAAGCCGAGGACTTCGCCGCCGGCGCGGGAGTCGAGGTTGCCGGTGGGCTCGTCGCCGAAGACGATCGCGGGGCGGGAGGCCAGGGCCCGGGCCACCGCGACGCGCTGCTGCTGCCCTCCGGACAGCTGTCCGGGCCGGTGCCCCAGGCGCTGGGAGAGGCCGACCATGGAGACCACGCGGTCCAGCCACTGGGCGTCGGGGCGGCGGCCGGCGATGGTCAGCGGCAGCGTGATGTTCTCCAGTGCGGTCAGCGTCGGCAGCAGGTTGAACGCCTGGAAGACGAAGCCGATCCGGTCGCGGCGCAGCTGGGTGAGCTGCCGGTCGTCGAGCGTGCTCAGTTCGGTGGTGCCGATGCGGACGGAGCCGGAACTGAAGGAGTCGAGCCCGGCGGCGCAGTGCATCAGGGTGGACTTGCCGCAGCCGGACGGCCCCATGATCGCGGTGAACTCGCCCTCCCTGAAGGAGATGCTGACACGGTCCAGGGCGACGACGCGGGTGTCGCCGCTGCCGTAGACCTTCGACAGGTCGTGGACGGCGGCGGCGGACCCGGCCGTCGCGGGGTGCGGCGCGAGTGCGCCGAGTGCGCCGAGTGCGCCGAACGGGTCGAGGGGGGCGGATGTCACGGGAACTCCTCTTCGGGTGCCAAGGGGTGCACGTCGAAGAGTGCCGGGGGAACGTATCGGGGCCCGGGCCGCCGTGTATCGGTGGACGCTGAGCCGTGCAGCAGTTCCGTAGGGGACGGTCGGGCCGCGCGGACCCTCAGTGCGGCAGGCGCAGGGTGGCGACGGCGCCGCCGTCCGGGGCGTTGTCCAGCAGCAGTTCGGCGCCCAGCAGACGGGCCTGGCCCAGGGCGATGGTCAGGCCCAGGCCGTGGCCGGAGCCGCGGTCCGCCGCGCCCGTGTGGAAGCGGCGCGGGCCTTCGAGCAGCAGGTCCGCGGGGAAACCGGGCCCGTGGTCGCGTACGACGACGCTGCGGCCCTCGACAGTGACCCGGACCGGGGCCTGCCCGTGCCGGTGGGCGTTGAGGACGAGATTGCTGACGATCCGTTCGAGGCGGCGCGGGTCGGTCTCCACGGTCTCCACGGTCTCCATCGCCTCCACGGTCCGTCCGGCCCCCGCGCGCCGCCCGCCGGTGCCGGTGACGGTGACCTCCGTGTCGAGGCCGGTGCGCGTCACGGCCTCGGCGACGACGGCGCCCAGCGGGACGCGGGCGTGCACCGGATGTTCGGCGCCCGCGTCCAGCCGGGAGACCTCCAGCAGGTCCTCGACCAGGCCGCGCAGATCGCGCACCCGGACCCGGAGCAGATCCTCCGTCTCACCGGGCGGCAGCAGGTCCGCGGCGGCCAGCAGACCGCCCACGGGGGTGCGCAGTTCGTGGGCCACGTCCGCGGTGAACTGGCGTTCCGTGCGCAGCCGTCGGCTGAGACTGTCCGCCATGAGGTCGACGGTGCCGGCGATGTCGTCCACCTCGTCGCGGCCGTCGGTGGGTCCGGTCCGGGCATCGAGGTCCCCGGCGGAGATCCGGCCCGCGGTCTCGGAGACCCGTCGCAGCCGACGGCCGAGCAGCCCGGCCCCGTAGACCGCCAGGGGCGTGGCCGCGGCGAGTGCGACCAGCGAGGCCACCGCCATGGTCACATCCAGCTGGCGCAGCCCGTGGAGCTCCCCGCTCATGTTGACGCGGACGGCCAGGACCGGACCGCCCGGGCCGCCGACCCGCTGGGCACCCCAGACGCTCGGCCCCAGGTTCCCCTCGACGTGCCCGTCGTGGGCGGCGTGCCGGTCGCCGTCGGCCGGGTGCCGCAGCGCGGCGGGCAGCTCGGCCGGATCGAGCTCGGTGCCGTCCGTGAGGGTGCCGGTGCGCCGGTAGGTGTCCATGGCCGAGTACAGCCGGTTGAGGGCCTGTGCCTCGGCCCGGCTGCGGATGTCCTGCGCGGTCCATACGTGCACCAGCACGCCCACCGCCACCGCGACCAGGCAGGCCGTGGCCGCAGCCAGGGCGGCGATCTTCCAGCGCAGTGGAACGCGGGCCGGCCGCAGCCGGCGGTACGGGCGCACCCGCTAGCGCCTGAGCTTGTAGCCGAAGCCGCGGACCGTCTCGATCCGGTCGCGGCCCAGTTTGCTGCGCAGCCGCTGCACGCACAGGTCCACGACCCGGCTGTCGCCGTCCCAGCCGTAGTCCCACACGTCCCGCAGCAGGGTGTGCCGTTCCAGCACGATGCCCGGACGGGCCGCGAACTCCAGCAGGAGCTTCAGCTCCGTGGGGGTCAGCGCCACCGGGCTCCCGGCGACGGACACCTCCAGCCCCCCGGTGTCGACGGTCAGGTCCCCGAACACCAGCACCTCGCTCCCGGAGGGTGCCGGGTCACCGCCCGTGGCCTGTCCGGGGCCGGGGCCGGCGCCGGGGGCGGGCGCGTAGGTGGCCCGCCGCAGCAGCGAACGGATGCGGGCCACGAGCACGTAGGTGTCCACCGGCTTGACCACGTAGTCGTCGGCCCCGGCCTCCAGACCGGACACGACGTCGAGCCCGTCGCCGCGCGCGGACATCATCAGCACGGGCACCAGGCTGGTCTCCCGGACCCTGCGGCACAGCCCGATCCCGTCGAGACCGGGCAGCATCACGTCCAGGATCAGCAGGTCGAATCCGTGGTCGCGGAACAGCTCCAGTCCCGTCAGCCCGTCGGCCGCGGTCCGCACCTGGTAGCCGTAGCGTTCGAGGGCGGTGGAGAAGGACCGGCGCATCAGCTCGTCGTCCTCCACCAGCAGCACGCGAACGGGGTGCGCAGGGGCCGGAGAGGGGGCGGACGAGGACACGGGCTGATGACTCCTGTTCGGACGGTCGTGGGCTGCGGGCCCGAAGGCGCTCACGCGCGGACGGTGGCCCGAATGGAACGATATGCCAGACTCCGGCGTGCCGGCCGCCTCGCACGGCGGCCGCGGACACCCCCCTCACCACCCCTGCCGGCCGCTGATCCCCAGGTCAGGAGGGCCGGCGCCGCTCGGATGCGCCGCGGCCGGGCGCACCGATCCGATGGGCGACCAAGCGCTCCCTGATACCCGCCCGATACAAAGCCCGGGCCCTGACGCGTGTCCGCGGCGTCCGGTTCCGTGAGGATGCTCACCCTGGATCTTGGCGTCCCGTGTAGACCGGACGGCCCGTGCCAGGCGTATGCCGGGTGTAGCGAGAGATCCGGGAGTGGCAGTTGACCGTCGAGGAGTTCGAAGAGTTCTATGCACAGGCGGCGGCGCGGCTCACAGGCCAGTTGTACGTGATGCTCGGCGACCTGCACGAGGCGCAGGACGTCGTGCAGGAAGCGTTCGTCAAGGGCTGGAGCCGAAGGCACCAGCTCGATCGGGACGGCCGTCCCGAGGCATGGATCCGTACGGTCGCCTGGCGTCTGGCGGTGAGCCGGTGGCGCTTCCGGCGCCGTTCCGTGGACGCCTGGAAGCGCAGCGGGGCCCCACCGCACGTCGAGGGGCCCGGGCCGGAACAGGTCGCCCTGGTGGAGGCGCTGCGCGAGCTGCCGGGTCAGCAGCGCCGCTCGATGACCCTGCACTACGTGTGCGACCTGACCGTCGAGCAGATCGCCGAAGAGACCGGCGTGTCCGCGAGCACCGTCAAGACGCACCTGAGCCGCGGCCGGACCGCGCTCGCCCATCGCCTGCAGGACCCGCGCATTGAGGAGGCCCCCGGTGCCTGAGCCCCAGGACCCGCTGCGGTCCCTCTTCCGGCAAGCCGCCGACTCCGGACGGCAGCGGGCGGTGACCGCACCGGCCGAGCACATCACCGAACGGGGCCGGCGGGCGCACCGGCGTCGCGTCACCCTGGCCGTGGTGGGGGTGTGCCTCGTCCTCGCGGGGGGCGGTGCGGCCGTGTCCGAGCTCCTGCCGGGCAAGCCGGCGCCGACACCCCCGGCCACCACGCCTTCTCCCGGCCAGGTCTCGCCGGGACCGACCACCCGTCCTCCGTCGCCCGCACCCACGACCGGCCCCTCAGCGGCCCGGACGAGCCTGCCCCCGACACCCCCGGCGACGTCCCCCTACGGGTCGACCAGACCTCCCGACAGCAGTGCGACGGGCACGCCCCCGGCCACGACCCCGGCACGGTAGGCAGCCTCCCGGCCCCGGTCCGACCCCGACCCCGGCCCCGCTCCCGTCGCGGACGGCCACGACCGCACGCTCGCGCACTGATCCGCCATCCGCCGAACCCTTCCCCCGCCGGCGTCCGGTGAGCCGCCGTCGGGCGGTCCGGCGTGCCCGCACACCCTCTGGAGTCCACCGTGTCGCTCATGCCGCCCCGTCCGCGCGAGGGCATCCACGCACCGGTCCCGCGCCCGCCCGCACCGCAGCGGCTCCCCCCGCGGGCCCAGGTCCGGCCCGGCCGCCGGCCCGCGGACGCCCTGCGGCGGGCGGCCGCTCGGCTGCGCCCCGTGGACAGGGAGGTGCTGTGGCTGTACCTGGTGACCCGGGCGGGCATCTGGACCACCGCCTACTGCACCCGGTGGCTGTTCCCGGCCAACGGCGGCGGCCGGGCCCCAGGTCCCGCGCTCGCACCCTTTCAGCGCTGGGACTGGGTGCACTTCCTCGCCATAGCCCGGGAGGGCTACTTCCCCGGCGGGGCAGGGCCCTGGCTGCGGGGCTGGGACAACCGGGAGGCCTTCTTCCCCGGCTTCCCCCTCCTGCTGCGCGCGGTCCACACCGTCGTCCCCGACTGGACCGCGGCCGGACTCCTGATCTCCTTCGTCGCCGGGGCCGTTGCCGTCCTCGCCCTGGCCCGGATCGCCGAGCTGTACCTGCCCGCCGCGGACGCCGCCCCACGCGCCGTGCTGTTCCTCCTGCTCTCCCCGTGCGCGGTCTTCCTGGCCGTCGGCTACACCGAGGCGCTCTTCCTCGCCCTCGCCCTGCCCGCCTGGCTCGCCGCCCAGCGCCGCAACTGGCCCCTCGCCGCCACCCTCACGGCCCTGGCCACGACCGTCCGCATCAGCGGCCTCTTCCTCGCCGCCGCGATCGCCCTGCACTTCCTGCTGACCGCCCGTACCCGCCGGCGGTGGCGGTCGCTGCCCTGGATCGCGCTGCCCGCCCTGCCCGCCGCCCTCCACAGCTGGTACCTCCAGACGCACACCGGCGACTGGATGGCCTGGAAACACGCGCAGGAACGCGGCTGGTACCGCGACTTCCACACCCCGTGGGAAGCGTGGGCCACCACCTGGCGCGAGGCCTTCACCCACGTCCAGGCCACCGGGTACGCCTTCATGTACCAGGCGGAACTCCTCGCGATGCTCGTCGGCCTGTGCCTGCTCGGTCTGCTGACCGCCCGGCGCCGCTGGCCCGAGGCGGCCTACGTCGGCCTCAGCCTGTGGGCACTCGGTACGTCCTACTGGTACACCTCCGTCCCCCGCGCCACCCTCCTCTGGTGGCCGCTGTGGATCGTGCTGGCCTCCTGGAGCCTGCGCAGGCCCCGCCTGAAGACGGCCTACGTCTGCCTCGTCGGCCCCGTGAGCACCGTCTTCGCCGTCACCTTCCTGTCAGGACGCTGGGCAGGGTGACGGACCGTCAAGACCTCATGACGGCCGGGGAGACGGCGGACTTCAGCAGCAGCTGCGGACTTCCCCCGCCCCCCGCGGGCAGGGACCACAGGTCGCCGCCGAAATCGCCCGGCAGCGCGTAGAGGAGAGTCCGCCCGTCGTACCACAGGGCCTGGTCGTCGACGCTCCGCTCCTCCGCCAACGCGGTCTCGGCGCCGGTGCCCAGGTCCAGGACGTACAGGCGCCACGGCGCATCGGCCGGCAGACCGTCCACCCGCTTCTTGAACGCGATCCGGGTGCCGTCGGGGGAGAGGGAGGGGCACTCCGCGTTCTCCCGCAGCACGCGCAGTTCGCGGGCCCCCAGATCGCCCTCCACCAGGTGGGTCCGGCCCCCCGTGGCGAGGGTCGCGTAGAAGCGGTTGTCGTCGTCGGCGAAGGTCACGCCCCAGAAGTTGTGGTCGGCCGCCCGGACGCGCCGGCCCCCGTCGGACACCGCGAACTCCTCCAGGCTGGGGACGAGCACCCCCGACCGGGTGTCGTAGACGGCGGTGCGGGTCGAGAAGCTGCCGCCCGCGTACGAGTCCCCGCTGACGAACACCGTCCAGGCGAGCAGCCGCCCGCTGGGGGAGACCCGTGCACGGGTGGGCGTACCCGGAACCTCGAACGAACGGACCGGCCGCAGCTGGCGGTCGAGGACCAGCGCCTCGTACCGGGGCACGACCCCGCCCGCGCGCCGCAGGCAGACCCCCGTGCCCGCGGCCGCGTGGAAGCGCAGGCAGTCCTGCGGCGCGGTGGTCCGCGCACCCCCGGGTGCGGCCAGCGGTACCGAGGCGATCGTGTCGCGGCCCGGCCCCCAGGCCAGATTGCGGAACAGCAGCCGGCCCGGCGTCTCCAGGTCCACCACGCCCGACTGCGCCACCGGACCGCCCGGACGCGCCTCTTCGCGCTCGCCGGCCCGGTCCGCGGCACGTACCACCGAGACCACGGCCACCGCCGCCAGCAGCGCGGAGAACAGGACCAGGACGAGGACCTTCCGCAGGGTGTGCGTCATCGCAGTGCTCCCTTGCCGAGAATCCCGGCCGCCGCCAGCGACAGGGTGAGACCGATGGCCGCGCCGGCCAGTGCGGTACCGGGACCCGCGTACGTCCAGCCGGCCCCGAAGAGCAGCGCCCCCGCGAACCGGGCCAGTGCCTGCGCCGTCTGGACCACGGCCATGCCGCTCGCCCGCAGCCGTACGGGCAGCAGCGGTCCCGCGGCCGCCATCAGCACGCCGTCCGTGGCCGCGTAGAACGCGCTGAGGAGCAGCAGCACCAGTACCGCCGGGGCCGCGCCGCCCAGCGGGGAGAGCAGCAGGAGGTACGCCACCGCCAGCGCGGCATGACCCGCCAGGAAGACGGGGCCGCGTCCGGCCCGGTCCGCGAGCCTGCCCAACGGGACGGCGAGCAGCAGGAACCCGGCCGCCGTGGCCACCGGGAGCAGGGGGAAGGCCGCCGCGGGCAGCTCCAGGCGCCGCTGGAGGAGCAGGTAGACGAAGGAGTCCCCGACCGTGAACACCCCGAACAGGGCCGCCGCCAGCGCGAGGCGCCGTACGCCGCGGTCACGGAGCACCGGCCCCAGGCCGGGCCGCGCCGGGGCAGCCCGTTGCGGCCGGGGGGTACGGTCCGGCCGGGCGCGGACGTCCCGTACGAACAGTGCGAGCAGCAGCACCGCGAAGGCCGCCACGCAGAAGCTGACCGTGAACACGGCCTCGTAGGCGTCGTGCGCCGCCCAGAGCACCCCGAAGGCCACCAGCGGGCCGAGCAGCGCGCCCGCCGTGTCCATGGCCCGGTGCACCCCGAAGGCCCGGCCCTGCCCCTCGGGCGGGGCGGACAGCGAGATGAGCGCGTCGCGCGGCGCGGTACGCAGCCCCTTCCCGGCCCGGTCGGCGGCCAGGACCGCGCCCATCGCCCATGGAGTGGAGACCGCGAGCAGGGCCAGCTTGCAGGCCGCGGAGAGGGCGTACCCCGTCCCCGCCACGAGTTTGTGGCGCTCGGTCCGGTCGGCGAGGTGGCCGCCGGCCAGCCGCAGGAAGGCGCTCGCGCCCTGGTAGAGCCCGTCGAGCGCCCCGAAGGCCAGCGGCGACATGCCGAGGCCGACGACGAGGTAGAGCGGCAGGACCGCGGTGACCATCTCGGCGGAGACATCCGTGACCAGGCTGACCAGGCCGAGCACGAGCACGTTGCCCGCGACGGCCGGGCCGGCCGCCGGGCGGGGTACGCCCTTCGCGGCATCGGCGGCGCGGTTGGCCGACAGGTACACGGATGCCTCCTTGTGTCCGAACCGGGTTCCCGTCAGAACCAGTTGAGGGTGAGCGGGAAGGTGGCCGCGGCGTTCTTGCCCGCCGCATCGGTCGCCGTGGCGGTGATCTGGACGGTCCCGGACCCCCATGGCTTCCCGCTGATCCGGCCGGTCGCGGCGTCCATGGTCAGCCCCCACGGCAGCCCGGCCGAGGTCCACCGCAGCGGGGCCGCACCTCCGGTGGCCGTCACCTGGATGGTGCAGGACTGGTTGAACTTGCAGGTCTGCGCGCCCGGGTTGACGACGCTCAGGCCGCCCGGAGGTGGTTCCTCACCGCCGGTCCCGAAGACCTCCGTGATCGGCTGGGCGGTGGCCGCGTTGCCCGCGTGCCCCGTCCCGAACAGGTCCTCGAAGGTCCGCAGCAGGTTGAAGTGGTTGTAGGCGGTGCTGTACCGCCCCTGCTTGACGTGCGCGCCGTAGAACACCGTGGCGATCTGGTTGGACCCCAGGAAGTTGTCCTCGTCCCAGGTGAGCACGAGCAGGCTGTTGTTGGCCTTCGCCCACTGCGCGTAGGCGTCGAGATTGTTCTTGACCCAGGTGTCGCCCGTGCTCACCGGGCACGAGTGCATGTCGTTGCACTGGTTCGGGACGACGAACGACAGGTGCGGCAGTGCGGCGAAGTCGCCCCGCGGGAACTGCGTCCAGGTCTTGCCGGTGGTGAGCGGCACGTTCTTGAAGGCGAACCACGGATTGTGCTTCTGGGCGTACTGCCCGTTGGTGCAGGCCGTGGATCCCTCGCTCGGCAGGTCCTCGTTGTACGTCGCGAACGTCTTGCCCGCGACGATGAGTTCCTGGCCGAGGTTGGGCGCGGTCATCGACTGCGGTGCGTAGCAGCCGTCGCCCGTGATGCCCTGGGTGCCGCCGGAGAAGATGTTGAAGTAGTTCGGCTGGCTGGGGTGGGTCAGCGCCTTCATCGCCGTGAGGCTGGCGCCGCCGCCCGCCAGCTGGTTGATGTACGGGGCGTTGGAGCTGCCGATGATCTCGCCGTACTGCTTGTTCTCGAAGACGACGACCACCACGTGGTCGTAGCCCGGCAGGGCCGCGGCGGCCGGGGCGGGCGCCGCCGCCGGGGCGACGGCCGCCTCGGAGCTGCCGACCGTCATGGCGGTGAGCAGGCCGAGGGCGCAGGCGATGCCGGTCGCGGTGGCCCGCCACCTGCCGCCCCGCCCGCGCGGTGGGGTGTCCGGGACGTCCGGTGCTGAGTGTCCGGTGCGCATGGGGTGATGCCTCCTGTGTCCTCGCCGGGCCGGAGCGGCCCGGCTCAGTCCTCGCGCCGGGCCGGTCCGGCCACGGCGATGTTCACGAAGCGCGGTACGGGCAGACCCAGGCCGCGGAACTCGTCCGCGACCGCCGCGCGCACCGCCGTCAGACGGCTGTGCGGCAGCAGCACCAGCACACTGCGGCCGGCCCGGCTGCCCGGCGGCCACGCGCTGAGTGCGCCCGCCCGTCGTGCGCACTCCACGCCCCGCGCCAGCGCGGCCCCGCGGTCCGCCTCGGGACCCCGTACGGCCATGAGCACCAGATGGGTCCCCGAGGCGGGCGGGTCGAAGGGCACGCTCCGCGGCTCCCGGTCCGGCCCGACGCACAGGGCGGTGCCGGGCCGCGCGAACAGCACTGCGGTGCGCAGGGCGTCGTCGTCCTGCGGAGCCGTCTCCCGGATCAGCGCGGCGAGCAGCTCCCGCGCGGGCCGCGGCTCGCCCTTGCCGGTGTGCACGTCGGCCACGGCGAGAGCGACCGCGCAGTCCAGGGGTTCCGTCAGGCTCAGCCCGGCGGCTCCGGTCAGGGTGCTCTGGACGTGCAGGTCCGTGCCGCCGCGGCCGTACCCGGCCCGGGCGAGGGCCCGCAGCAGGGCGTACGGGCGCGCCGCCCAGGCAGGGCTGTCCGGGTACGGTCCGGTCAGCGGGAGTTCGCAGCTCTGCGCGGGGTGGCCGAGCGAGCTCAGCCGCACCCGGCCGTCCTCGCGCGGGGCCGCGGCCGCCGCGACGGGCCAGCCCGCGGCGGCCACCAGGCCCGGCGAGCCGAGGTGGAAGGCGTGCGGGGCGCTCCACACCGCGGCAGGCGGCCGTTCGTGCGCGACCTCCAGGGCGTGGGCGACCAGCCGGAACAGCGGGTCGGCGGTGGCCCGCAGGGCCAGCGGCGGCAGGGCACCGGCCGTTCCCGCAGAGGGGGCGTTCACCTCGACTCCTTGCGGGCCAGCAGCCGGTACGCGTTGCCGCCGTCGGTGCGCCGGGCCGCCGCGGTGCGCACCGCGTCCAGCAGGCCCGCCGCCGCCAGGCACGGCAGGGCCACGGCCCGTACCGCCTGGCGGGCCGCGCGCCGGGCCGGACGCAGGGCGGCCGGGTCGGCCCAGGGGCTGTGCGGGTCGGGGGCGAGACGGTTGGCGGTGAGCGCGACCGCGCCCACGAAGTCGTTGTGCTGATGGGCGGGCCCGTGCTCTTCGGCCAGTACGGTGAACCCGCGCGCGGCCAGCGCCGCACGCAGGTTGGCCGCCGGGATCAGGTGCTGGTGCTGCGGCTGGAACCACGGCAGCCAGTGCGGGCCCAGCAGCCGCGCCATCCTCGACTGCGGATCGGGCAGCTCGATCAGCAGGTGCCCGCCCGGCACCAGCACCTGCGCGGCCGCGTCGAGCTCCGCGAACGGGTCACGGGTGTGCTCCAGGTAGTGGTACATGCTGACCGCCTCGTACTGGGCGGCGAGCTTCCCGGCGAGCTCGGGGAACTGGCCCTGGTAGCCGGTCTCCACCCAGCCGCGCCGCTCGGCCTCCTGGATGCCGTCGCCCATGTCGAGGCCGTCGAAGCGGCAGTCCGGCCACACCTCGCGGGCCACGTCGCAGAAGTGGCCGTGACCGGTGCCGACATCGAGCCAGGAGGCGGGCCGGGCGTACGGGGCGATCATGGCGGCCCGCGCCCGGTAGTGGACGCCGAGCCGGCCGAAGACCGTCCCGGCTCCCTCGCCGCCGCGGCCGTCGTAGAAGTCCCGGTAGTAGAAGTCCAGTCCCTCCACCGTCAGCCGCGGATTCTGGAAGACGTGCCCGCAGCCTCCGCACTCCTCCAGGGTGAAACGGCCGGGTTTGCCCTGCAGCAGATCAGGCATGCGCACCCGTACCGACAGCCGGGAGGCGCCGCACCACGGGCAGTCGGTCCGCCGCGGCTCGAAGAACCGGTCGGTGCCGCCCGCGAGTTCGGCGGCGTACGCGGCCCTGCGGGCCGACGCCCCGGCCTCCTGCGACGCACGGGCCTCCCCGGCCGTACGCAGCCCCGCACGCAGCGACCGCAGCGGCCGGGCCGCGCTCGCACCGGCCAGGTCCACAGGCCGCAGTGGGCCGCCGGTGCCCAGCACGAGAGCGGGCTGCAGCCAGTACAGCCCGGCGGCGGCCACGCCCCAGCGTCCGTCCCGTACGGCAGCCGCCGCGAGCAGCGCGAGACCGGCCAGCTGGGCCGCCGCCAGCAGGCCCGGCGGCAGTCCCTGGGCGTGCAGCTCGGCAGCCCGGCCGCGCCGCCCGGCCCCGGCGATCGCGACGGCGCCGGCGGAGCGCAGCCCCGGGGCGACGGCCAGGTCGGTCGAGGCGGTGGCGTACTCCTTCAGACGGCGGGTGAGCGCCAGGAGTTCCGCCCGGTCCCGGGGACGGTCCGGATCCACCCCGGCCCGTTCCAGGACCTCCGCACCCACGAGCACGGCGCAGCCCGCGCCGCGCCCGGCGGCCAGCCGGTCCTGCCGGTACCCGGCCGGATCGACCAGCCGCAGCAGCCCGAGGGCGTCCTCCGCGGGCAGGTCGGCGGGCAGCAGCTCCAGGACGTCCAGGCCCTCCCGGTCGGCGTGGGCGCAGGCGGCCGCGAGGACGGACGCGTCGGCCGTGACACCCCGCGCGGTGAGCAACCGCCGGCGCACTGCCGTGCCGGTCGTGGGGGCGGCATCGGCGGTGGCGTCGGCCCCGGCGGGGAGCAGGACCTGCAGCGCGTGCAGCCGGCGGCGGGCCCGTACCGTCCCCGCGGCGAGGGCGGTGGCGATCGCGGCGGAAACCCATGGGCTCATGCGAGCCCCTCCAATCGGTCGGCTGCGGCGCGGGCCCCGCCCGCAGCGGCGAAGGACGTCTGGATCCGGCGGGCCGCACGGCGGTGCGGCCCGAAGTCGGCCAGTACGTCGGTGAGCGCGTCGTGCAGTTCGCCGGCCCGGGCCCGGCCGAAGCGCACCCGGACTCCGGCCCCCGCGTCGGCGACCTGCTGCGCGACGATCGGCTGGTCGTCCCGGATCGGGGCCACGACCAGCGGAAGGCCGTGGGCGAGCGACTCGCACACCGTGTTGTGGCCGCCGTGGGTGACGACCGCGTCGAGGTGGGGCAGCAGCCGCAGCTGGGGGACCGCCTCGCGGAGCAGGGCGTGCGCCGGTACGGGACCGGTCAGGTGACGGGGAGCGGCCAGGATCAACTGGACCCGGTCCGCGAGCTGTTCCCCGGCCGCCAGGACCGCGGCGTAGAACCGGGAGCCCGCCTCCTGGTTGAGGGTGCCGAGCGAGACCAGCACCCGGCGCCGGTCGGGGTCGAGCCGCCGCCACGGGAAGTCCGTGCCGGGCGGGCGGGACCCGAAGGCGGGTCCCACACAGGCGTAGTGGCCGGGGAAGGGCTCCGCGCCGCCGATGAGCTCCGGCGTGGAGAAGACCAGCACCAGTTGGTCCGAGAACCGGGGATCCCAGCCGGGCGGCGCCCCGCACTCGGCGAGCAGCCCGGCCAACTGCTCCGCCACCCAGTCGCCGACCTTGGGGAACCCGGCGAACGGCCGGGTGAACTCGGCCGAGGTGCTCGCAGAGGTGACCCACGGGACACCGCACCGCCGGGCGACGACGGCCCCGGCCAGCGCCTGCTGATCGGCGACGATCACGTCCGGGGCGAACTCCGCCACGGCCTTCTCCACGCCGGGCACCATGGCGCGCGCCAGCGGCACCAGCGCCTCCGCCCACAGGAACCGCAGGGCGGCGACGCCCCGCAGGTCCCGCCACCGCCCGTGCAGGGCGGCGTACCCGCCGGAGTCCGGCCCCGGGGCGTCTCCGGAAGGCAGCAGCCGGGCGTGCGCGGGCAGCAGCCCGGACAGGACGGCGGCGGGCCCGGTCCAGGCGGTCTCGTGTCCGCGGGCGGCCAGTTCGGCTGCGACGGCGACCGTCGGATTGACGTGCCCGGCGAGCGGGGGGACGACGAACAGGATCCTCATGCGGTCAGCGCTCCCGTCCCGGCCCGGCGAAGGGCGACGGCGTGCGCCAGCACGGCCCCGCGCAGCACCCCGCCGGTCTCCTTGAGTACGTCGTGGCCCAGCCCGGGCAGGATCCGCAGCGTCGCGTGCGGGGCGTGCCGGACCAGATCCCGGGCGCCCGGGACCAGTTCGGAGTGCTCCCCGCAGACGACCAGGACCGGGCAGCCGATCGCGGCGTAGTCGGCGGACGTGAAGGTGCGGCCGGCCGCGATGTCGTCGATGAGGGTGGTGCGGTTCAGCAGGGCGTCGGCGATCGCCGTCAGCCTGGCCGCCTTGCGCAGCCGCAGCGAGGACAGTTCGGCGGGGACGCCGCTGTCCTCCAGACTGAGCGCGGCCACGGACAGCGTGTCGACCATGTTCTCCACCCAGGGTCCGCTCAGCGGCGGTTCGAGGAGGGTCAGGCCCGCGACGAGACCGGGGTGGGCGAGGGCGGCGTGCAGGGCGAGGGTGCCGCCGTAGCTGTTGCCGACCAGGTGGACCGGCCGGCCGTCGAGTCCGAGGGCGGACAGCAGGGCGACCAGGTCCCGTACGGCGCTGCGGCTGTCGTACCCGTCGGGCGGGCGCTCGCTGAGGCCGTGGCCGCGCAGGTCGTAGAGGACCACCTCGTGCCCGGCCCGCGCCAGCGGCACGCCCAGCGGGCAGTAGAAGCTGGAGAGGTTGTCGACGACGAGACCGTGCAGGAAGACGACCGGGACGGCGCGGGCGTCCTGCGCGCGGCCGGATTCGGGGACTTCGGCCGCGGGCAGCCGCTGGACGTGGAAGCGCAGCGCGTTGGCGAGGATCTCGGCCATGGCCGGCTCAGGCCGCCGGGGCCGGGCGCACCGGCAGGGCGGCCAGGGCGCCGTGGGCGATCCGCCCGATGTGGTCGACCAGTTCGCCGACCGACATGGCCAGGATCGACTCCATGTCCTTCTCCGCGATGAAGCCCATGAGGTCGACGCGGGACCCGTAGCGCTCGTGCAGCAGTTCGGCGAGGGCGACGAACTCGATGCTCTCCAGCGCCAGGTCCTCGTTGAACGTGGTCTTCATGGTGACCTCGTCGGCGAGGAGGAACTCGTCGCCGACGATGCGGACGAGCATGCCGGTGATCTCGGCGAGGATGTCAGAAGCCATGGCTGTTCTCCCTCGGGGTCGCAAATGTGTCGGGGGCGGAAGGGCGGGGGAGCGCGGCGCCCGCGGCCGGGGCGCTCCGGGCGCTGTGAGCGGGCCGGGCTTTCTCGGGGGTCAAGGGGGTCTCTGGGCTCTCGGCGGCCGGGGCGGCTCGTGCCCCGTCCGGGTCGGACGGGTCGGACGGGACCGTCCAGGCGACCTGGTGGCCCTCGTACGCGGCCGTGCGGACCCGGTGGGTGCGGCCGGCCGGGGACAGGACCCGCAGCCCGCCGGCCGGGTCCTCGGACACCTGCCAGTGCACGAGCCGCCCGCCCAGCCCCGTCCCCTCCGCCTTCGCGGCCGCCTCCTTGGCGCACCACAGGGCGGTGACGGCAGCTGCGAAGCCGGTCCCGTCCCGTCCCGCGAGCCGTACGGCCAAGCGGTGTTCGTCCTGGGTGAGCGCGATGCGGATCAGGGCGCCCGGATCCTCGGCCACCGGCTCGACGTCGATGCCCACCGGGCCGTCGCCGTGGGCCGAGGCGACGGCGATCCGGGCCTTGTGGGCCAAGGTCACGTGCAGACCGGCGGCCAGCCCCCCGGGGACCGGACGCCCCGCCTCGTCATGACCGACGGTGACCTCGGCCGGGAACACCGGCCCTGCGCCCCGGTCCCACAGCAACTGCCGCAGGGCGTCCTTGGCCGCGATCCGGCCCAGCAGCCAGGGCGCGCGGGCCCGCGGCGCGAGCCGCTCGTACACCTCGCGCTCGGCGGCGCCGAGATAGCGGCGCATGACCAGCTCCTGCGAGGCCGGGTCGCTCCATCGCCGTGTGGCCACGCACCAGCCACCGGGCTGAGGTTCGCCGATCCCCGACACCTCCGGGGTGAACTTCATCGGCCACACCCGCTCGTCGGCGCCGAACCGGCGGTACGTCCAGTCCTCCAGCCGCGCCCAGACCGCGCCGTCGGGGGTACGGAGCTCCACGTCGCCGCGTACGGACGTGGCACGCACCTCGTGGATGCGGGCCGTCGCCGCCAGCAGCGTGCCCGGCGGGGGCGGGGGCCCGTACAGGCGGACCCGTTCGAGCACCGCCGGGAACACCAGCCGGTCGCAGTCCAGCCGCAGCTGCATCCAGTGGCCGAGGAGCTGCCCGGCGGCGTCGAGCAGGGCGCCCGGTGCGGGCAGCGCCCGCAGCACGCCGCGGATGCCGTCGTCGGCGACGGCGGTGACCTCGTGCACCCCGGCGAACCGGGGGCCGTGGAACATCCAGCGGTCCCGGTACAGCGCTTCGGCGCTGACCGGCGCGGGCCCCTCGGAGGTGAGCGGGGCCCGCCCGGGTGCGGGAGGCGCGTCGTGGCCGGACCCGAGGCGCACGGTGACCGACGCGCAGTCTCCGATGTCCACCCGGACCCGGCCGTCACCGGCGGGGCGGGTGGTGAACGCGATGTCGACGGCGGGCGCCACGGGGAGCCAGCGCAGGGCGCGCATGTCGTCGAAGCCGGTGACGCACTGCCCGGGACGGTCGGCGAGGGCGGCCTCGGCGGCCAGCTCCAGCATGGTCGTCATGGGGACGACGGGGAAACGGTCGGCGTCCTGCGGCCAGTCCTCGGGCTGGAGGTAGACGCAGTGGTCGCGGACGGAGGGCAGGGTGTCGAGCGAGAGCCTGCGGGTGTGCGTACGCGGCCCCGCGGGAGCGGGGGGCCGGGCGTCGGGCCGCGTCCCGGCCCGGCCGGCCGGTGCGGCGGCCAGGGCTTCGGTGACGGCGTGGGCCGCCGCCTCGGACGCGTCGAGGACGGCGTCCAGGGCCGACAGGAGTTCGGGCCGGGCGGTGGTGGCGGCCGGATGCCGCGGGGCGGGGCGGCGGCCGCGCTCCCACAGTGGTGTGACGGCCGCGTCCAGGTGCACCAGAGGCGAACCGAGGTCGAGCCGGACCGGATGCCCGGTGCGCTCCGGCGCGGTGGACGCGGTCGGCGCGGTCGGCGGCGCGGAATGCTCCGTCGGTGGGGCTGCGGCGGTCAGCCGGTCCCAGCGCGGTTGCAGACCTTCGGTCCACAGCGCCGCCGCCAGGTGGCGCAGGGCGTCCAGCCCGGACAGGCGCGGGCTGGAGGCGGCCACGGCCAGATGCCCGCTGCCGCGCAGGGTGTCCTCCACGAAACCGGTCAGGCTGCCCGGCCCGGCCGAGACGAAGGCCCGTACCCCCTGCGCGTGCAGCCGCAGCGTCAGACCGCGGAAGTCCACCGGCTCCAGCAGGTGCCTCACCACCAGCTCCCGCACCCCCTCGGGCTCGCGGGGGTACGGGGCCGTCGTGGTGGCCGACCAGACCGGCAGCCCGGCGGCCTGGAGCGGCAGACGCTCGAAGGCGGCCCGCACCTGACCGAGGTACGGCTCCCACATGGGCGTGTGGAAACCCGACCGGAAGGGCAGCTCCTGGCCCAGCACACCCTCGTCGGCCAGCCGCGCCAGCACCGCCGCGATCTGCCGCGGCGGGCCGCAGACCACCGACTGGTGGGGGCAGTTGTCGTGGCTGAGGGCCACCCCCTCCAGCCCGTGCAGGGCGGCCGCCGCCTGCGGTGCGCCGCAGCCCAGCGCCGCGTACACGAGGTCCGGTACCGCGAGGGAGCCGGGCCGCAGCGAGCCGAGGAAGGTGTCGACCGCCTCCTGCGGGTACATTCCGGCAGCCACCATGGCGGCCCACTCCCCGAGGCTGTGACCCGCCAGCAGGTCCGGATGCAGGTCCAGTTCGGCCAGGACCCGGTGGAAGAACCGGCCCGTGGCGAGGGCGTCTAGGGCGCGCTCGACCAGCTCCCCGCCGCCGGTCAGTGCGGGTGCCTCCAGGCCCAGGCGGGCCGCCACGTCGTCGAGGACGGGTGCGAAGTCCGGCTCCAGGCCGGGGAAGAGCAGGGCGAGCTTGCCACCGGACCCCTGCGCGTACGGGCCGAGCAGCGGCCGGGGCGTGAACCACACACCGCCGCGGCCGCGCCACGGACGGCCGCGCGCGACGACCTTCCCTGCCAGTGCCAGACGCTCCGCGTCCGGCTCCGCGATCGCCAGCCGGCACGGACCGCCGTGGTCGTCGGCCGTGGGCTCCGGTGCGGCCAGGAGGCGGGCCATCGCCTCGGGCGCATCGGCCGTGAGGAGGAGCACGGACGCGGGCCCCGCGGAGGGGCGCGGGCGGGCCGCACCGCGCGCCGGGCCCAGTGGGAGGAAGCGGCGCACCGGAGGCTGCGCCGCGCGGGCCCGGGGGGCCTCCTCCAGGATCGCGTGCGCGTTGATGCCGCCGAACCCGAAGGCGTTCACCGCGGCCCGGCGGGGCCCCGGGCCCGGCTCCCACGGCTCGGCCGTACGCACCGGGCGCATCCGCGTCCGGGCCAGGCCCTCGTGCGGATCGTCGAGGTGCAGGGTCGGCGGCAGCACCCCCTCGTGGACGGCGAGCGCCGCCTTGATCAGCCCGGCCATGCCGGAGGCCTGCATGGTGTGCCCGAGCATGGACTTCACCGAGCCGAGCGCGATCGGCCCGGATGCGCCCGGAGGGCCGAACACCCGGGCCAGGGTGGAGAGTTCCGCCTCGTCGCCGATGGGGGTCCCCGTGCCGTGGGCTTCCAGGAGGCCGATCGACCCTGCGGCGGCCGGATCGAGGCCCGCCGAGGCCCAGGCCCGCTCCAGCGCCTGCACCTGGCCGTCCACCAGCGGGCTCATCAGGCTCGCCGCCCGTCCGTCGCCCGCCACCCCGACCCCGCGGATCACCGCGTACACCCGGTCCCCGTCCCGCTGGGCGTCCGCGAGCCGTTTGAGCAGCACCACGCCCGTCCCCTCGGACAGCAGCGTGCCGTCGGCCCGCCGGTCGAAGGGCCGGATGCGCTCACTGGGGCTGAGGGCGCCCAGCTGGGTGAACACGCTCCAGAGCGTGGCGATGTGGCAGTGGTGCACCGCGCCCGCGACCACGAGGTCGCAGCGGTCGGCGGCCAGCAGCCCGACCGCTTGGTCCACGGCCAGCAACGAGGAGGCGCACGCCGCGTCCAGGGTGTAGGCGGGGCCCCGGAAATCGAGCCGGTTGGCGGTGCGCGCCGCCGTGAAGCTCGGCACCAGCCCGATCGACGCCTCCGGCTGCTCCGGGCCCAGCGCCTCCTGGAAGGCCCGCCGGATGGCGGCGATCCGGCCGGAGCTCAGCTCGGGTGCCAGCTCGTGCAGGGTGGTGCTCAACTGGTGTGCTGTACGCACCCGTTGATCGAGGCGGGCGGTGGCCACGCCCATGAAGCCGCCCCGGCCCAGCACCACGCCGATCCGGGCCCGGTCGGCCGGCAGCCGGTCCTCGCCGCCCGCGTCGGCGATGGCCTCCGCCGTCGCGTGCAGGGCCAGCAGCTGGTCGGGCTCGGCCCCGGCGACGACGGAGGGCATGATGCCGAAGCGGGTGGGGTCGAAGGCCGCGAGGTCGTCGACGAACCCGCCGCGCCGACAGTAGAAGCGGTCGCTGCCGGACGGCCCGTCGGGGGCGTAGTACACCTGCGGGTCCCAGCGCCCCGGCGGCACGTCGGTGATCGCGTCGACACCGGTGAACAGGTTGTGCCGGTAGGCGGCGAGACTGCCTGCGCCGGGGAACACGGCGCCCATGCCGACGATCGCGGCATCGGTGGGCCGGGGATCAGTGGCCATGGGGGGCCTCCTGGTCCGTGGCGTCCGTGGCGTCCGTGGCGTCCGTGGCGTCCGTGGCGTTCGTGGTGTCCGTCTCATCCGTCCCGTCCGCCTCGCCCGTGGGGGCGGCCATCAGGACGACCTGGGGGTCCGTCCCGTGGGCCAGTTCCGCCAGGAAGGCCTCCGCACCCGCGTCGGGCCCGATCAGCGCGATGCCGCGCTGCGCGTACGCCCGCTCCAGCTCGGGTGTGACCATCCCGCCCGCCTCCGCGGCCCACGGGCCCCAGTCGACGGCGAGTACGCGGCCCGGGGAGGCCGCGGACCAGGCGTGGGCCAGGGTGTCCAGGGCGTCGTTGGCGGCGCCGTAGTCACCCTGGCCGCGGTTGCCGTACACCCCGGCGACGCTGCCGAAGAGGACCAGGAAGGCCGGGGCGGGCGCCACGGCCGAGGCCTCGTCGGCGACCGCGGCGGCGAGGTGGCGGGCACCGTCCACCTTGGTGGCGAAGACCTCGGCGAAGGACTCCGGGTCCTTGTCGCGCAGGAGGGAGTCCCGCAGCAGGCCCGCGCCGTGCACGATGCCGTCGAGCCGGCCGTGCCGGGCCCGTACGCCGGCCACGACCGCACGTACGGCGGCCTCGTCGGTGACGTCCGCGCAGTGGTAACGGACCGACGCCGCCGCGCCCGTGAGGGCGAGGAGGTTCGCCCGTACCTCACGGGCAGCCAGGATCCGGGACGCGGCCGCCTCGATCTGCGCCGGGGTGCGCAGCCCCCCGGCGATCAGCGCGGCGCGCAGGGCGACCCGGTCGTGCGCCGAGGCCATAGCCGGGTCCTCGGGCGCCTCGGGCAGGGGAGTACGGCCGATCAGTTCGAGATGGCAGCCCGTGGCACGGGCCAGGGCGAGCGCCGTGCGGGCGGTGATGCCGCGGGCCCCGCCGGTGATCAGGACCACGCCGTCGCGGTCCAGGGCCGGCCGCGGTGCAGCGGCCTGCGCGAGCGGCGCGGGCACGGTGCGCAGGACCATGCGCGTGCCGTCGGTGTAGCCGACGGCAACCGGCCCGTCCGCAGAGCACAGTTCGGCGAGCAGATGCGCGGCGACGCGTTCCGGACGGTCCTTGGGATCGATGTCCACGGCCCGTACGAGCGCCCCCGGGTACTCGAGGGCCGCGCTGCGCGCGAACCCGCGCAGCCCGAGACCCGGCACCGGATCCGGCGAGGCCGGGCCGTGGCCGAACGCCCCGCCCGCGGCCGTCGCGACCACCAGCCACCGGACCCCCGCCACCAGCGCCCCGCGCAGCCGCGCGAACGCCCGGGGCAGGACGGGATCGGGCCCGGGATCCAGGGCGCTCAGGTCGACGAGGCCGTCCACCCCTTCGGCGGAGGCCGGCCGGCCGTCCGCGACGGGGACCACCCGGGCGCCGTGGGACTCCAGCAGCGCGGTGAGCGCGGCCCCCACCCCCAGCGCGTCCTCGACCAGGGCGAAGACCCGCCCGGCCAGTACCGCCGCGGGGTCGCCCGTGACGGCCCGACCGGCGGGGGAGGCCTCGACGCGGAGCCGCACCGGACGGCGTACGAGGGCGCGCCCGACGGCGGGCGCCGGAGCGGGGGCACCGGCCGGGCCCTGCGCGGCGGCCGGTACCGGGGGCCGCATCGGGCCTTCGGGTGCGCTCGGTGCTCCTGCGGGGGAACTCGCTGCTCCGGCCGGGGGAACGGCCGGCGCCGGTTCCCGGGCGGTGATCCAGCCCACGATCCCGCGGAGCGTCTTGATCCGGGACAGCTCCTCCACGGCCGGGGCCGCGGAGCCGTCGGAACGTCCGGGAAGGCCGATGCGGTCGGCCAGCGCGCCGACGATCTCCACGCGCTTGATGGAGTCGACCGAGAGGTCCGCCTCCAGGTCGAGGTCGGGGTCCAGCATGTCCCGCGGGTAGCCGGTGCGGGCGTGGACGATCTCCAGAACCGCGTCCATGACCTCGTCCGGGGTGAGCGGTCCGCCTCGGACGGCCGCGGCTGCCGGGCGCGCCGCCGCGCGGGCGTCCGCCCCGTCGTCGCCGGAGTGCGCCGCCTCCGTCCCGTTCCAGCCACCCGTGCCGTCCGTCGCCTCCCCCGTGGCCGGCCGCGCGGCCGGACGCTGCCCCGCGGAACCGGCGGCCCCCACGGCTCCCACTGCTCCCTCGGCGCCCAGATAGCCCAGCAGGACCTCGCGTTGGGCCGCCACCAGCTCCCGCGCACCCCGCAGGTACTCCAGCACCGCCTCCTCACGCCGGTCCACGGCAGCCGCCGCGGGCTGCGGCAGGGGCACGCGCCGGGCCGGCCGCAGCCCGCCCGCCACCGGCGAGCCGTCCGCCGTCCGCACCAGATGGCCGTCGACCAGCCAGCCGGGCCGCCGCGGCGCCCGCTCCGGCAACAGGGCCGTACGCCCCTTGAACAACGCCTCCGGATCGACCGGCACCCCGGCCGCCGCCAGTTCCGCGAGCGCGGCGAGCAGCCGCGGCAGACCGGCCTCCCCCGGGACGTCGCAGGCCACGGCCGTGTGCGGGCGGTCGCCCAGGATCTTGGCGACCAGCCCCGTCAGCACCCGGCCGGGCCCCGCCTCGACGAACGTCCGCACCCCGGACGCGTACATGGCCTCGATCTGCTCCACGAAGCGCACCGGCTCGGCCACTTGCCGCGCGAGCAGCTCGCGCACCTGCGCCGGACCGGAGGGGTACGGCCGGGCCGTGACCGTGGACCAGACCGGTACGGCGGGCTCCCTCACCGGCGTCCCGGCCAGTTCGGCGGCGAGCCCGCCGACGGCCCCGGCCACGACCTCGCTGTGGAAGGCACAGGCCACCGGGATCAGCTCGGCGCGCAGCCCGGCGGCGTGCAGGGCGGCCAGCGCCTCCTCGACGGCCTGCCTCGGACCGGACACCACGCACTGGGCCGGCGCGTTGTGGTTGGCGACGACACATCCGGCCCGCGCCGCGATCTCCCGTACCTGCTCGGGGGCGGCCGTCACCGCGGCCATCGCCCCGGGGTCCTGCCCGGCGGCCTCCAGGATGGCCGAGGCCCGGCGGCCGCTCAGCCGCAGCAGCGCCGCAGCGTCGAGGGAGCCCGCGGCGTACAGCGCGGTCAGCTCCCCGTACGAGTGCCCGGCGGTGCAGTCCGGCCGGACGCCGAGCGTACCGAGCAGCAGGTGCGAGGCCGCGCCCGCCAGGCCCAGCGCGGGCTGTGCCACCCGGGTGTCGGTCACCGCGGCACGCTGCCGCGCCCGCTCCTGCGCACTGAAGGCGGCCGGCGGGAACATCGCCGACACCACCTGCTGCGGAGCCTCGTCCAGCAGCGCCCTCAGCCGCGGGAAGGCCACGTAGAGGTCCCCCAGCATGCCGGGGCGCTGGCTGCCCTGGCCGGGAAAGAGGAACGCCACCTTCCCCGGGTCAGCCCCCGGCGCCCGTACGTGCACCCCGTCGCCCGCGGTGAAGCCGCGGGCCCGTTCCAGCTTCGCTGCCAGGCCGTCCAGGCTCCCGGCGACCACCGAGACCTGTACGGGGCCGGATGCCGACGCGGCCGTCTCGGCGGCCAGGTCGCGCAGCGGCCAGGGCCGCCCGGCGCCGTCGTTCTCCGCCAGCCGGGCCGCGAGCCGGTCCATCGCCCGCGCCGCCGCGTCGTGGTCGGCGCCCCGGAAGCAGAACAGCTCCGCGGGCCAGGCGTCCAGCCCGTGCGCGGGCTCCTCCTCGTGCCCGGCGAGCACGGCGTGGTAGTTCGTACCGCCGAAGCCGAAGGCGCTGACCCCGGCGATCCGCTGCCGTACGGGCGCCGCCCACGGCCGGGCCTCGGTGTCGAAGAAGAACGGGCCCGCCCCCTGCGTCCAGTCGGGGTGCGGGTCGTCGAGGTGCAGCGTGGGCGGCCGCACCCCGGCATGGACGGCCCGCGCGGCCTTGATCAGGCCCGCCAGGCCCGCCGCGCACTTGGTGTGGCCGATCTGGGACTTGACCGAACCGAGCGCGCACCCGGCATCGGTGCGCACGACGTCGCTGCGCCCGGCGTCCGTGCGCCCCGCGTCGGCCGCGTTCCCGGAAGCGCCGAACAGTGCCGTCAGGACCGCCAGTTCGGTGCCGTCGCCGACCACCGTGCCGGTGCCGTGCGCCTCGACCAGCCCCACCTCGGCCGGTGCGATGCCCGCCCGCGCGTACGCCCGTTCCAGGGCGCGCCGCTGGCCGTCGGGCCGCGGCGCGGTCAGCCCGAGGGAGCGTCCGTCGCTGGAAGCGCCGACGGCCTTGACCACCGCGTACACCCGGTCCCCGTCGCGCTCCGCGTCCTCCAGCCGCTTGAGCACCACGGCGGCGACGCCCTCACCCAGCGCGATCCCGTCGGCCGCGGCGGAGAAGGGACGGCACCGCCCGGTGGGGGACAGGGCCCGTACGGAGGCGAACATCAGGTAGTCGTTGATGCCGTTGTGCACGTCGGCCCCGCCGCACAGCACCATGTCACTGTCACCGGAACGCAGTTGCCGGCACGCCAGGTCCAGTGCGGCCAGGGACGAGGCGCAGGCCGCGTCCACCGTGCAGTTCGCGCCGCCGAGGTCGAGCCGGTTGGCGATCCGGCCCGCGATGACATTGGCCAGGACGCCCGGGAAGGAGTCCTCGGTGAGTTTCGGCAGCTCATCGTCGACTTCCGGGGGCATTTCCCCGAAGTAGCCGGGGTAGAGGGCGCGGAACCCGTAGGCACCCGCCAGGTCCGTGCCCGCCTCGGCCCCGAAGACCACCGAGGTGCGGGAGCGGTCGTAGGCGCGTCCGCCGCCGTAGCCGGCGTCCGCAAGGGCGCGGGCGGCGATCTCCAGGGCGAGCAGCTGCACCGGTTCGATCCCGGGCAGGGAGGCCGGCGGGATGCCGTGCGCGAGCGCGTCGAAGGGCACCGGCGGCAGGAAGCCGCCCCACCGCGACGGGGTGCGCTCACCGGCCCGGGCCGGGTCGGCGTCGAAGTAGAGCGCGGGGTCCCAGCGGTCGGCCGGCACCTCGGTGACGGCGTCCCGCCCTGCGACGACGTCGGCCCAGAAGGCGGCCAGGTCCCCCGCGCCCGGATAGGCGCAGGCCATGCCGACGATCGCCACGTCCAGCGGCTCGGCGGGCTCCGGCGCGGGTGGCGAGGCGGGGGCGAGTTCCCTCGTCCGCCGTTCGAGGAAGGCGCTCGCCCCCTCCGTCACCTGCGCGTGCAGTGCGGCGACCGTGGTGGTCGCGGACCGGGCGGTCGCGGCCTGGCCGAGCATGAAGAGCCCGTCGCGCTGCTGCTCCTCCTCGGTCGCGGGCACGGGCCCGGCGCTGCCGTGGCGCAGTCCCTTGCTGGCGATGCGCAGCCGCCCGAGGTTGAGCCGTTCCAGTTCCTCCCACGCCTCGCGCGGGTCCGTACCGTCCTGGGTGAGCCGCAGCCGGGCCGCCTCGAAGGTGCCGGCGTACTCGGTCGCCGCGCAGCGGGTGGCGTGTCCGGGCGCGGTCCGCAGCAGGACGGTCGTCTCGCAGTCGAGGGCGGCGGCCTGGAAGCCGGGCAGGACGGCCCCGGCGGTGACGGCCTCCGCGGTGAAGAGGTAGGCGGTGCCCATGAGCACGCTGATCCGGGCCCCCCGCGCGGCGAGCGGGGCGGCGGCGACGGCCGCCATGGCGGCGGACCGCTCGTCGTGGATGCCGCCCGCGAGGAGCACGTCCAGTGCCGGGACGTCCTCGCAGCCCAGCAGCCGGTCGATCTGCTCCTCCCACAGGGTGAAGGAGGTACGGGGGCCGATGTGGCCGCCGCATTCCAGGCCCTCGAAGACGAACCGCCGGGCGCCCTGCGCGAGGTACTGATCGAGCAGGCCGGGGGAGGGGACGTGCAGGTACGTCCGGGTGCCGCCGGCTTCGAGCGGGGCGGCCTGGGCCGGCTGTCCGCCCGCGATGACGGCGTACGGGGGGCGGACCTCGGTCACGGCGGCCAGTTGCTCGGCCCGCAGGTCCGGCGGTGCGAAGCCGAGCAGGCCCACGCCCCAGGGCCGGGCGCCCAGCAGCCGTGCGGTTTCGGCGAGCAGGGTGCGCACCTCGTCGCCCGGCATGACGGCGAGCGCCAGGTAGGGGACCCCGCCCGCGTCCGCGACGGCCGCGGCGAAGGCGGCCCGGTCGCTGACCCGGGTCATGGGGCCCTGGGCCACGGGCAGATGGGGGGCCGAGGGCTGCGGCCGGAGCGGGTGGCTCTCCACGGCCGCGTCGAGATGGGTGGCGACGGCTTCGCGCACGGCCTGCACCACGCCGCCCGTGGTGCGATGGCGGGCGGCGAGACGAGCGGCGAAGGCGCCGTCCTGGCCCAGCGGCAGGGGGTGGGTGTGCAGTCCGCGGGCGCCGAGCCGGTGGGCGAGTTCCGCGGGCTCGGGCGGGGCGAGGTCGGGGCGGGCGTAGATCCGGTGGCCCGCGACGACCGTGGTCTGGCTGCCGTCCATGGCGCGCAGGGCGGCGGAGACCTCCCCGGGGAGCGTGGCCTCGCCCTCGGTGGTGAGGGCGAGCTGGGCGTCGAGCACCACCCCGGCGGCGCCGCCCGCGACGGCGGCGGCAGCGGTGTGCAGGCCGATGCCGCCCTGGGAGAGGACGGGCACCGTCACGTCCGGGTCGGCCAGCAGCCGCTGCAGCAGGACGAAGGCGGTCAGTTCACCGACCCGGCCGCCCGCCTCGTGGCCCTTGGCGACGACGGCGTCCGCCCCGGCTGCCACGGCGTCGGCCGCCTCCTGAGGGCTGGTCACCTCGGCCCAGACCCGTCGTGCCCCGCCGGCCGCCCAGGCTGCCGGGCGCGGCTGCTGGTCGGGATCGGCCAGCAGCACGGTGTCCACCTCGGCCGGCAGTTCGTCCGGCCAGACCGGGCAGCCGGCCGGCACGCGTACGCCGTAGGGCTGCCGCAGCGTCCGCGTCACTTCGGCGAGGGCACGGCGGGCGAGGCCGGCGTCTCTGCCCAGGTCGAGCAGGCCGAGCGCGCCGGCGCGCTCGGCGGCCACGACGATCCTGGGGTTGGGCTCCTCGAAGGGGCTGACCGCGACCACGAGGTCGCGGACGGCGGAACGGGCCGGCTGAGGGGTCACAGGCGCTCCTGACAAGGCCGAGCGGGCAGGGGGGACGGCAGCGCGGGACGGACGGACGGGTACCGGTCGCACAGAGGTGGCGCAGAGCAGCGGCAGAGCAAAGGCGGAGCCATGGCGCAGGCGGTGGCGCAGAGCGGTGGCACGGAGCGGCGGTGCGCCGGTGCGGCGAGGACCCGGGCAGGTCAATGGGGGTGCCGAGGGTCGGTTCAGGCCGCTCCGAAGGATCACCCGCCGTGTGGGTGACCGCCGGTAACACCTTCATGCCGCGTTGCATCGTGCGGTGGTCGCCTGTGAGTGTCAACGCCCTCATTGGTAGGGTCCATTCGTTTCCGGCCGTCCGGAAACCGCGACGGAATCCGTAGCCCGGAACCGCCCCCACCGCCCCGGCCTGCGGCGTTCCCCGCACCGGAGCCACGCATTCCGCACGGTGGTGCGGTACGGGCGTACGGCCGGGCATGCCGTGCCGGTATGGCTCGCAACCGACCCGGTATGCAGGCGCCCCAAATCGGCCGGTTGTTCACTCTGCCGCCCCTTACACCTGAAGGGTCCTGGGGTTACCGTCCGGTCATGACCCCCACACTCGCGCAGCTTCGGTACCTCGTCGCCGTCGCGGACTGCCGCTCCATCACCGGCGCGGCGGCGTCGGTGTTCGTCGCCCAGTCCGCCCTCTCCCGAGCCGTGCAGGCCATGGAGCGTGACCTCGGAGTGGAACTGCTCGCCCGGCGCGGGCGCGGTGTGGATCTCACGCCGGCAGGAACGCGCGTGGTCCGCCTCGCCCGTACGGTGCTCGACGCGGTGGAGGCCATCGAGGACGTCGGCGCGCCGCACGGGCAGAACAACCGGGCCACCCTGCACGTCGTGGCCACGCCGACCCTGGCGCTCGACCTGGCCGTGGACCTCGTGCCCGCCTTCACCACCCGCAGCCCGGGGATCGACGTACGGCTGCACCAGCACGACAGCCGCGAGGTGCTCGTCCAGGAACTCATCGACGGAACAGCGGAGTTGGGGCTCGTCGACCTGCCGGTGGACAACGAGCTGTCGGCGCACCACATCCAGGAACGGGAGGTCGTCCTGATCTCGCCGCTCGGCTCCCGGCTGCCCGACCCCCTGCCCTTCCGCCTGCTCGACGGTCTGGACATGGTGCTGCCCGCACCCGGTACGGGCCGTCGCACCGAGCTGGAGGCCATGTTCAGCTGCCTGGGGGTACGGCCCGTGCCCACACTGGAGGTCAACGAGCGGCTGGCCTGGGTGACCGGCGTGATGGACGGCCGGGGCTCGCTCATCTGGTACCGCGACGTCGTCCTCAGGGCCTTCGGCCGCCGGGCGGAGGTGCGTTCCTTCACCCCGCCCCTGCTGCGGCCGGTGGGGATCGTGCACGCCAGACGCCCCCTGAGCCGTGCGGCGCGGGCCTTCCTCTCCCATGCCCGGCACAATTCGCCCGTCCGCGAGCCCAGTCGCTGACGCATCGGCGGGGGCGGGAGCTCCGGCAGCACGCCATGCCCGTCCGGCATCGGTCCATGCCCAACGCGGAGGTGCCTGCCGCTTGGGAACTGCGACGGCCGCCGTCACATTGTGCGCATGTCCCGACTCCTCGTATCCCCCCGCGCCGCGGCGGCCGCCGCGAGCCTCGCCCTGCTGTGTCCGCTCCCACAAGCCGCTGCCGCAGCCGCGTCCACACCCGCGTCCACACCCGTATCCGTGTCCGTGTCCGTCTCCGTCTCAGGGAACGCCGGACAGGCCGCGGCGCCCGCGGCCCCGGAGCGCAAGTGCACCCTGCCCGCGGGCCTGACGGAAATCAGCGGGCTCGCCATGAGCACGCGTCACCCGGGCGTCTTCTACGCCGTCAACGACAGCGGCAACACCAACCAGGTGTTCGCGGTCGAATGCAGCGGACCCACCGGACAGCTCAGGGCCACCCTCACCGTCACCGGCACCTCCAACACGGACTGGGAGGCCCTCTCCGTGGGGAGGGACCCGGCCGGCCGCCCCGTGATCCTCGTCGGTGACATCGGCGACAACTTCAGCGGACGCGCCGAACTCACCGTCCACAGCTTCCCCGAACCCGACACCCTCGCGAACGCCGCCGTCACCCCCGCCACCTACCGCCTCGCCTACTCCGACGGCCGCCACGACGCCGAATCACTCCTCACCGACCCCGTGACCGGCCAGTGGTACATAGCCAGCAAGCTCATCGGCGCCACCGGACAGCTCTACAAGGCGCCACTGCCGCCGCAGACCGGACAGCTCAACACCCTCACCCCGGTCCGCCCCGGCCCCGTCTTCGCCACCGACGGCGCCTTCTCGCCCACCGGCAAGTCCTACACCCTGCGCAGCGGCGGCCCCCTCGGCGCGAACACGGCCTCCGTCTACGACGCGGCGACCGGCGCCAAGCTGGCCGACGTGGCCCTGCCCGCCCAGCCCCAGGGCGAGATCGTGACGTACGCCGACTGCGCCACGCTCCTGGTGGGCTCCGAGAACGACAACCAGATCTGGCGCGTGCCGCTGCCCGCCGAGGCCGCACCCGGCTGCGACGTCACCACCCCGCCGCCCACCGGCGACCTGAAGCTCGCCAACCCGGGCCCGCAGACCTGCAAGTTCAACCAGAGCTGCACGATCCAGCTCACCGCGACCGGCGGGAAGCCACCGGTGCGCCACACCGCGAGCGGGCTGCCCTGGGGGCTGACCCTGGACGCCGCCACGGGCCGGATCACCGGCAGGCCGTGGGGCTCGGGCACCGTCCAGATCACCGCCACCGCCACGGACACGACCGGCGCCTCGGCCACGGCCACCTTCCCCCTCACCCTGACCTGGTTCTAGCCGGCGTCCTGCCGGCCCCCGCCCCGCAGCGCTCAGGGGGCGGCCGTCGCGGGCCGGAGCGGCAGCAGTCGGGTCGGCGGGGTGAAGACCAGCTGGGTGGCGACGGCCGGGAAGTCCCGGGCGAACTTCGCGGTCGCGGCGACCGCTTGCGCCATCGAGGCCGGAGTGGCCGCCAGCGCGGACAGCCCTGCCTTCCCCGCGGCACCCAGCCCCGCGATCACCCCCGCCTCCACGGCCACCCAAACGAACAGCGCGAGCAGTGCGGCCGCGCCGAGCCCGGTGACGAACAGCTCGCCCTCCCGGGTGAAGAGCCGCCGGTCGGACTGCATCACCGTGACCAGCTCCGGCACGAGCGCCGGGCCCGGCGCCTGCTGCTTGCGCTCCCACTCCCGCGCCGCCCGTTTCATCAGTTCCCTGACGCTCTTGGGGACGGACTCGCTGTCGAACTCCAGCCGGTGCACGTGGTACAGCATCAGCGCGTCGTAGCCGGGGCGGCCCTCCGGCCGCGGATACTCCTGGAACCGGGCCTTGTTGGTGGGCCAGAAGCACAGCCAGTCGGACACCGCGCCCTTTCCGGTCGCACTGTCGATGTGCAGGGGGAGCGGCACCGTCATGAGCGCCGGATGCAGCCGCCAGGTGCTGGCCCGTGCGCTGACCCGGAGCGAACGCTGCATCCGGGCCAGCTCCAGCCGCATGCGGACGGCGCAGGGATCCTCCAGCCGGAGCTGCCCCTTCCCGTCCCTGCTCCGGGTTCGCACCAGCGGGACCTGCGGGGAAGGAGTGCGCACTGCGAACCGGACCGCACGGCGACGGACGGGCCGTGCGGGGCTCGCACCGCCAACCGTGCGCTCCACCGTTCACGTCGGGCGCGGGCGCGCGGCGCGGGGACGGCGGCGTTCTCGTCAGCGGCAGAGGGCCGTGTCCACGAGGCTCTCGACGTGCTTCGTCGTCGCACCGTCGGTCGGGACGGCGGTCACCGCCACGTTCGCGGCGCGGCCGTCCTCGGTGACTCCGCCCCGGGTCTCGTAGCCCGTGATGTCACCGCCGTGGCCCCAGTACACACCGCCGCAGGACAGCGGCCTGCTCATCAGCCCCAGCCCGTAGCCGGCCCCGGTGTTCCCGATGGGGACGGTGGTGCGCATCTGGGCGAGCTGCGCCGCCGGCAGGAGACGGCCGTCCAGGAGCGCGGTGAAGAACCGGTTGAGGTCGGAGTTGGTGGAGATCATCTGGCCCGCCGCCCAGGCCACGGAGGGGTCGATCTCCGTGACGTCACGCAGGGGCGCGCCAGGCGTGTCCCTCTGGTAGCCCTGGGGGTGGGGTTCCCGGATGCGCATGTCGCCGGGAGCGGGGAAGGAGGTGTGGCGCAGCCCGAGGGGCTCGATCACACGCCTGCCGATCTCCTCGTAGAGGGGCCGGCCGGTGACCTTCTGGACGATCAGGCCGGCCACCACGTAGTTCGTGTTGCTGTAGGCCCAGCCCGACCCGGAGTCGAAGACGGCCTTGCGCTGGAAGGCGAGGTCCAGGAGGTCGCGGGGTTCGAAGTACCGGTGCTGCCGGACGGACTCTTCCACGAGGTCTTCGTAATCGGGGATCCCGCTGGTGTGCTGGAGGAGCTGACGGACGGTGATGTGGCGTCCGTCGAACCCCTCCCCGTGGACGAGGCCGGGCAGATGGGTGTCGACCTTGTCGTCGAGGCCGATCTTCCCTTCGCCGACCAGTTGCAGTACGACCACCGCGGTGAACGTCTTCGTGTTGCTGCCGATCCGCACCTGCCCGTCCCCCGGCACCTTCGCCCCGGTGGCCAGGTCGCCGACCCCTGCGGTGTAGGTACGGGTGCGGCCGTCGCGGCCCGTGACGCCGGCCAGTGCGCCGGGCACGCCGTCGGTGTGCACCAGCGCGCTCAGCCCCTGCTGCACGGGGTCGGGCCTGGCGGCAGCGGACGCCGCGGGCGGCGCCAGTGCGCCCGTCACGATGACGCCCAAGGCCACCGCCGCCGCGGCCCGAACGGCCCTGCGCCCACCGCCCCGTTGCCGCCGGGAAACACCGAACCTCTGCCATGTCTGCTCGCGCACCGTTCAACTCCTGCGGAATCAAGGGGAATCCAGCGTCGTTCGCCGGTTCCAGCATGATCCGCAGCGACTGATGGGCACGATCCCGCTACCTGCCGGGCGCGAAGTGGGGCTAACCCCCTGCTCCTTCAGGCGGGGGTCCCCAAGTGGCACCGAAGAGTGCGCACTCTAGGACGTCGGGAGTCCCGTGGCCGGGCCACAGCCCCGTGCCGGCCAGCCGGCGGGCGGCAGCCCGCACGAAGGAGAGGTAGGTGCCGTAGCGGTGGGGCGACCAGTCCCACTCCGCCCACACCCACGCCGCCGCCGACCCGTCGGGGTCCAGTCCCGTCTCCCGGCCGGCCGCGGTGGCGAACGACCGCAGGCGCAGGGACAGGACGCGGTCCAGGACGAGCGGCTCCGGCCCCTGCGCGGGCGGCAACGTCCTGCCGGTGAAGTACAGGAACTTGGTGAAGAACGACGGCCCGAGGCCCGGAACCTTCCGGTGCAGTGCCGCGTAGGCCTCCTGCGCCCCGTGCACACGGAGCGCCGTGACCGCGGCGGCGAGCGCCGTGTCCAGGCCTTCGGCGGCCAGGATCTTCTGCAGAGCGGCAGGCCCGCTGCCACCAGGGGTGCCGCGCTTGCCCTTCCCCCACACAAGGTCGCGACGCCTGTGTCCGGGCAGCGTAGACCCCCCGAGGGGTGGACGGGGAGGGCGCCGCCCGGCGGCGTCAGGTGTGGAGGCGGCTGTTCGGGCCGTCCCGGTCGCCCGCGCTCTCGTCGTTGAACCAGTAGTCGCCTGCCGCCAGGTAGCGGAAGGAGTGGGTGTGCTCGCTGGGCAGTTCGACGGTGACGGACCGCTTGCCGTCCCTGCGTGCCCGCAAGGTGTGGACCCCGGGCTGCCAGTCGTTGAAGTCGCCGACCACGCTGACGGGGCCGGGGGGAGTGTCCGCGGGGAGGACGAAGGTGACCTCGGTGCGGTCCTTGCGCAGCATGCGTTCGAGCATGGGAAAGCTCCTGGGAGGGGACGAGGGGACGGGGATCGTGTCCATCGTCAGGTGTCCCCTCCCGGCCCGCACCCCCAGCGCCGCCACCGGCTCCACGCTCCCGCCCGTCCGTCACGCACCGTGCTCGACGAAATGCGCAGCGGCCCCATCCGTGGCAAGGTCAAGGGCAGTGTCGACGTCAGGTGCAGGGTCAGAGGAAGCGTTTCCCCTCACATCGCAGAGGAGCCGTGTCATGGGCGGTAGGCAGGACAAGCGCCAGGAGCACGGCAAGGACCGCGAGGAGAAGCAGCGCCTGCAGGGCCCCAGTCAGGACCCCGTCCACCCCGGCACCGGCCGGGAACCGGTCCGCGGCAAGAGCCCCGAGGAGCTCAAGCCGCGCCGCGAGGACGACCCGGCACGTGAGCGCGAGCAGGACGACGGCGAAACGCGTGACGCGGAGCTCTGACCGGAGCGGATCCGTCACGCCCCACGTACACAGGACCCGGCCGGGGCCCGTAGTCACCCCGGCCGGGTCCTGTCATACGCCGAGATGCTCCAGGTCACCCGCCGACCGGCCACCCGCGCTCACGCCGTACCGCCCGAAGCCAGTGCACCGGCCAGCAGGGCCACAGCGGTGTCCGCCGCGGCCAGGGCCGTCACCCGGTCGTCCTCGGCCAGGGCCCTGCGGGCCAGCCGCAGCGCGGCCCTGGCCTGGACGGCCGTCTCGGACGGGAAGGTGTTGCACGCCAGCGACAGCTCCGCGGCGTGGATGTCGGCCCGCGTCGAGCGGATGTTCCCGTCCATGACCGTTCCTTTCGTTCGGCGTGCACAGAATGCTTCCCTCCCGCGGCTGTCCAGCCCCGCCCCGCCCAAACCGGCTGCGCTCCGGGGGGATGGCGGCGCACAGCCGGGTAGGCGCCCGGTATGAACACACTCCCTCGACGGTTCCGGCGTGCACCGGCCCGGCGGCGTCCACGGGCCGCCGCGGCGCTCTGCGGACGACGGCCGGGCCGCAGGACGGGGGAGCGGGGATGACCCTCCGACTGCGACAGCACCGTGATCTGCACGGGACGGCGGCCGCTGCCGCGGCCCGTGACCTCACCCGTCACTTCTTCGTCGACGCGTGCCGCAGCGGCCGCCCGGTGGCGCCCGACGCGATGGACACGGCGCTGCTGCTCGTCAGCGAACTCGTCACCAACGCCGTCCGGCACGCCTCGGAGGGCTGCGCCCTGGACCTTGAGATGGAAGCCGACGGGATCGGCATCGACGTCACGGACTACAGCAGCGCCGAGCCGACGGTACGGACCCCCGACCTCGAAGGCAGCGGTGGTGGATGGGGCTGGGCGCTGGTCAACGGGCTCGGGCGGGACGTCCGGATCCGGCACCGGCCGAGCGGGAAGACCATCCACACCCGGGTCCCGCTGCCCCCGGCGGAGTGACGGCGGCCGAGCCACTGCCCGGAACGCCGCATCCGAGGGGACGGGAGGAGCCGAAGAGGGGGCAGAGACAGAGGCCGTGGTGGGAAGGAGTCACATGAACGCGTCCCCGCAGCGTCGGGCCCCCGTGCTCGTTGTCGGTGCCGGGGCGGCCGGGCTGGCGTGCGCCGCCGACCTCGCGGCGGCCGGCGTGGCCGTATCGCTCCTGGAGTCCGGTGACGAGGTCGGCGGCCGCATGCGCACCGACGTCCGCGACGGCTTCCTGCTGGACCGCGGGTTCCAGGTCTTCAACACCTCCTACCCGCAGGTGAAGCGCCGCCTGAGGCTGCGCGGCCTGGGCCTGCGGCCGTTCACCCCGGGGGCGCTGGTGCACACGGCCAGGGGTCGGGTCCGCTACGGCGACCCCACCCGCAGGCCCGGCGAGGCCCTCGCGCTGCTGACCGGCGGCCACGTCTCCCCGGCGGGAGCCCTCGCGCTCGGTGCGCTCACCGCCAGGGACCTGCTGCTGCCGGCCCGGCTGCTGCGGCACGGGCGCGATACGAGCACCCGGTCCGCACTGCGTTCCTGGGGGCTGCCCGAACCGCTCGTCGAGGAGTTCCTGCGGCCCTTCCTCTCCGGTGTCTTCCTCGAAGACGGCCTCGAGACCTCCAGCCGGGTGTTCCACCTGTTCTGGCGCAGCTTCCTGCGTGGGTCCCTGACCCTGCCCGCGGCCGGCATCGGGGCCGTGCCCCGCCGCCTCGCGGAAGGGCTCCCGGCCGGCTGCCTGGAGCTCGGTACGCCCGTCGCATCGCTCGAAGACGGCGGGGTGGTGCTGGCCGACGGCTCGCGGCGCGAGGCGGCCGCGGTCGTGGTGGCGACCGGTCCGGCCGCGGCGGCCCGCCTGCTGCCCGGGCTCCCGCCGGTACCCACCCGTACGGTCACCACGTACCACCATGCCTGCACGCGTTCGCCGCTCGATGAGCCGACGCTGCTGCTCGACGCCGCCGGGAGGTTCCTCAACACCTGCGTGCTGACGGAGGTCGCACCGACCTACGCGGCCGACGGGCGGTCCCTGGTCTCGACGTCGGTCCTCGGCGAGGACTCCCCGGACCGCCGCCGGTCCGTGCTGGAGGCCCTGTCGGAGGTGTACGGGACCGATGCGGGCACCTGGGAGCCGGTGGCCTCGCTCACGGTGCGCGGAGCCCTGCCCGCCATGCCCGCCCCGTGGCCGCTGACCAGGCCGACGCGCATCGCCGAGGGCGTCCACCTCTGCGGAGACCACCGCGCCACCGGCTCCGTCCAGGGCGCCCTGGCCTCCGGCGCCCGCGCCGCCCGCGAGGTCCTGGCATCCGTTCAGCCGGGCGGACGGCCGCCGGGCGCAGAGGCGGGACCGGCCGGGACGAGGAACAGTTCGTCCACGTAGCACCAGGCCCAGCGCTCACCGGCCTCGGCCGAACGGGCTACCGGATGCCCGGTCCGTTCCGCATGGGACCAGGCGTGCTTCCCCGCGGAACTGTCGCAGCAGCCCACGTGACCGCAGCTCAGGCAGACCCGCAGGTGCACCCACTCCCGGCCCTCGGCTCGGCACTGCGCACACCCCGCGCCCTCGGCCCCCGGCCACGCGGCACCGGGCAGTCCCGCGGCGTGCGCGCAGGCCCGCCCCTCGGGGCGTCCCGGGTCGGGGGCCACGCTCCAGCCGGACCGGTCCATCTCTGCTCCCTGGGGTGCGCCGCGCTCCGCGGGTGTCTGCGTTCCGCCGGTGTCCGCGTCCGTGTCCATCGTGCTTCCCGTCGCGCGACCCGGCAGCCGCAGACGTCCTGCCGCCGGGCCCTCGGCGTCCCGAGGCGGCCGGTCTCCCGCGTGCGGCGACGGGTTAGTCTCTTCCGGTGGGAGCCGAAGATCAGCGCGACGATGCGGCCCGCGTCGACGGGGTGGACACCGACGAGGCGCGACTGTTCGCCATGGCCCGGCACCTGCGGGCCGTCAACGGCGCGATGAACGGGCTGATCCACCGCTTCGCAGGCAGCCAGGGCCTGCACGCGACCGACGTCCAGGCCCTGGGGGCGATCCTGGACGCACCGACGCCGCTCACGCCCGGCCGGCTCGGAAAGCACCTGGGCCTCACTTCCGGTTCCGTCACCGCCTGCCTGGACCGCCTGGAGAAGGCCGGACACGTGCGGCGCGTACGGGACTCCGCAGACCGGCGCGTGGTCCACCTCCACTACGAGCCCACCGCGCGCAGAGCGGCGGCCGAGCACTTCCGGTTCCTCGCCGAGGCCACCCGCCGCGCGATGGAGCGGGCCGGAACGCAGGACACGTCGGCCGCACTGCGCTTCCTCGGCCTGCTCGGCGAGGAGTTCGCCGCCGGGGGCCCACCCGCGGCGGCGGCCGCCCCTACTGCCCCCGAGTCTCCTTCGGCTCCGGTCCGTCCCCGGGCCTGACCCCGCCCGGGCCCGCCGGCGTGCGGGAACGGCTCAGCCGGCCCGGCCACCAGGCGGTGGGGCCGATGTCCAGGACCAGCGCGGGGACCAGCAGCGAGCGTACGACCAGTGTGTCCAGGAGGACGCCGAAGGCCACGATGAACGCGATCTGCGCGAGGAACGCGAGCGGGATCACGCCCAGGGCGGCGAACGTCGCTGCGAGGACCACACCCGCGGACGTGATCACGCCGCCGGTTGCCGTCAGCCCCCGGACCACACCCTCGCGGACGCCGTGGCGCAGCGACTCCTCGCGCACCCTCGACATGAGGAAGATGTTGTAGTCCACGCCCAGGGCGACGAGGAAGACGAACCCGTACAGCGGCACCGAGGAGTCCGTGCCGCTGAACCCGAACACGTACCGGAACACGAGGGCGGACACCCCCAACGTGGCGAAGAAGTTCAGGGCCACGGTCGCCACCAGGAGGAGCGGCATCACCAGCGAGCGCAGCAGCCCCACCAGGATGACCAGGATGATGACCAGCACCACCGGCACGATGACCTCACGGTCCCGCTCGGCCGTCTTCTGCGTGTCGTACGCCTGGGCGGTGTAGCCGCCCACGAGGGCGTCCGCACCGGGCACCGCGTGGACCGCCTCGCGGAGCCGCACCACCGTGGCCTTCGCCGCCTCGCTGTCCGCCGGGTCCTCCAGGGTGACGTCGATCCGTACCCGGCCGTCGGCCACCCGCGGCCGCTGCGGATCTCCCTTCTCGCCCAGCACCGTGGCCGAGGCCACGCCCTCCGTGGCCTCGGCCCGCCCGCGGACCTCCGCCTGCCGGCCGGCCGCGGCGATCACGACGGCCGGATTGCCCGCGCCGCCGGGGAAGTGCCGCACGAGCGCGTTCTGCCCGGTCACCGACGGGGCCTCGTTCACGAAGGTCTCGTCCAGGGGGACACCGCCCGAGTGGAGGAGCGGGGTGAAGGCGGCGCAGGCGAGCAGGCCCGCCAGCGCCAGGGTCCACACCCGGCGGGGGGCGCCGCTGACCAGGGCCGCGATCCGGCCCCAGACCCCGGCCGCGCCGCTCCTGCCGGTCACGTGGGCGGGCCAGTAGGCCGCACGCCCCAGCAGCACCAGCGCCGCCGGCAGGAAGGTCAGCGCGCTCACCACCGCACAGACGATGCCGATCGCCCCGACGGGACCCAGCGCCCGGTTGTTGGTCAGGTCGCTGAGGAAGAGGGCGAGGAGGCCCAGGGCCACCGTGCCCGCGCTGGCCACGACGGGACCGAAGGACTGCCGCCAGGCCGCCCGCATGGCCGCGTAGCGGTCGTCCGTGTGCCCCAGCTCCTCACGGAACCTGGCCGTCAGCAGCAGGGCGTAGTCGGTGGCCGCGCCGATGACGAGGATCGAGAGGATCCCCTGCACCTGCCCGTCGACCCGCACCAGGCCCTCGCGGGCCAGGACGTAGACGATCGCGCAGGCCATGGACAGGGCGAACACCGCCCCGACGATGATCAACAGGGGCAGGAGAAGGCTGCGGTAGACGAGCAGCAGGATGACGAGGACGGTCACCAGAGCCACGCCCAGCAGCAGACCGTCGATGCCCGCGAAGGCCTCCGACAGATCGGCCCGGGTGGCGGCCGGCCCCGTCACGTGGAAGGTGGTGCCCGCGACCAGAGCGCCCGCCTGCCTCAGCTCGGCCACCGCCGCGGGGAGCCCGTCGCCCAGCGCGGGATCCAGCGGGACCACCGCCTGCAACGCCCTGCCGTCCTGCGACGTGACGACGGGCGAAGGGGGACCCGCCGTCCAGGGCCGCCCCTCCAGGCCGGCGAGCGCCGCCCGGGCGGAGGCCGCCATCGCCGGGGTCGCGTCCGCCGCGCCGTCCGCCGTCCACAGCACCACGGCCGGCAGGGCCTCCTCCTGGCGGAAGGCGCCCTGGGCCCGGACGACCCGGGTGGATTCGGCGCTGCGGGGCAGGAAGGCCGCCTGGTCGTTCGTGGAGACCTCGCCGAGCTTGCCCGCGTAGGGGCCGAGGCTGCCGCCCACCCCGAGCCAGACCACGAGGAGGAGGGCGGGCACCAGCCACCGGGCCAGTCGGGGCGAGGTGCGCATGATGCTCCTGGGGTCGCTGTGCGGGCAGGGGTATTGCTTGATGGCGAACTGTCTTGATGGTCAAGATAGTGGAGGGAAGGGGATGCGCGGACGACCGCCGCCCACCGAACGACATGCGGACCGCCCGGACCCATCGCACCATGACCGTGTACCTGTCCCGCGTGAAGGAGATGGCCATGTCCCGACTGCTCCTGGTGCGTCACGCCAAAGCCGTGCCGAAGGACGGGGTGGAGGACTACGAGCGCTCCCTGAGCGAACGCGGACGGGCCGATGCGCCGGAGACCGGCCGCTGGCTGGCGCAGTCCGGATTCGCACCCCATCTGGTGCTGTGCTCGCCCGCCCGCAGGACGCGCGAGACCTGGCAGCTGATCGCCCCGGCCCTGCCGGAGCCGCCGCCCGCCGTGTACGACGAAAGGCTCTATGACGCGGCCCCGAACGCACTGGTCACCGTACTGACGGAGCGCGGAGCGGGGCTCGGCCACCTCATGCTGGTCGGCCACAACACGGGCATCCACGAGCTGGCCTCGGCCCTGTGCGGGAGCGGCCCGGCCGAACTGCTGGACCGGCTGAGGGCGGGCTTCCCGACGTCGGGCGTCGTCGTGGTGGACCTTCCGGGAGGCTGGGACGGTCTCACCCCCGGCGCGGGGCGCCTGGAGGCCTTCTGGTCGCCGCCGCGCTGACCGGCTCCGTGCTCAGGGCCTGTCTTCCGGCCGAGAGGCGTAGGCGATGCACTCCGCGTCGATCTGGTCGGCCAACTGGGTGAGGGCCTCGGTCATCGCGAGCACGGTCTCGGAGTCGGCCTCGGGGATGTCGAGGTCGGCTGCGGCCGCCCAGTCGGCAGCCAGACTCCGCAGGAGACCGGTGACCTGCTCGGCCGGGATGAGCAGTCCGCCTTCCTCCGTGGGAATCAGCGGGATCGGGAACGAGTGCATGAACCGCCCCTGTCCTGTCCGGGGGCGAGGCCCTGATGGCGCCCCTTCTGGAGGGGTTACCCGGTCGCCCCGTTTCCAATCTGCCCGCCAGGCCGTCCGACGCCGGACGCGGGACGTCCGCGGCCGGGGGCGGCCGCAATCGGCCAGGACCCGAGAAGCGCCGACGGCAGGTCCTTCTTGCGTCGAGTCCGCCGCCACGTGCGCCGACCCGGACGGCTTCGCCTGGGAGAGCTCCGGGCTCGTCTCACACCGCTGGGGGTCCCGGGACGGGGGCCAGCACGCGCCGGAGCCAGCGGGTACGGGCGTCGCGGGCGTCGCGGCTGAGCGCCGCGTCCGGTGCGAGGGAGTCGAAACCGTGGAACGCGCCCGGCCACACGTGCAGTTCGGCCTGACCGCCGGCCCGCCAGATCGCGTCGGCGTAGGCCACGTCCTCGTCCCTGAACGTCTCGGCCGACCCGACGTCGACATAGGCCGGGGGCAGCCCGGACAGGTCCGTGGCCCGGGCGGGAGCGGCGTACGCGGGAAGGTCCGCCGCGCCGTACAGGTCGCCCAGCAGGGCCTGCCACGCGGTGGCGTTGGAGGTCCGGTCCCAGGTGTCGACCCCGGCCATCTGATGGCTGGAGAAGGTGTGGCTGCGGTCGTCGAGCATCGGGCACAGGAGCAGTTGCCCGACCGGCGCGGGCCCGCCCCGGTCACGGGTGAGCAGGGCGAGTGCCGCCGCGAGTCCGCCTCCGGCACTCTTGCCGCCGATGACGATGCGGTCCGCGTCGATGCCGAGTGCGCCCGCGTGCTCGGCCGCCCAGACCAGTCCGGCGTAGCAGTCCTCCAGCGGTCCGGGGTACCGCGTCCGCGGCGCCAGCCGGTATTCGACGGAGACGACGGCCAGCTCCAGCGGCAGGGCCCAGGAGCACAGCAGCTCCGGCAGGACGGACCACGCATTGCCCATGATCATCCCGCCGCCGTGCATGTAGTACAGCAGCGGCAACGGCCCTGCGAGCCCGGCGGGCCGTGCGCTCACGAGCGTCACGTCCGGCCCGCCCTGCGCTCCCGGTACGCGCAGCTCGTCCACCTCGAAGCGGCCGTCGGCCCGCAGGTCCCGGGCCGTCGGCCTGGGTCTGGCCGCAGCATCCTGCTCCTGCCGGGCCGCGAGGTTCTGCGCAGTGAGCGGCTCGCGCGGCGCGCCGCCCAACGCCGCGAGCGCCGCGTGCAGTTCGGGGTCGAACGCAGGCGCGCCCCCCGCCTTCGGGAGGGGGACGGGAGGTGGTGAGAGGTCCATGCGGCGTAGTCAACCAGCTGCCGGGGGCGCGACCCCTGGGGGTCGGGGCCGCGCCCGCGTCCGGTCAGCGGGAGGCGAGGAGTTCGAGCGTGTCGATCACCCGGTTGGAGAAGCCCCACTCGTTGTCGTACCAGGCGACGACCTTGATGTGGCGGCCGTCGACCCGGGTCAGGGCCGAGTCGAAGATCGACGAGGCCGGGTTGCCGACGATGTCGGCCGACACGAGCGGGTCGTCGGAGTACTCGAGGACGCCTGCGAGCGGGCCCTCGGCGGCGGTGCGGTACGCGGCCAGCACCTCGTCGCGCGTCACGTCGCGGGCGACGGTCGTGTTGAGTTCGACGATCGAGCCCACCGGCACCGGCACGCGGATCGAGTCGCCCGACAGCTTGCCGTCCAGGTTCGGCAGGACGACGCCGATCGCCTTGGCGGCGCCCGTCGTGGTCGGCACGATGTTGACGGCGGCGGCGCGGGCGCGCCGGGGGTCGCGGTGCGGACCGTCCTGCAGGTTCTGCTCCTGCGTGTAGGCGTGCACCGTCGTCATGAAGCCGTGCTCGATGCCGGCGAGGTCGTCGAGGACCGCGGCCAGCGGCGCGAGCGCGTTGGTCGTGCAGGAGGCGTTCGAGACGATCGTGTGCACCGCCGGGTCGTACGCGTCGGTGTTGACACCGAACGCGAGGGTGACGTCGGCGCCGTCCGAGGGCGCACTGACGAGCACCTTCTTCGCGCCCGCGTCGAGATGGGCACGGGCGTCCTTGGCCGAGGTGAAGCGGCCCGTCGCCTCCAGCACGATGTCGACGCCGAGTTCGGCCCACGGCAGCTGCGCCGGCTCGCGCTCGGCGAGCACCGTGATGCGGCGGCCGTCGACGACGAGGACGTTCCCCTCGACGGTCACGGGGCGGCCGAGCCGGCCGGACGTGGTGTCGTAGGCGAGCAGCCGCGCCAGCGTGACGGGCTCGGTGAGGTCGTTGACGGCGACGATCTCGAGGTCGCTGCCGCGCTCGAGGAGTGCGCGGAGCACATTGCGGCCGATGCGGCCGAATCCGTTGATGGCGATGCGAGTCATGTGCGGTGTCCCTTCGTTCACCCCAAGGTTCGCCCGGGGCGCCCACCCGGACCATCGGCGTGATCGCCATGGTTCGTAAGGATCGCGCCACACCCCCCGTCACACGGGGCTACTCGCCCGAGGCGAACGTGCGCCGGTACTCGCTCGGTGTGGTGCCGAGGACGCGCTGGAAGTGCAGCCGCAGATTGGCGGCGGTGCCCAGACCGGCATCGGCGGCGATCTGTTCCACGCTCCGCTGCGAACGCTCCAGCAGCTCACGCGCCAGATCGATCCGGGCCCGCATGACCCACTGCATGGGCGTGTACCCGGTGTCCTCGACGAAGCGCCGCGAGAACGTGCGCGGCGACACGGCCGCACGCTGGGCCAGCATTTCTAGGGTGAGCGGATCGCCCAGCCGGTGCAGGGCCCACTCACGGGTGGCGGCGAACCGTTCGCCGAGCGGCTCCGACACGCTGCGCGGCACGTACTGTGCCTGACCGCCGCTGCGGTAGGGGGCCGCCACCAGGCGCCGGGCCGCATGGTTGGAGGCGGCCACCCCCAGGTCGCCGCGCAGGATGTGCAGGCACAGGTCGATGCCCGAGGCGGCGCCGGCCGATGTCAGCACGCTGCCCTCGTCGACGAAGAGGACGTTCTCGTCGACCCGGACGAGCGGGTACTTCGCGGCGAGCTCACGCGCGTAGTGCCAATGCGTCGTGGCGCGTCTGCCGTCGAGCAGTCCCGTGGCGGCGAGGGCGAAGGCGCCCGTGGAGATGGCGGCCAGCCGCGCGCCGCGTTCGTGGGCCGCGACCAGGGCGTCGATGACCGCTCGGGGCGGGTCTTCACGGTCCGGGAGCCGGTAGCCGGGGATGAACACGAGGTCTGCCCAGGCCAGTGCCTCAAGGCCGTGCGCCACGGAGTACGACAGGCCGTCGCCGCCGGTCACCGGCCCCGGCGCCGCGCCGCACACCCGTACCTCGTACGGCATGCTCGCCCGGGTGCTGAAGACCTGCGCGGGGATACCGGCATCGAGCGGCTTGGCGCCTTCGAGGACGAGGACGGCTACACGACGCAGGCGGGATGGAGGCACGGGGACGAGGGTACGCGGGCTGCCGCTCCGAGCAGCCGGCCACCTGCCCGCGCCCGGCCACCTGCCCGCGCCGCGCCCCGCCCCGGGCCCGGACCACGACGGGGTCCCCGCACCACCGGGCGGGGACCCCGTCCGCATCCGCCCGGCGGACGGACCCACGTGCCTCCGGTCAGAACTTCGGGGCCGGGGACTGGGCCGCGCACAGCTCCGCGGCCTCCTCCTGCGTCTCGACGGACGGCGGGGAACCGGCGAGCGGCTGCTGCGCGGTCTCCTTCATGCAGGCCACGGCGATGATGCCGACCAGGGCAGCTGCCATCGCGTAGTAGGCGGGCATCAGGTTCGAGCCGCTCCAGTTGATCAGGGCCGTGATCACCAGCGGGGTCGTACCGCCGAAGAGGGACGCCGACAGGTTGTAGCCGACGGACAGCGACCCGTACCGGACCTGCGTCGGGAAGAGGGCCGGGAGCGCGGCGGACATCGTGCCGAGCATGCAGACGAGGGAGAGGCCCAGCATCAGCATGCCGACGGTGATCGCGGGGATGCCGCCCTGACGGATCAGGAGGAACGCGGGGAGGGAGAGCACGACGAACCCCACCATGCCGGCCATCAGCAGCGGCTTGCGCCCGAAGCGGTCGGAGAGCTTGCCGACCTGGCTGATGACGAGCATCAGGCAGAGCATCACGGCGAGCAGGACGAGCAGGCCGTGCGTCTCGCTGTAGCCGAGTTCGTCCGACAGGTAGGTCGGCATGTACGACAGCAGCATGTAGTCGGTGATGTTGTACGCGCCGACCAGGCAGATGCAGAGGATCAGCGTCGGCCAGTACCGGCGGAAGATGTGCGCGAGGTCACCCTTGGTGGTCGTCTCCACCCCGTCGGCGGCCTCGGTGGCCTTGGCCGCCTTGGCGCTGCCGCCCTCCAGCTTCTGGAAGGCGGGGGTCTCGTCGAGGCGCAGCCGCAGGTACAGGCCCACCAGGCCGAGGGGGCCGGCGACGAGGAAGGGGATGCGCCAGCCCCAGCTCTCCATCTGGGTGTCGTCGAGCACGGCGTACAGCGCCGTGACGAGGCCTGCCGCGCCGACGTAGCCGGCCAGGGTGCCGAATTCGAGGAAGCTGCCGAAGTAGCCGCGGCGCTTGTCGGGGGCGTACTCGGCGATGAAGGTGGAGGCGCCGCCGTACTCTCCGCCGGTCGAGAACCCCTGGAGCATGCGGAAGAGGATCAGCAGGGCCGGGGCCCACAGGCCGATCGTGCCGTGCGAGGGGATGAGGCCGATGGCGAACGTCCCGACCGCCATCATGATCATGGTGAGCGCCAGGACCTTCTTGCGGCCGAGCCGGTCGCCCATCGGGCCGAAGAACATCCCGCCCAGGGGCCTGACCAGGAAGGCCACGGCGAAGGTGGCGAACGAGGACAGCAATTGGGTGGTCTCGTTCCCGGACGGGAAGAAGACATGGCCCAGGGTGACGGCCAGGTAGGAGTAGATGCCGAAGTCGAACCATTCCATGGCGTTGCCGAGCGAGGCAGCCTTCACGGCGCGCTTGACCGCCCGGTCGTCCGTGACGGTGATGTCCGTCCTGCGGAGTCTGGGGTTCCGGCGCTGCCTGATGGCGCGGAAGAGTACGGGGTGGCGCTTCACCGCTTCCGGATCGGCCACCTGCTGGGAGTCGGGGGCCGCCATGGCCGGTCCTTTCCTCGGTGGGTGTTCCAGCAAGGGCGTGTGCGCGATCATGGCGGCTGCAAACGGAACCGAAACGGAATGGGACGTGCGTCACACCGCCCGAGGTCCGTCGGGGTCTCAACAGGTGGAGTGGAAGAGGCCGCCCACGGGCCGGTTCCCTGTGGTCAGGGTGTTGTAGAGGCTGACCGCTATCCGTGTCTCGTGCATGTGCGCTTCGGCGCCTGCCTCCCGGAGGAGTTCCAGGGTCGGCCCGGCGATCCGCAGCCGTTCGTCCATCCCGAGACTGAGGACGACGACCTCGGCGCCCCGTTCGATCAGCTCCTGCACGTCTGCGGGCTGGACCCCGGGCTCGTGCCGGGTGCCGTGCCGGGACCAGTCCCACGCGTGGCCGCCCCCCGGATAAAGGACGAAGTCCTTGCCGGGGGCGAGGCCTTCGACTTCCATCAGGCCCCATTCCAGGTGCTCGATCCTCGGGGACACGGGCGGGGCTGCGGGGGCGCCGGTGTGGGGCGGGCGGGTGTCGGCATCGGTCATGCGGTCAGCATCGCAGGCCCGCCCATTGCCGGGGGACCCGGACGCGAACGGTCCGCGCGGGCCCCGGCGATGGCCGGTCCGGGACGTGCAGGCGGGCCGATCCCGAGATGCTGAGTGGCCAGGACACGACTAGCCTCGGTGAGTGAGAGCCGCAACCGCGGGGCACGCCCCCGGTGGCTGAGCTCCCGCGACGACGGGAGCCCGAGTCTCTGACGTCTGCCCGCCTCGGGGGACCGCGTGGCCCACGGCCGCGTCGCGGGGGACCGGCGTGCGCACCGTTGTCGGCGGCTACGCAACCGATCCGCGCTGCCGTTCTGCTGCGGCCGCGGCCGCCCCTCCTGCTGTGAAGGCTGAGCGAGAGGTGGAGGAAAGGGTATTTCTCATGCATGCACAGAGAGTGAAGCGTCTTTTCGTCGTGTCCGCCGCGGGCCTGCTGATGGCCGGCGGTGCCGCACTCGGCACGGCGGGTACGGCTTCTGCGGCCGTCCCCACCCAGTCCGTCAGTTACCTCGCCGGGGGTGGATGCGGTGACGACAACGGCGGCCGCTACCACCACAGCGGTTGGGACGACGACGACGATGACTACGGCTACGGAGGCCACGGCCGCGGTTACGGCCACGGGCACGGTCACTGACCCGCCCCGGTGACGGCGCGATGCGCGAACCCCTTCCGGGAGTCGCGCATCGCGGCGCGTCTGCGTAAGGGGGTTGCTCAGTGGCGGGTGAGGTTCAGCCGCCGCCGGGGGCTCCGCCCCGCCGCCGGGGGCTCCGCCCCGCCGCCGGGGGCTCCGCCCCGCCGCCGCAGTCCGAGCTCGGTGACGCTGCGCTCGTACTCGGCCTCTGCGGCCGCGTCGGGGAGGCAGCCCGGTGTCACCGCGCGTGGTCGTAGCCTTCGCAGTCCGCCGGCCGGGGCATCAGGAACGCGTGGACCGCCCAGGTGCCGTCCTCCGTGACGGCGTCGGCATGACGCAGCGTCCGCCGCGGCTCTGCCGCCGGACTTCCTTGCCCGATGTCCATGTCCACCCCGGTTCCGCCTCAGGCTCGCATGCGCTTCGGGCCGGTCCGTCGTCCCGGCCCTGTTCAGGCTATCGAGACGACGGCCGGGCCCCTTGAGGGGGCCCGGCGGTGTCGCTCCGGACTGCGGTGAGGGGTCAGACCTTCACCGGCTCCTTCTCGTCCTTCGTGCCGGTGGCAGTCGCCGCCGCGGCGACGGGCTCGGTCGTGGCGGGCCGGGGCGCGGAGTACATGACCGAGCCCTGCTTGTGTTCCTTCTCGATGAGGTTCTTCTTGGCCAGCGTCTCGAGGGTGTTGCGGACGACCTGCGTGGAGGCGGGCCGGCCGGGGTGTGCCTGGGCCAGTTCGGTGCTGACCTCGCTGACCAGGCGGGGTTCCGCGGCGCCGACGAGGAGGGCGAGGACGAGTTCGCGCAGCGGGGGTTCCGCCTGGGGCGACTTGGTCCCGGTGTCCTTCTTGGCAGCGGCAGCGGCCGTGGTTGCGGTGGCTGCGGTGGTGGTGGCGCCGGCTGCGGCGGGGGCGGCCGTCGTCGCAGTCTTCGCAGCCGTGGTGGCGGGCTTGCGCGGGGCGGCCTTGGCCTTCGTACCGGTTGCGGCGGTCCCGGAGGCCTTCTTGGCGGGCGTGGCCTTCCGCGCGCGCGTAGCCCCCGCGGCCTTCTTCGCCTGCCGGGGCTTCGGGACGCTTCCGGCCACCGGCTCCGCGGCGGAAGCTGCGGGCGCGGCCGCGGTCTTGGCCGTGGCGGTCTTGGCCGTCTTGGTGGCGGGGGACCGGACGGCCTGGGCCGCCACCCGCTCGGCGGCCTTCCCGGCTCCGGCCGCCGGCAGTGCACCCTGCACGCCGCAGAGCCAGTTCTCGTCCGCCTTCAGTTGCTTCAGGCGCGCCTCGAGTTCCGCGATCTGCGCGGAGAGCTCGTCCTGTTCCTTCCGGTTGATCTCGAGATCGGCGGAGAACCGCTGCGCGTACTGCTTGTGGATGGGCGTGGTGTCCGGCTCGTTGACCATGTGCGGCTCACTCTCCTCATACCTCATGGTGTTGCTGCCGGATGTTACTCACCATCGGGCGCCCGCAGTTCCTTCCCTGCAATATCCGCTGTATTCCTCCGGCGTTGCGCATACCGAAGTCCCCGAATCGAGGGAGGCAGTAACCCCGGTTTACTGAACGGTTGTTCGAGGTATTGCCCGCGGTCGCCGAAGCCTTCCGCGCCCTCGTTACCGGCGGAGAACGTGCAGATGACCGGGCCGTACCCACTCCGGGATTCGGTGAAGGAGCGCCCTCGCAGAGGGAGATGACCGCTCAGTACAGTGGGCGGTCGGCCGTCTGCCGACTGCGGAGGGCAATCGCTCCCGCTACCCGATCAGGAGAAATCCCGTGCCATCGCACCAGCAGGTCCGTCATGTGCTCCGAGGGCAAAGGGCTATTACGCTCCGCGCCGTGGTGCTGTCGGCCGCATTGCTCACTCTCCCCCTCGGGTTCGGTCCGGCGGCGCAGGCGCACGGGCCCGCCCATGCAGGGCCGCGCGCGGTGAGCAGCCCGATCGCACCCGATCGGGCGACGGTCACGGAAGGGCAGGTCAAGGAGGTCGCGCCCGGAGGAGTGATCACTTACCCGAGCGTGACCAGCTGCCTGACCGTGACGGTGCGCCTGGGCGACGGCGGCCTCGTCGGCGCGCACGCCAGCCTGTTCCAGGTGCCCGGTGAACTGCGGTCCGACGAGATCCTGTCCGCCCTCCAGAGCCTGGTCGGATACCGCCCCGTGACCGCGGTCGAGGTCAGAGGAGCCGTCGGCGCCTGGCATCCCCGCTACTTCGAGAAGGCGATCGAGAGCCACGGCGAGGGGGAGCAGGTACCGGTCCCGACGGGCCAGGACTTCGACGGGCTCGCCCGGGCCGTGTCCCGGGGGCTGGGGGTGCCTCGCCCCCTCGTCACGGTCGAGGACGTACCGGACGGCGACCAGACCGTCCACTGAAACACCGTTCGCGGACAAGGGGTTTGGCCGCCCGGGAACGGGTCATACGCGTCAAGGCGAGCCCTGCCGAGGACGACCGGCAGGAGTGCTCGCCGAGAGCCCGGCCGCGCGGTGCAACCCCCCGGCATCGCGCGGCCACGGGGCTCCGTCACGACCGGACTGCCACGGGATCCGCCCGGCAGCCGGGCCTCCCGGCGCGACGTGCCCCCCCGAAGGGGCGTACGCCGCCACCGGCCCGGCGAACCCCCGGCGACGGCGCTCGGACCGCCGCCCCCGGGCCGCGGACCCACGGCAGCCCGGCGGACGGCCCTCGGGGTCGATTGAATTCCCGATTTCTCCCGGTTTAGTGCGTATGCGTGGTTTAACGTGACCCCATGGAACAGCGCATCACCCTGGTCACCCTCGGGGTGTCCGACCTCGCTCGCGCCAAGGGCTTCTACGAGGCCCTGGGCTGGCGGGGACAGGAGGTCGAGGAGACCGTCTTCTTCCAGGCCGGCGGGCTGGGACTGGTCCTGTGGGACCGGGGCAAGCTGGCCGAGGACTGCGGTCGGGGCCTCGGCCCGGCGACCGGGTTCGGCGGGATCGCCCTGGCCCACAACGTCCGGTCCGAAGCCGAGGTGGACGCGCTCCTCGACCTCGTGCAGCGGGCCGGAGGCACCGTCACCAAACCCGCGGCGGTCAATGCGATCGGCTTCTACTCCAGTGCCTTCGCCGACCCCGACGGTCACGCCTGGGAGGTGGCGTACAACCCGGGATTCCCCCTCGCAGCGGACGGCACGCTCACGCTGCCCGATTTCGGCGCCGGTGCCCACGACTGATCGAGCGGACCGCACCTGCCTGAGCACGGGAAACGTGGGCACACGACGAGTGGGACGGAAGGGGGCTCCGGATGACCGGAATCCGCGGCTGGTTGGGCCGGGTCAAGGACCGCGCCGCAGCGTTCGGTGAGCGCCGCGCACAGGCGCAGGCGGACTACGACGGCGAAGCGGCCGCCGAGCGCGAACGCGCGGCGGCGGCCCGCCGCGTCCGCCCCCGTCAGCGGGACCCCGCACTGACGGTGCCCTGGGGCGTACGGGTCGCGGCCGAGGCGGGCTGGCGGTTCCTCGTCCTCGCCGCCGCGCTGTGGGTCGTGATGAGGGTGATCGGATCCGTCCGGATCGTCGTCCTCGCCTTCGCCGCCGCACTGCTGGTCACCGCGCTGCTGGAGCCGACGGTCGCCCGGCTGCACCGGCACGGGCTGTCCCGGGGACTCGCCACCGCCGTCACCGCGGTCTGCGGGTTCGTGGCGCTCGGCCTGGTCGGCTGGTTCGTCGTCTGGCAGGTGCTCGACAATCTCGACAACCTGTCCGAGCGCCTCCAGGAAGGCATCGAGGAGCTCAAACGCTGGCTCCTCGACAGTCCCTTCCACGTGACCGAGCAGCAGATCAACGACGTCGCCGACAAGCTGAGCGATGCCATCGGCACCAGCACCACCGAGATCACCTCGAAGGGTCTCCAAGGGGTGACCGTGCTGGTGGAGGTGATCACCGGCATGCTGCTCGCGATGTTCTCCACGCTCTTCCTGCTCTACGACGGCAAGCGCATCTGGCAGTGGATCCTCAAACTGGTGCCGGCCGCCGCCCGTGCGGACCTGGCCGACGCGGGTCCGCCGGCCTGGCGCACGCTCACCGCGTACATCCGGGGAACGATGATCGTCGCCTTCATCGATGCCCTCTTCATCGGCCTGGGCATCTACTTCCTCGGCGTGCCGCTCGCCGTCCCCATCGGAGTGGTGATCTTCCTGTCCTCGTTCGTGCCCCTCGTCGGCGCCGTCGCGTCCGGGGCGCTGGCCGTGGTCGTCGCGCTGGTGACCCAGGGCGTGTTCACCGCGCTGATGGCCCTGCTGATCGTGCTCGCCGTCCAGCAGATCGAGGGCCACGTGCTCCAGCCGTTCATCCTGGGGCGGGCCGTGCGGGTCCACCCCCTGGCGGTGGTGCTGGCCGTGGCCACCGGCGGTGTCGTCGCCGGTATCGGCGGAGCCGTCGTCGCCGTTCCGCTGGTCGCCGTGGCCAACACGGTGGTCGTGCACCTGCGGGCCCATGCGGGAGACGAGGCCCTGGACCCCGTACCCGGTCCGGCCGCGGACGACGGTGCGGCGGGCGGGCCCACCGCACCGGGCGAACACCCCGGATGACGTCCGGGGACGAGGACTCGGGCACGTCCCGCCCGTCGGCCCCGGGACCGCAGCGGCATCCTCAGAGGTTGTCCCACAGCCTGCGCCAGAAGTTGTCGCGGACGTCCTGCAGCCAGTGGCCGGTATTGCAGTGCAGCTTGCGCACGATCGGGAAGGGCTGCGGCACGGGGCGTCCGCACCACTGGCACGGTGTGGTGCGGGGAGGCGGCGGGCCCGGCTGAGCGGTCATCGGCCCTCCTCGCCCTCAGCGGTCCGGCCCGCCGCGCGGCCCGGTGCGAACCGGATGCGGAGCGGCGTCCAACCTGCCTGACCGTCCCGGTCGTTCGTCTGTCTCATGGCCCCAGTGAAACCGGCCTGTCTGCGCGACGCCTCGGGCGCGGTACTCAGATCGTCCGGTGCTTCGTACTCAGGGCCCCGCGAGGCCGGCGGGGCCGTGACCTTCGGCCCCGGGGCGCAGGGGAGTGCGCCCCGCGAGGGCGGGACGTCCGGCCCTGGTCCGACGTCGCCGCCCTCGCTTGAGTGGAAGGTCGCGTCACCTATCCGGACGGACGGCCCGAGATGAACCTCTCGCTCGCAGCACCCTCCCGTACCGCCCGCATCCTGGTGGACCTCCCGCACGGGCCCGGGGGCCGCTCGGTGATCCTCGACGCGGACGCCCGCGCGGGCTCCCTGCTCGGCATGGATCCGCGGGCGATCGTAGGCCTCCGCCTCTGCGACCTCGCCCCTCCCGGGCACACCGGGTCGGTGTCCCGCCTCCTGCTGGACGTCGCCCTGTCCGGCAGCCGGGCGGCCCCGGCGGACCGGGCCGCCCGCCCGGCGGTGACCCGCAGCCCCCTGCTGCTGCGGGGCACGGACGGAGGCGAGGCGGTGCTGTGCCTCGTATCGGCCTGGCCAGCCGAGGGGCCCGACGGCCGGGCCGCCGCCGTCGTGGAACTGGGGCGGCCCGACGGCACCGACTGGGAGAGCTGGGCCCTGCTGCACGCCGCGGCCGCGCTCCGGGGCCAGTCGGTATGGGCCTACGACGAGGACCGCGACCGGTTCCGCTGGGTCGAGAACGCGCTCGAGTGCGCCGGCCGCCGGGACGGGAGGGAACTCCCCCTGCACCAGGTGCTGGAGCAGGTGCACCCCGAGGACCGGGAGCACGTCGCGCGCGGCGTCCGGGCCCTGCGGCAAGGCGACGGCAGTGAGGTCGTGGACATCAGCTTCCGCCTCCGCGACGGCCAGGGCGGACACCGCTGGCTGCGCTCCGTCTCCCGCACCGTGCGCATCGGGTTCGGCGGGACGCGCCAGATCATCGGCTCGACCTGCGACCACACCGCCGACGTGGAACACGACCGGGCCGTGACGCACGAGCACTCGCGCCAGAGCAGGCTGGTACGGGAACTGGCCACGGCGTTCGTCGCCGCCCAGACGGAGGACGAACTCACCGACGCCCTCCTGCACAAGGTGGCCCCCGCCTTCGCGGGAACCGGCACCCTCCTCGCCTTCGTCGAGAACGAGCGCCTCAGGGTCACCTTCGGCGAGGGCATCGACCCCGCAATGGCGCGCTCCCTGCACGGCATGGGGCTGGACGCACCCAAACCACTTGCGCACGCCATCCGTACCGGGCGCACCGAGGTCATCGGCTCGCGCGCGGCCTACCGCGCGGCCTGGCCACAGGCCCACGGGCTGCTCGACGCCACGACCGCGCAGTCGTTCCTCATGGTGCCCTTCGCCGCCGAACCGGGCAGACCCCTCGGCGGCTGGGTCATCACCTACGACACCCTCCACCACATCACCGGGCCGGAACGGACCCTCCTCGGTGTCATCGCCGAACTGGCCGGCCAGGCATGGGAACGGATCCGCCTCAGTACCGCCCGCCTTGAGCTGGCCGGTGCGATCCAACGCGACATGCTCCCCGCCGCGCTGCCCCGCATCGAGGGCTTCGACATAGCGGCGCGCTACCTGCCGGCCAACGAAGGCCTTGAGGTGGGAGGCGACTGGTACGACGTGATCGCCCTCCCGGACGGCGGCGTCGCCTGCATCATCGGCGACGTCCAGGGCCACAACATCCAGGCGGCCGCGCTGATGGGACAGGTCCGCACGGCCATGCACGCCTACGCCTGGGAGGACCCCTCGCCCGACCGGGTCCTGGAGCGGACGAACGAACTCATGCTCCAGATGGGCGCCACCGGCTTCGCGACCTGTCTCTACGTCCTGCTCGACCCGTGCGGCCAGGTGCTTTCGGCGCGGGCGGGCCACGTCCCGGCGGTGCGGTGCGGAGCAGCAGGGGCCTCTGCGCCCGAGCCCGCGGGGGGACTTCCGCTGGGGGTCCTGCCCGGTGCGCGGTACCCGCTCTCGCAGAGCCGTCTGGAGGAGGGGGAGACGCTCACCCTGTTCACGGACGGGCTCGTGGAGGGGCCGCGGCTCACCCTGGACGAGGGCACGGCCCTGCTGTGCCGGACTCTGGAGGAACACCGCGACACGGGGGCCGGGGAGATCGCGGACGCCTTGATGGACTGCGCGCGGGCCACTCGCCACGAGGACGACCGGGCCGTGCTGGTGGTGCGCAGGCTCCGGGGGCCGCACAGCGGGTGACGTCGGGGGCAGCGCCCTGCGCGGTGCGCGGGACAGGCTGTGCGGGGGCTGCGGATTCCGCGGATAGGGTGACCGCATGACTGTGCTCGTGTACGAAGACTTCGGGACCGGACGCCACCGCGAGGCCTCCCTCATCCGGCATGCCCTGGGCAGCGTCCACGAGGAGGAGCTCGTCGCCGGCCTGGCCGGGGGCATCGGCTTCATGTACTTCGTCTTCGAGTACGCGGGCCGCCTGCCCATCGCCACGATCGTGGCCCAGTCCCACCCCGAACCCTGGGTGCAGGTCGCACTCGGCCGCCTGGGGATCCCGTACGACGCCACGCGCGCCATGAAGCCCCGCTGGGGCCGGGTCCGGGCCGCGCTCGACGAGGGACAGCCCGCCTTCTGCGTGGTCGACCGCTCCTCCCTGCCCTGGCACGAGGCCGACCCGGACGCCGAGATGACCGGCGCGGACCCCTACACCGTGGTCATCGCCGGGTACGACGGCGACGACCTGCTGATCGAGGACGGGGCCCCGACCCCGTACCGGATCGACCGCGAGGAGTTCGGCGCTGCCTGGACCGCGCACCGCAAGGGCCGCCACCAGCTGATCGTGCCCACCGGGCCGTCGGAAACGGAGCAGCCGGACGTGGCAGGGGCGATCGCCTCCACCGTCACGCACCTCACCGGGCCGGTCCTGGGGAACCAGTTCGACGTGAACTTCGGCTTCACCGGGATGGAGAAGTTCGCCGCGCAGCTGCGCGACAGCACGACCAAGACGGGCTGGGAGCGCCGGTTCGGCAGCTCGCCCGAGGCCTTCGCGGCCGGCACCGGACGGCTGCACGCCTGCCTGGAGGAGGAGTGGACGGCCCCGGGCGCGACCCGGCCGCTGTACGCCGATTTCCTCGACCTCGTCGGCCGCCCGGAGGCCTCCGGACTCTTCCGGGAGTCCGCCCGGCACTGGTCGGCCCTGGCCGCCCTCGCCCGGGACAGTGCCCCGGAGGCCGGTCCCGAGGAGCGGCGCGAGCTCTTCGACGCCTGCGCGGAGCACGTGGACCGCAGCCTGGACCTGGAACAGCAGGCGGTCCGAGCCCTGCAGAAGTAGCACGCCTGCGGGGCCGGCCCCCTCATTGTCGTGCTCTACGCCGTCTCTCGCCGCTGCTCGGGGTGGTCCGTGAACAGGGCGAGGAGGCCGGCGACGTCCCGGCCCGCTCCGGTGGGGTGGCGGAACTTCGCGGCGGGGCTGATCAGGTAGTGGTTGCGGCGCCCTTCGCGTACCCGGCTGAGGTATCCGCCCTCCTCCAGGTCCGCGACGATCGACTGGACCGTGCGCTCGGTCAGTACGCAGGTGGCCGCGACGTCCCGCAGGCGCGCCCCGGGGTCCTGGGACAGGGCCAGGAGGACCCGTGCGTGGCTGGTCAGGAACGCCCAGGGGGCTCTGGGCGGCGCCGTCGGATCTCCCATCCACCCAGCATGCCCCTGTTTGACATATACGTCCTGGTTTCATGTGATTCTTGACGTACGTCAGGCCGGTGCCGACGATGCTGGTAGGAAGGGAAGCCCTGGAGGATCGGGGAGGCAGACATGACCCGGACGATGGACCGTGACCGCCTTGATTCCGCCGCCGAGGCCGATGGCCTGCAGGTCTGCGTGACGCCCGGGCCGGGCGGCACGGTTCAGGTCGCCGTCAGCGGGGAGATCGACCTCCACAACGCCGCAGCCCTCCGGCGGGCGCTGCTGATCGCCCTCACCTCCTACCGGGGCCCGGTCACCGTCGACCTGCGCGCGGTCACCTTCTGCGACTGCGCCGGGCTCAACGCCCTCCTGGCCGCCCGCGCAGACGCCGCCCGTGCACACCGCCCCCTGCGCGTCACCGCCGCCAGCGGCCCCGTGGACCGGCTCCTCCGGGTCAGCGGAACCCGCTCCTTCCTCGTCTGACGACGCGAACTGGGGCGGCCTAGCGCACAGCCCGCAGCCAGTCCTCGTAGCGGGTGGCGGCCAGGCGTGCTCCGGGCCCGGCGACGAGTACGCCGTCGTCGGTGGCCGCGAACATGCCCGCCTGCTCGTCGGTGACGACGGTGCGGCCGTCCTGCCGGGCCGACAGGGTGAGGAGGCCGAGCTCGTCCAGCGGGAACGGGTGCTCGGGCGCCAGGCGGTAGCCCACCGAGACCACCACCGCCCCGGACAGGTCCGCGATCCGGGCGGCCCACGGGTGTTCGGTGTCCAGGTCACCGAAGACCCCGCCGCCGCCGTGCAGCCACACGACGGCGCCCCGGGCCCGGTGGGGCCGGTAGACCCGCACGGCCACGTCCGGATCGGCGGACACCGTCCGGCCCTCGACCTCCATGTCCGAGGTGTCCGGGGGCGGGCGCCGCAGCGGCGCGTACGGCGAACTCCTTGCGGGCGGTGACCGGATCGTTCATGTCGATCTGCCGGAGGAACGGGAGGAACGCTTCGAGTTCGGGATCCATGGCGACCATCCTCACGGCCCCCACCTGGAGGGTCACCCGCCATCCGTCGCCCATCCCGCCCCGATCCCGCACCGATCGGCGCGGCGGCGGGCGGGCCTGCGTACCGTGGGCGGCAGGGGGCGACTGCAAGGGCACCGGGCAACAGCCTCTCCGAGCAGCCCGTCCGCGCAGCCGCTCAGAGGCGGTGGATCCGGTCGACCCCGTACCACTTCGACACGCAGGCGGCGACCCAGTCCCGGCCGTAGTCCCCGGTGAAGAAGGGCTCGGCGAGACTGCCGATGTACAGGGGCCGGTAGCCCACGTCCGTGGCGCCCCGCGCCGCCTCGGCCCCGATCCGGGCGTTCTGGGCGTCCCAGGCCACGGAACGCGCGACCGTGGTGGTCGTCAGCCGCTGGACCTCCGGGACGAGCGCGGCCACCGAGGCGAGCGCCAGCGCGCCCGCCGCCACGGTGGCCGCCACCAAGGACGCGGCGGCGTTGCGGTGGCCCGGCAGCAGCCGCCCGCCCCACGCCCCCAGCAGTGCGCCGTAGCCGCAGAGCGCCAGCTCCATGGGGACGAGGAAGCTCGTCCAGGTACGGGCGTACGTCCACCCGCTCGGCCCGTATCCGCTGCGCAGGCCCACCACCACGGCGAAGGAGCCCAGCACCACCACGGGCACCGGGAGCAGCAGCACGGAGACCAGCATCCTGCGCGGGACCACGCGCCGCAGCCCCTGCTCCCGCCCCTGCTCCGCTCCCTGCCCGCGCCCCTGTTCCCGCTCGCGCTTGCCGTGCGCGGACGCAGGCCCGCGCAGGCGGCTCGCCAGGCCCAGCAGCACACCCGCCGCGGCGGCTCCGAGATAGGCCCACTGGCCGGTGACGGAACCCCACATCTGCAGCCAGTCCCCGACGGTGCCCCGGAGTTCGCCCATGGACAGCAAGGACTCCTTGTCCGGCTGCTGGGCCCTGCGCCACCGGGCGCCGGGGGAGGTGTAGAGCGCGACCAGACCGCAGACGAGGCCCGCGCACCAGAGCAGGCACCAGGTGAACGGATGCCAGTTCCGGGCCAGGCCGAAGCGGGGCAGGCAGAGCAGCCCGACCGCGCCGGCGAGCAGCCCTGCGACGAGCGCGAACGGCTCGCTCAGGGTGCCGAGCGCGAAGCCGATGAGGAACGCCGCGGCGCATCCGGCCCTGCGGACGGCGGCCCGGGGATGGTGCACGGTCCTGATGGCCAGCAGCAGTGCCCACAGGCCGATGACGCTCGGCAGGGTGTGGGAGATCGTGGCCGGGGCCCACAGCAGTACCTGGTAGCTGCGGGTGCCCCCGAAGTAGAGCAGTGCCTGGACGACCAGCGCGCAGGCGGTCAGGACCAGCACCCGGGGCCGGCCGCCGAGGAACCGCACGAAGTGACGCCCCAGCAGGACCAGTCCGACCGTGAAGGAGGCGGCGATGAGCGCCGGCAGCACCTTGGTGCCGGTCAGCCCGTCGCCGTAGACGACGCCGCTCAGGAAGGCGTTCGCGATCCTGCCGTTCTGGGTCATGTAGAAGTCCGACGTGATCCCCAGGACCCCCAGATCGCGGGCCTTCCACGCGGCGCACCAGTCGTCGGACGTGGGCCGCACGTAGAGGCCGAGGAAGCAGCCGACGGCGACCAGGGCCCCGGCCGCCGCGACGAGCGTCGCCCCGGTCGCGGGGAGGAGGCCGCGCAGGACGGGGCGGCGGCCGCCTTCGTGGCCCACCGCGGAGGCAGGGGTCCGGACGTCCTCGCCCTCGACCGCAGCAGTGCTCATCCACCACCCCTTCGCCGTGGGGCCCGGCCACCGGGGCGGCCGTGGCGCCCGTCGGCTGCGGTGACCGCAGGGCCCGCGAGCACCCATGATGTGCACGCTTCGCCGCACCCGGCATCCCGGGTGGACCAGGCCGCGTACGCAGCCTCGGGGCCCCTCGGCCGTCCTGCTCACCCGCGCGGCCGGTGTTCCGTGGCGGCCTCCGACCGGCTCTCCCAGGATGGGGACTCCGGGCCCGTACGGACGCGGCCCGGCGACAACGGCGGAGGGAGCGAAGATGCCCGGTGCGCTGCTCGGCTGCTGGGTGGTCGTCACCGCGCTCATGGCGGGCGGCGCCGCTCCCATGGGCGCAGAGCGCCACGACCCGGGGCGGCCCGCGGGCGCGGCGCGGTCGGTGTTCGTCCGGCCCGTGGGCCATCAGGGCCAGGGCGTGGCCGAGCGCAGTTACGCGCCGCTGGGCCTGCTCGTCGCGCCCGCCGTCGGCCTCCTGTCCAACACGACCGCTGCCGAAGGCGTTCCGCCGACCGTCGCCAGGGGCGCGCGGTACGTCGAGGGGAGCAGCGTCCTGCGGCTGGCTTCCGGCCGGCTCATGTACCTCCCGGCCGGCCGGACGACGTCGGCCGTGGTCGCCCCGCACGATCCGCGGGCGTGGCAGCAGATCGTGCAGAGCCGGGCCTGGCTGGCCTCCGGCCGCGTCCCGGGCAGGTCGCCCGCGCAGCGCGCGGCCGCCGAGCGGGCCCTGCTGTCCATGCGCGCGCTGCTCCGGCCGAACGGAGCCTTGGCGGCGGGATGGAGCCCCGGCTGGATGTACTCCTGGCCGCGCGATTCCAGCTTCGCCTCCGCCGCGTTCGCGCACACCGGCCATGACGCCGAGGCCTACCGGATCCTGCGCTACAGCGCCGCGACCCAGCGCAAGGACGGCACCTGGCACGCGCGGACGAAACTCGACGGATCCGGCCCGCCCGACGGCCGGCGCTGGCAGCTCGACGCCAACGGCTGGGTCCCCTGGGCCACCTGGCAGTGGTACCGGACGGCACCTGCGGCCACCCGCAGCGCCCGGCTGGCCCCCCTCTACCCGATGATCCGCAAGGCGGCCGACCATGCGGCCGGGGCCCTGCGCAGGGACGGGCTGCCCCCGGCCTCCCCCGACTACTGGGAGCTCATGACGACCACGACGAACATCGGCACGGCCGCGCCCCTGCTCGCCGGGCTCAACGCCGCCGCGGACCTCGCCCGGGAGACGGACCGGCCGGACGACGCCGCGCGCTGGACCAGGGCCGCCCGGCGGCTCTCCGCCGGGATCTCCGCGCAGTTCGCCCGCCTCGGATACCAGCGCACCCTCGACGGGCGGCACGGCCACGACAGCGCGGTGGCCTTCATGGCGCCCCCCTTCAACGAGGCCCCCGCCGGTCTGCCCGCCGCACTGGACACCACGTACCGGGCGCTCCTCCTGCCCAACGGGGGGCTGACCCCCGGGAACGACCCCATGGCTCCCTGGGGCGGGAACGCCTGGACGCCCAGTACGGCCTTCTTCGCGCTCGCCTGGGCCGCCACGGGGCGGACCGCGAAGGCGGGACCGGTCCTGGACTGGGTGCTCTCCAAACGGAACCCGCTCGGCGAGCTGCCGGAGAAGGTGGACAAGGAGGGCAGGCCCGCCTCGGTCGCCCCCCTTGCATGGACCGGCTCCATCACCGTCCTGGCCCTCGTGGCGCTGGACGGCACGGCGCTCCCCACCCCGCCCCTACGGCCGTAGGGCGCCGTTCAGCGCTGGCCCCCGGAGCCCGTGCGAGCGGCCTGCGCGACCGTCGACGGCAGCACCGCCCGGTGCCACGGAGAGGAGGGCGGCAGACTGCCGAGCGGCTCGGACCCTGCTGCGGGCGCCGTCGTGATGTGCAGGGCGGCGTCCAGACCGAGGGCTGCGGCGACGGCCGTGCCGTCCGGCTCGGCCACGGCGGCCGGTGCGCCCGTGTAGTGCATCTGGGACTCGTACCAGGACGAGGTGCCGTCCGGGCCCGACACGCCGACCGTGCCCGCGCCCGCGCGGCCCGTGAGCAGGCCGCCCGCGACGCCGACGGCGCCGTAGCCGCCCGTGCCGCCCGCCTCGGTGACCGCGGAGAACGTGGGCGCCGGCCCGCCCGCGCCGACCAGGACCGTCCCGACGGTGCCCGTGCCGGGGCGGCGGAAGTACAGGCGGACGCCGTCGCCCTGCGGGCTCGCCGAGAGCGGACCGGTGGTCGCCGGCAGCCCGGTCGGGACGGGACCGCCGAACGGGGCGTCCGGCGTGGGCTGGACCCAGGCCAGCACGGACCGGTCCGTGGCCGCGTACACGTGGCGCCGCCCCGTAGCGTCCGTCGCGGTGACCGGCTGGCCCTGCAGGCCGGAGCCGCCGAGGGCCTGCCACGCGCCGAAGCCGGAGTCCGGGTCCGCCTGGGCGCGGGCGCGGAGGGTGCGCGCCGAGTCGCGGACGTACACGGTCATCCGGCCCGCGTCGTCCACGGCGACGGCCGGGGTGCTGATCGCCGAAGTGCCGGAGACGTCGCCGGTGTCCGGAGTGCCCAGCGACTGCCACGGGCCGAAGGCGCCGTCGGGTGCGGCCTGGACGGCGTACACGAGGTCGCGCCCGTACGCCTGGGGGGTGGTGCCGAGGGTGGTGCGGGTGCCGAAGACCGCGATCCTGCCGTCGGGGAGCCGGACCGCCGTCGCCCCCGCGTCGATCCCGGAGCCGGGAAGGAACAGGGGCCCCTGCCAAGGGGCTTGGGGGCTGGTGCGCGACCAGTGCGCCATCCGGCCGTCCAGGGCGGCGAAGGCCCACAGCCGGCCGGAGACGCCCTCGGTCATCCAGGAGGTGCCGTCATTCCGGCTGTAGCGGATCGTCTGGTTCCATCCGGCGCCGGTGGGCCGGGTCGCGGTCTTGCGGTCGCCGCAGCCGGCCGGGCTCCCGCACCAGTCCTGGTGGTCCGTCCAGGCGTAGGTCTTGAGGTAGCCGAGCTTCTCCTCGGCCGTCTGCGGGTCGAGCGTCGGAGGCAGGGAGCTGTTGGGGTAGCTCACGTAGTTCTGGACCGAGAAATGCGGCCGGTCCGTGGAGCGCGCATAGCGTTCGGCCGCGGCCTGCGCGAAGCGGGCGCCGTACATGTGGTCCTGGTGGTCGAGGAACGCCCCGCCGCCCTGCGCCCGGCCGGGCGTCGGGTCCTGGGTCCGTATCGTCGTCGGCCGGTACATCGCGAAGACGTCCGCTATGGCCTCGACCGCCTGCTCCTTGGTGTACGAGAACCAGGGCGCGACCGGCGTCCCGGACGTCAGCTGGGCACCCAGGGCGGGCACCTTGCCGTCCCACAGGCCGCGGAGGCTGTCCGGATTGTCGCCGGAGATGCTGCGGGCCTCGCGCAGCTGCATCCACACCAGGTTGACCTCGGGCCGCGCGACGAGGACGTCCACCTCGGCGTTCCCCCCGCCGGCGGTGGGGACGGATGTGCGCTGCCAGGCGCTGGTGCGGTCGCCCGTGGCCATCTGGGCGTAGGCGGCCCGTATGCCGTTCTGCCGGGCCTCCGCGTAGGCGGCGTGGTCGGCGGGACGTGCGGGGTCCTGCAGGTGCGGGCTGTGGGCCTCGTTCCTGCCGTCGGACTCGCCGGAGGTCAGGTAGACGGTGGCGACCTTGACGCCGGTCGATATGGAGCGGCTCAGGTCGGGGTTCATGAAGAAGAGGTCGTCGTCGGGATGTGCGACGACCTGGAGGACCGTGCCGCCGGTCACACTCGGACGCAGCGTCGCCGCGGACGCCGCCGACGCAGGTGGGTGCTGCGCGTTCCCGTGGCCGTACGCCAAGGTCGTCACCCCGGCGGCGCCGACGGTGAGCGTGGTGAGCAGGGCCGCGAGGCGGGGGCGGCTGACCAGGGACATCGAGAACGCCTTGGGGGATCGGTCCGGTGCGGGATTCCGCTGGGGGAGGGGGTGAGCCGGTGCCCCGATGACTCCACCGCTTCAGGCGACGACCGGGCCCGATTATGACCCGCGTGCTGGTGGCTGACACAGCATCAAGAGGCTTATGGAATTAAACCCAGTCGTATGTGACGTATGGCGGAATTAGTCCGTTTTGGCCGTGCTTGGGTGGTGCGCGCGACGCGGTGGTGCAGGGGTGTTCCTCCGGCCCGCGCGCGGTGGACTCCGGTGCAGGGGGCGCCGATCCCGCCCCTGACGGTCCGCAGGACCGCAGGCGGGGTGGTGTTGCCGGCCGGGGTCTGTGGGTTCGGTCACAGTGACGGGCTGTTGATGCTCCGAGACACGCCCGCAACGCTCCGGCGGACCGCCCGTCGGTCCCGCCCGACGGGGTCAGGCCGTGTGGCGTACGACACTCACCGTGTGCTCCAGCCGTCTGGCCGGGTGCCGTCGACGTCGGTGCACCCGTAGGCCCGGGCCAGCGCCGCGGAGGTGACCGACTGCTGGTTCCACCGGGCGCGGCCCGGGTCGGCGGCCAGGGCCGCGACGCCCCGGCCCACGTAGCGCGGAGACTCGGACCGCGCGAAGCCCTCCGGGGCGGTGGGGAGGCCGCCGCTCCTGTCCGGGAGGAGCGCGTCGCGCCAGTTGTCCTCCGTGACGCCGAAGTTGTCGAGCATCATCTCGGAGCGGAGCCAGCCGGGGCTGACGGCGACGGCGGTGGCCCCGTACGGCTCCAGCTCGTGCCCCTGTGAGAAGGCCAGGCGGTTCACTGCGGCTTTGGCCAGGTCGTAGAAGACCGAGATCCGGTACCGGTCCGCGTTGATCGCGGTCGTGCCGTCGGTCACTTCGACGAGCAGGCCCCCGGGTTCGGCGATCAGCAGGGGCAGCAGGTGGTGCGAGGTGATCAGGTGCGTGTCGACGGCGAGCCGCAGGATCCGCAGGCCGTCGTCGAGGTCGTGCTCCCACAGCGGCGTGTTCCACTGCGCGGGGCCGCCCTTGAGGAGTTCGGCCCCCCAGATGTCGTTGACCAGCACATCGATGCGGCCGTGGTCGCGGCGCAGGCGCCCGGCCAGCGCCTGTACCTGCCCGGGATCGAGGTGGTCGACCTGGACCGCGATCCCCGTCCCGCCGAGCCGGGTGACGAGCTCCGCCGTCTCCTCGACGGTCTCCGGCCGGTCGTAGTCGGAGCCCGACCTGCCCTGCATGCTGCTCCGGCCCGTGCAGATCACCGTCGCACCGGCTTCCCCCAGCGCGGCGGCGAACCCGCGCCCCGCACCGCGCGTGGCTCCCGCCACGACGGCGACGCGACCGCGCAATGCCTCGGGATCCGGGGACCACATCATGCGGCGACTATCCCAGGAAGCGGTGCGCCCCGGTGGAACCGGCTCGCGGGTCCCGCACCGCCCGCCCCTGATCTCCGTCGGCGACGGGGCCGGGTCAGGTGAGGCGGGAGGCGATGCGGCACCGCATGTCGTCCGCGACCCGGCGGAGGTCCTCGTGCTGCCCGTCGTCGTCGAGCAGGGTGAGGAGCACCATCAGGGCGCGCGCCTCGTCGGCACTGATCAGCTTCAGGCGCGGTTCGCTCACGCCGTCGAGGAGTACGTCCAGCAGGTCCAGGGTCTCGTCCATGACGGGAACAACGCCGGGTGCCCGTGCGGGGTCACGACGACCCCGCGGCGCCCGGCGGCGCCGGAACGGAGCGGGCGGGGCCGCATACGGGCCCCGGTCCGCGATCCTTGGACCATGCGCGCCGCCCGCCTCATCCGTATGGCCCTCCTCGTCCAGTCGAGCCCCGGCCTGACCGCCGCCGCGCTCGCCCGCGAGCTGGAGGTCTCCGAGCGCACCGTGATCCGCGACGCCCAGGCACTGCAGGAGGCGGGCGTTCCCGTCCGGTCCGAGCGCGGCCGCACGGGCGGCTACCACCTGGCACCGGGCTACCGGACCCGGCTCACCACCCTCCGTCCCACCGAGGCGGAGACGCTGTACCTCTCCGGACTGCCCGCGGCCCTGCGCGACCTCGGGCTGTCGGACGCGGCGGACACGGCGCGGCTGAAGCTGGCGGCCACCCTGCTGCCGTCCCTGCGCGAGGCGGCCGAGTCCTCTGCGCGCCGCTTCCACCTCGACGCACCGGCCTGGTTCCGCGAGCCGTCGGCCCCGGAGCTGCTGCCGGATCTGGCCCGGGCCGTGTGGTCCGACCGCACCGTCGAGCTGGCCTACGCCCGGCCGGGCCGCGACGGGGAGCCGCCCCGTACGGTGACCCGCCTGCTGGAGCCGCACGGGCTCGTCCTCAAGGCGGGGGTCTGGTACGTGGTGGGCCGCATCCCGGGAGGGCCGGACGGCGGCGACGGAGCCTGGCGCACCTACCGCGTCGACCGCGTCACGGCCCTCGCACCCGCCCCCGGCGCCGACGGCCCCTTCGTCCGCAGCCCGTCCTTCGACCTGGCCGCGCACTGGGAGGCGCACGCCGCCGGATTCGCGCGGGCACTGCTGCGCTCGACCGTCACCGTACGCCTGACCGAGCGGGGCCTGCGCCGCCTGCCCGCCGAGACGGACCCCGCCGGTGTCGCCGAGGCCCTCGCCTCCGCTTCCGCACCCGACTCCGCCGGGCGGGTCACCGTCGAACTGCCGGTGGAGTCGCAGGACGTCGCCTTCGCACAGCTGACCGGGCTGGGCACGGATGCGGAGGTACTGGCCCCGGAGGGCCTGCGCGCCCGCTTCCGCGACCACGCGCAGGCCCTCGCCGCCCTGTACGGCGACGATCCGCAGGATCAGCGGTAGTCGTCGGGCGAGGCCGCCTTCCCGCCGTGCACCACGTCCTCGAAGTACGCCCAGGCGTCCGGCCGGCTGCCGTCCACGTCCCGCACGTCATAGATCCGGGCCAGCTCCGCACTGGAGGTGGACCTGCCGTTCCAGCGGGCGGCCCGGTCCGGGTCGGCGGCCAGCGCGGCGACGGCGCGGCCCAGGTAGTGCGGGGACTCGGCGACGGCGAATCCGGGCTCCTGGGCGACGGCGTCGCGCCAGTTCTCCTCGGTCACGCCGAAGTGGGTGAGCATCTGCTCCGACCGCAGGAAGCCCGGGGTGACGGCGACCGCCGTGCCCCCGTACTCCGCCAGTTCCTCGCCCAGTCCGAAGGCGATCCGGATCGGGGCGTTCTTGGCGAGGTCGTAGTAGAGGTTCTCGCGGTAGCGGCGGTTGGAGACCGCCGTGCCGTCGGTGACCTCCACGTGCAGCGGCGCGTCCGAGCGGACCAGGAGCGGGAGGGCGAGCGCCGCCGTGATCACGTGCGAGCGCACCCCGAGTTCGAGGATGCGCAGGCCGTCCGCGAGCGGTGTCTCCCAGCTCTTCTTGCCGAAGACGGAGTTCGAGAGCAGGTGCTCGCCGCCCCAGAGGTCGTTGACGAGGATGTCGAGGCGGCCCTGTTCGCGGTCGATGCGTGCGACGAGGGCGCGCACCCGGTCCTCGTCGAGGTGGTCGGTGGGAACCGCGATGCCGGTCCCGCCGGCTGCCGTGACCAGCTCCGCGGTCTCCTCGATGGTCTCCGTGGTCCGGCCGACCTCACTGGCGCTCTCGCGGGTGGTGCGGCCGGTGACGTAGACGGTGGCGCCGGCGCGGCCGAGTTCGACGGCGAGGGCGCGTCCGGCGCCGCGGGTCGCCCCGGCGACGAGCGCGATCCGGCCGGTGAGGGCGGGGTGCGGGCCGGGCTGCTGGGTCTGCGTGTTCTTCTCCATGTCTCCACGGTGCACGCCAAAGGTGACAGATCACGTCACCTTTTACGGGATGTTCCCCCGAGGCCGGGGTCGAGGGCGACCCCGGCGGGGGCGGTTCATCTGCGGGGCATCGGAGATGGCGAGTAAAGGGGGTCCCGCTGACGGGAAAAGGTCTCGCGTGGAACCGAATTCGCCCTACATGCTTAATGAGGTCCAGAACGGGACGATGAGCTGAGTTCCGTCCGTCCTGCGTACCGCCGTTCGTCCCGTCGTCACCGGGGCCGTGCCCCGGCCGTACATCGGAAAGGGACTGTAACTGCCATGCGTCGCATTACTTCATTGGCTGCTGCCGGATTCTCTCTCGCCGTCGTCCTCGGGTCCGCACCGCTCGCATCGGCGGCTGAGAGCGCACCTGCCGCCTACACCTGCAACTCCGGGAACTTCTGTATCTACAGTGGGTGGAACGGCGGCGGTGAGCGCTGTGAGTTCCCCGATGCCCAGCGGGCGAACACCGCCGACAACTGCGGCTTCATCCAGAACGGACGCAATGTTCTATCCGTGTGGAACGGAAAGAACAATCGCGTGCAGTACTACACGCAGACCAACTACAATTCGCGCGTAGGTTCGACGCCGGGCGGCCAGGGCGGCAACCTGATGGGGAATTACCAGATCAGGTCCTTCAAGAAGCAGTGACGATCTCCGCGATGTCGTTCTCCTCCACCGGCCTGTGGTCCGGCGGAGGAGAACGCATTTCCCGTACCTATGGGATGCGGCCGATGGAGCCGGCCGGCCGGAGCGCCGAAGTGCGATGCGGCGTACGGCTCACGTGAACGCACGTACACTCGGCCCATGAACCGCACACGCATCACGGGGGAGTGCCTGCCGCAGGCCGCTCCCGCCCTGCGTGCGGTCCCCGCGGGCCGCAGGGGCATCAGCCCCCGCACCGCCGCCGACGGCCAGGCCCCCACGGTCGGCCGCGGCGCCCTGCACGGCCACGGCTAGCGCTTCCCCCCAGCGCCCGGGCCCGGTCCCTCCCGCACCACTTCCCGCGTCGGCCCCTGCTACGGCATCCCGGCCGGACCGCCGCGCCCCGACCACCGTGCCCGGACCGGCCCAGGCCCCGCCGTCCGGGGGCGACGCATCGCTCCCCCCCACACACCACCGCAGTCCCGACCTCCGTCGGCGCTGCCGCCAGGCGAGGGCCGCACGCCGGGCCGTAGCCGCCTCCGAAGGGACCACCGTGAAGTTGAGCGGGTTGTTGACCGGCCATGAGCACCACGTGATCCAGGGCGACGCCGAAGCGACGCGGATCACCGCGGGCACCACCTTCGACGTCGACCGGGTCGTGCCGGGCTCGCTCTTCATCGCCGTACCCGGTCACCGCGGTGGCGGTCCGGCCGCCATCGGCGCGGCGTTCGCCCGCGGGGCGGTCGCGGTGATCGTCGACGCGGCGGGAGCCGCCGCGGCGTCCCCCGGACGGGAACTGCTGCCCGATGCGTGCGTCGTACGGGTCCCCGACACCCGCAAGGCGGCCGCGGTCGCCTCCTCCCGCTACTTCGGCGAGCCCGGCCGGCAGATGGACATGGTGGCCGTCACCGGCACCAACGGGAAGACCTCCATCTCCTCCATGGTCGAATCCCTGCTGAGGATCTCCGAGGGCGCCTCGGTGGGCGTGATCGGGACGGCGGGCAGCCGGATCGGCGACGAGATGATCCCGATGCCGCCCTCGGTGCTGACCACACCGGAATCCCCCGACCTGCAGTACCTGCTGGGCCACATGCGGGACCGGGGCACCGCCAGCGTGGTGCTGGAAGCCACCTCGATGGCGCTGCAGACGTACCGGGTGGACCGGACCTTCGTGGACGTCGGCGTCTTCACCAACCTCACCCAGGACCACCTGGACGACCACGGCACGATGGCCCACTACACGGACGCCAAACTGCGCCTGTTCCAAGGCCTGTGCAGGCACGCGGTGGTCAATGCCGACGACGCCGTGGGAGCCCGCATCCCCGCGATGATGCCGGGCGCCGTGACCACGTACGGCCTCGACACGGAGGCCGACTTCCGTGCCACGGACCTGGTCGCGGACGCCTCGGGCACCCGGTTCGTCCTGCACCACGCGGGCCGCGAGCACCCGGCTGCCGTCCCCGTCCCGGGCCGGTTCTCGGTGTCCAACGCGCTGGCGGCGGTGGCCGCCTGCCGGGTCCTGGGACACGACGTGGACGGACTCGTCGCAGCCCTCGCGCAGATGCCACCGGTACCAGGGAGGTTCGAGCGCTTCGTGACCCCGGACGGCACCTCGGTGATCGTGGACTACGCGCATTCGCCCGACTCCCTCGACAAGGTCCTCACCGCCATCCGCGGTTTCGCCCGGGGCCGCGTCATCACCGTCTTCGGCTGCGGCGGGGACCGGGACACCACCAAGCGGGCCGAGATGGGCCGGATCGCCGGAACCCACTCCGACCTGTGCGTCCTGACCTCGGACAACCCCCGTACGGAGGACCCCGAGGCGATCCTGGACCAGATCGCCCCCGGCATCGAGGGCACCGGAACGCCGTACGAGCGGTCCGCCGACCGCAGGAGCGCCATCGGGTACGCACTGGCCGCGGCCCGGCCCGAGGACGTCGTCCTGATCGCCGGAAAGGGCAGTGAGCCCCACCAGATCGTGGGCGAGGAACTGATCCCCTTCAGCGACATGGCGACCGTACGGGACCTCGTACGGGCCGCCGGGGCCGCGCAGAGCCGCTGAAGTCGGAACCGGGATCCGGGTGCGCAGGTGTTTGACTGTCGTCAGCCCCGATGCCGAAGGCGGCACCTGCGGACAACGAAGGAGACCATCCGATGGGCAAGGTCATCACCGGCGCGACGATGTCCCTCGACGGCTACATCGCAGGTCCCAAGGAGAGCGGCTTCGACCTGCTGTTCCAGTGGTACGGCAACGGCGACGTCGAACTCCCCTCGGCCAGTCCCGACGTGCCGCCGATCCGGATCTCCGCCGCGAGCGCCGCACTGGTCAAGCCGGAGTGGGAGAACACCGGCGCCCTGGTCGTCGGCCGGTACCTGTACGACATGACGAACGCCTGGGGCGGACGCCACCCGATGGACGTGACCACGGTCGTGCTGACCCACCGGCGCCCCCAGGACCGTCCCGAGGACGACGAGGACTTCGTCTTCGTCACCGGGGGCATCGAGGCGGCGGTGGCCAAGGCGAAGGAACTGGCCGAGGGCAAGAACGTCGTGGTCAACGGCGGACAGATGGCCAGGCAGTGCCTGGAGGCCGGTCTGCTCGACGAGATCGGCGTCGAACTCGTACCGGTCGTCCTCGGCGGCGGGAAGACGCTGTTCGGCGAACTCGGCGGCACACCGGTGCAGTTCGAAGGGCCCACGGCGGTGGTCGAGGGCACCGGCGTCACCCACCTGCGGTACCGGGTCAAGAAGTAGGACGACGAAGCCGGGGCGCGCCCCACGGGACGGCCCCGGCTCCTGACGGGCCTACTGCTGCGGCAGGTAGGACTGCTGGGTGGCGCAGGTCCAGATCACCGGCTTCAGCTTGCCCTTCGCGTTGACGGCGGCCCCGCCGACCCGGCCGTCGTCGGAGACGGACTCGGCCGCGCTCGCCTTGTTCACGGCGAGCCGGGGCAGGGCGCGCACCGCACCCGTCCCCGTCCAGAGCTGCGCCTGGTCCTGCACGGCCTGCTCGTCCGGGTGGAACTTCGCGGTGCCGACGGACACGCCGCTGGTCGGGCTGATCGCCTCGAAGGTCCCGTACGGGTGCGTGCTCAGCACACCGGGCGAGGTGCCGGGCTCGGTGTACGGGGGCGTCCAGGACCACGGCTTGAACTGGTACCCGAATCCGTACCAGTCGTAGCCGACGACCCGGCCGCCCTCGTCCAGGTCCTGGACGTAGCTGTCCTGCACGGTGCCGGAGAGGATGGTGGCCGGTCCGCCGTCGGCCGGCCAGATCAGCGGGTAGGTCGTCTCCACGTGCCCGCCCGTCTCCGGGTTCTCGTAGTCCTGCCTGGCCATGCCGAGGATGTCGCCCTTGTTGTTGACGGCGGTGACCAGCTCGATGCGGGTGTCCGGCCCGGCGGTCGCCGGCAGGTGCAGCTCGCGGACCTTCTGGCCGTCCTTCCAGACGAGGCCCACGCCGGCCCGGTTGCGCGAGACGACGTATCCGGCGTCGTTGACGTCGGTCTCGCCGTACGCGTAGTCGCTGCCCGGCAGCGGCGTGATCGCGGCGGCGCCCGCCCGGTAGGTGAACACGTAGCCCTCGGCGCCGTGGACGACGCCGACCATCAGGCCGCTCTTGTTCACGGCGGTCACCTCGCCGGAGAGGCCGGCGGCGGGCAGCGGAACCTTGTGGAGCGTGGTGCCGGTCCAGTAGACGGGCAGCCCGCCGGAGACGCCGACGGAGAGCTTGCCCGTACCGAGGCCGAGGACGCCCTCGGTCTGCGGGTTGCCCGGGTTGTAGAGGGAGGTTCCCAGGGAACCCAGTACCTGGATCTTCGGCGTGCAGGTGGCGGCGGTGGCGGCGGAGGCCGGGCCCACGGCGGTGATGATCCCGGCCAGGACGACGGCGGCGGCTGCCGCAGAGGCGCCCCGGCTCATGACTGTGCTGCTCACGGTTCGAATCCCCCTGTGATGTGCGGTGGTGGCGCAGACGCGCGCCCGGACGGTGTCGGCTCCGGGCGCGCGAGATCCCCTGCTGCGTCATATGCCCTGTGACAGCGGCTCGTTGATGCTAACCGCCGACGCTCCTGTTCGCTCGTCGTTCATATGTCTGAATTCGACCGCGGGGGCCGAACGTGACCGACCGCACACCCACAGTGCGCGGACCGTGGTGTCCCGGAGCGATCCCGGACGAACGCACATACGATGGGCGGGAACCGGCGCCGGCCGCCCGCCGCGCCGCGCGCCCGTCCAGACCGCCCGTCCAGACCGCCCGGGGTGGAACGCATGACACAGGCCGCCGACACAGCGCGGACCGTCATCCTGACCGTGGACGACGACCCGGGTGTATCCCGCGCCATCGCCCGTGACCTGCGGCGCCGCTACGGCGCCGGGTACCGGATCGTGCGCGCCGAGTCCGGCGAGTCCGCACTGGAGGCGCTGCGCGAGCTGAAGCTGCGGGGCGACCTGGTGGCCGTGATCCTCGCCGATTACCGCATGCCGCAGATGAACGGCATCGAGTTCCTCGAACAGGCGCTGAACGTGTACCCGGGCGCGCGGCGCGTGCTGCTGACCGCGTACGCAGACACGAACGCCGCCATCGACGCGATCAACGTCGTCGACCTCGACCACTACCTGCTCAAGCCCTGGGACCCGCCGGAGGAGAAGCTCTACCCCGTCCTGGACGACCTGCTCACGGCCTGGCGCTCCAGCGACTACCGGCCGGTACCCGCCACCAAGGTGGTCGGGCACCGCTGGTCCGCCCGCTCCTCGCACGTCCGGGAGTTCCTGGCCCGCAACCAGGTGCCGTACCGCTGGTACTCCTCCGACGAGCCCGAGGGACGACGGCTGCTGGAGGCGGCCGGGGCCGACGGAGAGCACCTGCCCCTGGTGGTCACCCCGGACTGCACGGTGCTGATCGAGCCGGAGGCGCCCGACCTGGCCGCCCACGTGGGCCTCGCGACGACGCCCACCGCCGACTTCTACGACCTCGTCGTGATCGGCGGCGGCCCGGCCGGACTCGGCGCGGCGGTGTACGGGGCCTCCGAGGGGCTGCGGACGGTACTGGTCGAGCGGTCCGCCACCGGCGGACAGGCCGGGCAGAGCTCCCGCATCGAGAACTACCTCGGCTTCCCGGACGGCGTATCGGGCGCACAGCTCACGGACCGCGCACGCCGCCAGGCCGGCCGGTTCGGCGCCGAGATCCTCACCGCGCGCGAGGTCACGGGCCTGGAGGTCAACGGCGCGGCGCGCATCGTCCGCTTCTCCGACGGCTCGACCGTCGCCGCGCACAGCATCATCCTCGCCACCGGGGTCTCGTACCGGCAGCTCCAGGCACCCGGCTGCGCCGACCTGACCGGCTGCGGGGTGTACTACGGCTCCTCCCTCACCGAGGCCTCCTCCTGCCAGGGGCAGGACATCTACATCGTGGGCGGCGCCAACTCCGCAGGCCAGGCCGCGATGTACCTCGCCCGGGGCGCCAAGTCGGTGACGCTGCTGGTGCGCGGAGAATCCCTGAGGGCGTCGATGTCGTACTACCTGATCCAGCAGATCGAGGAGGCGGCGAACATCACGGTCCGCACCCGGACCGTCGTCGAGTCGGCGCACGGCGACGGGCACCTGGAGCAGCTGACACTGCGCGACGTGGACAGCGGCGCGACCGAACTCGTCGACGCCCAGTGGATGTTCGTCTTCATCGGCGCCGCCCCGCTCACCGACTGGCTGGACGGCACGGTCCTGCGCGACGAGCACGGCTTCATCCTGGCCGGACCGGACCTCACACCGGACGGACGCCCCCCGGCCGAATGGGAACTCGACCGCCCGCCCTACCACCTGGAGACCAACATTCCCGGCGTGTTCGTGGCGGGCGACGCGCGCGCCCAGTCCGCCAAGCGCGTCGCGTCCGCCGTAGGAGAGGGAGCCATGGCCGTGATGCTCGTCCACCGGTACCTGGAGCAGTCATGAGCGGACAGGTCCTTCCCTGCAGCCCGCAGGAGATCGCCTCGCTGTTCCTCTTCGAGAAGCTCTCCCCGGAACAGCTCGGGCGGCTGTGCGGCGAGGGGCGGGTCGAGCAGTTCGACACCGGTCCGGTGTACACCGAGGGAGACCCGGCCACCTGTTTCTACGTGATGATCGAGGGCACCGTCGTCCTGTCCCGCCGGGTCGGCGGCGACGACGTCGAGGTGAGCCGCACCTCCCAGCGCGGGGTGTACTCGGGGGCCATGCAGGCGTACCTGGGCGACCGGGTGCCGCAGGTCTACAACAACTCCATGCGGGTGACCGAGCCGACGCGGTTCTTCGTCCTGCCCGCGGAGTCGTTCGCGGACATCATGCGGGAGTGGTTCCCGATGGCGGCGCACCTGCTGGAGGGGCTCTTCTTCGGCTCGAAGAACGCCCAGGCGGCCATCGGCCAGCGTGAACGGCTCCTGGCGCTGGGCTCGTTGTCGGCCGGGCTCACCCACGAGCTCAACAACCCGGCCGCGGCGGCCGTCCGGGCCACCGCGACGCTGCGGGAACGGGTGGGCAAGATGCGGCACAAGCTGGCCCACATCGCCCAGGGCTCCTACTCCCGCGAGGCCCTCGCCGACCTCATCGAGATCCAGGAACGCACGGCTGAACGCGTTGCCAAGGCAACGGCGTTGAGCCCCCTGGAGGCCTCCGACCGGGAGGACGAGCTCGCGGACTGGCTGGAGGACCACGGCTTCCCGGAGGGCTGGCGGATCGCGCCGACCTTCGTCCAGGCCGGCCTGGACACCGACTGGCTGGAGCAGATCGCGGCGACCGTGGACGAGGACATCCTCCCGGGGGCCATCGGCTGGCTCAACTACACGGTCGAGACGGAACTGCTGATGGACGAGATCGACGACTCCACCACCCGCATCTCCCACCTCGTGGACGCGGCCAAGCAGTACTCGCAGCTCGACCGCGCCCCGCACCGGGTCGTCGACGTCCACGAACTCCTCGACAGCACCCTGCTGATGCTGTCCGGCAAGATCGGTCCCCGGATCAAGGTGGTCAAGGACTACGACCGTTCCGTGCCGGACGTCCCCGCCTACCCGGCGGAGCTCAACCAGGTGTGGACCAACCTCGTGGACAACGCCGTCTTCGCCATCGGCAGCACCGGCGGCGAGGGCACGCTCACGGTCCGCACGGCACGGGAGGGCGAGCGGCTGCTCGTGGAGTTCCGCGACACCGGTCCCGGCATCCCGGCGGAGATCCGCAGCCGCATCTTCGACCCCTTCTTCACCACCAAACCGGTCGGCGAGGGCACCGGCCTCGGGCTGGACATCTCCTGGCGGATCGTCGTGAACAAGCACCACGGCAGCCTCCAGGTCGAGTCCGCCCCGGGCGACACCCGCTTCCAGGTCCTGCTGCCGCTGACCGCCGCGGAATCCGACACCGCGGAGGAGCCCGCATGACCGACATCGCCGGAATCGACCCGAGCGTCCCGCCCACCGGAACCGGTTGCGCCGACTGCGATGCGGTGGGGGGCTGGTGGCTGCACCTGCGGCGGTGCGCCCAGTGCGGCCACATCGGCTGCTGCGACTCCTCACCCGCCCAGCACGCCACCGCCCACTGGCGGTCCACCGGCCATCCCCTCGTGCAGAGCTTCGAGCCGGGTGAGGAGTGGTTCTGGAACTACGACACCAACGCCCTGTACGAGACCGGGCCCGAGCTGACACCGCCGGGCGGCCACCCGGCCGACCAGCCCACACCGGGACCGGCCGACCGGGTGCCGCAGGACTGGACGCGGCAGCTGCACCGCTGAACGTCCCACCGCTCCCAGTGCGGGGCGGTCAGCAGGACCGGATCAGATGTCGAGGAAGCGGACGTCCTTGGCGTTGCGCTGGATGAAGGAGCGCCGGGCTTCGACGTCCTCACCCATCAGCACGCGGCGTCGTCCAGGGTGACCTGGCCGAGCACGCGGTGGTCGACGTCCATGGTGGTGACGCGCAGTTCCTCGGCGTTCATCTCGCCCAGACCCTTGAAACGCTGGACGGTGTCGTCCCGCAGACGCTTGCCGGCTCGCCGTCCGCGTGCGAGGAGCGCGTCGCGCTCGCGGTCCGAGTACGCGTACTCGAAGTCGCAGCGCCTGGACCTCGGTGTTCTGGAGGATCTTGTCGATGCGCGCCTTCTCGACGTTCAGGATCTTGCCGCGGATCGGCAGGATGGCCTGGTACATCGGGTTGCGGCCGGACTTCGCGGAGCCACCGGCCGAGTCACCCTCGACGATGAAGATCTCGCACTTCGCCGGGTCGTCCGCCTGGCAGTCGGCGAGTTTGCCGGGAAGGGCGGCGCTCTCCAGCAGCCCTCTTCGGCGCGTCAGTTCGCGGGCCCTGCGGGCGGCGAGGCGGGCCGTGGCCGCCGCGCCCGCCTTGCGGACGATGTCGGCGGCCTCGACCGGGTTGCGGTCGAACCAGTCGGACAACTGCTCGTAGGTCACGCGCTGGACGAAGGACCTGGCCTCGGTGTTGCCCAGCTTGCCCTTGGTCTGGCTCTCGAACTGGGGCTCGCCCAGCTTGAGGGAGACGATCGCGGTCAGCCCCTCGCGGATGTCGTCACCGGCGAGGTTGTCGTCCTTCTCGCGCAGCAGCTTCTTGTCGCGGGCGTACTTGTTGACCAAGGCGGTGAGTGCGGTGCGGAACCCTTCCTCGTGCATGCCGCCGTCGTGGGTGCGGATGCCGTTGGCGAAGGAGTAGAGGCCTTCGTTGTAGCCGGTGTTCCACTGCATGGCGATCTCCACGGACAGGGTCCGGCCGGGGTCGCGGTCCCCGACGGAGATCACGGCGGGGTGGACGGGCTCGCCCTTGCGGGAGCCCAGGTGGCTGACGAAATCGGCGATCCCTCCCGCGTAGTGGTAGGTCACCGTGCGGTCCGGGACGCGTTCGTCGGCCAGGGCGATGGTCAGGCCCTTGTTGAGGAAGGCGACCTCCTGGAACCGGCGGGAGAGGGTCTCGAAGGAGTACTCGACGGACTCGAAGATGCTGTCGTCGGCCCAGAAGGTGATGGTGGTGCCCGTGGCGGCGGTGGCCTCGTGCCGGGCGAGCGCCGCCACGGGGAGGCCGCCCTTGAACTCCTGGCTCCACCGGTACCCGTCCCTGCGGACCTCGGCGGACACCCTCGTGGACAGGGCGTTGACGACGGAGAGGCCGACACCGTGCAGGCCCCCGGAGACGGCGTAGCCACCGTCACCGAACTTGCCGCCCGCGTGCAGCACGGTGAGGACGACCTCCAGGGCGGGCCTGCCCGCGGAGGCGACGATGCCGACGGGAATGCCGCGGCCGTTGTCGGCGACCTCGATGCCCCCGTCGGCGCGGATGGTGACGCCGATGGTGTCGGCCGCGCCGGCCAGCGCCTCGTCCACGGAATTGTCGACCACCTCCTGCACCAAGTGGTGCAGGCCGCGCTCGCCGGTCGACCCGATGTACATGCCCGGCCGCTTGCGGACCGCGTCCAGCCCGTCGAGGACGCTGATGGAGCGGGCGTCGTAGGACGGTTCGGGCGCCGAGCCGCTGCCTGCGGGCGGAGAGGGAACCGCGGCGCGGGCGGACACGGCCGGGTTGCGGGGATCGGTCACGAAGTACTCCTTCGGGCGCAGCACGAACCGCGCCCCCGCAGGGGGCGGCGCGTGGAGAGGGGGATGCAGCAGCTTGCGGACCGGCCGGGCGCGGTCATGGAGGGATGCCTGGCGCCGGGGCCGGCAACCACTCCATTCTATTTGTCACCAGCCCACGATCCAGGGGCCGTTGCCGCCCCGAGCTGCCCCGCTGACGCTGTGGCGGCCTGTCGGGCCGCTGGCCTATCCCCCCTCGCGGGTGGACGGGTTCGCGCTCCAGTCGGGCTCGTGCAGCCTTGGTGGACCTTCGGGCGGGAGTGGCGGCGGGGGCAATCGAAAAGTCCTGACGGGGTACCCGGAGTGCCCGGCCGGGGCGTGCGGGGGACACGGGCAGGCGGAGTGTCAAATGCCCTGTACGGGTCGAATCCGGCGTATATCCTCGCCCTCCGGAACGAAGGCGACCCACCCCTGGAGGCACCGTGAGTGAGCAGCCCGTCCTGCTGCCCTACGCCGACCCGGACTTCGTCGCCGACCCCTTCCCGCTGTACCTCCGGCTTCTCCAGGACGCCCCCGTCCACCGCGCCGTCATCGCGGGCGGCCTGGAGGCCTGGCTGGTCACCCGCTACGAAGACGCCCTCGCCGCCCTGTCCGACCCCCGCCTGAGCAGCGACGTACGCGACGCCACGGACACCCGCCTGCTGCGGCAGCTGCCCGAAACGGAGCGCGAGGGGCTGCTGAGCAACATGCTCCGCAGCGACCCGCCCGACCACACCCGCCTGCGCCGCCTGGTCTCGAAGGCGTTCACCGCCCGCAGGGTGGCCGGGATGCGGCCCCGGATCCAGGCCGTCACCGACCAGCTGCTGGACGCCGTCGTCCCCGCAGGCCGCGCCGACCTCGTCGCGGACTTCGCGCTGCCGCTCCCGGTCACGGTGATCAGCGAACTGCTCGGCGTGCCGGTGGACGACCGTCACGACTTCCAGCGCTGGACCGACCGCATGATCATGCGGGGCGCGGAGCCGCCCGACCCGGCCGTGGTGAACGAGGCCTGGCAGCACATGCGCGCCTACGTGGCCGACCTGATCCGGGCCAAACGGGCACACCCCGGCGACGACCTGCTCAGCGGCCTCATCACCGCCCGGGACGAGGACCAGCAGCTGACCGAGGACGAGCTGATCGCCATGGTCTTCCTGCTCCTCGCCGCCGGCTACATCACCACGGTCAACCTGATCGGCGGCGGCATCGCCATGCTGCTCGCCCGGCCAGTCCAGCTCGACCTGCTCCGCTCCGACCCCGCACTGCTGCCCGGCGCTATCGAGGAGTTCCTCCGCTACGACGGCCCGGTCAGCCCCGGCATCGCCCGCTTCGCCCGCGAGGACGTGGAGATCGCAGGGGTGACGGTCCCGCGCGGCGCGACCGTACTGATCGCCTCGGCGATCGCCGACCGGGACCCGGCGCGGTTCCCCGACCCCGACGACCTGGACATCACCCGGCAGGACAACGCGCACCTCGCCTTCGGGCACGGCATCCACTACTGCCTGGGTGCACCGCTGGCCCGCCTGGAGGGGCAGATCGCCATCGGCACCGCGCTGCGCAGGCTCCCCGGACTCGCGCTGGCCGTGGCGCCGGACGAGATCCCCTGGCGCCCCGGGGGGCTGCGCGGCCCCCAGAGCCTGCCGGTCACCTTCACCCCCGGCCGGCAGCAGGGGCTTTGACGCCACGGCCTAGCATGGGCCCATGTCCTCCACTACGCCGTCACGGGTCGAACTGTGCCCGCTCACCCTCGCCGACCAGGACGAATTCTGCTCCCTCGTGAGGGCCAGTGCCGAGCTCCACGGGCCGTGGATGCAGTTGCCCGCGACCGCCGAGGACTTCCAGGACTGGATGCGCCGTTTCGGCGACGGCCTCAACCGGGGCTATCTGATCCGCGTCCGGGAGACCGGTGCAACTGCCGGTACGGTCAACATCAACTCGATCATCCGGGGCCGCTACCAGGGCGCGTCCCTCGGCTACGCGGCCTTCGCCCCGTCCGCGGGGCGGGGTTATATGACCGAAGGAATCACCGCCGCCCTGCACCACGCCTTCGACGATCTGCGGCTCCACCGGCTGGAGGCCAACATCCAGCCCGCGAACAAGGCCTCCTTGGCCCTGGTCCAGCGCCTGGGCTTCCGCTACGAAGGCCTGTCGCCCGCCTACCTCTACATCAGGGGGGCCTGGCGCGACCACGAACGCTGGTCCATCACCGCGCCGAATCCCTGGACCCCCGACCCCTCCCTTCCCGAGGTCTAGGCGGCCGCGGCTCGCCCGTCAGGGGCCGGTGAGTGCGGAGTTCAGACGGCGGGCCCCGGTGGCCAGCCGCGAGGAACCGGGCCGGGCCGCGGCGGCCGCCACCCCGGCCGGGACCGGGCCCGTGGCCCCGCAGCGCTCCACGCACTCGGCGGCAACGGCCAGCACCTCGCCCGCACCCCGTACCGAGGGCAGGAGGGCCGGCAGCACCTCGGCGAGGACGGCCCAGACCGTGGCGTGGGCGCCCGCAGCCGCAGCCGAACGGGCCGCCTCCGCGAGCCGGTTGGACTTGACCGTGCCCAGGCGCACCATCGAGGCCAGCTCACCGCCCAGCAGCCCGGCGTCCAGCTCGCCCCGGCCGGCCAGCACCAGCAGGGCCTCCACCGCCGGGCTCCGGCTCCCCGGGTACCGGGCGCCCAGCCCCGCCGCCACGGCCGCATGCAGACCGGGCCCCGCAGGCCCGCCCAGCCGGGCCAGGTGCGGCAGCATCCAGGCGCTGCCGTGGTCGCCGGCCGTAGCGGCCAGCGTCACGCTCGGCAGCAGCCAGGCGGCCTGGGTGTCCCGGTCCTCGGGCAGCACCGAAGCGCGTACGGCGTGCCCCTCGTGCCAGTGGTAGCACTGGGTGAATCCCTCGTGGGCGCGGCCCAGCCAGTGGAAAGCCTCAGGGAACTCCCGCCGCAGGAGCGGTCGTTCACCGCTCACGAACGCGACCTGCGCCACCGCGGTGCCCGTCCGCGACCAGGCCCGGTGCGCCAGCGGATCGGGCACCACCACCCGGCGGAGCGCCGCGCCCGGTTCACCGTCCGGCCCTAGCCAGGCGGCGAGCCGGTCGCCCTCGGCGGTCCCGAGCCGGGCCGCGGCCCCGGCCGCGGCCGCGGCGTCCGGACCGTGGCGCCGTACGCGCAGCAGCGCCTGCCCGAAGTCGGCGGGTCCGGGGCGGACGCCCGACCGCCGGTACTCCGAGAGCCGCTCGACCAGCTCCGCCGCCTCCAGCGCTCCCGTCTCCCAGGTCGGCGTGGCGAGCAGGAACGGCAGAGGCCGGCCGGACCGCAGCGCGTACCCGATCTCACGCACCCGAGCCGCCGCCACCAGCTCCAGCCCGCCCTGCGCGCACTCCTCGTGCCCGCGCCGCCGGCGCAGGTACGAGGGTTCGAGGCTGTACCCCGCAACCCGCCACAGCAGCGTGGCCACGACGACGTCCAGCGCGGAGAGCCGGTCCGCCTCGGTCTCCTCCTCGGCGTAGCGGTGCCCCAGCGCCGAGGACAAGGCCGCAGCGAGCGCGTGACGGTCGCGGTGGGCCTGCCGGACGAGCCCGTCCAGCGCGCGCTCGAAGACCGTCACGGTGTGCACGTGACGGTCGAGATGAGCAGCCGTCAGCTCGACGGTCTCGGTGAGCCCCGCGGGGGCGGCGTCGAGCCGCGGCACGGGCGGCACGGGCGGGAGGGCGTCCTGAGTGGCGGTCCAGATCATGCGCCAACGCTAGAGGCGCCCACTGACACCCCCACGCGCGTGCGGAGGGCGGAGGGCGGAGGGCGGAGGCGGAGGGACGGATCGGGACAACGGCCTGCGCGTGCCGCAGCGCCGTGCCTACGCTTTCCTGCACGAGCGGCATCGCGTTCGACGGCGGGAGAACCAGTGGCGCGCATGGTGGGGATCGACCTGGGAACCAGCAGCTCGGTGGTGTCCGCCCTGGACGGTGAGCGGTTCGTCGTGATCCCCAACGCCGAGGGCAGCTCCAGCACTCCGTCCGTGGTCGCGTTCACCGAGGACGGACGCACGCTCGTGGGGGAGCCGGCCCGCAGGCAGGCCGTCACCAACGTCGGCCGCACCGTCTCCTCCGTCAAACGGCACATGGGCACCGGCTGGAGGCTCGCGGTCGACGGCCGGACCTACGACGCCACACAGATCAGCGCGCTGATCCTGCGCAAACTCAAGCGGGACGCCGAGGCCCACCTGGGCGAGGAGGTCAGCGGCGCGGTGATCACCGTACCGGCGTACTTCTCGGAGGCCGAGCGCCGGGCCACCCTGCAAGCGGGGGAGCTCGCGGGCCTCCACGTCCAGCGGATCATCAACGAACCGACGGCCGCCGCGCTGGCCTGCGGAGCCGACTGGGAGGACCAGGTGGTGCTCCTCGTCCACTTCGGCGGCGGAACCTTCGACGTCTCGCTGATGGAGATCGGCGACACCGTGGTCGAGACGAAGGCCACCTGCGGAGACAACCGGCTCGGCGGCGACGACTGGGACAGGCGGGTGGCCGTGTGGCTGGCCACCCGCTTCGAGGAAGCGCACGGGTTGGACCTGACCTCGGACCCGGTGGCGATGCGGCGGCTGAGCGAGGCCGCCGAACGGGCCAAGATCGAGCTGTCCTCGGCGACCGCGACCGAGATCGAGGTCCCGTACGTGGCCGTGTCCGGGGACGGGCCGCTGCACCTGGAGCAGACGCTGACCCGGAGCATGTTCGAGCAGCTGACGGCCGACCTGCTGGACCGCTGCACGGGCCCCCTGCGCAGCGTCTTCGCGTACGCGGGGATCCAGAGGGCTGAGGTGACCCGGGTGGTGCTGGTCGGCGGGGCGACGCGGATGCCCGCCGTGTCCGGCCTGGTCCGGGCGCTGGTCGGCGCTCATGCCCCCATCACCCTCGGGCAGTCGGAGGCGACCGTGGCGAACGGTGCCGCGCTCCAGGCCGGAGTGCTCAGCGGGCACATCAAGGACCTCCTGCTCCTGGACGTGACCCCGTTCTCCTTGGGGATCGCGCTCACCGGGGGAGAGATGGCCCGGCTCATCGAGCGCAACACCACCATCCCGACGAAGCGCTCGGAGCAGTTCTCCGTGACCGGCACCGAGGGTGCCACGGCCGTCCGGATCCCGGTCTGCCAGGGCGAGAGCACGAAAGCGGCGGAGAACGACCAGCTGGGGGTCCTGGAACTCGCCGGGCGCGGCAAGAAGATGACGATCGAGGTGGCGATCGACATCGACGCCAACGGGGTCGTGACCGTCTCGGCCAAGGACCTTGCCACCCGTGCAGAGCAGTCGATGACCCTCACCGGCGTTCCCGCGCAGCGCAGGCAGCAGTGACCCGGGGCCGGGCTGCGGCGGCGTCCCGGCGGCTGGCAGGGTGATCACATGACACACCTAGCGACCGATGTACGTGCCGCTCTCCGGTTCTTCGCGTTCTTCCTGGGCAACGGCACCCTGGACGACGAACTCCTCGACGGCATCGACTACCGCGCCCACCTCCTCGAATTCGGCTCGGACCTGGAGATGGTGTTCGCGGTCTTCGCCAACGTCCTCGAAGTCGACGAGCACGGACACACGCTCAACGGCGGCGACGCCCAGTACCGGGCCGCCCAGTGGGTCCGTAGGCGCTGCGACCCCGGGTACCAGGTGGAGCCGCCGTTCGAACCATGGGAGACGGAGCTCCACGGCCCCTGACCCGGTCCTTCAGCGGCAGGCTCCGGGCTGCTCGCGGCGCAGGTCGAGCAGCATCACGTCATGGTGGTCCGCCCCCTCGCCCCACGGCCGGGCCTCGCCGACCTTGCGGTATCCCCACGCCCGGTAGGCAGCCGACGCCGCCTCGCTCGCCGGGTGGACGTTCAGCAGCACCCGCTCGGTGCCGATGCCGTCGAGCAGCGTCTCGTGCAGACGCCGCGCGACACCCTGCCCGCGCCACGGTCCGCGCACGGCGAGTTCCATCAGCCCGAAGGTGCGGCGCCCGTCCTCGCGCCGCAGGTCGGCGGGCACGGGCTCGGTCAGTTCGTCCCACCACACGGTGTCGGGCCGGAGCGGATGCCCGTACGCCATGCCGACCGGCTCGCCCTGCCCAGTACGCGCCAGGACAGCGTGAAAGCCGGGGTTGCGGGTCTGTCCGGGGAAGCGGCGGAAGGCGGCTGCGACGTCGTCCGCGGTCTCGTCGTACGGAGGCTCCGCGAACGCTTCGGCGTAGATCAGCCGGAACGCGCCCTCGGCCTGTACTGCGGCCGGTCCGTCCATGTGCTGCGTCGTGACGATGCCTTGCTGCGTCATGTGGCCCCCTGTGACAGTCCCGCACCCTGCGTTCGCGGTGTACTCGCGTCCCGCTGCAAACTCCCGGATCTTACCCGCCAAGGGCAGCGGGACGGCCGGCGGCGTTCCCCCGGTCAGGGATCCCGGGATGCCGTGCGGGCGGGTCGCCTGCACGCTGGGGGCATGTCGGACCGTACGGAGATCGTCATTCATCCGGTGTCGCCCCGGGGCGGCCGGAAGGTCACGGTGCACGCACTGGGCGTGGACGCCGACCTGGGCCGGGCCTTCACGCCCGGCGACGTGAGCGAGTTGCTGCGCAGCGCAGGCCTGGAGGACGTCGACCTCTCGGAGGACGGGCCGATCAGGTGGGAAGGCGGCGGGCCCGAGGTGTGGATCGCCGGCACCTGACCCGCTGAACGGCGGCGACCCCGGCCGCCCGCCGAGCTCCGCGCGCGGCCGTAGGCCCGGGGACGGCGATGATCTAGGCTCCCCCGCATGGACGAACGGGGGGCCGGGGTGCCCTGGCACGTACTGGAAGGGGTGCCGGCGGGCCGGGAGGAGATACCGGAGCTGCTGCGCGGCCTGGTGACCTTCGGGCAACGCCGCCACGCGTGGCTGCGGTTGGAGAAGAAGCTGGGCTGGCGGACCGACGACCCGCTCTTCGCGCACGCGGCGTCACACCTCTTCGAGCTGCTCCCGGCGCTCGACGAGCGCCGGCTCGTCCGGGCGCTCGACTTCCTGGCCCGGCGCGGCTTCCACGCCACCCGGAGTTCCGCCGGCGTGCACTACATGGGCTTCACGGTGTTCGCCAACGCAGGACGCCATGTGGTGCCCCTGATCACACATCCGGCGGCGGGCGTGCGGTCCGGGGCCGCCTTCGTCCTGCGCGAGGTCCGCTGCGAGGACCCGGCCGCACTCGACGCGCTGCGTCAGCAGGCCGCCGCGGAGGACGACCCGACGGCCCTCGTCTCCCAACTGCTCGCGGTGGGCACGCTGTCGAACCTGCCGTCCTGCACCGCAGATCCGGCGGAGGCGGCGGCATGGTTCCGGCCGTGGCTGGAACACGAGCACTGCCACGTACAGCTGGCGGCCGCGCGGGGCGTGCTGTCCGCCGGAGCCCCGGACACCGGGGCGGACACGACGGGGGCGGGCCGGGCGACGGCCCGTGCGCTCGGCGTCATCGGGAACGGCCCGCTGCCGGACGTACCGTACTGGCCCGGTGGCCGCTACCGACGGGTCGAGCGCATCGCGCAGCTCCTGGCACCGCACCCGGACGAGGCCGCGGACCTGGTGGCCGCCCTGGCGGACCACGCGCGTACGGACCTCCGCGAGGCGGCCGTCGTGGCAGCGGGGGCACGGCTGCGGTACTGGCGCGACCCCGCGCCCGAGGTGTGGGAGACCGTCGCCGCAGGCCTGGACGACGAGTCCGGGGTGGCTTCCGCATCCCTCGATGTCTTCGCCCGGGGCGGGGCCGCCGCGGCCCCGTACGCGGACCGGCTCGTCCGCTTCGTCGAGCGGTACGGGGACACCCGCCACTCGCACAGCACCGCCACCGCGGTGCGGGCCCTGGCAGGGATGGGCGACGACAGGGCAGCGGCCTGGTACGCCGACCGTTTCGGGCACTCCTACCTGCTGGTCGACGAGCTGCCCGGGCGGTGGGCGCCCGAACTCCTGCCGGTCTTCCGCAGTCTGCTCGCCGCCGGTGCCGAAGGCGGCGCAGGGACCGAGGTCCTGCGCATCCTCGCCGCGTGGGGCCCGGCCGCCGCTCCGGTGGCCCCCGAACTGGCCGCGCTGCTGACCACGCCGTCCGCGCGCCCTGCGGCCGAGGCGCTGGGCCGGATCGGCCCGGCGGCCCTGGCGGAGACCGCAGGCGCCGCCGGATCGCCGGCGGGGGTGCTCGCAGGGCTCGCCACGGGCGACACCCGTCGGCCGGGGCCCCGCCGACGGGTGGCGCAGACCGCCGCCTGGGCGCACTGGCGCCTCACCGGCGACCCGGAGCCGGCGCTCAGGGAGTGCGGCGCGGCCGCGCGGGCGGGCCTCGGACGCCCGGTGCTGCGCTACCTCGCCGACCTGGGTCCGCTGGCAGCGCCGTACGCCGACGCGGTCCGGCCGCTGCTGACCTGCCCGGGGGAGTGGAGCCGGGTCGGCGCCGCCGAGGCCTGGTGGCGGATCACCGGTGACCCGGCACCGGCCGTCGAGGCCCTGCTGCCGGAGCTGGCGCCGCTGGCCCGTCACGAGTTCACCCCGCTGGCCCTGCGGACCGTAGGCGTACTGGGCGCGATCGGCCGCCCCGCGGCAGTGGCCCTGCCCGCCCTGCACGCGGTCGCGTCCTCGCACCGCCGCTACGGCGGGGACATCCTGCGGGACGAGGCACTGCACCGTGCGGCGCAGCAGGCCGTGGCGGGCATCGGCTAGAGCGGCACGGGAGGGGATTCCTGGCAGGATGCGTGGCGAGCGCAGTCCGCCGTCCCCGCACCAAGGAGCAGCCGATGCCCGTACACCGTGTCGTGCCCAACGTCCGGTCCGAGGCAGCGCAGGAGAGCCGGGAGTTCTACGGCCTGCTGGGGTTCGAGGAGGTCATGGACCTCGGTTGGATCATGACGCTCGCCTCCCCGTCCGCCCCCGGGGCGCAGATCAGTTTCATGACCGCCGACAGGACCGCACCGGTCAACCCCGACATGAGCATCGAAGTGGATGACGTCGATGCGGCCTACGAGGCGATGCGGGCGCAGGGCGCGCAGATCGTCCATCCCCTGCAGGACGAGGAGTGGGGCGTGCGGCGCTTCATGGTCCGCGACCCCAACGGGCAGGTCGTCAACGTGCTAGCCCATCTCTGACGGCGCGCTCACGACCGTACGGCGGTCACCGTCCGGCGAGCAGGGCGGGGAGTTCGCGCATGTCGTGGAAGACGGTCGTGCCGGGGCCTTCGAGCCGCTCCGCCGGGGTGAGACCGCCCGCGTAGCCGAACGCGCGCATGCCCGCGGCCCGCGCGGCCCGCACACCGGGCCCGCTGTCCTCGACCACCGCACAGGCGGCGGGGGCGACGCCCATCCGCCGGGCGGCGTGCAGGAACAGGTCCGGCGCGGGCTTGCCGTGGGCGACTTCGGACGCACTGTAGATGCGGCCGGCGAAGCGTTCGTAGAGGCCGGTACGGCCCAGGGTGTGGCGCATCTTGTCGTGGGAGCCGCTGGAGGCGACACAGGTGGGCAGGGTGATCGCGTCGAGCGCCTCGGGCAGCCCTTCGACGGGGGCCAGGGCGGTGTCCACGGCCTCGCGGTGGAGCTGCTCGAACCGGTCCGACCACGTCGCGGCCGTCTCCTCGCCCAGCCGGTCGGCGACCAGCCCGCGGATCGCGGCGTGCGAACGCCCGATGAACCGCTCGACGACTTCGACCTCGGTGAGCGGCCATCCCAACTCCGCGCCGAGGGCGACCTGGACACGGGCGGCGATCCGCTCACTGTCGACCAGCACCCCGTCGCAGTCGAATATCACGAGCTCAATCGGCAAGATCATCACCGCAGCATAGGCGCCCGCCGTCAGAAGTCCACGGCGTCCCGGATGAGCGGGCACGTCATGCAGTGTCCGCCGCCGCGTCCGCGGCCGAGTTCGGCACCGACGATGGTGATGACCTCGACACCTGCCTTGCGCAGCAGCGTGTTCGTCTGGGTGTTGCGGTCGTAGGTGAAGACCACGCCGGGCTCCAGGGCTACGGCGTTGTTGCCGCTGTCCCACTGCTGGCGCTCGGAGGCGTACACGTCGCCGCCGGTTTCGATGACCTGCAGCCGGGGCAGGCCGAGGCCCTTGGCCACGACGTCGACGAACGGGCTCGTCCCCTCATCCGTGATCTCGACGCCGACCGGCTTGTCGCTGGGGCGCAGGGAGAAGGTGTGCACCGCGTCCATGATCCTGGGGTAGAGGGTGACGACGTCGCGGTCGGCGAAGGTGAAGACGGTGTCCAGGTGCATGGCGGCACGCAGCTTGGGCATGCCGGCGACGATGACCTGCTGGGCGGCTCCCTTCTTGAACAGGGAGGCGGCGACCTGGGTGATGGCCTGCCGGGACGTGCGCTCGCTCATGCCCATCAGGACGACGCCGTTGCCGACCGGCATGATGTCGCCCCCTTCGAACGTGGCCTGGCCCCAGTCCTGTTCGGGGTCGCCCCACCACACGGTGGCGTCCTTGAAGTCGGGGTGGAAGGTGTAGACCGCCTTCATCAGGAGCGTCTCGTCGTGCCGGGCCGGCCAGTACAGCGGGTTCAGCGTGACGCCGCCGTAGAGCCAGCAGGTGGTGTCACGGGTGTAGAGGGTGTTGGGCAGCGGGGGCATCAGGTACTCCCGCGCCCCCGTCCCCTCCTGCGCCAGTGCCACGTAGTCCGAGCGGAAGTCTTCCGGCAGGTCGGCGGTCGACAGTCCGCCGATCAGGTAGTCCGCCAGCGCGCGCGGGGCGAGTGTCTCCAGGAAGGCCCTGGTGCCCTCGAGGAGGCCGAGCCCGACCTCGTTGGCGGTTCCTTCGTCTACGCCGCTGGGTGGCGGGGCTGCTGGCCACTGACCGGTGGCGGGCCCTTGTCCGCCCCCGGCCCGGGCCGGCGTAGTCGAAGACCGCGATCGGGCCGTAGGCCGGGGTGGGCACGCCCGGCACGGCTCCCATGAAGGCGCCGCAGGAGTTCCACGGGACGAGCGCGCAGGTGACGGCGCCGCTGCCGGCGCACAGCCGGGACGAACAGACGGCCGGTGAGGGGCATGCGGACCCGGCGACGAAGTTCCGGATCACGGCGGGCCGGAGGAACGCACCCCATACCCCCGCGCCGCCGACGAGCCCCACGCCGGTCGTGCCCGCGGTCGTCCGGGAACCCTCGATGCTCATGGCAACCAGGCGCCGCAGCCATGGAGCACAGGACCAGGGCCGCCTGGACCGGCCCGTCCGGCGTGTCGAGGCCGAAGGGGCGAGGCGAACGGAGCGGGGAGGCAGGACGACGAGCAGTGCACGGCGCCGCCCCCTGCCGTGCGGGACGGGGCCGTGGCAACGGGTGCTTGAGGACGGGCCCGGCCGCAGGGGCGACCGCGTGGTGACGTGCCCGGCGTTCAGTCCAGGTCGGGGTAGTACACACCGGCCTTGGCGTCGGCGAACAGGGTGAACTGGATCTGCGGCGGGTCGCCGCCGTCGCTGTGGGCGTCGATCTCCACGGGTTCGGCGTCGACGAGCACGAACTCGCCGTACCCCTCGAAGTCTCCCGGACCGTCGGCGACGCCGATGTGGATCGGGGTGTCGTCAGGGAGGTCGGCGAGGGCGGAGCGCAGGCGCCCCGCGGTCCAGACCTGGGGGGCGTGATCGAACGTGTCTGCCATGCGACGAGGCTAGTGGTGGTGGACGGGCGGCCGGGGAAGCGCCACGCCGGAGGCGTCCGGACCGCCGTGCCGCCCCGCCCCGCACGGCCGCGGCCCGGGACGTCGTACCGTGGACCGGTGGGGAACACATTCGGCGTCGGCGAGCAGCGGTTGTACCTGTCCAACGGGGGCACGGAAGCGTTCGTCGAGACGCTCATGCTGGCCGTCTCGGACCTCGCCGAGGACGTGTGGGACCACCGCTTCGCAGCCCTGCTGACCCTGCAGGACCAGAACGCGATGGGGCGGGGGACCGTCGGCTTCGACCTGACGGACATCGACTGGGGCGCCACCCCACGGGAACGTGCCCGGGCCAAGGAGTTCGTGCTGCGCGCCACCGCACTCGCGGCGAGCCGGCACCGCTGGAGCGAGCTGGGCTACGACCCTCCGTTCGCCCAGGAATACCTGCGCCGCTTCGCGGAGATGGTCGAGCACTTCGAGCCGGCCGGGGACGCCCGCCCCACCGGAGGCTTCCCCGGCCCCGGAGACCGCGCGACAGCCTCCTGCGCACGACACCGGATCCTCAGCGCGCTCCCGCACTGGGAAGGGTGTTTCCTCTGCATCAGACCGGAGCCCCGGCCGCACTGACCTCCCGTTCCCCGTGCACCGCGGCTCCCTCGGGCGGCCGGTGGGCCGGGAGGCGGACGGTGATCGTCAGCCCGCCGACCGGCGCCGGATTCGCCTCGACGGCCAGCTCGGCGCCGTGCGTACGGGCGATCGAGGCGACGATGGAGAGCCCCAACCCGGCACCCTCGCCCGGGGCGTGGCGCCGCTCCGCCCGCCGTCGGAAGGGTTCCAGGAGCCGTGGGACGTCGGCCGGGTCGATCACCGGGCCGGTGTTGGTGACCGTCAGCCGGCCGTCGGCGGCGGTGGCCAGGGTCAGCCGCCCGCCCTCGTGGTTGTGCCGGACGGCATTGACGAGCAGGTTGCGCACCAGGTGGCCGAGGAGGACGCGGTCGCCCCGGACGGTGACGGGTACGAGGGCGTGCTCCACGACCACGGCCACCTCCTCCTGGTCGCAGCAGGCCAGTTCGGCGGCCGCCAGCTCGGCGAGTTCGACCGGCGCGGTGGTTTCCAGGGGCTCCTCGGAGGCCGCGAGCAGCAGCAGCGATTCCACCAGGTGCCCCGCGGCGTCCGCGTTGTCGATGAGCTTCTCCCGGATCCTGGCCACGCGCTCGGGCGGAGGGTGCCCCGCCAGACCGATCTCGGCCGCGGCCCGCTGGACGGCCAGAGGGGTGCGCAGCTCGTGCGCCGCGTTCGCCGCGAACCGGCGCTGGGCCGCCACCAGGTCCTGCATGCGGTCGAGCATCCCGTCGAACGTGTCCGCGAGGCCCTTGAGTTCGCCGGGAGGGCCCTGCAGGGCGATCCTCTCGTGCAGGTTCTCGCCGGACAGCCGCCGCGCGGTTTCGGTGATCACACCGACCGGGCGCAGTACGCGTCCGGCCATCCACCACGCCAGCCAGACCGACAGCACGGCGAAGACGGCCAGCGCGATCAGGGACACCCACAGCAGCCGCCCGAGCATGGCGTCGGTGGCGGCGTCGGAGATCTTCTGGATCGCTGCGGGGTCGGGGGCCGGGCCGACGAAGTCGGGCCTCTGGTCCGGGGGCAGTGTCTGCGCCGGGGTCGGTGGCGGGCGCACCCCGGCGCCCGGATTCGCACCGGGTGTGACCGCCTTCGAGAGCGTGCCCGGGCCCGCGGTCATGACGGCGGTGCTGACACTGGCGAGCAGGCCCCCGCCCACCAGTACGTAGACCAGCGCGACGAGACCGCCGCCGGCGAGGACGAGCAGCGACCCGTACAGCGTGGTCAGCCGGGCCCGCTCGCTGCGCAGCAGCCGCAGGGGACGCACCTGCGACAGCACCCGCCGCCGCCCGCCCGGCCGGTGGGCCGCGGTCACGGCTGGATCCGGTAGCCCGCGCCCGGGACCGTCTCGATCAGCGCCGGCTCACCCAGCTTGGCGCGGAGCTTGCTGAGGGTGACCCGGACGGCATTGGTGCCGTAGCTGGTGTTCTCCTCCCACACCTGCTCGATCAGGTCGTCGTTGCCCACCACTGCACCCTCGGCGCGCATCAGCGCCTCCAGGACGGCGAACTCCTTGCGCGCCAGCGCCAGCCGGCGCCCGTCCCGGCTCGCGCTGCGCCCGGCGGTGTCGAGGGCGAGGCCGCCGCACTCCAGTACCGGCGGCAGGGCCGGCCGGGCGCGCCGGCCGAGGGCGAGGACCCGGGCCAGCAGCTCGTCGTAGGCGAAGGGCTTGGTCAGGTAGTCGTCCGCGCCCAGGCCGAGCCCCTCGACCCGGGCGCGCACCGTGCCGGAGGCCGTCAGCATCAGGATCCGCGTCAGGTGGCGATCGCGTACGACCTGCCGGCACACCTCGTCGCCGTGCAGGCCGGGCAGGTCCCGGTCCAGCACCAGGACGTCGTACTCGGCCAGGTGCAGCCGGCGCAGCGCGTCGAGCCCGTCGCCCGCCTCGTCCACGGCGAGCGCGTCCCGGCGCAGCCCCTCCGCGATCATCTCCCGGAGGAAGTCCTCGTCCTCCACCACCAGTATCCGCATGGGGTCCTCTCTACCGGAAGTGGGCATTTCGTTTACATAAGGCCGCTGCGTGAGGGAAGCGAAAGCCGCTCCTGCCGCAGGGTCGGGGCCATGAATCGATCTCTCACGATGACCACGGCCGCCCTGCTCACCGGCCTCGTCCTCGCCGTCACGGCGTGCGGCAACCAGCAGTCCGGCGGCGGCGGGCAGGACCCGACGGGCGGCGCAGCGGGCGGAAGCGGCGGAAGCGGCCAGGACAGCGGCAAGGAGATGGACGACGCCATCAAGCTGCGCCAGTGCCTGCGCAAGGAGGGCGTCGACATACCCGACCCCAAGCCGGGCGAGGACGCCCGCGGCATGACCGTCGGCAAGGACGTGGACCCGGACAAGATGAAGAAGGCCATGGACGCGTGCGGGGGAGGGGGCGGAGCCGGCAGCCAGGGAATCACCCAGGAGATGAAGGACAAGGCGCTGAAGCAGGCCCAGTGCCTGCGCGGCAAGGGCTTCAACGTGCCCGACCCGACCTTCGAGGGCGACCGGATGACGGGCCTCGGGGTCCCGGAGGGCGTGGACCAGAAGGCGTTCATGGACGCCGCCAACGCCTGCTCCAAGGGGTGAACCCGTGACACGGAAGAAGTGGTTGATGGCGGCCCCGGTCGCCGTCGCGGTGGCCGTCGGCGCCACCTACGCGGTCACCGCCGAGCCGCACACCGGCAAGGGCGACGCCCGCGAACAGGGGACGGCGCTGCCCCCGGACACGGCCCCCGTCACGCGCGGCGACCTCAGCACCGGGACCCAGGTCGACGGCACCCTCGGCTACGCCACGGAACGCAAGCTGAACGCCGCCGGTCCCGGCACGGTGACCTGGGTCCCCGCCGCGGGCTCGGCCGTGGAGCGGAACGGGAAGCTGTACGAGCTGAACGGGCGCCCGGTCCACCTGATGTACGGGTCGACCCCCATGTACCGGCCGCTGAAGGCGGGCGACAAGGGCGAGGACGTCAAGCAGCTCAAGAGCAACCTCAAGGCGCTCGGACACGGTTCCGGGCTCGACCCGCAGGACGGCACGTTCACGGAGGGGACCGGCGCCGCCGTCAAACGGTGGCAGAAGTCCCTGAAGACGAAGGAGACGGGGGAGGTCGCCAAGGAGGACATCGCCTTCGCCTCCGGCCCGCAACGGGTGCAGGCGGCGGACACCACCGTCGGCGACGAAGCGGGGCCGGGCAAAGCGGTCCTGACGCTGACCGGCACGGACCGGGTGGTGCGGATGAAGCTCGACCCGGCCAAGGCCGGCGCCGCCGCGACCGGGGACGCCGTCAGCGTGAACCTGCCGGACGGCTCGACGGCCGCCGGGAAGGTGGACTCAGTGGGCGGGGCCGGCCAGGACGAGAAGGAAGGACCCGGCGGTGGCGACAAGCCCAAGGTCGAAGTGATCGTCACCTTCGACGACCCGGGCTCGGTCAAGGCGCCCGACCAGACGCCGGTGACGGTCGGGCTGACCGGCGAGACCCGCTCCGGCGTGCTCTCCGTACCCGTCAACGCACTGCTCGCGCTCTCGGGCGGTGGATTCGGGGTCCAGGTCGTGGAGGACGGCGCGGTGCGTGAGGTGCGCGTGGAGCTCGGGATGTTCGGCCGCGGCCGGGTCGAGGTGAAGGGCGATGCGCTCAAGGAAGGCATGAAGGTCGGGGTGCCGAAGACATGAACACCGTCAACGTCGTCGAACTGGCCGGCGTCACCAAGGAGTACCCGGGCGGGGTCGCCGCCCTGCGCGGGGTGGACCTCGCCGTCGCCCGGGGCGAACTGCTGGGCATCGTGGGCCCGTCCGGCTCCGGGAAGTCCACCCTGCTGCACATCGTCGGCACCCTGGACCGGCCCACCGCGGGGACGGTGGCCATCGCCGGGCACGACGTGTCGCGGCTGTCCGACCGGGCACTGTCGGCGCTGCGCTCGCGCCACATCGGCTTCGTCTTCCAGTCCTTCCACCTGGTCCCGGGGATCAGCGCCCGGGACAACGTCGCCGAGGGGCTGCTCTACTCCGGGCTCCCGCGGGCCGAGCGCCGGCGGCGGGCCGCGGCCGCGCTGGAGCGGGTCGGGCTGGGCGACCGCACCGGACACCGGCCCCACCAGCTGTCCGGCGGCCAGAAGCAGCGCGTGGCCATCGCCCGTGCCGTGGTCGGGGAGCCGGACCTGCTGCTGGCCGACGAACCGACCGGGGCGCTCGACACGGCCTCAGGGGAGGCCGTGATGGAACTGCTGCACGACCTGAACCGCGACGGGGCCACCATCGCCGTGATCACCCACGACCAGGAGATCGCGGCGCGGCTGCCGCGCCAGGTACGGATCCGCGACGGAGAGGTCGTGGCGGACGTCAGACGCGCCCGACCCGGTCCTGAGCCCCGCCCTGAGCCCCGCCCTGAGCTCCGTACGGCCGGACACGGCGACCCGGCGGAGGTGGCGTGATGGCCCGCCGCTCCCCGGCCCTCGTGCCGGCCCGGCTGTCCCCGCGCGACGTCGTCCACGTCGGCTCGGCAGGCCTGCGATCGCGCCCCGTGCGGGTGTTCCTGTCGGCCCTGGGGATCGCCATCGGCATCGCCACGATGATCGCCGTCGTCGGCGTCTCCGCCTCCAGCAAGGCCCAACTGCTGCGCGAACTCGACAGGCTGGGCACGAACATGCTCGTCGTCAAACCCGGCGAGGCGATGTTCTCCGGCCAGGACACCAAGCTGCCGAAGGACGCGCCCGGCATGATCGGCCGCATCGAAGGGGTCGAACAGGTGGGCACGGTCGGCGACGTCCCGGAGACGGTGCGCCGCAGCGAGAAGATCCCCGCCGAGGAGAGCGGCGGCATCGTCCCGAAGGCCGTCCAGGGCGAGCTCCTGGGCACCCTGCGGGCACGGATGAAGAGCGGCAGCTGGCTCAACGAGGCCACCGGCCGCTACCCCTCCGTCGTCCTCGGGGACGTGGCCGCGCAGCGCCTGGGCATCACCGGACCCGGGCAGCAGGTCTTCATCGGCGGCGCGTACTTCACCGTCGTGGGCATCCTGGCCCCGGTCCCCCTGGCTCCGGAGATCGAACGGTCCGCACTGCTGAGCTGGGACGCGGCCCAGCGGCTGCTCGGGTTCGACGGCCACCCGACCGCGGTCTACGAACGCTCGGCGGACGCCGCGGTGCAGGAAGTGAGGGGCCTGATCCCGCGGACGGCCCATCCGAGCAGCCCCGGAACGGTCCAGGTGACCGACCCGTCGGCGGCGCTCCAGGCGAAGGCGGCGACGGAGGGCGCCTTCAGCACCCTGCTGCTGGGACTGGGCGGCATCGCGCTCCTGGTGGGCGGGGTCGGCGTGGCCAACACGATGATCATCTCGGTGCTGGAGCGACGCCATGAGATCGGACTGCGGCGCTCGCTGGGCGCGACCAAGGGGCAGGTGCGGATCCAGTTCGTGACGGAGTCGCTCCTGCTGTCCGCGCTCGGCGGACTCGCGGGCATCGCGCTGGGGGCCGCGGCCACTTGGGTGTACGCGGCTTCGGGCGGCGTGCCGTGGGTGGTTCCGCTCTGGTCGGTGACCGGCGGCTTCGCCGCGACCCTGGCCATCGGCACGGTCGCCGGCCTGTACCCGGCCGTACGGGCGGCCGGGCTGTCGCCGACCCTGGCCCTGCAGGCGGCGTAAGCGGCACCCTCTGCGGGGCGTGCCCGACGCACGCGGAGCGCCCGTAGGCTGGCACGCGCGCGGAGAGCGCACGAGTACGAGTACGAGTACGAGTACGCGTACGAGGAGGAGGGCGAGGACGCATGGCAGCGGACGGCACCGCACCCGGCCCTCCGGTCGAAGAACTCCGCGCCGCGCTGCGGGCGCTGGCAGACCCCCTGAAGGCCGAACAGCAGCGCGCGTACCTGCACAGCGACCTGACCCACCTCGGGGTCCGGGTGCCGGACCTGCGCTGCTGCGTCACCGCGACCCGCCGGAAGCTGGGCCCCCGGCCCGGCCCGGAGGTTCTCACCCTCGCCCAGGACCTGTGGTCGTCGTCGCGGGCGGAACCCGTCTACGAGTACCGCTGGGCGGCAGTTGAGCTCCTGGTGCAGTACGCGGGGGCCTTGGACGCCGCGGACCTCCAGCGCGGCGTCGAGCCACTGCTGCGGGAGTGCCGCACCTGGGCCCTGGTGGATCCGCTGGCCGTCCACTGCGCAGGCGCCGTCGCCCGGCGCGATCCGGGCGCGGGCGCCGTGCTGGACCGGTGGATCGGGGATCCCGACTTCTGGCTCCGCCGCGCGGCCCTCCTCGCGCTGCTGCCCGGGATCCGCGCGGACCACCCCGACTCCGCCCGGCTCCTGCGCTACGCCGACGCCCTCGTCGACGAGCGGGAGTTCTTCCTGCGCAAGGCGCTGGGCTGGGCGCTGCGCGAGGCCTCCATCCGCGATCCGCACCTCGTCACGCAGTGGCTGGACCGGCACGGCCCCCGCGTCGCCCCCCTCACCCGCAGGGAGGCGCTGCGCCGCCTGCCCGGCTGAGGGAACCGGCGAGCCAGGCAGGTGCCGTCGGGCGTAGGCTTCGCTCAGCACGAACGGGGGCGGAGCACATGAGAGACGAGACAGCGCAGAGGTGGGGGTCGACCCTCGATTCTGTGGTGGTGTACGAACGGGGCGCCCTGTGCCGCCGTCTGGCCCGGGGCATCCTGCCGCCGGGCGGCAGGGTACGGGTGACGGGACTGCCCCGCTCCATGGACCCGGGCACGCTGCGCGCCCGCGTCCTGGGCGCGCCCGGGGTACGCGTCAGCGAGGCACGGGTTGAGGTCGAGGCCGAGCCCCTCGGTACTTCCGACCCCGGCCCGTTCCACCGCGAGGTCACCCGGCTGCGCGAGGAACGCGCGGCCGCGCAGGGCACCCGGGACCGCCTGCGGGGCCTGATCGGGGAGGTGGCAGGGCTGCGCCCGGTTCCGCCGAACCGCAGGCGCGAGGACCCGTACCGCCGCACCGCGGCCGAGGCTTGGCTGGAGCTCGCCGACTTCGTGGACGAGCGGCTGACGGGACTGCACGCCCGCCTCGTCGCGGCGGAGGAGGCGCTGCGCCGTGCCGACCACGAGCTCGACATCGCCGCGGACCGGCTCGCCCGCGCCTCCAGCGACGCACCGTCAGCGCACGTGGACACCACCGTCTCGGCCGTCCTGATCATCGATGCCGACCCAGTCGCCGGGGCGGACGTCGAGCTGGAGCTGGAACTGGAGCTGGAGCTGGAGTACGCGGTGCCGGGCGCCGTCTGGGTGCCGACGTACCGCCTCACCCACCGTCAGGGCGAAGCCGACGGCCGACTGGTGCTGCGAGCCTCGGTCGCCCAGCGCACCGGCGAGGACTGGACCGGTGTGTCCGTCGCCCTGGCCACGGCCGACCTGCGACGCGGCACCGAGCTGCCGAAGCTCCGCTCCGTCCGGATCGGACGGCGGCAGGCCGCCCCCGCGCCGTCCGGCTGGCGCGAGCCCCCGGCAGGGCTCACCGACCTGTTCGCCGGGTACGACGCGGCCGGCCCCCGCCCCGCTGCGAACGCCGGACCCGGGGCTGCCGTGGCCGTGGCCGTGTCCGGGCCCGTTGCGCCACCGCCACCGCCACCGCCACCGCCACCGCCACCGCCACCGCCGGCACCGCAGGCCTACGGCGGGCCGCCCCCCGCCCTCCGCCCGCCGGGCAGCGCCGGAGGCGCCCCGGAGGTCTTCGGGGGCGCCCCGGATCCCTTCGGCGGCGCGATGCCCGCCTTCGCGCAGTCGGCCCGGGCCCGTATGGGCAGGCCGGGTGCCGGCGGCAGGTCCTTCGCGGCCCCTGCGCAGGCCCAGCCCCAAGCTCCGATGGCACCCGTGGCCCCCGGCGGAGCCCCGCCTGTGGCGCCGCAGCCCGCACCGGTGGCGGGTCCGCCGCAGCCGAGCGGCGCCGAGCTCGACTACGCAGCCCTCGTCCTGTCCGGCCCCGACGACCAGGGCGGCCGCAGGGGCCGACTGTTCCCGGGCGCTCCGGTCGACGCGGTGGCGGCCGAACAGCGCCGCCGCGCCGAATCGGTGGCCGGGCTGCCGCTGCCCGGTCACGCGGTGCGGCCCCGTGAGTCGGCCGGTTCCTTCGACCACCGCTTCGATGCCGCGGCCCGCGCCGACATCCCGTCCGACGGCACCTGGCACACCGTCACCGTGGGGGAGATCCCGGTCGGTCTGCACACCGAGTACCTCTGCACGCCGTCCGTGGAGCAGGCCGCGTACGCGACGTTGGTGCTCTCCAACGCCACCGACCAGGCCCTCCTGGCCGGCCCGGTGGAGGTCACCGTCGACGACGACTTCCTGCTGACCGCCGCACTGCCCACGCTCGCCCCCGGCGGTGTCTGCCGGGTCGGGCTCGGACAGGCCGAGGGAATCCGGGTCACCCGGCGCGTGAACCTGCACGAGTCCACCGCGGGCCTGCGCAACAACATCACCGTCCTGGACCACCGCGTCCACGTACAGCTGGCCGGCCAGCTCCCGCGGCCCGTCACCGTCGAGGTCCGCGAGCGCGTACCCGTCACCTCCGATCCGGACGTCCGGATCGAGGAACGGGCCGACTGGACGGCGCCCGAGGACGGCGTGGGGCCCGATCGCCACGCCCCCGGCACCCGCGTCTGGCGGGTGGATCTGCCCGCAGGCGGCACCGCCGTGCTCGAAGGCGGCTACGAGATCCGCATCCCGGCCGGCAAGGCCCTCACCGGCGGCAACCGCAGGAGCTGACGCACCATGACCACGGCCCCGAAGCCGATCGCCCTCCCCGTCACCGCCGTCACCTGCCTGGAGGACCGCGCCCACGTCGAGCGCGCCGTCGTCCTCGACCTGGAGACGGGGGTCCAGCGGCTGCGTCTCGGGCCGGTCAGCGCGCTGGCCGTCGACCGGACCCTCCACGCAGAGCTGACCACCGGCCATCCGGCGACCGTGCTCGACGTACGGATCGTCCGCAGCTGGACCCCGCGCGGACCGCTCCCCTCCGCCGGCGACTCCGCCCTGAGCCACCGCATCCACGCCCTCGAAGAAGAGCAACTGGCCCTGGAGCAGCGGTGCGACCGGCTGCGCGCCCGCCTCGACCTGCTCGGCCGTCTCGCCGCCGACCTGCTGCGGGAGATCGGGGAAGGGACCGGATCCGGAGAGACCGACGGACCCCGCTGGGCACGCGAACTCGACCGCGTGGACGCCGAACGTGAGGAGTACGCGGAGCAACTGCGCACCGTGGAGAGCCGGTTGGCTGCTCTCGGTGAGGAGCTGGAGGCGGCGGAGCGGGCGGTGTACGCGTCCGAGAGCGAACCCGCCGAGCTCGCCGCTCACATCGAGCTCACCGTGGAGAGCCAGGTCGCCGGGCCGGTCGGGCTGCGCCTGAGCCACCTCACCCCGTGTGCGCTGTGGCGGCCCGCCTACCGGGCCGTGCTCGACGGGGACACCCTGACGCTGGAGACCGACGCGATGGTGTGGCAGCGCACCGGCGAGGACTGGACGGACGTGCGGCTGACGCTGTCGACGGCCCGCTCCGCGCTCGCCACCGATCCGCCGCGGCTCAGCGAGGACCGGCTGACGCTCACGGACCGCACCGCGGCGGAGCGCCGTACCGTCGACGTCGAGCTGCGCGAGGAGGAGATCGGCAGCCTCGGCCCGGCCGCGGTGCTCGGCCTGCCGGGGGTGGACGACGGCGGCGAGGCACGGGTGTTGCGGGCCCCGGCGCAGGTCTCCGTGCCCGGCGACGGCCGCGCGCACCGCGTGCCGCTGTCCGCCTTCACCACGGCCGCGCGCAGCGAGTACGCCTGCTCACCGGAGCTGTCCCCCCTGGTCACCCGGGTGGTGAGGTTCGACAACCTGGCCGGGCACGCACTGCTCGCCGGGCCCGTGGACCTGGTCCGCGACAGCGGGTTCAGCGGTCGTGGCACGCTCGGCTTCGCCGCCCCCGGCGCGGCCGTCGAGCTCGCCTTCGGCAGCTGTGACGACCACCGGGTGGTCCGGCAGACCGAGGAGTCGCGCGATTCCACCGGAATCACCCAGCGCACCGTCGTCACCCGTACGGTCCGCCTGCACCTGTCCCGGTTCAGCGGCCCTGGGGACCGGGGCGACCGGGTGATCGCCCTTCGGGAGCGGATTCCGGTCTCCGAGGTCTCGGCGGTGGAGGTGCGCCTGCGCAAGGAGGCCTGCTCCCCGGTGCCCGACGAGGTGGACGCCGAGGGCATCGCCCGCTGGGGGGTCGCCCTCCCACCCAGCGGCCACCGCACGGTCACCCTGGTCTACGAACTGTCGGGCAGCTCCAAGGTCACGGGCCTCTGAACCCCACGTTCCGCAGCCGCGGCGGCGCTCACCGCACGAGCAGCCCCGGCAGCTGCTGCATGTCGTGCAAGACGAGGGCGCCCGGCCCGGCGGCGCGGGCCGCTTCGACACCGGACCGGCTGTCCTCCGCCGAGCGGTACTTCGGCCTCGGCGACGAGAAGTCCGCCGCCTGCCAGGCTCTGCTCCGCGCGCGCGTGCGATCCGGGCGTCGGCACGCACTCCGACGGGGGGACGGAGCAGGGGCCGGGCCGTCGGCGGACCTCGGCGGGAGCCGTCAGTGGCCGAAGGCGGCGAGGGACAGGCGTTGGGCCAGGGCTGCGGACTCGTCGCGGGACGAGGACGTGCCCATGGCGTAGACCGCGCGCCGGTTGAGGTCCCGGGAGGCGAAGACGCCGCTGCGGTAGCCCGGATCGGAGCCCGTCTTGCCCCACAGGAGCGAGCCGTCCGGCATCGGTACGGACATCAGGCCGGCGCTGTAGCAGGCCGTGCCCTTGGCCGGGCCGGTGTTGCAGTTCGAGCCGTTGGCGTACGGCAGCGGCCCGCCGTCGGCGGCCTTCGGTACGGCGAACAGTTCCGCGGTCTGGGCCGGGGGCAGCAGCCGGCCGTCGAACAGGCCCGAGATGAAGCGGTCCAGATCTCCGGTGGTGGAGGTCATGCTCGCGGGCAGCCCGCCCTGCACGTTGACGTCGACCAGTGCGCCGCTGCTCCTCGGCAGATAGCCGGGCAGGTAGGGCCGGGGCACGGGCGTGCTGCGTCCCGGCGGGGTGGCCCGGGTCTCCCGCATCTTCAGCGGCTTCAGGACACGAGCGGTCACCTCGTCCTGGAAGCGGTGACCGGTGACCTCCTCGATGAGCTTCCCGGCGACCCGGTAGCCGAAGGAGTTGTACTCCTGCCGACTGCCCGGGCGGAAGCGGGGGCCGGGCGCCGGGCGGCCCTCGGGGCGGAGGGTCTGCTCGATCACCTCGTCGAAGGAGAGGTAGTCGAAGCGGCCGTCGATCACCTCGTCGGGAGAGGTGTCCGGGGCGCCCTCGAAGTCCTGGGGCAGGCCGCTGGTGTGGTTGAGCAGCTGCCGTACGCCGATCGGCTCCGCGAACCGGCTCTCCGGCAGCAGCCCGGGCAGGTAGTGCTGGACGCTCCGGTCCAGGTCGATGCGGCCCTCGGCGGCCAGTTGGAGCAGGACCACCGCCTCTATGGGCTTGCTGATGCTGCCGATACGGAAGTGAGCGCCGGGGCTGATCTGCCTGCCGGTGACGACGTCCCCCGAAGTGCCGTGCCACGACTGCCCGTTCTTGTGCACCTCGGCCACGACACCGGCGGCGCCGCCGTCCGGGCGCACGGCGATCGCTTCGCGCAGGGCGCCGCGGTCGAGGTCCGTGGCGGGGCCGGAGGCGGCGGCCTGTGCGGGGGCGGCGAGGGCGAACGCCAGGAGGGCGGTCAGGGGCAGGGCCGAGGAACGGCGCATGGAGGGGCTCCACTCAGAACGTGCGGTGATCGATTCCGGACGAGTCTGTCCGCCCGGATCCGCCCGTTTCGACGGGGATCACCCCACCTCGACCCTGACCCGACCCTGACCCCGCGTCAGGGATCATCGGCACGGGGGCGCTTGGCGTCCGGCGTGAGGTGTCAGGCGCCGAGCGAGCGGAAGAAGGCGCGGACGTCGGTGACGAACGCCTCCGGCTGCTCCAGCGAGAGGAAGTTCCCGCCGCGCTCCAGCTCGGTCCAGTGGGTGACGTGGTGGTCCCGCTCCGCGAAGCGGCGGATGGTGATGTCGGTGTGCAGGGCGACGGCCACACCGGTCGGGACGGTGCCGCGCGGCTTCGGGGCCCAGGCGCTCGGGTCGTGGCCCGACTCGTAGTAGAGGTTCGCCGAGGAGCCGGCCGTGCCGCTGAACCAGTAGACGCTGATGTTGGTCAGCAGGCGGTCGAGGCCCACGGCATCCTCGGGCAGCTCGGCCGCGGGATCGGTCCACGCCTTGAACTTCTCCGCGATCCAGGCGAGTTGCCCGACCGGCGAATCGTGCAGACCGTAGGCGAGCGTCTGAGGGCGGGTGGACTGGAGGGCGTTGAAGCCCATCTCCTCCTGCTGGAAGTTCTCCAGGCGGGCCAGCCGCTCCTGCTCGGACGCCGTCAGGCCGTCGAGTTCCCCGGGGGCCCCGGAGGGGAAGGTGACCAGGCCGTTGACGTGGATGCCGATGACCCGCTCGGGCGCCTGGCGCCCCATCTCGGCGGCGATCCAAGCACCACCGCCGGTGCCCTGGACACCGTAGGAGCCGTAGCCGAGCCGGTCCATCAGTTCGACGAACGCGCCCGCGATGCGGCCGGTGTTCCAGCCGGCCTCGCCGAGCGGGCCGGAGAAGCCGGTACCGGGCGTCGAGGTCACGATGACGTGGAAGTCCTCCGCCAGCGGCCGGATCACCTCGGCGAACTGCACGAACGAGCAGGGCCAGTCGTGCAGCAGGAGCAACGGGACGGCCGCCGGGTTCTGCGAACGGACGTGGAGGAAGTGGATGTTCTGGCCGTCGATCTCGGTGGTGAACTGGGGGAACTCGTTGAGCTCCGCCTCCGCCTTGCGCCAGTCGAAACCGCCGCCCCAGTACGCGGCCAGTTCCCGGAGGTAGGCGGAGGGCACGCCCCGGCTCCAGCCGGTACCGGGGATCTCGCTGCCCCAGCGGGTCCGTGCCAGCCGCTCCCGCAGGTCGTCGAGCTCGGCCTGCGGGACCTCGATGCGGAAGGGGTGAATCCGGGCGTCGGTGCTGCTGCTGTTCTCCATGAGAAGACAGTATTCTCGATATAGGCACGATAGGTTCCTAATGACACAACAGACTGGCCCTCATGCTCGACACCTCCGCACGGCTGCTGCGCCTCCTCTCCCTGCTGCAGACCCCGAGGGCCTGGCCCGGATCCGAACTGGCCGAACGCCTCGGGGTCAGCGGCCGGACCGTCCGCAACGACATCGAACGACTACGCGAGCTCGGCTACCCGGTCGACGCCACGCGCGGCACCACCGGCGGCTACCGGCTCGGTGCCGGGGCGGCGATGCCGCCGCTGCTGCTCGACGACGAAGAGGCCGTCGCGGTGACGGTCGCCCTGCGCACCGCCACCCAGGGCGCCGTCCCCGGCACGGAGGAGACGGCCCTGCAGGCGCTGACCAAACTGGAGCAGGTCCTGCCCTCGCGGCTGCGCAGACGGGTCCGGGCGCTCCAGGCGTACACCGTGGCCGTCCCCGCCGACCGGTCGGCGCCGACCGTGTCCGCGGACGTGCTGACCGCCTTGGTGTCGGCCTGCCGCGACCAGGAACGCCTGCGCTTCGACTACCTGGACCACGCCGGAACGCCCACCCGTCGCCTCGTCGAGCCGTACCGGGCGGTCAACTGGGGCCAGCGCTGGTACCTGGTCGCATGGGACGTCGAGCGCGAGGACTGGCGGACCTTCCGGGCCGACAGGATCCGGCCCCGCACCCCGACCGGCCCGCGCTTCGCCCCGCGCGAACCGCCCGGCGGCGACATCGGGGCGTACGTCTCCCGGCGGGTGTCGGGCGCCGCCTGGCGCCACTACGCGCGGGTGACCGTCCACGCCCCGGCGGCGGCCGTGATCGAGCGGATCAGCCCCGCGGTCGGCACGGTCGAGGAACTCGGAGCCGGCACCTGCACCCTCGTCACCGGCGCCGACACGGTCCAGACCCTGGCCGTCCACCTCGGCATGCTCGACTTCGACTTCGATGTCACCGAGCCCCCCGAACTGGTGGACCACCTGCGTCGACTCGGCGAGCGCTACGCCCGGTCGACACCGCCCGAACCGCCTGCCCGCTGAGCCGACGAGCCGCGAAGACCGTCCTGATCAGCCTCCGGATGCGAGATCATGGGGTGCCGGGACACCGGCGGACACGGGGGAGAGGCAGATGCGGACCGAGCCGGAAGCCGAGGTGACCACCGTCGCGGGACTGGTCGCGGCCGCCGAGGAAGACCAGAGCGGCGCCCTGTGGCGGCTGCGCGAGGCGAACCGGCAGCTCGACGCCAACCTGGTGCGGCTCCTGCCCGGCGCCGAAGTCGCCGCGCACACGGAGGCCGAGGTCGACGTACTGGTCGTGGTCGTCGCGGGCACCGGCTCCCTCAGCCTGGACGAGGCCGAGCTGGAGGTCGGGCCCGGATCCCTCACCCTGATGCCGCGCGGCGTCCCCCGGGCGATCCTGGCCGGTCCGGACGGGCTGACCTTCCTCACCGCGCATCGCAGGCGCTCCGGGATGAGCATCGGGCGGCTGCCCCGCCCCGAGCCCCGCGTGGAGTGCGGGGTGCACCTCGTCTGCAGCCAGTGCCAACGGCACGCGATCGAGGTCGACGCGCAGTACTGCAGCCGCTGCGGCACCCGCCTGACGCGCCGGACGAGCACCGGCTGACGGACCCGCACGCTCGCGGGCGGTCGGTCCGGGGACCAATCCGGCCGTCGGGGCGCCGCGAATCACCTGCAGAGGACCTGCACAGGAGCTGCACAGGACCTGGTGGGGACCTGGTGAGGACCTGGTGAGGCGAGCACGATGACCGACGAAGAGTTCGAACAGCTGATGGCCCAGGCGCGGGCGGAAGCGCGCCGGACCTCCTTCCCGGCTCCGGCCTCGGACGAGGACGCGGAGTACGCCTTCCACACCCAGCACGCGGAATTCGGAGCGCCGGCCCACTGACCCGGCGTCCGCGCCGTCAGTCCAGTGGGATCGCCTGATGGGCGGCGACGATCGCGTCGATCCGGTGGGCGAGGTCGAAATCGGCCCGGGTCAGACGGTTCCCCGCGTCGTGCGTGGAGATCGACGCGCGCAGGTGGTCGGCGCGCAGGTCCAGGTTCGCCTGGTGCCGGACGCGCCGGGACCGGTCGGCGATCGTCACGATCGCGGCGACCGCCGCGTGGTAGCCCATCGGGTAGGTACGGGTGATCGCGTCCCCGTCCTGTTCCCACCCCGGCAGCCCTGACAGCTGCTCGGCGATCTGCTCGTGCGTCATCGGCTGCGACACGTCCATGTCCTGCTCCTCGGTCACGGGTGCCGGGACCTCTGACGGTTCCCGGCCAACCGGCGCACGTCCACGCCCTCGGAACCCCTGAGGGTCCCGGCACGCGGGCCGTGCCACCGACGCGCCCCTACCCGGTCCCGGCACGCCCACGCGTCGAGGCGCACGTCCTCGCGCCGAGCCGCAATCCGGATGCGAACGTCCGCAGTGATCACACAAGATGAACCCCATGCAGCACATCGAGTTCTTCACCTACGGCCCCTCTCCTCTGTGGGGCGTCCGCGTCGACGGGTCCGACCTCCGCGTCCACGCGGCAGATGCCACCCGCCCCCTGTGGGCGCAGGAGAAGAGCCCTTACGAGAGGACACCGGACAGCACGGAGGAGTTCCTGTTCCACCAGTACGGCGGAATGCCGGAGTCCGACCTTGGTGACCCTGCGCTCCACTTCCTCGGCGGCGCCGCCCAGGACCTCCGGCACGAGCCGACCGGGTCAACCGTGGTGCTGGGCTGCACCTGCGGCGCCTGGGAATGCTGGCCGCTGTTCGCCCGCATCACCGCCACCCCCGAGGCCGTCACGTGGTCCGGCTTCCGTCAACCCCACCGCCGGGCCTGGGGCGAACTTGCCATGGGTCCGTTCGTCTTCCCCCGCCCCGCCTACGAGGACGCGCTCGCACACGCCGTCCACCATGCCGAGGACCCCTTCACGGCCCTGCCTCCCCCGAAGCAGTGACGCACGGCTGGAACACGCGTGACGACGTCCCGGGCGCGCGCGGGTGTGGCGGCTCGTGCCGGGCGTTCCGGCGCGGTATACGTCCCCTGGGGCTCACCCGGACCCCGCGAAGGGAGTGTTGCCGTGGAGCGGACTACGTGCTGCGTGGTGGGAGGCGGGCCCGCCGGAATGGTGCTGGCGCTGCTGCTGGCCCGGGCCGGGGTGGAGGTGACGGTGCTGGAGAAGCACGGCGACTTCCTGCGCGACTTCCGCGGCGACACCGTGCACCCCTCCACCCTGTCGCTGCTGGACGACATCGGCCTCGCCGAACGCTTCGCCCGGCTCCCGCAGCGCCGGGTGACCTCGGTGCAACTGCCCATCGGGCCGGACCGGTCCCTGGTCACCGTCGGCAACATCGGCGCCCTGCACGGGAAGTACAACTACATCGCGATGGTGCCCCAGTGGGACCTGCTCGACCTCCTCGCCGACGAAGCGGCCCGTGAATCCTCCTTCCACCTGCGCATGAACACCGAGGCGACCTCCTTCCTCAACGAGCGCGGACGGGTCACGGGCGTGCGCTACCGCACCGCGGACGGCAGCACCGGCGAGCTCAGGGCCGACCTGACCGTGGCCTGCGACGGCCGTGGCTCCCTCGCCAGGGCGCTGCCCGAACTCGGCCTCGAAGGCTTTCCGTGCCCCATGGACGCCTGGTGGTTCCGCCTGCCGCGCCACGAGGACGACCCCAGCGGACTCGTGGGCGGCCTGGGGGACAGGTTCTTCACCGCACTCATCGACCGCGGTGACTACTGGCAGTGCGCCGCCCTGATCCCCAAGGGAACCGACGCCGAGCGCCGCGCCGAGGGCCTGGAGCGCTTCATGACCCGCTTCACGGCCGCCGTCCCGTGGCTGGCCGACCGGAGCGGCGCCGTCACCTCCTGGGACGAGGTCAAACTGCTCGACGTACGACTCGACCGCCTGCGCCGCTGGCACCGCCCCGGGCTGCTCTGCATCGGTGACGCCGCCCACGCGATGTCACCCGTCTTCGGCATCGGCATCAACCTCGCCGTGCAGGATGCGGTGGCTGCGGCGCGTCACCTGGTGCGTCCGCTGCGGGAGGGCACCGTAGGGCTGCGGGACGTGCGCCGCGTACAGCACCGCCGCTGGCCCACCACGGTGGCGACGCAAGGCCTTCAGCGGCTCGCCCACACCCAGGTCATCGGACCGCTGCTGGCCGGCCGCACCGCGTTCGGCGATCCCCGACGGGCCCAGCGGATGACGGAGCTCATCACCGACTCGCGGTGGCTGAACCGGATCCCGGCCTACTTCCTCGCGTACGGGGCGCTGCGGGAGCGTCCCCCGAAGGAATCGCTGCGCTGACCGGCTCCGGCCCCGGACGGCGCCGCCGATCGTGCGGTGGCGGCACCGTCCGGGGCGGAGCGGTTCAGGAAGTGACGTCGTTGATGATGTTGGCGATCACCCAGATCGCCCACGCGATGGGCAGCAGCACGGCGAGGCTGGTCGGACGGCGCAGCACCGGCAGCCCCACCCGCGGCCGCGGACCGCCACCGGACGGCTCGGGCAGCCGGTTGACCTTCGCCAGCGCCACTCGGTTGGAGATCAGCGTGAACGGTGTGAACAGCACCAGCGAGAACGGCGACCACCAGCCCTGCCACAGGGTCCGCGCGGTCAGCTCGCGGAAGTACGCCGTCCCGCACTCGCGGCAGAACGGGCCCTCCATCTTGTGGAACCGCATCATGATCAGCAGTCCCTGATGCAGGCGGAAGGTCACCGGGACGGCCGGAGCCGCCCCGCAGTGGCGGCACGGTATCGCTCCGGCGTACGGGGACGGCGCCTGGCCCGTCCCCGGCCCCGGATAGGGCGCGTACGGGTGCGAACCGGGGGCCGGCGCCTGCCACCCCGCGGGCGGCGGCGGACCGAAACCGGAGGGGGTCTGGTTCGCTGCCGCGTCGGCCGGCCGCGGCCCGCCTGCCTGGGGAGACGGGGAACTGGCAGTCATCTGGGAAACTCCATGCTCAATTTGCGAAAGGCGGCACGCAAAGACGTGCCCGCCGAAAGGTCACAGCACAGCAGACACACTTCAGCCGATCTTGGTTCCCGTAACCGGGTGACGATCTCGTGTGCACGTCGGCACGGTACCCGCACCCCGCCTGTCACCGGGCCGTCCACCGGTCCGTCACGAGCCGCCCCTGCCGCCCCGCCTGCCGTCCGGAGAAGACCGACACGGTCCCGTGTGCGGCGGCAACGGCCGTGACGCGGACCGTCGGACGGCCGGTGGATCCCCGCTCCCGGGAACGGCCCCGGGCGGTCAGAGGCTGGTCAGGAGACGGTCAAGCGGAGCGGGTGTGCGGCCGGGTTCGAGACCCTCGACCAGGACCCGGCCGTAGCGGATCTTGCGCCCCTTCGTCGTGCCCAGGAAACGCCGCAACTGCTGCTCCGAGGAACGCGCGAGCTGCGCGGGCTGGCGCACGAAGGTCTGAAGGGACCGCAGGTTGCCCTCCGCCCGGACGAGCTCCTCCACCCGCGTCACTCCCAGCGCGCGGATCAACTCGTCCTCCAGGTCCGCCGCGCAGACGAAGAACTCCTCCTGCGCCGCACCGGCCCGCTCCAGGCCGCGGGCGTAGTAGCCGCGTTCCGCCTCGTCGCACAGTCCGGTGAGCCGCAGGCCCAGGCCGGGCGGCCCGAGGAGCTGGGCGTAGCGCCCGACGTTCATCGCACCGCCCATCGACAGGACGCAGACCCCTTCGGACTCCAGGTCCCGCCCGCGCCGCGCGGCCAGCGCGTTGACCGCCGCGGCGTCGCTCGGCCCTTCGAGGAGGACCACCGTCCGTACGGGCAGCCGTGCGGCCAGCTCGCGCGCCCGGTCGCCGGGATCGCCGGGGTCACCGGCTGCCCACGCGGTGACTGCTTCCCGGAACGACTCCATGTCCGTCATGGGGACGAGTCTCCGTCCTGAGCGGCCGCGATGGTAGGCATTTTCCGCCGGCGCCCCCGACCGGCGGGGGCAACCGGCAACCGGCAACCGGCAACCGGCAACCTACGACCGGCAACCGGACGACCGGGCAACCGGACGACCGGACCGCGTGCGCCGCAGGGTCACGTCAGATAGTCGGCGACCAGCTCGGCGAACGCCTCCGGAGTGATGACCTCCACGCCCAACTCGGCAGCCTTGACCGCCTTCGAGCTCGGCTTGCCGTTCGCGGAGGGCGCCGAGACCAGGACGGACGTCCGGCTGCTGACGCTGCTGCCCGCTCGCCCGCCCGCCTTCTCGATCAGGGCGTTCATCTCGGAACGGCCCATGCCGTCCAGCGGCCCCGCCATCTTGCCGGTGACCACGACCACCTTGCCGTCCAGCGGACCGCCCGCCTGGGCGGCCGGGTCCTGCGGCTCCGTCATGTTGACGCCCGCCGCGACCAGCTTGTCGATGACCGGGGCCAGAGCGGCGACCTGCTCGACGACGACCGGCGCCTTCTCCGGGCCGATCCCCTCGACGTCCTGCATCGCGGCCGCGTCCGCCTGCCGGATCGCGTCCATCGTGCCGAAGTGCCGGGCGATCCGGCGGGACATGCTGCGCCCGGTGCCGAGCACGCCCAGCGCGCAGAACACGCGGTTGAGCGGCCGGGCCTTGGCCGCCGCGATCTGCTCGGCGAGTTTGACGGCCCGCTTGGAACTGCCGGAGGCGACGGTGAGCTGGTCCGGAGTGAGGGTGAACAGGTCGGCGATGTCGGTGACATCGCCGGACGCGACGAGGGCTGCCACATAGGTCCTGCCCAGCCCGTCGATGTCGAGCATCTCGCGCCCGGCGGCGTACTCGATCAGCGCCGGAAGCGCGCACGCGGTGCCCTGCGCGCACCGCCACCGCTCCTGGGCCTTGCTGATCTCGCCACCGCACCGCGGGCAGGACTCGGGCAGCGGCACCTCGGTCGCCCCGGCCGGGCGGAGCCCCAACACGGCCGCCTGGACGCGCGGGATGATGTCGCCGGCCTTGTACACCGTCACCGTGTCACCGATGTGCAGGTCACGGCGCCGGATGTCGGCAGGGTTGTGGAGCGTGGCCCGGGTGACGGTGGAACCGTCGATCACCACGGGGGCCAGCACCGCCGTCGGCGCGAGGACACCCGTGCGGCCGACCTCCCACACCACGTCCTCCAGCACCGTCTGCCGCTCCACCGCGGGCAGCTTGAAGGCGATGGCCCAGTGCGGGAACCGGGAACCGACCCCGGCCTCCTGCTGCTCGGCCGCCTCGTTCAGCTTGATGACCACACCGTCGATCCCGACGGGCAACTGCGCGCGCATCGCGGCGATCGCATCGACCTGCTGCTGCGCCGCGGCCAGTTCGGCGACGACGTGCAGCCCGGCAGGGGAGTCCGCGGTCGTCCGCACCCCGGCCGCGGCCACGGCCCGCAGGGTCTCGGCGTGCGCGGCCCCCGGCTGCAGGAACGGTACGCCGTCCAGCTCGACCGCCCCGTAGGCCCAGAACGTCATCTGCAGCCGGTACGGCCGGTCCTTCGCCCTCAGCGTGCCCGCCGTTCCGTTGCGGGGGTTGACGAAGGGCTGCGCGCCGTGAGCGGTCCGCACCGCGTTCGCCGCCTCGAACTGTTCCTGGGTGAAGGCGACCTCGCCGCGGACCTCGACGGTGACCGGGACGGACAGACGCTCGGGAAGGCCGTCGATCTGGCCGATCACGTGGCTCACGTCCTCCCCGTGGCTGCCGTCGCCCCGGGTGATGATCTGGACCAGGCGGCCGTCGCGGTACCGGCCCGCCACGGCGGCGCCGTCGATCTTCGGCTCGACGGTGAACCCGCCCGCCGGGGCCCGCCCCAGCCGGCGCTGGACCGAGGCACCCCAGGCCACCAAGCCCTCGGCGTCGAACACGTTGTCCAGGCTCAGCAGGCGGGTGGTGTGCGCGACATCGCCGGCCGGGGCCGCACCGTCGGCGACGAGGCCGGTGGGGGAGTCGGGGGACACCTCGGCGGGGTTCTCCTGCTCCCAGGCCAGCACGGCCAGCCGCAGCAGGTCGTACGAGGCATCGTCCAAGGCGCTGTCACCATCGCCGTAGTACGCCTGCGAAGCCTCCCGCAGACGGCTGAGCGCGGCCTCGTACTCGGCGCGGCTGGACATGCTGGACTGCGCCTGGGCGGCGGGGAAAGTCGTCATGGGAGTGATCCTCTCCCAGAGCACTGACAATCGCCGCCGACGGAGGCAGGACACCTGTCCCGTGAGGCCGGAGGCGGCCTCAGGACGGGGGCGTCGCGGTCATAGTGCATGATCAGGGGCCTGTGAACCGCTTCCTGGGGGATTTGATGAGACGCTCCGTACCCACGGCCCTGGCCGTCCTGTTCGCACTCGCCGCGACGGCGGGCTGCGGCGGCCAGACCACGAAGGCGGACGCCGGCCCGAAGACCCCCGCCGCCGGCCCCGCGACGAGCAGCCCGGCGGCCCCGGTCAAGGCGCCGCCGCTCACCGAGGAACAGGCCCGGGGCGTGGTCAAGGACCTCGCGGGGAAGGTCGAGGCCGACAACTTCGACGCCGAGTACTGGAAGGGCGTCGCCGAGGGCCCGCTGCTCGAGCAGCAGCTCGCCGTCGTGGAGACCAGCAAGAAGTACGGGACCGAACGGCAGCCGGGGCCCGCCAACACCCCGCGGACCGACCCCGCCGTGCACACCTGGACCACCGGCCAGGACGACGGCAGCGACCGGTGGATCCTCGGCGCCCACGAGGTCGAGGGCCAGACCGTCGGCGCCGCGAAGAAGGAGACCGTGCTGCGCTGGTCCCTCTTCCACCAGCAGCGTACGGACGCGCCCTGGCACGCGACCTTCGTGGCACGCGCCCCCGAGACCACGGCGCTGCCCCAGATCGCGACCGGTCCCGACGGCCGGGCCGTCACCGGCGGGGACACGGCGGGACTCGCGGCCGACCCGGCGACCGTGTGCGGGAGCTACGGCGACTACCTGCACACCGACATCGGCGCGGGCGGCGTGAAGTGGAGCAAGGACGTCACCGAGGTACGGGAGGCCTACGCGGGGGGCCTCGAGGCCGAGCGCAAGAACCTCCGGAACCCGGCCAGGCTCGAAGCCGGCGCCGAGGTCACCCGTACCCCGCACGGTCCGGTCTGGCGCACCACGGACGGCGGGGCACTCGTGGCCTGCACCGCCGTCAGCAAGCTGTACACGGAGCTGGGCGGCGGACGCGCGACGACCTTCAGCAGCAGCGGCTGGGCCGGCACGACGGGGATCCCCTGGGCCTCGTACACCCAGCGGCTCATGGCCCTGACCGTGCTGAAGGTCCCGGCGGGAGGCTCGGGCGAGGTGTCCGTCGCGGCGGAGTCCAACCTGCCGTACTCCTTCGAGGGGACCAGGAAGACCGGCTGAACGAACGGGCACCCGGGGTACCCCGGATGCCGGCGGCCGATGCCGGATGTCAGTGCCTCGGACGATCATGCGTGGTGTGTCCTCACGCCCTGAACTCCACCCGGCCCGCCTGTCCGTCCGTGACGACGGGCCCTTCGCACACCGCCCCGAACTCCTCGAAGAGGAGCTCTTCTGGTGGGCACACCTGAGTGCCTGCCTCCGGGGCACACCCCGATCCTGGCTCGGCTCCTACGACCCGATCGCCTCCCGGGCGTTCGGGCGCAGGCTGTGGACCGCGGACGACCGGCCCGTGTTCACCGTTCCGGTGGCGGGCGGGCTCCGTCTGCACGTCGTCTACGAGAACGCCGACGAGGTCGTGGGCGTCCACTACGCGGTCCACCACCCCGACTGGGAGGAGGCCGAGCTCCTCGCCCGCGACGACGGCCACTGGCGGGGCCCGGGCCTGTCCTGGCCCGAACTGGTCGGCGTCGCCGACAACGGCCTGCCCGGCGGAATCACCACGGACCCCGACACGCGGCTGCTCCTGCTGCTGCCCGCACTCGGGGACACCGACCTCCCGGCGGGCGCCGCTCAACGGCTCGCCGCCTGCCTGCGGGACCGCCTCGGCGCCAGGGAACCCGGCCGGCTCGCTGTCGCCTTGCTGCGCCGCCAGGGGGTGGCGGGCCCTGCGGGTTGGAGGACGGGCCCGCACGGGGTCCGGGTCAACGACGGCAAACAGTCCTTCCGCAATCCGGCCGACCGCGCCGCGCTGCCCGACTGCAGGCTCGCCCAGGTGTCCGCCGCGCTCGACCCGGAGCCGGGCAGGACCGCGCGCGCAGGCGCCCGTCTTGGGCCGGGGCACCGCCCCGGGGAGTGCCGCCCGGACGACTGCCGGGCCGTTCCGCGCTCAACAGCCGGCTGCCCGCGCCGGGTTGCTTACGCGGCCTGGTTCGACTCACTGATGAGCGGTACGCCGCCGTTCTGAACCCCCGAGCCGAGCCGAGCCGAGCCGCGCTGCCCGGCAGGCTCAGCGCGGGAGCCGGATCACGGTTCCGGACCCGGCCGCGCGACCGCGGGCACGGACCGCGAAGGACTGGCCCACCTCCAGCGCGACGGCCTCGTCGAGCGCCACCACCACCTCGGCACCGTGCAAGGGCCGGACGACCTCGACACCCCCGGCCAGTGTGACGGTGCCCCACACAGCGGCGGTGCGGGTGTGGAACAGGAGGCGATCTCCGGAGGCGACATCCACACCGCCCTGCTCTTCGGACAGCAGGGTGAAGTCGGCAGTGAAGCAGCCCCGGGCGCGGATCGAGCCCGGCGTCGCGAGCACCTGGCCCCGGTCCAGGGCGTCTGCGGCAGCGCCGTCCAGCAGCACTCCCACGTTCATGCCCGCACTCGCCGCCCCGATGCGCACTGGATGCTGCTCGATGCCGGTAACGGGGGTGGTCACGGTGCCGTCCGATCCGACGATCTCCACGAGGTCGCCCTGGCGCACCAGGCCGCGTTCGATCCGGCCCGTCACCATGACCGCCCGGCCCTGTTGCAGGAGGAATACGTCTTCGACGGCCATCAGGAACGGTTCCTCGGCCCAGTCCGCCACTGCCTGACCCGTAGGTCCACCCATGAGTTCCCGTGCTCCTTCTGCGGGCGTGCTCGGAAAACGTGCGCCGTGGCCCGGCAGGTCGGCGGCGACCACCGGGAACTTCTATCGGAGGCCAGCGAGTTGGGGGCCCCACTGCCCCGCGCTGAACCGCGTCCCGTGCACGAAGACGATGGGCGGTGCATCTGCTGCCGTCACGATTCCCCCAGTTCAGCGCCCTCCTGCCACCGACCCTACCGGCGGCGCCGTCCTCCACCGCTGCGAGCGCCTGTTGAGAACGTGGCTGAGGAGGCGATTGCGCACGTCCCCGTCGCTACCCTGGGCACGACCGCGATACGGGGGAGACAAGCGTGGAACGAAAGGCACGGCGGGCCGCGGGGACCCAGTCCTTCACGGACCTGCTCCGGCATCCGAGTCGTCTCGTCGAGCAGCTCACCGGAGAGGCTCGACATCGAGCCGAGGCGGACGTCGCAGCGTTGAACGCCGGCGAGGCCCGCGAGGTCTCCGCGTTCGTCCGTGACGGCCACGGTTTCCGGCAGGGGTCGCTGATCCTGGATCCTGCCGCAGCGTGGCCCGTGGTGTGGCGGCCGTTCCGAGTTCTCGGCAGACCCGGTGAAGACGTGGCCCTGGTGGCTCCGTTCCACGTCCACGGGGCGGGACCGGTGGCCGGCACGGGGAGTTGGGCGGTCGAGAAGGCAGCGTTCCGTCTGCTGTCGCTGCAAGCCGCTGATCGCTACTGGGAACTCGCCGTCCCCGCTACGGACGTTGCGCTGGTCCGTGCCGCGCTGCGCGGGGAAGGCCCCATGTGACGCGCAGGGCGGATCCACCCCGATGCGCCCGTACCCGTCAACCCTGACGATCGTCGGGGGTCCGGGCTGCCGTTCGGCCGGGGTGCCCGGCCTGCGGTGTTTCTAGCGTCGGCCGCATGGATGCGAACGAGCGATACGGATGGGGCCGACGGCTGTCTACGGCGGGTGCTTCGGCCGGGGCGGGTGCGGCGGCCGGGGTCTGGCTGGCGCCCGGCGGTGTGCTGGGGACGAACGGGCCCGTGCACGTCACCACGGGCCCGTCGGCGCGCGCCTACCGGGCGTTGACGGGGAGCGTGGCGGACGGGCCGCAGTGGTCCGGGGCCGTCCTGGAAGCGGCGAGCGAGGGCACCTTGCTGTTCCTGGGCCTGCTGCTGGCCTGGGTCGGCTGGCGCGCCCTGCGGCGCCGGGACGCGGCGCGGGTGGCCGGGGTGGCCGTGGCCGCCGCCGGGACCGTCGTCGCCTACGGGATCAGTGAGGCGGTCAAGCTCCTCGTCGACGAGGAACGTCCGTGCCGGGCCCTGCCGGGGGCCACGGCCCTTGCGCCGTGTCCCGCGCCGGGCGACTGGTCGTTCCCCAGCAACCACGCCACGCTGGCCGTCGCGCTGGCCGTCGGCGTGGTCCTGGTACGGCCGCGGCTCGCGGCTGCGGCCTTGCCGGTGGCCGGGGCGGCGGCCCTGCTGCGGGTGCTGGTAGGGGTGCACTATCCGCACGACGTCCTGGCGGGCGCGGTGCTCGGCGTGACGGCCGTGGTGACCGTGCGGCTCCTCGTACGGGCGACCGTCCTGCGCGTGGTGTCAGCAGTCCTCGTACGGCAGTCGGCCGGACGGCACCGGGACCACGCCGGCCTCGTGCGCGACCACGGCCGCCGCGGCCCGGTTGTCCACTCCGAGGCGCGCGAGGATCGAGCTGACGTGGGCCTTCACCGTTCCCTCCGCCAGGCGCAGGCGCCGCGCGATCTGCCCGTTGGAGAACCCGCTTCCGAGGAAGCCGAGCACCTCCCGCTCCCGGACGGTCAGGGCCTCGACGCGGGCGCGGGCCGCGGAGCGGCGGCCGGCCTGGGCGCCCGCTCCGCCGGAGGCGAGGTGCGCGACGACCCGGGCCGCGACCTTCGGTGACAGATAGGCGGCGCCCTCGGCCACCGCCCGGATGCCGGCGATCAGTTCCTCCGGTTCGCCGGACTTGATGAGGAAGCCCGTGGCGCCTTCACTGAGGGCGCGCAGGATGTACTCGTCCTCGCCGAAGGTCGTCAGCATCACGACTCCCGTCCCGGGCACGGTCCTTCGTATCTCGGCGGCGGCTTCCAGGCCGCCCGTTCCGGGCATCCGGATGTCCAGGACGGCCACCTGCGGGCGGTGGCGCTGGGCGAGCTCCACCGCCTGGTGCCCGTCGGCCGCCTCCGCGACGACGGCGATGCCGGGGTCGGTGGCGAGGACGGCGCGGATGCCCGCGCGGATCATGGGCTCGTCGTCGGCGATCAGGATCCGGATCATCGAACGGCCTTCCCGGTGTAGGTGTCGGTGGAGACCAGGCGCCCGGCCCGGAAGCAGAGACGGTAGATGTCCCCCGCGTGGTCGTCGAACGGGTCGGCGGTCTGTACGTAGAACTCGCAGGCCGCGTCCTGCGGTGCGGGTACGGGGGCCACCGGACGGCGGGTGGTCTGCCGCTGGGGCAGATGCGGCGCAATGTCCGTACGCGGCTGGCCGGCGTAGAGGCGGGCGTAGTCCTGTGAAACGAGGACCGACTGGCGTGCCGTCACGGTGTCCCACACCCGCACCCCGCCGACGAGCAGGGCGGTGGTGCACAGCGGCACGAGGACGGCCGCGGCTGCGGTGCGGCCCAGCCGACGACGGGCACTGCGGTGTTCGGGAGGCAGTACCTCACCCCGGTCGCCGGGCTCGGCGCCGCGGGGCGCAGGCACGGCCCCGGGGCGGTGCGGGAGCGTGGCCCGTACGGCGAACCCGCCGCCCTCGGGGCCCGCGGCGAAGGTGCCACCGGCCAGTCGGACGCGTTCGTCCAGGCCGATGAGTCCAAAGCGGTGGCCGTCGCCGGATGCCGGGGCCGAGGACTCCGGTGCGGGGCGAGCGGTGCGGTCAGGGCGGGGCGCGGACGCGGTGGGCACCGGCCGGTTCGTCACGCCTACCTCGGTCCGTCCTTCCGCGTGCCGGACGACGACGCTCGTCCGGTGCCCGGGCGCGTGCTTGGACACGTTCGTCAGCGCCTCCTGGACGACCCGGTGCACGGCCCGCCCGACGGCCGACAGCGCGTCCCCGGCCGCCGGTTCGCCCTCCACGCGCAGCCGGACGTCGAGCCCGGCCGCGGCGGCGCGGTCCACCAGGGCGTCGAGCTCGGTGAGTCCGGCGCCGGGCCCGGACCCCGGAGCCGGCTCCGACGGCTCGCGCAGCACACCGATCACCTCGCCGAGCCGGTCCACGGCGGCGCCCGCCCTGGCGCGGATGTCGCGGGCGGCGGCCCGGTGGTCCTCGGACAGACCGGGGGCCAGCTTCAGCGCCCCCGCCGACAGGGCGATGAGGCTGAGGTCGTGGCCGAGGAGGTCGTGCATGTCCTGTGCTATCCGGGTCCGTTCGCGCAGCCGGGCCTGTTCGGCGACCAGGCGCTGTTCCCGCTCCAGTCGCGCGGCCCGCTCCCACCCGGCCCGCACCAGCTCGCGGTACTGGCGCAGGAACCGGCCCGCGAACCACGGCAGCATCGCCGCCACCAGCAGCAAGCCCACGAACCGGCTCGCCCACCCCAGCCACGCCGGCACCAGGAGCACGGCCACCACGGCTGCCGCGAGCACTGCGGCCAGGGCCGCGCCGGCGCTCCGGTTCCGCCCCGGCTGTCCGCCCGCCAGGAACGCGCAGAGCGCCGCCGGTACGCCCCACCACAGGCTGGCCGCGCCCGTGCCGACGGTGGCGACCGTCCCGACGAACAGGCCTGCGGCCAGTACGGGCGCTGCCAACCGGGCCTTGATGATCACTGTTCTCACGGACGCGACCCTACGGAACCGCGACGCCCGGCGGCACAGCCGAAAGTCCACTACCGCTCGCGCGGGATCCGGGATCCGGGATCCGGGATCACGGATCCCGCATCAGGGATCCGTCGCGAGGGGGATCTTGTTCGCGGCGGTGCCACCGGTTGAGATCATGCGAGGCTCCGGCAGCACTTCGCGCCGCTTCTACTCGCAGGTGAACGTCACTTGTGCGCTCTGCGCGCTCATCTTCTGGTCCGGCAGGTGCAAGGTGACGAAGGTGGTGATCTTCGATGCGTTCGCCTGGCCCGGTACCTCCACCACGTGGAGCAGAGTGTGGTTGGTGGTACGGGGGTTGAAGTCGAGGGTGCCGGGGGAGGCGGGTGTGGCGCTGGAGGCGTAGGTCCAGTAGTAGCGGACCTTCCCCTGGCCGGTGGCAGTGATCTTGCCGTCGAACTCGGCCGTGGTGGGCTTGGTGCAGTCGATGACGGTTCCTGCCGGTGTCAGGACGACGACCTCGAGCTTGGTGATCTTCACGGTCTGCTTGCCGGCCGGCTTCTGCGGGGGAGGCGTGGCGCAGGTGACGCGTTTGCTCTGCTGGCCGACCTTGTAGCTGACGCTGTACGTCCCGTGGCGCAGGCCCTTCCGGTCGAGCTCGCCCTTGGCGTTCACCGTGGCCCGGAAGGAGGTCTTCGGCCCGTCCACCTGCACGGACTGCTTTGCGGGGAAGCCAGCCAGGCGGAGCACGTAGCCCGTGTCACTGCCCGGCTTGGCGCTCCCGTCCGGTGCCAGCTTGCAGGAGGACACCATCGGCACGGCTCCCGGCTCCGCCGCGCGTTCCTGGGCCGCGACGGCGGGGGCGAGCGCCACCGAGGAGGCGAGGAACGGGGCTGCGAGAAGCATGAGACACCGACGCCGGTTCGTCTGCAGCTCCATCGTGCTGCCCTTCATGAAGAGGCCCCCGAGGAGGACCTCAGGATATCGGCGCCGCGGCCACCGGGCAGCCTGAGGTGGCAGCCCGCTCCCTTCGGGGCTGCGTTCAGGACGAAATCACGCCTTGCGTTGTAGGCATACGCTGTTGCCCATGACGCAAGTGAACGGTGAATTGGACAGCCTGGTACGCACACGGATCCGAGCCCTGCGAGTGGCGCAGGGCTTGTCCCTGGCGGACCTGGCCGCCCGCGCCCACATCAGCCAGTCCACGCTCAGCCGCATCGAGAACGGCCAGCGGCGTCTGGCCCTGGACCAGCTCGTCACCCTCGCCCGGGCCCTGGACACCTCCTTGGACCAGCTCGTCGAGACCGCCGCCGAAGACATCGTCACCAGCCCGGTGATCGACGCGGCCCACGGGCTCATGCGCTGGTCCATGAAGGCGGACCCGGGCGTGAGCATCGTGCGCCAGCGCATGACGGACCCGCCGCCCGACAGCCCGGCACGCATGCGCGCCCATCCCGGCCGCGAATGGCTCGTCGTCCTGTCCGGCACCGCGGTCCTGCTGCTGGGGAACCGGCGCATTCGCGTGGAGACGAACCAGGCGGTGGAGTTCCCCACGATGCTGCCGCACGCCATCGGCGCCGAGGGCGGGCCCTGCGAGATCCTGGGCATCTTCGACCGTGACGCCCGCCGCGGCCACCAGCGCGGCGACGACGACTGACACCGCTGCCGGCCCGGGCCGGCGGGTACACGCCCGGGCATCACATCCCGCCGCAGGCGTCCGCTTGCGCGTTCAGCAGCTCATCCGGCCATCGTCTTGCGCACACCGGGAACCATGGTGCCGTGACGGCATGACCCCCCTAGCGTGACCGTCATGAACCACGCTCTCCCGCACGCGGCACACGGACATGTACACCCGCACCCGCACCCCATGGCCCGGCCCAACCCTGACCCCGACGGCATGGCGGAGATCCTCGACTTCGACGCGGAAGTGCTCACCGAGCACACCGCATCCATCACCGCACAGCTGCCCGTAGAGACGGCCCCGCGTCACATCGTGGACCTCGGATGCGGAACCGGAGCCGGTACCTTCGCCCTGCTCGCCCGTTTTCCCGAGGCGGAGGTGACCGCGGTCGACGCGTCGGCCGGCCATCTGCAACGCCTGCGCGAGAAGGCCCAGAGGCTCGGCCTGGCCGATCGGGTGCGGACGGTGGTGGCCGACCTTGACGCGCAGTGGCCCGAGCTTGGCCGGGCCGAGCTGGTGTGGGCATCGGCGTCCCTGCACCACATGGCCGATCCCGCCCGCGCCCTGCGCAAGGTCCACGAACTGCTCGCCCCCGGCGGCCTGTTCGCGGTCGTCGAGCTCACCGACTTCCCGCGCTTCCTGCCGCCCGACGCTCCGGAGGAACGGCCGGGCCTCGAAGAGCGCTGCCACGCCGCCCTCGCGCACCACCACACCGAGCACGTGCCGCACCGCGGGGCCGACTGGGGCGCCGAGCTGGCCGCAGCCGGCTTCACCGTCGAGGGCGAACGCACGATCACCGTGGACGTCGACGGCTCCCGCAGCGAGGCGGTGGGCCCCTACGCACTCAGCAGCCTGAAGCGCCTGCGCGACGGAGCCTCCAGCGCCCTTGCGCCGGAGGACCTGGACGCCCTCGACCGGCTGCTCGACACCGACGGCCCCCTGAGCATCCTGCGCCGAGGCGACCTCGCCGTCCGCACCGAACGCACCGTGTGGAGCGCGCGCCGCGACGGAGGGAGTTTGGGCTTGAAAGCAGCTATCCGGAGCTGATCACTTACGCGTAGTAATGGGTGCGCGGTCCGACCGGCCGTCCATGATCGAAGGAGCCGCCACCCATGACCCGCTTCCGCACCACAGGTATGGCCCTGATGGGCACCGCGGCACTGTTCGCCCTGACTGCTGCGCCCGCCCATGCCGCCCCCGGTGACGTCACGACCTCCTGTGCCAGCGTGCTCACCCCGGCCGGCTTCGTCGACGTCAGCTGGGGCTACAGCAGCAGCTGCGGGACGCAGAGCTTCAGCCCCAACATCAAGCAGATAAAGCAGCTCACCGGCCTCCCCGTCGGCACGGTGGTCCAGGCCTGCGCCTCCACCTACCAGCCCGCCGGCTGGATCCAGACCCAGTCGTACTACACCAGCAGCTGCGTCTACTCGTCGAACCCCAGCTTCAACAACAACGCATGGACCCTGAAGCGCGTCTCCTGACCCAGCGCGTGACGCAGCGGCAGAAACCAGGACAATCCATAGCCGATGCCGCCGTGGAATGCCTGGCTGAATCCGATATGTGAGGTGAGCGCTTCATCCATCGGACTGATAACTTCCGCGAGTTGATCTTGTCGGCCGCATCCGCCCGGTACCTTCACGGGCGGATGCGGTGACGGCCACCCCTCGCGCAAGGAACCCACATTGCTCCGCCCCGTACCGCTCCGGCCCACCCGGCCCGCCCGTCTCGCCTCCCGCGCCGCAGCTGCGGCCGCCCTGCTCGTCCTGCTGCCCGCCGTCCCGGCCGCAGCCGACGCAACCCCGCACCTCGACTCCGTCGAACAGGAGCTGCGTCAGGTCTCGCCCGGCCTCGAAGGCCGCGTCTGGGAACGCACCGCGGGCAACACCCTCGATGCCTCGACACCCGGCGGCGGCGACTGGCTGCTCCAGACCCCCGGTTGCTGGGGCGACAGCGCGTGCACGCAGCGGCCCGGTACCGAACGCCTGCTGTCGAAGATCACCGAGAACGTCTCCCAGGCGAAGCAGACCGTCGACATATCCACCCTGGCGCCGTTCCCGAACGGTGCCTTCCAGGACGCCCTCGTCACCGGCCTGAAGGCCTCGGCGGCGCGGGGCAACAAGCTCAAGGTGCGCGTCCTCGTGGGCGCCGCACCGATCTACCACCTGGGCGTGGTGCCGTCGAAGTACCGCGACGAGCTCGTCGCGAGGCTCGGTGACGACGCGCGGAACATCGACCTCAACGTCGCCTCGATGACGACCTCGAAGACCGCGTTCTCCTGGAACCACTCCAAGATCCTGCTGGTCGACGGCCAGTCGGTGGTCACGGGAGGGATCAACAGCTGGAAGGACGACTACCTGGAGACCACCCACCCCGTGGCCGATGTCGATCTGGCGCTGAAGGGGCCGGGCGCCGCCTCGGCGGGCCGCTACCTCGACGAGTTGTGGTCCTGGACCTGCCGGAACAAGAGCAACATCGCCAGCGTCTGGTTCTCCTCCTCCAACGGCACCGCCTGCATGCCCGCCATGCCGAAGGCCGCCGCGGCCCCGGCACCCCAGGGCGACGTACCCGTCCTCGCCGTCGGCGGGCTCGGGGTCGGCATCCAGCGCAACGACCCCGCCTCGGCCTTCCGGCCGCAACTGCCCACCGCCCCCGACACCAAGTGCGTCGTTGGGCTCCACGACAACACCAACGCTGACCGCGACTACGACACGGTCAACCCCGAGGAGAGCGCTCTGCGGACGCTGATCTCCTCGGCAGACCGGCACATCGAGATATCCCAGCAGGACGTCAACGCGACCTGCCCGCCGCTGCCGCGCTACGACATCCGCGTGTACGACGCGCTCGCCGCCAAGCTGGCCGCCGGGGTGAAGGTCCGCATCGTGGTCAGCGATCCCGCCAACCGCGGCGCCGTCGGCAGCGGGGGCTACTCCCAGATCAAGTCCCTCGCCGAGATCAGCGACACCCTCCGCGACCGTCTCGCCCTGGTCACCGGCGACCGCGCCACGGCCCGCACCAAGATGTGTGCCAACCTCCAACTGGCCACCTTCCGCAGCTCGTCCGCGCCGACCTGGGCGGACGGCCACCCGTACGCCCAGCACCACAAGGTAGTCGCGGTGGACGACGCTGCGTTCTACCTCGGCTCGAAGAACCTCTACCCCGCCTGGCTCCAGGACTTCGGGTACGTCGTCGAGAGCCCCCGAGCCGCCCAGCAGCTCACGGACCAGCTTCTGACCCCGCAGTGGCAGTACTCCCGCCAGACCGCCACCGTCGACCACGAACGGGGCATCTGCCCCGCCGCCTGAGCCGACGGGTGCCACTGCGCCGCCCGACGCCTACACCTGCGACGCCTGGTGATCCGGGACCTGCTCGACCAGGCTGGTGCCACTGCCCGCCTGGGACTCCCACGTCCATGTCTCCTCCAGACGGAGGCGGCCGTCGGGCAGCTCCCTCACGAGGGAGACGCAGTGCCCGGAGGCGGTCGTGCCGTCGGTGCGGAGCTGGACGTAGCGGAAATCGAGGGTGTCGCCGGCCCGGGTGCCCACCAGGTGTCCCCTGACGACGTCTCCACCGGAGTACTCGGCCCAGACGCGGCCGACTTGCTCGTGGTACTCGAACCGGGTCTGCCGGCCGACCTGACCGGGCGCCTGGTCGGCCACGGGGACGAAGACGAGGCCGTCGAGCGAGCGCGTCATGGTGACTCCTGTGCGATGGCGGTCCGGTCCGGCCCCGGCGGCGTGGACGGTCCGGACCACCCTAGACGTCAGCGGAGGGCGGGGATCACGTCGCGGGTCTCGTCCACCTCGATGCCCGTGGTGCGCAGGCCCAGCGCGCCAGGAGGCGTCTCGTCCGCGCAGACGGTGCCCCGTGCGGGCAGCGCCAGGGTGGCGAGGTACTCGGTGGCCAGGGTGCTGACGCACGCGCTCCGGTTGTAGGCGGTGTGTCCTTCGGCGGCGAACGTCAGCAGCCGTCCGTTGTCCAGCGTCGCTGCGAGCGCGACGGCGTCCTGGTACGGGGTGTCAGGGTCCCCGGTCGTGCCGAGGACCAGGATCGGCGCGGAGCCGGCCGCCCGGTAGGAGCCCTCGAAGCGGCTCGGGCGCTCGGCCTGCCACTGGGCGCAGGTGGGCGCGTGGTTGTGGTCGTAGGTGGGCGGTCCGAGGCCGATGGGGGCTCCCAGCAGCGGGGCGGCTGCGACGTGGGCACTGACGAGCGTGCCCAGCAGCAGCGGGCCCGCCGGGTAGACCCGGTCGGCGCACTCCACGGCCGTGTTGACGTTGAGGAAGTCGAAGGATCCGGGTGAGGGCGGGTTCAGCAGGAACGAACCCTGGCGATCCTGGGCCGCCCGCAGGGCCTCTCCCAGGTACGGCCAGATCTCCTTGCCCGCGTTGATGTTGAACATCAGCCGGTAGGCGAGGGTGTAGCCGGTGGCCGGGCGTCCGCCGGCGGTGATCACGGGGTCGGCGTCCAGCGCCCGCTTGAGCTGTTCGAAGGCCTGGCGGGGCCTGCCCTCGCCGAAGCCGCAGGTGGTGGCGTTCTGCGCGCACCAGTCGAGGAACCGGCCGACCGCCGCGTCCAGTGCCACGAACTGCGCGCCGTCGTAGGCGTACGGCACGTCGGCGTAGAGGCGCGGATCGTAGGCCCCGTCCAGGACCATGGCACGCACGCGCCGCGGGAACTGCGCGGCGTAGACGGTGCCGACGTAGCTGCCGAAGGAACGGCCGTAGAAGGAGAGCGTCTCCTCGCCGAGGGCCTGGCGCAGCAGGTCGATGTCCTTGGCGTTCGATCCGGTACCGATGAACGGCACGAGGTCGCCGGAGCGCTGCTGACAGGCGGTGGCGAAGTCGAGGCCCTGCCGTACGGCCCCGCGCAGGGCGCCGGGGCCGGGCACACCGCGCGCGGCGTCCACGGCGGCCGCGTACTCGGTGTCGTTCCAGCACTCCACCTGCCCGCTGCGCGCCACGCCGCGCATGTCGTACCCGACGACGTCGAAGGCGTCGCGGAGGGAGGCGGGGAGCGCGTCGTAGCTGTTGCGGGCGAAGTCCACGCCGGAATTGCCGGGTCCACCGGGGTGCAGCAGGAGCACACCGGTGCGGCGGGCGGGGTCTGCGGCGAGCTTGCGGGTGACCGCGAGCGGGATGGTACGCCCGTCCGGATGACGGTGGTCCAGCGGTACCCGGGCGGTCGCGCACTCGAAGCCGTCCCCCGGGCCGGCGCAGGGCCCCCAGGTCAGAACGGGCACGGGCGGGGCGGCGGGGGTCGTTGCCGTGGCAGCCCCGGGCGAGGTCCCGAGGAGCGCGGTGACCGCGATCAGCACGAGGGCTATGCCCCACACCCCTCGCTTGCGCGGGTCATGAGCCAAACGGGTCTCCATGCAGCGGTCCTCCGTCAGCAGGTGGTGCGCAACGGACGACACCGTAGGCGCCGTCCACCTCCTGTGTCGGCCCACCAGGAGTTGATTCCTCTGTACCACTGGGGGAAGAGTCCGGCTACAACCAGAGTTGTACGTCCCGGGCATGCGCCATGGTCCGCTGCTCAGGCGAACGTGTAGACCAGGACGATGGAGACGATGGCGATGGCCGCCGCGGCGAAGACCGCCGCGGCGACCGCGAGGACGGTGGCTGCGACACGTTCCACGCCGCGACGGTGGTGGTCCGGTTTCCATTCACGCTGGTTCATGCGCCCAGCTTGTCGCCGCGGACCGGATGCCGCATGAGTACGTGTACTCAGTCAGCGGCTCCGGCGTTGCGCCTCCACGATGCGGCGGACCGTCCCGTCGACCCCGGCGCGGCTCTGCACCCGTTCGGAGAAGGCCGGGAACTGGCCGGCGATGGCGCTGAGGAGCTTCAACTCGACCGGGGCGACATTGACTTCGCACAAGTTGCGCTCCACGGCCCGGATCACGCCCCGCGCCACCTGGTCCGGCGAGACCGTCCGTGCGCCGCCAGGGGGAGTTGCCCCGGTCGCGGCGAACATGCCCGCGTCCCGGACGTATCCGGGCTGGACCAGGGATACGCCCACTCCGGTGCCGTGCAGATCCTGGCGGAAGGCCAGAGCGAAGCCGCGCAGCCCGAACTTCGTCGCGTTGTAGAGGGACGACGACTTGGTGGCCGCCTTCCCGGAGATCGAGCCGACGAGGGCGATGTGCCCCCGGCCCGCCGCGACCATGCGGGGGGCGAGCAGGCGCGTCAGCATGACCGGTGCCCGTAGGTTCACCGCGAGGGCGCGGTCGATCTGCTCCGGGGTGTAGTCGAGGAGCTCACCGCTGGACGGCAGGGCGGCGTTGGCGATGAGGATGTCGGTCTCGGGGCATGCCTCGGCCAGGCGGGCGACATCGGAAGCTTCGGAGAGATCGGCGACGACGGCCCGGGCGCCGAGTTCGTCCGCCACTGCCTTCAGGGCCTCCTCGCGGCGTCCGGTGACGATCAGCCGCGCTCCCTTCGCGGCGAGCGAGCGGGCCAGTGTCAGGCCGATGCCGCCCGTGACTCCGGTGACGAGAACGGTCGATCCGGTGATGCGCATGTGCATGCCTCCCTGTCGTTCGTTCGAACGAACAGTAGGGATCAGCTGCGTGTCGTGTCCATGCCTTGACGCGCCTGTCGTGGGACCGGGGCCGGAACTCGCCGTCCGGCCGCCATCGGCGGGCCGACGCGTACGGAGGTGTGTGACCATGGCGACCACGGCCGAGTGCGGCAGGCAGGGAGGGGCATCGTGGAACAGCCGGCCCGACGGGCCCGGGTGGACGAGCGCGCCGCCGACGGCCGCGCCGAGCGTGGACGCCAGACCCGGGTGAAGATCGCCGAGGCCGTCCTCTCCCTGCTCGACGACGGGGAATCCCACTTCCCGGCGGAGCGGGTCGCCGAACGCGCCGGTGTGTCCCGGCGCCTCGTGTTCCACCACTACGCCGACCTGTCCCAGCTGGTGGAGACGGCCATCGCGCGTCGGCTGGAGCAGCTGATGGAGCAGATCAGACCGCTGCCCGCGGACGGCCCGCGGGCCGTCCGGGTGGCAGCGCTCACGGAGCAGCGGGCCCGGATCCTGGAGTGGATCACGCCGGCCCAGCTGGCGCTGATGAGACTGGAGACACCACGCGAGCGCGTCGACGAAGTCACCCGCCAGGTCCTGGACTTCGCCCGGGCGCGACTGGCGGAGGTCTTCGCCGAAGAACTCGGACGCTTGCCCGCCGCGCGCAGGGCCGAGGTGCTCCACGGGCTGGACGCGGTGACCACATGGGGCGCCTGGTACCACTGGCGAAGCAGCGGCCTGAGCATCGCATCGGCCACCCGCACCATGGACACGGCGGTCCACGCCCTGCTCGCCACCGCGGATCCGCACCACGGGCCGGCCCCCGACGGGGACGCCGCCCGTGATCCGGCGCGATAGATTGGGCCCGTGATCGACTTCCTTGGTGGCGCCCCGGTAGTCGGCAGTCTCGATGTCGAGTGGCATGCGGGATGGCCGTCACCCAAGCACGACCCTGCTCCGGAGATCCAGGTCCACGCGTACACCGAGGACACGTTGATCCTGCGTCAGAACAAGTCCGTGCACTACGAGGCGCCCTTCCTCTTCCTGCTCTTCGGGAACGAGGGCGCGCTGCTGATCGACACGGGTGCCACCTCCGCCCCCGGCCACTTCCCCCTGCGGGCGACCGTCGACGCGCTGATCGAGGACTGGCTGACGCGCAATCCACGAGCGCGGTACGAGCTGACGGTCGCCCACACGCACGGCCACGGCGACCACGTCGCGGCCGACGGACAGTTCGCCGACCGACCCGGCACCACGGTCGTCGGCATCGGACTGGAGGAGGTCACGGCCCACTTCGGGCTCGCCGACTGGCCGCACCGGACGGCCGAACTGGATCTGGGCGGACGGGTCCTGGACCTGGTCCCCGGTCCGGGACACCACCGCGCCGCGCTGGTCTTCTACGACCGGCACACGGGCCTGCTGCTGACCGGGGACTCGCTCTACCCCGGGCGGCTCTACGTGGAGGACCGTGCCGCGTTCTCGGAGACCGTGGACCGGCTCCTAGAGTTCTGCGCGACCCGCCCGGTCACGTACGTCCTCGGCTGCCACATCGAGATGGCCACCACTCCCGACACCGACTACCCCAGAGGTACCACCCACCAGCCGGACGAGCTCCCGCTCCAGCTCACCACCGCCCATCTGCGCACCCTGCGCCAGGCCCTCGATGCGACCGCGGGGCAGTCGGGCTCTCACCCCTGCGGCGACTTCATCGTGGTGTACACCGCCTGACTGGCGGCGTCGGAGGGAGCGGAGCCCCGCGACAGCCGGGCGTGCAGCGCGGGGCCGCACGCCACGACGAAGGCGAACAGGAACGCGGCGGTGACCAGGTTCGGGTCGGAGAACCACCGGCCGGCGATCCGGTCGACGAGCAGGGCCACCGCCACGAGCAGCATCTTCGCGGCCAGCAAGCCGAAGAAGAGGCGACCGCTGACCGGGACGCGCCCGGTGCGGGCGAGTCGGCGGCGGACCAGGCGCACCGCCACGCTCACGCCCAGGATCAGCAGCAGGAGGCGCAGCGCGTGCTCCCACGCGGGCGTGTCCCCGCCGAGGGCCCACACGGCCGCCATGACCGCGCCCACGACGGCATAGGCCGCTCTGTGCCCGCGCCCGGCCGCCGCACGGCCTTCGCGGCCTTCACGGGCGGGAGGCGCCGGGGGTACGTGGTCACTGGTGATGGACATGGCTATCCTTTCGCCGCAAAACAGACTCTTCGGCCCCGAGTGCCACAAAACAACTTGCACTCCGAGTGTCATTTGTTTGGTTGCGGCCGTCAAGCCCCTCCAAGGACCCCCGCGCACCAGGGGACCGCGCCGCACGAAGCCGGAGCCGGCTCCCGACGTAGGCTGCGTACGGCAGGCGAGGGAAGGAAGCCGACGTGGCCGAAACGACGGTGGCCGAGGTGATGGCCGAGCTGGCCGCGCTGGAGGACCCGAAGGCACGCGCGGTGAACGAGAAGCACGGTGACGACCACGGTGTGAACCTCGGCAAGCTCCGCGCGCTCGCGAAGCGGCTGCGGACCCAGCAGGAGCTCGCACGCCGGCTCTGGGAGACGGAAGACACCGCGGCGAGGCTGCTGGCGCTCCTCATCTGCCGCCCGAAGGCGTTCGAACGCGACGAGCTGGACGTCATGCTCCGCGAGGCGCGCACACCCAAGGTGCACGACTGGCTCGTCAACTACGTGGTCAGGAAGAACCCGCACGCCGAAGAACTGCGCCTGGCCTGGTCGGCCGATCCGGATCCCGTGGTCGCGAGCGCCGGATGGGCGCTGACCTCCGAACGCGTGGCCAAGCAGCCCGAGGGCCTCGACCTCGAAGGACTGCTCGACGTCATCGAGGCGCAGATGAAGGACGCCCCCGACCGCCTGCAGTGGGCGATGAACCACTGCCTGGCCCAGATCGGGATCGAGCACGCCGAGCTCCGCACCCGGGCCATCGGCATCGGTGAGCGCCTGGAGGTGCTCAAGGACTACCCGACGTCCCCGGGCTGCACCTCGCCGTTCGCGCCCGCCTGGATCGCCGAGATGGTGCGCCGGAAGCACGACGCGTAGCCCTCGACCCCCCCACACGCCACCTCCCGACCTCACCTGGGCGGACCCGACCCCCGGGACCGGAATTCGTTGAGACGGGCTGCCTGGCGCGTCAGGTGGTCGCGTTCGGCGAGGTTCGGTGCCTTCCTGGCCGCGTCGGCGTACAGCCGTGCCGCCGTCACCAGGTCACCGTCGCGCTCGTGCAGGTACGCCGCCACCGCGGCCCGGCGGGGCAGCGCCTCGTCCAGCTCCGCCAGCGCCGCCAGGCCGGCGCGCGGTCCGTCGGCCTCGCCGACGGCCACCGCACGGTTGAGCCGGACCACCGGGCTGTCGGTGAGGCGCGCCAGCTCGTCGTACCACTCGACGATCTGCACCCAGTCGGTCTCCCCGGCCGTGGGCGCGTCGGCGTGCAGCGCCGCGACGGCGGCCTGGGCCTGGTACTCGCCCAGCCGGTCACGGGCCAGAGCGGCCTGCAGGACCACGACGCCCTCGGCGATCGCCCTGCGGTCCCACCGGCCCCGGTCCTGCGCAGCGAGCGGCACCAGGCTGCCGTCGGGCGCGGTCCGGGCAGCGCGCCGGGCGTGGTGGAGCAGCATCAGCGCCAGCAGGCCCGCCACCTCGGGATGGTCGATCGACGCCGCGAGCTGCCGGGTGAGCCGGATGGCCTCGGCGGCGAGGTCGACATCGCCGGAATAGCCCTCGTTGAAGACCAGGTACAGCACGCGCAGCACGGTGGCGACGTCACCCGGCTCCTCGAAGCGCACACCGGAGACGGTGCGCTTGGCCCGGCTGATGCGCTGCGCCATCGTCGCCTCCGGCACCAGATAGGCCTGGGCGATCTGGCGGGTGGTCAGCCCGCCGACGGCGCGCAGCGTGAGCGCGACCGCGGACGACGGAGTCAGGGACGGGTGGGCGCACAGGAAGTAGAGCTGGAGCGTGTCGTCCACCGCGGGCGCGGGCCCGGGCGCCGGCTCCTCGTCGACACGGTCCTCCCGCCGGCGCCGGGCCACGTCCGCCCGGGTCGCGTCGAGGAACCGGCGCCAGGCCACGGTGATCAGCCAGCCCTTCGGATCCCGAGGGGGATCCTCGGGCCAGACGCGGACCGCCTCGACCAGCGCCTCCTGCACGGCGTCCTCGGCCGCCGCGAAGTCGGCTCCGCGGCGGACGAGGACTCCGAGGACGCTCGGCGTGAGGCTCCGGAGCAGGGCCTCGTCCATCGGGGAGGTCACTCGGTGATGGTGGGCGGCGCGGTCAGGAACGGGCGCAGCTCCAGCCACTCGTGGATCGGCTTGCCACCGGCCCCGGGAGCGGCCGAGAGTTCCCCGGCCAGTTCGACGGCCCGCTCGTAGCTGTCCACGTCGATCACCATCCAGCCGGCGATGAGGTCCTTGGTCTCGGCGAACGGGCCGTCGGTGACCGGCGGGCGGCCTTCGCCGTCGTACCGGACGAACGTCCCCTCGGGAGCGAGCGCCTGACCGTCGACGAACTCGCCGGTCCCCTCGAGACGGGCCGCGAAGTCGTGCATGTACTGCACGTGGGCCGTGATCTCCTCCGGAGTCCACTGGTCCATGGGCACGTCGTTGACCGCGGCCGGGGCGCCACGGTAGTGCTTCAGCAGCAGGTACTTGGCCATCGTGCTTCTCCTCGGTACTCGTGCGACCCATTCTGGTCGCCTTCACCGCGGGGACGGAGCCGCTCACCGGTTCTCGACACGGGCGGCGGAACTTTTTTCAATCCGCCGGAACCCGAGCCCGCGGCCGCCCGCGCCGGGGCAGTGTTCAGGCCATCGTTCCGTCACCTGATCGGCCGATCAGGTCCTAGAGTGTGCGCGTGACCAAGCAGAACTCCGAACTCATCGCCGGGCGGTACCAGCTGCTCGAACGCATCGGCCAGGGCGGCATGGGCCGGGTCTGGCGAGGCGTCGACCAGCAGCTCTTCGGACGCGAGGTCGCCATCAAGGAGATCCTCTTCCCGCCGGGGCTGGACGACGGCGACCGCGCCACGCTGCTCGGGCGCTTCACCGGCGAGGCCCGGGCAGCGGTCACTCTCAGCCACCCGGGGATCATCACCATCCACGACGTCGTGGAGCACCACGGTGCCCCGGTCATCGTCATGGAGTTCATCCGGGGGGAGTCCCTCGCCGCGGCCATCCGGCGCCAGGGCCGGCTGCCGGTGCAGCGGGTGGCGGAAATCGGCGCCGCCATGCTCGACGCGCTCGCCGAGGCGCACGACGCGCGGATCGTCCACCGCGACATCAAGCCGGACAACGTGCTCCTGACCAAGGACCGGGTCGTCATCACCGACTTCGGCATCGCCCACCTCGCCGATGCCACGACCAAGCTCAGCCACAGCGGGATCGTCATCGGCACCCCGCAGTACATGCCGCCGGAGCAGCTGGAGGGCAAGCGGCCGACTCCGGCGAACGACCTGTGGGCGCTCGGCGCCACCCTCTACCACGCCGTCGAAGGCCGTCCGCCGTTCGACGCCGAGGGGCTCCACGCCCTTGCCGTGGCCGTCTTCACCCGCCCCCACCTGCCGCCGGCCCACGCCGGCCCGCTGGGCCCCGTACTGGACGCGCTCCTCACCAAGGACCCGGCGGAGCGTGCAGGAGCCGCCGAGGCCGCCGAACTGCTGGCGTCGGTGCTGGGGCCCGCCCGCTCCAGGGCAGGCGTGGGCACCGAGGCCGCAGACACCGCCGAGCCCGCGCCCGTACCCGTACCGGATGCGCCGACGGTGACCGCTCCCACCCCGACGGAGCCGGAGCCGCCGTCCCTGCCACCCCTGCCGACGCCCACGGCCAGGGACTGGGCGTCCACCCCCGACGCCCCCCGCCGCCCCGTACCGGACCGGCCGACCGTCCGGCCCACACCCACGCCCGTACCCCCGGCCGAGGACCTGGTCTCGCTCGGCGGGACGGTCCCGGAAGGACGCAGCCAAGGAGCCTCCACCCGGCGGCGCACCCTCACCCGGCGCTCCGCCGTCCTGGGCATGGCGGTGGCCACGCTCGCCGTCGGCTCCGCTCTGACCTGGACCCTGACCCGTGACGGATCACCCGGCGGCGGTAGCGGCGGAGGAGGTGGCGGCGGCGGTGCGGCCGGCAGCGGATCCTCGGCTTCCCCCGTCACGGTGGTGATCGGTGTGGACGCACCCCTCAGCGGCGGCCTGTCCTCCTGGGGCGTCGGCATCAAGAACTCCGCAGACCTGGCGGCCAAGACCGCCAACCGCAAGCACCACGTCCCCGGCGTGAACTTCGAGATCAAGGCCCTGGACGACGAGGCCAGTCCCGTCAAGGGCGGGCCGAACGCCACTCGGTTCATCGCCGACGACAAGGTGCTGGGCGTCGTCGGACCGCTCAACTCCGGCGTCGCGAAGACGCTGGTCGAACCGCTCGCACAGGCGAACCTGATCAACGTGTCACCGGCCAACACCGACCCCGCGCTGACGCTGGGCCCCCACTGGGCGGACGGCGCCAAGTCCCGCCCGCACAAGACCTACTTCCGCACCGTCGCCACGGACGTCGACCAGGGTCCGTTCGCCGCCCGGTACCTCCACGACGAAGCCGGGAAGACGAAGCTCTACGTCGTCGACGACAAGAGCGCCTACGGTACGAGCCTCACCTCCGGGTTCACCGCCGAGTTCACGAAGCTCGGCGGAACCGTCGTCGGCGCGGACCACGTCGATCCCACGGGCAGCGATTTCGCAGGCCTCGCCGCGAAGGTCCGGGCCTCCGGCGCCGACGCCGTGTACTTCGGCGGCTACTACACCACGGCCGGGCCGCTCTCCGAGCAGCTCAAGCAGGCGGGCGTGACCGTTCCGCTGATGGGCGGCGACGGCGTCTTCGACCAGCAGTTCATCACGACCAACCCCAAGGCCGAGGGCGACCTCGCCACCAACATCGGCGTCCCCGCCGAGAACCTGACGGGAGGAGAGGACTTCCTCTCCCGGTACCGGACGGCGGGCTACCCGGAGGAGGCCGGTTCGTACGGCCCCTACGCGTACGACGCGGCCTGGACCGTCATCGAGGCGGTCAAGGCCGTGGTGGCGGCCAACGGCGGCACCCTCCCGGCGGACGCCCGGGCGAAGATGCCGCAGGCCGTGGCGGGGCTCGCGTTCGACGGCGTCACGGGCCGCGTCTCCTTCGACGGCTACGGCGACACGCTCAACCGCTCGCTGACGGTGTACGCGGTGAAGGGCGGCAGCTGGACCGCCGTGAAGAGCGGACCCCGGACCCCCTGACCAGCTCGTCCACGTCCCGGACCTGCCCCGACCTGCCCTGACCCGACCTGCGAGACCATCGTCCCCGCCGGGGAACCGTTTGCCGCTGCGGCCTGCCGCGGCCCGGAGTGAAGTCGGAGCCTGCCGATGCTGGCCCTTGAATACGGGTACCCGGTGCTGCCGGGCGCAGCCCTGGAGACCCCCGGAGTCGCGGAGGTGCTACGGCGCCGGGAACGCGGGCTGCGCCGCGGGGGATGGGCGATGGCCGCGGAGGCGGCGCTGCTGGTGGCGGTGTTCGCAGCGGTCGGCCCCGGGTCGCCGCTGGCGGTGGGGACGGCCGTGGCGCTGGTGCCCGTGTTCGCGGTGACCGCCGGCCTGACCTTGCTGTGGCAGCGGGCGAGGCGCCGGGAGCGGCTCGTACTGGCCACCTACGGATGGCAGGTGTGGCCCTGTGCCGGCCGGGAGGTCCGGGTCGTGGCCGGCGAGGGGGAGCGGGCGGGCGGCCGACGCTGGGCCTCCGACGGCCGGGTCGTCCTGCTCGGGCCGGACGGCCAGAGCATCTGCTCGTTCCCGCCGCCCGGCGCCGACTGGGACGGCCCGACGCCCGCGGTGGGCCAGGAGGTGTGGTTCGCCGGGGACACCCGCTTCGGTGGTGTGCTGGCGCTTCCGGGCGGGATGCCGTTCCGCTACGTCACCCGGGCCGAGCCGGGGCGCCGCCAGGGTTCGGTCGCCGAAGACGAACTGGCCCGCCGCGCCGGGCTGCTGGGGCGGGGCTGAACGGGCTCAGGTCTGGCACTGCTTGGTGGCTGCGGGCGACCAGCCGCTCCAGGCAGCGCCGTCGGCCCGGGCGTGCACACGGATCTCGACCTTCACGGGGCCGCACACCCGGGTCGTACTTCCCACTTCGACGGGGCCGATGCTCTCGCCGGCCCGGACGTAGGTGCGCCCGCTGCCGACCTTCTCCCAGTGACCGCCTTTGACCACGCGGAAGAACGCCTCGTACGACACGTTCAGCGGCTTCGTCCCGGTGTTGCGCGCCCTGATGTACGCCGTGATCTCGCGGGTGGGGGCCTTGCCGAGGGACCCCCGCTCGGCGCTGATGCAGCCGTTGACGGCCACCCGGCCGGTCGACGTCCCTCCGCCGCACGCGACTGCCGCGGCGTGCGCGTCGGCGGGCATCGTCAGCATGGTCAGGGCGAATGCGCCGAGGACCGTTCCCGTACGCCTCAAGTGCAATGTTCCGTCCTCTTCTTCGGGTCTTCGGTTCTTCGAGCCGGTTCTGGAAAGACCATGGCTCGACCCGGGGCACGAAGAGCAGGGTCTCCTCGGGTTTTCGCCCGAATGGGCGCAGGGCGGGCCGTCGGTCTGAAAGCATCGGCAGTCCAACGACCTGGGGGGTACCCGTGCGCGCACGCGCTGCTGTGATCGCTGCTGTCGTCACCGTCCTGTTGGCCGGATGCAGTTCGTCCCCCGCCGAAGAGCTCGAGGACTGGTACTCGGACGGCGGTGAGAAGCAGATCAAGCAGATGGCGGAGGACGCCGGGGAGGTCGCCAAGGCGAGCGGTCACAAGCTCGACATCGTCGGGGAGGCCTGCCAGAAGCTGGCGAAGCACCTTCCGGCCGCCGAGAAACTGGATCCGATCCCCGACAAGGCCGCCCGGATACGGTGGGAGCGCGCACTGACGGAGCTCCGTGCCGGGTCGGACCAGTGCATCGCCGGCGTCGCCGCCAACGACGTGCCGACGGCCCAGGAAGGCGTACGGAAGGTCCAGCTCGACGGCCTCCACGTGCTGCCCGACGTCACCGACCGGATCAGGACGGTGCTGGCGGAGAAGTGAGTTCCGCGGGCCGCCGGGACCGGCGCGGGCGCCCGTGGTTGCGGCCGCGCCGGATACGCCGGCGGCTGACCTGGAGCCGGGCCGGCGCCTCGGGGTCCTGAGCCGCCAGCCCGGCGAGTGCCGGGTGCGGAATCTGCCGGGTCAGCCCCTGCGCAAGGTGGGCCTCCCGGCGGGTGCCGTCGCGCAGCCTGCCGTACCTCACCAGGCAGCCGATCTGCACGACCAGCGCGCAGCAGGTCACGATCGCCGCCGTCCCTTCCACCGCCCCGGTCGGATCGGTACCGATCATGGGGAAGGCCGTCCCCGCGATCACTGCCAGCCCGATCCACACGGCCGACGTGGCGAGGCGGCCCGTCCCGCCGGGTTGTGCGGGAAGCCGGGAGCGCAGGCGCTCGCGGCAGGCGGCGTGGAAGTCTTCCCGCACCGTGCGGAATGCGGCGTCGCGCAGGACGACGTTGCCGAGGGGAGCGGGCGCGGTGCGCCGTCGCAGGGCGGCGAGCAGGGCGTCCGGCACGGGGTGGCCGACCAGGACCCGCGGGTCGGCGCCGGCTTCGGTGAGGGTGAGGTTGCCGCGGCGGTTCACCGTGACCAGCCCGTCGAGCAGCAGCCTGGCGGCAGCGGCCTGGGCGTCGTCCCAGAGCAGCCAGAGGCCGCAGGCGGCGTGGTAGGGATCCGACGACCAGCTCGGCGGCCCGCCGGGCGGCGACCCGCCACCACCTGCGCTCCTGGAAGGTCCGCATGGCGAGGACCCCGTACAGCACAGCGGTGACGGGCAGTACCTCGGAGGCGAGTGCGACGGGGTCCACGCGCCGAGATCGGGACGAGGCACCGGGGCGCGTACAGCCGATATCTGCGATCCGGCCGGGTCCGGTCCGGTCCGGTCCGGCCCGGCCCGGCCGGGTCCGGCTCGGCAGGCCCGGAACCGGTCCGGCCCGTCGGAGGAATCTCCGGCCCGCGTCGCGATGAGTTCGGGCCCCGCGGCCGGTCTACCCTTCAGACCCATCGTCCCGGAGGAGCGCCAGATGACCGATACGACGACTCTCGACCTCGGACCACAGACCCGGATCGTGGCCCGTCTCGTGGCCGGCGTCCCGGACGCCCGGCTCACCGGCCGGACGCCCTGTCCCGAGTACGCGGTCAGCGGCCTGCTGGGGCACCTGGCAGGCCTCGCCGTCGCCTTCCGTGACGCCGGCCGCAAGGACCTGGGGCCCATGACGGACACCGTCCCCGACCCGGCCACGATGTCCCTGCCCGCCGACTGGCGTGAGCTGCTGCCACGGGTCCTGGGAGAACTGGCCGAAGCCTGGGAGGATCCGGCCGCCTGGACCGGTATGACCCGCGCGGGCGGTCTGGACCTGCCCGGTGACGTCGCGGGTGCGGTGGCCGTCGACGAACTGGTGCTGCACGGCTGGGACCTGGCCCGGGCCACCGGCCAGGAGTACGTGCCCGATCCGGCCGCGCTGAGCTCCTCGCACGCGTTCCTGCTCGCAGCCGTAGAGGAGGGCAGCACCGGCGACATCTTCGGCCCCGTCGTACCCGTACCGGCCACCGCCCCGCTGCTGGACCGGGCGGTCGGGCTGAGCGGGCGTGATCCGGGCTGGACACCGCCGTCGCCGTGACGCGGCACGCCCGTCACCGCAACGCGCAGGGCCCGGCACGTTCCCGGATCGTCCGGGAGGCGCCGGGCCCATGACCCGCGGCGGTACGGCTCACACCAGCTCGGGCTGCGGCTCGCGTCGCTGTTCCGGCAGGTGCACGGGTACGGCAGCCCGCTCCCACCGCCTGGTGGTCCGTACGTAGCCGAAGATCACCGAGGCCATCGACAGCATGATCAGCGGCCCGAACACCCACGGATGTGCGGCCATCTCCGACGACAGGTAGCGGTACGACGTCAGGATCGCGGCGAAGACGACGGTGCCGAAGACGACGAGCCGGATTCCCTGCCGGTCCCAGCCACGGTCGTACGCGCGCAGCCCCGCCTCGATCGTGAGCGTGAAGACCACACCGGCGACGATGTCCCCGCCGTAGTGGTAGCCGAAGCCCAGGGTCGCGCCGAGCGTGGCGATCAGCCAGAACGTGCCCGCGCACCGCAGCGCCAGGGGACCCTTGCGGGAGTGGAGGAAGATCGCGGTGGCCCATGCGGTGTGCAGGCTGGGCATGCAGTTGCGCGGGGTGAACTCGTCGAAGGGCATCGGCTGAGGGGTGCCGATCGGCGGGGGCGTGTTCGGCCACAGGTCGGCCACGGCCCACTGGGCCCCGTCGGCGCCGTAGGCGAAGATGGGGCCGACCACCGGGTAGATCATGTAGATGCCCGGGCCGAGCAGGCCGATGACCAGGAAGGTGCGCACCAGGTGGTGGCGCGGGAAGCGGCGCTCGACCGACACCCTGCGCAGCTGGTAGAGCGCGACGACGACGGCGGCCACCGCGAGCTGAATGTAGACCCAGTCGAGGACGTGGGCGCCGATCGAGCCGGTGGCCTCGACGATGCGGCCCACCACCCATGACGGGTTGCCCAAGGCGTGATCGGCGGTCGCCACGTACTGGTCGAGCACCATGGGGCGCGTCTTCGACGTGATCAGCAGCCACGCGTAGCCGGTCTTCCGGCCGGCCACCAGCAGCAGGGCCAGGCCGACGCCCTTCAGCAGCAGGGCGCGGTCGCGGCCCGTCCGACGCGTGAGGGCGATGACGGCGCAGGCCAACGTCACCCACAGGGCGCCGTTCCCGTACATCATCTCGGCGTCGACCGCCCACCGCACGAGCCAGAAGACGAGGTCGATGCCGATCGCGGCGCCGAGCGCGATGAAGCGCTGCCGCCAGGGGAGCACGACCAGCATCAAGGCCATGCTGACGTACAGCACCGTCCCCGACCTGGGGGCGAAGATCACTTCGCGCGCCTGGTCGGTGATCGGCCCCGGCTTGCCGTAGTGACGCGCGGCGATCTCCAGCGCAATGAAGAACCCGAGGGCCACCACGCCCACCGCGACCCACAGCATGGTGCGGGGCCGGCGCGGTGCCGTGGACCTGAAGCTGCCGTCTATTCGCGAAAGGACGCGTTCTACCGTAGATATCAATTTTCAGCCGATTTATTATATTTTGAACGTGATCGTTGCGAGCTCGAACATGTTAACGGAGCGGGGCGCTGACATGAATGCCGCGGCCGCGAAGCAACGATTGTGCGGCGTGGTGCGTCCGGGGAGGTGTGCGGGTCGGCCTTGGGTGTGGCCCGGCCCCGTCGAGGGGGTTCCTGTGGCACAGGACGTGGAACGGGAGCGCGGCGCGCAAGCGGCACCGAACGCGCACGAGCGGGTCCTCGCAGAGGGCCGGCGGGTGATGCGGGAGGCCCTGCGCACGAGCCGGAGCTGGGCGCACTTCGGTCTGGCGCTGACGGTCCTGGTGCTCGGGGCGGTCGGGTACTCGAACGGCCCTCAGTGGCCGTCGATCATCGGCGGCGTGTTCGCGCTCTGGTTCGCGCCGGCCCTGGCCGTCGTCCGCAGCCGCGGCGGGCGGGGCGCGAAGGCGATCGGGCGTGCGTACATCGCGACCTTCGGCTGGGCCGCGTGGCTCTGACCCGCCCCGCCCCGACCGACCCGACTTGACGTGACTGTTCCTGCGGGATTCAGAAACCGTCCCCTGGCTGCCCGTGCCGAAGAGAAGTCCGCCACGAACTCGTGCACGACAGGGATGAGTTGGCTCTGGTGTTGATGCCCGGAACCCGAACTGTCCGCTACGGCATGGGGCCGGCCCCGGACGGCAAGGTCCGGGGCCGGCCAGGGTCTTGCTCGCCCCTACGCTGGTCAGTCCGCGGTGCGGCGGAGGTCCGAAGTGCGCTGCTGGGGCAGGGTCCGCAGGCGCCGCGGCCTGCGCTGCGAGGAGCGGTCAGCACCGGATCCGCGGCGGTGCCGGGCCGTGCCGTGTTCGGACGTCGTACGCCCCGCCGGAGGCGCGAGTACGAGCGCGGTGATCATCGCCACCACGATGCCGAGGATGATCACGGTACCCATGGACATGCGTGCCGCCTTTCATCGGTTCCTCAATGACCTGTAGCTCAGTGTTACCACTCTGTGACTCTTTAAACACGGTGCGTCACTCGCGAAGGGAATTCGCAGCGGAACGTGGCGGGATATGGCCTGCGCCGGTGAACGGACGAGGTGATCCGAGGAGTTCCCCGACGAGGAACACAACACCCCCACCCGGTACGGAAAGTGCCGGGGTCGAAGGGCTGTGCATTCCCGTGGGCCGAAAGGCGGCTGACCTGTGCGAAAGCCGTGTCGCCTGTGTGCGTGGGGTGCCCGGGGCCCGGTGCGCGGTGCGTCCGGTTCAGCGCTGAAGGGCGGTGAGCCAGTCGGTCAGCAGGCGGTTGACCTCGTCGGGGCGTTCCTGCTGGATCCAGTGGCCGCAGCCTTCCAGCAAGTGGGAGGCGGACAGGGCGGGGAGGGTGGCGGGGTAGGCGTTGATGGCGTCGGCCATCCAGGTGGTGGAGGCGTCCAGGGCGCCGCCGATGAACAGGGACGGCTGCCGGATCGGGGCCCCACGGTGGGGGGCGAGGTCCTCCCAGTCGCGGTCCATGTTGCGGTAGCGGTTGAGGGCGCCGGTCAGGCCCGTGCGCTCGAACTCCGCGGCGTAGACGCCGAGGTCGTCCTCGCTCAGCCAGGCGGGGAGCTCGCCTGTGGGGAAGCGGTCGCGCAGTCGGCCGCCGTGGGTGACGAAGTGCGGGTCGGGCCCGCCCTGGGCGGGCAGGGTGTCGCCGGACAGCGCCGCGTAGAAACCGGCGAGCCAGCCCCGGACGTCGGGCTCGATCTCCGCCTCGGCACGGCCGGGCTCCTGGAAGTAGGAGACGTAGAACTCCTGCTCAGGACCGCCGATCCGGCCGAAGACGTCGGAGGGGCGGGGGCCGCCCGGCGGTGCGTAGGGGACGCTCAGCAGGCCGACGGCGCGGAAGACCTCCGGGTGGAGCAGCGCGGACGAGGCGGCGATGTTGGACCCCCAGTCGTGGCCGACGACCACGGCGCTCTCCTCGCCGAGGGCGCGCACCGCGGCGACGTTGTCCTCCACGAGGTCGAGCATCCGGTAGGCGTCGGTCGCGGCGGGCTTGGAGGAGCGGCCGTAGCCGCGAACGTCGATCGCCACCGCCCGGTAGCCGGCGGCGGCGAGGGCCGGGAGCTGGCGGCGCCAGGAGTACCAGGACTCGGGGAAGCCGTGCACGAGCAGGACCAGCGGGCCGGTGCCCTGCTCGACCAGGTGCAGGCGCCCGGCCGGGGTCTCGACGGTGCGGTGACGGTGTTCGGCGGTCGGCTCGGGCCGCATGGGCTTCTCCTCGGTTCGCGGGGCGGACGCGGGTACCCGTCGATCATGCGGCGCGGAGGCGGCCCGATGCGATCAGCCTTGCCATTCTGGCAAACTCGCAGGACAGGGCGGTGGGGCGGCAGGGTGTGCGGCGGGAAGGAGCGGGAACAGTGACGGACGGCGACTGGGCCGGCGCGATGGCGGCGATGGGGCCCAGGCTGCGAGCCGCGCGCGAACGGCACGGCGCCACGCTCGCCGGCATCAGCCGCGCGACCGGCATCTCGTCGAGCACGCTGTCGCGGATCGAGACCGGCCGGCGCAAACCCACCCTGGAGGTGGTGCTGCAACTGGCGAAGGAGTACGGCGTCTCCCTGGACGAGCTGGCCGGTACCCCACCCGCCCCGGTGGCCGAGCCGCGCACCTCGGCGCCACTGACCTTCGGTGACGACAAGGCGGTGCTGCCGCTCACCCGGTACGTCGGCGGTCTGCACGCCCACAAGCACGTACTGCCCGCCGTCGAGGATCCGCCCGTACGGCCCCGGCAGGTCTCCCACGAGGGCTACGAGTGGCTGTGCGTCCTGTACGGGCGGCTCTGGCTCGCGCTGGGCGGCCAGGACCTGGTCCTGGCCGCCGGGGACGTCGCCGAGTTCGACACCCGCACCCCGCACGGGGTGGCGAACGCGGGCCCCGGCGGGCCGGTCGAGTACCTGATCCTGTTCGGGCCGCAGGGCGAACGACTGCGGCCGCGGACCAAACCGGCCCCCGGGCGCGGCGCCCCGTAGCCCTCAGCTGCGCGGCAGTGGGTTGCCGCCCATCCCGATGGCGCGGCGAAGTCCGTTGGCCGTGTGGTGGTTTGGCCAGGTGGCCGGCACGTGATCAGGGCCGTTGACCGTTCGGGGGCCGAACCATCGGCAGGCCTGCCGGCCAGCCCCGTGCCGCGCCCGGAACAGAAGCCTGACGGTGGGCGTGAGGCCCGTACGGCTCCAAGAGCGGGGGGATTCGACATGTCCGAAGTGGTCTCGTCAGACGGCACGGCAATCGCCTGTGAGCAGCACGGCGACGCAGGTCCGGCGGCAATTCTCGTCGGCGGCACCTTGATGACCCGGTTCCGGCACACACCGCTCGCCTCGCTGCTGGCAGGTGACTTCAGCGTCATCAACTACGACCGCAGGGGCCGCGGTGAAAGTGGCGACGGCCCCGTTTACGACGTTCAGCGCGAGGTCGACGACCTGGAGGCGCTGATCGAGCGGGTGGGCGGGGGCGGGCCGGTGCTGCTCTTCGGGATGTCCTCCGGAGCCGTCCTGGCCTTGGAGGCCGTGGCCAGGGGGAGCGCGGTGTCCGCCCTGGCCCTGTACGAACCGCCGTTCATCGTCGACGACGCCCGCCCACCGCAGCCCGCCGAGTACGTCGACCGCATGAAGGCGATCGTCGCTCGGGACGAAGCCATCGCGCAGATGCGGCGCACCCCGGTCTGGGCCGCGTGGGAGGCAGCCGCCCCGACCCTGCCCTACGACGGTCAGCTGATGGCCGACTTCATGTCCGGCCGGCCGCTGCCCACCGACCGCCGGCGGTCCGTGAAGGTGCCCGTACTCGCCGGCTACGGCAGCGCGAGCGAGACGTACCTGGCCAACGGGGCGAAGGAACTCGCCGCCCGCCGGGACAACTACACGTTGCACGCCCTCCCCGGCCAGACCCACAACGTCGACCCACACGCCCTCGCGCCTGTGCTGACCACGTTCTTCGCAGCGGCGGGATAGGTCCCGGTCGGGAAGGGACGTCGAGATCAGCGCGTTCAACCCCGCCCGGGTCTCTCAGCGACCTGGACGGTCGCTTGCTGGGGGGCCTTCTCGCCCCACCCCGGGTTGATCTCCGGGCCCACCCGCAGGGGCCGTACGGCCGCGCGAGCCCCCTGGGCGGCGGCGCCCGCTGACCGGGCATCGGCTGGAGTGCCTGCCGGAATTGGCTGGCAGGTGCATGACGGGTTGGTGGGGTGCGGGGCTACCTTCTTAGGGCTCCGGAGAGGCGGCTGTCCGAACTCGCGGGCCACAGGCGGGCGGTGGCGGCGTCTCCAGTGCCCCGGTTCCGCCGAGGGGCCGGGTCCCCCCACGCCTGAAGGAAGACGACCATGTCTCTGGGTACCTGGCTGAAAGTCGGCACATCCGCTGCCGCGCTGGTCCTCGCGGCGGCAACCGCCGCGACCGCGGCACCCGCACCCGTACCGGACTCCACCGCAGCGGTAGTGACGCTCCGCTACGACGACAGCCGGGCCGGCGGCTGGGAAGCGGCCATCGCGGCCGGGGTCGCCTCCTGGAACGCGAACGTCAGCAACGTACGGCTGGTGGAGGCCGCGCCCGGGACCCGGGCCGAGATCGTCATCGTGGCCACCACCGGCTGGCCGCAGGCCACCCTCGGTCCGGTCCGTCCCGGGCGGCAGGTACGAGTCGAACTCGGCGCGCAGGCCGTGAGCCAGGGGTACGACAAGACGCGCATCGCTGCGCACGAGCTGGGCCACAGCCTGGGCCTCCCGGACACCAAGCCGGGGCCGTGCTCCCAGCTGATGTCCGGGTCCAGCGCCGGGACGGCCTGCGCCAACGCGGTGCCCAACGCGACCGAGCGGTCCCGCGTGCAGAACGCGTACGCGAACGGGCTGGCGGCAATCGTGCCGACCGACGGCCGGGTACTCATCGACGCCCCCTGACCGGCCGGGTCAGCGGTTGGGTCGGTGTGGGAGCCTGGCCGGAACGAGACACCTGGACGGCAGCCGTACCGACCCACTGGAAGCCGCTCCGCGCTCGGGTACTGCTTCTGCGGTGTGCGTGGGAGGGAGACCCATCCGACCCTGTGCATCCGTGAGTTCGGCCCGGCGAGGCGAGGCGGCGGCCCCGCCTCGCCGGACACCCGCGATGGCGGACGGTATCCAACTCCCGGCCGTCACGGCCGCGGAGGCCGATACGGAGGCCCCGCCCCGCTCCCGTCGCCGCCCCCTGAACCGGGCGACGGAATGGGGCCGACGCCCGCGGAGCGAGAGCCTGGTGAGCCCGAACGCGAAGATCCGGCCCCCTCTGCTCCGGGCGGTGCCACGGCTCGGGCCGAGAAGACGCATCCGGGTCGAGGCGTACGACCAAGGCGCATGGCACCAGGTCCGGGCTCGCCCTACGACCCCGACCTTCTTTCTGGCCACAGGCATGGACGTTCCGGCGGGCAGTACGGTCGAGATCCCGGTCCGCGTCACACTGCCGACGCTCTGCTCGGTGAGATCTGGCTCGAAGCCGCGTGCGGCAGCCACCTCAGCCAAGAGGTGCACTCCACCTCCGAGCCCGTCCGGACCGAGATCGTCCGCCCGAGCGAGGAAGGCCCGGGCAACGGCGAGTTTCCCGGTAACGGGGACCCAGGTACCCAGCACCCCTGCCGACCCCTCAGCCCGAGCCCGAGCCCGGTGCCGTGCTGGCCGAGGTCTGCCTGATCCGCACGCATATCGTTCGCGCGGTTCGACTGCTCGGTGGCAGAGTGCGGTGATGGATCAAGCAGAGGTATTGCTCATCGGAGGGCGCCCGGGCGTCGGCAAGACGACGGTCGGGTGGGAGGTCTCAGCACGTCTGCGCGCCGCGACGGTTGCGCACTGCGTCATCGAAGGCGACTTCATGGGGCAGGCCCATCCCGCTCCCGAAGGGGACCCCCGACGCAGGAGGATCGCCGAGCGCAATCTGACGGCGCTCTGGTCGAACTACGCCGAGCTCGGGTACCGCCGCCTGATCTACACGCACACGGTGAGCGTCCTGGCCGAGAACGAGGGCATGTTCCAGCGCGCCATGGGTTCGGACGTCAGGATCGTACGCGTCGTGCTCACCGCCTCGGATGCCACCGCCCGCGAGCGGCTGACCGGTCGGGAGCTGGGCTCGGAGCTGGAACACGAGCTGGAGAGCAGCACCCGTAAGGCGCGGGTTCTGGAGGAGCAGACGCCCCTGGACACGGTGCGCGTGGCGACCGACGGACGTTCCGTGGTCGACATAGCGGGCGAGGTGGTGGGCGCTACCGGCTGGCTGCCCAGCGCCTGCGGTTAGGTTCTTCGCCGTCGTCGGGGGCGAGGTCGTGGCCCTCGAACCACAGGGCTGCGGCCACCTCGAGGACCGCGGGGCGGTCGGGCCGGCGACGGGGAGCACGGGCAGCACCGTGCTCCCCCTCGGCACGCACCGCGCGCTGCCGGTGAAGACCCGTGCGAATCCACTCCTCAAGAGAGCTGCCTCGGTCCTCACCAGGTCCCAGCCGTCGGCGAGCTGGGTCGTTCGAGAGGTCCTGGCGAGTCTGTGGGTCTTCGCAGGCCAGGAACGCGGAGAGGCAAGCCGATCGGTAGTCGTCGCGGAGATCCGCCAGCGCCTTCAGTGCCGCCTTGCTCTCCTCCGTCGGTACTCCCCGGCGCAAGTCCTCCATGGAGGCGTACTGGAGCTCCGGGCGAGCGAAGTACCAGGCCATGTCGGCACCGACCTTTTCGGAGTCGGAGCCGGTCCGCATGTGGTCAATGATCGCTCTCTGGACCTGGCGGTGGCCGCAAGCTGCGACCCGCTGGCAGAACGAGCTGCAGTATGCCGCTGCGGCATTGATCGTGCACTGCGGCCAGAGTGAGGAGGCCCGCGTGCTGCCGTGTCGCCGCGGGGTCCTTGGCTGCGGCCTCGCCGAGCTGGTATCGCTTCACCTCGTTGCGGTGGTACTGGTGCTCATCTTCCATGATCGGCCGCAACTGCCAGTTCGGGCAGAAGATCGCAAGGAGCTCGTCCAGCAGGGGTTCAAAGTCAACTTCCCGCCCGGCTCGGTCAGGGAGCATCTCTACTGGCATTCCGTGGCCCTCCCTGGTTCAGATGTCTCAGCCCAATGAGAGCCTCGGCTCAGGCCAGGCCGTCTCTTCCGGTCAGCCACCTCCGCAGCGCGGCACTGGGCGCGCAGCGTCCGGCCGGCGGCCGCGTCGCAAGCCCTGGCGCGCCCGGAGCGGCTACCGCGCTTCAGCTGCCCGCGCGCAGGCGGTCACCTGCGCCCCGGCGGTGTCGTCGCCGACATGCGAATTTACTACAGGCCCGCTATAGGAACGCTATACTGCAAAATTTTACGAATACTTGAGGTTGACGTCTTTGGCGGGCTCCAAGCAGGATCGGCAGTGGGTATTCAAGAGGGGTGGGCGGGGATCGAGTTCTTCGTTCTCGCTTTATCTGGACGTCACCCCGCCGGTTCGCCTTTGCAACTCAAAGGAATATTCCAAATGACGCCTCATGCCACGCTCGCGAGGATTCGCGAATACATGGTGGGCCCCACTCGGTTCATGACCCTGGTCTCCTGTTTCGAGCTCGGCATCATCGACAGGCTCCGGGAGAATTCCGGTCTCACAGCGTCCGAGCTCGCCGAGACGGCCGGGGCAAAGCCGGACGCCGTGGAGCAGCTCCTGCTCCTGCTGGTCAAGGAAGGCTTCGTCTCGTACGACGAGTCGACCGGGGGCTACTCCCTCGACGCACTCGCGGACGTCCCCCAGTCCGACCTCGAACACGTGCTCGCCGGACTGCAGATGATCAAAGGCGCCGCGCTCAGGCAGCTGTACTACCTCACCGAGAGCGTGCGGTCCGGTTCCCTCGTAGGTCTGAAGGAGCTGTACGGATTCGAGGGAAACCTGTACAACGCCATGGCCGTGCACACGGAACTGCGCGAGCCCTGGGCGAAACTGATGAACAGCGAGACGAAGCGCATCGACCCGTGGTTCTTCGAGAACATCGACATCGCCGCCGGCGCACAGGTCATCGACGTCGCCGGCAACACGGGGCTCGGGGCGATCCACACGTACAAGCTGAAGACCTCGCCGGGGCTTCGGGTGACGACCTTCGACCTGCCCCCGAAGGAGGCGGAGTGCCTGGAGAACTTCCGGGCGCACGGCGTGGAGGAGCACTGCTCGTTCATCGGCGGTGACGTCTTCGCCGGGATCCCCAAGGGCTTCGACACCGTGCTGATCAAGCACTTCCTGCCGATGTTCGACAAGAGTGAGGTGTTGCGGATCCTCCGGGCCGTGAACGAGTCGCTGGAGATCGGCGGTGAACTCAACATCCTCACACCGGTATACCCCGAGGACACCAAGGACGCCGACTTCCGCTCCATCGATTTCTTCCCCGCTTTCTTCCTCGGCTGCGCCATGGGTCAGGGCGGGCCGCAGAAGATGTCGACGTACCAGCGATGGCTCGAGGAGTGCGGGTTCAAGGTCACGAAGGCGATTGCCGAGGAGGCCGCCAGCATGCCTCCTGAGGCATTGCCGGTGGACGCCATCCTCTGTGCGACGAAGATCGCCTGAACCATCGATCCCGCCGCATCAGGGCCGGGGACCGATTCTCCGGTCTCCGGCCCTCGCGGCTTCTGCTCCATGGGAGCGCCATCGACGCAAGCCTGCGAGGGCGGGCGGTATAGGGGCAGGCCCTGGGTACCGGAACGGGGCCCGGGGCGAAGCCGGCTCCGACGGGGCCGAGCGGGTGTGCACTGCGGCGCCCATGCATTCATCGCGGATGGCTAGGAGTTTTGGCAGGACGCGGATCCTGGCGAAGCCGGCGGCCCTTGTGAGAGCGGGGATTTCGAGACCGCGGTCGCCTTTTCCCTCACCGACGACGGATCGGTTCGCTGGGTGACTGTTGGGCTGCGGTGCCAGAAGGATGGTGTCGCAGGGGTCCATGCCGACTTGAAGATCGACTACAGCCCCACGGACCACCTCCCGACCATGGTGTAGGGCTCCAGGACGTCCAGGTGCTGCAACCGCTGCCCCAGTACCCGCCTCAGCGACGGATGGCTCTGGGAGAGCAGGCCGTGATGCCGGGTCGCGACCCTGGTGCCTCGCCGGCCAGGTCGCCGTCGAACCCGACGATCATCTCCAGCTCGGCGATCCGCCGCATTGTCGGCCCCGGGAAGGCAAGCCACGGGGCAGCCCGTGTCCTTCGCGACCGTCAGCGGCAGAGCGCCGATCGAGGTCGTCCGGTCGACCCGGGTGACGGCGGCGGCGTGGTGTTCGCCCTTGCCGCGGTCCGTCGATGCCTTCGGATTCGGTGACACCACCCCCTCGGATCATGAACGACAAGGGGGAGGGGGCGTCATGCCGGACCCGAAAGGGGGCGGGCCGACCTGCCAGTTCTCCTGGCTGTTCGTCGGCTGTGCACGGCAGGTCCGTCCGCTCTGGCTCGACTACGCTGGTGGAGCCATCCCACGTGAACGAAGGACGCATATGGCTCGCCCCTACAACCCCGGACCGAAGCAGTTCGTCTTCGCTGTCGGCGATGGCAACGACCAGCAGGTCTCCGTGGGCGACCCTCAGGAAGCCTACGTAGCGTTCTCCGCGTTCTTCCGTGGTCGAGATTCCGACACCTACACCATCAAAGATGAACTGTCGGGGCAGGGGTTGGTACTCATGCCCGGGCAAGGTGTGATCTCCCGGATCAGAGATGCGGACCGACCCCGGTCGGAATACCTCCAGGTCGACAGGGGCAATCGCTTCCTTCCGAGCGCGATGCTCTTCTTCGAGAACGGATATGCCGGACTCGACCGCTTCGGCCAGTGGTTCTCCGACCTCGCCGACCTCGACGCGTCACCGGAGACCCGCGGTGCCGCCCGCGCCGCCGCGATCACGACAGAAGCAGCGGCGATCGAAGAAGTCGCGCGGATCTGGGCGGATTCGGGCTACGTGGACCCGAGCGACCAGTACTACGTCTTCTTCGACTCGCATGGTGTCGACGATGACCGGGCCGAACGAGCCGAGCTGCTCAAGCTGATCGAGTTCCTCGGTCTCGAACGAGTCGACGCCCCGGCCGAGGCCGCCGGGGGCGAAGTCTGGGTGCGCACCGACACCCGCCTCGACGACGAATTCGCACGGTGGTCGTGAACAGATCGTGCGGGGCAGGGCTGCACCATCGCGGTGCTGCAGGCCGGCGCCGTTCCGCGGGAGCCTGAGTCCATGAGAGACATCGTTTTCACGCGGCAGAGCGGCTGGATCCCGAACGTGATCCGCGAGGACGGCGAGCTGAAGCTGATGCTCGGCGCCGGGGCCGACGCGAACCACGAGCCCCGCACGTTCACGTTCTCGATCAGCGAAGCCCATCTTGCGGTGATCCGGGAGGACCTGGCCAGACACCTGCTGCTGTGGAGTGCGGTCCTTCCGCTGTGCGACGCCGCCGGAACCCGGGGCCGGCTCGACGAGGACGCTGCCGTCGCGCTCCTGGACCCGATCCTCCTTGCCGCGCCCGCGGACGTCGACGCGCTCTTCCAGCGCATCCGGTGGGACAGGAGCCGGCTCATCGCCCACGGGGCCGACATCGGTCTACTTGAGCACGGTCAGGTATGCGCAGCGATGCGCGCGGCGACAGAGACGTCAAACGAGAAACGAGCTCAGGAGTACCACGCGGACCGCCGTCGCGCCGAGCGCGGAGCAGTACTCGGTCCACTGGACGCCGCGATTCTGCGGTACACGGGCCAGTATCTGCACGGCTCGACGGTTCCGAGGCGGATACCCGATGCCGTCGACCCCGCGCTGCTGCCCGAGGTCATGCGGGTGATCGCCACTGCGGAGCAGGCGTGTGCCGGGATGCGGATCGGCCGCGATCCGCGACGGGGGAAGCACGCCACGGACAAGCGCGACTGGAATCGGATGGAGACGACGGTCGACGCGGCCGTGCGCCGTGCACACCCTGAGCTCGTCGATGACGCGGTGCGGACCGTGAGCTTCCTGATGTGCTCGGAGGCCGCGGCCCGCTCCAGGAACACGCCCCTGGAGGATGACGAGGAGGCGGCCGGCCACCACGCTGACTTCGGCGGGAGCGCAATGAAGACGGTCCTTTCGTTCACCGACGACAAGGGCGTCGAGAAGAAGTGGCTACGCGGCAGTGCCCGCACCGCCGCCGCGGAGTTCTGGGAGTTCGTCGGCGAACGCTCTGCCGCGGACAACGAAGTGTTCACCATCGAGGACGAGGAGAGGGGCGAAGGGATCCAGCTCCACTTCTACGCGGACTCCATCGCCCGGATCACGACGTTGCGCGAGGGCGAAGGCGGGGCGGATCCGGAGTACCGGGTCGAGTACAGCCTGGTCGACGGGATCAGCGGGTACCGGACCCTGGTGAGCGCCTTCGCCCGCGGCGGCTGCGCCGCACTCGGACAGCACGGCCCCTGGATGTCGGATGTCGCCGAGTTCGAGCGCGCGCGTAGGCGTAGGCGGCGCGACGCCCGGTAGTCCCATCGGGAGCCCGGGACAGCAGGTCGTCGAAGCCCGGGTGCGAGGCGTACCCCTCTCGAAAGCGACTGGTACTCGGGCGCCAGACCGGGAGGGGGTCGGAAGAGCGACTGGATTCCCGTCCGCCCGGTAGGCGTGGCCGCGGCGCGGGATCCCGCGGCCGCGGCTCCTGGTCTGCTCTCACGTACCGCTCGGCTGGATCATCTTCCGGCCCGCGGTGCTTCCGCCGTCCACGGTGATCGACGCACCCGTCATGTAGGGGAAGTCGTCGGACGCGAGCCCGAGCACCGCGCGCGCGATCTCCTCGGCTTCAGCCATCCGTTCGAGACCGTCGACGTTGAGCGGGCCCCATGCCTGCTTGTACTTCGCCCAATCGGCGTCCGGGATTCCCGGCGGGCGGACGAAGGGTGTATCGGTCGTGCCGGGCAACAGGGCGTTGAGCCGGATCCCCTTGGGTCCGTACGCGAGGGCTGCGGCCTTCACCATGCCCTGCACCGCCCGCTTGCTTGCGGTGTACGCGGCGCCGTTCGGCCGCGCCTGTTCGGCCGCTGATGACGACGTGCAGATGATGACGCCGCGCTGCGCCTTGAGCATGTGCGGAATCTCGTACTTGATCGCGAGGAACACGCCCCGGGCGTTGGTGGCCTGCACGTCGTCCCACTCCTCGACGCTCATCTCATGGGGTAGTTTGCCGCCGCCGATGCCCGCGTTGTTGAAGGCGACGTCGATGCCGCCGTAACGGCTCGCGACTCGGTCCACGAAGCCGCGAACTTGGGTGTCCAGGCGGACATCGGCCTCGATGTACGTGGCTTCGCCGCCCGCGTCCCGGATCTCGCGTTCCACCTGACGCCCCAACTCGGCTCGTCTGCCGCAGAATCCGACATGGGCGCCCTCAAGGGCGAACGCCTTCGCTGCCGCCCTGCCTATGCCGGAGGTGCCACCCGTGATGAGCACGGACTTTCCCTGGAAGCGTGCGGCCTTGGTGCGGGACCTCGACCGGGTGCCGGTCGCGTGGGCGGTGGTGCCGAAGGCCGCGCTTCCCAGCCCCAGAGCGGCCGCACCACCGAGGAGGGAGCGCCGTCCCATGGCGGTGGATCCTGTGTCTGTGTCTGTGCCTGCGTCTGCGCGTGCGTCGGCGTCGGCGCTCGTGGCCGTAGGTGCATCAGTGTCCATGCCGTTCACTCTCGCCGCCCGACCCGGCTTCCCGACTCCTTCCACGGGCCGGACATGGCGGCCGGTGGGAGGAGTCGGCCTCCTCCCGTGGCAGGACCCGGGCGTACGGGCATCCGCCTATCGTGGGGGTGTGAACAGAGCTTGGATCGAGCCTGTGTTCGACAGAAGATTCGCCGGCCTGCGGATCCTGGTGCTGGCCGGCGTCATGGCCGGCTATGTCCTCCTTCTGCAGAGGCCGTCCGGGGCACGCGACGGGGGCCTCGCCGCAGCCGGGCTCGTGCTGTGCCTGGCCGCGGGGAAGTGGGTGTTCGGCGCGCTCCTGGCGCAGTCGGGCCTGCTCGTTGCCGCACACGCGCTGGGCGCGAGCACCGTTTCTTCGCTGAAGGTGCTGGCCGCCGTCACTCTCTTCGAGCTGGCGGTACAGCAGTCCGGACGCTGCCTCGCCGCCGGGGCGACAGGACTGGCACTCGCTGTCGCCGTGAACCGCTTCGAAGATCTGCCCGGCGAACTCCTGCCAGTGCTCTACAAGATGGCGATCGTCGCAGGCCTGCCGCTGCTCCTTGGCGCGTACGTACGCGTGACCCGCGACGCTGCGGTGCAGGCCCGTCGGCACGCGGAACAGCAGCAACTCCGTGCGGAACAAAAGCTGTTGGCCGCTCGTGTGGCGGAGCGCACGATCATCGCACGCGAGTTGCACGACCTCGTGGCCCACCATGTGTCCTCCATGGTGCTGCGCGTCGGTGTTGCCCGGCATGTCACCGCAGCCACGAGTACCACTGACCCGCGGATCACCGAAGTCCTCGACGACCTGCACGCCAGCGCCGGCGCGGCACTGACCGATCTGCGGAGCCTGGTCGCCGTACTGCGAGCCCCGGACCGGACCGGTCCCGACACCGGCCCCCTGGTCGAGCCCGGAGCTCTGCCGGCGGCTTTGGAGTCGGTGGTGGAGCACAGCCGCCGAACCGGACTGACCGTAACGGCATCCGTGGATCCCCGCGTCGCGCGGCTCGACGCCGTACGTGGCCTCGCGGTCCTCCGCCTGACCCAAGAGGGCCTGGCCAACGCGGCCAAGCACGGCGGGCCCGGCGCGCATGCCGAGCTGGCCGTGCGGGTGGCCGACGATGCCGTTCACGTGACGATCCACGACGACGGCGCCGGAAAGTCCCGGCCACCGGCCTCCGCTCCTTCCGGACACGGCTTGATCGGCATGCGGGAACGCGTGGACCTGCTCGGCGGCCGGCTGCAAGCGGGCCCCACCGCTCAGGGCTGGCACCTCACGGCCGAACTCCCCGTCCTCACCTTCGACATGGAGCCCCAGCCGTGATCCGCATCCTCATCGTCGACGACCAGCAGCTCGTCCGCATGGGACTGCGCATGCTCTTCGAGCAGGCGCAGGACATCGAGATCCTGGGCGAGGCGGACAACGGCGCGGAGGCGGTACGACTGGCGGAACACCTGACTCCCGACGTCGTCCTCATGGACTTGAGAATGCCCGGCGTGGACGGCATCACGGCCACCCGTCGCATCCTGGCTGCACGCCCCGCCACCCGGGTCGTCGCCCTCACCACGTTTGACGACGACGACCATCTCTATCCGGTGCTCGCGGCCGGAGCCTGCGGTTTCCTCGTCAAGGACACCCCACCGGCCGAACTGCTGGAGGCCGTACGCCGGGCCGCCAACGGAGAGGCCCCCTTCAGCCGTGACGTCCTTGACCGCCTCGTCGCCCAGGCTCTCCACACCCGTTCCTCCTCGGACACCCCTACGGACATCCCGGTGCCGGCCATCACCCCGCGCGAGCGGGAGGTGCTCGGACTGCTCGGCGTAGGCCTGTCCAACAAGGAGATCGCCGACCGGCTGCACCTCGGGATCACCACGGTGAAGACGCACGTGGCCAGCCTGATGGCGAAGACGGGCCGGGACAACCGCATCCGTCTCGCTGTACTCGCCGTCCTCACCGGCATCACGCCGAACTGAGCCGCCCGAGCTGCTGCTGCCGTCACGACGTAGAGGTGGTGGTCGCGGGCGCGCGGCACCGTGCCGAAGTGGCAGGAGGGGTCACTTCATCAAGCAGAGCTGGCGGTACGCCTCGTCGTAGGCGACGTCGTAACCGACGCGGTAGCCGTTCTGGTACGCGGTGATCAGTGCATCCGGCTTCGTCGGTGGGACCAGGTTCGCGTGCTCCCGGGTGCAGGTCAGCCGGGCGTCCTCCTTGCCCCAGGTGGCTCCCGCCGCCTGGCCCGCGGCGGCCATGCTCTCCGGTGTCTGCGTCTGCGGCGGCTTCTGGGCCGGAGGAAGCTTCGGCAGGTCGCAGTTCCTCTCGTACGTGTGGGTGAAGGCCCCGTTGTAGCCGTCCACGTAGCCCTGCCGCTTCCCCTGCTCGTGCGGAGTGGGGTTCACCGGCGCGAGCGGGGGCGGGAGTTTCCGGCAGGCCAGGCCGTCCTGGTAGCCGGCTGCCGTCCCCAGCCTGAAGCCCTCGCGGCAGCCCAGGTGGTACGGGCCCTTGGGCTGGCTCAAGAGGTGGCAGACGTTCGGGACGGCGGGAACGGCCGCGGCGGCCGGCGCGGCCGGAGCGAGCGTGAGCAGGGCGATGAGCGGCGCAGCGCCGAATGCAGTGAGTCGTGCTGCTGTGCTGTTACCGGTCATGGCCGTCCCCCTGGTGGCGCAGTGGACGATGACGGGGTTGGAGGCCGGCGCGGGGAGGGTGGGTACGCACGAGCCTGTTCATGACGCTCCTCGTGGGACTGCGCGAGCCGGATGCCCGTCGGCCCGAGGTGGGGAGCAGGATGCAGGGAGCTGAGCGGACGGGGCTGGTCCGCAGCCTTCGCGCCGTTTGCCGGTCGGCTGGCGAAGGGGGGCGCCGAAGCGCGTCTCTTCACCTCCATCGTCCCGCTCCCTTGGCACGGTGTCGACCGGTAGCTTGCCCGAGCCGGGGCCCTCTACCGCCGGGCTTCCCTTCTGTTCCCCCAAGAATGCAGCCACGGCCCATGAGCCAGGAATGATCGTGAACCTGCGGTCCACGGCGGAGATCACCGACCTTCGGATTCAGCTGGCCCAGCCGAGCGTTGCGACATGGGCCCGTCGAGGGGCGTCCCAGCCACGGCCACTGCCGATGTGAATCACTGCCGGCGCAATGACCGGGCCAGCCGGACCGACCGGCCGCGACCGCACGGTGCGCCCGTCTACCGGACTGCGCGGAGGCGTTCGACCTGCTTGGTGATGACATCGGCTGGGAAAGAAGAGGTTCCGCCCACGCTGACCGCCGAGGGGAGCCGGCCCGTGCATCCTCGCGCCGACGTGCGTGAGCGTGACGGCACAGCGCCGTGCTTGGCGGTAGGGAGCGCGGGTAGATTTTCGTCCGGCGGCGATACGGACGGCTGCCCGGCGGTAAGTCGACGTGGAGGAGCGCCATTTGGAACTCTTGGGCGAGGGCGGCCAACGGCTGCTGCTGGGTTCTGTCGGGCTCCTCGTCATATCGGTCTCCGTCGCACTCGCCGTGCGGACATGCAGCCGGTGGCTGCTCGTCCGCAAGACGTTCGACGAAGGGCTACCCACCGACGGCAGAGTGCTGGATGCCTACGTACTGACGGAAGGCCAGGGCCGGGCGGGCCTACAGCACGCCATCGTGGGCTTCCGCGCGGCCGACGGGCGCGAGTACCGGCTCGACATCGACACCGACCGGCGACGGCCCCTGGGCGCGCAGGTGCGACTGCGCTACCTCCCGTCGAGCCCGGAACGAGCAGTCCTCGTCGAAGCGGGCCGGGGCACCGTGCGTACGGTGCTCACCCTCCTGTTTCTGGTGGTCCTCGGGCTGGTCGGCGTCCTCCTCACGGTGCTGAGCCTGCTCTAGATCTTGCTTCCGGCAAGCGTGTCAACCCGCCCTGGCCGACCATCCAATCGACCGGCCACTGGCGGGCCACCCAGGTGGTGATGAGGCCGACGGACCCGTTTCCCCGCGACTCGATGGAATCCCGCCTCCCTGAGCAGCCAGGGGGGGCAGCAGCTCCGGGATGCCCTGAATGCCGATCATCTGGAAGGTCGGCGCGGAGCGCTGCCAGTCGGCCTCAGGCCCCAGGACCTCGATCTCTGCCACAGCGGCTCCTCCCCACGGCCACCCGCCAGCTGCTGATCAACCAACCTGGTCATTTTCGCCAGAACAGGTGGTGCGTCACACCGCTCGGGCTGGGTACGACATCGAGGTGGAACCGGTCGAGCAGCTCATCGGGGGACTCCCAGAGCCGTACTCCGGAGCCCAGCTTCACCGGTGAGACCGCCACGTGCAGGGTGTCGACGAGGTCGGCGTCAAGGAACTCCCGGATGGTGGTTGCCCCGCCGCCGAGCCGGACGTCCTTGCCCTGCGCCGCTTCCCGTGCCAGTTCGAGGACCGCAGCCGGGTCGGCGTCGACGAAGTGGAACGTGGTGTCGGAGAGCGTGAACGAAGGACGCTTGTGGTGGGTCATCACGAACACCGGGGTGTGGAACGGGGGCTCGGCACCCCACCACCCGCGCCAGTCGTGGTCCGTCCAGGGTCCGCGCTGGGGACCGAATTTGTTGCGTCCCATGATCTCGGCGCCGATGTTGCGTGCGTAGTCTCGCGTGAGGTAGTCGTCGAGGCCCCGGCTGCCTCCGGGGTCGGTGCGCATGGGCCAGCTCGCGGTGGCGCCGGCCCAGGAGAACAGCCTCTCGGGATCGACGTGCCCGAATGGCCTTTCGAGGGTCTGGTCCTCACCGGCACCGATCCCGTCACTCGAGACGTTGAAGTTCTGGACTCTGAGCAGCTGAGCCATGTGCTCCTCCTGTGTTGTCGACAGCGATGGTGAGACTTGCCGGGTCGGGAAAACTCATCGCTGCATGGGTGACGGGTCAGAAACTGGGCAACTCAGAGTACCGATCTGCCAGGTTTGCGTTGTTTATGTAGGCGCCTGTCGGGAGTGGGTGTCCCGGCCCGATGGCGACCGCTACATTGCGTGCGGCAGTGCATGGCGCCCGAGCCGAGCCGGCAGTGACGAGCGCCATGGTGGCCTTGGTGTCCCGTCCGGGTCCAGGCCCTTCGGCCAAAGCCAGGTGAGCCCCTGTGGTGTCAGGGGAAGGTAGTGCCGGAACCTCGGCGTCTCCATGGTCGGCGGCCTGCCGGGCCAGGGCTTCGGCTTCCTCCAGGCCCCCGGCCTCCACCCTCATGCCGACCATGACGTACAAGGCGTAGGCGCTGCCGTGGCCGGCGGCGCGGTGGAAAGGCGGTGGGGCCCGTTCTGGGTGGTGGTGAGTGCAGTTGGCAGGCCGCTGACCGAACGCGAGCAGCGTTTGTCGGCGGAGGTGGAGCAGGACCGCGGTGAGCAGGGTGCGGTGTTTGAGCGGAGGCTTCGCACCATGTGATGGGCAGGTTCTGGCGGCAACAGCAGCCTGAGGGTGCTCGCCGGGCTGGGGCAGCCGGTTTCGGATAAATGGAATCGGAAGATCATGACGTCGGCTTCGTGCCAAGCTTGGGTGAGGTGTCGCTACATGGCTGGGCCGGGCCTGGATGCATACGAGATCCTCAGGAAGGCCCAAGACCTTCAAGCCGCGAAGCGGGCAGCCGTGGCCCCGCTCGCGGAACTCCTCGCCACCCGGATCCGCTTGCAGAGCGAGTTCGCCGGGACCGAACGCCCGTACAGGAAGGCCTACGCCGTGGCGGCGGCAGGCTGGTGCTTCCGGACCGGCAGGCCGCGTCAGGCGGCCGGGAGAGGGATTCGGCTGCGCCCAGAGGGCCTGGGCAGGGCTCAGGCCGGAGGCCAGTCGCGGTCGGCTGTCGCCTCGCGGGCCAGGCGATGCCACTGGTCCACCCCGCCGGGCAGGGACCAGGCCCAGGTCGGCTGTTCCGCGGTGTCCAGGCCGTGGAGGAGGCGGACGAGCCGCGGGCCGGCGCCGGCGGCCCCGTCCGGGACGGTGGGGCCGTGGACGGCGCGCAGCTCGGCGAAGCGCGCCAGTTCGTCCTCGTAGGAACCCACGGCCTCATCGATGCGCGCGGCCCGGTCATCGCGTGCCACCGTGCGGTGCAACTGCAGGAGCGGGGGCTCGACGGATTCGGCGATCGCCGCGGCGAGCCGCGCGTGCCCGTCCAGGATCAGGTGGCAGTCCAGGCCGCTGACCCACCACAGCAAGACGGGCGGGAGCGTGCCCTCACGGGCCTGCTTGCGGTACGCCTTGACCCGGCTGTCGTCGGCATCGGGCATCGGTCGCAGCGCAAGGACCTCCCACCCGTGGGAATGGAGGAACCAGTCGATGTATCCGTCCGGATGGCCGTCGACGAGCATCGAGCTCCAGTACTGGGCATGCGATTCGTCGGCGTGGCGCCAGCGCCGGAGCGGGCTGTCGCACGAGAGCAGCCACCGGCCCTCGTGCAACGGGCTGTCCGGCGCGTCGATGAGGTACTGGGCGAAGCGGTGGGCCCACCGTTGCGGGCTGCCCGCCAGGGCGCGCGCCGCATCGGCGCGCAGCGGCGGGACGACGGAGCGGTACTCGTCGGTGCGCCAGAAGTCCACGCCGTCGAGTTGCTCGTCGACGACGGCGAGCAGCACGGGCCGCGACAGCCGGGAGACCAGGAGTCGCGGCCCGGCACTGAACACGCACAGCCCCGGCTGGTGGCGGTCCTGGACGTCCAGTGACAGGCCCACCCAGGTGCCGTCGGCCCGCCTGACATCGCTGCGCTGCATGCAGCGAGCGTAGACGGCTGCTGCGCGGGACCTCGAAGGCCACCCTGTCTCCCTGGCTGTCCGACATGACGGTGCCGGCCTCGCCGCCTTCGGCATCGGCAGATCAGTCCGTCGCTTCGCGGACGTCCTTCCCCTGCTCGGCGAACGCCTTGAAGTCCTGCATGTGCAGCCGCGACTGCTTGCGGAACGCGCCGGGCATCAGAAGTCCCACCAGCTTCATCAGGAAGCCGCTGAACCGGTATTCGTTCTCGCTCTCCCAGAGCGTCCTTTCCGGTCCTGCTTCGGTCAGCCGGTCGCGCACGGCGCTCCACATTCCCTCGCCGACGATCTCGCGGTCGAAGTGGACGACGCCCGATTTCGGAATCTCGCGCAGGTCCGCCGGTTCCCGGCGTGTGATGGTCTCGGTGCACTCCATCTTCCGCTGGCCCATCTGCATCACGACCCGCGACGTGGTGCCGAGCTGCCCGTGCTCCCCGCTCAGCGGCTCGTGGAGCACCAGGCCCCGCAGCCAGTTCGGCAGGTGTGCCGGGTCGGCGAGCAGCTGGGCCACCTTCTCCCGAGGCAGGGCGATCTCGATGGAGACGGTGTATTTCATGGGGCGCATCATTCTTTTCCTTCTGGGTGTGGGACAACGCGCTTTTGTACTGCTCCTCGTACTCCTCGGCTGAGGGCACTGGCTTCTTTGTCCATAAAGTAGAGGGCAGACGCCGATGATCTGCGGTAACCGTCCGCCATCGGGCTCGGTCGTCGCGGGCGAGGCCTGTAAGGTCACGGCCCGATGGCCGCGAGCAGGCGGCCAGTTGATGCACGGGGGGTCATCGCACATGCCTACACCTGAAGAAATCTGGGAAACCGCCGATCTGCCCGCGCGTCGGCTCGCCGGGGTGGCTCTGAATCCGTCCTCGCCGCAGGACGTACTGCTGCGGCTGCTCGCCGACGGTCCGGCGGCCGTACGGATGGTGCTGTGCCGGGACCGGATCCTGCCCGAAGCCGTTGTCAGCGCTGTGCTCGAGCACCCCGACACCCGCACCCGCTCGTTCTTCGCCCGCAACCCCCATGTCGATCCGGCACAACGGGCCCAACTGGTGGACGATCCGGAATGGTTCGTCCGTGCCCACCTCGCCGCGGCTCCCCGGGTCCCTGCCGGCAGTTTCGTCAGGCCACTGCCCGACGAAACGGCCGTGCACATGATCAGTACGTACGACGACGAACTCCTCCACGGCAACTTCTACCAGCAGACCTCCATCGAGCTGCGTCGGTCCATGCCCACCCATCCGGTCGCGAAGGTCCGCTGCTTGGGGGTCGGAATGTGGGATCTGCTGCCCGCCGGCGTACAGGCCGCACTGCTGGCAGACCCCGACGAGCACGTCAGGGAACGCGCACAGAGGCACGTGCAGAGCCAGGATCCGGCGTGGACGGAGCGCGAACTGCCTGACCGGGCGTGTCACGCACGCTGGGACATCCTCATGCACCGGGCCCTGAGCAGAACCGTCGTGGACAAGGTCCTCACCGCTCCGGTCGCCGAAGGAGAGCGGGCGGCGATCGCCCGCAACCCCAGCCTGCCCGCCGACGTGGTGGTCCTCCTGTCCGCCGATCCGGACCCGGAGGTGCGCGAGACCATCGCCCACCGCCCGGACCTCGGAGCTGCCGAGCGCCGTGCGCTCGCCGCCGACCCCGACCCGAAGGTCCGGCTCGCCCTGTCCGTGCACCCTGAGCTGAGCGAGGAGGAACGCGACGCGATCGACTACGAGATCCCCTTGGACGACTCGTTCCACTCGTATCCCGAGCCCTACGTGCCCCGGGACCCCGAGGACGTACGCCGAAACGCGGGCTCCGGTCACCCGCTGCTGCGCCGGAGGGCGGCCACGGACCGCTTCCTGCCGCTCGACCTCGTAGAGCGCCTGGCCGCCGACGAGGATCTCGGCGTACGCGTACAGCTGGCCCTGAACCATCCGGACGCCCCGGCTGCGCTGCTGCTGCGCAGCTTCCTGGAGTACGACGGCCATGAGCGTGCGCACCTCACCACCCGGCCGAACTTCCCCACCACCGGCCTGGCCGCCTTTGCCGACCACGACGACCCCGAGGTCCGCGCCCTGGCCGCCCTCGACCCCCGGACCGCGCCGGCAACCGTGGAGCGGCTCACCCGGGACCCCGACCCTGCGGTACGGGCCGTGCTGGCACGCCACCCGAATCTCCCGCAGCCGCGGCTGATGGAACTCCTCGACGACGAGGAGCTGGCCCACGTGGCCGCAGCGAACCCGGCCCTGGATCCCGTGGTGCTGCACCGGCTGGTGGCGATGCGGGGACAGTGGGACTGACCGCTGCTGTCGGCATGGCCCTACGGCTGGGGTCAGGCGGTGCGTGGCGGTCGGCGCGGCTCGGACCGGGCGCAGTGGACGCAGGTGGTCGCCGCCGGACGGATCTCCAGGCGCTCGGGCGCAATCGTCGTGCCGCAGACTTCGCACTGTCCGTACTCGCCCTGTTCGAGGCGTTCCAGCGCCCGGTCCAGTTCGTCCAGGTGCTCGCGTGCCCGCGCCATCAGGGCGGCCACGTGGGCCCGTTCGAAGGCGGTGCTGGCTCCCTCGGGGTCGTGCTCGTCGTCGACCGCGACCAGGGCGTTCGCCGCGACGATCCCGTCGAAGTCGCGGCTCAGCGCGGCCGTCCGTACGAGGGTGTCGGCGCGGTCGGCCGCGAGGCGTGCGCGGACCGCCGCGGAAGCGGCCGGGCCGCCGCGCTCATGGCCGTACGGGGAAGCTTCGCCCATGCAGGGGGCAACGCAGCGGTCGTGGTCCTTGATTCCCGCCGCACGGCGCCGGAGGGACGGCGGGCAACCCCTTGAGGAGTGCAGGAGCGCGCACGGAGCGGCGCAGGGCTGGACCTGGCGCGAAAGAGCGGTCGGAATCCCGCGCTCGGCCACTGCGCGGTTCGGTTGGCCGGTTCTGAGCCCAGGTGCTGACTGGTGTGCGGGCCGTTCTCGCAGGCGAGGTCCTGTGCCAGGCGCCGTCGGCTGATAATCGACTCTCGGCCTGGTGGCCTGATTCTGCTCTTTTGCCCTCCGTAGCCGTACCGCTTCTCTTGGCCCGTGCGCCGATGTGGCGACCACACCACTCGAACCCGTCCCTTGGAGGACCCATGGCATCGGCCCAGGAATGGAAGCTCGACGGCGGAACCGCGCGCCTCCTTCCCGCGAACGGCGAAGGCATCGTCAAGCCGCTCATTCTGGCGAGCAAGGCGGGAGCGGGTGTGACCGACCTGGATGCGCTCCAAGCCCGCCTCTACCCCGCCGCGTACTCGTTCGGCGATGCGGTGCGCGCCAGTGGCTACGACCTCGTCCTGGTCGGCTTCGACGACGGCGCTGCCCCTCTGGCGGACTTGGCGGACACGGTCGCGGAGGTTCTCCGGCGGACGGCGGCCGAGCAGACCGGCGAGGCCCCCCTGGCCGCGGGCGGCATCGGCCGGGGAGCCCTGGCGGTCCGCTACGCCCTCGCCAAGATGGAGAGCCAGGCGGAGGACCATCGAACCGCCACGTACGTCTCCTTCAACGGAACGGCGCCCTCCCCGGAGGAGAGGCCCGCGCTGGGCGCGCTCGGCAGCTGGCCGCGGAAGCTGAAGATGGTCAAGGTGGTCAGCGGCGACTTCACCAGCGAGCTGAGCGACGGCGACTTCGACGACAACACCACCGGCGCCGCGGACCCGGGCGGCCTGCTGATCTCCGACGCGCACGGCTCCTGGCTGCTGGAACACCTGGCCTAGGCTCCCGCGAGGGCCGTGGCGATGGCCGAGGCCACCGGGGTCGTCGGGCGTCCGATGAGCCGGGCCAGGTCGCCACTGGTCCCGGCCAGCCGGCCGCGCGAGATCGCCGCGTCCACGTCGACGAGGAGCGCCGCGAAGCCCTCGGGCACCCCGGCGCCGGTCAGGATGCCCAGGTGGGTGTCGGCCGGCACCTCGGCGTACGCGACCTCGCGGCCGGACTGGCCCGCGACCTCGGCGGCGTACTCCGCCAGGCTCCAGGCCGTGTCGCCGGACAGCTCGTAGACCGCGTCCAGGTGACCCTCGCCGGTCAGTACGACGGCGGCGGCCGCGGCGTAGTCGGCCCGCGCGGCGGAGGTGATCCGGCCTTCGCCGACGCTGCCGACGACCGTGCCGTGCTCCAGGACCGCGGCCAGCTGGGCGGTGTAGTTCTCGTGGTACCAGCCGTTGCGCAGGAACGTGTACGGCAGCCCCGAGTCGAGGATCGCCTGCTCGGTGGCCTTGTGCTCGGCCGCCAGGTCGAAGTCCGCCCCGGGCCCGCCGAGGATGCCGGTGTAGGCGAGCTGTGCCACGCCGGCCGCCTTCGCCGCGTCGATCACGGCGGTGTGCTGCGGCACCCGGCGTCCGACCTCGCTGCCCGAGATCAGCAGGACCCGGTCGCCGGCTCCGAAGGCCCCGGCCAGGGCGGCCGGCTCGTCGTAGTCGGCGACCCGGACGTCGATGCCGCGCGCGGCCAGGTCGGCCGCCTTCTCCTTGTCGCGTACGACGACGGCGACGCGCTCGGCGGGGACCCGTTCGAGGAGTTCCTCGATGACGAGGCGGCCGAGGGATCCGGTGGCTCCGGTGACGACGATGCGGCTCATGGTGCGCTCCTGGGTGGGGTCCGGCGGTGCGGGCGGGTCGGTTGGTGTCACCACCGTACGGAGAGCGCTAACTATTCGGAAGTACACACTTTTGGGTAAGGTACTTACATGCAGGTAAGTGTGAAGGCTCCCATGTGCCCCTCCCGCGGCGTGCTGGAACACGTCACCAGCCGCTGGGGCGTCCTCGTCCTCGCCGCCCTGGTCGAGCGCCCGTACCGGTTCAGCGAACTACGCCGCGAAGCAGCCGGAATCAGCGAGAAGATGCTGACCCAGACCCTCCGCACGCTGGAGCGCGACGGGTTCCTGCGGCGCGACGCGCAGGCCGTGATCCCGCCCCGCGTGGACTACTCGCTCACCGACCTGGGCCGTGAGGCCGCCGAACAGGTGTGGGCGCTCGCCCGGTGGACCGAGCGCCGTACGGCCGACGTCCAGGCGGCGCGCGCCGCGTACGACGAGGCCCGTAGCGCGTAGCCCGTAGGGCGTAGCACTTGGTCCACGGCGGCGGGCCGGGTGCCCGCTGCTAGCGTGCCGTCCATGATCAAAGGTGGGCCGGCAGGCCGGATAGGGCGCATGGCGGGGGACAGCGGGCCGGAGCGCGTGCTGATCGCCGCCAGTTTCACCAACCGGGTCGGCAACGGTCTGTTCAACGCGGCGTCGGCGCTCTACTTCACCTTGGTCGTGGGCCTGCCCGCGGTGCAGGTCGGCGCCGCGCTCACCATCGCCGGACTGATCGGCTTGTGCGCAGGGATACCCGGTGGGCATCTCGCCGACCGGCGCGGGGCGCGCACGGTCATGATGCTGGCCCTCGCGGTCCAGTCGATGTCGATGGCAGCCCTCGTCCTCGTCGAGAGCTGGGCCGCGCTCACGGTCATCGCCACGGTCGACCAGATCGCCGCAGCGATGGGCGGGGCCGCCTGGGGCGCTCTGGTGGTCCGGGTCGGGGGTGAGCGCCCGGCCCGGTTCCGGGCGAAGCTGCGCACCTTCGTCAACCTGGGCGTCATTCTCGGAACGGTGGGTGCCGGGCTGGCGCTGGCCGCCGACACCCGTGGCGCCTATGTCACGCTGATCCTCGGCAACGCGGCGAGCTTCGCCCTGTGTGCGGTGCTCCTGCTCCTGCTGCCGCGCTATCCGGTGCTGCCGGCACCGCCGCAGCAGCGTCGCTGGCTCGCTTTCACGGACCGCCCGTACCTGACGTTCACCGCCCTCTACGGGGCCATGGGCCTGCAGTACCCGGTGGTCTCCCTGCTCCTGCCGATCTGGATCTCCGAACACACCGAAGCGCCGCGCTGGACGGTGGCGGCGCTGTTCGCCGTCAATGCCGCCTTCTGCGTACTGATGCAGACCAGGATCGGCTCCCGTATCGAGACCCCGTACGACGGGGGCAGGGCCTTTCGCACTGCGGGTCTGCTCTTCCTCGTCAGCTGCCCGATGATGGCGCTGGCCGCTTACACCCCGGTCTGGGCGGCAGCGGGACTGGTCCTGGCGGCGATCTTCGTCCACAGCCTGGCAGAGGTCTGGGAGTCCTCGGCGGGCTTCGCCCTGGGCTTCGGTCTCGCCCCCGACCATGCCCAGGGCCAGTACCAAGGCCTCCTCGGTCTCGGCTTCAGCGCCGGCCAGGCCCTTGCCCCCGCGATCCTCACCACGGTGGTGCTGGGCCTCGGCACGACGGGCTGGCTGCTGCTGGGGCTGTTCTTCGCGGCGCTGGGCGCTGCCGGCCCCTCCCTTGCCCGCTGGGGCGTGCGGACCCGCCCGCAGCAAGGCGTTGCCGCGGTCACCCGCTGACGCAGCGGGGCCCTGGAGAGGGAGCGGACCGCAGGGCCCGGCCGGGCCCTGCGGTCCGCTGGCTCAGGCCGTCACGCGGGTTCGACGGGCAGCCACAGTTCGCAGGTCGCGGTGCTGAAGTCCGCCGCGCGCTCCAGGACCGCGACGATCGAGGGGCCTGGCCGCAGACGCCAGGGGTTGGAGGGGAACCACTCGGTCGCGGTCGCGGCCCAGGTCGTCTGCAGGGCCTGCGGATGCGGCCCGGCACTGCGGAAGACCGCCCACCGGCCGGCCGGTACCTCGATGGCGTCGAGGTCCTCGGGGGCCGGCGTGTCCCCGGAGACGGCGACCCCGTGCAGGTAGGTCAGTTCGCTGCCCTCCGCCCCGTCGGGGTCGAGGTCGTCGCAGACTTGCAGCAGGCCTCCCGGTTCGGCATCGGCGAGGGCCTTCAGCCGGAGGTGCTCCTGCGGCGGCAGTGCGGTGATGTGCTCCTGGATGTGCGGGTTGACGCCCTGGTGGATGAGCGGGACCCGGGCTGCGTGTCCGACCAGCCGGAACGCGGGGCGGTCGACGAGACGGGTGTCCATGGGGATGCTCCCTTCGACGGTCAGGCGGATCCTGAGCCGTGGTTGTGTGCGCAGGGGGCCTCCGTCGCGGCGCACGTCACGGGGGCCGGCGCCGTGGACCGCGCGGAACGCGCGTCCGAACGCCTCGGTCGAGCCGTATCCGTGCCGGACGGCGATGCCCAGCAGATCGTCCTCGCCGCGGACGACGTCGGCAGCGGCGACCGTCATCCGGCGCCGGCGCACGTACTCCGACAGCGGCATGCTGGCCAGCGACGAGAACATCCGGCGCAGGTGGTATTCGGTCGTGCCGAGCTCCCTGGCCAGTCCGTTGACGTCGAGCTCCTCGGCGAGGTGCTCCTCGACGAGGTCGACGAGCCGGTTGAGTTCCGAGATCACGAGGCCTCCTTTCGCTGTCCACCCTGCCGGAAGAACCCCGGCCGTACCCGACCGCTGCGGTCCGATCCGATCAGGCGCCAGCCGGTCCCGAGGCGGGCGTGTCAGTGCAGTCCGCTGTAGGCGGCCATCACGATCTCCATGCCGCGGTCGTCCTCCTGCTGGTCCCGGTCGCTCATCTGGTTCATGACGTAGGCAACCGTCATCCGCGAGCCCGGATCGCTCACGACCAGCGAGCCGCCCCAGCCGCCCCAGCCGAAGGTGTTGCCGAACCTGCCGAAGCCCGCCGTCCAGGACATCGGTGTCCGCAGGACGCGGTCATCGCCGTGGAACACCTCCTGCCATGCGGGCTCGCAGCCCTGGGGGGACAGCAGGCGTACGCCGCCGGCCGACCCCTGGTTCGCCAGTACCGACTGGACGAGGCCGACGGAGCGTGCGTTGCCGAAGCCGTTCACCGCGGGGATCTGCGCACGGCGCCAGGCCACGGAATTGGCGTCCTTGACCCGGATCGCGGGGCCGGTGTGCTCCCGGCGTGTGCCGTCCGGCCCGGGCGGTGCGCTGGCGGTGTACTCGTCGGTCAGCGCCGGCGGCGGGATGAGTGGTGCGACGCGGTGGTCGTGCTCGGCGGACAGCCCGATGTGGAAGTCCGCGCCCAGCGGCTTCGCCACTTCCCCGGCGAAGAACGCGCCGAGGCTGCGGCCGGTGATGCGGCGGACGATCTCACCGACCAGGAACCCGAAGGTGAGCGCGTGATAGCCGGCGGCCGTTCCCGGCTCCCATTCGGGGGCCTGCGCGGCGAGCCCCCTCGTCACGGCCTCCCAGTCGCAGAGCTCCTCGACCGCCGTCGGCCCGGACAGGTCCGGCAGGCCCGCCGTGTGCGACAGCACGTGCCGTACCAGCACGTTCTCCTTGCCGGCCGCGGCGAACTCGGGCCAATAGGCGGCGACCGGCGCCGACAGGTCGAGCTCGCCCCGGTCCGCCAGGACCAGTGCGCACAGGGCGGTCATGTTCTTGGTCGTCGAGTTCACACCGGTGAGGGTGTCGCGCTCCCAGGTGACGCAGCGGTCCGCGTCGGCGTACCCGCCCCAGATGTCGACCACCGGCTCGCCGCCGACGTAGACGGCCGCCGAGGCGCCCACGTCCTCCTTGGCGAGCGAAGCGGCAAGTGCCTCACGGACGGCGCCGAACCGCGGGTCGCAAAATCCCTTAATGTCAGTCATGGGGGTAATCCTCAGATGACGCCAGGGTCTCCTGCCCGACAGTTCCCGTACCGGATCTGTCGGGCGGGACGCGATCGGATTGCCTCTACTCCGTCATGACGGCCCGAGCGCGCAGGGCGGGCGTTCCTGCGGCGGGGACACGAGACGGAAGGACGGATACCCGTGCTGGAGCGGCTGAATCAGGCGCTGGACCACCTGGAGGGCTGCCTCGACGGGGAGATCGACATGGCCGAGGTGGCCCGGATCGCCGCGGTGTCGGAGTACCACTTCCGGCGGCTGTTCTCCGCGCTCGCCGGGATGCCCCTCCCGGTCTACGTGCGGCGCCGGCGGATGACGCTCGCCGGGGCCGAAGTGCTGGCCGGGGAACTGACCCTGCTCGATGTCGCGGTGCGCTACGGGTACGGCTCGGGCGAGGCGTTCGCCCGGGCGTTCCGGTCGGTGCACGGCATCGGCCCGGGCGAGGCCCGGCGCGCGGGTGCGGTGCTCACGGCCCAGCCGCGCATGTCCTTCCGTGTCGTCGTCGAAGGCAGCGCGGCCATGCGGTACCGGCTCGTGGAGAAACAGCGGTTCCGGATCATCGGCAGGAAGGCCCGGGTCCCGCTCGTGCACAAGGGGCTCAACGCGGCCGCCGCGGCGCACCTGGAGAGTCTGGGGGAGCGGGCGGTCGTACGGATGAAGGAGCTGGCCGAGGGGGAACCGGAGGGGATCCTGTCGGCGGTGGTGCACCTGACCGACAGCCGGGAGGAGGGAGCCGAGGTGGACTACTGGATCGGCGCGGTGACCGGTCCCGAGACGGCCGCCGAGGAGCCCGACGCCCTCGACACCCTCGACGTGCCGCCCGGGACCTGGGCGGTCTTCGACAACCACGGGCCCTACCCGAGCGCCCTCCAGGACCTGTGGCGGGACGTGTTCACACAGTGGTTCCCCTCGAACCCGTACACGACCCGGCCGGGCCCGGAACTCCTGCGGACACAGCCGGTGGAGGTCGGCACGCAGACCGGCTCCCAGCTGTGGATCCCCGTCGAGCGGGACACGGGGAGCGCCGGGGCCTGAACACCGAGGCGCGCGGCGCTCCGGTGCAGCGACGGGCCCGGCGGGAGGGCGCGTTCCGCGACCCGCGCGAGCTGCGGGGGCGAAACGAGGATGCGAAGCAGGAGCTCTGAGGGCTACAACGAGGGGATGACCTTCACGACCGTCTTCCTCTGTTCCAAGTGCGGCACCGCGATCACGCCGGAGCTGGCCGAGCTGGCCGCCATCCCCGATGTCTCCCGCGACGACCGCGACCGGGACAAGGAGACGCGCCGGGCACCTTCCACCGTTCCGCAGGGCCGCTACGCGATCGATCCCGAGCCCTGGGGAGCCCCCTACGTGGTGCAGGACGATCAGGAGGACCCGAAGCCGGCTCAGTCGCGCGGCCTCATGGTCTGCGGGGAAGACGGCTTCGTCATCTCGGCGGGCAGTCGACGGACGGTGCTGGTGCACCCCGAGGACGCCGCCGGCCTGCGGCCACTGCCCGGCTGGAAGAACAGCAGTGGGTGCTGCGGACCGACCGGCGACAAGGGGCTCAACCGGGCCTGCCCCTGCGGTGCCCCGGTCGCGACCCTCGCAGCGGACTGCTTCGGGCCCCACGAACTGCACCTGGACCCCGTCCGGACCTACGCGTTCTCGCAGGAGGACCGTCCGTCCGTCGCGTCCACGGGGACCAGGGACAGCCGTCAGCGAGGCGGCGTGACGAGCCCCATCTCATAGGCGGTGATCACGAGCTGGACCCGGTCCCGGGCGCCCAGTTTGGCGAGCAGCCGTGACACGTGCGACTTGGCGGTGGCCACCGTGATGAAGAGGTCCTGCGCGATCTCGGTGTTCGACCGGCCGCGTCCGACCAGGGTCAGCACCTCCCGTTCCCGTTCGGTGATGCCCTCGACCGGCCGCGGCGGGCGCGTCGAGCGCTCCGGGACGGCTTCGGGGCGCCCGACGAAGTCGGCGATCAGACGGCGCGTCACACCCGGCGCGATCAGCGCGTCCCCGGCGGCGACCACGCGGACCGCCGCGAGGATGTCGTCCAGCGCCATGTCCTTGACCATGAAGCCGCTCGCGCCGGCCCGGAGGGCGCCGTAGACGTAGTCGTCCTCGTCGAAGGTGGTCAGGACGAGGACGCGGGTCGTCGCCGGACCGGACATGATCAGGCGGGTCGCCTCGATCCCGTCCATGCCGGGCATCCGGATGTCCATCACCACGACGTCGGGACTGACGTCCCTGACCAGCTGGACCGCCTCGGCGCCGGTGCCGGCCTCACCGACGACCTCCAGGTCGGGGTGATCGGCCATGAGAACGCGCAGACCGGACCGCACCAGCGGCTGGTCATCGGCGAGCACCACGCGAACGGTCATCGGGCCTCCACCCGAACTCCGGCGCGTGCGGGCAGCGGCAGTCTGGCCGCCACCCGGAAGCCGCCCTCGGCCCGTGGCCCGGCGCTGAGGTGACCGCCCAGCAGGGCGACCCGTTCCCGCATCCCGATGATGCCGAAACCGCGGGCCGAGCCGTGCCCGGCAGTGGCACCGCGCCCGTCGTCGACGACCTCCACGGACAGTTCCTCGTTCCCGTAGTCGATGGCCACCCGGCAATGCCCGGTGCCCGCGTGACGGACCACGTTGGTCAGTGCCTCCTGCACGATCCGGTAGGCGGACAGGTCGACGTCGGCCGTCAGGGCACGCTGCTCCCCGCTGCGGCGCACGTCGACGCGTATCCCCGCTTCCGCGGTCGCCGCCGCCAGCCGTTCGACGTCCGCCAGCCCCGGCGAGGGTGCGAGCGGTGACGGCTCCGATACGGTCGCGCCCAGGTCGGCCTGACGGAGCGACACCAGCGTGCGCCGAAGGCCCGACAGGGTCTCCCTGCTGGTCGCCTCGATGGTGCGCAAAGCCTCGCGGGCCTCCGCGGGCTGGGTCCGGATGACCCGGCTGCCCACACCGGCCTGGATGGCGATGATGCCGATGCTGTGCGCGACCATGTCGTGCAGCTCCCGCGCGATCCGCAGCCGTTCGGCGGTCACCGCCTCGGCCACCTCCCGCGAACGCAGCGCCGCCGCGTGCTCGCGGCGCTCGCGGCTCAGCAGACCGACCGTGCAGGATGCGGCCGTCGCCAAGAGGGCGATCACGACGTTGACGGCCAGGTTGTCCCCGTGCGCGAAGACGCCGATGACCAGGAGTTGCACGGCGAGGGACACGGCCACGGCGACGATCGAGGCCCGCCGTGCGCAGGTGGCGACGATGAAGCCCAGGACGAGGTCCACCGCCAGGAACGACAGGAACTGGCCCTGATACCCCACCGACAGGTCCGCATGGACGGAACTCGGCGTGCCCACCACCACGGCGGTGGACCCGAAGAGCGCCACGGCCAGAGCCGGCAGCGGCGTCCGTCGCACCACGCCGACGAGCAGGCTCACGGCCAGCAGCGACCCGACACCGTGGACCGTGCCCGATGCCCGCGGCGCACCCCCCACCAGCAGACCCGTCATGAGCAGGTAGGCGGCAGCCCCCGCCCAGGCCACGGCCTTCGTTCTCGTCATCGGCGGCGTACCCCGCACTCGGGAACAGGGCCGCGGTGCGGGGCGCGCACGGGCAACGGGGTGATCGTCATGAGGTCCACTGCGTGAGACTAACCGGCCGCGGCCCGCGCGGCATCAGCCCCCGGACGTACGCCCACGGGCTGACCCGGCCGCGCGGTTGCCGCCCACGGCCCCATGTCCGGACGGCGGCCTCCCGGCAGTGTGGGTGCCGTGATCGAAGTCAACGAACTCACCAAGCGCTACGGCAGCAAGACGGCCGTCGACCATCTGTCCTTCACCGTGCGGCCAGGCCGGGTCACCGGATTCCTCGGCCCCAACGGAGCCGGCAAGTCCACCACCCTGCGGATGATCCTCGGCCTGGACGCACCCACCACCGGCTCCGCCACCGTCAGCGGCGTCCCCTTCCACCACCACCCGCGCGGACTGCGGCACGTCGGCGCCCTCCTCGACGCCGGACAGGTCCACGGCGGCCGCAGCGCCGCCGCCCACCTGTCCGCCCTGGCCCGAAGCAACGGCATCCCGCGGCGCCGGGTGGACGAGGTGCTCCAGGAGGTGGGGCTGGCCGACGCGGCGGGCCGTCGCGTCGGCGGGTTCTCCCTCGGGATGAAGCAGCGGCTGGGGATTGCGACCGCCCTGCTCGGCGACCCGCCCGTGCTCATGTTCGACGAGCCGATCAACGGCATGGACCCGGAGGGCGTGCTCTGGGTGCGCAGGCTCTTCCGGCGCCTGGCCGCCGAGGGGCGTACGGTCTTCCTCTCCAGCCACCTCATGTCGGAGATGGAGAACACCGCCGACCAGCTGGTCGTCATCGGCCGGGGCCGCCTCATCGCGGCCGAGTCCGTACGGGACTTCGCGGCCCGCGGCACCCGTAGCAGCGTCGTGGTGGGGACACCCCAGGCCGCCGAACTGGCAGCCGTGCTGACCGCGGCGGGCGCCACGGTCGAGCCGGAAGGCTCGGCGGGCGCCGAGAAGCTCGCCGTGACCGGGCTCCCGGCGGACCGGATCGGAGCGCTCGCCTTCGAGAACCGCATCCGGGTGGACGAGCTGACCACCCGCACCGCCTCGCTGGAGGCGGCCTTCATGGAACTCACCGCCGACAGCGTCGAATACCAGGCAGGACAGCCCCGATGACGACTCTCACCACCCCCGTTCCCCCGGCCGCCGCCGCCACCCCCGTCACCCTCGCCGGGCCACCCGCCCGCTTCAGCGACCTACTCGCCTCCGAGTGGATCAAGATGCGGTCCCTGCGCTCCACGCCATGGACGATCGCCCTCACCGTCCTGTTCGTCATCGGGTCCGCCGCCGTGGCCACCCTCGCGGACAACGCCGCCCGCTCCGGCCCCGCTGACTTCCTGCCCTACGACGCCTATCCGCCGGCCGGCTACTGGACGCTGATGCTCGTCGCCAGCAGCATGGGCGCCCTCACCGTGGTGAGCGAGTACAGCAGCGGCCTCATCCGCACCACCACCGTGGCCGTCCCGGCCCGCGGCGCGGTGGTGCTGGCGAAGGCGGCCGTCACCGCCACACTGTGGACCGCGGTCGGCACGGTCGTCTCCACCGGTTCCTTCCTGGTCTCCCAGGCCGTCCTCAGCGGTCGGCACGCCGCGGTCCCGCTCACCCACCCCGGGGTGCTCCGGGCGCTGGTGGCATCCGCGCTGCTGGCCCCCGTCTGCGCCCTGATCGGTCTGGGCCTCGGCGTCCTGCTCCGGCACAGCGCCGCGACCATGGTCACCAGCGTCCTGACCCTGCTGATGCTGCCGCCCATGTTCTCGGAGAGCGACCGCTGGTCGGCGGACATCAACCACGCGATGGTGTCGGCCGCCTGGAAGCGCCTGGTCCAGAACTGGGAGCCGGATCCCGCATCCCTGGGCCACACCGCCACGGTCCCCGGCTCCTGGACCGTGTACGCGCTCTGGCCGCTGATCGCGGTCGCACTCGCCGCGCTCGTCGTGAGGCGCCGCGACGTGTGAGCCTCGACGTGCTGCCGCAGGCCCTGACGGCACGGGGTTCCGCTCGCCCAGGGGAAGCCAACGGCCCATGCCCGTCTCGGCCGCGGTGACGCTGAGCAAGTGCTCCATGCGCGTGCCGCAGCCCGCGCAGTCAGGCCAGTTCGGTCGGTGCCGGCGGGGAAGACGAGGTCGGGCACATCCCGTGCGTACAGCTGGACCACCGTAACCATGGCGACCCGGTCGGGCCCGACGGGCACGTCGAGCGGCTTGTAGTGGTCCGTGACGGTTGAGTCTCCTGTGGGGGGAGACCTCAAGCTGGGGGCATGGACAGCGACAGCCTCTATTCCATCGGAGAACTATCCCGCCGAACCGGTCTGACGGTGAAGACCATCCGGTTCTACTCCGACCAGGGCATCGTCCCGCCGACCGACCGGAGCCCGGCGGGCTACCGGCTCTACGGCCCCGACGCACTCTCGCGCCTGGACCTGGCCCGCACGCTGCGCGACCTCGGGCTCGACCTGGCGACCGTGCGCAAGGTGCTGGACCGGGAGGCATCCATACCGGAAGTCGCGGAAGCACATGCCAATGCCCTGGACGTGCAGATCCACACCCTCCGCCTGCGCCGGGCAGTACTACGCGCCGTCGCCAGGCGCGACCCCACCCCCATGGAGATGGACCTCATGCACCGACTCGCCACCCTCACCCAGACCGAACGACGCCGACTGATAGCCGACTTCATCGACGACACCTTCAGGGACCTGGGCACCAACCCCGAGTTCGTGACCCTGATGAGGTCCGCCGTGCCCGAGCTCCCGGAGGACCCCACGCCCGATCAGGTCGGGGCCTGGGTGGAACTCGCCGAACTCTGCCAGAACGCGGACTTCCCTGCGGTGGTGCGACGCATCGCCGAGGAACAGGCGGAAGAGCCCTCCCCGCAGGACACCGGCAGTCTCCACGACGGTCTCAACCAGTCGATGCGAGAACGCATCGACGAAGCCGTGTCCGTCGGCATCCTTCCGCCCTCCGTCTCCACCGCACCCCTTGCCGATGTGCTCGGCGACCTCTACGGCCACGCGTTCGAGCGTGCCGGCGACGGCGATCTGCGCCGCTGGCTCCTCGCCCGCCTGCAGATGACCGCCGACCCGCACGCCGCGCGCTACTGGCAGCTCTTGGCGACGGTCAATGGATGGCCCGCATCCCCGACTCTCGCCCCCGTCCACACCTGGTTCACCACCGCCTTCCACGGTGCTCCTCCCGTGGCAGTGACGTCTTGAGCAGCGGAGGGCCGGTCATGCTCCTGTGGTGGAGCCGGGGCGGACGATCATCAGCACGGTGACGGTGGCCCACAGCAGGTTGAACACGCCGGTGAGCATGGCGAGGCGGGCAGCGGTGGTGCGGGAGGCTGGACCGGGACCGGGACCGGGACCGGAGCCTGGTCCAGGACGGAGACCGGGACCAGGGGCCTGCGCGGCAGCCAGGGCCTCGTCCTGGGCGGGCAGGATCAGCAGGCCCAGGACGGCGGCCGCCGCGGCGGTCAGGACGACCGAGGTGATCAGCCACCCGCTGCCGAGGACGCCGAGGCTGCCGGCCGTGGCGAACCCGAAGACGGGAACCGCGATGCCGATGCCGGCGTAGACGCGGCAGATGCGGTGCAGGGTGCGCAGGGTAGCGAGCGCCCCGGGGTCATCCGGGGCGCCGTCCGCGTGACGCAGCGCTTTGGGGAACATGCTCGCGGCGACCGTGACCGGCCCCACGGCCAGTACCGCCGCCAGGACGTGCAGGGAGAGGAGGAGTTTCGTCATGTTCAGTGCTCCGCCGCCGCCGGGACGGCGCGGCGCCGGCCGGTGACCTTCGAGGCCGGGAGGCGTCCCGCCTTGGACTTGCCGGTCAGGGTGTCGCCGTCGACCGTGACCGCGAAGGCCAGGTTCAGGCGCAGCGGCTTGGTGACCACCTGCCTCCAGGTGAGCCGGTCACCGTCGAGGGTGATGTCGCTGAGCGGGACGTCCTCTCCCGCCCCGCGGGCCGACCCGACAAGGGCACCGGCTTCCCCGGAGAGTTCGACCACGGCTTCGACTGTGCCGATGGGGGTGGAGACGGACAGGTCCCAGATGCCTTCTACGGCCATGGCGCTGTTGTTCCTCACGTATGTGCGGGCGGTTGAACAGTGCGGTGCGGTGCGTGGTCAGAGGCCGGCCGGTACGGGCCCTTCGTGGCGCCAGACCGTGCCGCGGCGCTCATGGGCGAACAGCTCCTCGACGGCGTGGGCGATCCGGGGGCCCACCTCGCGCTCCAGCAGGTACAGGCCCAGGTCGAGACCCGAAGTGACTCCGGCCCCGGTGACGAGGTCGCCGTCGTCGACGACCCGGGCGCTCACCGCATGGACCCCGGTGGCTTCGAGCATGTCCAGGCCCAGGTGGTGGGTGGTGGCGTAGCGGCCCTCCAACAGGCCGGCCATGGCCAGGACGAGCGAGCCGCCGCACACCGCGGCGAGCGTCACCTCGGGGTTGTCCCGCGCCTCCTTCAGCAGTGCGGGCAGTCCGGTCATCAGGGCGCGGCCCAGCAGCACCGGGATGAACTCGTCCTGCCGCCACTCCCCGGCCCCCGCTTCGTGCTCGGGTACCTCGCCGGGCTCTCCCACACGGCCCGAGGCGCCGGGGACCAGGACCAGGCCCGCGCGTACGGGGTCCAGGGCGGCCGTGGCGCGCAGCACCAGGCCGCCGGTGCCGCTGACCACGTCACGCGGCCCTTCGGCGGAGACCAGTTCCACACTCACCGCGCCCCCGGAGGCGGTGCCGCCGGCGTACAGGACTTCGTAGGGGGCGATGACGTCGAGCGGGTCGAAGCCGTCGAACAGGATGATCTGAGCGTGCACGGAGAAGTCCTTCGCGGGCGGTCGGCATCCGGCCCATGCCGGAATCGCTCCTGACGCTAACCGCCTGCCGGACCGTCTCCCAGTGGCATGAGTGACACCTTCCAACGGGATACCGCCAGAGCCATCGACAAGGCTCTGAACTGGCCGATGACCGAAATCCAGGCCCCCGAGACCGCGGCACGGGCGGCTGAGGGCAGGTACCTTCTGGCCATGCACACCATCGCCATCCTCGCCCTGGAGCAGGTGATCCCCTTCGATCTGTCCACCCCGATCGAGGTCTTCTCCCGCACCCGCCTCCCGGACGGGCGCCCCGGCTACCAGGTCCGCGTCTGCGCCGAGCAGCCGGAGGTCGATGCCGGTCTCTTCACCGTGCGCGTGCCCTGGGGGCTGGAGGGGCTCGGGGCCGCGGACACGATCATCGTTCCCGGCACCGCCGACCCCACGACCCCGCTCACGCCCGCCGTCCGCGACGCGCTGCGCGCAGCGGCCGCGAACGGTACGCGCATCGCCTCCATCTGCTCGGGCACCTTCCCCCTGGCCGCCACCGGGCTCCTCGACGGCCTGCGCGCCACCACCCACTGGATCGTGGCCGAGCTCCTGGCCGCCACCCACCCGGACATCGAGGTGGACCCGGACGTCCTGTACGTCGACAACGGCCAGATCCTCACCTCCGCGGGCGCCTCCGCGGGCTTGGACCTGTGCCTGCACATGATCCGCCGCGACTACGGCTCAGCCGTCGCCGCCGACGCCGCGCGGCTGTCCGTGATGCCGTTGGAGCGCGAGGGCGGGCAGGCCCAGTTCATCGTCCACGATCACGCGCCGGCCCCTCAGGGATCGGTGCTCGAACCGCTGCTGGACTGGTTGCAGGACAATCTGGGCTCCGCCCTCTCCCTCGCCGACATCGCCGCCCAGGCCGGAACCAGCACCCGGACCCTGATACGCCGCTTCCGCGAACAGACCGGTACCACGCCGCTCCAGTGGCTCCACCGCGCACGCATCCGCCAGGCCCAGCACCTCCTGGAGACCACGCAGCATTCCGTCGAACGCATCGGCGACCAGGTCGGATTCGGTTCTCCCACCGCTTTCCGCGACCGGTTCAAGAAGACCACCGGCGTCAGCCCACACGCCTACCGCCGCGCCTTCAGCTGATCATCCGAACCAGAACGGGAGCCGAGCCCTACCGGTGTGGCGCCGGCCATGCCGGTGACGAGTCCGTCCTCGACCAGGAGTGCCACTTCGGGTGAGTCCGCGGCCGGTACGGGTCGTCAGGGCCTGCCGCCGACCGATGCACCCGTCACACATGAGGTGAACGCAAAGTCGCAGGCAGCGAAGGAGAATTGACGAGCGGGTCCGTGACGGGCGGCGTCTTCCAGGACTTGGAGGCGGACGATCCGCCGGTGATCGCCGGGTAACAGGATCGCCGCCAGGCTTGGTTCGGGCGGGATGGGCAAGGTGTACCTGTCCCACACCCGGAGGCCGAGCCTCGCGATCAAGGTGATCCGGCCCGAGTTCGCCGAGGATCCCGAATTCCGTCGACGATTCCGTCACGGGTGGTGGAGGGAGTGTGGGAGCCGGTGCTCCGGCTCCGAGAGGCGCGGTGACTGAGGCAGGCCTCCAACCAGCGGCCTCGACCACCGTTCGCCAGCGACCTCGGGTCCGTCGCCCTGGCGGTCTCGACGTACTGCGCATAGCGGGCGCGCGCCTCGGTGAGGCTTTCCGATCCGTTGGGGCCGCCCCATACTTCATCGGCGTTCAGGTCGTCCTGCCCGTCGTCCTCCCAGCTGCATTCGTGGCAGATCTCGAACCCGCCCCGGGCCTCCAGGGTCGGGAGCTTGCAGCAGGGGCAGGCGTACGGGCCCGCGCCCTCCGGGCACGCCGCGCGCAACTCTCCGGGTGTCATCACGCCAGGAGTGTCGCAGCTCCCGCGGCTGCGGTCACCGGCATTACAGGCGGCCGGTCTCGGGAACCGTTTCCCGAGATCCTGCGTGACCTCTTGATGTGCAGTCGGCTGGTGAAGGGGAGCGAATGAGGATGCGGGCGCAGACGCGGACGATGATGAGCGTGGCGGTATCGGCATGCGTGGCGCTGATGGCGTGCGCGTGCGGTCCGGAGAAACCGAAGGCGGACGCGGACCCGAAGCCCTCGCAGCCGCCCGCGTCCACCCAGGCAGCGGAGCCGTCGGCCACGCCGTCCGCGACCGCAGGGACCGAGCAGCCCTCGCCCGCCCCGACCGGCAAGCTGCCCGCGCCCAAGACGAAGGAGCGCGCGATCCAGCGGTACGAGCAGTACCTTCACGGCCTCGGACAGGAGGACATCAACACCGTCTGCGAGGTGGCCGGGCCCGGCGCGAAGAAGGCCGAGGAGATGGGATTCGGCCCCTGCACGTCCACGTACGTCGTCGTGTTCCAGATGATTTCACCCGCGCAGAAGAAGGCCCTGCAGACCGCGACGGTCGATCCGCAGCGCGTCGTCGTGCGTTCGCCCGACAAGGTCGAGATGCCGCTCGAATCGGTCAGGTCGTCCGCCACCTTCTCCGAGAGCGACCTCGGCAGCTACACCCTGGAGTACCTCGGGAACGACTACTACATCACTGACGGGAAGTGACACGTAGTACGAGCCTCTGGAGGCCGCAGGCCTCGAAGAACTGGCCCCGGCCTGTCCGCGGACGCCGTCACCCACTCGCCCGCCGCCACGACAGCTCAGCCCAGCAGCCAGGACCGCCACCCCGGCCGACGGACAACCCCGATACCGGGGCCGGGGCCTGGCTGGTTCAGCCGAAGCAGATCCGGTCCGCGCCGGCCGGGTTCCCCGGCGTGATGCACGAGCGGGTGCCCGCGGTCCCCTGAGGTACGGGGACCATGGGGGTCGCCACGTACTTGCCGAGGTCCACGTGGCTCACCCACAGCTCCTGCGGCTCCGGGACGCCGGGGACGAACACCTCGACGCGGTCCCCGGGCTGGAGGCCCGAGGCCCGTACCCACACCGCCTGGCACAACTCCCCGTACCGCAGCTCCAGCTGCCGGGTCCCGGGCCCTGTGTCGGTGCGCAGGCTGGTGACCATGCCCGCGCCCCCGCACCCCATGCGCACCGGGTCCTTGCCCGCGCAACTCGTGGCTGCGCAGCCGGGGTTGCGTATTGGCGCCTCCTTGGTCCCGGCGCCTTCGGCGTGCCGCGGCCCGGACCCCTGGGGCAGGAGCAGGCCCGCGGTGACCATGAGGACGACGATGCCGCCCAGGACGGAGGCGGCCAGGACCACCCGCCGTCGGCGGCGTGTTCCTGGGCCGGGTACGGGTAAGGGGGCGGGGGTGCGTTCGGCAATGGGCGGTCCCGCAACCGGTCCCGCAACAGGTCCGGCGGGGGAGGCGGGCACGGCCCGGCCGCTCCAGGCGTTGTCCGCGAGCTCCCAGAGCGCGAGCAGCCTGCCGGGGTGCTCGTCCGCGACGGCGCACAGGACCTCGACCGCCTGCCGGGGCGGCGGCTGCTTGCCGTTGAGGTAGCGCTCCCAGGAGGACTTGCTGTACGGGGTGCGCCGGCCGAGGTCCACGAGGCTGAGGCCCGTCCGGCGGCGGAGCCCGCTCAGTTCGGCGGCCAGGTGCCGGCACTCCGCCGGCAGGGTCACCGGCGCAGCTCCGCCCAGGTCTTCGGGCCGACGATGCCGTCCGCGACCAGGCCGCGCGCCGCCTGGAACCGGGTCGCGGCCTCCTTGGTGTCCTGGCCGTAGAGCCCGTCGGTGCTCTTCGTACCGAAGCCGTGCTCGCGCAGCAGGCACTGGACCTCGACGACGTCGAAGCCCGTGCTGTTGGTGTCGAGGAGGATCTCGCGGTTGGTGCTGTGCCCGGCCCGCAGTTCGCCGTTCTCCCGGCCGAAGTCGCAGTCGTACGCCACTCCGCGCCGGTAGCCGGACTTGCCGGTGTCACCGGCGCCCGGCCCGTCGTCGGCCCAGGCGCCGCCGGTGAGCAGCCCCGCGCCGAAGGCCAGGACCACGGCCGCCGCGATCCCGGCGAGGAAGGTGCGCAGCGGGACGGTGCGCGGGGCCGCCGGCTCGGGTACGGGCTCCGGGCGTGCACCCGTACCGCCGCCGGCCGCTGGGGCCGGGGCGGGGGCCTGCTGTCGTGCCTGGGCGGCGACGTCGTGCAGCACCACCAGACGCGTCGGGTCCACCCCGCAGACCTGGGCCAGTTCCTCGACGGCCTCGCGGGGCACGGGCTGCTTCCCGTTGAGGTACCGCTCCCACGACGAGCGGCTGTAGCCGGTCTTCCCGGCGAGGGCGGCCAGGCTCAGGCCGCTGTGGTCCTTCAGCCGGCGCAACTCGGCGACGAGCCGGCGCTCCCGGCTGTCGAGCCCGGCAGGCAGTTCCTTCCAACGCGCCACTGGCTTTCCCCCTCAGTCGAGGGTCAGCATCGGGCCGCCACCTGCGCGATGCCAGTGCCGTGCACGCTTTGGCGGGATCCCACCTCGTCCCGGCGTCCCACGAAAGCATCCCGGCGCGGGGCGTCCCAGCAGGTCAGGGCGTGGGACGTCCCACGCTGACCCCGGTCTCCGGGCTCGCTGGACACCGTCGATGTTGGCGCACGAGAGTCGCTGCGAACACCGGGCCGGATGCCCGGTCGTCGACAACGGAGGAAGAGCAGCATGAACCTTCGCAAGCAGATCATCGTGACCGTGGCCGCGGCCGTCCTCGGCAGCGGACTCGCCCTCGGGGGCGCCGCCAACGCCGCCGGACCGGCGGCCGCGGCCCCCGCGGAACAGCGCGTCGCCCACAGCTGCAACTACTACGGCGGCACCGCACTCACCAAGACGGGCCAGACCGGCTCGGAGGCGGTGAAGCGCATCAAGCAGGTGCAGTGCCTCATCAACCAGAACACGAGCTACCCGACGTGGCTGGCGGAGGACGGCCAGTTCGGCCAGGCCACCTACAACGCCGTGCGCAGCGTGCAGAGCCACGCCGGCATCTCGGTCGACGGCGAGGTCGGCAGCAACACCTGGAGCAAGCTGCGCGCCGGCGTGTGGTGGTAGGGCGCAGCTGAGGTGTCGTACGACGTGTTGACGTCGACCATCTGACCCTTTGGTCACCGCAGGCGGGCGCTGGACGGTTGCCGCAGCCGTTCAGCGCCCGCAACCGACCTCCTTGGCCCGGCCTTTTGGGGAAGGCCGACCGTCACTGCCGGTGGCTCGACGCGTCCTCAGGCGCGGCTGCTCAGGGCCTCCTGGTCTGCGCGAGGATGCGCGCGGCGCCCTCGGCGAGGAGGTCGGCGGCGACGCAGGCGCCCAGCTTCTCCGGAGCGTCCACCGGCCCGGTGCCCGTCGTGGTGACCTGTGCGGTTCCGTCCAGTGAGGTGACGGCCGCCGACAGGTGCAGGAGGCCTTCCGGGGTGATCTGCGCCCACGCCCCCACGGGGACGGAGCATCCGCCGTGCAGTTCGGCGAGGAGGGCTCGTTCCGCACGGGCGCAGGCGTCCACGTGTGCGTCTCCGGTGGCTGCGAGGAGGTGCGCGGCCAGGGAGCCGGTGCGTACCTGGATACCGAGAGCGCCTTGCCCCGGGGAGGGGAGGAACTGGTGGGGGTCCAGGATCTCGTGGACCTCGGGCATCAGGCCCAGCCTGTTGAGTCCGGCGGCGGCCAGGAGGACGGCGTGGATGCCGCCCCGGCCGGCGTGCTTGATCCGGCCCGGGACGTTGCCCCTGATCGGGACGACGTTCAGGTCCGGGCGGAGCGCGAGGAGCTGGGCGATACGCCGCGGGGCGCCGGTGCCGACGACCGCACCCTTCGGCAGACCGGCCAGGGTGGCGCCGCACAGCACGTCACGGACGTCTCCGCGAGGTCCTGGGGAGGGCAGCAGCATCGTGCCCTCGGCCACGGTCGTCGGCAGGTCCTTCAAGGAGTGCACGATGACGTCGGCCTCGCCCTCGACCAGGGCGCGCTCCTGATCGCTGGAGAAGGCGCTCCCGCCGGTGGTCGCGGCGACCTCTGCGAGCGTCGCGGTCTGACGGTCCCGGTCCCCGCCCTCAGTGATCAGCACCCTCTTGAACCGCACGTCGGGGAAACGGGCGCGTAGCGGGTCCAGCCATTCCGCCGCCTGCTTCTTCGCGAGCGCGCTCGCGCGGGACCCGACGATGACCAGCGTCTCATCGCCCATTCGAGTCAACCCCTCGGCTGTGTAAGGATGTTGACGCGAAAGTCTACTTGCACCACAAGCGTGCAGTTTCCGACAGAACGTCACCAAAGGAGCCGCCTCCGCGCCTGGCCGACGGCCCGCCGGACGCCGGTGGGTCTACAGGGCCCACCAGCAGTACAGCCGCCGGTCGGAAGCCCGAGCGCGTCGAGCCAGCCCGGCGAGGCCTGCCAAGACCTCGGCCGTGGCCTCGACCCCGATCCCGATCTGCCGGAGTTCGTCGGTCATCGACCACGGCTCGGCACAGCGGACGAGGTCGTCGGGCGATGCCGAGGCGAGGGCGTCGATCAGCGTGTCCGTCAGGGTGACCACAAACGGCGGGCCGTCCTCAGGCTCGGACAGCAGCTGGCCGGACCGCGGGCTCCCGGTGGCCTCCTCATGGCTGCAGCCGGTCATGACGGCTTCGAGCTGGGCGATCGCGACGACCGGGTCGATGTCCTTGAGGAAGACCACGTCGAGTTCCGCCTGCCCCGGTCCTCCAGGAGTCCGCAGGACCCCGACGGCAGCCTGATCGTCAGGGGCAGAGAAGTAATCGCACAGCGGCATGCCGACGATTCTGGCATCCACGGCTGACAGTCCTGCCTCGCCAGGGGGCGAAGCCCTGAGAGCGTCGACGGCGACACTCCTGGACATGCGGGCTCAGCCACCGCCCTGGAAGGCCCACAGCACGAGAGCCACCGTGCACAGCACGAAGGTCGCCACGTGTGCGTAGACCAGGGCCGCAAGAACGCCGGACGCACCCAGGACCATTCCGCGGGTCTTTGTGCCCGGGCTGGTGGGCGGCCGCCAGGAGGCTGCCACGAGGGCCAGTGGAACGACGTACGGCAGAGCCAGCCACGGCGTGCCGTGAATGAGCGGGGAGGACCGGTATCCCCAGACACCGCCCAGCACCGCCGCCACGGTGAACAGGGCCGGGGCCAGCCACCACTGCGGGGCCGGGCGCCGCTGCGCGGCCGGAGGTACGAGGGGAGGTGTCGCGTTCATGGACCCATTGCACCGCCCGGTGCGCGCGAGCGCATGGGTACACCTACTCAAACGGCCTGGTCCGCCTACCTACGCACCGCCGTGCGCCGTCAAGGGGTCGGTCGACGGCGGGACGACGGTGGAGGCCCCGATTCGGCCAGCACGCCGTATTGCCGCCATTTCCTGACATTCCAGCCACACCGCCGCTGGCCTCCGGCTACACAGGAAGCCGGGGGCTGCCGTCGGCTGCCCCGGTTCCGGCGGGAGGTTCGGCGTTTGCTGACGATCAACGTGGCAGTACTGCTGGTGATCATCGTTGTCCTGCGGCTGCGGCGGCGCACCCAGGCCCGGAGCCGGTTCGACGAGAAGATGACCGTGCTCATCGTCCTGGCCCTGGGCATCATGCTGGCCCCGACCGATGGCGGCCAGGGCATCGTCGGCTTCCTCGGCCAGCTCGTCAGCGGCGTCTCCCAGGCGGGTCAGTGATCGCGACCGGCGCCCTTCGCGCATCCCCCGGGCGGCATACGGCCGACTCCGTTCCAGGGAGCGGCCGGTGAGTGGGCCTCGCCGTCCCGCCAGGCGCTCCGTCCGGCGACCCCGGCGTCCCCAGCGACCCCGACGGCGGAAGAACCAGCACACGGAGCAGGTGCTCCTCGCCGCGTTCGCGGCCACGGTCGTGCTCAGCCTGGTGACCGCCGCACTGCGGTGGCTGGCCGGGCACCCCTGGGTCGTGGCCCTCGCCGTTCTGGCAGCGGCCGGCGCGGGCGGGGCCTGGATGTGGCGACGCCGGGAGGCAGCGCGGTGGGAACAGGTCCGCGCGCAGGGCCTGCGCTACGCGGTGGAGCAGCTGGACCGTCTGCACCACACGCAGTTCGAGTTCGCGGTGCGCGACCTCATGCACCGGGACGGATGCGCGGACGCACAGCAGGTCGGCGGCCGCGGTGACAACGGCGCCGACGTGAAGGCGACCGACCCGTACGGACGGCTGTGGGTGATCCAGTGCAAGCACCGCAAGGCCGGCTCGTCAGGCAAGCCGGTCGGTACCCCCGACCTCCACGTCCTCAACGGCACCGGCCGCCAGATCCACCACGGTGACGTACTGGTCATGCTGACCAACGGCCGGATCACCAGCAACGCCGTTGACTTCGCCAGGTCCCAGCACCTCCACCTGGTGGACCGCCGGATCCTCGCCGAGTGGGCCGGCGGTTCCCGACCGCTGTGGGAACTGCTGCGCGCGGTACCTCCGCCCCGGCGCCCTTCCTCCCTGTCCTGAGGGGGCGGACGCCGGGGTGTGCGGGTGTCCGGGGTGCCTGCTGCCCTCGCTCCGCATCCACGCCGGTACCGGCCACCGCATCAGTGGTCGGCCTGCGGGTGCTGGCGGGTGGGCAGGGACGGGTCATGATCACAGTAAGGTGGCCCGTTGGGCGTGATCATGCAAGAGGGAAGACGGGCAAGGAAGTTGAATCGCATACGAACGACGGTGGCACTCGGTCTGGTGCTGTCCGCGGGTCTCATCACCGGGTGCTCCGGAGGGACGGACCCCGATGCCAAGACCAATGGCGGGGAGAAGACGGGGAAGGCCGCGGAGTCCGCTCCCGCAGCGCCGAAGGGCCCGGCCTACCAGGGCAAGCCGGTGCCCGGCCTGGCCGCGCAGCCCGCCTGGAGCCTGACGGACGATGAGGCGAGGCGCTGCGCGAGCAAGGCGTCCGAGAAGGAATCGTCGCGGCTCGACGTCTGCACGGTCGGGGACGCCGTCATCCTCACCGGCGAGCACGACGGGCCGTCAGGCACGAGCACCTTCACCGCACGGCTCCTCGACGCCAAGAGCGGCGAGCTGCGCAAGCAGTTCGACTTCGCCATCCCCGCGAACACCGGCACGTCCTCCCCGACGGTGGCCCTCGCGCAGGTGGGCGAGTGGCGGGACGGTTCGCCGGCCCTGCTGGTCCGCAACCGCGTCGACACACCGGCGGACGGCCTGAAGAAGGCCTCGACCCAGACCGTGCTGACCATGTACGCACCGTCCGGCGAGAAGCTGGGGAGCTCGTCCTTCGACGGGGACGCCCACATGTCCACGCCGCTCCGGAACGGCTACCTCATGGACACCAGCAGTTCCGGCAGCACCAAGCTCATCCCGATCGGTGACGGGGAGACCTTGACCACCGCGGCCTCGCACATCGATCTCAAGGGGGCGGTCGGCTCCGGCCTCGGCTACTCCTCGCAGAAGGACATCTCCTACCAGCCCTACGCTTGGTGGCTGACCGCCACGGACATCCGTACGGGCAAGAAGGCGTGGAACACCAAGGACCTCACGCCGCCGGCCGCCATCGCCAAGCTGGTCACCCCGACCAACGCGACCAGTGCGCGGCTGATGCCGTACCAGGGCGACAAGGCCCTCCTCGAATGGTCCTCGTACGGCAAATCCGAAGCGGTCATGACGCTGATCGACGTCAAGACCGGCCGCCAGCTCGCCGAGGGGCCGGCCATCGACACCAACGGCGCCATCGACGACGACGGCCTCGCCGTCTCCCCGGACGGCAAGACCGCCGTGGTGCAGTACGGCAAGGGCGCGGTCGCCTGGAACACGGAGACCGGCAAGGAGCTGTGGCGCCAGGCCCCGGACGAGGTGGACATCAAGCCGCGCGCCCTCCCGGGCAACGGCGTCCTCTACGCGTACCTGGAGGGCACCGGAGCTGCGCTCGACGCCCGCGACAAGAAGCTGCTGGCCTCCGGGATCGAGGAGATGCCGCAGTTCACGACGAACGGGTACGCCGCCGTCCGCGGCGCCGGGGGCCTCTTCGTCTTCGCGGTCCAGCCCATCTGACGGACGCCCCCGCCCCGTGCTCCGGCGCCGCCGGCGGGGGCGGGGGCAGACGTCGAACTCGGCTCACGGCGGCTTGTTCTCCAACCTCAGGTTGCTGCGGAGTGCTTGCCGGTGGGGAAAATGCGGTGCGTGCCCGCCACCACGCTAGGCAGACTCGCGGACATGACTGAGAAGATCACCCGCATCAACCCCGAGCAGCTGCATGAGACGCCCGGCTACCACCACATCACGGTGGTAGAGGCAGGGCGTACGGCCTACCTGGCGGGACAGTGCCCGCTTGATCGGAACGGTGACCTCGTCGGTGCCGGTTCCCTCGAGACGCAGGTCGACCAGGTGGTCGCGAACGCGCTCACTGCCCTGGCCGCGGTGAGTGCCCAGCCGCAACACGTGGTGCGGTCGGTGATCTACGTGCGGAGCGACGAGAGGGACCTGCTCGGAGCCGCATGGCGTCGGCTCACCGAGTCCGCCCTGGGGCCGGCGTTCACCACCGCCAGCACGCTCTTGGGCGTTGCCCAGCTGGGCTTTGCCGGACAGCTCGTCGAGGTGGATCTCACCGTGGCGCTGCCTGACTGACTTCGAACGGCGTATCGAACCGGATTGCCCGGCTGGGCATTCGCCGGTACGACCGGACGGCCGCGCACCCGAGGGACGGGGCCGGACGCGCCCCCGCCCCGGCAGAACTCGGCGAGTCTGCCGGGGCGAGCCGGACTACAGCGGTTCCCGTGCGGTCGTCGGGTCGTAGTTCCAGCCCCCCCCCCGACAGCCGCACGACGGTACAGAACGTCGCGGTCAGGAGGAGCTCAGGTCAGCGGACCTCGGTGACCCGGTGCTCCTTGCGCGCGCCACAGTTGGAGTTGTACACCTGCACGTGCACGTTGCTGATGCCACCGCCCCAGTCGACGCAGTGGCCCTTGCCGTACACGTAGGCCGGGCCCGCGTACGACGTGTACCGGCCGTAGTCCTCGCCCCGCTCCCAGGTTTCGGGGACTTCGATCCAGAGGGCCATGTCCACGGCCGCACCCGGGTTGTTGCGGATGGTCGCGACGCAGTTCTTGCCGTTCGAGGCGTTGTACGTCAGGTAGACGGTGCCCAGCGTGCCGATGGCGGCCGAGTTCACGGTCTTGTAGGCGCTTCCGCACACCTTCTGCGGAGTGGTGTTGGGCGCGGCGGTCGCGGGCGCCGCCAGCGCGGTCGTGGCCCCCAGGGCCAGGGCGGCGAGTGCGGTGGTGGTGACGACGGGACGGGTGAATTTCATGTTTCCCCCTGGTGGTCATTGGAGTTGGTCGCTCCTGCATGCTGTGACATGCAGGACGGCGGAACGGTTGCGCATCGTCAGCAAAAGTTGTGACCGTGCCGCTTTACCACCCCGCCGGCCGGCCGTCGGCTACGCCCGCCACGCTTGGTGGAGCTGCTGCTCACGGGTCCGATCCTCCACCGTGTGATGCGGGCTGCCGAAGCCGTCGTGCGTCTCTCTGACCGAGGGGACGTCGATTCGGCTGGAGGCCGAGCAGCTGTCGACGGACCGGGCAGCCCCAGACCACCGCCGGCGACGACGCGGAGCCCTACTTGACACCCTCCTGAACGGGATCCAGGGATTCCGGGGCGGCCGCACGCAGCGCCGCCTCGACCTGGCGGTTGCTGGTCATGGTCGCGGTGACGGCGGTCATGGTGAGGAGGAGGCCGGCGGCGGCGTACAACGGGGTCCGTACGTCGAAGGTGGTGGCCAGCCAGCCGCCGAGGAAGGCGCCGAACGGGGCGGCGCACATGGCGAGCATGCGGGAGGTGGAGGTGACCCGGCCCATGAGGTCGGCGGGGACGATCGCCTGTCGCAGCGAGGGGGCGAGCACCATCGTGGCGCCCATGCCCGCTCCGCAGACGGCGAGTGCGAGCCCGGCCACGTACGGGTTCGGGGCGGCGGCAAGGCCCAGGATGGCTAGCCCCTCGACTGCGGCCGTGCAGGTCAGCGCGGTGCCGGTGCCGAGTTTCCGGCCGAGGAAGGAGGCGATGCCCGCGCCGAGCAGTCCGCCGGTGGCCTCCGCCGTGAGGAGCAGGCCGAAGCCGAAGGTGCCGATGCCGAGACGGTCGTGCGCGAAGAGGGCGAGTACGGTCTCCACGGCGATGAAGGCGATGTTCCCGACCGCCGGACGCAGCGCGAGCCCGAGCAGCAACCGGTCCCGGAAGACGTACGAGGCCCCGGCCCGCGCCTGCCGCAGCAGCGACTCACGGGCCTGCGGTACGGGCCGGGGTACGGCAGGCAGCGACCGTACGAGCACCGCGGAGAGCGCGAACGACACCGCGTCGGCGAGCAGCGGAACCGCCCGCCCGAGCGCGAGCAGGGCGCTGCCCGCAGGCGGCCCCGCGAAGCCGGACGCGGCGGTCTGGGCGCCGCGCAGGCGGGAGTTGGCGCGCTCCAGGAGCGCGGGGTCGCGGCCGAGCAGGTCCGGCAGATAGGCCGTGGCGGCCGTGTCGAAGAAGAGCCCGCCGAGGGCGAGGAGGAAGGCGACGGCCGCGAGGAGCGGAATGCTCAGCACGTCGAGCGCGGCCGCGGCGGCGGGTATCGCGAGCAGTACGGCACGCGCCGCGTCCGTGACCCACATCGTGCGCCTGCGGTCCCAGCGGTCGACCAGCGCGCCGCCGAGCACCCCGAAGAGCAGCCACGGCAGCGTTCCGGCGGCCGTGACGACGGCGAGAGCCATCGGGTCCCGCGTCAGCGTCAGTGCGAGCAGCGGGAGCGCGGCATGCGACACCCCGTCACCGAGCGAGGACACCGTCTGCGCAGTCCACAGCCGTCCGAACCCGGTCGGCAGCTTCCGAAGGTCTGAGGTCATTTCGACTCCCCTTCGGCCTGCTGGCGCGCGGCCGGGTGGAACAGGGCGAAGACGAGTGAAGCGTCCGGCAGCGAAGGATCGGACAGCTCCCGGTACTCGACCGCCAGAGCCTCCAGCCGCGCCCCCAGCTCCGCGAACTGCTGCTCGGTGAGCCGCAGATGCACCATCCCTACGTGCCGCTCGCCATCCGCCGGCGCTGCTTCCAGGTCCGCCACCGCATGCCGCATCAGCACGTCCGGCCCTCCCTCGCCCGGATCCGGCAGCTCGATCGACCGCGCGGCCATGGCGTAGTACCGCTCGGTGACCCCCCGGACCTTCCGCGTCCGCACCACCTTCACCAGGCCGGCCCGCTCCAGCAGCCGTACGTGGTAGCTGGAACTCCCCTTCGCGAGGCCCACCCGCTCGGCGATCTGCGTGATCGTCGCGGGCTCGAAGCGGAGCACGGCCATGATCCGGTGGCGCGTGAGATTGGAAACGGCGCGGAGTTGCTCGTCCGTGGTGACGCGGAACGTCTCGGGAAGCTCATCGGTAGGCATGTCCCCAATGGTCAACACTTCTTGACCATTGGGCAAGGGATTTATGTTCCGGCTTCCGGAATCAACCCTCCTAGTTACGAGGAGCCGCGCTTCACCGGCCTCGGGAACGTCGGTACAGACGGCCTGGCTGCGAAAGCGGGTCGAGACGATGCTCGGTTGCTACAGCTCTGCCGCCTCCACCCCGGCCGTCGGCCCTCTGCGTCCGCTGCGTGATCCAGAGGCGCCAAAACTCGACGACGATGAGGACGGCACCGGCCATGAGGTCGTCCCGTAGGCGGCGAACGGTCCACCCGACCGTTGACCGAGCTGTGCTCCGTGGGTGCCAACTCGGTTGCGAAGGGCCTGGTCATCTACGCGAGGATGTCTTCATGAGCCGAGGGACAGATGGGGTACGCGAAGCAATCGCCGGCGAACTGAGCCTGATGGACCCGGGCGTGCGTACCTCGCCTTCAGGTGCCCGGCAGTTGCTGGATCCCGGCTTCGTGGAGGTCGGCGCATCGGGACGGCGGTGGACGTACGAAGAGATGCTTGCCGACCTGCCAGAGATGCAAGGCGCAGCTGAAAGCGGTCCGCGCCATGAGGCCTCGAACTTCTCCGGTGTGGTGCTGGCGCCCGGGCTCGTGCACCTCACTTACGAGACCACGTTCGACGGGAGCCGGGCACTGCGAAGCTCGCTCTGGCGCAAGCAGAGTTCAAGTGGGACATGGCGGCTGTACTACCACCAGGCCACTCCTATCCCGCTCGACGACGTATGACCGCGAGTCGCGCGCAGCTGCCCGTCAAGGTCCACTGCTGGTCCTGCGCTGAGTCGAGCAGGGGCCGCACCCACGTCCGCTCAGCCGTTACGGATCGCGACCGGCCCCACGAACCACTCGTGAAGCCGCTACATACGAGCATGCGAGCTCACCGGTCCCGAGGCCGGGGGAGGGCCGCGGTCGAGCAGCGGGCGCCGAGGTGGACCGCCCCCCCCCGCGGTCAGGCCGGGTTCTCGTCGGTCAGCGCAGGCATTGCGTGCGGACGCAGGACCATGAGCGGGCCTTCCGAAGTCGCCACCATGGCGAAGGGGAAGCGGTCGATCTCGAGACACAGCGCGACGTCATCGGGATGGACTCCTTGGCGCACCCCCTGCGCCAGTTCCGAGGCGGCGCGCGACTCGGCGGCGCGGCGGAGGAACTCAGCAGGATCCGTGTCCGCCTCGGTGACCCTCCGGGCGATGTACTGAGCACACGCCAGATCCTCGTCGGCCTGCCCGCCCTCGCCGGTGACCACGAAGGTGATGCTGCCGCTCCTGCGCGTCCGCAGCAGTCGAGCCGTTGCCTCCGCCACCACGAAGCCGGCGCACAGCACCAACGGCGCATCCTTGACCGCCAGGGCGCCGACCGTCCCCGCCGTGGTCTTCTGCACGACGGTCCGTCCACCGAGGTCCATGGACCGCAGCAGACCTGGCGAGTTGACGGTGTCGAAACCAGGCGCGGCCGGACCGTCCTTCAGCGCCACCCAATCCGGATGGCGGGCCTTGAGCGCCAGGGCCTCGTCCAGCGACCCGGCAAGAACGATCTTCTCCGCGCCCTGGCCGAAGGCCCAGGCGGCCACGGTGAAAGCACGCATGACGTCGACCACGACCGCCACGGACGGGACTTCGGCCAGGTCGTCGATACCAAGGAAACGGGCGTCCATCGGTTCATGATCGCGCATGCCCGACCCGAGGCGCCCGGAGAGTAGTGCGCATCACATCGCCGGCCCGCGGTGTCGGCCCCGGACCAGCCGAGTGGCGGCCGCGGGGAGGCCGCTCCTCACCCCCTCAGGTGCTTCCGCCGGAAGGTGATCCCCTGCATGCACGCCTTCAGGGCAGAGTTGCCAAGGACCTCGTCCGCCATGTGGTGACGTTTGGCCTCGTACTTGGGCGGCGCGCCCAAGGGGGCCTCCTTGCGTGGGATCGCCCTCAGGATGTCCTTCGCACGGGGGCCATCCGACATCGACTCCAGCAATTGCGCGGCGGCGACGACAGACGCGGGCAGACGGGGCTCCCGGATCAGACCGAAGCTGCGCAGCGCGTTGCAGGAGTCCTCGTACGAGTCACGCTTCAGGCGGAAGTACCCTTCGCGCTTGTCCGCGTAGAGGTAGACCCCCCACTTCCTGTGCTTGTCGGGGAATTCCTGGCTCAGCAGCTGCAGGACGAGCCAGGTGGCGACCTCGGCCGGGGTGAGAACCTGCACCCAGCCCTGGAGGAAGAAGTCGACGGGGATCGAGAACGTCCGGGTGACGCGGGGGTGCGGCAGGACGTAACGGTCCGGTGTGAGCGTCCCGCCGCTGCCGCCCTCCGGCATCAGTGAGAAGGCCGCGTAGTCCCGAGCGCCGTTCTTCTTGCGCGGCACGTGAACGAGGGCCTGCCCGCCGCCTCCGACGCCCTCCAGCGTGCGCAGGGCCCCTTGCACTTGGCGCACTCGACAGGACTGCCCGTCCCGGTACTGCAGGACTTCATCGTGCAGGTAGCCCTTCTGGCTGCTGTACGCGGCGTCGACCGCCACGAAGTCGGACCAGCCCAGGCGACCGGTGAGCTCCCGCCCGGACGACGTCCACGCCTCGCCGGGCTCAAGGCGGCAGTGTGCCTCGAAAACAGCGAGCAGGTAGAACCGCAGCGCGATGCCGCGCGGGTTCAGCAGCTGTGTGAGAGGCGGCGCCGGATCTTCCGGCCGCGAGTGCAACAGCGGAAGCCGCAGATGGACGCGGTCGGGGCGCCTTCCGTTCTCCCAGACCCTCTGCAGCGCCCTGTTCACCGGTTCGAACTGCCCGGTGTCCTGCAGCTGCTGCAGACGCCGGTAGCGACGGTCCACAGCCGTCAGCCCCTTGGGCATGAATCCCCCCGACCACGAGTTCGGCCTCAACGCTTTGATCCGCACAGTATGAAAGAGCTATAAGACTCTAGCGCGGATCAAAGCGTTGCCTGTGGCCACTGATGGACCCTCAGACGTTCCTCAGACTTGGTACTGCGTCCCGCAGAAGAAGGGGTGCAACGGCCGGCCGTTCGCACCGAACGCGAACGGCCCCATGGGAAACCCGGGGCCGTCTCAGTCCAAGCAAGCAGTGACCAGGAGCGCAGTGGAAACCAACCCCGACGACAACACCACCGTGAACACCACCGCGAGCCGGCCGGAACCCCTGCCCCAGCGATGGGCCATCATCCTCATCGCCGGTTTCGTGGCCGGCGCCGCCGTCTTCACCCTCGGCGGCATGCTGGCCGCCCTCGGGGCCGCCGGGGCCACGGTGATGGCCCTGCACCAGCTCATGGCGTGAACGGGATCGGGTGGGAGTTCCCCACGCGCACGCACCCCCACCCGATCCGGGGCATCGGCGATCGAGTCACCGGACCCGACGGCCCGGGCAGGCGCCCAATCCGCCGTCTGCCCCGCCTCAAAGGGGGCCGCACCGCCACAACGCCAGGACAAGACGCCGCGGCAGAGCCCCGCCGCCCGCAGGCGGCGCCCCGCAGGCACGCGCCGAAGTACCTCGGCGAGGACCTGCCGGCCCGAGCCGGAAGAGGTGCCGCTGATGCCTTCATGCCGTCGCGAGGCGTGAGAAGAAATCATTGCTCGCGGCGTCGATGCAGCGGTCGACCGTCTTGCTGCGCTGCGCCCCGTGACGCTCCCTTGCACCGTTCCCGTGGGCGACAGGTTCTCAGGTGATGTTGAAACCTCTCCGCGCGTCCCAGATGTCCGCTGCCACGATATAGACGACGTTCCGGGCCGGAATCACGATGTACTGAACACTGGCGGAATCACACCAGCTGGACCGCGTGAGGTCGTCGTTCGTGTACGCGAGGTGGGTGTCGGGGCCGTACGGATCCCTGGTGACCCTGCTGACGAGACTCAGCAGTGAGCGGCGGTCTTCGGGCGGGAGGTAGTCCCGGAACCTGCCGACCTGCTCGGTGTACACGGCGCTGAATTTCATGATGGTCGGAGCGTAAGTCCGCGCGTGCGAGTAGGCCATCAAATTCTGGTCGCCGGAGGGCGGAGGAGGAGCTGGTCGCTCCCAAGGCGGCGTGTGTCGGGCTTACGGATGGTCAGGTCCTCGTCGTGCTTACAGCAGTTGTGGCGGAAGTGGATTTCCATCTGCTGGTCATCGGCATCGGCACCCCGGACGTGCTGGATTTCCAGGTCCTTCACGCACCGCTTGCTGGAGAAGTCGTAGTGGTCGCGGGCAGCGGCGAAGCCCCGGGCTCCGGCCGGCAGATCGTCAGCCGGCGAGGGCAGGTGCTCCAGGTATCGACGAGGGTCCAAGACGCCGGACAGGTCGCCGATCTGCCCGTTCAGGTTGATGTACTCCATTGCCCTCGTTCCCCCTCGTGGACCTGTCGGCCGCAATGGAGCACGAGAGCAGCCCGGCCCCTCGGCCGGCCACGCACACCCTGATGTGGAAGCCCGGCGGGGCCTGGGGGCGTGGCAGTCCCAGCGGGTGGGGTCGGGGACGTGGGCGGTGCGTCGGAGCAGGGTTCGGCCGTGGCCGTTCGGGCCCGGGAGGAAGGCGACTTGCGTGAACGGCAGGCGCGGACCGAGGCCGACTGCCCTGGCGTAGGCCTCCTTCAGCGCGGACTACGTGGCGTACGACTTCGCCGAGTACGACGGAAACAGGAGCCGGGAGCAGGTGGCGAGGGAGGCGGCCCGGCCGGCTCGCCCCGTCGTCGCGGACATCACCCGGAGAGGCTCTGACGCGTCGGCCCGTCGTGCTCTGAGGCGCGGGCCGGCCCGGGTTGCCTGAAGTGGAGAAGTCTGCGCCTACAGGCCCGCACGGGCGAGGAGGGCTTCCGCCTGTTCTCGCGTGAGACTGGGCGGAGCCGGTGCAGGCGGCGGGCACGCGTGGGTGTTCCGCTGGAAGGAGAGGAACCAGTCGGTCAGGGGGTCGTCCGTCGCCAGGGTGGCCACGAGGCTCTCACGCACAGCCGGGGGAGTGTCCGCGCGGGCCGCGATCGCGTTGCGGACGAAGGGGTCCGGGTCCTGTGCCAGTACGTCCCGCAGCTCGGCTGACAGGTCCGGATGGGCGGCAACGGCCTTGCGAACACAGGAATCCGGATCCGCGGCCAGCTCCGGCGACGGGCCGGTGTGCCGGACGGTGGCGGCACGGGTGTGCGGATCGGCCAGGAGCACGGGCAGCAGGTCCGCCGGCGGGGTGTACGTCGAGGCGGCAGCGTTGCGGACGTTCGGATCGGGATCCGTCAGCAGAGCCCGGCGTACCGCCTCCGGGGTGTCCCGCCGGTGCTGGACGACCCACTGCCGCACATTCGCGTCCGGATCTCCGGCCAGGACGGTGAGGAGCTCGGGCGGCAGGTGATCGTTCATCGCGAGGAACATGCGCACCAGGGAGTCCTGGTCTTCCGCCAGCCGGGCCAGAAGTCCGGGCGGTGCGTCGGTGAGCGATGCTGCGACCGCGCCTCGGACGGACGATTCCGGGTGTTCCGCCAGGCGGAGCCTGACCTCGCTGGGCAGGGAGGAGTTGGCGGCGAGACTGCGTGCGGAGCCGAGTCCGATGATCTCCTCGATCGACTCCGTGGTCAGGTCCCTGCGGTGGAGTGCCGTCGCGCGGCGGGCCTGAGGATGCCGCAGCAACCGCCGTAAGAGGTCGGCGGGGAGCTCCTCCTGGACAGCAAGAGCGCTCAGTTCATAGTCCGGATTCATGAAGCGCAGGCTAATACTCCAGCTGTAGATCGTGATCTTCATGTCTGGCATGCGGCTTGTCGCTGGTAATGGCTGGTGCGGGATCGCTGCTGATGGCGGCGTCGCCAGTCGGACCAGCCGAGTCGGTGGGCGACATCGTGGAGGGGCTGGAAGACGAGCGTGATGAACAGGCGCTGGATCTCGTTACAGGACAACGGGACCAGCCCGTTTGGAGCGGAGTTGCGGGCGTGTTCGTCGGCGCGGACGACGGCCAGGAAGGCGTGAGCGAGCATCGCGAGGGTGACCCAGCGGGTCCAGGAGGGGTAGCGGCGGACTTGGTGCTCATCGAGTCCGGCCAGCCCTTTCTCGGTTTGGAAGGTCTCTTCCACACGCCATCTGGATCCGGCTACCCGCACGAGCTCGGTCAGCGGCGCCGGCTGGGGTGAGAGGCAGCGGTAGTAGGCGAGTTCGCCGGTGGTGCGGTTGCGGCGGATCAGGAGCTGGCGGCTGCCCGGCGCCGCCTCGGTGAGATCGATGACGGCCCAGTCGTAGAACCGCTGTCCTTTCGCACCGCGTCCAGCCGAGAGTTTCTGCCAGGCGCGCTTCGGCACCTTCTTCACCAGGGCGTCGGCGCGGAATGTGCCCGCACTGGTGGCCACTTCGGCCGAACAGGCCACCGCGAGGACATAACCGATGCCGCGTTCCTCCAGAGCCGTGCGCAGTTTCGGGTTGCTGCCGTAGACCTCGTCACCGGTGACCCAGCCCACGTGATGTCCGGCGTCCAGGAAGCGTCCGATCATCGTGCGGGCCAGTTCCGGCTTGGTCGCGAAAACGGTGTCGCCGCCGAGCCCCGCTGCCCGGCAGCGGTCCGGGGCGCTTGTCCAAGAGCGCGGGATATGCAGCTCCCGGTCCACCGCCGCGTGTCCCCGCTCGCCGGCGTAGACGAGGTAGACGGCGACCTGGGAGTTCTCGACCCGCCCGGCCGTTCCGGTGTACTGGCGCTGGACCCCGACCGTGTGAGTGCCCTTCTTCACGTCGCCGGTCTCGTCGACGACCAGCACTGCCGCCTCGTCGTGTAGGTGCTCGATGACGTATTCGCGGACGGCGTCGGCATCCCAGGAGGCCCGGCACAGCAGATGTTGCATGCCGTGCGGGCTGGCCTCCCCGGCCCACTCCGCGATCGTCCAGCAGTTTTTGCGCGGCAGGTCCGACAGCAGTCCGAGCACCAGCCGCCCGACCCGGCGCCGGGACTCAACACGAGCGAAACGGCCCGCGATGCGGCTTATCAGGCCCTCGAATGCTTCCTGCCAGCGGGCGGGGTCCACGCCGTGACTTACGGCCACCACCTGATCTTCTGTCTTCACGCAACGATGATCAACGGTGGCCGTACCCGTTCCCGCAGCGACCCCGCCAGCAAGATCATGATTGGGCGAGTCTGCCGTGGCAGGTGAGTGCTTCCGCCCTGTTCCCCGAAGGCACCGCCAACCGCGCTGTGGATGCCGTTGACAGCAGGGCTCGGTCAGTCGCTTTACCCGTAGTTCATGAACCAGTGAGTATCGAAAAAGCCGGCCATCGTGAACGGGTGATGCGGATCGATGAGGATGTGGCAGACGAACTCAGCGGCTTGGCAGTCGAAGGCGATGTCCTCACCGTCGAAGGACCGGACCACGACAGGCCAACGGTCGGGGTCACCGCCGTCGGCCCTCCAGCAATACAGGTTCTCGTGCTCCGTGCCTGCCCAGATGAGCAGGCCGTCCTCCCTGAGATCCGTCCACGGCTCCTGGTTCAGGTCCAGGAATCCGTCAAAGGCGCCCTTGCCGAACGTCTGGACCATGTGCTTGTAGTCGCTCGGCAGCGCGGTGCCCAGGCGGGACTCCATTTCCGCCCAGTCCATGTCCGGCCGCTGGTCGGACTGTGTCCAGCCGGTGATCAGTCTGAGCCGCTCCATCCAGTCGATGTCCTCGTCCTCGTCCTCGTCCGGAGCGACCCCCAAGGGTTTGGGCACCTCTCTGGGAGCGATTACCAGCACCGACCGCGCGGTCCCCTCGGCGTCCCGTGCCGTCCCCGTGCCAACCCACTGATCCCCGTACGCCCACGCCCGTAGCATCACGGCTCGGTCCTCGAAGGGGATGATGAGAGCCGCCCCCCTGGAATCGTCGACCGTCGGATCGGTGAAGCCATCGAGGATGAGGGTGCGCGGGGCGCCATACCTGCCTTCGAGTAGGTCGGTCAGGTCCTGCAGGTCCAGATCGCCGGGCAGGTACATGTAGCTGTTCCCGGGGCCGAGTCGGGCCAGTAGATCGTTGACGTCCGCTTGCGTGAGCTCCATGGCGGACAGTGAAGCGCACCGCACTGACAAAAGCCTTCGAATGTTTCCTGCCAGCGGGCGGGGTCCACGCCGTGACTTACGGCCACCACCTGGTCTTCTGTCTTCACGCAACGATGATCAACGCTGCCGTACGCGGCCCCGCCAGCAAGATCACGATCTACAGCTGGATTACTAAGCCGTTCCGGCAGCCTGTAGGGCCCGTTCCCGAAGCGAGGTCACGCCCGGGACGTCCGCCGCCGCGAGCCGGCCGCCCTCTCCATCGGCCGACTGGATTCGGTACGACGAGTGCGGGGACCTGGAGGCCGACACCTCGCACTGGATCCGAGCCTGACAACTGCCACTGGAGAAGGCGGACCTGTCGCTGCCCAGCTGTGCGAGGGCGTGTGCATGGGAGTCCCGGACAACTGCATTCCGTTCGGGACGTCCGCCAGGGAACGGCGGGCCGAGCCCCGGCGAGGCAGAGCCCGACGGCGGCCGGCTGAAGGGGCCTCCGGCAGCAGGTCCGGCGAGCTCAGTGTGCCGGCGCTGCGCTGCGGTGTTCCCGGGGGCTGACTCCGTACACCCGTCCGAACGCCGAGCTGAGGGCGAAGCCGTTGCCGTAGCCGACCTGACGGGCCACGACGTTCAGCGTGGCGTCGGACTTCCGCAGCAGGTCCGCGGCCAGGGCCGGGCGCCACTCCGTCAGGTAGGTCATCGGCGGCGTGCCGACTGTGCGGCGGAAGCACTCGGCCAGCGTGGCGTCGTTCGCAGGCTTTGCCGGGGCCTGGCCCTCCTCGGCCGCTCCGAGGCACGCTCCGACGCCCGCTCCGAGGCAGGATCCACCGCCCCCGGACTCCGCGAGCGCGTCCCGTCATGGGCTCGGCAGGGCTGGGGGCCTTCAGCGCGGAGTGTCGTCCTGGGCGAGTGCGTTCTCCCGCAGGTTCGGGTTGACGCCCAACGTCCGGCTGAACCAGGCGCCGTAGCGGTTGCCCAGGAAGGGAGCGGTTGCTCCGTGGAGGAGGATGCTCAGGCCGACGGTCACGGCGATGACCTCGCTCAGCAGGGTTCCTCCGGGCAGGTGCTCTTCGAAGGCGAGCAGGCCGAACACCAGGGAGGCGAGTCCGCGCGGACCGAACCAGCCGATGTAGGCCACGGACGCCGGGCGCAGACCGGTGCCGGCCAGTGCGAGGGCGACCGGCAGCATCCTGATGACGGTCAGGCTGACCAGCGCGTAGACGACCGGCCGCCACGACAGGTGCTGGAGCACCGGTCCCAGGATGACCGCTCCGAAGACGAGGAAGCTCAGCGAGGCGAGCAGCAGGCCGAGGCGTTCTGTGAACCTCGTGCTCTGCCCGGGGTCCAGGTTCCGCGGAAGGAGGTCCGGCCCGGTGATCGTGCGGCGCATGCGGATGCCGAAGGCCAGGCCTGCGACCCAGGCTCCGATGAAGCCGCTGCCCTCGGCTGCGGTGCACACCACGTATGCGATGACGGGAACGACCAACGTCAGGAACTGCTGCCATTCGGGGCTGCTCCACCCCCGGGAGTGTGACCAGCGCAGCAGGCTCGCGACGGTCCATCCGGCCGCGATGCCGATGGCACTGCTGAGCAGCAGCGCACGCAGGAAGGTCTCCGCAATGCCTGGATGGCCATGGCCCTCGGCCACAGCCGCCAGCGCGAGAACGAAGAACGGAAGGGCCAGACCGTCGTTCAGGCCGGACTCCACGGACAGGCCGCCGCGGACCAGGGCCGGCACCCGTTTGTTGGAGACCGCCTGCTGGCCGAGCGCGGCGTCCGTCGGCGCCAGGATGACGGCGACCAGGGCCAGCTCCCACACACTCAGGCCGGGCAGCAGGGGCCAGGCCGCCAGCCATCCCAGAGCCATCGTGAGCGGCAGGCCCACCGCGAGCAGCCGCAGCGGCAGGAACTCCTCCCGGCGCAGGTCCCCGGCCCTGATCCCGGCCGCGTCCGCGAACAGCACGAGCACCAGCGCGGCCTCCAGCAACGCCCGCGTGACCTCCAGGTCCCCCGCCGGGTCCAACAGGTCAAGGCCCAGGGGGCCGATCGCCAGCCCGCACAGCATGAACACCAAGGGCCCCGAGACCACCGTGCTCGACAAGCGCCGCGAGAGCGCCCCGTAACTGACGACCACACCCCCGGCGACCACGACGGCCCAGGCATTCATTCGCGCTCCTCACGGCGGGGCATCCGGTGCCGGGGCAGCCGCACCACGTCCGGCGTGCCAGGTGTCCCGGGTACGCCTTCTCACCGCATGCAGCGGTCCCCGCATCCGAACCTAAGGCGCTGGCCACCCTGCCGCGGGAGCCGTGCCCCGAACGGGCTCCGGCTTGCCCCGGTCGGTCCAAGGAACGGCCGCGGCCCCGGCCGGCCCCGAACCGCGGGACGCGCAAGCCGCCGGCCACGGCTCGCTTCTCCCCCCCCCCTCCCCTACACCGCAGTCCGTCTCCCTCGTCCTGACCTGCCCGCAGCCGCTGTGCCGTGTCGTGCCGTGCCGTCGCAAGGCGGCCCGGCCGGGAGTGGTGGGGGGTGTGACCCTCGCGCGAGCTGGGCATGAAGCCACACCGGTTCGGGCTCGGCGGCGGGCGGCGATAGGGTCGACATTCATCCGGGCGCTGGAAGGAAGTGGTGGAGGGTGTCCCGACCGCGGGTGGGCGTGGCCGTGCTGACGATGGGTGACCGCATGCCCGAGCTACGGGCCCTGCTGGACTCCGTCGCCCAGCAGGACGAGCCCGCCGCCCGGATCGTCGTGGTCGGCAACGGCTGCGCGCTGCCCGGACTGCCGGACGGCGTGGTCGGGGTGGAGCTCACGGAGAACCTCGGCGTCTCGGGCGGCCGCAACGTCGCCTGGCGGCGGCTGCGCGAGTTCGGGGACGTAGACGTACTCGTGGACCTGGACGACGACGGGCTCCTCGTGGCCACCGACGTCGTCAGCCGGATCGCCGACCTCTACGAGGCCGCCCCGACCCTGGGCATCGTCAGCTTCCGCATCGCCGACGAGACGGGCGAGACCCAGCGCCGCCACATCCCGCGGCTACGGGCCAAGGACCCGATGCGGCGCGGCTACGTCACGGCCTTCCTCGGAGGCGGCCATGCGTTGTCCATGCCCATGCTGGAGCGGACCGGCGGCTGGCCGGACGCCTTCTTCTTCACCCACGAGGAGACCGACCTCGCCTGGCGGGCGCTCGACGACGGGTGGGACATCCTCTACGAACCGCAGCTGGTGCTCCAGCACCCGAAGACCTCCCCGGCCCGGCACGCGGTCTACTACCGGATGACCGCCCGCAACCGCGTCTGGCTCGCGAAGCGGCACCTGCCCGCACCCCTGGTCCCCGTCTACCTCGGGGTCTGGACCGTGCTGACCGTGGCCCGTACCCGGTCGGCAGCCGGACTGCGCGCCTGGTCGGCCGGGTTCGCCGAAGGCATCCGCACCAGTGGCGGCCCCCGGCACCCGATGCGCTGGCGCACGGTGGTGCGCATGGCACGGCTGGGCCGGCCCCCGGTGATCTAGGGCGGGCACGTACCGAGCGCGCCGGCCAGTTGGCTTCGGGAGCGGCGGTCAGCGAGGGTGGGGCGCATGGTTTCGGTATTGCAGAACGTGGCGATCGACTGTGCGGATGCTTACGAGCTGGCCCGGTTCTGGAGCAGTGTGACGGGCCGTCCGCTGGATCCGGATGCCGGCCCGGGCGACCGGGAGACGCAGGTGGTGCTGGCGGAGGGCCCAGCGCTGTACTTCAACCAGGTGCCCGAGGCCAAGACGGTCAAGAACCGGATCCACCTGTGCCTGCGCCCCGAGACCTCGCGCGATCAGGAGGTGGACCGGCTGCTGGGCCTCGGTGCCACCTTCGTCGGCGATCACCGGAACCCGGATGGCTCGGGCTGGGCGGTCCTTGCTGACCCCGAAGGCAACGAATTCTGCGTTCTGCGCAGTGAGTCCGACCGAGCCGAGACGACCTAGCGGGCCGCCGCGCCGTCGGCGGCGGTCGCCCTCGGCTGCCGGACAGAGGGGAGGATTCCGCGAGCAGTGATGCGTCCTGCGGTGAGGCGGCAGCTGGTGGTCGTAGTGTCGAATCCTGTTCCGGAGGAGGACTTCTGATGCGCAGCGTGAACTACTCGATGGGTCTCTCGCTCGACGGCTACATCGTCGGGCCGGACGGCCGCCTCGACTGGACGGAGCACGACGAGGAGCTCTTCGGCTTCGTCACCGACGAGATCCGAGAGGTCGACGTCTACCTGTTGGGGCGACGACTGTACGAGACGATGCTGTACTGGGAGACCGCCGACCAAGATCCCTCGCTCGACGACGCGAGGCTCGAGTGGGCCGCGATCTGGAAGGCGATCCCGAAGGTGGTGTTCTCCACCACGCTGTCGGCGGTTGAGGGCAATGCCCGGCTGCTCTCCGGCGGCCTGGCGGAAGAGATCGAGCGGTTGCGGGCCGAGCCGGGGGAGGGCGTCATCGCGATCGGCGGCGCGACCCTCGCTGCCCAGGCGGTGGCGTCGGGTCTGATCGACGAGTACCGGACCAGGGTCTACCCGGTGCTGGTCGGCGGAGGCATTCCGTTCTTTCCCCGGCACGAGCACCGGGTGGATCTCGAATACGTCGAGACCCGCAGTTTCAGCTCAGGAGTCGTCTACCTCCGCCACCGAGTGGTGCGCTAGGTGGGCGCCGGGCAACTGCCCAGCAGAATGCGGTTTTGGCGCGGCCCTCGCCGGTAGGCGCGTATCGCTGGAAGTACTGCAGAACGGCGGGCGGGCCGACACCTGTGAAGTGGCAGGTCAGTAGGCCTGCTCTCCGCCGCAGGCGGGTGCCGGGTCTGCCGCGGGATACGGGCTGAGCATGGTGTCGAAGTAGCCTTCCGGGGCTGCCTCCAGGAAGGTCGACAGGTTTTCCAGGAAGGCGCGCAGCGGAGGCGTCGCATTGTGCCGGTCGAGGTCTTCCTGTGAGCGCCAGACCTCGTACAGGAAGAAGCGGCCGTCCTCGTGCTCGTGGAGGTGGTACTGCAGGTTGCCGGGCTCTTGCCGGGTGGGTTCCACGAAGGAGGAGAGGATGCGCCGGACCTCGTCCGCGCGCTCCGGCCTGGGGCGAAGGAAACCGTAGAGGGCAATGGGGTGAACGGTGTTGGTCATGGCCCTCACGCTAAAGTCTCACATCAATGTGAGATTCAAGGGTTTGTGAGGGGCGCCACATGAAGATCGGCGAGCTCGCCGCAGCGACGGGCACATCCGTCCGGCTCCTGCGCTACTACGAGGAGCAGGGCCTCCTGGCGTCCTACCGACTCGACAGCGGGCACCGCCGCTACGACGACACTGCCCCCGGCGCGGTCCACCGCATTCGCGCCCTGCTGGACGCCGGCCTCCCGACCCGTGTCATCCGCGATCTCCTGCCGTGCATCCGCCAGGACGGTACGGTCGCCGCATGCAAGCTGGAGACCCTCCAGGAGCACCTCCAGGGTCTGGACGACCGGATCTCGGCGCTTTCGGAAACCCGCACCTCACTGGCCGGGCTCATCGCCGCCACCCAGACCGCCACCCAGACCCACGCGACGGCACCCGCGTAGGCCCGCCACCGCCACCCTCACCCGCACCCCCACCGCGCGTCCGCGATCGTCGCCGACCCCGCCTCGTGCGGACAAGGAGACAGGGGGGGCCGACCTTCGCGCGGCGATTGCAGGGCCGACGGAGTCTTTGCTTTCGGGGGTCAGCCCCGCAGGGTGGCGATGGCCTTCTCGATGCGCCGTAGGCGCGTCTCGGGCCTCTTCGCGCTCTCGATGGCGCGCACGTGCTCGTGCTTGCGGCTGTAGGCAAGGCGGTCGTACGCAGCGCGGGCCACCGGGTCGCCGTCCAGGGCCCGGGCGAAGTCCGGGGGCTCGACGATGACGCGCGGCTCGGTGTCGAGCTCCAGCGAGACCTCGACCTCCTCGCCGATCGTGACCCCCGCGGCCTGCCGGTTGGCGTTGCTGAGGCCGAGAAGGTGGCGGCCTCGCATGATGGCGACCCGGCTCTTCCAGGAATGCCCGTTGACCGTGACCGTCACTGGCGGCCGCGCACCCCCGCCGAGCGCTGCTACCACCTCGGGCGGAACTTCCAGGCCCCGCATGGGCTCGGGTGGCTCGACGTGGGCCCAGAACTTCATGATCTTCCTCCTGTTGTTCTGCCGGCTGACTCACCGATGACGGCTGTGAGGTCCGAGACCGCGGCTACTCGGCGTAGGGCTGGTCGGTTCCCATGGCGCTGTAACCGAGACTCCAGACATAGCCGTCCGGGTCGGCGAAGGTGCCGCCGTACCCGCCCCACGGCAGGGCGCCGGCGGGCTTGAGGATCGTGGCACCGGCCTTCCGGGCCTCCGCCATGATCTCCTCGACCCGTGCCTCGCTGCGGACGACGTAGGTCAGAACGAGCCCACTGAAGCCGCTGCCTTCCGGGTCCGTGCCCACCTGCTCGGCCAGACCCTCGCGAGCGTAGAAGCCGACCGGCGAGGCGCCGTCCGAGTCGAAGAACACCGAGATGCCGTAGTCGTTCTGGATCTTCCAGCCGAGACCTTCGGTGTAGAACTGCTTGGCCCGGTCCATGTCGCGGACACCGAGGAGGATCGAGCTGACGTGTGCCTTCATGGCTTGCTCCTTGCACTGCGGATGGATGGCTGGATGGCGTGTGTTCGCCGGTCGACCGGTACGTCAGGGCGGGGAGTCAGGACGCCGCGGGGGCGGTCGGCGCGGCCGCCTCCCAGGCGAAACCGTCCGGGTCGGTGAAGGCGTCAGTCGTGCTGCCGATGACGATGCGGTGCGAGCCGGTGCCGTCGACGGGGACGCCCAGGTCCTTGGCCAGGGCACGGCGCTTGTACAGCGCCAGCTTGACGGGGCTGTCCTGACCCGGGGTGAACTCGGCGTACTTGCCGCCGAAGCTCTTGGCCACGGTCAGGCCTTGGCCGACGTAGAACTGCTTGGTGGCCTTCACGTCCTCGACGCCGATCAGCAGGACGACCTCGTCGATCTCGCGGGTTGCGGGGCCGGTGTCCTTCCTCGCCGAGGTTGCGATCTTCCAGATCGTCCCGTCCGGGGCCTGGACGACGCCGCCGTAGCCCCACAGCGACTTTGCGGCGGGCTTCAGCACCGTGGCGCCGGCCTTCACGGCGGCGCCGACGAAGCCGTCGACGGTGGCCGGCCCCGCCACCGTGAGCGCCAGGGTGAAGCCGCGGAACCCGGTGGAGTGCGCCTTGGACGCCCGCAGGCGTACGTACGTGTCCACGCCGAAGGCGCTGTAGAAGAGGCGGGCGGCCTCAAGGTCGGCCACCTCAAGGGTGACGGACGCGAGGGACGTGCTGGCTGCGGTGGAAGCGGTGGTTGCCATGACCATCACGCTACGGTCTGCGCGGCGGCCGGGGCTTCTCGATTCCTGACCGGTCTGGAGACCTGCTTCGCCACGCATGCCGGCATCCCCTCCACCTTGATCGCCGACCCCGCTGCGCGGGCCGCACCCGCACCTGCTCCCGCAGCACCGCCATGGTCGGCCGCGGCGTCCGCTGCCCGGCGCCGGAAGGCCCCGGGCGGCATGCCGACCAGCTCGGTGAAGCGGGTGGTGAACGTTCCCAGCGACGCGCAGCCGACCGCGAAGCAGACCTCGGTGACGCTGAGGTCGCCCCGCCGCAACAGCGCCGTCGCCCGCTCGATGCGACGCGTCATCAGATACGCGTACGGTGACTCGCCGTAGGCGGCCCGGAACTGCCGACTCAGGTGCCCGGCGGACATGTTCACATCGCGCGCGAGCGCCTCCACGTTCAGGGGCTGCGCGTACTCCCTGTCGATCCGGTCGCGGACGCGGCGCAGCCGCGCGAGATCATCCAGACGCTGCGCCTGCACGCGCGCACGCCGCCATTCGGGCTTGCACATGAGGACCCTCCCCGTCGTCTTTCGTGTTCCGTTTCCATCGACGCCTCCGAGCGTCCGGGGTGCCGCCCTGGCAGGTGCCCCGGACGCATCGGTCATGCGGCCCGGCCCGGCCCTGCCCGGCCTGCCGGACGCGACCAGCCGCCGGCCGGCCACTGCCGGACAGCAGCGGGACGGAGTCCGGGCTCGTCCCCGGTTCGACGAGGCCTTGGCGGTGGTGGCGATGCCTGCCGCACCGCCGCGTCGTCACGCGCACAGCTCAGCGCAGCTCCTGGATGCGGATCAGGTTGCCCGCGGGGTCGCGGAACGCGCAGTCGCGGACGCCGTACGGCTGCTCGGTCGGCTCCTGGACGACCTCGGTGTCACCGGCCTGCACCTTCTCGAACGTGGCGTTGAGATCCGGGGTGGCCAGCAGGATCCAGCCGTACGTGCCCTTGGCCATCATCTCGGTGATCGTGCGGCGCTCGTCCTCGGTGATGCCGGGATCGGCGGCGGGCGGCGCCAGAAGGATCGACGTGCCCGGCTGGCCGGCCGGGCCGACCGTGATCCAGCGCATCTTGCCCTGCCCGACATCGCTGCGCACCTCGAAGCCGAGGACGTCGCGGTAGAAGGCGAGCGACGCGTCCGGGTCGTCGTGCGGAAGGGAAGTCGTGTGAATGGTGATGTCCATGGTGAGCAGGCTAGAGGCGGCTCCTGAACCGCGCTTCTCGATTCCTGATCGATCCGCAGCCGCCCGGATGTGCACGGGCATGTCACACGGAGCCCACTCGCTTGCGCGCCGGGGCCCGCGGCAGCATCAGGTACTGAGATCGCCACGTTCGGCTTGAGCCCGACGGACGTCGTCCAGGTGCCGCGCCTGCCGCCGCGTGAGCAACTCGTCGACCGGTTCGAGCACGCGGTCCCATGCGCGTTCCGCTTCCGCCGAGTCGACGGGGGTGCGCGCGTAGTCCTGAGCTGCGGTGATGGCCCGGTCATAGAGGGCGAGGTCTTCTGGAAGTGCGGTCGAGCGCTCGCGCCGGAACCACTTGATCAGCCACGGTACGTCCCGGGACCAGTTCGGGTTCGCCAATGATCGCGCCCGCAGATATCCCAGTTGGTCCCACCACCGGCGACTGTGCCACTTTCGCGAGTTCGCCGGCGGCAGGCCGCGAGGCAGTTCCTTCATGGTGGCATTTTGCCTGGTGGGGGTGTCATCGGGCGACGGATCATCCCCTGAGCCTCGGTCGCCTGCCCTCGTCCATCCCCGGGGGGGAGAGAGAGAAGCCACCTTCCGACTGGATGTTCACGAGTCCGGCAGTGGGCGGAGGCTGCTCCGCCTGGGGCGTGGACCGTGCACGTTCGATCGCGAGGATCCTGGGTCGTGGGGTTGCAGTTGCCGTTGCGGCAGCTCCTACCGTCGTGACCAGGGCCGGAGAAACCGGCCCGGCGAACGCACGTGCAGGAGTCGCGATGGACTGGCCGATCGAGGACGTGGCCCGGATGTCGGGCGTTACCGCCCGGACGCTGCGCCACTACGACGAGACGGGCCTGCTGCCGCCGGCCCGGATCGGCGCCCATGGGCGCCGCTACTACGAGGAGCGCCAGCTCCTGCGGCTTCAGCAGATCCTCGTACTGCGGGGGCTGGGCGTCGGGCTGCCGGAGATCGGCCGGATCCTGTCGGAACAGGTCGACGAGGTGGATGCCCTGCGGGGCCACCACCAGCGCCTCCTCGCGGAACGGGACCGCCTCGACACACTGGCCGGCACCGTCTCCCGCACGATCGCCGAACTGGAGCAGTCCAGGAAGGACGGCAACCCCATGACCATCAACCGGCCGGAAAACCTCTTCGAGGGCGTGACACCCTTGCACTACGAGGACAACATGCGCGACTTCCCCGAACTCGCCGAAGAGGTCGCACGACGCGCCGGCGCGATGAGCCAGGCCGACGCCGACGCCGCGCACCGTGAGCGCACCGCGCAGATGGTCCGGCTGGCTGAACTCATGGCCGCAGGCCACCCGGCCGACGCCGACCCGGTCCAGGCCGAAATCGACGCCCAGTACCGGGCACTGGCCGAACTGCGCGCCGTCTCCGCCGAGGACTACCGGGCCATCGGGCGGTCCGTCGTCGACAACGAGACGTGGCGCGCGGCATACGAGGCCATCGTCTCTGGGCTGGCCGCGTACCAGCGCGACGCCATCGAGGCGTACGCGACCACCCGGCTGAACTGAGGTACGACGCAGCCGCCATCGGGGGAGAGGCGCGATGGCGGCTGCGTCGCGGTGGGTACTGCTCGCCTCCTGACCCCATTGTCAGAGGCCGGTGCGACGATTCCCGGACTGGCACGCGAGGAGAGACATGGGCACCTGGGACATCGGCCCCTTCGACAACGACACCGCCGCCGACTTCGGGGGTGACCTGGACGACGTGTCCTTGGAAGAACGCGAATCCATGATCCGCGGCGTGCTCGGACGTGCCGCCGACCCTGCGGACCACCTGGACACCTCCGACGGCGAGCGCGCAGTGGCGGCGGCTGCCCTGGTTGTCGCACAGCATCCCGACGGTGAGCCGGCGTGTTCGATCTACGGCCCGTCGGAGCCGCTGCCGCAGCTGCCCGCGGACCTCCGTACGCTCGCCGTCGACGCCCTGGACCGGGTGGCCTCCGAGCTGTCCGAACTGGCCGAGCTGTGGGGCGAAGCGGTGGACGGTCCGAAGTGGCGCAAGGACATCACCCGCCTCCGCGATGTCCTCGACCCTCCGATCCCGCCCCAAGAGCAAGCCCCGTTCGACATCTGACCGGTCATCCACAGTCACGGGCGGCCACAGAAGGCATGCGCTGTTCGTTCGCGTCTAGAAGGCCGGGCGGTCGAACCAGAACGATTCCTCGGGCAGGCCTTCGTAGACGTGGGCCCGCAGTGCCGTGGGGGTGCCGAAGGCATCGGCTTCGCCGCGGTAGACGGCGACCAGGGAGTGCGGCCCCCGCCACCAGGTGTCGGCCAGGCCTCCTACGCACTGCACCGGCTCGAGGCCGTGGAGGTCGAGGTCTTCCACGGCGGTTCCCCACACCGTGGTGACCCGGGTGGCCCAGAGCCGGGCGTGATGAGCCAGAGCCAGCGACTCGACCCACCCTTCGATACTGCTGTGCAGCGGGACCCTGCGCACGCCTCGCAGCCCGAACTCCCCGTGCGGGCCTATCAGGAAGCCGAACGCGACGGAGGTGCGCTGGTCACCGGCCGGGAACCACCAGCCCTGCTCGGCCGAGCCCTCGGGAACGTCCACGCTGAGGACGAGGGGTCCGCCTTCGTAGAAGGGGGCCGGCGGCAGCACGAGTCCGCCCCACCGTGCCTCGTGCTGCGCCGCCCGGTCGATGACCTCCGCGGGCACGCCCTGGCTCAGCCATTGCGCCCGGTACGGTTCCACGTCCCGGCGCTGTGTCCGGATCGCGTGAGCGGTGAGGTAGCGGGCGGACAACTCGCTCAGCCCTCGGGGCACGTCATGGCTCAGGTCGCTCACAGCCGCAGCGTAGCGCGGTCCCCTCCGGTGCCGGGCGGCGCTGCCCCGCACCGGAGGGAGGCGGCCGCGCCCAGGCCAGGGTCGCCGGGACGGGCGGCTACCGCCACATCCAGATGCCGGCAAGGCTGCTTGAGGGACCTCTGGTCAGCGGGGCGACCCGAACCGCAATCCGGCATCCCGCCTGGCGCCTCCGGCCCGAGGTTTGCCCATCAAGGGGGAACGACGCCGCGGAGGCGCACGAATGAGCAGCCAGTTCTCAGCTTGTGGTGCGCCTGCGGTGCACCTGCGGTACGCCGGTGATCCCGCCACCGCCCACCCCGCCGAGGCGTCCGATCCGGCGGCAGCGGCTCGATGCGTGCCGACTGGGCGTCAGTCGCCTCGTCGTCGGCAAGGGCATCGGCTTTTTCCTTGGCGCGTACTTGGCCGCCCGCTCACCAAGGCGGAACTCAACCCCGACCTGGCCTGGGCCGACGTCCTGGGCCTCGCCGTCCCGGCAGGCGGTCGGCGAACATGTCAAGGCAGCCGTCCTGATCGCCTCCGTCACCGCCGCGGTGTTGGCAGCCACGCTGCTGCGCTGCCGCAAGGCCCCCTCCTAGCGCCTCGACAAGCAAGAGACCGTCGACGCGGACGCTGAAGGCATCCCCGACATCCACCAGCGCGGAGAGGTAGAACAGACCACAACCACCACCACCCGGCACATCTGACCGCACCGGAGGCACCATGGCGATCACCCTGCTCCTCATCGCCATGGTGGTGGCTGCCCTCGTGGTCAGGACGGCAGTCGCCGAGATCCGCCGACCCGGCAGTGGACGGAGCCGGTGGAAGTTCCTCACCAACCCCCGGGCCCTCGCCACCGGAGGCCTCACCGCTCTGCTGCTCGGTCTTCTCGGCTGGGTAACCGCCGGACCCGTCGCGGCCGCCTGGGCCGTGCTCGCCGGCGCGCTCGTCGCCTACGTGGCCGGTGGTGGCGAGCGGGACGACTGACGGAAGCTGCCACGCCTGGCCGTTTTGGGTGGCCCGGTATGCGCGATGGCGTCTGCCGGACGGGGGTGGGTCCCGTGTGCCGAGCCCGTCCGCCGTGCTCACGCTGGCTTCCCAATGGAGAAGCCATTACGCCTCGGGCGTCAGCTGCGGGAAGCAGACTCGTTCTTCAGGTGTATGCGGTCGTTGTGCGGGGCTGGGTCGGCTGCTGGCGGCGGGTAGCAGTGTTGAGGCCGAGGGCGAGGGCGAGGGCGAGGGCGAGGGCGGCGCCGTTGGAACCGGGTTCGGCGATGGACCCTGACCCGGGTACGGCAACGGGCCGCAGGGACGACTCCGTGCGGCCCGTTGCCGACTGCTCTGGAGGTTCACCGGCTGAGGTGGGCGGACTGCCCCCAGGCGAACTCGAGGTCGTCCAACAAGAAGGCGTCCTCCTCCGCGTCGCCCCACTTGGCACGCATCAGGAACGGGGCACTCTCCATCCGCTCAACGATGATCAGACTCTCGGGCTGGCCGACCAAGAAGTACCGGCCGTAACCGGCGGCGGGAGGACTGCCCGGCCCGTACTCGCGCACCACCTGCTCCAGGCGCTCACGGTGCTGTTCGGCGAACGCCTCCAGGTGTTGCACGTAGCCGTCCCGCTCGTCCTCGCGTACGGCGCTGAGGGCCACGAGCGCGATCTCCTCCGACGCATCGGGGACCAGGAAGTGGCCTGGCTCGGTCAAGGCCCACGTGCATCGCCGCGCCGCAGCCAGGACCGCCTGCACATCTGGCGTCGGCACTGATTCCCGTACCGGAGCCTCCTGCGTGCGCAGCCCCTGGCCGTACGCGTCCAGATCCTGCTGGTTCATGCCTGCGCTGTACCTTCTCTTGCTTCCCGGGCGGTGGTTGATGACGTCCATCACGCCCACCTCATTCCGACCTTAGACGGCCAGGAACAGTCGTGCCGCCGCCGCCCGCACCGCCTGGAGCGGGCCGGCGTTCCCGGGCAGGACATCGGCTGTCTGGCGCTCGGGGACGGCCTGTTGCCGCCGACCGCCGGCTTCCTCGAAGCGGACCCTGAGTGCCTGATCGACTGTATTCCCCACACCGCGAGACCGGCGAAGGTCTCGCAGGCACTGTCGCTAAACGCCGTGTTCGGCGGCGCCAACGCGGCGCTTGTCCTGGCCGCCCGAGGGAAGCTACCCGAGGTCGTGGGGTTCGCGATCTCACGCTTTGGCCCGCTGGTGCACGCGGTGTCGACACAATGTCTGGAACCGCACCTCCACGGCTGCCGTCGCAGCCACCCCGGCGGTGGCGTTGGCGACGCCGACTGGCGGTGACGTGGGCGGCGCGGCAGCGTTCGCGGCTCAGGTCAGGACAGGGTGACGTTCTTCTGCGCGGGTCATGATGGAACGCGTAGAACTCGCCCCTGACGCTTCCGCATGCGTTCTCCTCCCGGCCGCACGGGATGTCAGGCCTGCTGACCTGAAGTGCCGCACGAGCATGGTTCTTCCCCGCAGTGCGGGGTCCCGTTGCCGTGTGGTGCTGCGCGGTAGCGGCCGGCTTCGGTCATCCATTCCAGGTTGGCGTGGGGCACGAGCAGGTAGGCGCAGGCTACTTTGCTGGCGGCGCGGGCCGTGCCGGGAGCCAAGGCAAGCCGGGAGAAGAGAGGAGACAGGGCTCGGGATGCCAGGTGCAGGTCGTGCATCCGCTCGCCGGTCCGGCGGATGACCCAGTCGATGGCCTCGGCGCGCGACAGCCCGAGTTCGTGCTCGGCGACCAGGACATGGTTGGTGAGGCTGCCGCCCCGCTGTTCCCTGGCCAGCGAGACGAGGTCGTTGCACCAGGCGGCGGCGTCGTTGGCCGCATCCGCGACTTCGGTCCAGGCCGGCGCGGTCGCCAGGGCGTGGGGAAGCTCGGTGCCCAGGATGGCCTCGCCGACCTCGTAGATGAACGTGGCGAACGTGGCCCGGCGGTGGGCCGGATATGCGGCGAGCGAGGTGGGACGGCCGGCCCGCCGCGTGTCGAGCTCCCAGAGGGTGGCCCTGCGGTTGCTCTCCAGACCAACGCGAAACCGGCGGCGCCAGTCTGGGCTCATCGGCGGCGCCGTGGCCCGCCAGAGCTCGTTGAAGGCCTTCACGAGGGATGCGCTGGAGGCAGGCTCTGCGTCGTCCTCGGTGATGCGGATGAAGCTGTTGAAGGTGTCGTCCACCTCGCGGGCATGCGCGGGGCGGGCCCGCTCGTCCCAGTGGTCGTCGAGCAGGCCGATCCAGGTGCACCAGCGGGTGAGCAGGGCCAACTGTGCGAAGCTCAGCTCGCTGAACATCCGGCCGGCCAGGCGGTGGCCGCCGATGCCACGAAGGCGGTGTTCGCCTGCGTCATCGGCGGTCAGGCCCACTTCCCGTGCCCAGGCGCGCGCCAGCCGACCGGCTCGCTCGGTGTCCGGGTGCAGGCGGCAGGTCCCGCGCAGTGCGGGGACCTGCGCGACCAGCGCCGCCTGGGGGCTCGTGGAGGTCAGCAAGGCTCGCCGAAGAGGAAGTTGCCGACGGCGTCGGGGTCGGCGGAGGTGTAGTACTCCCGGGTCGCGGTCAGCAGCTCGGCCACCGTGAGCTGTCCGTCGCCGTCTCCGTCGAGCTTGGCGAACGCGGTGGCACAGTGTGCCTCGGAGCGGCCGAAGGCATCCTGGAACACTTTGAATTCCTGCTGGTCGATCTGGCCGTCACCGTCCAGATCGAGGGCCGTCACCACCGCGCGCGCGGCCGGCTCGAAGAGGGCGTCGAACCGGTCGCCGTCCACGAAGTTCACGATCATGGAGCGCTCGAATTCGCCCCGGGAGAGCCGGCCGTCCTTGTTCTCATCGGCCACGGCCAGCAGACCGTCCCAGAAGGTGTCGAAGGAGTCCAGCACCGCGCGTCCCCGTTCCGAGGCGGGTGAGACGCCCAGACCCGTGAGGAGCCGGGCTCCGAGGCCCTGCATGTCCTCGAGGGCGGCATAGCCGCTGTTGGTCACATCGATGTGCTGGAAAGAGTTGTTGATCTTACGAACCTGCAGATCGGTGGCCATGCGCTGCTCCTGTCGAAGGGACGAAGATCGTCCTCAAGGTCATCCACCAAAAGAACGACCGCCCCCAGCACCCCGTTACGGGGCCCCTCAGTTGACGTCGGGTGGTCAGGCATGGTGAGGCCGTTCTGTGAAGCACCGCCGAGGCGCCCGCGACGACGCTGGATGTGCCACAGGCCGCGAGGGCTCGGCCCTGCTGGTCAGGCACTGGACCCGCTCAACCTCCGGCGGACCGGTAGACAGTCCCCTGGACCTGACCGGTCGTGATGGTGGGGCGGTCCGCCCGGACGAACTCAGGAGCGACGGCGACGAGCAGGCGGCCGGGCCCTTCCTGTGCGGGTCGGAGGCTCCCCGTCGGCGACCTGAGGGGTTCACGGCGCCCCTTGCAGGTTCCGGTCATCTCGGTGACGGGCCCGGTCCTCCTGGCGGCCGGCGGCGGTTGGTGTCTGGACAGCCGCGGCGGCGTCGGCCCGTCGACTGTGGCGGCGATGTTGATGACCCTATTCATGCCGACTGCGACGAGGCCGATGGGGAAAGGACACAACGCCGGGGGTCGTCCGGCCCCAGCCGGGTGCGCCCATGCGCCTGCGGGTGCGCCTGGTGCGGATGGTGTGCGGGTCGGCGTATGGGGGCCAGGCCCCCCGGCCCGGGAGCCGGTGTCGGAGGGTGCCTCGTCCGGTGCACGGCGGCGCTGCGCCTTCAGCCGCGACCGGGCAGGACAGCGAGAGGCAAGAGCCGGGCGAGGGGAAGTACTGGCGGGATGGACGGTGGGCTGCGCCATTACCTGTACCGGAATCCAGACCTCCGACCAGCGCGTCCTGGCTGAACCTGGTCGAGCGCTGGTTCGCCGAGCTCACCCAGAAGAAACTCAGGCGGGGGATCCACCGCTCCGTCCGGGCCCTCGAGCGTGACATCCGGGCCTGGCGGAGCGACTGGAACAACCAGCCCAGGCCCTTCGTCTGGACGAAGACCGCCGACGAGATCCTCGAAAAGGTCGCCGCCTGCTGCCACCGAATCTCTGACTCAGGTCACTAGGGAGCCACTGGTGCCCAGGAGGCGCATGCCCGGGTGTTGGCGCAGTGCCCCCGTACGCGCCGATGCTCCGAGGTCGCTGGTCGGAGTGCACTTTGCCGCCGTGCCGTGCGTCCGGCCGGGACGGGAACCGCTTTCGCCCTAGCGTGGGCCGGACCGATCCCGGCATACCGCCGCCGGGATCCCGGGCCCCGGAGGCACCCCACCATGACCGCCGAACTCACTGCGCTCACCGGCGACTACGTCCTTGACCCCACTCACACCCGGATCGGCTTCGTCGCCCGCCACGCCATGGTGACCAAGGTCCGCGGCGCGTTTCACCAGTTCGAGGGCACCGCCCATCTGGACGGGGCCACTCCGGCCCAGTCCACCGCCCAGGTGGTGATCAAGACCGAGAGCATCGATACCGGCGTCGAACAGCGGGACCAGCACCTGCGCACCAACGACTTCCTGGACGCCCCCAACTTCCCCGACATCACCTTTCGCAGCACTTCGGTCGAGCCTCAGTCCGACACCGAATACCGCGTCACCGGTGACCTGACGATCAAGGACACCACCCGCCCGGTCACCATCGACTTCGAGTACACCGGCAATGCTGTAGACCCCTACGGCAACCTGCGGGTTGGCCTGGAAGGATCGGTGGCCATCTCCCGCAAGGAGTTCGGCGTGACATGGAACGCGGCCCTGGAAGGCGGCGGCGTGCTCGTCGGCGACAAGGTCGTCCTGGAGTTCGACATCTCCGCGATCAAGCAGGGCTAGCAGTGCCCGACCTCCTGACCTGGGCCGGAGTGACTACTGACAGATCGCGGGGCTCATCCCCAGGCGGGAGCGACGCCCAGCGCCGCGCCGAAGGCCCGAAGCGTTGCGTGGTCCGATTCACAAGGGCCGTCCTCTCGGCTGGCCGACCGGGGGCACGCTCTCACCTGCTCGGACGAACTCGACGCACGGCTGCTCTGCTGGGAGCGGGCGGGGCTGCCGTGCATCGGCGACGCCGCCCATCCCACGGCGCCAGTCTTGGGCATCGGCATCACCAGGTCGGGCACGTGATCTGAGCCGGTTGCGGACCCCCGCTCTTTCCAGATGGCTGCCCGGAATGCTGCACTCACCTGGGGGAGTCGGGGCTCGACGACCAGACGGTGCGCCCCGTCCGTGGCCGTACGGCGGCGGAGCGGGCCACCGAGGAGATTCCCCAGCAGCCCGTCCCGCGCATGGAGTCCGGCTCCGGCCGATGCCGCCGTTCCCGCCGACCGGCAGCAGGCGGTAGGCGGCACCATCAGGGGGCAGCCGCTCTCGGTGCGCCTGCGCCTGCCCGTGACCGCGGCCGCCGGGGCAGGCGGCGAAGACTCAACGAGAGGGCCGGCAGACCCAGTCCGAGAGACCGGCCGCGCATGGTGCACCGGCCGGCAACTGGTACGCCCGACATGTGCTCGCCCGGATCCTGCCCGAGACGGCAGGCCGCACGTCCCGGCGGCCCTGTTGCAGGCCCACTCCCGCGATCTGGGTGACGACCAGGACTCTCTCGACGACGCTCCATGTACTCGCGCAGGAGTACCCGGCCGCCGAGCACAGAATCCTCCTGCCGTGCGCCGTCGGCAACGATGAGCCTGCGCAGGGCGGCGCTCCGCCTGCTCGGCTTCGTCCCCGCACCCGCTGACCTCGACCTGCTTGCCCACGCTGCGCAGGACTCGGACGAAGCGATCCGCAGCGTGGTCGCAGGCACACTCGGCAGTCATGGGACAGAGCGGGTGGCCATCGACCCGCGCCGCCGACCTCAAGAACCGCGGCTACACCAGCCTTGGAAGCCCGGGATGACCGCCACGAGTGAACGCGGCATCCCCACGCCCACTTCCACCTCCCCAGCAGCACCGAACCGGACCAGTACGAAGACCTCCTGGCCCTGGCCGAGGACATCACCCCGCTCGTACGTGCGCTCCCGCCGGACGCCGCGCACCTCGACATCACCGGCTCGCTCCACTCCTCACAGCGGGACGCCGAAGGCATCGCCGAGCTCCTGCGGCTGCGTGCACTCGCCCGGTACGGGGTAGAAACGACGTGCGCAGTCGCACCGAACCGGATGCTGGCCACGATGACAGCCGCCGCCACCTCGCCCGGCATCACCACCGTGATCGGACAGACCGACATCGACCGGTGGCTGTGGCCGCGCCCCGTCGCAGCCCTCTACGGAGGCGGCCCCGCGACCGCCGCCAAGCTGCGCACCCTTCGGCCTGCACACGATCGGCGACATCGCTGATACCCCCATGGCCACCCTGGTCCGGTTCTTCGGAGCCGCTGCCGGCCGCGCGCTTCCCGAACACGCCGAGGACAAGCCCCCCCCGCACGGTTCAGACCGGGCCGACCACAAAGTCGCTGGCCGCCGACCGGGCCTTCGAGCACGACGTCCGCGACCCGGGCCAACACGGGCGGGCCGTACTCGACCGGGCCGAGGAAGCCGCCGCCCGCCCGCGCAACGGACAGCAGGCCGCCGGCGGACTGTTCCTGTCTGTCCGCTACGCCGACCGAACGAGCAGCACACGAAGCCGGACCCTTCCCGCAGCCACGGCCCGGACCCGGCAGCTCACCGCCACCCCGTACGAGCTCTACGACCTGCTCGGCCTCCAGCGGGCCCGGGTCCGCGGCACCAGCCTGCGTCCCGCAGGACCTCCGCCCCGCGGCCCAAGCTCCCGAACAGCTCACCCTCGAGCCGACGACGACCACTCGCGTGCCGTCCAAGCGGTCACCGACCGCGCCCGAGCCCGTTATGGCCCGGCACACTCCGGCCCGCCACTCTCGCATCCAGGCGCATTCGCCGAGCGTGACTGCAACCTGTCGCGCTGTCAGTATCGCGCCGTACCGGGGACGGCCACGGCGCGCGGGCCCTGGACATGCCCTGCCGTATCTGCGGTCACGACCTCCAGGGCGGGCACGGTTTGTCCGTACCGGGCTTCCGGGCTCCACAGCGGCGATACGGTGGGGGCACACGCCAGAGACACCCCAGGAGCCCCGGATGAGCCAACGGCCGGCCACCGCGTCCGTGCCCGACCGTCAGCCCCTCGACGAGCACGCTGCCGTGTCCGTCCTCGCGTACGCGGCAGACCAGCGGGCGAAGGTCGATGTCCTCGCCTCCGTGCCGGAGGACATCGCTGCCCACGGTTACCCGTCGCCCGAGGCCGGAATGCGGCGGGAGACCGCCCGCGACGCCCACCTCGCCCGCCTCGCCGACGAGCACCCCCGTGTCGCCTGAGCACGCCGCGGGCCGCTCGCGCGTCATCATGGTGGAGCCGGCCCTCACTCAGCTCGCCAAGCTCACCGCGAACGAGACGCACCGCCTTGACCGTGCGATCGTCGCCATCAGCGTCAACCCCGAGCTCGGCACCGCCGTGCCTGACACCCTGCTGCGCGACTACGCGGACGAGATCGACGGAGTACGGGTCATCTACTTCGTCACCGCCCTGCGGACCATCACGATCGTGGCGTACGTCGAAGCCTGAACACTCCACCAGCCCCACGGGGCCGGGGGCCTTTCCGCCGACGCGGGGGTGGTCCGGAGGGCTGGGTCAAGGCCAGGCACAAGCCGATGTGCTCCCCGCCGACGCGGGGTGGTCCGATCGAGACGCCGCAAGCTACGTGACGCTGAATACCTTCCGGGCTCGCTCTGTGGGGGGCAACAGTGTGATGCCGGTTTGAAACGACACGGCTGGTCCTGGCAGGCGCTCGGCCACGGCCAGCAACCCTTCACCACCACTGCTCTCCTGGCGACCGCGGAAGCCGCCCGGCCCGCGATTCCGGCCGGCCTTCCCGATACCGTTCCCCTCCGCAGGGCTCCGTGACAGTAAGGGCGATGGGTCGGCAGCCCGGCAATCAGGCTGCCGACCGCGCGCTGTGATGGCAGGCTCCGCCCATGGCTTTCCTGCGTTGTGAAGCAGTCCGATGGGTCGATGACGAACCCCAGCCCGGCCTGGTCGAAGTCCGCTTCACCGACGCCCACCAGCGACAGTGGGCCTTCATCGACAAGTGGCCCGTCTTCACCGGCGACGGCCTGACCCCCAACTCCTTCTATCCCGTCGTAGTCGGCGTCCTCTGCGACGTCCTGACCGCCGACGACACAGCGAGCGCAGTTACGATCTCCGTCGCCCCCTGGTGCCTCGAATCTCTTGAAGGCGACGTCGAGTTCGAAGTACGGGCTGATCAACTGACCACCAACTGAGTTTCACGATCGCCGGGCCCGCCGACCTTGCGTCGGCAGTGCTTGCATTAGCTGCCATCAGTGCCCACCGGGGCACGCCTGCGGGCCGCTCACGGCGATCACCCAGCTCGCCACCAAGGAGACCCACCAGGCTCAGGGCGCTGCTCCAGGCCGATCCGATGTGACGATTCCAGGAGCCGGTGAGGGTGCGGCATCGTTGGGGCATGGGATCCATCAACTCCACCGGTCCCAGCCGTCCGCCGCGTGAGCAGATCCTTCCGCTGGGACCCGGCTGTGTGCAGGCTGTGCTTCAGCGGGATCTGGCGAGGAACCCCGGGCCTTCAGGCCCGGGAGGAATCGCTTCTTTGGACTGCTCCGACTCGCAGCCTGGTTCGGACGCTTTTGCTGCTCGATGTACTCCGCGATGATGCTGAGCGGCGCTCCGCTGCAGGATGCCGCGAAGTAGGACGGGACCAGAAGTGTGCGTCCCGCAGGTACTTGCGGATGTGGTCGGGGAACTCCTGCCGGAGCCGGCGGGCGGACACACCCTCGAGGGAGCCGACCAGCCGGGACAGGGCAACCTTCAGTAGTGCACCAGCAGGTGCACGTGGTCGCGCTCGCCGTTGAACTCGACCAGTTCTGTCTCGAAGTCCGCGCACACCGCGCGCATGACGTCTTCGCAGGCGCGTGAGGATCTCGTCGGTGAAGGGGCCGCGCCGGTACTTGGGCGTGAAAACCAAGTGGGCATGGAGGGTACAGACGACGGTTCTACCCCTGCGATTGTTGGGGTTTGTTCCAGCGAGGGCGCTCCAGGCCAACATCAAGGCCGGGAACTACGGCAGGCCGGGCTCGAGGCGCCGGGCCAAGGTGGAGTCGAAGCCGGTCACATTCCGGCCCGAGGCGGCGCAGCCGTTCGACGACCGGTGTCTGTCGTGGCAGTACGACGCCGGGACGGTGTCGGTCTGGACGGTGGCGGGCCGACTGAAGAACGTCCGCTTCGCCTGCTCGCCGGACGCGCTGAAGATGCTGCGCGAGCACCGCAAGGGCGAGTCCGACCTGATCGAACGCGACGGCGTGTTCTATCTGGCCGCGGTCTGCGATATCCCGGAGAAGCCGGTCAACGAGGACCCTGCCGGGTTCGTCGGCGTCGACCTCGGCATCGTCAATATCGCCACCACCTCGGCCGGCTACCGTGCTGCTGGCAGGGGCCTGAACCGCCACCGTGCCCGGCAGCTCGAACTCCGCCGCAAGCTCCAGGCCAAGGGCACCAAGTCCGCGAAGCGTCTCCTGAAGAAGCGCTCGCGGAAGGAAGCCCGGCACACCGCCAACATCAACCACATCGTCTCGAAGACGATCGTCACCACCGCTGAACGCACCGGCTCGGGTATCGCCCTGGAAGACCTCACGGGCATCCGCAGCCGGGTACGGCTCCGCAAGGACCAGCGGACCTCTCTGCACTCGTGGAGCTTCCACCAGCTTGCCTCCTTCGTGGACTACAAGGCGAAGCAGGCCGGGGTGCCCCTGGTGTACGTCGATCCGGCGTACACCAGCCAGCAATGCTCCGAGTGTGGCCACATCGACCGGAAGAACCGGGTCGATCAGGCGACGTTTGCGTGCCGGGCCTGCGGGCTCCTGGCGAACGCGGACGACAACGCGTCCCACAACATCGCCCGCAAGGGCGAGACCGTGTGGACCGCGGGGCGTGAGTCACGCGTCCCTGTCACCCCACAGCGGGGTGTCTGGACGGAGGACCCGACCCAGCAGCCAGCTGGGCGCTGCCTCCAAGCCCGGCCCTTCAGGGCCGGGTCAGGTTGACGCAGCCCGGTGCCGGACAGCCCTTGCCGGTGACGGGTCGAGGGAGCCGGAACGACCTCGGACAGGTGCCGTAGGACTACTATTCCGGCAGGCATGAATCTGAGGATGCAGGCGCGCGACAGGTGGACCGTCCTGTTGCCGTTGCAGGAGGGCGGAACCGTGAACAGGTCGGGCAGCTGCCTGCCTCAAGCCGACTCCGCCGGGCTGGCAGCATCCGTGTCTCGGCGAGGGCCTGCATCCTCGGCGGCAGCCTGTACCGCGGACAGCCCGCGCACCAGCGCTGCCCGGTCCAGGGGAGTCATATTCTCCAGCAGCCCGCTCAGGATCTCCTCGCGCCGGGCACGCAGCCCTGCCAGGTAGGCCGCGCCCCGGCGGGAGAGGCGCAGCTCCAGCTCGCGGCGGTCAGCGGGATTGTGGTCCCGGTCGATGAATCCGGCCGCGCCCAGTCGGTCGCACATGCGGCTGACCGCTGACGCTGTGGCCTTCAGCTTTGCCGCCAGGGTCCGCAGATTGACCATGCGCTCCTGCTCCAGCACGTAGAGCACGCGAACCTGGGAGAGGGACAGAGGAGCCGTGGAGGCGCTCTCTGCCTGCGACCACATCACCTCGAGGAACTCGAGGGCTCCGCGGACCGTACTGGCAGCGGCCTCGTCGGCGCTGCTGTGCCGCAACGCTTCCTCCGGTCGCCGTGACATGGGCGGAGCTTCCTTTCGTAACACGTTGCAACACGAGGCGGTAACCGAACGATGGACAGAATCACCGCGGTCGAGCGTGCCCTGCGCTCCGCCACGCCAGATGCGCTTCCCCGCGCCCTCAGCGAGGCCCTGGGCCTGCACTACGGGGCTGCGGATGTGACCCTGCTCATGGCCGACTACGCGATGACCATACTGCAACCGGTCACCACGCTGCCCTACACGATGGAACCCCTCCTGGTGCACACCAGTGCTGCCGGCCGTGCATTCAACTGGCAGCAGCCTCACACCGAGGATTCCACAGAGGCAGGCTTCGTCACTGTGCACCTGCCGGTGAGTGTCCGCGGCGACCGCATCGGCGTCCTGTCCGTGACCCTGCCCGCAGAGCGTCTGGACGCCGACACCGAGCGGGAGCTCCTGTACATCGGCGAGGTGCTGGGTCACGAGATCCTGGTCTGCGAGCGGGACACGGACCTGTACCTGCAGGCCCGCCGTGCCTCCCGGCTGACGCTGGCTGCCGAGATGCAGTGGCAGCTGCTGCCGGGCCGGTCCTGCAAGCGGCCCGAGTACGAGATCGGCGCTCAGCTGGAGCCCGCGTACGCCATCTACGGTGACAACTTCGACTGGTCGACCTCCGCCGACCACCTCACCCTGACCCTGTCCAACGGCATGGGTGAGGGGATCGAGGCGGCCCTGCTGACGAACCTTGCCGTCAACGCATTGCGCAACGCCCGCAGGGCGGGGCTGTCCCTGACCGACCAGGCCTACCTCGCGGACCAGGCCATCCACGGACAGCACCAAGGACGCCAGCACCTGTCGGTCCTGCTGCTGCGCTTCGACCTGGCCACCGGCGCCACCGAGATCGTGGACGCCGGATCCCCGAGAATGTGGCGGCTGCGGTCCGGCAAAGCCGAGCAGATCGAGCTGGACGCCCAACTGCCGCTCGGTATGTTCGAGGACACCCTCTACGCCGCCCAGGAGTTCCGGACCGAGCCGGGAGACCGCCTCGTCTTCGTCAGCGACGGCGTCTACAACGTCGCCTCGCCGGCCGGTGAGCGCTACAGCGAACACGCGCTGGCCCGCGCCCTGACCAGTACGCGCCTCCTGCCCGCCTCCCAGGTCCCTCGCGCCGTCCTGCACGAACTCGCCGGTCACCGCGGTGTCATCGAAGCGGACGACGACGCCATGGTCGTGTGTCTCGACTGGCACGGCAGGCCGGCCGGCGCGCAGTAGCTGCAGCGGACGCGACGTCAGAGGCCTTCCGTGGTGCCGGAGCGGCCCGGTATCGGATCCTCGGCGGCGCGCTGGCGCTGCCGGCCCGGGCCGGCGCCCTGCGCTCCTGCTTCCGGGGCGGTGAGGTACTCGAGCGTGCCGGTCAATTCGAGGAGCCGCTCCAGACGCAGGGGCCGCTCCTCGACGTACAGGCGGACACCGGCCGCGCTGGTGCGGCGGCGGATCATCAGCAGGGCCGACAGTCCGGAAGAGTCGACCGCGGTCAGCCCCGCGCAGTGCAGGCGCACCTCGTGCAGGCCGGTGTGCCCGGCCAGCACCGCTTCCACCGCCTCCAGCAGGATGTCCGCCCAGTAGTGATCGAGGTCACCGTGCAGTTCGAAGCGCGCGCTGTCCGGATCCTCCCGGTGCGTCAGGCGAAGAGGGGTGGGCGGAAGGAGGGTCATTCGGCGGTCCCGGAAGCGGAAGCGGAAGCGGAAGCGGAAGCGGTGAGGGGCGTACAGGTCAAGCGGGCGGCGCCGGCGCGGAGCATGCCCGCGGCGCGGGGAAAGTCCTTCAGCTCCCGGCCCAGGAGGTCCAGGGCGGGCAGCAGGGAGTGGGCGGGGACCCCGCGGGCGTTCAGGACGTCCGCGGTCCACAGCAGGAAGCGGGAGAACAGCTCGACGTCGCCGGTGTAGAGGGCGGCGCCGAGGAACTCCACGATATGAGAGAGGTCTTCGGCCGTGCGCTCGCGCTGGCCCTCGGTGTAGCCGCGCATCGCCGGGTACGCGTCCTGCAGGCCGGTGAACACCGTGCGCACCAGAGCGGGGCGGGCGCGCACGACGAGGGTGTACTCCTGGTCGCTCAGGTGGGGAAGGTCGTCGATGGGCTGATGGGCGGGCTGGGGGCGGTCAAGCGGACGGCGGGCCAGGTCATCGGCGGCGGTACGGGCATCAGGTGCCCAGGCGTCCGCACCCAGGAGGCGTGCGTACTGCCCGCCGGGGCCGAAGGCCGCCCCTCCGACCATGACGGGGACGCCTGCCGCCTGGCAGGCGGTGATCGTCGCATGTGCGGCGGGCAGCCGGGTGGGGATCGAGCTGGACAGGGCCACCGCGTCCGGTCCCGTGCGGTGCAGGTGCGCGATCAGGTGGGGCGTGGGGACCTGGGCACCGAGGTAGTCGACGTGCCACTCGCGCAACCGCAGCACCTCGGCCAGCAGGCGGGCGGGCAGGGCGTGCCATTCTCCGTCTACACAGGCGACCGTGATGCGGCGCCCGGTCGTGGACGCAAGGGCGTGAGGCTGACGGGCGAGTGCGGCGACGGCCCGCTCGCTGATGGCGGTCGCGGCGTGCTCCTGCGCGACGGTGATCCGATTGGCGGCCCACTCCTCACCGACCCGCCCCTGCACCGCGGCGATCACGTCGAGCAGGACGCTCTCGGCTTCCCAACCGTCGTCCAGGGCTCTCAGCACCACCGCCAGGGCGGCCGACTCGTCGAGAGCGAGGACCGCGTCCCACATCTCGGTGACCAACTGCCGGGGCGTGCATACGATGACAGGGTTCATGCGGTGAATCTGCCCCGCGTACGGCCGTCCACGGCGCTGAGGTGATTGGTTCGCGGAGCGGAGATCACCACGACGGCCATGTCGTCGTGGTCGCCGTCGCCCAGCCACTGGGAAGCGAGCATCTGGACCCGCTCCACCACCGCTTCGGCGGGCATGCCCGCGCACTCGGACAGAACCCCTTTCAGCCGTTCCTCGCCGAACATGACGTCACCCAGGGGACCGCCCCGAGCCTCGCTGATCCCGTCCGTGTACAGGAAACAGGCATCGCCGGCCGCCAGCGTGACCCTCGCCGTTTCGGTGGACAGGCTCGGGAGGACACCCACGAGGGTGCCCCGGGTGGAGACCTCCTCCACCCGGCCGTCGCTACGCAGGATCAGCGGCGCGGGGTGCCCGGCACTGGTCAGGCGCAGCTCGACGGAACTGCCGGTCCGGGCCGCGGAGGCCAGCACCATCGTGGCGAACCGGGCGTTCTCGGTGTTCAGCAGGGACGTGTTGAGCAGGCTCAGCATCCGATGATGGTCGTCCGCCATCGGTAGCAGGGCGTGCATCGTGTTGCGGATCTTCCCCGTCATCACGGCCGCCTGCAGGCCCTTGCCGCACACGTCACCGAGGACCACGAGGGAGGCGTCACCCTCCACCGGGGCGGGGTGCACGTCGTAGAAGTCCCCGCCGACCCGCTCATGACTCTTCGAGGGCCGGTAGCCGCCCGCATAGTCCACACCGGACACCTGGTGCAGGGTCGGGGGCAGGAGCTCCCGCATCAGGATCTCGGTTATCGACGCCTGCTCCGCGTACAGACGGGCCGCCGACATCGCAGCGCCCGCACGGGCCGCGAACAGCCGGGCGAAGACCTCCTCGCCCTCGGTGAATGCAGCATGGCCGCTACGGCGCAGCAGCACCAGTGCGCCGGCGGGCACGCCATGGCCGGGCAGCGGGGTGATGACGATCGAGCCGACCGTGCCGAACCCTTCCGGAAGCAACCAGTCGGGTGCAGCCGCAGGATCGATCCAGCGGGACGGAACCGGCGGAAACCCCTGCAGTGCCTCGCGCAGGCCGGGCACCATGGACGGATCCGCCGCCAGCGTCGTCGTCGTCGGCGCGCCGCTGCGCAGGCAGGACACCACCGGCAGCACACGGCCGTGAGAGGGCGCGATCACCAGGGCCGCGTCCGCGAGGTGTTCCGCCGCCATCTGCGCCGTGACGTCCATGCACCGTTCCAGGTTCAGGGACGACAGCAGCAGGTTGGAGGCTTGTGTCAGGAACGCGGTGCGCTCCTTCTCCATGTGCAGCGCCTTGCGGGCCAGGCGGTGGTCGGTGTCATCGACCAGCCACCAGGCGACCATCCCGTCGCCTTGCGCGATCGGGTGTGCCTCGAACACGCGCTTCCCGACCGGCCCCTGGACCGTCTGCCCGGCTTCCAGCCGCCGGAGCGCCGACGCTGCCACGTCCGCGTGCGCTGCAGACAGCCACTCCGGCGCGGCCTCGGCCATCGAAACCCCGGGACGGGCATGGGGAAAGACCAAGCCGGCCGCGTCGTTGACCACCGTCACGACGGCCCGGTCGTCCGCGACCAGCACCGGATAGGGGGCCTCGGCCCACGGAAAGCTCACCGTGGACGCGGCAGGGACTGCCTCGGTGTCATTCACCACGCATAGAAGGCCCGCTGTGCGAACCCCTCACCTCATCGCGTCGAAAACAGTTGCACTCAGGAAACTATCTGCCACCATGCCTCCTGGCGGCAACCGGAGCCCCGTCGCACAGACGTCCGCCACTTCCCCCACACCGGGCACACACACCCGCCACACACCAGAGACACGCCAGAGCCCTCAGCCGAAACCGATCCGAGCTGAACAAGGTTGCGAACGCCCGCATTTCGTCTGTCCGAGCCCCATCGGCCCGGGGCTACGTCAGTTCCGCGGCCCGGAAAGACCGTGTGACCCGGCAGGGTCGATCTCAGGGGTGGTTCGGGGTGGTACCCGCTGTGGCGGACTCGTCGGCTCCAGAGGATGAGGTCATGGCGATCTCGACACGACGATCTGTTCTTCGTTTCCTTGCCCCCGTGGTGTGGGCCGCGGTGGTCCTGGCGGCGGGTGCGGCCTTGTGGTCCCCCGGGGACACCGACCCGGGCCTGAGCCCGCTGGCTTACACCGTCAGCGACTTCGCAGCCCTGGACCGCGGGGGCCCGATCGAGACGACGATGGCCTTGTTGGGCGGGGTCTCGGCGGTGCTGCTCGTGGTGACGAGGAAACGGATCGCCATCATGCGGGGCCTGCCGTCCGTCCTGCTGGGTGTCTGGGCCGTGGGGCTCGTGGTGGCGGCGCTGGTGCCCACGGATCCGCTGACCTCGGACCTGAGCGCGCCTGCCCACGTGCACCGCTACGCCTCGGTGCTCGCCTTCACGGCCCTCCCGGCGGCTGGGCTGCTCCTGTCCCGGCGCATCGGTACGGGTCGCGGAGCGGAGGGCACGGCCAGGTGGCTGCGCGTGCTGTCGTGCGCCGCTTTCGCCGCCGCGGTGGTGATGGCCTACGCGGCGGGCCCCGGAGGCCGGGAACTGATCGGGCTGGCGGAACGCGTGCTGCTCGGTGGTGAGGTGGCCTTGCTCGGCGTCCTCGGCTGGTACGTGCACCAGCCGGTGCAGGCCGCATCCGTACGGTGCGGAAGCGGCACCCTGTGACGTGGCGAGGCCCGGAAAGGGCCCGTGGCCGCGTCGTACGAAGCCGACACGGGAGCCGGCCGTGGCGCCGACGGTCTCTTGGGGGAGCGGAGCCGCCCGAGACGCAGCCCCGTGAACTGTGCTCCGCGGACCGACCTCACCAGCGGACGCGGTGGCAACGGTGACGGGCCCAGGGCAAAGAGACTCGCTGCTGCACCCAGTGCGACAAAGCGTCGTCGGCGCGCAGGACGCTCCCGAACCGTCCGACCTCCTCGAGTGGCCCGGGTGAAGGCCCGGGCCACTCCGCCGTCTGCGGCGCACGGTGTGCCCGCGTTGGCCGTCGGCCGGTCAGTCGATGACGGCGATGGCCTCGATCTCGACGAGGAGGCCGGGTTCGGCCAGCGCTGCGACCCCGATCCCGGTGAGCGGCGGAGCGGGCAGGGGCCCGAGCGTGGCGCCTGCCCGCGCGACCCCTTCGACGAACAGGGGCATCTTGTCGGGGGCCCAGTCGACGGCGTAGACGGTCAGCTTCGCGACCTGGTCGAACGAGGCGCCGACCCCGGAGAGGGCGGCTGCGATGTTGAGGTAGCACTGCTCGACCTGGGCTGCGAGGTCACCCTCGCCGACGAGTACGCCGTCGGCGTCCCAGGCGACCTGTCCTGCGATGAAGATCAGCTTTGATCCGGTCGCAACCGCCGTCTGCCGGTAGAGGTCCACCTTCACCAGCCCCGCGGGGTCTGCCAGGTTGATGGTCATGCCTGCTCCTTGTCGTGAGGATCCGGGGGCGCGCCTTCGTCGAAGCGGGGCGGGCAACGCTCCCTTGTGGTTACTGGGTAACCGTAGGAGAGTGAGCACTGACGTGGAAGAACGCACTTTTTGGTGAGAGGGGAACCTCGTGGTGACCAAGCAGCTCAACGGCGGTTCAGGCGACGCGGACCTGAGGCGGGCGGACTCCCTGGCACGCGAAATCTTCTCGGACGTCGCCAACAAGTGGGCGCTGCTGATCATCGAGGCCTTGGGCGAGCGCACCCTGCGCTTCACGGAACTGCGCAACGAAGTAGAAGGCATCAGCCACAAGATGCTCACCCAGAACCTGCGGATGCTGGAGCGCAACGGGCTCGTCGTGCGCGACGTCTACCCCACAGTGCCGCCGCGGGTGGAGTACTCCCTCACGGAGCCGGGCCGGGACCTCCGCAAGACCGTGGACGTCATGTGCGACTGGACCCACCGGTACCTCCGCCACATCGAGGCATCACGCCACCGCTTTGCCGACGCCTGACCATCGAGGCATCACGCCACCGCTTTGCCGACGCCTGACCGCCGCCGGACACCCGGTCGAGGTCTCGGGTACCCCGCCCGGCTACGCAGTTCCTCTCGGGACCGCGGTCGGGGGCGTGCCCGCGAGGACGGCCCGCTGCCCTGCCCGCTGCGGCCGGACCTACGGTTGCGCCCTGACGCTGCCCGGCGGGTTTCGTGCCATCCCACCGCGGCCGTTGGCCCTGCATCCGTGGACGAGCAACTGTCCATGCTTGTGGATCGGTTGCCCGTGGTCAGAGGTGTGAAGCGCGTCGGGATAGAGGCTGGAGTTTGCGGGGTGTGAGGCAACATTGAGTCGACGTCTGGCGCCGGATCGGTTGAGGTCCCGCCGTGCTGCACGACGCCCCGACAGAGGCACAGCGTCGATCTCCGCGCGAGCTGGTGCGGCGATACAACACCTGAAAAGCTGCGTTGCATGGCCATAGCAAAAAAGGGCACTCGGGTTGTTGTCGTCGACGGGGAGCGCTACCGCTGGGTGGTCGCGCCCAACGACGAGCCTGGCGTGGCGATCGTCGTCCTGCATGAGGAAGTCGATGGACAGTGCATGGTGACGTGGGTTGAGCACGGCGTGGTGGTCGCACCGGGGTTGGTTGCCGGAGCCATCCGAGAGGCGTTGCTCCACCACGGTTGGACACCTCGGCTACGTCGTAGGCAGCTCACGTTGCGGTGTCTGGTGAGGAATCCGACCCCCACGAATCTGAAGCTGGTCGCTTGGCCGCCCGCGGCTTGAGCGAGCGGCTCGTCGACCGTCGAACTCGGTCAGGCCGCGGCGGGCGCGGGCCGCTCGGCCAGCTGACCATGTTCAAAGCGGGTGCCGGCTCGGACGAGGGCGACGAGGTGGGGTGCGGTGACCGCACGCCGGCGTGCCTGGGCGGACTCCACGAGCTTGAAGACCATGGTGAGGGCGGCGGTCGGGCTGCCGGCGCCGCGGGCATGCACCGGTTCTACCAGAGCCTCGCTCCGCGCGGACTCCACCGGCTCCTGGCCCGGCCGACGCCTCGTGCGGCGAGCGCGGCATGACGCCGGCCGACCCGGTGAAGTTGGCGTAGGGGCGTGAGGTGACCTGTCTGCCGGCGGCCGTGCACTCGTCGCTGGTGATGGTGGGGGACGAGGCGCTCACGATGCCGACGGCGCTCGTGCCGGCGAGGGTGGCCGCAGCCAGGGCGAGCCCAAGGATTCTTCGTATGCGCATGATGCCCTCCTCCTCTCGGGCGCCTGCGTTCCGCCTCGGGAGGGATGTGTCTCGGGCGAGGGCGCCCTCACTTCCAGCGGGGCGCTTTGGAGGGGGCACGCGAGGCGGGTTCGGGCGGGGGACGCGCCGCTGGCCGCCACTGCGGCCGCGGCCGGGCCGGTCACGCAGCCTTGGTCGGCGCGCTTGCGTGGTGACGTCACCCGACGACGCTCGGTCGGTCGCAGCCCGGCTGGGGGACGGCGGCACTCGTGGGTCCCCCCGGCGGCATGCCCTCCCACGCCCGTCCTCGACACCAGGCCGGGGCATAGGGCGCGGTCGGCGGGCTGGGCTTACGGTCGGGGGATGACTTCCGAATCACTGCGTTCCGTCACCGTCGAGCGGACCGGACCGGGGCTGTTCACCGCCACCAATGCCCGCGGGGGCACGATCACCTTCAGCACCGGGTCCGGGGAGGGGTTCACCCCTGTCGAGCTGTTGCTCGCCGCGATCGGCGGCTGTTCCGCAGCCGACGTCGACGTCGCGACGTCGCGGCATGCGGATCCCGTCGAGTTCTCCCTCGCCGTCAGCGGGCACAAGGTCCAGGACGAGGGCGGCGGAAACCTGATGACGGACCTCGAGGTCGCCTTCACCGTCGGCTTTCCGGACGGGGAGGGTGGGGACCGGGCCCGCGCGATCCTGCCGCGTGCCGTGAAGAGCTCTCACGACAAGCTCTGCACGGTCAGCCGTACGGTCGAGGCCGGCACCCCCGTCACGACCCGGCTCGTCGGGCGGGACGGGCCGGAGCCCACGCCGGGCGGGCACTCGCCCGCCTGAGGCGGCCGGCCCCGCCGGTACCTCAGAAAGGCAAGACAGCCCGGGAGCGAATCCGACCCCTGGCAGCCGGACGTCCTTCAGGCGCGCGGTGTCCGGCGCCTCCCCGGCGTCGATGAGCGGTGCCCGGGCGACAACCCGCGCACCCGCTGTGGCCCGAAACCCGCGGCGGGCGCCGGGGCGCCGGGGGACTCGGCCTCCGCCTCCGCCGCCGCGGCCATCGAGAGGCCGAGCGGAACGGGAGCATGAGAGGTCGGCCGCGCGCCGGCCATGTCGTGCGCGGCCTCGCGGCGCGGTGGTCGGGCGGCCCGGCGTCCAGCGCCCAGCGGGTTCCAGGAGCTGTCCGGGTGCAGGAGGTGGGCCTCGTTGGGGCCCCACGAGTCAGTGCGGATGAATTCGATGGCAAGACCGTCATTGGTGTTGAACACGGGATCTGCAGCGTGCACAGCGGCCGGGGCCGTCAGGGCAGCTCCGGCGAGGACGACAGCGATGAAGAGGCGCTTGGTGTTGGTCATGCCTCGCCAACGATCTTGATCGGCTGGGGTCATGCGCGATCCGCCGCCCCTTCGACCCGCTCCGCCGACCCTCCGGAAGGACCACCAGCCGCTACGGCACCACGATTTCGGTCTCACTAGACTGCCGCCATGGGCGAGGGGAACGCAGACATCGGCGTGGACATCGACAGTCATGGCTGGGGTGCCACGCGCTCCTGGGTGGAGAAGGAGCTCTCCGCGGCGGAGCGCATAGAAGGGGTCGAGCGGCTGCGTGGCGGCTGGACGTCGGAGATGCGCTGCCTGGATCTCCGCGGCCCGGACGGCCGGCGCTCACTCGTCCTGCGGTCCTTCGTAAAGCCCTTCTTCGTTCGGCACGCAGAGGGCCTGTTGAACCGTGAGGCGGCCGTCCTGCGTCTGCTCGGTGACACGGACGTGCCCGCGGCCACGTTTGTCGCGGCGGATGCCACGGCGCAGTATTGCGATCACCCCTCGTTGTTGATGTCCCTGCTGCCGGGTACCGTGCGCCTGAGCGATCAGGGTGCTGATGACCGCGCGGAACTGCTGGCGCGGCAACTGGTTTGCATCCACCGGCTGCCGGTGAGCACGCAGCAACGGCCCCGTACCTACCAGGCCTGGGCCTCTCCCGAGCGAGTGACGCTGCCCGCAGCCACCGAGCGGCCCGAGCTCTGGCAGCGAGCGTCGAAGTCATCCGCCGCGAGCCCCCGGCCCATCAGGGGTGCTTTCTCCATCGGGACTTTCATCCGGGCAACGTCCTCTTCACGGGCACCGGCGATGACCTCCGGATCAGTGGGGTCGTCGACTGGGTGGAGACCTCGTGGGGGCCGGCCGATCTGGACGTGGCTCACTGTTCGACGGCTCTCGCCCTGCTGCACGGGGTTCCCGAGGGCATGCGCTTCGCCGATCGGTACCTCGCTGCGGGAGGAACCCTGGCCGAAGACGGCACCGCCCATCTCTACTGGCGGCTGCTGGACGCGCTGGGTTTCGCTCCGGACGCGGAGAAAGTCGCTGTTCCCTGGCGTGAACTGGGCCGCGTCGATCTGACCCCCAGTGTCCTGACCCGAAGGCTGGAGGGGTACATCGAAGCCCTGTTCGACAGATATGCCTGAAACGAGAGCAAGCAACGAGGGCGACGTCGACGTCACCCAGATGACGTTCGGGGCGGGATCATCGGGCTCTCACTACCGGTGCAGCAGCGCCGCCGGGATTCGGGACCGGTCCTACTGGCTCGACACCTTCGACGTCGCCTACGGACCCGTCGAATCGGACGTGTTCCTGTCGGAGCCGACCGTTCTGGTCGATGAGTGCGGCCCGGTCCGACAGCGGCGGAGGCGATCCCGGGCTGGTCAGGACGCCTTCCCGGCCAGGCTCGCGTCAGGCGGATCTTGCAGGGGCAGATCCGGCCCGGCCCTGCCCTGCCCCCCCCGTGCCCGACATCTTCAAGAGGGGGTGTCACACATTGCACCTGTCCAGGTACTAAGCAACAGCCATCCGAAGCCGGTGGCTGTGCGCTTCACTGGACGCGCAGGAGAGGAGACGGGATGGAAGCCTCGGTGATGGCCGCCGGAGTGTGTGTGGTGGCCTACGTGTCCCGGTGCTTGATGGTGTGGTTCCGGGCTCGACGTGACGCGGACTCGGCCGTGTCCCAGCACCGTGCCGGAATGCAGATGGTCAAGGCGCTCCCGACGGGCAGCCGGGTGCGGATGCGCTCGGCTGCGGGGGACGAGGTCACGATAGAAGTAGGGCGGAAGGCGGCCCCACGGGAGCGGGTCCCGCGTGGCCGATGACATGTCGAGGCCGCGGACGGGACCGGCTACACGGGTCAGAACCGACCCCGGCACCCACGACTTCCAAGACGCCTACCGGCGCGAGATGCCACTGCTGACCCGCTTCGTCATGAAGCACGGCGCCGACCCGCAGGAAGCCGCCGATGCCGCGCACGAGGCCTTCACCACGGCCTATCCGCAGTGGGACGGCATCCGCTTCCCGGCACGCTGGCTGCGCACCGTTGCGGTACGGGTCTACTTCCGGGCCAAACTGCGTGAAGAGCTCCCGGGGGAGCTCCCCGAACTCCCCACGACACGAGCCCGGTCGTACGTACCGACCGACATCCAGCTGAGCGACCAGGAGCGGGAGGTCTACACCGCCCTCGTCGCGTTGCCGTCCCGACAACGGCAGGTCATGGCGTGGCACTACGACGGGTACACCGTCGCGGAGATCGCCGAGGAACTGGAGATCACCAAGGAATCGGTCCGACAGAACCTGTGTCGGGCCCGAGCCACGCTCAAGGCTCGCCTGCCCCGGAGAGGAGGTGCCCGATGAACGAGCACGAGGTGGACGCATTCACGGCCGACGACGACTCCGAGTTGGACGGCTGGCTGAAGAGCGCCGACCAGGCGGTGCTGGCCTCGCTGGAGGGTGGGATGGACCTCTCGGCCGGTCTGGCCGCGATCACCGGGCAGGACGCCGTGGTGACGGAGGAGAGCCCTGCGGAACCCCGGCAGGCCGACGCGACCGGTCGGGCCGGCGAGCACCGCGATCGGAAACGACGCCGCGGAGGACACGAGGGACACGAGGGACACGGGGGACGCGCGGGACGCGGGGACGGATTGGCCGGCGCCGCGAGCGGAACCGTCTTCTTCGGCGACAGCGTCACTGTGCACGGCGGCTTCGCCGACACCGGCATGGCGATCGGCCGGTCGGGATCCGGGGGAGCTCTGCCGGAGGCCCTTGCGCAGCTGCGCCACGCCCTCCAAGAGCTCCGGGGCCAGGTTCCCCCTTCGGTGGCCGAGGACATCGATGCCGCTCTGCCACACCTGATGGACGAGGATCCGCCGGAAGCCGCCGTATTCGTCGAACGCGTGCGGGCCCTGATGACCGTCAGCGCAATCGCCGCCGCGCAAGCAGGAGCGGTCGGCCAGCCGGTCCTGGCCGCGGTCGAAAGGGTTCTCGCCCTGTGGAGGTGATGCGCGGGGGACCGCCGGCCCGCCGGCCGGCCGGCGTACGCATGAAGGCACTCTCCTCGAGGGTCGGCTGCCGGGGTGTTGTCTCAGCGAGGCTTGATCGAGATGTCCGACTGGAAGTCTGATGCCATGGATGACCTCGTAGGACAAGACCTTCGCGATGTGCTGGCCGGAGTCGACTCACCGGACTGGTCCGTCAGGGCCGCTGCCGGTCGGCGCCTGGCGGCGGTGCCTCGCATCGAGGAGGTCGCCGATGTCCTGCACCGCCTTCTCCTGGACCCTCACGACACGGGAGTGACCTCCGATACCGCGGTGGCTCTGCTGGCCCGGAGGGACGTGGCAGGCCTACGTGCCCTGCTCCGGGCACGTGCGGTCGCGTCGAGCGACGGAACTGCCGACCAGCTCGATGCCGAACTCGACTGTGACGCGGGCTGGATGACGGACGAGGGCGGCGATCAGCTGATCGCGCAGCTCCGTACGCTGACGTCGGACGCGGACCCGGACGTCCGCAGCGAAGCCCTCTTGCGGCTCGCGCGCCTCAACTGAGCCTGGAGACGTGCTGGTCGTGCCTTCGCTGCCGCAGCAACCTCCGGTTGCGGCCGGGTGCGCACGACCCGGCGGGCGAGGGACGGACCGCCCGTGGTGTGGCCCCCGGCCGACGGCCGGCACGTCGCTCGGCCTCAGGTCGGTACCGACCCCGCCCTACCGGGCCGTCAGGGGTGCGTTCCCGGGGGTGGTCCGTCAGGTACGGCGGGGGCGGGGGCGGGGGCCACCACCTCGTGGTAGGCCTTCCAGATCAAGGGCGGGAAGGCGCTGCCCCGTTCGGAGTCGGGGCCGCCCACGCCCTGCATGGGCAGCAGTTGCGTGACGTCGGGCTTCGTACGGAACATGGCGACCGAGGTGCTGAGTTCCTCGGTCACGCCGATGAACCAGGCCGAGTTCATGCGGTCGTTCGGGCCGGTCTTGCCCGCCCAGGACGGAACGAAGGTCCGCTGGTCCGTCGGTGGCCCGATGGCGTTCCACCCCACGTGGCGCAGCGCAGCGCCGACGATCGTGGCCGTGTCGGCGCTCATGGCCCGGCGCGGCTTGGGCCGGCCGAAGCCTTCCACCGCGGCGCCGTTGCGTTCGACCTTGGTCACCGAATAGGGGTCGGTGGCCTGGCCCTTGTTGATGAAGGTCGTATAGGCACTGGCCAGCCGGATGGCGCTGGGGGTGGAGGTGCCGATGGAGAAGGTCGGCTCCAGTTCGGCCATGCTCTCCTCGCGCAGTCCCGACGCGACCGCGAGGTCCTTGACCTTCTTCAGGCCGATCTTCTTGCCGGCCTCCACGAACGGTACGTGGTCGGAGTCGACCAGGGCCGTGCGGAAGCGCGAGGCCGCCACGGACGTCTCCGGCGTCGGCGGGTGCGGGGGGAGCGGGGCAGAGCTTTCGGTCGGGGGCTGGGTGCCCTCGAGCTGCTCTTCCAGAGCCGCGGCGTACACGAAGGGCTTGAACGCCGAGGCCGCCGGCACGCCCGCGGTGTCCGCGTTGTTGGTGAAGTGCTCGATCGCGTCGGAGCCCCCGTAGACCGCGACGACCGCTCCGTCCTTGGGGCGTATCGAGGCGGCGCCGACCTGCACGTGCTGGTCCTCCGCCCGGTTCTTCGGGTCCAGCCGGTCCGTGCGCACCTTCTCGACGGCCTTGGCCAGCGCGGACACCTTGTCCTTCTCGAAGGTGGTGTGGATCCTGTAGCCGCCGCCGGCCAGATCCTCGCCGGTGATCCCGCCGCGGCTCTTGAGGTACTTGTTGGCGATGTCGACGAGGTAGCCGGTCTGCCCGGCCTGGCTCGTCGGCTTGACGGGAGGCTTCGGCTCGGGGAATTCCGTGTACTTCGCGCGTTCCGCGGCGCTCATCGAACCCGTGGCGACCTGACGGTCCAGGATCCAGCTCCAGCGGTCCTCCGCGCGTTCGTGGTTGTCGGCGCTCAGGGACGGGTCGAAGCTCTCCGCGCCCTTGAGGACGGCGGCCAGCAGGGCGCCCTGACTGGGGTTCAGGTCCTTGGCGGGGATGCCGTAGTACGCGTGCGAGGCCGCCTGGACTCCGTACGCGTCGCGGCCGAACCACGAGGTGTTGAGGTACCCCTGGAGGATCTCCGTCTTGGGTAGCACGTTGCTGATCTTCACGGAGAGGAAGACTTCCTTGATCTTGCGCTGGACGGTCTGGTCCTGGCTCAGATAGGTGTTCTTCACGTACTGCTGGGTGAGGGTCGAGCCGCCCTGGGTCTCCTTGCCCTTGGCGATGTTGACGGCGGCGCGGCCGATGCCCGTCACCGAGATGCCCGAGTCGCTGTAGAAGTCCTCGTTCTCCGCGGCGATGACGGCGCGCTGGACGGATTCGGGCACCTCGGCGAGGGTCACGTCCTGTCGGTTCACATCGCCGATGCTCACCATCCGGCTGCCGTCGGCCCAGTAGTAGACGGTGGCCTGCCGGCGCGCGGAGTCGTGCGGGTCCGGGATCTCGATGCGCGTGTAGACGACGATGGCGAGGGCGGCGAGGGCGCCGGCGAAGAGCAGGAACAGGCCGGAGAGCAGTTTCCAGGAGGGCGTCCAGCGCCGCCAGCCCCGGCGGCCGCGACGCGGTAAGTCGATGCGGAGGCGACGGGCCTTTTGGCCGGCTCCCGCGGGGTCCTTCGCGCGGTCCCGCGCGCGGCCCTTCGCGCGGCGCCCGCGGCGCCGTGTGCGCTCCGGGCGGTCCTCCGTCGGGGGCGGGCTTGCAGTGTCGTCCGTCCTACCGGTGTGGTCCACGCGGCGTTTGCGAGGCAGCCTCATACGGGATGCGGACCTCCTTGATCGTGAGCCGTCACTTCGGGGCGGTGACGGAACTCGGCAAGGAGGATGATCATATTGCGGCCATGGTTGGCTCGTTCGTGAAAGTTTTTGCGCGCGGCACCCCGCGCGCGGCCTGCACCGCCCGCCGTTCGCAGCCCGGCCCGCAGGTTCCTCGACCGCGGCCCCGACCGCGGGAAGAAAAAAGCGGCCCGGCCCTCCCGAGTGGTCTCGGGAGGGCCGGGCCCGTGTCATGCGCGGCCGGTCGCCGCCGTTCTCACCAAGGGCTCCGCACCCTGACGCCGAGGGCCCGGACGCGGTTCTGGGCCTGCGGGTCGAGCTTCAGCAGCAGGTCCTCGCCGACGACCCCGTCGCGCCGCCAGATGGTGCACAGGCTCTCCAGGCCGGCCTCGGCGACCTCCGGGTCCGCGTCGGCCGAGGTCTGCACCAGGGCTTCGACGACCGGCCTTCCCTGCAGTCCCGCGACCGCCCGTGCCGTCCTGGCCCGCTGCTCCGCGGGGACGGCCGGGTCGGCGAGCGAGCGCAGCGCGTCCGCGGTGTCGCGGGCGTCCTGGCAGGGCAGCACCCACACCAGGTACACGAGCTGCGCGCCGAGCACGATCAGGTACTGCAGCGGCGCGAGCAGGGCCACGGGCAGCAGCAGGAGCAGGGGCAGCACGATCAGCCAGCCGCCCCGGATCCGCGAGGGACCGCCGGTCGGCGGCTCGAACCGCCGGCCGGCCAGCAGGGCGAGGACGACCATGGTCACGACCGTGAGGAGGGTCCCCGCGATCAGCCCCGCCACCAGCCCCGCGCCGAGCGCTCCCCAGAAGGGATCGTCGCCCAGGACGGGCAGCACCAGGGCCGCGGCCACCCCGCCCGGAACGACGGTCAGGACGTAGCGTCGCAGGCAGAGCCACAGCCACTTTCCCGTACTCATGACGGCTTCCTCATCTCAGCAGTCCCTCTTGCAGGTGCCGTTGACCCACGTCCGGTGGTCACGGTCGTTGTAGACCATGCCGCCGAAAAGTGGGGCGGCGTCGTAACCGCTGGTGTGGGCCATGGCGTCGAACGCGCCCCACCGCGGTTTCTGGCCCTTCTGGTACTGCACGACCTCCATGTCCGGATACGCGTTGCCCGTGCGGCTCACGGTCACGGAATCCTTGGTGGGCGTGACCTCCAGCCAGTTGTCGACCGATCCCACCCACATGACCGGCTGTACGCCGTGCACGCTCAACTTGAGGCTCTTCGGGGTGGAGCCGTCGTTTCGGAGGACGTTCTTGCCGGTGAGCGTCCGGAGGGCACTGTGGTCGAACAGGATGGGGAGGGCCGGGACCATCTCGGAGGCCACGTCCACCTCCATCGGGGCGCCGCCGGTCGCGTACGACGAGACGGTGCGCTTGCCCGGCATGGTGTGGGACGGCGCCACGTTGAAGACGATCTCACCGGTGGCCGTGTCCCACCAGAGGACCATCCGGTAGGAGGCGTGGGGGTCGTCGGTCGAACCACGGTTGTCACCCAGCAGCATGGGGAACCCCGGGACCATCGACATGGCGTCATAGGTGTGGATGTAGTAGCGGACCATGATGATGCCGCGGTCCTCACCCGGGTCCATCCACGCGGTGAAGGTCTGGCCCCCCTTCTCCGTGCCGCCGTGCATCGCGTCGTCGGCCTGGTCGTAGACGGAGTTCTCCTCGTAGTGCTCCCGGACCTCGTCCTCCGGCATGTCCTCGATGTGCTTGCCGTTGGTCCAGCCGCCGCCGCCGCAGTAGCCGGCGCTGCCGCAGCTCTCGAGACCGGTCGGATCGCTGAAGGTGACCGGGCTGTTGTTCGCGTAGCTGTAGCCGTTGAGGGACTGGTGCTGGTCGAGGCTCAGTACGGGGTCGACGCTGAGGAACTGGCCCAGAGCGGTGTCGTATTCACGGGCGCCGACATGGGTCAGTCCCCTGGCGGTGTCTTCGGACTTGTCGAGGAACCGCTTGTCGTCCGGCCAGTTGGCCGCGGCGGGACCGCGTGCCGAGCCGAAGGGGGTGGTGTACCGCTTGGACACCGCCTGGGTGTCGTCCGCGGAGACCGCGAGGGAGGTCGTGCCGTGGGCGTCGCCGGCCACGAACGACAGCTTGGCGGTGCCGGATTCGTTGGTCAGGACCGCGGCCTTGACGCCCGAGATGCTGTAGGAGCGCGTACCCCACTTCTTGGCGCCCTTGAGGTGTACCTCGGTGCTGGGGGTGTAGAGGACGGTCTCGCCCGCCGGGTCGCGGCGGATGAGGAGCTGACCGTCCGCGTCGTAGACGTAGTCGGTGGCGGAGGTGCCCTCGGTCAGCTTGCCGAGCTTGCCCTCGGCGCTCCAGACGAGGTCCTGGGAGGTGGCGCTGCCAGGGGTTTCGGTGCGCTTGGTGGTGTTGCCGGTGGCGTCGTAGGTGTACTGCGGGGCGACACCCGCGCAGGTGCCAGCGGTGGTGGTGGACGCCAGGGCGTGCGGGCGGGCGGGGTCGTAGCAGTAGGTGCGGGTCTGCGGGGTGCCGGTGTTGGTCTTCTCGGTGGCCCGCTGGCCGGAGGCGGTGTAGGTGTAGCTGTTCCAGTAGGGGGCGGCGCCGTCGAGGTTGGCGGCGGTGCGTCCGGAGGCGGCGCAGTCCGCGGTCTTCGGGGTCCAGGCTTCGGTCAGGCGGCGCTGGGCGTCGTAGGCGAAGCACTGGTTGTCGGCCTTGGTGAAGCCGCTGAGCGGGGCCGAGTCGAAGATCGACAGGACGTTGCCGGCCTGGTCGTACTTGTAGGTCAGTTCCTGCAGCATGCCGTTGTGGGTCTGGTCGTTGACCGTGGACTTCAGCAGACGGCGGGTGCCCTCCTCGTAGGTGTTGCCGATGAACGTCTTGCGGACCCCGGCTGCCGCGGAGCGGGCCAGCGTCAGCTGCTCGATGTCACCGAGGGGGGAGTAGGCCACGTTCTGGACGTAGTCGGTGGTGCCGGACAGCCCCTTCGGGAGGCCGAAGGAGTTGTAGTTCACCTGGAGGGTCTCGGCGGGCAGGCCGCCGGCCGCGGGGGACACGGTGGTGTTGGGCGTGCCGTCGAGCCGGTAGGTCTCCGTGTGGTCGGAGGTCGCCGTGACGGCCCCCGAGGTCACGAGCGGGTCGTCGGACGGGAGGGTGAGACGGGTCGTCGTCGGACGGCCGAGGACGTCGTAGGCGGTGACGGACTTGCTGTAGGCCTTGCCGGTCAGACCGCCCACGTAGCGGATGGACTCCGACGGGGAGCCCTTGCGGACGGTGTCGTAGGTCCATGCCGCGAGCTTGGTGGCGTCGGACTTCGGGGACGTCCACAGGCCGGTCTTGCGGCCCATCTCGTCGTAGCCGTACTCCAGGACCGTGTTGCGCGCGTCCTTGGCGGTCGCGATCTGGTCCAGGACGGTGTACGTGGTGGTGTTCTTCCCCTTGTCGGGGTCGGTGGCGGTGACGGTGCGCCCGAAGAGGTCGTAGGTGTACGTCCACTTCGCGCCGTCGGGGCCGGTGACCGCGGCCTGCTTGCCGTCCTTGGTGTAGCTCTGGCTCACGCTGGTGTACGCGGTGCCGGGCGTGGTGCCGCCGTACGCCGGGTCGTTGGGCGTGGTGCCGCCGTAGGTGCGGACCTCCGTCGTCCGGCCGAGCGCGTCGGTGATCGTACGGGTGGCCGTGCCGCCCTGGACCGCCGTCTTGGCGGTCGAGTCGCCGGTGTAGCCCGTGGTGGTGGTCTGCTTCTTCACGCCGTAGACCAGCAGGTCCACGGCCGTGGCCCGGCCGAGGCCGTCGAAGACGGTCTGGGTCTGGGCGGGGGTGCTGCCGTACTCGGCCCGGGCGTACGTGCCTTCCGGCGCCTTGTCCTTGTCCCAGATGTCTGCGTACGACTCGTAGATCAGACCGCGCGAGTCGTAGCGGGTGTCGGTCAGGATGCGGCCGCCGTTCGGCGACGCACTCTGGGTCTGGAGCGGGCGCAGCAGCGCGTCGGAGATCGAGTAGACGGTCTTGTAGCTGCCGTCGGCGGCCAGGTTGCCCTTCGAGGTCCACGGCTGCTTGCCGCGTTCCAGCAGGTACCCGTACTTCAGGTTCGGGGTCTGGGACTGGCCGCGGTTGGGCAGCCAGGTGGCCGTGATCCGGCCGAGACCGTCGTAGGTGTTGTAGGTGGAGGCCATGTTGGCGTCGATGGAGCGCACGATCGAGCCGCGCAGGTCCGTGTAGGTGTACGACTTGTACTGCTGCCCGTTGGCGGCGAGCTTGGGCGAGGTGACCACGGCGACCTGCAGCGGACCGGCCGCGGCGGGCGTGTACGCGGTGGTGGTCGTGTTCCCGGCCGCGTCGACGGTGGTCAGCGGGCGGCCGAGCTTGGCCGCCGCCGTGTCGTAGCCGGTCCGGGAGGTGGTCTGCCAGCCGGCGGCGCCGGCCGGGTTGCGGTCGGCGGTGCCGCTGGCCGCCGGGTAGGACTGGGCACGCCCGGTCCAGGTGGCCAGGCCCAGGGTCGGGGTCTGGTTCGCCGACCAGGCGGTCGCGGCGGTGTCGTCGTACACGGTGGCCGTGTCCGAGAGCACGTCGCCGCGGGTCGCTGAGGTGGCCGGCAGGCTCAGCTTGTCGTCGGTGACGGAGCACAGGGCGCCGACGGTCCGGGTCCGCGAGCTGAGGGACGTGATGCCCTTCGCGTCATTGCGGGCGTACCAGACGCGGGTGCAGGTCTCGTCGCCCGTCTTGGCCGTGTCACCGTGCGAGGAGGTCTGCGTCCTCATGCCGTAGAGGTCGTCGTACGCGGTGTCGGTGCGGGTGGTGCGCCAGGTGTTGGTGGCGGTGAGGAGGGTGTGCGCGTACTCGGTCGCCGTGCCGACGTAGTGAGCCTTGGCGTTCCCGTACGAGGCCTGCCGACTCGCGGTCTCCTTGCTCCAGGGGTCGGAGACGGTGACGGAGAGGGCGCTGGCACCGTTGTAGGTGATCTGCTGGCGCTGGACGCCTGCGTACTGGTCGTCGTCGTTGATGTCGGGGATCGTCAGCCCGGTGACCGGGACGGCGGAGACGACGGTGGTGCGGGTGTCGGTCGTGCCCTTGCGCTTGTCGCCGCGCATGCCCTGCATGAAGACCTTGACGGTCTTGGAGCGGGTCTTGTCGGTGGCGCCGGTGTAGGCGGTGACCTTGCCGTAGCCGCGCCAGTCGGACCAGGTGCGCTCGTCCTCGGGGGTCAGCGGGTCGTCGTTGTGGTGCCAGGCCGGGTTGGCGTACTCGTAGGCGTGCTCGACGAGGTCGTTCTGGCCGGCCGGGTCGGCGATGGTGACGGCGGTGACGTTGTACTTGTGGAACCAGTCGAGCTTGGGGTCACCGCCGTTGATCGGCCAGTACACCGGGTAGCAGGACAGGGAGTTGTCGTCCTCCGCCGTCGGCATCTTCGTGCCCCGCTTGCACTCGGGGTCGGAGAGCGTCACCGTGGTGATCGCGCCCGTCTCCGAGGTGATCGTGTTGATGCGCGGACGGTTCAGCGGAACGATGTCGTCCCCGTCCGCGTCCACCCGGTTCGGACGCATGTGGTACGTGAAGTCCACCGGCGGGACGTCGGTCGTACCGCCGTTCTTGCCCGTGCGCTTGATCGACTTCAGGACCAGGGTCTGGTCACTGGTGTCCCCGAGGTCGCCCGGGTCGAGGTACTCCTGGGCCAGGTCGAAGGTGTCGACGGGTGCGTAGCCGTCGGGCTCGAGCGCGGTGGACCAGGCGTACGTGCTGACGCTGCTCATGCGCTTGCGGGTGAAGAAGTCCGGGGCGAGAGCACGGCAGTCGGTCTCGGACGCCGAGCAGATCGCCTCGAAGGGGACGTCGGGCCAGTCGTCCGAGTTGTCCTTCGTCAGGTCGTTGCAACTCGCGGCGAAGCAGCGTTCCTTGTTCTCGAAGACGACCTTGTGCGAGGCCGTCCCGCTGAAGAGGGTGTCGGCGCGCTGGCCGTAGCGGATCTCGGAGAGGTGGCCGCCGCGGGTGTAGGCCGCGAGCTTGGTCTTGTCCCCGTTCTTCGCGTAGTGGTTGGTCTCGGCCCCGTACCAGTAGGTGGCGGCGTTGCCGTGGACGTCCTGGACGAGGTCGAGGTTCCAGCGCCAGGCCTGGACCTCGGAGCGGCCCGCGAACGTGGAGCCCTTGCCGTAGCCCGGCTCGCCGGCGTCGTCGCCGAAGACCGGGACCGTCCAGGTGGAGTCGGTGCGCTCGGAGCCCGCACCGGGGAGCTTGTTCAGACCGAAGGTGTACGTCGTACCGTCACCGGTGACGACCTTCCAGTACTCGCCGTCACCGTCGCCGTTGTCGGCGCCGGTGCCCCGGGTGACCTGGGAGGCGTCGTCGTTCTTCATGCGCCACTTGCCGCTCGCGTCGTCCTTGACGAGCTCGGTGGCCTTGCCGTTCAGGACCAGGACGGCGTTCTCGTACTTCCAGCAGAAATCGTGCTTGTCGGCCTGCCCGTCGTCTTCGCAGGAGCCGTACCTGCGCTCGACGTAGGAGGACGTCAGGTCGAAGCCCTCCCCGACCTGGGAGCCCTGGTTGTTGGAGTTCGCCGTCCGGCCGTCGATGTTGGCGGTGCTGTACGAGAAGGAGAGCGCGGGCACCGGACCGGCCGCCGCCGGCGGGACCGCCAGCGGGTAGGACCAGGTGAAGGCGCCCGAGGAGGCACCTGACTCCCAGCTGGAGGAAGCGGTGAGCGGGGTCGCCGCGAAGTCGCCCCCGCCCTTGGGCGAGGCCGATTCCGTCGCCATCAGCGCGAAGACGGCCGGGCCCTTTGCCGCGGGAGCGGCGCCCCCGGCGGCCGGCGCCGATGCGCCCGCGGGGCCGCCGGACAGCGAGGCCACGTCGGCCGTCACGGTCTGGTTCTTCAGGCTGTTGACCGAGGGCAGCGGGGTGGTCTTGCGGCACTCCTGCTTCTCGGGTGTGGTCAGGGCGCAATCGGGCAGGGCGACCAGGCCGAGGCGCTGGGACCAGCCGCCGCCGACGGCCGAGGCGAAGGACCCGTAGTCGATGCTGACCTGCGCCGGACCGGAGGTGTCGGCCGCGGCGGAGAACAGCACGCCGGTGATGCCGGCCCGTTCCGCTGCCTTCTGGTCGAGCACCTTGACGGTGGACTTCCCGCCCCGGCCGGCCTGCGCCGGTGCGGCGGGCGCGACCGGGCCGCCGGGGCCCCCGGGACGGATCAGCGGGCTGTTCACCCGCGCGACGGGCCGTACGTCGACCAGCGGTCGGGAGCCCTTCCGCGCGGCCGAGGAGTCCTGGACCAAGGTGGCGGCCTTCGGCCAGGCGGCCTTGGCCTCCCGGCGGGCCCGCTCCGCCTGGGCCGTGTTGGCGGCCTGGTTCTTGGCCACCAACTCACGTGCTTCCTTGGCACCTTGTGCCTTGACCGCCCGGACCTTGGCGTCCTTGTGCGGGGCGGTCTTCGGGGCACCGGGACGGTCGGCTGCGACCGCGACGGGTGCGAGGGCTCCGGGCACCGTGAGGGCCAGGGCCAGGGCGACTGCCAGGGGCAGCCTGCGGCGGATTCCTCCGCCTGGTGAACGGCTGGACATGAACGCTCCAAGGAAAAAGGGGTGCATGAGAGCCGTGGCCGCCCCGTCGGGGCGGCCACGGCACATCCGTGACTGGGTTCGGGGCTGTCAGCCGGTGGCGCCGAGGACGACGCTCGATACCTGAGCGGAGTCCTTCATCGCGCCGGCCCACAGGCGCATGCCCTTGACCGCGCCGGGCAGGAAGTTGCCCCACGCGCTGTTGGTGAAGCCCTTGCCGACGGCGAGCTCGCCGCTGCCGACACTGGCCGTGTAGGCCTTGGGCTGGGCCTGGCCGACCGCGCCCACGTAGAGGGTGATGGTGCCGTCCTGGGCGTTGTGGACGCCGGTCACCTGGACGCCCGCGCCCAGTGCGGCCGGGCTGTCGCTGGCCACGGTGGTGCCGGTGCCGTCGGCCGTGAGCCGGCCGAAGCGCCACGTGCCCTCGACGAAGTCCCGCTGCTTGGACGGGTCCTGCTCGTCCGGCTCCTGCCGGACTCCGGTCTTCTCGAACCACAGGCCCCAGGAGGAGCCCGTGGTGGTGCGCTGGCCGATGACCTGGGCCTTGTAGCCGATCGGCTTGGTGAGGAGGGCCGCGTTGTCGAGCTTGGCCTCCGCCGTCACCGTGAACGAACCCGTGTCGTCGACGACCGGACCCGCGACGGTGGCCGCCTGGGTGGAACCGTTCAGGACCAGGGCGCCGCCCGTGACGGGCGTACCGGCGGTCGCGGTCAGGGCGCGGCCGCTGCCGGAGGTGTCGGCGTAGGCGGGGCCGGCCGTGGTGAGGTCCCAGGCTCCGGCCAGGTCCACGTGGGGCTTGCCGGTCGCCGGGTCGAAGAGCGAGGCGTCCTGCTTGACCTCGACGGCGCTCTTCTCGTCCTGCCAGACCTTGACCTCGTCGATCCGGCCCGGGAGCTGCTCCGACCAGGCAGCGGACTGCTTGGCGGCGCCGATCGCCATGGCTCCGGTGGAGGCGATGGGGTTGGTGACGGTCATCTGGCCCTGGAGCCGCCCGTTGACGTACAGCTTCGCCAGGTTGGTGGACTCGTTGTAGGTGGCGGCGACATGGGTCCACACCCCGGCCTGCGCCGGGTTCAGACCGTTCAGCCGGCTGATCGCACCGGTACCGCCCGCCGTGTCGTCCGTGGCCATCTGCATCGACCACGGCTGGCCGGCGGCGGCGGTGAGGGCGACACCGCTGAAGTTCTTGCCGCTCTGGCCCAGCATCGAGAAGGTGCCGTCCGTGCGGTCCAGGCGGGCCCAGCCCGCCACGGTGAAGGAGCCGCGCGTGTCGAACACCGCAGCGGAGCTGTTCGCGTACTGGCCGTTCGTCAGCTGGAGCGCGCGGTCCTCGTGCGGGGCGGGCGTCTGCACCCAGCCCCTACGGCCGGCCTCGGGGCGCTGGGCCCCGGCGGCGAGGTACATGTTGTTCCGGAGCGCCGGGTCGGTCGTCGAGGTGTCGACGGCCTGGCCGGAGGCTTCGTCGAAGGTCCAGTAGCCGATCGGGTTGGGGCCCTCCTTGACCACGAAGTCGACGATCTTCGTCGCGCCCCAGCGGCCCACGGAGTCCTTGGCCTTCACGCTCAGCTTCATCGTCCCCGACAGCGGCGGAGTGATCGAGAGGGTCGGGTTCGCTCCGGCGATCTCGGTCCACGTGGTGTCGGTGGCCAGCTTGTACTGGTAGGCCGTGACGGTGTCGCCGCTCGCCGGGGCGAAGGTGAACTGACCTGCCTGGCCGGGCTTGCCGGCTGCCGTGCACGTGGTGCTGGTGCACTGGCTGTAGGGGGTTCCGAAGGTGACGGTCGGGGCCTTGGGGGCGCTGGAGTCGACCTTGAAGTAGCAGTCGTTGCTGGGGGCGCTGGTCCGTTCGTGGCCGTCCGCGTAGGAGCGGGTCCAGGTGCGGAAGCGGTAGTGGGTGCCGTCCGTCAGTGTGGCGGGCGGGTCGCTGGTGACCTTGACGTTGTCCCCGACGAATCCGGAGGAGGGCCGGCTCACGTAGTCGGCGTCGCCTGCGTTGGCTTTGACGGGGGTCCAGGAGCCGTTGGTCTCCTTCTTCTCGGTCTGCATGAGGATGCGCAGCTGGGCGCCGGATTCGCCGCCCCACACGGTTTCGGTGATGGCGGTGATGGCCGGTGTCGGGTCGGAGACGGTCGACGGAGTGGCCGGATCCTTGGAGCAGATCTCTCCCGTGCCCGTGACCAGGCCGACGTAGATGGGGGTGTTGGGCTTGCCGATGTAGTCGACGGACAGGACCGCGTCGTTGCGGAAGCGCTTCCACGAGGCGGTGTCCGACTCGTCCTCGGCCCTCAGCTCCAGGTTCAGACGGTTGTAGCGGCCGTTGGCGAAGTCACGGACGGTGGGGGTGAGGTTCTCGTCCGGCTCGTCGGGCAGGTTGTCGGAGAACTCAACCGGGGCGGCGGGTGAGTTGGGATCACAGGCGGAGCCGCGCCCCGCCGACAGCCAGCGGTCGCCCATGAGGTCGGCGTAGTTGGGCTTGTTGCCCCAGGTCGTGTTCGGCCCGATCTCCCCGTCCATGCGGACCAGCCAGACGTTGCGGACCTCGCACTGGAAGGCCCACGGCTCGGTGACCCGGAAGCGGGCGGTCAGGACCTCCTTGCCCACCAGCTTGCTCGGCGAGAACTCGAAGTACAGGCGCTGTACGTATCCCGGACCGCAGTAGTAGCCGCCCCAGGAACCGCACTTGCCCATGCCCTTGCCCATGTTGTCGCTGCCGTTGTCCCAGTTCCAGAAGGACACACCGTCATTGCGGAGCGCGGTGTGCTCGGTACCGTCGTCCAGGGCTACGGACGGGTCGATGTACAGGGGGAAGGCTGCCGGGTCGCTCTGCTTCAGCAGCGCGGAATCCGGTACGACGGCCAGCGAGTCGGCATCGAGCTGGACGGGCATGTTCGCCGCCCCGGAACCGAGGGCCGGACCGTCGGCGGGCCGCAGGCCCGGGTCGGCGGCGGCGTTCGCCTTGGGCAGCGTGCCGCCCTCGCTCTTCGCGGCGGCCACCTTCTCCTTCGGCGACATGGCCGGGACGGTGTTCACGCCCTTCGAGTCCCACATCAGGGCCGGGGGCGCCTTGAACACGGGCTTGCCGTTGGCGTCCGTGGCGGACAGCCCGCCGTCCTGGGCGGAGTTGAGCTGGACGTCCTTCGCCGCGAGGTCGAACTCGACGCGCTGGAGCCTCGGGTTCTTGGCCGCCTCCGGCGTCTTGACCACGAGGACCTCGCGGAACCCCTTCAGGGTCGCCGTCATCCGCAGGTCGACCCCGGGCAGCACCTCCGGGTACAGAGCGCTGTCACCCTCGAGCACCGGCTTGGGCAGCTTCCCGCCCTGCCAGCCCAGGGACATCGACCGTCCGCCGTGCTCGATGGTCACCAGGCTCGCATCGCCGCCGCCCGAGAACCCGACCGAGGCGACGGCGGCCTTCGGGCCCACGGTGCCGTCCGGTCGGACCTCCAGCGTGGCGTCGGGCGCGACCCAGCCGGCCCCGTCCTTCGCCTTGACCCGGACCGGAACGGCCGAGGTGTCCAGACGGAACGACTTGCCGTCCGGATTCGCGTACGTCGTCGTGGACTCGGTGCGCTCGCCCAGCACTTCGACCGGCTTGCCGGACTCGGCCGCGGCTTTGAGTGCCTTCTCGCCCTCGCTCGCCGGCGGCGCCTGGGCCGTCGAGGCAGTGGCAGCGGCAGCCGTCGGTGCGTACCCGGGTGAGACACCCACGACGACTACCGCGCCCAGGGCGGTCGCTACGGCACGACAAAGCCGCCGACCCCTGATTGCAGACATGATCCCCCATCACCAGCGTGGCGCGCAGGTATCCCCGCTGCCACGCCAACTCATGATCCAGATATTCAGGGCGCAAACCTAGGTGGCGCTTCAACGGTCAGACAAGGAATTTAAGTTGGGGCATCTCCGACTGGCGGGAACCCGCCAGATCGCAAACGGGACAGAGGGTGGCATGCCTTGCGATATCGAAAGCGGAACCGATCAAACGGACCCCATGCCCTCCGCTTATGCGTTACGGCAAGTCGGGAAAGCCGGACTCGAATGTGATGGGTATTCGGACAGAGTCTTGAGCCGGATTCGAGTCGGATTCGAGTCCGTATCTATTTGGAATAGAGCGATCCGGATATTGCGACACGCCCCCCCCGTGCGCCGGGCCCGGAGTCGGGGTAGCGGTGCCCCGGGGGGATCGGGGCGTCGGTGCATCGGGGGCATCGCCTCGTCCGGCCCACACGGGGGTGGCCCGACCAAGTCGCCCTCACCCGACCGGTGTTCTCCCAGTTGAGCGCATCCCTCCGGAAGGCTGCACCCATGCCGGAGCCGAGTCGACGCCACCCGCGCGGACGAGGCGCAAGCTCCCGGTGCGGTGCGTACCGATCACCCCAGGCCCGTCCGTCACCTCGGCCGTCAGGCCGGCGTCCGCCGCCCCGACGGGTCTTATCGCCTGGGAACTCAAAAGCCTGGCGCCCGCGAATTTCCGGGTGCCGAGGCAAGGCGCTGGCGGACTACTGAGGAGCAGGGACACTCGCCGGGTCGCCGGGTATGTTCGCATTCAGGCTGGACGGATCACTTTCGGACAGCAGACGCCCGAATGCGGCGCCCCAGAACGGGCGTCCCGGCTGTCGCCCCGCACGGGGGAACGGCATCGTAGGAGCCCCGGGAATAGGAGTCGAAGATTCCGTAGATGCGGTTCGTGGATTCGGTTCGTGGACGTAGCCGGTCACGATGACGGCACCACAGGGCCCGGGCGGCCGGTCGCCCTCCGACGAACCGTACGAGCCGGTTGCGGCGTCCGCCGGCCCGCCGGTGAGTTCGCACAACGAGTGGGAGCCATTGGAGGAGGGTCGTCGCGGGGCGGCTCGACGGCGCCGTGTTCTCCTCCCGGCACCCGGTCGTGGCCTGCAACGTCCCGCGCTGGGCGGCACACCTGCAAGGGCTGGCGGCGGGCTCATGGACTACTTCAGGCGAGGAGCCCGCTGGACCGCTGCGCCGAGACCGCAACTCACCGCGGCCCTGTACGAGCTGGACCATCGCGTGCCGAAGAGCGGACCGCCACCCGGCCTGGCGCAGGCCCGGGCCGCAGAAGGCGGGATCAGGTGCGGTCGAGTCCGTAACGCTGGCAGAGCTGGTCGCGGCGGGCTGCATCCCCGCGGTACTTGTACTGGCCGTTTTCCGGGGAGTCCTGATCCGGCGCTTGGGAAGGCAGGGACGGCGCGCAGTCCCGGGAACTCCGGCGGATGGCCAGAGGGTCCGGACGTTGTGAACATGCCCTTCGGCGTTTCAATACACGGCGCCTACCAGATCCAGGACGTGGACCTGCGCCCGGGCGACCGCCTCCTGCTCCACACGGACGGTATGCAGGAACGTGACGCCGAAGCGGTCGACCTGCCCGGGCTCCTGCGGAGGACGGCCGACGAACACCCGCGTCACCACCTGACGAACCAGCCGGGCGCAACCGCTGTTTGCGCGGTGCATGAGAAGGCCCCCTGGCCTTCTCATGCAGGTCTGGGCCGACTCAACCCAGCCGGGCGGTGCCGGGAAGGCGCGCCGTCTGACAGTCGCGTCCCCCAGACGGCCGCTCTGCAAGGGCGGCCCACCCCGAAGCCTGACGCGACAGGATCACGCTGGCCGCATCCACGCGCCGCACCTTCCCGGCCGGGGGGGGGCTATCGGGTGCCAGGCCCGGCGCGGCGGTCAAGGATGCCATCCCCGAGTGGTCGGCGATAGGCCCAGCCGCCAGAAGGCGCCCAGGCTGAGTATGAGGACGATGCCAGCGGTCTTGGGGGATCTCATGCGCTGAATGCCGCTGGGCCCCGACCCAGGGGGAGGGAGTCGGGGCCCAGCGGGTGACGGTGGTCCGTCGGGTGTGCGGCTAGTGGCGGAAGGTGTCCTTGACGTCTTCCTTGGCCTGGCGGGCGTTGCCCTTGGCCTGGTCGGCGTGGCCCTCGGCGGTCATTCGCTTGTTGCCGGCCATGCGGCCCATGGCCTCCTTGGCCTTGCCCTTGGCCTGCTCGGTCTGTGCCTTGGCCTTCTCCGTGCCCGACATCGGGACCTCCTCGTGTAGTACCGGATTGGTCGTGACGCTCTCGTGCTCGCGATCGCCGCCCGTAAACCCCTGGCGCTTACGCAGGCTTCTCCGAGGCCCGCCGGAGGGCTGCTGCAGGAAGCATGTCAGCGGGCGTGGTGGATGCCCCGCTGGTGGGGGGAGTCCGGTCGGCCGGGGGTGGTGGCCCGGCGGCGTCTGCCGGGGGAGGGGTTGCGCCGGGGTGGGGCGCTGGGGGACGCGGCCAGGAGGGGAGAAGCGAGGCGGGAGCGCATCTTGCCCGCGGCGGCGCGTACCTCTTCGCAGCGGGCCTCTAGGACTCATGACAGGTTGGCAAGCCCCCGGCCCAGGTGCCGCAGCTGCACCACCCTGTTCCGGCGAGACGAGAACAACCGGTTCATGCTCCGGTCCGCCTTCGACGGCCGTACCTGGACCGCATCCGCCCACATCCCCGGCAGCGAGAACCAGCACGCCGCCGGCGTCGTCGAACACAACGGGAACCTGCACATGCTCCATGGGTGCAGGCGTCAGTGCGCGGCCCCTCCGCCCCAAGGGCACGCCCCCGTGTTGCCGGGCCTTTCGTGTCCAGCAGGCTGCTTCGGGGAACGGAGCCCCAGGCAGGCCGCGTAACGTTTCGCGTTCTCAGAAGACGCCTCCGTGTTCTCCAGCCTTGCGTCCACGTTCGCCAGGGGCCGCAGCGGGCGTGTCTCCGTAGGTGTACGCGGTCCGGACGTGCCCGTCGAGGGCGTGGACGATGACCTGTGCGGGCTGGTGTTCCTTTGCGTGGCGCCGGGCGGCGCCGATGGCGTCCTTCTGGGTGCGGTGCGGCTCGTGCAGCAGCCGTCGTCCTTCTCGACCCTCGACCTGCCATTTCACGCCCGCTGCCGCCGCCCGCTCGCCGGACGGCGAGACGTGGTAGACGGTCAGTTTCGATGCCATGATCGTTCACCTCCGCTGCCGAGCGGATTCCCGACGGGCTCGAAAGCCGGAATTTGCCGCGCTCTCCTGGGGGCCTGCCCTCATCTGGGAGGGCCGGTGCAGGCCGGGCGTGCCGAGGCCGCGGGCTGTCCGCCTACAAGGCCTGTGCCCGCACAGGCAGCCCCGAACCAGACCTCGCGCTGCGCGCGGTCGGGAGGCGGGAGGGAGGGGGCCCCGGATCAGGGCTGCCCCGTACGCGCTGCGGTCGAGCCGACCGCGCCGGCGCCTGGACCCGGTACCGTCCGCCGGGTGCCTGGATGCTCGGGGTCGGGGCTCCAGACGGCCCGCCGCCGCGTCATTCGATCAGCAGCGGACCGTCCAGCCGGACGACGTCGAGGTCCAGGCCGGCCTGCCGTAGGAACTAGAGTCGATCACCGAGGCCGGGCTCAGCCCTCCACCCTGCCGGTACCCGCTCACTCCAGCACGCGTAGGGCGTCGGGGGGGGGGGGGGGGGCAGGCGGGCGTCGGGTCCGTCAGACGATGTGGATCGTGAAGCGCCTCACGACCTTGGGGTCCGTGGCGATCGTGTCGGAGTGGACCGAGCCGCGAGCGTTCTCGTACTTCCCGGTGCCGCCGGTGATCGCGTTGTCGAAGGGACCCTGGTCGAGGTAGTTGAAGTACATCCCCTGCACGGTGAGCTGGCCGTCCGGGAGGGTGTAGGTCACGACGCACTGCTCCGCCTCATCGGCGCCGCCCCGGGTGGTGGTGCAGGTGCCGTGGGTCTCGCCGACCTTGTTGTGCGCCTCGTCGAAGAGGTCCGAGCGGACGACGACCTCATCGCCCTGCGAGACGCTGCCGGGGGTGACGGGGAAGCGGGTCAGCTGCTGCACCTCGCCCAGGACCGTGATGATCCGGCCCTTATCCCCGGCCTGGGCAGAGCCGGTGTCCGTCGCGGCGGCCGCTACGGGGGTGCCGGCGAGGAGGGTGACCAGCGTGGCCGTGCCGAGGCAGGCCGCTCTGATGGGGCGCATCATGCGACTCCTGAGGTTGATGTTCAGGAATGACCGGATGGCGAACTTCCATCCGATTCGGTTCGATTCCCTTCATAACCCCTACTCCGCCGCCGCACGGAGCACCCCGGCACGAACCACCGGCACAACAGCCGGTCGGACCAAAGGACAGTGTGACTGAGCGGCGTGGTCGATCGTGCCGTGTGCGCGAGCGTGGGAAAGGGGGGTCCCGGCTCGGCACAGGCAGGATCTTCGGGCCGCCTATCTGGTCGCTCGGGCCGAGCGGGGTTGCGCGCGCAAGGCAGGCAGCCGGGCGGCCTCTTCGGCTCCGGCCAGGCTCTCGCCCAAGGTCAGCAGCGAGAGGAGCCGCACCGGCCGGCCAGCGGTGGCAGCGGCTTCCAGTTTGTGGTGGCCGTCGAGGAGGAAGTGGGTCAGGCCCCAGTGCACGAAGTAGTCGTCTCCCCGGTCGATGGCGGGCTGGCACACGTCCAGTGTGGAAATCGCCACCGCCGTGGGGACCGTTTCCCGCTCCATGAGCGCGGCATACTCCTCGACGCGCTCTCTCTCGTTCCACGTCGGGGGAACCATGGGAAAGTCAGGTCCGCCCGGGCCTTTCGTGCGATGCCGGACACGCTGATCCGGCCTCCGTACCGGGCCGCGGCGTGACCGCGTTGACGGCCCCCCGTACCCGCTGCTCCTGGAGCGCGCCGGGGGCGTCGGCCGGGCCGAGCTGGCGGAGTGGGGCCAGGCCTTCCCGCTCGATCGGCCCGCCCAGGAGCAGACCGTGGACTACAGCTCCTAGCTGCCGAGGACGAAGGACAGCGAGACAAGGGGCGCCGGGCAGGGCTCGAACCCCGCCAAGCCGGAGCCCGGCCCGCCCGTCGCGCCTCGTCGTCGGCGGCGCTCCCGCCTGGTCTGCTGGAGACCCCGGTCCGGTGAGCCGGCTTACGCATACCGACGGTGGGCAGGGGCAGGCGTTGACCGATCGGTGAACAGCACGACGAGGCGATGGGCTGCTGCATGCGAAGCGTGGGCGTGGAGGAAGAACTGCTGCTGGCTGACGCGGAGACGGGGGAGCCGCGAGCCGTGGCGGGAGCCGTTCTCGCCGCGGCCGACCGGGCCGGAGCCAGCCCGGACCGGGCCGCCGAGGAGGGAGAGGAGCCGAGCCACACCTTCGAGGCGGAGCTGCAGGAAGAGCAGGTGGAGTTCGCCACGAAGCCGGTCACGGAGATGGGCGAGCTCCACGAGGAGATCGTGCGGTGGCGAGCGGAGGCCGCCAGACACGCGGCGACGGCCGGCGCGGTCGTGGCGGCGCTCGGCACCTCCCCGCTGGCCGTCCGGCCGTCCCTCTCCCCGGGCCACCGCTACGACTGGGTGTCGCGGCAGTTCGGCATGACAGCCCAGGAGCAGCTGACCTGCGGCTGCCACGTCCACGTGTCGGTGGATTCGGACGAGGAGGGCGTCGCCGTGCTGGACCGCATCCGCCCCTGGCTCGCCGTGCTGACGGCGATGAGCGCGAATTCCCCCTTCTGGCAGGGCGAGGACACCCGCTACGGGAGCTATCGCAGCCGGGTGTGGAACAGGCTCCCCGCCGCCGGCCCCGTGGACGTCTTCGGTTCCGCGGACCGCTACCACGCCGAGGTGAAGGCCATGGTGGACTCCGGTGTGCTGCGCGACAAGGGCATGATCTGGTTCGATGCGCGGCTCTCCGCCTCCTACCCCACAGTGGAGGTCAGGGTGGCGGACGTCTGCCTCGACGCTTCCACGCCGGTCCTCCTGGCCGCCCTCGTACGGGGCCTGGTGGAGACGGCGGCGAGGTCTTGGAAGGCCGGGGAGCCCGCGCCGCGGGTGAGTACGGGACTGCTCCGGCTCGCCTCCTGGCAGGCCGGCCGCTCGGGGCTGGACGGCCCGCTGCTGCACCCCGAGACCATGCGGGAGACCGGGCCCGCGACGGCCGTCGAGGCGCTGTACCGGCACGTCGGCGACGCGCTGGCCGACGCCGGCGACGAGGAGTTCGTACGGGCCGGCATCGCGGGCCTCCTGGAGCGCGGCAACGGAGCGCGCGTCCAGCGGGCCCTGTTCGGCTCGGAGGGGGACCTGGCCTCGGTCGTCCGGCACTGTGCACGGCGGACCATGGAGGGGTGACGCGGGTCGGGCAGGAACGACAGGCCGAATACCAGGCGTCCGCGGTCAGGGGTGGAGGAATTCCGTCACGTACCTGCGGGCCGCCTTCTCGCTGGTGCCGAGCGCGACCGCGACCTCAGCGAACGGAACCCGGCCGCCGAGACGGCGGGGGAGTTCATGGTCTGGTCCGGGGAACTCGCCTCCACCCGCCGCGCGGGCGGACAGCGTCTCTTCGACCTCGCCGAGCGGTCCATTCCCGCCGAGTTCCTGAACGACGGCCTGACCGATGACGAATGCCTCACCCGCCTCCCCAGCCATGCAGGGACCGTCCTCGGTGTGGCCACAGCCGATGACCTCGCCGACTACCTGCGTTTCCCCGCCGCCGTCGCAGCCCGTCTCCTGCCCGCCACCGGCCTCACCGGCTACACCGGCCTCACGAGGCTCACCGGCCTGCAGACCTTCGAGCTGGATCCTGTTGGCCGGATCACGTCCGTCGACGCCTCCCAGTGGACCGAGCGGTACGCCTACGACGAGGTGGGCAACCAGACCGAGGTCTCCTGGCCAGCTGCCCACCCCGGACATGAAGCCACGGGCAGCCGCGCCTACAGCGGGACGTCCATCACCCGGGCGGGCCGCGTGCGCTACGAGCACGATGCACTGGGCCGTACCACCCTGCGGCAGCGGACGCGGCTCTCCCGCAAGCCTGAGACCTGGTCTGTATTTCGGTGCGCTGCAGTTCGATGGGCCGGGTGCGGATCTGCCGCGGACGAACGGATGGCTGTTCCCGCCGTGGTCCTCGCGACGCTGTTCGTGCCGCCCTTCGGGGCGGCACTCGCGTTCATGGCGCGCTGGGACAAGGCCGGCCGGGCCGTGACAGTCGTCTTGGCCTCGGTCTGGTTCATGCTGCTTCCCGCCGCCGTCAGCTCGGGACAAATGCCTGTGCAAGACGATGCCAAGCCGCAAGTTCAGCCGGTTGTCACCGTCACGGTCACCGCCGCACCCTCGCCCCCGCCCGCGCCGGTGGTTTCGTCCACGCCCCCGGTGGCTTCCCCGTCTCCTCCCACGCCGCCCGCCCCCACAGCGAGTGCGCTGGCGTCGGCTGCCGCTGTCGCGCCGCCGCCTGCTGAACGGCCGCCGCTGCCGCGGCCAGCCGCGGCCGACGACGGCAAGACCCCAAGCCGGGCCGACGCCCCCGCGATCACTCGACCCTCATCAAGCGGCGGTAGCTCCAGCAGCTCCGGCTCCGGCGGGGGTGTTTCGTACCGGAACTGCAGCGCCGCCCCCGAGGCTGGAGCAGCGCCGATCCGCCGTGGCGATGCGGGTATGGATCGCACCTCGACCGTGACGGCGACGGCATCGCCTGCGAGTAACCCGGAGATGGTGACGGATGGCCGAGCACCTCGTCGTTGACAACCTCGCCCAGCTGGACGAGCAGACCACCACGGGCCCGGTCGGCGATTCACGCCTGCCGGGTGCTGCGCCCTGGTTCAGCCGGTGGGGTGTTGGCGTTGTGGAGGGGGCGGGAGGCGATGAGGATGTCGGCAATGTGGTGGGGGCAGTTGCGGGTGTGCCAGGTCACCGTCAGGTGGTCTCCCGCGGAGCTCAGGGTTCGCACGCCGCCGGTCTCCACACTGGCTCTGCAGGTACGGCACGGCAGGGTGCGGATCAAGGATTTCAGCATGGCCGTGCCCTTTCCCCAGGTGGTGGTGCCACCGTATCCCCGGGTCTTGTCCGTGGCCTCGCTGTCCGCGCCTCCGAGCGCCACCTCAGCCAGACGCCTCACGGCACGGGGGTGTCTTGGTGGACTCCCTGGCTGCTCTCTCAGGGGGTCTGTCGGGTCATCACATGTAGCGGCTCTAAGGGATGAAGATGCTGCGCAGAAACCGTTGGCCACGTCTTGGGTGCTGCTACCAATTACCCTGCGTTCGGAACAGAGCTGGAAGTCCATCTCGAGTTCGGGCGTGAATCCCATTTCTTCAGCACGAACGGATTTCGCCCACATGACTGTCGCCCTCCGCAAGACGCTCGCCCTCACAGCGCTGGCGCTGACCGCGTCCCTCCTGCCTGCCACAGGGGCGCAGGCCGCGGCAACCGCCGCTCCGGCCCTGCGTGCTCCCGGGCTCTACTGCCTGGCGAATGCCTGGAGCACCCCCAACGTCTCCACGAAGCCGTGTGACCCGAAGGACCAGGGCCAGCACTGGACCGTCTCGGGCCACCAGATCTCCCTGACCGATGCTCCGGCCTACTGCCTCGCCAACACCTGGAACGCCGCGGACGTCTCGGTGAAGCCGTGCAACCCGAAGGACCAGGGGCAGTACTGGAATGTCTCGGGCCAGCAGATCGCCCTCAGCTACGCGCCGGCCTATTGCTTCGCCAACACGTGGAGCACCCCGAACGTTTCGACCAAGGTGTGCGACGTGAAGGACGCGGGCCAGCGCTGGGTGATCTTCAAGAACCAGATCAGCCTCGCCGCCGCCTGACCCCTTGCCGCATGAGGGACGTTCCCGGCCGGTACTCGTAAGCCGGCTGCATTGACGGTCCCGGCTGTCAGGGGTCTCAAGGAGTCCTGACAGCCGGGACCGTAGTCGCCACGCCCGCCGGGTGTTCCGGCCGCGTGCAGCGCCGAGTGCCCGCGGTCCGTGGACGTCGGCGCCCACCGGGCCGTGGACGCCCGCACCCGGGCCCGCTCCGGCTTTCGGGACGCCTTCCCGCTGTGTGTGGGATCGGCCGATGTCCGCGCACCATCTCGTTCTCCGGTGCCGGCAAGAAGCGGTCCTCAGTGGGTGGGGCGTAGGGTGGGGTTGAGGGTGAGGCGGTTGTCGGTGGGGTGGTGGCCTTCGGGGCTGAAGGGGGGTACCGCTGAGGGGAGGCAGTCGGCGATGAGCAGGCAGTCGTGGTGGCGGTCTTCGGCGGTGGCCGCTACCAGGGGTTCGCCGTCGGGCGCCCAGATGCCGGAGTTGCCCTGGTACTGCCAGGCGCCGGCGGGGACCTGTTCCCAGCCGCGGCGGTTGGCGTAGGCGATGAACAGGCGCCAGATGCTGGCCATGGCCGGGATGATGTGACGGGTGGCGTCCTGGTACGGGACCTGGCTCATGGTTCCGTCGGCCAGGCGGAAGTGCCCGTCCGCCGCGGTGGGGCCGAGGACGATCTTGGCGCCCTGTTCGGCGAGGTACTGGTAGAGCGGCGGGAACTCACACTCGTAGCAGTTCAGCACGCCCACGCCGATGCCGTTCAGGCTGACCACCGGGGGTAGTTCCTGGCCGAAAGAGTAGTTGCGCCGCTCGGCCGCCCCGTACAGGTGGGTCTTGCGGTAGTTCGCCGCCACCAGCCCATCGGAGGCGATCACGCTGATCGAGTCGTAGAACGCGTCCCCGTCCCGCTCGGGGTAGGGCAGGACCACGGCCAGGCCGTGCTCCTTGGCCACCAGCCGCGCCCGCTCGATAGAGGGCCCCTCACGGTGCTCTGCCAGCTCCCGGCACAGCTCGGGGCCGATCGCGTAACCGGTCGTGTACTTCTCCGGGAACACCACCGTCTGGCAGTCGTAGTCCGCTGCCAGCGCGGCCACCTCGGCGAGACGCTCCAGGTTCTGCTCAACTGCCTCCCGGCTCCCGACCGGGCCCTGCCCCTGGTACAGGGCCACCCGCAGCCCTTCACCTTCAGCTGGCGCAGCACGCCGGGCAGAGCGGAACACGACACGAACAGGCTGCGACATCGACAACGGGATCCTTCCGCGAATGCCGGTCCGGGCGACCGCCACCGCAGCCAGAACGATTCAGCACACCATCGGACACCACGACAGGGCCGTAAGCTTGTTCTTTTTCTTCTGACCTCGACGCCGAAGGTTGAGCGGACAGCCGCGTGACCGTTGACCTGTGACGCGCCACAGCGCGCTGACCTGGCAAGATGCTCCCATGGAAACTGGGTTCCCCTGGGGGTCTACACCAACCGTCGATCTCCGCCTGTGGCGTGCTGACGCGATCGTGCTGTTCGACTGGCTGATGAGCACCGACCTGAACACCGTGCCGATCACGCACCCGGCTCAGAAGCAGGCTCTCGCAGACCTGCTGGCACGCCTGGAGGAGGTGGACATCATCGAGTCCACTGGTGAAGAGATCGCTGCAGCCCAGGCCGAGGTGGCCAAGAGCATGGGTTGGTAGGGACTCGCTCGAGGTTCGGGTCCCCTCGAAGGGCGCCTCGAACCGCGTCGCTCACATGGAGAATCACCGGACATGGGGGCGGCCTTCGTCTGATCATGTGCTCCGACCAAGGTGCACGTGACCACGACGAAGGCCGTGAGGTGAGTCTGCTGCCTGATGCTGTTCGGAGGGAAGCGTTCGCGGAGGCGTCACGCTTCCGGGGCGAGTTCTACGAGTGTCTGGCCGCTCGGCGCGACGAACTGTTCGAGTTGGTGGACGCGGTGCTGTGTGCCGATGGTGCGGTGAAGTCCCCGGTGGACTTGACCCTTCTGCCCGAGCACCGTCGTGGGCACGGAGCGATGTACGGCGGCCTGAACCACGGCAGGATCGACGTCGACCGGCTCCGGACGCTGCTGGCAGGGCTGCCCCTGCCGCGGTTCGACGGCGGACGCCTGGTCTTGGCGGTCGATGTGTCACCGTGGCTCCGCTCGGACGCGCCGTGCTCAGCCGACCGACTGTTCTGTCACGTCTACGGCCGCGCGAAAACGGCCTCGCAGTTCATCCCGGGCTGGCCCTACTCCTTCGTGGCCGCACTGGAGCCGGGTGCCACATCCTGGACCGCGATCCTGGACGCGGTCCGGCTCGGACCGATCGACGACGCGACCGCGATCACCGCCGCCCAGCTCCGAGGAGTCGTTGAACGACTCATCACCGCGGGGCAGTGGCAGGCCGGGGACCCGGCCATCGTGATCGTCAGCGATGCCGGCTACGACGTCACCCGCCTGGCCTGGGTCCTGCGCGACCTGCCCGTCGAGCTGGTCGGCCGGGTCCGCTCCGACCGCGTCATGCGCCTGCCGAAACCACCGAGGATGCACGGCGTCAACGGCCGGCCGCCCAAGCACGGCCCAGAGTTCCGCTTCACCAAGCCGGAGACCTGGCCCGAACCCGCGATCACCACGGTCACCGACACCACCAACTACGGCAAGGCCGAGACCCAGGCGTGGGACCGCGTCCATCCAAGGCTCACCCACCGCTCTTCCTGGCTCGACCACGATGGTGAACTGCCCTTGGTCGAAGGAACGCTGATTCGGTTGAAGGTCGACCACCTGTCGAAAGACCGGGACGCCCCACCGGTGTGGTTATGGTCCTCGAAGACCAGCGCGACCCCGGACGATGTGGATCGTTTCTGGCAGTCGTTCCTCCGCCGCTTTGACCTGGAGCACACGTTCCGCTTCGTGAAGCAGACCCTGGGCTGGACCACCCCGAAACTCCGCACCCCCGAGGCTGCGGACCGCTGGACCTGGATCCTGATCGTCGCCCACACCCAGCTCCGACTGGCCCGCCCACTCGCCACGGACCTCCGTAGGCCGTGGGAGAAGCCCACCAGCCTCGACCGGCTCACCCCGGCCCGGGTCCGCCGAGGGTTTCGGAACATCCGCGCTCACCTCGCCTGCCCGGCCCGTGTTCCCAGACCCCGAGGCACCGGACCCGGTCGGCCACCCGGCGCCAAGAACAAACACCCGGCACCCCGCTACGACGTCGGCAAAACCGTCAAACGACCCGAGACCCTCAAGGCCATCGGCAAGCCTGGAAGATCTTGGTAGATAAAGAACAAGGTAAGTGCCTGTGTTCAATCTTCCGGGCAGTTTTTCCCCAGGTCGGGATTCGAACAGGGCTGATTCGCGGGGGCCAGCAGCGGAGCTCAGCCGACTGGTGAGGGCCGTTCGGGTCTGGCGAGATACGGGTCAAAAGGGCAACGGGATGATCTTGAAGCCACCGTGGAGCCTCTGGTCCAGAAGTGATGGCGCCCTGGCCAGTGCGGTACCGGCATCGGAGGGATCGTCCCCGCCAGCCTCATCGGCAGCGGCCGCGATCTCTGGTCTGCTGCTCCGGTCGGCAGTTTGTCTCACTGTGGAGGGTGATATGGCGGATTTTCCTGGTGTTTCGACCTCGTCCATTACGACGGATTCTTGGGAGCCGTTCGTCGAGGAGGGCCGGGAGATGGGGCAGGTCCATTTCCTGGTGCAGAAGGAAGGCGGCCTGATGGGTGGCCTGTGGAGGACCGACCCCCAGATCGGCGCGGAGATCCCCTACAACGTCACGGGTTCCGACACCTTCCATGTCCTGCAGGGTGAGGCGGAGCTGGAGACCCCCGACGGCCAGAAGATCGACCTCATCGCCGGGGGCATCTACTCCTTCCCGGACGGGTTCAGTGCGACCTGGCGCACCCGCTCGCCGTTCGTGAAGTTCTTCGTCATCGCCTGACCACGGTTGCGGCAATGGCCGGCGCTATCGGCGCCGACCGGACCGCCACAGCAACCGGACGGCCTGAACACCCCGGCCGACAGCACCATCCCGGAAGAGGGCACGTCGGCCGCTGTCACCGACCAACGACGGCGACCGTGTGCGCCTCGCGCCGGAAGACCGAAGGGATCCAGTAGTGAGCAAGGCAGAGTCTCGTCCGGATGTCGTGATCATCGGTGGTGGGTTCGCCGGTGTGACGGCCGCGCGTGAGCTGACGATGCGCGGACGTCGCGCGGTGCTGGTCGAATCACGTGACCGGCTGGGCGGCCGGACCTACACGAAGGACCACGACGGGCACGCCATGGAGTTCGGCGGCACCTGGGTGCATCCCCTGCAGCCGAATGTGTGGGCGGAGATGCAGCGCTACGGCATCGAGACCGAGCCGCTGCCGGTCGCGGAAGGGCTGCGGCAGGCGGTCGTGTCAGGCGGACGTGTCGTGGACCTCTCCGACGAGGACGTCGCACGCGCCATGGAGCTGCTCAACCAGTTCTGCTCGCCGGGCGCGGAACTGTTTCCGGAGCCGTTCACAGAGGCGTGGGGCCCGGATCCGCAAGGTATCGGCGACCGGTCGTTCCGCGAGCAGCTGGAGACGGTGAAGGCCGACCCGGTGCTCTACGACTGGCTGGAGTCGATGTGCTGCGCGGTCGCGCTCGGCCCGCTCGACAAGTCCGCCGTCACCGAATACCTGCGCACCTACGCCCTGTCGGGGTGGAGCGCCGAGCAGGCATCGGCCGCCCTGACGGCGACCAAGCTCGTGAAGGGCACGCGCGAGCTGATCGACGGCATTGCCGGGCACGCCACGCTCACCGACTTCCGCCTCAACTCGCACGTCACGCGTGTCGTCCAGAGCGACGGCGAAGTACGCGTCGAACTCGCGGGCGGCGACACGATCACCGCGCCCACGGCTGTGATCGCGCTGCCGGTGAACGTCCTGAACAGTGTGGAGTTCGAGCCCCGCCTGTCCGACACCAAGCGCAGGGCCGCTGAGGAGCGGCACGCCGGCGCCGGCCGCAAGAGCATCGTCAAGGTCAAGGGCGACATCGGGAACGTGAGCGTCCTCGCCCCGGAGGCCTACGCGGTCAACTGGGTGGTCACCTACGCGAAGGGAGGCCCGGAAGGCACCTGGGTCGTCGCGTTCTCCAGCGACCCGGACCGCCTGCCCATGTCCGCCTTCGACGACACCGCCGGCATGCAGGAAGCACTCCAGCCCCTGCTCCCCGGCGTCGAGGTCGAATCCATCGTCGGATGGGACTGGTCCAACGACCCGCTCTCCCTCGGCACCTGGTGCATCTACCGACCCGGACAGCTGGCCAGCATCCTGCCCGACCTGCGCACCACCGAGGGGCGGCTGTTCTTCGCGGGCGCCGACTCGGCCATCGGATGGCGCTCCTTCATCGACGGCGCGATCCAGAGCGGCTACCACACCGCCCGCCACATCGACGACTACCTGAACAACGGCAGCCGGTAGGCCAGAGCGCCGCTGGACCCCGACCTCCTCGGACTGGGGCCGCGCCGCCCAGGTCCGAGAGGCGAGTCACGGGGCTGGCGGCGCGCTGCCGCTCCCCCCACCGGGACCGGCAGGCTGATCACGGCGTTCGCGGCCTCGCTGGACCGCGTTGGCCAGGAGCCGGGCCGCCACGCCGAGCAGCAGCAGGTTCAGCGTGATCTGTCCCGTGGTCAGCAGCCGGGCGGTCTCGCTGCGTGCGGTGATGTCGCCGAACCCGACCGTGCTGAACACGGTCATCGCGAAGTACATCGCGTCGGTGCGCGACAGGGGTTCGCTGAAGCTTCCCGGGGTGGTGTGTTCCAGCAGGAAGCATGCGGTGGCATCGAGCAGGATGAACAGCGGCACGGTGATCGCCATGGCCTCCATGGCCTTCAGCCCGGGCTGCGGAGCGAGTGTGATCTGGTAGATCTGCCAGGCCAGGAGCCCCGCCACAGCCGCGATACCGCCGAGGAGCACCAGAACGGTGGTGGCCGTGAAGGCCGAGTCCATGGGCAGCAGGTAGTAGGCGGTCACGAGGAGCGCCGCGGTTACCAGCGAACGCACTGAGGCGAGCAGTACCTGCCGATGGTGACGACCCGAGTTTCCGTTCACGACTCCACCCCGACCGCAGCGCATGCCCTGCCCCCAACCTCCCTGGTGAGACGGGCCATGCGCGGCAGGCGCACCAGGAGTTCACCGGTTTGGCCGCTCGCGCGTCCGCGATGTCATTGCCGCAACAAGGGGGAGGGGCCACAAGGGTGGTCGGGAGCGGAAACCGCAGGGGCGCACGGTGCCGCCAACCGGGTCCGGGGTGATCAGTGTTCGATCATGAGATCGGCATGTACGGCCGCATCGTCCCGAGGAGTGGGTGATGACCGCTTCCGGCTCCGGCCGCGAGTCCGCCTCGACCAGTGGGTGGGACGTCCGCCTGTACTGGCGGTGGATCGGCTACAACACGCTCGCGTTCATCACCGTTCTGACCGTCGGGTTCCTGCTGATCCTGCTGGGCAACGACGTGCTTCACATGAACCTGGCCAGCCACAACGTGATTCTTGCGCTCCTGATCGCGACTCTGGGTGCCGCGCTGTTCGGCGGAGTCCTGGGAGCGCTGCAATGGCTGGTCGTCAAGGAGCGGGTCCCCATCCCGCGCAAGGTGTGGATCACTTCCAACGTCGGTCCGGCACTGCTCGCATGGCTGCTGGTGATCATGCCCGCCGTGATCGGCGCGCAGGACTCCCACGAGACGGTCTCGACGGCCTACCTGCTGGCCGCCAGCCAGAGCCTGGCCCTGGGACCCCTGCTCGGCCTGTCCCAGTCACTGGTCCTCCGCAAGCTCACCACACGCTGGAAATGGTGGATCGGAGCCAACCTCGCCTCCTGGCTCATCGTCGACGCCGTCATCTACCTGCTCTCCCGATGGACCGACGACCTCAACGTCCTCACCGGCGACGGATCCCTGATCGAGGTCTACCTGACCCTGATCGCCACCACGCCCCTGACCGGCAGAGCCTTGCTATGGGTACTGGCCCCCACCGCCCTGACCCCGGCCCGTTGACGCCGGATCACGTACAAGAGGGCAGGCCACTCCTTCACGGGCGGCTCTCGCGCCTGCTACGGGGCGGGGGCGAACCCCACCTCCGTGCCGCCACAGCCGGCCGCGATGTCGTACAACCGGTCTTGCTCGGCCTCATCCACCGCGAGCCCCCGCCGGAGCTTCGTCGCCGTCCACGCGGCGTGGTACCGGGCATAGGGGCACTCTGGCTCGCCCCGCGATCACCTCTCGGTAGAACTTCTGAAGGACAGACATCCTGGAACTCAATTCGCCCAAATGAGCCCAGGAAGGTGCAGTTAACACGTCACCGACAACACGGGCCAGTCTGCGAAGGGGGCCACGTGGCGACCTGCGATCTGACCGTGGGGGCGGGGCGGGGGAGGTCATGGCGCTGCTCCTCGGTGGGGGGATCCCTATATTCCGTCATCTGTTCGATTTTCTGCGCGAGTGGCACGCTCAGGTCAGTGGTAGGTCTTGCGACTGTGCGTGATAGGTGGTGCTTGAGCACGCTACTTGGTGCTGTGCGCGACAGATGGCCCGCGCTGGGCGGCAGGTGCACGCTGAGCTGGGTTTCGCAGTTCACGATGGTCTGCGGCGTGCAACCCCCTGATTGCTGCGCCCCTGCCTGGCCGGCCCTCGGCCACGTCGCCCGCGACTTGTACGCGCTCTGGGGGTCCAGCCAAGGTGAGCCCAAAAGGGGCAGTGAGATGATCTTGAAGCCGTGAGGTCCCGGCCCGCCACCCGTTCGGCTCGGTGTCGTTGGTGGTGATGTTGACCATCGTCTGGAGCCTGGGGTGGGTTGTGACCTCGATCGAACGGACCGCGTATCCGCGGTTCAAGCGGCTGATCACCGCGTACCCCTGGACGGCGCCACCCTCTAGCCGCTGATGACCGTCGCCGAGCAGTGGCCCGACCCGTGGTTCGAGCCCTGGGAGCCCGCCGCGCCCGCCGGCTGAGGGATACGGGCCGTCAGAAGTCGTGCCTCAACGGCCGAATGGGGTCGAGGCGCTCTTGCGGACCGGTCCTACGCTGGAGGCATGGCCACCGATCCCTTGCTGAGACAAGGCCCCGACTCGACGGATCTGGTCCTGCACGTCGGGCCGGCCGGGCCGGCGTGGAACGTGCTGACCTCGGCGGGGCCGGCGCTGTTCGCTCCGCTCGCTCTGGGCGTGCCGACCCTGCTCGTCGCCTTCTGGATGGCGCTGGCTGGGGCGCGGGCGTCGACTGTGTTCGTGGTGGTGGGGGTGATCGCCGGGCTGGAGTACCTGCTCGGCTGGCTGGCGCTGGCCTTTTCCCGGGCCCGGGACATCCTGCGGGTGGAGTTCGCGCCGGCCGGGGTGCCTGCGTCCCTGCGGTTGGTCCGCGGTGCCGGGCCGGACGACTGGCTGCCCGTCGACACCCTGCGCGAGGTCCAGCTGACGCACAAGGTGGTGGAGCCGTACCAGGGGGACCATAAGCCGGCCGTCTCCACGCTCGCGCTGGAACTCGTCCTGCGGGGCGGCCGGGAGCGGCTCGCCCCGCTCCCGTTCGGCGGCGACCCGCAGCGGCTCGCCGACGCACTGGAGGCCCTACTCGGCCCGGCTGCGGTCGTGGTGGAGCTGCGCACCGAGCGCAGCACGCGCGATGAGCCGCGGTCCCACTCGACCTGGTTCTCCGGAGGTTCGGCCTCGGCCAACTCGGGTGGCGGCTGACCCCGGGCTGCCCGTGGCGCTCCCCGGCCGGGGAGCGCCCGTCGATGCAGCCGGCGGCAGGCGGTGCGGGGCAGCCTGCCGCTGCTTGGGCGCGCTTGAGCCGCCGGGCCGGCTCGGCCGCAGTCGGGTCCTCCGGCCACGGGTGGAGGGGTAGCGGCCGCGGAGCCCTCAGGACTTCAAGATCATCCCATTGCCCCTTTGGCGCGTATCTCGGTCACACCCTTCTGTGCATCGCAGTTGTCCATCGGTGCCACCTGTCGCGCACAGTCACACACGACCGATACATCCCGCCGGTCCGAGGAGGACAAACCCGGCCTCGACCATCTGGGCCTCGTCCGTTCTCAGGACTGATCGGGACTTCGATCAGTCCGACAGGCGAACCGCGGCCTGGGGAAGACCCAGGAGGCCGGCCCCACGGAACCGGACGCCGCCCCGACCAGGTGCCAGGTTGCGGGCGGCGTGGCGTGCGAGCCCGCCCACTGAGCTCGGCTGCGGCTGGTCGGTGGATCGCGGGGCGGTGTGACGGTGTGTCCGGGCGGCAGGACCGGAAGGGTGTGGCTTGATCGGCGGGCGGTCCCGCGCAGGGGCCGGAGTACCAGCCGACGTCCGTGGCACGTCCTGGGTGCCGCGGCCCTTGCCGAGGAGCACCGATCGTGACACTGATCCTGCAACATCAGGCATTCCCACGCGGTGCCGGGGGTGGGCGGCCGCCGCGCCCGGTCCGGCGTGCCGCTCTCCTGCTCGCCACGGCGGTTCTGCCGGCAGCGCTACTGGTGGTGCCCACCGCCACCCCCGCCGCGGCTGCACCCGTGACCGTCACCTTCAACGCGGGCGCCGACCAGCCCTTCACCGTCCCTTCCGGCGTCACCCAACTGACCGTCTCCGCCACCGGCGCCGCAGGCCAGAACGCGCCTAACGGTGGCACGGGCGGGAGCGCCGCAACCGTCACCGGCACCCTGACCGCCACCCCGGGCACCACCCTGTTCGTGAACGTCAACACCGGCGGCGGACCGGTCACCGGAAACTTCCCGGGCGGCGTCGGCGGCGGCTCCAGCGACGTCCGCACCTGCAGCTCGGCCGCCGTCGGCTGCACCCTGACCGGCAGCCCCGGCATTGACCCCCGCCTCATCGTCGCCGGCGGCGGAGGCGGCGGCGGCTACGGTTCCGCCATCGGTGACTTCCAGGTCCCCGAGGCCACCGGCGGGGACGCCGGCAACACCGGAGGCGACGGCGGCGACAGACCGCAGGGCGGCGGCGGCGGTGGCGGAGGCACCCAGACCACCGGCGGCACCGGCGGAGCCGCATGCTCGCAGAACCCAACCACCGCCGGCACCGCCGGTACGTCCGGCACCGGCGGCACCGGCGGCACCGGCTTCGGGGGAGGCGGCGGAGGCGCCGGCTGGTTCGGAGGCGGCGGAGGCGGCGGCTGCGGCCAGATCAACAGCGATGCCACGGCAGGTCCGGGTGGTGGCGGTGGCGGGTCGAACCTCGTCCCGCTCGGTGGTACCCCCGGACCCGCCACCGGCCCGGCCCAGGTCACCATCACCTACGAACCGGCCCCGCCGACCTGCGCGACCGCCACGGCCACCATCACCGGCACCAACCGCAACGACGTCCTGACCGGCACCCCCGGCAACGACGTGATCTTCGCCCTCGCCGGGAACGACGTGGTCGACGGACGCGGCGGCAACGACCTGATCTGCGGCGCCGACGGCAACGACGCCCTCACCGGCGGTGACGGCAACGACCGCGTCGAGGGCGGGAACGGCAACGACGCTCTCACTGGCGGCAACGGCAACGACACGCTCATCGGCGCCAGCGGCAACGACTCCCTGTCCGGCGGCGCCGGCAACGACACCAACGACGGCGGCCCCGGCAACGACGCTCTCAACGGCGGTCCCGGTACCAACACCAACGACGGCGGACCCGGCCACAACAGCTGCACCAACCCCACCACCGGAACCGGCTGCAACAACTGACCAACGATCACTGGAAGCGGGCCCCGGCACGTCCCCCGCCACAACGGAGACCGACGCACGGGGCCCGCTTCAACGCTCCGCGACGCAGCTCCCGAACGCCCAGGGAGGCCCTGCCACCTATGGAAAGAGGTTCAGACGCAGCTTCCGAGAGGCCGTTTTGGCATGTATCGCCTCTGTTTGGGGTGATTCTCAGGGTGGGTGATCGCGGTGCGGGGTGGGTCTTGTTCCTGTCTCATCCCAGAACGTCCGGCCTTGGCCGGCTGCGCGCTTCCGGTGCTGCGGCTGTGCGCCTGGGCGCACTCGGTGCGGCGCGGTACGCCGGAACATGGCAAAGCGACGTCCGTATCCGAGCGATCTGTCCGATGCCCGCTGGGAATCATGGACGCGATCTTGTATGTCGACCGCACCGGGGTCCAGTGGCGCTACCTCCCGCACGACTTCCCGCACTGGAACACACTGCCTACGGGTATTTCGCCAAATGGGCCGACGAGGGTGTGTTCGCCCAGCTCCACGGCCCGCTCAGGCAGCTCCTGCGGGAGAAGGAAGGCCGGGACACAGAGCCTTCGGCCTGCGTGATCGATGCCCAGAGCGTCAAGACGTCGTCCACCAGCGTTCACGCCTCCGGCCAGGGCATCGACGCCGGGAAGAAGATCGTCGGCCGGAAGCGGAGCATCGTCACCGACACACTCGGCTTTCTCCTCACAGCCCTGGTCACCGCGGCCAGCGTGCAGGGCTCCGTAGTCGGCACCCAGCTCCTGGACCAGGTCGCCGCCCACCACCCCCGGGTCCGCAAGGCATGGGTCGACGGCGGCTACCGCCAGCACCTCGCCGAGCACGCCGCCACCCTCGGCATCGACATGGAGATCACCGCCCACACCCCCGGGACCAGGGGTTTCACCCCGATCCCGAAGCGGTGGGCAGTCGAGCGGACCTACGGCTGGCTCATGCTCCACCGCCGTCTGGCCCGCGACTACGAAACCCTGACCATCCGCTCCGAAGCCGTGATGCACATCGCCATGACCGGCCTCATGGCCCGCAGCCTCACCCGCGATAACGCCATCTCCTGGCGCGACCCGAAGAAGGCCGCCAAACGGACCATCCCGGAATGAAACTACGGACGAAAACGACCTCTCTGCGGGCTGCCTTCTCGCTGGTGCCCAGCGCGACCGCGACCTCCGGGAACGGGACCCGTCCCGCCGAGTATGCCGCGGGCTGCGTCCGCGTCTGCCTGAGCGATGACGTACTGCAGATCAGCGACTGCCCTCAGAGCGGCCAGAGGCTCCCGGACGGCATGCTCGGCAAGGCGGCCGCTCGCATCGGTGAGCAGCACCGGTCAGGTCCGTGGGGCGGACCGGCGGTGTGTTCTTCGCTGGCGAGGTTGCCACTCACTCCGAGGTCGTCCCGCGCTTCCTGATGGAAACGGTTGGTGGCCGCGAACGCATCCGCGTTCTGCTTGCGCCAGTCCTCCGAAGTTCCGTCCACGGCCGCCGGCGGGAGGTGAGGAGGTCAGCCGGTGCAGCCGGGGACGCTGCCGGGCGGGAAGCAGTTGTTCGGTTCGTTGTCGCGCACCGTGGAGTTGTTCAGCGTCACCGTGCCGCTGAAGTAGAAGATGCCGCCGCCTTGGTCTGTCGCGCTGTTGTCGCGCACCGTGGAGTCTGTCAGCGTCGCCGTGCCGCCGTTGAAGATGCCGCCGCCGTCGTTTGTCGCGGTGTTGTGCTTCACCGTGGATTCGGTCAGCGTCAGCGTGCCGGTGTCGAGGATGCCGCCGCCGTTGAAAGCCGTGTTGTGCTCCACCTCGGAGTTGTCCAGCGTCAGCGTGCCGCCGTCGTTGAGGATGCCGCCGCCGTTGTTTCTCGCGGTGTTGCGCTTCATCGTGGAGTTGTTCAGCGTCAGCGTGGCGACGCGGCCGCTGTTGAGGATGCCGCCGCCGTTGGTGGCCGTGTTGCGCTTCATCGTGGAGTCGTTCAGCGTCAGCATGCCGCCTTCATTGCGGATGCCGCCGCCGCTGTCGGCGGTGTTGCCCTCCACCGTGGAGTCGTTCAGCGTCACCGTGGAGTCGTTCAGCGTCAGCGTGGCGGCGCCGCTGTTGAAGATGCCGCCGCCGCGGTTTGTCGCGGTGTTGCGCTTCACCGTGGAGTCGTTCAGCGTCACCGTGCCGCCGGCGTTGTTGATGCCGCCGCCGTCGGAGGCGGTGCCGTTGGTGATGGTCAGCTTGTCCAGCCGTACCTGGACGGCTCCGGTGACCGTCACGGTGGAGCCGGCCTGGTTGCCGTCGAGGACCGTGCGCTTCTGGCCGATCAGGGTCAGGTCCTTGGTGATGCTGAAGGGGCCGGTGCAGGTTCCCTTCACCCGCAGCGTCGCCCCCGGGGCGGCGCTGGTGATCGCGGGCTGCAGGGCTCCGGGGTTGTCCTTGCAGTTCACCACGGTGTCGGCCGCAGCCGCAGCCGTGGCCGGCACCGCCCCGGCCAGGCCGACCGCCCCCGTCGTCACCACCATCGCCCCCGCCGCCCATTGGCGCCACTCAGCCCGGGTTGTTCGCATGAGCATCCGTCTCCTTCTGTTCGCTCTGTTCAGCGCGCGGGCACTTCCGCGCCCGGCTTGCGTCCTTCTGCAAGGAGCGCGGCCTGAAGCCCCACCGTCAGGCATGGGGTGCCCCGGGCGGGCGGAGGCCGCTCCGGAGACGGCCCCGTATCCTCTGAACGGCCGGGGACGATGACCGGCATGGCCCACGGGCGGCGGGAAGCGGGCCGAGCAGAGGGCGGATCGTGGAGACGGGCAAAGCAGCAGTCCGCACGACCCGGCACCGCACCCGACCCGCTCCGGCAACCCCCGGCCCATCCCGGCCAGCCGGCTGCGCCCCGGCACCCGGGCCAGGAAGCGGGGGAGCGGGGGATACCCCGCTCCCGCTGCAGTACGAGCGAGCCGTCCTCGCCGGCAGGGTGCTGGGGGAGAAGCTACGCACCGCCACCGCCGTTCGGGACCGGGCGTACGACATCGCTGCACACCAGCCGACGGTGATGCCCGAGGTACAAGTACTTCGTCGCGTCCACCGACGCCTCGGGCGAATTCTCCGTCCCCTCCGGCAGCACCACCGGAGGCGGCCATGCCGTACCTGAATGGGGTTCCAGCACCTCCTACGAGATCGGTGACGCAGTGCTCTATAGGGGCAACGTCTACCGGTGTCTCCAACGACACACCTCGAACGTCAGCTGGACCCCTACCGCTGCCGTGACCTTGTGGAAGCGCTCCTAAACCGAGGCGTTGGTCAAGGTCGACAGCTGCCTGCAAGCCGGGCATGAGTAACCGTCCAAAGGCTTCGCCCTCGATGTGTTGACCGAAGGCGGGGAACCGAACGCATTGGAATCGCTCTGAAGAACCCGGTAGGCAGGAGGCATCGGCGGGCAGTCTCCCGCGCGGCGCGACCGTGCGGGACCTGTTCTCCGAGCCCGGACACCGGGTACCCGCCAGGCCCTCTCGGAGTCGACTTCCACGAGGGCACCTGCGCCGTGTCCTTGCCATGGTTGTACGCGTTGGTGGGGTGACGCGTGCGCGGGGCTGGACCTCCACGTTGGGTCCTGTGCGGTCCGAGGCTTCGATTCCTGCGTGGCGTCGGAGCCGCGTCATTTTCCCCGGCGCCGAAGGTCCCTGGCCTCCCGAGCGGTCGGGGCCTTCGTGCTTTGGGCGCGGAGAGGTGCGGGCCGTCAGTGGTGGGCGCTGCCGGACCGGGGGCCCAACCACGGTGCCGGTCCGGCAGCGCCGGGAGCGCGTCGGCGGTGCCGTCGCGGGGGTCTTGGGGTGAGGTCAGCGGGTGGGCCAGGGGTAGCGGCAGGCAAGGATCGTCCACTCCTCGTCCGCGCGGCCCGGCACCGGGCGGCCGGCACTCTCCCATTGCCCGGCGAGCTCGCTGAAGATCGGCTCCAGCTCGGGGCGCAGAACCGTTTCGCTCCTAGGGTGGGCCACACCGCTGACGGGCGTGAGCCGCATCGTTGTGGCCATGCCGGGTTCAACGGCGCCGGGGCCGTTCGGGTTACCCCCGTGCCATGCCGGGGTTGAGGGAGCGCAGGGCGATGCGGGCCTGGTGGGCATCCAGCAGGATCCCGAACTCCTCGAAGGCGATCGCCATGACCTCCTTGTCGGTGGTGCGCTGTCCTTGTGGGGTGCGGCGGGCGGCGAGGTGGGCTGCGCCGCGGGCCAGGATGACCTCGCGTTCTGCGGTGTCGAGGCTCTGGTCGTTGAGCGCGGCCAGGACCTGGCGCCACAGCGTCACTGGGCCCCTCCCTGCCCGAGGGCGTGGCGCTCCAGGCGGTGCATCAGCTCCGGGTCGGTTTCGCTGCCCGGGCCCGTGATGCGGGCGGGCCTGGGGCGCCGCTGCTCGATCACCCGGGGTTCGGGGGCCGGCTCCTGCTGTTCCGCTTCGGCCAGGGCCCGGTAGAGGGAGGCTACGGAGGGGGAGGTACCGGCGTTCTTCCCGGTCTTGATGGTGAGCTTCTTGGCGATCTCGGGGAACGGCGACCCCGCCGACACGATGGGCCGGGCCGTCGAGATGCTCGGCACCACGTAGGGCTTCCTCCGGAAGCCCTAATGCCGGCATCCCCGTTGCGCGGCTGTGGCCAATTCCCTCGCTACCTGTCCCACTTGCCGACAAGCCACGCCTTGGCAACCCCTTGATGCCACCTGACCAAGTACTACGAGGGGGTGTCGATGATCGGACTGCTAAGGCTGACCAAGATCACTCAGCAGCCTTGGGTGCATCACGTATGCACCCACCTGCGTACGCGATTGTGAGGTCATCGTCGACGTGTGAAACGGCTCCAGAACCCGTCGACCGATATCTCTTCCGGTAGTGCGTGACACGCCCACGTTCACCCAGGGACGGATCCGATGGCGCCCCCGGCCGCCGCCGGACGCTAGGCGTGTCCGCCCTTGCTGGGAGGCTCGGGAATGCTTCTATACGCTGGTCGGATGGCGAATGCGGGTGTGCGAGAGTCCGGCGGTGTTCCGGACGGGTACGGTGAACCGAACCTTCATGCGTTTGCCGTGCAGTTGCGGCGCTTGAACGGGGAGATCAACCGCCTGGTCCATGGATTTGCTCACGGCCAGGGGCTGCACCCCACGGATGTGCAGGCCTTGTCCGTCATCCTCGACAGTGCCGATCCCCTCACTCCAGGCCGCCTGCGCGAGCACCTTGGCCTGACCTCGGGCGCTGTCACTGCCTGCCTTGACAGGCTCGAGCGGGCGGGGCACATCGTGCGCTCCAGGGAGAGTGAGGACCGCCGCGTCGTGCACATCCGCTACGCGGAAGCCGGCAGGGCAGCAGCCCGCTCCTCCTTCGCGCCGCTGGCAGCGGCGACCGACAACGCCCGGCAGCGGTTCACCGCGCAAGAGCTCGAGGCCGCGCTGCGGTTCCTTGCGGCGATCAATGAGGAACTCGGCGACCTGCAGGTGCCGGGCCGCTGATCCCGGCCGGGGCCTGGTACAGCCCGATCAGGGCCGGGTGCATCCTGATCGGTCACTTCCGGAGAAGAACGGTACGTGCGCACGGTTCCGCTGGATCCCAGGCGGAGGCGTGTCTTCCGCGTGATCTAATCTATTTCAATCATTGAGATACTTGATCAGTGAGTTAGATTCGGATCCCAGGAGCAGAGTCATGCCCACACGCTCAAAGCGGTTCACCCGATGGCTGGTCCCCGCCGTCCTGGTCGTCATCTGGCTGCTCGTCGGAGGCGGGCTGGGCCCGTACGCGGGCAAGCTCGGCGAGGTGGCCACCAACGACCAGGCCGCATTCCTGCCCCGCAGCGCGGAGTCCACCCAGGTCGTCGAGGCGCAGAAGGCCTTCCGGCAGGACGAGACCCTCCCGGCGGTCGTCGTCTGGACCGCCAAGAACGGACAGGGCAAGCTCACGGATCAGCAGGAGGAGCAGGCCACCCGGGCCCTGGCCGGTCTCGGCGGCACCGACACGGCGGCCGCACCCTCCACGCCCGCCGTACTCTCCGCCGACGGCGAGGCCTTGCAGGGCGTCGTCCAGCTGAAACCCGACCTCGGCGAAGAACTGCCCGCGGCCCTGCAAGAGATCGAAGACGCCGCGTCCCAGGTGCCCGGGACCCTCGCGCAGGTAGCGGGCCCCGCAGCCACCCAGGCCGACCTCACCGACGCGTTCGCAGGAATCGACGGCCTGCTGCTCGTCGTCGCCCTGATCACCGTCCTGCTCATTCTCCTCCTCGTCTACCGCAGCGTGCTCCTGCCCTTTGTGATCATCATCGGCGCGGTGTTCTCCCTGGGGCTCGCCTGCGCCATCGTCTACGTTCTGGCGGACCACGGCGTCGTCCGCGTCGACGGACAGGTCCAGGGGATCCTGTCGATCCTCGTCATCGGCGCCGCCACCGACTACGCGCTGCTGCTCACCGCGCGCTTCCGCGAGGAACTCTCGAACCGCGACGACCGCTTCGCCGCCATGCGTGCGGCCCTGCGGCAGTCGGCCGGCCCGATCGCCGCGAGTGCCGCCACCGTGGCCCTCGGCCTGCTGGCCCTGCTCCTGAGCGACCTCACGAACAACCGCGCCCTGGGACCCGTAGGAGCCATCGGCATCCTGTGCGCCGTCCTGAGCACCCTCACCTTCCTGCCCGCCGTCCTGATCCTCCTCGGCCGCGCCGCCTACTGGCCGGCCAAGATCCGCACGGCAGGCAACAAGGGCACCAGCCACGGCATCTGGGAAAGCGTCGCAAGCCTGGTCGACCGCGGCCCGCGCAAGGTCTGGGCGATCAGCCTCGCTGCGCTCCTGGCGTGCGCCGCTTTCGCGCCGACCCTCAATGCCAAGGGTGTGCCTCTGGACGAAATCTTCGTGAACGACGCCCCCTCCGTTGCCGCCCAGCAGACCCTGAGCCGACACTTCCCCGGAGGGTCCGGCAACCCCGCGGTCGTCATCGCGGACGAGGCCCAGCTGGCGAAGGTCACGCAAGCATCCAGGAGCACCAAGGGCGTCGCCTCGGCCGTCCCGGTCAGCGCCGCAGGGCCCGCGGGGGGAGCTCCTCTCGTGGTGGACGGACGCATCCGCCTCAACGCCACCCTCGAAGCTCCCGCGGACAGCGAAGAGGCCCAGGAAACCATCGTCCGGCTGCGCCAGGCCGTCCACGCGGTCCCGGACGCCAATGCGCTCGTCGGCGGCTACACCGCCCAGCAGTACGACACCCAGCGCACCGCCGAGCACGACCGCAGCCTCATCATCCCGGTCGTCCTCGTGATCATCCTGGTGATCCTCATCGGTCTGCTCCGCTCGCTGGTGATGCCCCTGCTCCTGGTCGCCACCGTCGCCCTCAGCTTCGTGGCGACCCTGGGCGTCTCCGCGCTCGTGTTCCAGCAGTTCCTGGGATTCAGCGGAACCGACTCCTCCGTGCCGCTCTACGGATTCGTCTTCCTGGTTGCACTAGGCGTCGACTACAACATCTTCCTGATGTCCCGTGTGCGGGAGGAGTCCCTGGTGCACGGCACCCGCAAGGGAGTACTGCGCGGGCTCGTCGCAACCGGCGGCGTGATCACTTCCGCAGGCGTCGTCCTGGCTGCCACGTTCGCTGCGCTGGGCGTCATCCCCCTGGCCTTCATGCTCCAGATCGCGTTCATCGTCGCCTTCGGCGTCCTCCTCGACACCCTCATCGTCCGCTCTCTCCTGGTACCTGCCCTCGTCCGGGACATCGGCCCGGCATCGTGGTGGCCCGGCAAGCTCAGCCGCACCTCGGAGGAGGCCGACGCACAGCTCTGAGCCGGTGGCGCCGGAGCGGAGGTCTCACGGCAGAGGAGCCGCGCCGGGGGAGAGGCCGCACGGAGGAGGAGCCGCGCCGGCGCATCACCCCCGGCGCCGGACGTTCACGGCAGTCGCAGCCAGGGTCGTGCAGACGTCCGTCAGCCAGCGGCTCACTCGGCCAACCGACATGAAACGGTCGTATGGTGGCCGGGTGAGGCTGCACCAGATCGCCACAGCCGCCGAGACGCCGCCCCCGTCGGACACCTCTGCCGACGTAGGGCTGAGCACCGGCGCCGTAGCCCTGCGACTCGGCGTTGCTCCGGCCACTCTGCGCTCGTGGGAACGCCGCTACGCCATCGGCCCCACTGCAGAACGCGTCACCGGCAAGCACCGCCGCTGGCTTCCGCAGGACATCGCCCGTCTGGAGGAAATGTGCCGCCTCACCTCGAGAGGCGTACCCCCGGCCGAGGCGGCGCGAGCCGCACGACTGGCCGGAACCCAAACTGTGAGCCGCACGCTCCCGGCCGAGACGGACTCCCAGCCGCGCACCCCCGGCGGCCGCGACGTGCTCCCGCTGGGGCAGGCGCGCACCGAAGCCCGAGGACTGGCGCGAGCAGCGGTCCGGCTGGATGCCGACGCCGTGGAGAGCCTCCTGCACGCCGCCCTCATCGAGCACGGCTGCATCACCGCATGGGAGGAGATCATCGGGCCGACCCTCCATGCCGTCGGCCGGAAATGGGCCTCGGCGGGGGAGCGCTACGTAGAGGTGGAACATCTCCTGTCCTGGCTCGTCGCCACCGCGCTGCGCCAAGTTCCCCGCAAGACCCCAACCCTCGAAGCGCCTCCGGTGCTCCTGGCCGGAGCGCCGGGTGAGCTGCACAGCTTGCCCCTGGAAGCGCTGTGGGCGGCGCTCGGTGAGAGCGGGCTACCTGTACTCATGTTCGGCCCCGCGGTCCCGGCGGACGCACTGGGGGAGGCCGTGCCAAGGGTGGGACCGTCGGTCGTAGTGGTGTGGGCCCAGAGCCGGTCAACGGCCACCCCCGACGTCCTGAGCACCGTGAAGGACATCGAATGGGGACTCATGGGCGCCCGGTCTCGCCCGAGGCTGTTGCTGGCAGGGCCGGGCTGGAGCATCCTCCCGGACACCGGTTCACGCCAGCTCACCGGCCTCAGGTCGGGACATGCCTGGATCGAGAGCCTGCTCTCGAAATGGAAGAGTACTGACGCTGCTTGAAGATGATCACGGAGCGGACGGTGTAGGCGCTACGGCCGTATGACGACTCCACACAGCCTGGGTTTCATGCCCGCAGGGCTGGACAGGTCCGCAACCCCGGGCGGCCGGATGTCCGCCCGCGTTCTCACCTTCCTCCGACCGCACCACTTGCCGGGCCTGCGGTTCTGTGGGGGAAGGCGCCGTGCCGAGCTCCCGTGCCGGCCAGCTGATCCACCATGCCGCTGACGGCCGGCAACGGGTCTGCCCCTGGAGGCAGGGTCGGCGGGTGCCCGCGCACCGGACGATCGGCGAAGCCCGTGTCGAGGTGTGGCGGGCGGAAGTCGAACACGCGCAGTCCGCTGTGCCGAACTTCCCGGCCGAGTACGCCCAGCCAGCAGCTCAGTGCCGTTTTGGACGCCGCGTAGTCGGCGGTTGCACGCATCGGCGTGTCCACGATCGCACCGGTCACCGCGGCCAGGAAGCCGTCCACGGCCACGAGACCGACTGCCGACCGCAGAACCGGCGCGGGGCACAGTACGTTGACCTGGAACAGATGCTCTGCCGCAGTGTCCGGCAGCTCCTGTACGAGACCGAAACCGGCTACTCCGACCGTGACCAGGACGCCGTCCAGTCCTCCGAGCTGTTCGTGCGCCCATGGAGCGAGCGCAGCGCATCCGTCCGTGTCGTACGCGTCCATCCGGCGTGCCGGTCGCGCTCCCAGCCGGGCAGCCCGCTGCGTGAGCAGCCCGGGATCTCTTCCGGCCAGGGCGACCAGGGCGCTGCGGGCGCACAGCTCCGGTGCAGCAAGGCCGCCGAGTACTGCCGTCGCCCCGACGGCGAGCACGCGGGCACCTGTCAGGTTTGTCCCCGTCATGGCCGGGCGGCGTCGCCCACGACGGACGCGCCTACCTCCCTCGGGTGCGGGGCTGAGGTTTCCCAGATGACGTGCCGTCGCCGCCTGCGGGGGAGCTCTGAGGGGCAATTGGCCGGAGAATCCAAGGATTCCGGCGGCGACGACGGTGGCGCCACGCACGAAGGCCCCGGCGGGGGATACGCCCTCCGCCCGATGGTCCACCGTTCGCTGCAATCAGAACCATGAGGTCGCTCCTCACCTTCGGATCCTGACAGCTCAGGATCGCTCTCACGCATCGTGAGGGAACCTCGCGCGTTAGTGCGCACATTCGCTTCATTCGAATATTGTGGTCGGCTGGATTCCGTTGGCCGTGTCGATCTGGCCCGAGGTGGCTGGTTCTGGGGGTTCTGCTCATTCGGGCTCTAGGGGGTATTCCATTGATTGAAAACGGCAGTCCCCTACGTGCGCCAATTCGTTCATCAGGTTTCGTGTGAATCTATCAAGTGTGAATCCCCTTCCCGGGTGGCCAACCGGATTCATGTGTGGTGACGAAGTGTCTGTGGAGGGTGCCCTACCCTCCACAGCTCCCTCGTCGGAGGAGGAAGTCATGACTGTTCAGCACGTGCGCCGTACGGCCGCACTGGCAGCAGCTGCATTCACTATCCCCGTCGCGCTGGGGGTGGCGGCCCCAGCCTTCGCCTATCAGGCCGACCCGTACGGCCCGGCCTGTGCATCCGTCCCCAAGGAAGGCTCGGGCAGCCTGGACGGAATGGCCAAGGACCCGGTCGCTACTGCGGCGTCCAACAACCCGGAACTGTCGACGTTGGTGGCAGCGGTCAAGAAGGCTGGTCTGGTCGACACGCTGAACAACGCCAAGGACATAACCGTGTTCGCGCCGACCAACGCGGCATTCGCGAAGATCCCGAAGGCGGAACTCGACAAGATCCTCGCCGACGAGACGCAGCTGACGAAGATCCTTACCTATCATGTCGTGGGCGAGAAGATCACACCTCAACAGCTCGACATGGGCTCCTTCAAGACCCTCGAAGGCGGATCCCTTACCACGGCTGGATCGGGTGAGAACTTCACCGTGAACGGTGAAGCGAAGATCGTCTGCGGTGATGTCCAGACCGCCAACGCCACGGTCAACGTCATCGACTCGGTCCTCACGCCGAAGTGAACACAGCCGTACGGTGCCGGAATCGGTCCCGGGCGCGCTGATGGGCTGCCCCCGGGACCGCTCATCGCGTGGTGTCAGCAGCTGGTGACGGGGGTGCCGTTGTACAGGTTGCTGTCGGTGACGCCGTTGGTGACGCTCCTGAGGTAGTAGCCGCAGGCGGGGCGGTTCTTGAAGTCGTAGTTCTGGCCGGAGGTCAGACGCCAGATTTTGAAGTTCGAGAAGGTGAGGGGCTGTCCGGAGACTGCCTTCTCGGGCTGGTGGTCGCCGAGGACGACGTAGGCATTGGCTCCGGAGAGAGTGGCCAGGCCGTTCTTGTCGATGTACAGGGAGCCGCCCTCCTCGACGCCCACGCCCCAGGCCTTTCCGCCCGGGGTGAGGCCGTCCTTGAGTGCGCGGGCGACGAAGGCCATGGTGCGGCCCATGCGGTCGCGGGTGACGAAGTGGGAGTCGTTGATGGTGCCCGCGTAGTTCGGCCAGTCGAACATGCCGGTGGTGAAGGTGGCGTACGAGTCGTAGGGGTTGGCCAGGGCCTCGCTGGAGGTGATGCTGCCCTGGCAGGCGTCATACACGACGGAGCTGTTGATGTGGTGACCGGCGCTGCCGCCGCCTGAGCCGCCACCCTTGGCCACGACCGACTGCACGGAGGCCCGGAGCGAGGTGGCCTTCCAGGCGGCGTACTTGCACTGGTCTCCGCCTGCGAAGTAGACGAACTCCGCTTTGCGGATGTCGGTGTTGGCCTGCGTGTTGTTGCCGTCGCTCGCCTTGGTGAGTGTCCACGTGGTGCAGGAGTTGATGCCGCTGAGGTCCATGACGTCATCGCACTCGGGTGTTCTGCTGCCTGAGCCCGGCGTCGACGCCGCGAGCACGACCACGTCCAGGGACCCGGTGCCGCCGCGGATGGCGTTGACGGCCTTGGCCATGGAGTCGGGGACGATGCCGCCGGATCCGTTCATGGTGAATGCGGGGCCCGACCAGCTGGTGCGGCTGACATCGGAGGAGCTGCCGAGCCGGATGCGGCTGGCTGCCGCTTGTGCAGGATCGGCCTGTACGAACCCGCTGGCGACAACGGCCAGCGCGGCAGTCAGACAGGTGGTGACGAGGTGGAGTCGTCGGCGCCGCGCCGGGGAGGCGGCACTGGGCGACGGAGAGGCGTGGTGCCTGAAGGGACTCATCGGTCCTCCGTGAGCAGAGGTGAGGGGATTCGCAGCGAGGCGGCGGGCCTGACGCTGCAGGTTGCAGAAACGGAAAGTACAGGCCAGTCGCGAGATGCGGTAGATGTAACGCGAGAACTGCCCTGCAGCGCGGGTGCTTCGTCGATCTGTCCAGATAGCGTGCGTGTGCGTGCCTGCCCGGCAAGGCCACACGCGCCGTTACCTTGATGAAACATGCGTTACATCTAGCCAGGCGATGGCTGTGCATGTAATTTCTTCGCTTGTCAGACGGCGACACGCACAGTCGTCGCCGCCCGGTCTTCCGAGAGGCTTATCAGTGATGCCAGCCCCGTCCTCCCGTCGCCTGGCGACGGCCTCCGCCCTCTCTGTGGCGATCCTCTTGACGGTCTCGGCCTGCGGGGACAGCGACTCTGACAGGGCCGCCAAGCTGCCCGCCACCGCATCCGTCGCCGGTGTGCAGATCACCAAGGACGCGGCGCTCCACGCCGCCCTGCCCGAGAGCATCAGGAAGTCGGGCGAGGTACGCGTGGCCACCGATGTGCCCTACGCACCCTTCGAAATGTTCGTGGCCGAAGGGAAGCCCGAACTGACCGGACTCGACTACGACCTGGGCCAGGCCCTGGGCGCGAAGCTGGGTGTGAAGTTCACCTTCACACCGCAGAAGTTCGACGGAATCGTGCCCGCCGTCCAGGCGGGGAAGTTCGACGCGGCGATGTCGGCGATGACCGACAACAAGGAGCGGCAGGCCGTGGTCGACTTCGTCGACTACTCCGTCTCCGGCTCCGGGATCATGGTGGTCAAGGGCAACCCGGAGAAGATCACGACCCTGAACGACCTCTGCGGCAAGAAGACCGCGGTGCAGGCGGCGACCAACCAGCTGGACCTGCTCAAGGAACACCAGTCGAAGTGCAAGGCCGCCGGCAAGGGCGAGATCGACATCCAGACCTTCCCCAAGGACTCCGACGCCCAGCTCGCCCTGCGCTCCGACAAGGTCGTCGCCCAGGTGCAGACCAAGCCCGCCGCGGGCTGGACCGCGAAGACCGCAGACAACGGCAATGCCTTCGAGGTGGTCGACGACCCGGCCGCCGCCGGCGGCTACGGAGCATCACCGAACGGGATCGCGGTCTCCAAGAAGCTTCCGGAGCTCAGCGACTCCATCCAGAAAGCACTCCAGGCACTGATCGACGACGGCACCGTCACCAGGATATTCGACAAGTACGGCGTAGCCTCCATCGCCCTCAAGGAGGCCACCAAGAACGCGGCGGTGGACTAAAGATGACCACCACCACCGCTCCCGCCGACATCGACCGTCCGGCACCCGAGCAGCTCACGATCGTTCCGCTGCGCCACTACGGACGCTGGATCGCCGCCCTCGCGGCCGTCACCGCTCTGGTGGGCGTGGCCGGCTCACTGGCGAAGAACGGCAACCTCCACTGGGAGATCGTCGGCCACTTCCTCTTCGCCGACCTCATCTTCTCCGGGCTCGTCACCACCCTGTGGCTCACCGTGGCAGCGATGGCCCTCGGGCTCGCCCTGGGCACCCTGGTCGCCGTGATGCGCCTTTCGACCAATCCGGTGCTGTACGGGATGTCGTCCCTCTTCGTCTGGTTCTTCCGCGGCACACCACTCCTGGTCCAGATCATCTTCTGGGGATACGCAGCAGCCCTCTACCAGTACGTGATGATCGGTATTCCGTTCACCGACATCACGTTCTTCCAGATCGAGACGAACTCACTGCTCACACCGGCCGTCGCCGCACTGCTGGCCCTCGGACTCAACGAGGCCGCTTACGCCTCGGAGATCGTCCGGGCCGGCATCCAGTCGGTCGACCCCGGCCAGACCGAGGCGGCCCATTCCCTCGGTATGCGGCCGGTCCTGACGATGCGCCGGATCGTGCTGCCCCAGGCGATGCGGGTCATCATCCCGCCGATGGGCAACGAGACGATCAACATGCTCAAGATGACAGCCCTGGTGTCGATCATCTCGGCTCACGACCTCATGTCCAACATCCAGGACGTATACGCACAGAACTACCAGGTCATCCCGATGCTCGTCGTGGCCAGCCTCTGGTACCTCGGGCTGGTCACCCTGCTCAGCATTCCCCAGGCATGGCTGGAGCGCCGTTACGGCCGAGGAACCGGGCGAGGCGGACACGTCTCCCCGCTGCGCCGCATGTTTGCCGGCGCCCTCACCCGACCCGCTCGTGCGAAGAAGGACACCAAGGAGGCGGTCCGGTGAACGTCCCCATGGTCCACGCCCAGGGCGTGCGCAAGCACTTCGGGAAGCTCGAGGTCCTCAAGGGCATAGACCTGACCGTCGGACGAGGCCAGGTGTGCTGTCTTCTGGGACCCTCCGGCTCGGGCAAATCCACCTTCCTGCGCTGCATCAACCACCTCGACAGGGTCGACGGAGGCAGGCTCGCCGTCGACGGGGAACTGGTCGGCTACCGCCAGAACGGCCTGCGGCTCCATGAACTGCGGGAGAAGGAAGTCGCCGCGAGACGCCGTGACATCGGTATGGTCTTTCAGCGGTTCAACCTCTTCCCCCACATGACCGCCCTCGAGAACGTCATGGAGGCCCCGGTCAACGTGTGCGGGGTCGACAAGACGCAGGCCAAGGCCGACGCACACGACCTGCTGGAGCGGGTGGGCCTCGGTGACCGGGCCGGGCACTACCCGGCACAGCTGTCCGGTGGACAGCAGCAACGCGTAGCCATCGCCCGCGCCCTGGCCATGAAGCCCAAGCTCATGCTCTTCGACGAACCCACTTCTGCGCTCGACCCCGAGCTCGTCGGGGACGTACTGGACGTGATGCGGCAGCTCGCGGCCGACGGCATGACGATGGTCGTCGTGACCCACGAGATCGGCTTCGCACGCGAGGTGGGTGACACCGCCGTCTTCATGGACGACGGAGTCGTGGTCGAATCCGGCGATCCCCGCCAAGTCCTCGTCGAGCCCGAGCAGGAGCGCACCCGCGCCTTCCTCTCCAAGGTCCTGTGACCGCCCCCTCACGGGAGCAGCTCCGCACCACCGCGCTGCTCCCGCACGCCCAAGCGCGCCTGGAAGGCTACCTGGCTGACCTGGCCCAGCTGGTCGCCATCGACTCGGGCTCGTACAGCCCCGCCGGCGTGAACCGGATGGCCGACTGGACCTGGGAACGGCTGAACAGGCTCGGATTCGACGTCGAGCGCATCGCTCCCGCCCCCACCCACGGTCACCCGGTCGGCGACGTGATCGTCGCTCGTAAGAGGGGCGACCTGCCGGTGAGCGAGGGAGGACGCCGCGTACTGCTCGTCGCGCACCTGGACACCGTGTTCGAAGAGGGCACCGCAGCCACACGGCCCTTCGAACTCGACGGCAACATGGCGCACGGGCCGGGCGTCAGCGACGACAAGGGCGGACTCCTCGCAGGGCTCACCGCGCTGGAGATCCTCCACGAGACTGGCGCACCGATGTACGCCGAACTCGTCTTCCTCGCCACCCCGGACGAGGAGATCGGCTCACCCGCGAGCCGCCCGGCCACCGAGGCGGCGGCGTGCGGAGCCCACTTCGCCCTCGCCCTGGAATGCGCGCGGGAGAACGGCGACGTGGTCATCGCCCGCAAGGGAGTCGCCGACTTCCGGGTGACGGTCACCGGCCGGGCCGCGCACGCCGGCATCGAGCCGGAACGCGGGGCGAACGCCGCCCTGGCTGCCGCCCACCTGGTCGTGGCCCTCCAAGCACTCAACGGCCACTGGGACGACGTCACGGTCAACGTAGGCGTCGTCCGCGCGGGGACCCGGGCGAACATCGTCTGCCCGGAAGCCGAACTGCGGGTCGAAGTACGTTCGGCCACAGCCGCCGGCATCGGAGCGGCCAGGTCCGCGATCCAGGCCGCCGCCGCACGACCCGCCGTGCCCGGCACCACCGCCACGGTGGAGCAGCTGGACCTGTGCCCGCCCATGGAGGACACACCCGCCTCGCGCCGCATGTTCGACCGGGCCAGGAAGATCGCCGCGGACCTCGGGGAACCGCTCGGCGGCGCGGCGACGGGCGGCGTGGGAGACGCCAACTTCATCGCGGGCATCGGAGTGCCCACCCTGGACGGGCTCGGTCCGGTCGGCGGAGCCGACCACACCCCCGAGGAATGGCTGGACACCTCCACCGTCCCCGTCCGGGTCGCGCTCCTCGCGTCCCTCATCGCCGAACTCGGAGACAGCCGCACCGGTTGACCCCACCTATCCGTCCCGTACCGGTTTGATCGCGCCATTGCCCGGTACGGGGCCCGCTCCCGGCAGCCCGGTCCACCACCACGCACCGGCTGCCGGACCGCGCCGGGACCGCGGCAGGCCCGCGCCGCCGCGGTCCCGGCCACCACCGACCCCCATCCACAGGAGGCACCACATGCGCGTCCCGACCGGAGCCCGCCGCACCACACTGGCGGCCGGCACCGCTCTCCTGCTCACCCTCGCCCTCGCCCCGTCGGCGGGCGCCGACAGCACCCGCCATCCGGGTGGCCGGGGTTCGCTCGTCCTCGTCGGAGGCGGACTGAAGGCCGACAACGCCCAGGTCTACGGCGAGATCATCAAACGGGCCGGCGGAGCCTCGGCCAGGATCGGAGTGATCACCGCCTCCTCAGTTCCCGCCAGCCAGGACCCGCACGCCGCCGACCCGGACAAGTGCAGCAACTCAGAGTGCAACGGCGCCTACTACGCCGGCCTGTTCGAACGGCACGGCGCCGCCGACGCCCAGTGGATACCCGTCGACCTCGACCACATCGCCGACGCCGACTCCGACGAGGTCGTCCGGCAGGTCAACTCCATGACCGGCTTCTTCTTCGGCGGCGGCGACCAGTACCGCTACGTCACCACCCTCCTCCACGGCTCCGCACACACCGACTCCAAGGTCCTCGCCGCGATCCGCGCCAAGCTCGCCGCCGGCGCGGTCGTATCCGGCTCCAGCGCCGGAGCGCAGATCGCCGCCGGAGCCGACATGGTGACCGGAGGCGACTCCTACGAAGCCCTGCGCGACGGCAGCAGCCCGGGCTACTTCGACGACGCGACACGGCTCGGCTACCTGCCCGCCGGAGGCTTCGGCTTCCTGAACTCCGGACTCATCGACACCCACACCGGCGCCTACGGCCGCGAAGGCAGAGCCCTGCGCCTCGCCGCCGACACCGGCCACGACCGCGTATACGCACTCGAGGAGAACACCGCACTGATCGTCGAGGATCCGAGTACGCCCCAAGAGCGCCTGCGCGTACTGGGCCCGCAAGGAGTCTCCATCCTCGACCTCCGGCAAGCCCGGACCCGCAGGAGCACCGATGGACACTGGTCCCTCACAGGTGCCCGCTACAACTACCTGACCGACGGCGACCGCTACGACCCCAACCGCTGGCACGTAAGGCCCGCCACCGGAAAGCGCCCCCTGAAACCGGCCTCCGGTGCACCCGTACCCGCCAACCCCGACGCCTTCTACTCCGTGGCCAATCCGGCGGGTGTCCCCTACTCCTTCCTGGGCACCGCCCGCGCCCTTGCGGCCACCAGCTCCCAGCGCACAGCGACCGCCAGCACCTTCGAGAGCGGACCGCAGTTCACCGTGACCCTCAGCAAGCAGCCCGGGTTCGCGGCCTGGACCAGCGACGGCGCCAGCGCGCGCACCGTAGCTGGCCTGCGCATAGCCGTCGCCCCGGAGTGACTCAGCCCTGACGCACCCCTGGTCGACAGGGTCCGGCCGGACAGACGGAGGGGGACGGCCGGGCCCCGCCCCCTGCATGGCGGCAGTAGGCTCGACCTGCCACCTTGCCCCGTCCCGAAACACTCGAAGGAAGATCCCGCGAATGGCCGCAGGCACGCTCGCCGACGAAATCCGCCTCAAGCTGGGCGATGTCAGCCCCGCCGAACGCAAGGTCGCACGCGTGCTCCTCGCCGGCTACCCGTCTGCTGGATTCGAGACCATGGCCGTCCTCGCGGAACGCGCCGCCGTCAGTGCCCCGACAGTCCTGCGCTTCATCAACCGGCTGGGCTACCGAGGGTTCCCTGACTTCCAGGCCGCACTGCGCGAGGAACTCGACGCGCGCAACGCCTCTCCCCTTTCCCTCTACGAGGCCACTGACTACGGGCGCATCAAGGGCGGACCGAACGAAGACGTCTCCCTTCTCCAGCGAGGCAGCAACGTGTTCAGCTCGGCAGTGGCGCAGACCCTCGCCGAACTGCCGCCGCACGATCTGGAGCACGCGACCAGACTGCTGTCCGACAGCAAACGCCGGATTACCCTGGCCGGCGGACGCTTCACGAACCTGTTCGCCCAGTACCTCGGCCTACATCTGATGCAACTGCGCGACGACGTGCGTTTCCTGCCCGACCGGGACGTCGAACGCACGGCAGTATTTACAGCTCTCCACCGGCGTGACATTTTCGTCGTCTTCGACTACCGGCGCTACGAGCAGGACAAGCTAGCGATGGCAGAACTCGTCCAGGCACAGGGCGGCAAGGTCATCCTCTTCACCGACACGTGGCTCTCACCAGCGGCTACCCATGCCGAGGTGGTTCTGCCAAGCCAGGTCGCTGCGCCCTCCCCCTACGACAGCCTGGTTCCCACCCTCGCAGTCATTGAGACAGTCGTCGCCGGAGTGCTCACTGCTCTTGGCGAAAACGCCCACCAGCGGATGCGGCAAGGAGAGGACACAGCTCGCCGAATGGGCCTCTATTAAACCTGCATCCCGTTTCAAAGGAGCGCCGCGGGGTTTCCTCCCGCACAGTGAGCTTCTTCGATGTGGCCACCGATCGTGTGACGGTCCGTGAAGCGAAACGAGCGAGGTCCCCGGGCTGTTGATCGAGATGTCTGACGTCTCGATTACGCCGATTCAGCGTCCTACGGACTCCCCAACCGGAACGGGCCACTTCCCCGGTTCCGGTTGGAGAGTTGTCGTGTATCAGGCGGCTGATTTCGCCCCGATGGCGCTAGCGTCGTGCGCGGCTCCGGTGTCTTTGAGCGGTGACACCGCTCGGCTGGCCCGGGCCTGCTCCTACGTACGTGTTCCGCACCCAGAACCGACGACGCAAGGGGAATCGATTCCATGACCGTCAAAGCAGCACGCCGCACCATGTCGCCGCGTCGCTCCGCCGCCCGCACGGCGGCCGTGGCGGCCCTGTCCGCCGCCGCGCTCCTCGGCGGTGGTCTCACGGCCCAGGCCGCCGCACCCACCCGCACGACGGGCGCGGCCGTGGAGCTCGCGCCGGCCGGTGCGCTCGCCACCCAGTGCTACTACAAGGTCAACGCCAGCGGCGGTCTGCTGATCCGCAGCGGTCCCGGCACCGGCTACTCGGTCGTCGGGTCCTACGCCAACGGCTCCACGATCCTCGCGTCGGCGTCCACCACCAACGGTTTCCGCAAGGTGGGCACCAACCGCTGGGTCTCCTCGGCGTACACCGTCCGCATCGTCAACCTTCCCTGCGAGTCCTGACAGGGACCGCGCCGAGGACACCGTTCCCCAGCCCCTCAACGGGCTGCCGGCCGCCGGAAAACTCCCCGGCGGCCGGCGGCCTGTGCGCTGCCTCCGACCGGCCCCCGACTTCATCACTGAGCTTCTTCAGCGTTGCAGCTCCAGTGTGAGGAGGGCCTTGGCGATTGACGTCATGCGGTTGGGACCACATCGGGACCTGCGGAAGATCCGCCAGGGCTTCAGGGCCGGGTCTGCTGAGGCCGCTGCGCGAGCATGGTCCCGACGCGCGGCGAGCAGGTCGACGACCGCGCTGATGACGGCGCCTTCGACCACAACTACGGCAAGATGTGGCCCGGAACCTACTTCTGGTGCCCCGCCCCCACTCTGCACGGCGGCTTCACCGCCGACGCGGAGAAGGGCTGCACCTGGATCGTGCGCCCCGACAGCGATCTCGTGGACTGGTCCACCTCCGAGGCCCGTGTCGTTGTGCAGGGCGAAGCCACCACCGGGATCCAGGCATCCGCACAGCGCCCTGCCGCGCTTCGTGGAACCGGTCCGCTCGCGCAGCACCGGACCTTGGGAGAATCCCTCCTACCAATGAGTTGGTGCAGCGGTTCAGGCCATCAGGTGGATCAGTCTGCTGGCCGCTTGGGCGGGACCGCGTGAGCGCACGTGCCGGCGCAGTTCATTGAGGGCGTGTCGGGGTGCGTTCAGGAGCGTGGAGACAGCACGGCCTGCGCTGCCGGCGTCCAACCCGTTCGGGTCGAGACACAAGCCCACCCCCGCCCTTTCGGCATCGTGAGCGATGGAGAACTGGTCGCTGGAGAAGGGGAGAAGGAGGGCGGGCACTCCGGCGGCCAGGCACTCGGTGAATGAGTTGTTGCCGCCGTGGTGGACCATCGCATCCACCCGTGCAAGCAGCGCCTGCTGCGGTACGGTCGCCGCGACCGAGACCCGCGGTCCGGCCAGTGCGGTCAGCGAGTCAGCACGGTCCCCGGCCGCAAGGATCACCGAGGTGTCCTGGCGCTCGGACAGGATCCCCCGGGCCACTGCCTCCAGTACGTCATGCCGGGCCGAGAGGAATGTGCCCAGCGCCACCAGCACCACACGTCGGCCCCCCAGCCGTAGCCTGCGCAGTTCGGATTCCCAGAAGGGTCCGGGCCCTTCTGGTTCGGCGCGAGTGAAGTGCCCGCTGAAAACGTACTCCGGTCCTTCGGGGCGCGAGGGGAGCCAGTCCAGGCGCGGATAGTGCAGAACGACTGCTCGGGGTGAACACAGCGTGAACGCCCGCCTCGGTACGGGTCGGTGTGGCGCGTGAAGGGAGACGAACCGTGCGAAGAACGCGGTGAAGGAGCGGTCGTTCAGCAGTGCTTCCTCGCGCAACGTGCGCAGGCCGGCGGTCGCCGGCCGTACGGCGTCCGGCCACGCATAGGGAACTCCGAACAGCGCGTCCGGCGCGGCCGACAGATAACTGGGATGCCCCGGGCAGAACGTCGCGTACTGCAGGTCCAGGCAGTGCAACGCGAGGGTGACGGAGTAACTCAGCTGGTCCACCACGTACCAGTCCGCCGGCCGGCGGGCGTGCAGTGACCGCAGGTCCTCCAGCACCCGCTCGGGTTCAGCGAGCATGTCGGCCCTCCGATGGCGAGCCTGAACCAGCAGTGCGGGAACAGCCCCGGCGAGCGTGGCATCGAGGAACTCCTCCAAGCGCCGCGATTCGTCTTGACCCTGCACCGTGCGCCGAGCGATTCCGGTATTCGCATTGCTCGTGACCGTCAGCGGGGTGAAATCCACCCCCGCGGCTGCAGCCAGAGGTGCGAAGGCTTCGGCGCAGGCGAAAGTGACCTCCGCCCCCGCTGTTTGGAGCTCTCCCGCCAGCACGGACAGCGGGGCCGCGTGCGAATGAAACGGTGGAGCGATCACGGTGACACGCGGCACGAAGGCCTCACTTCCGGCAGAGGACTGTCCTGCTGTCTTCGGTCGGAGGCGGGCATCCGGAGGCAGCACGGTGGCTGGTTGCCCCGTCCTTCGCATCCAAAGCTGTGAACGCGGCGGAATCAGCGGTGACCATCCGCCCAAGCGAGAGCAGCGCCCCATGGACGCAACCACCCCGCAGGAAGGGCTCGACCCCTTTGTAGCGGCCCGACAGGGCTTCTGGGACACCAAAGAAGCGCCGCGGACGCCCGCGACATTCGGAACACTGGCCTCCTTCCTCAACGCCGAGTACCGCCCGTGGGACGACGACCATCCGGCCGACCGCCTGCCAGATCCCGGCGACAGGAAGACAGCCCTACTACGTCGCACCCTGCGCCTGAGTGGGTCCGTCGACCCCGAAGAACTCCTGGCCGTCACCCTGAACGCAGACCAACGGCTGCGCAGCACCGTCATGGAAGCCTGGCCGCTGTCGCTACGTAGCCACGGGACTGAGTCCGTCCGCCGCACACTCACCCAGGAGATCCTGCACTGTACCGACCCCGAAACGTTGGCTCACCTGATCGACCTCGCCACCGCGGGTCGGCTCCACATCATGGATGCACCCAGGTGGGCTTCCCGCGCCAGACAAAGCCCCTTGAACGAAAGGCCGGCCAGGTTTGCCCTGTGGCGCCATCTCGCGAGCCAACCCGCGTGTCGGCACCTACTCCCGAAGCCCGATACCGCGACCGAGGACTATGAACGGCTGCTCCTTACGGCCGCCACAGGTGAGCACCTATTCGAACCTCCTGCACTGCCGCACGCAGCCGGCCTGCTGGTGGTCCAGTCGATGCTGCTCGGTGAGATGGACAACCCCGGAGAGGGGAGCAGCGGCGGTCTCGGAGTCCTCCTCGCCGGTCTGGGCGACGCGCTCGCGCGGACGGAGGGCATCGATGCCGTCATCACCCTCGTGACGAAGGATGCGGGTGAGCTCCTGGCCGAGCCCACCCTCCTGCGAGGTCGCGGACCGGGACACTGGACTCTCAGCCTGCCGACCGACCCACACGCCGGGATAGGGCCAGCGGGCGACGCAAGCGCGCTCACCTGGTGGACGCGCATGCTCCTCGACAGGCTCGGACGACGTCCCGACCTGGTCCATGTCAGGTACGCCGACGACAGATCCCTGGCAGTTGCCGAAGCCGCGCGCGAAATTGGCACCCGACTGGTCTTCACCGCCACCCCCGACCCGCACCGCCGCGTCAGCGAGCGGCACGCGGGACGAACGGTCACCGGCGACACCTCAATGGAGGACCTTTGCCAGGACCTGCACCGCGTCTTCGTGGCCGACAGGATCGTCGATCGTGCCGACGCCGTCGTCGGCATCCCGGGCCCCGGCGGAACAGCCGAGTTGGTCCGCTACTTTCCCCAACTTGCAGTCGCACGCGGTGGACGAGGACCGCTCGCGCCACCGGAGGGGATCACCGTCTATCAGCCCGCCGCCGGCGAGACCCAGAGATCCGAGCAACTGCTGGAAAGGCTCTTCGAGACCGGGCTGCCGTCTGCGCTCGACGCTGACGAGCGCAGCCAGCCCGTCATATTGACCGTGGGGCGCCTGCACCCGCTCAAACAGCAGCACGTTCTGGTGCATGCATGGATCGAGTCCGCACTCCATCTCCGCTCGACGCTCGTGATCGTGGGCGGATCCCCCCACGTGGATCGGGCGGATTCGGGAGAGCGGCAAGTGCGGAAGGCCATCGCAGATCTCGTAGCGGCGACCCCGGCTGCCTCTTCGCGGCTGGCCATGGTGGCAGCGATGCCCAACACCGAAATCCGCTGTCTGGAGCGGGCGCTGGCCCGCTCTGGAACTACGGGCAGGGCCTACTACGTCTGCCCGAGCGCGAAGGAGGAGTTCGGCATCGCCGTACTCGAAGCCATGGAAGCAGGCCTGCCGGTCGCAGCCACAAGCCGTGGCGGAATTCCTCACTACTTGGAGGACATGGCCAACGGTCTCCTCCTGGATACCTCGTCGTCCAGAGCCCTGGCCGAAGGGCTTGAGCGACTGCTGTCCCTGAAGCCCGAGATTCTCGATGCCATGGCGTGCCGGGCTCGGGCAACGGTTCGCGAGAGCTACTCGATCGACGCGGCGGCATCCGCCTTCGCCTCCGTCTACACGGACTTACCCGGGATCAAAACCACTGCTCCCAAGGCGTAACTGGTTGAGCGTGGCCGGACTCCCGGCTTTCCGGGGTGAGGAACGGGTCCGGCACTGGCGGGTGCGGGGCCCGTTCCCCACGGGCCGGCGGACGTGCTGGCCGGCGCGGGTAGAGGGGGAGAGCAATGTCGACGACCTGCCGGTTTTGCGCCAAGCCGCGGATGTCCTATGCGTATCAGTCAGCTGACTTGCCCCACCGCTCTGCGTGACGACGTGCAGTCGAGAGCGCGGCGCGCAGCCATTCCTGTCGGATGCATCCGGCGCCGGTCTGCAGAGCGAAGAGTAGATGCAGTCTCGGGACGCTCCGTGCAGAGACGGAGGCGCTAGAAGGGGCGAAATACAGTGATCACGGTACAGCGCAGCTTTATCGTCGGAATTCCGCTCGAAGACCTAGTCGCCTACCTTGCGGACTTCAGCCATGCCCGAGAATGGGACCCGGGCACCGTATGGTGCGTCCGGATCGGCGAAGGGCCAGTAAGGCCTGGTGCCACCTGGCAGAACACCTCCACTCGCGGCAGCAGCGTTCGCTCTTCCCACTAGCACTGGGCGTGGCAACCCAGGTATTTGCTGACTCTCATCAGACGGACCCGTATGGGGTGGCCCGCGCATCGTGTTCGCACCGACCGACGAGGCGATTCCGAAGATCCTGAAGGCTGATCTGGACAAGATCCTGGCCGACAAGCCGGAACTGACCAAGATCCTCACCCACCACGTGGTGGGCGAGCTCGACGAGGGTTTCCTTCAAGACCTGGAGGGTGGTTCCCTGACTACTGCCGGATCCGGAGAGAGCCTCACGGTCGACGGTACGGCGAAGATCGTCTGCGGCGGCGTCCAGGCGGCCAACGCCACGGTCAACAGCATCGACGCCACTGTTGAGCCGATGTGACAAGACCGCCTGACATTCGGTGCCCACCTGCCAGGCGGAAGCTCCTGCCTGAAAGCGGGGGAGTCCTACGAGAAGGGGCGGTGAGCGTGAGCATCCGAATGTGTGGAGCGGTCGCGTCGCTCCTCGTCGGCCTGGTCCGAGTTGGTTGGATGCGGGCATGAGTTCAGTGCACTGGCTGTTCGGAGACCAGCTCGGCCCCCACTTCACCGCCACCTCCGGGGGCGGGACGGCGAGGAACGTCCGGTGGCTGCTGATCGAGTCCCTCGCCGTTCTGCGGCGGCGCCGGTTCCACCGGGCCAAAGCCCATCTGGTGCTCAGCGCCATGCGCCACCGGGCGGCAGACCTGGGTGAGCGAGCCCAGTACGTCAAGGCGGAGACCTACCGGGAAGGTCTGATCCAGGCCGTCGGTGACGCACCCGTCTCCGTCCACCACCCCACGTCCCGTGCCGCCCTCGCCCTGGTGACGTCGCTCCCGCAGGTTACCGTCCACCCGGCCCGCGGCTTTCTGGTCGGACACCGGGAGTTCGCCGACTGGGCAGCGCGGCAGAAGGGCCGACGGCTTCTGCAGGAGAACCTCTACCAGCACACCCGACGCACCCACGACATCCTCATGGAAGGAGACGGGCCGGCGGGCGGACGGTGGAACCTGGACCACGACAACCGCGAGCCACCGCCCCGCGGCCGAACCACGCTCGGTGCGCCGCCTCCGTACCGGCCCAGGGAGGACGCGATCGACGAAGGGGTCCGGCGGGACCTGGACCGCTGGGAACGCGAGGAGGGCATCACCTTCGTGGGGCGCGACGGCCCCCGCCTCTTTCCCGCGAGCCGCCGCGAGGCACTGGCCGCGCTCGACCACTTCGTCACCCATAGGCTCGCCGACTTCGGCACGCACGAGGACGCCATGCTGGCCGCCGACCCCGTGATGAGCCACAGTCTGCTGTCCTCCTCCCTCAACCTCGGCCTCCTCGACCCGTGGGAGTGCGTGAGCCGGGCCGAGGAGGCCTTCAGGGCCGGGCTGGTACCGCTCAACAGCGCCGAGGGCTTCATCCGGCAGGTATGCGGCTGGCGCGAGTACGTGTGGAACCTCTACTGGCACCTCGGCGAGGACTACCGCCACCGCAACGAACTGCGCCACACCACGCCGGTCCCGGCATGGTTCGCCGAGCTGGACGCGGACGCCGTGGGGGCCCGCTGCCTGTCCACGGTGCTGGCGCAGGTACGGGACACAGGGTGGACGCACCACATCCCCCGCTTGATGGTCCTCGGCAGCCACGCCCTGCAGCGGGGGTGGGATCCGGAGGAGGTGACGGACTGGTTCCACCGGTGCTTCGTGGACGGCTACGACTGGGTGATGCTGCCCAATGTGGTGGGCATGTCCCAGTACGCGGACGGCGGGCGGATGACCACCAAGCCCTACACCTCGGGCGGCGCCTACATCCACCGGATGAGCGACCTGTGCGAGGGCTGCCGGTACCGGCCCACGGACCGCAGCGGCGAACGGGCATGCCCCTATACCGTCGGCTACTGGTCCTTCCTGAACCGGCATCGCGCACGACTGGAGGGCACCCCCCGCATGGCCCAGGCCGTGAAGGGCCTGGACCGGCTCCGCGACGTCGAGCAGGTAATCCGTGCACACCGCGCGGCCGACGACACACCACCCTGAGCCCAGTTCCTATCCCTCAGGCACGTGAACGAGAAAGACTTCGTCCACGAAACACCACGCCCAGGCCTCGTCGGGATCCATCGACAGGACCACAGGGTGTCCCGTCTGCGCATGATGGGCGTACGCGTGCCGCCCGCGCGAACTGTCACAGCAACCGACGTACTCGCACGTCGCACACCACCGCAGCCGGGCCCAGGTCCACCCGCGTTCGCGGCACCTCGTGCACACCCCCACCGGTGCCGCCGACTGTCCGGGCAGCGCGGTGAGGTGGGAGCACGTCAGGCCTCCTGGAGGGGTGAGCTGTGGTGCCGGAGGCCGCTCGGGGCCGGGGGCCGGCCAAACTGGCTTGGTATGTGAGAACACAGGGGCCTGGCATCGGTTCTTGATCTAGATGTCCGGAAACGTTGATGAGGAACTGGCAGCACCCCAGAGGGGTTGGCTCAGGCGTGTCAGCGCGGACGGACATGATTCGGCTGTGGAACTGAGACCGGAGTTGTCGCCCCCGCCGGTGAGTCGGCAGCGGCTGGATGAGCTGTGTGCCGAGGTGGAGCGGATCGCTGACCTGCTGGAAGCGCGCCCGGAGGCGGCGGGCGAGGCAATCGCGGCCTTCAACGCGATGACCGGGCACGACTGCGTGGCCCTCGACTTCGCCGAGTACTACGGCAGCAGGAGCCTGGAGGAGTTCGGGAGGGCGGCGGCCCGGCCGGCGCGCCCCACGGTTTCGGACATCACCAGGGACGAGCTCGTTGAGATCGTCCACAGACTCCTGGAAGCCGACGCGGAGAGTGACTACTATCTGCGGTTGCTGGAGGCGAATGTGTCGCATCCCCGGGTGAGTGACCTGGTCTTCCACCGCTCGGATAACCTTCAGGCCGCGTCTGCGGGTCAGATTGTCGATGAGGCTCTGAAGTACCGACCGATTGCGCTCTGAACGGCGTGGGAGGTCGGTCGGCCGTGGCCTGATCGATGACCTCACGGTTCGGACAACACCTTCGTTGTCATCCAGCTCGACGAGGACGACCCTGTCTGGTTCGCTTCGCGGTCCTGGACGAAGGCGGGGTCCGCCGCGACACCACCCGCCGCGAACAGGATGTCGCTACCGAGGCAAGCATCGACCAGATCGCCCGTGACCTCACCATCTGGATGGCCGCCCGCGACTTCCCCGGACGACCCACCCAGCAAGCCAGCAACTTCTAAAGCACGCCCTGGGCCGGGGATGGGGCGACTGGTCTCCGGCGTCGCTGTGGTGGGCTGTTCGGGTGACAGAGCATCCGTCATTTGGTGTGGGTGCGGGCTTTGGTGAGGAGTTGCTCGGCGGTACCGGGTGTTGACGCCGTAGCGGGCGGCGAACGCTGCCGCGGTGACCTCCTACCCCTGGCTGTTCCCGGAGGCGGTCAGGGTAGTGGCGCGGGTCCACCATTGTCGTCCTTACCGTTCGGTCCCTGAGCCGAGGATTCCGTTCACGGCGTCGGAGCGGACGCCGGAAGCGGTGAGGCCGGCTGTGGCGGCTACCTCGGCGTCGGTCAGCAGGCCGGTGTGGTGCGGGTTCTGGGGGAGGGAGGAACTGGTTTCCGGCGAGGTGGGCGTTTACGTGGGCGGTGTCTCAGCTGCGGGTGCGGGGCGTCCCAGATGCGGTCGCAGTGTTCCTCCTTGAGTAGAGGTTTACGGCCGCCGGCTCCCAGGCGAATCGGGCGATGCTGCCCCGGGATTGAAGCCGTCCTCGTTGCAGACGGGAAGATCCACATGACAGAATTCGAACAATGAACGACGACGGGGAGTACATACCTTCACCGCAAGGGCGCCTGAGACTTACTGATCTGGCAGCGCCGGACGGCCTGCGCGATCCGGTTGTGGGAGCGCCGCCGGCCAGGACCGAGATGCCGCTCGGGGACGAGGCGGTGCCCGCTCAGGCGTCCGCCCCGGCGGTGCGGGAAGCCGAAGACGACGGTGTGGCCGCAGCGCTCCGCCAATTCGCGGTACTGCTCGGTGAGTTTCGGCGTACGGCTGTTCTGGTGCCGTTCGACGATCAGGACAGTATGTGGACCGCGGACATGAACGGGGTGCGGTGGATCTGTGCTTTCTCGAACGAGGAGGCGCTGGCCGCGTTTGCGCGTGCACGGGGGGAGGCCGGTCGGGAGTGGGAGTACCGGACGGTGCTGGGTGCGCGGCTGCTGGATGCGATGGTGCCGATGCTGCCGGGTCCTGGCGGTGTCGCGCTGGACGCGGGTAGCGCTGACGGCATGTTGTTTCCGCCGGTCAGGGGCATCGTTCCTGATGCGGTCGCGGTGGACCTGGAGGGGGCAGCACAGTGAGTGGCGGGGAACCGGGTCTGGACGCGCCGGCGCAGGCGTTGGCGGAGATCGTGACGGGCATCAACCTGGCGCATTCCGAGCTCAAGGACCTCGGCATGACCGGCCAGGCGACGGCAGGACGGGGCTTCTCCGGCCTGGCCCTGTCGGGGCTGGAGTTGGGCGACGCCGGGCTGACGGCTGAGTTCAAGACGTTCTGCGACCGCTGGGAGTGGGGTGTGCGGGCGCTGACCATCCGCGGGAACGACTTCGCGCTGAAAGTGGGCCTGTCGGCCGGTGCGTACGCGGAGCAGGAGCAGTACGTCAAGGACTCGTTCAAGATCGCGGTGAACTCGGTGAACGGGAACCCGCACCTGACCGAGGACGAGGTCAAGCAGATGAGCTGGGACAAGATCAGCAAGCAGACCATGTTCGATGGCGCGGACTACAGTGCTGGATCGTTTTCCCAGGCCCACCAGGAGGTCAAGCAGACCTGGAAGGACACCGGGTACGACGTGATGGACGCGCAGTTGGACTCGATGCAGCGCAACGGGCTCATGGACCCGGCGACCCGGGCCAGGATGGACCAGGAGATGCTCGACACGTTCGACCCGTCCCAGGGCGTCGTCGAGCAGGCCGAGCAGCCGCGCTGGGGTGACAACTGATGGTCAGCTGGGACGACCTGGGCAGGCTCACCGACAAGGGCATCGATCTCGTCGACAAGGGGATCGACAAGGGCAAGGAACTCCTCGGCGAGGGCATCGACAAGGGCACCGATGCCCTCGGCGCGGGCCTGAAGAACGTCGGAGCCGAGGACTGGGCGGACTCCGTCGAGGACTGGGGCGACGAGACCGCCTCCTCCCTCGGGGCCGAGGTCGGCGAGCAGCAGCTCGGCCAGACCGAGGAGCCCAACGAGCTCATCCACGGGAACCCCGGGAAGATCGGCGAGTCGGTCAAGAACCTCCGCGACTTCCAGACGGCGTTCGACCTGGTCGGTGCCGGGATGAAGAAGCTCGACTCCGGGCAGTGGAAGGGCGAGGCGGCCAACAGCTTCCGCGAGAACATCCAGACCCTGCCCACCGACTGGCTGCACGCCGCCGACGCCTTCGAGAACGCCGCCCAGGCCCTGGAGACGTACGCGACCGCGGTCACGACCGCCCAGGGCAAGGCACGGGAGGCGATCGACCTCTACAAGGAGGGACAGGCGGACCGTCAGAAGGCCGCCGACGCCTACAACAAGAAGGTCGACGCCTACAACGACGCCCGCAACGGTGACAGCCCGCTGCCCCACCCCGGAGAGTTCTCCGACCCCGGCGAGAGTAAGCGGCAGCGCGCCCAGGAGATCCTCAAGGCCGCGCGCAGCGCCCGCAAGGAGGCCGCCGACGCGGCCAAGAGCGCGGTCACCGCCGCGATGGCCCACGCCCCGAAGGAGCCCACCGGCCGGGAGAAGGCCAAGCTGGAGCTGGCCGACTTCGCGCTCGGTCAGGGCGTGGAGATGATGCACTTCGGCGGCGGCATCGTCAAGGGCGCCGCCGGGCTGGTCAACTTCGTACGCGCCATCAACCCGGGCGACCCCTACAACATCACGCACCCGGCCGAGTACTACGAGAACATCAACATGACCCTGGCCGGGCTCGTGTCCACCGCCGCCAACCCCGACCGGGCCCTGAAGAACGCCTGGGACGCCGCCAAGGGCGACCCCGCTGAATTCCTCGGCCGGCTCGTCCCTGAACTCATCGGCACCAAGGGCGCCGGCGTACTGCGCACCGGCCTCAGAACCGGAATGAAGAACGGTCTCAAGCACGGGGTCGATGGGGAGACACCGGGTTCCGCGCGTAATGGAGTCGAGAACCCCGCCAATGCGTCCCGCACGGAAAGAGCGGCCGAGAACGACCCCTCGGACCCGATCGACCTGGCTACCGGCGCCATGTACTTGCCGCAGACGGACATTGCGCTCCCCGGCACGCTCCCTCTGGTCTTCCGTCGCAGAGTCGCGTCCGACTACGGTGCGGGGCGTTGGTTCGGCCCCTCCTGGTCCTCCACCGCCGACCAGCGCCTGGAGATCGACTCCGAGGGGGTCGTCTTCGTCTCCGATGACGGCCTGCTGCTCTGCTACCCGCACCCCGCCCCCGGTGTCCCCGTCCTGCCGAGCCACGGCCCGCGGTGGCCCCTCGAGCGCGACCAACACGGGGACTACACGGTCACGGACCAGGACACCGGCCGAGTACGGCACTTTGAGACCCGTCACCCGAACGAGGCCCTGCTCACCCAGATCGACGACCGCAACGGCAACTGGATCAGCTTCGATTACGATGCCTCCGGCACACCGAAGGCGGTCGTCCATCACGGCGGCTACCACCTGAAGCTGACTACCGGGCAGGGGCGCATCACCGCCCTGCACCTCGCCGGTGCAGCAGCTGACGGCAGTGACCAGGAGATACTCCGCTACGGCTACACCGAGGGCCAGCTCACCGAAGTGGTCAACTCGTGCGGGCTGCCGCTGCGGTTCACCTACGACGAACGCGGCCGGGTGACCTCATGGACCGACACCAACGACAGCCGCTATGAGTACGCCTACGACGAGAACGACCGGTGCGTCGCCGAGGGCGGTGCCGAGGGCCATGTCTCCCTCAGCCTGGAATACGGCAGCGACCCGGACACAGGGCAGCGCGTCACGAAGGCGACCACCAGCAGCGGCGCCGTTCATCGGTACCTCGTCAACGACGCCCTTCAGATATCAGCGGAGATCGACCCGCACGGTGCGGTCACGCACTTCGAGCGCGATCGGTACAACCGGCTGCTCTCCCATACGGATCCCCTCGGCCGCACGACACGCTTCACTTACGACGACTCAGGCCACCCCACCACGGTGGTACGGCCGGACGGCCGGGAGCTGTCAACCGACTACAACCCGATGGGGCGCCCGACACGGATCACCTATCCCGACCGGACGTCCGTCCGCCGGGAGTACGACGAACGCGGCAACGGAACCGCGGTCGTGGACACGACCGGCGCTGTCACCCGTTACATCTATGACCAGTCCGGCCACACCACTGCGATCGCTGACGCACTCGGCAACACCACGCACATCCAGAACAACAGAGCAGGTCTGCCCGTCCAGGTCATTGATCCCCTCGGTCACACGACTCGGATCGAGCGTGACGGGTTCGGCCGCCCCACCTGCGTCGTCGATCCGGCCGGCCATACCACTCGTCTCGTTTGGACTCCGGAGGGCAGGCTCGCTCGCCGTATCGATCGAGACGGCGCCGAGCAGACGTGGGCCTACGACGGCGAAGGGAACTGCCTCACGCACACAGATGCCATGGGTGCGGTTTCCCACTTCGAGTACACACACTTCGACCTCATGACGGCTCGCACCGGTCCCGACGGTGCGCGGTACGAATTCCACCACGACCATGAACTCCGCCTGACCCGGGTACGCAACCCGTCAGGTCTGACCTGGGACTACGAGTACGACGCCGTAGGCCGTCTGGTGTCCGAGAGCGACTTCGACGGACGGACCGTCAGGTACGCGCGCGACGTCGCCGGCCGCCTCACCACACGCACCGATTCAGCGGGCTGTGTGGTGCACTACGAGCGTGACGTGCTCGACAACGTGGTCTCCAAGAATGCCGACGGACGCTGGACGACGTTCGAGTACGACCTTTTCGACCAAATAACCCGAGCAGTGGGACCGGACGCGACGCTCACCTGTATCCGCGATCGACACGGACGGCTCAGGTCGGAGACGGTGAACGGTCGTACGATCAGGTATGAGTACGACGCTCTAGGTCGCCGCGTGGGCCGCATCACGCCCAGTGGTGTCGTCAGCAACTGGACCCACGACGCCGCGGGCAGGCGCGTCTCACTCACGACGTCGGACCGCTTGGTCACCTTCGAACATGATGCCGCGGGCCACGAGACCGCCCGCCACATCGGGGAGTCCCTCACTCTGACGTCGCAAGTCGATGCCATGGGCCGCCTCGTCGGTCAGCAGATAACGAGCCGCGGCCGCGGGATCCGGCGCCGCGACTACTCCTACCGGGCGGACGGGAATCTCGTCGCTCTTGTGGACCAGCAGTCGGGTGCGAAGAGGTTCGACCTCGACGCGTCCGGCCGTGTGACGGCCGTCCATGCCTCGGACTGGACCGAACGGTACGCCTACGACGAGGCCGGAAACCAGACCGCGGCAGACTGGCCGGCCTCCCATGCCTCACCGGAGGCAAACGGTCTCCGGTCGTACAGAGGCACCGCGCTCCTCGAAGCCGGAAACGTCCGATACGAACACGACGAACTCGGCCGGGTCACGGCCCGGCAGAAGAAACGTCTCTCACGCAAGCCGGAGACCTGGCGCTACACATGGGACGCGGAGGACCGGCTCTCGAGGGTCACGACACCGGACGGCGCGACCTGGCGATATCTCTACGATCCGCTCGGCCGTCGCGTCGCCAAACAGCGACTGGGCGATGACGCCTCCACGGTGCTGGAGCAGGTCACTTTCACCTGGGACGGAGCAAGCCTGTGCGAGCAGGTCGCTTCCGCACCTGACTTGCCCCATCCGGTGGCCATCACCTGGGACCACAACGGGGTGCGCCCCCTTGCCCAGACCGAGCGCCTCCTCACGGCGGACGATGAGCAGGACGTGGTTGACGAGCGCTTCTTCGCCCTGGTCACCGACCTCGTCGGCACTCCCAGCGAGATCATCGACGAATCGGGCCACGTGGTGTGGCAGTCCCGCAGCACCCTGTGGGGCATCACCGCCTGGCACGGTTCCAGTACGGCGTACACACCGCTCCGCTTCCCGGGCCAGTACTTCGACCCCGAATCCGGCCTCCATTACAACTACTTCCGTCACTATGATCCGGAAGCGGCGCGCTACCTCACCTCTGATCCACTCGGACTGACGGCGGCGCCCAATCCGTCCGCCTATGTACACAATCCCCTGACGTGGTCCGACCCTCTCGGTCTGGCACCTGAGTACCGGCCACTTCGAGAGGGTTACACGTCCCAACCGGGCTTCGACAAGGATCCGTACAGCAAAGAGGTTGTAGACAAGCGCATCCAGTTCATGCGCGATCTCTACGGCATCAAGGATCCTGACGCCAAGGGGATGATCGGAGCCAATGGCACCCAGATCACGAGCAAGACCCTCTGGAATCACGGACAGTATCGTATCGACGTAGAGAACCCGGATCCCGGCGGGCGGGCAGGTCAGCTGCACTTCCAGGACCAGGGCAACAAGGGCGCCAAGTATCAGTACGATTTCGAAACGGGGAAATTCGAGGGGCTGCCACGCTCCATCGAAAAGGCCGTGGGTAATACTCCAGGATTCATAGGAGCGATCAGAAAGGGCCTCTCCGCTCTCGGCGAGGGATAGCCATGAAAATCAATGACAAGATGACCCGGCTTCTGGCGGAGCACCCCCCAACGGGGCTGACCGACGCGGACATCCCATCCATGTTTCTTGAGGTCAGGGACGAAGGTTGGTCCTACACCCCCAACGGCGCACGCGTACTGACCGGACTGATCCCGGAAACCGTCACCTCGTACTTCGACGTGCTCCAGGAAGAAACGTCGATCAACGGGCGTGGCATGATCGACTACGATCTCCCGCCGGCGGAGTCCGAGCGGACGGGGCCCCTCCTCAGGAGGTGTCTCGCCTATGCGTTCGGATGTCTGGGCGAGGCGGAGAAGAAATTCGGGGACCAGGAAGTCCACTCCTACGTCATCCTCTCTATGGGTGGAGTCGACGACGATCTCCTTACTGCCACCGTGACCTTCTGCACATACGACCCGAACACCGCGCCCTACATTCGGGACATCGAGAACGTCCAGGACGCGGCTGTCGTCGAGCTCACGGTGACGGACCGCGAGATGTGGCACTGACTTACCGCCTGCCCACCTGAGCTGCCAGTCTGTTCCCTCATGTTGTGAGGCTGCAGTGATCTTGGCTGCCATGAGGTGACCGGTGCTGCCGTCAGGGGCCTGTCGCGAGCATTGCTGGCTGCCATGGGCGTGCCTGTTCACACGTACAGCGCCCGCCGCTCGGCCCTGCAGGCCTCGCACGGCGAGTTCTCCTTGGTGGCGGTGACGGTTTGCTTGAACCGCAGCAAGGCCGACCAGGACTCGGCGCAATAGCTGCCGCCGACGGAAGGGTGTCGGCGTACTCATGAATGTTCGCCCGTACGTCCTTGAGCCCATTCATGAGTACGCCGACAACTTCCGCCTCATATAGCGGCCGCTCGTCGCCGAGGAGCGCCCAGTTGAGCGGGTACTCGGCCGCCCCGCGCCATCCGCACGAGCATGCACCCCGCAGCGTCGCCGCCCTGGGCTGCCGGAACCACCCGTCATGGGCATGCCACAAGGTTGTCGCCGACACGTCCCCGCCACTACCGACGTCGAAGTAGACCGGACCCGGCTCACTCCCGTCCTCCAGGACCACACCCACTGAACTCGGAGCGGTCGCTTTGCCAGCCTGCCCAAGGTGAACGGTCCGTGTACGCCCGCACCGTCGTCGGCCGGCCAACAGCTGTTCTTGTTGCCTGCCGGCCTGGACCTGCCCTGGGCCTCCGGAGTCGTCGAAGGCCACGTCAACTGGATCCCCCCGGCTGTTCGCTCGTCCAGGCTGATTTTTGATGGTCTATCTGAAAGGGCCGGTATGCCGCACGATCGTGTTCAGGAGCTGTCCGACCAGCTGGTGGCTAAGAGGTCCTAACAGAAGCTGCTGACCATGTGACTTTCGGTCCGGCTGGTCGTTGGTCTGGCCGTGGGGAAGCGTCAGTCGCGACCGTGGATCGTGTCGGATGAACTGTGGTCGCTCATAGAGCCGTTGCTTCCGGATCCGGGACCGAAGCAGGTGGAGGGACGCCCTCGGGTGCCGGACCGGCAGGCACTGTGCGGGATCCTGTTCGTGCTGCATACCGGGATCCAGTGGGAGTACCTGCCGCAGGAGCTGGGCTTCGGATCAGGCATGACCTGCTGGCGGCGTCTGGCCGCCTGGAACGACGCCGGCGTGTGGGACCAACTGCACCTGGTACTGCTGAAGAAGCTGCGGGCCGCGAAGAAGCTGGACTGGTCACGGGCGGTGATCGACTCCTCCCACGTCAGGGCCGCTCGGCGGGGCCCAAAAGCGGTCCCAGCCCGGTCGACCGAGCACGTCCGGGCAGCAAGCACCACCTCATCGTCGACGGTCAGGGCATCCCACTCGCCGTCTCCCTGACCGGTGGAAAGGATTGCCCGGTCCCAACAGCTCACCGCGCCGCTGGCCGCCCAGGTCGCGCTCTTCCTTCGAGCAGCCGACCCAGCCGCTGGAGCCCGCACTCCTGATGGCGAGCCGTACCGGCGCACGGGTGAGGGCATGGTGGTGGAAGTCGCGGCCGGAACGACGCGGCACGCCGTAGTCACGGTGGTGCGCGTCCATGACTGACGCGCACCTATCGACCGGACCTTAGTGAGCCTGGGAAGGCAGGCTCCGGCTAGGGCTTCTGCTGGGCCTGTTGGACTGCGGTACGGCACGGGACGCAGAGCGAGTTCTCTGGGGGCGGTGGTGTGGCGCGAGGCGGTAGACAGTTGTTGTGCAGCTCAGCGCGCGAGATGCCAACGGTAGTTGCTGCAACAGGTGTGGTGCTATCGCCGGTTCGAGTGGTCCGTCAGGTCGGGTGTCGGCATACGTGGGCGAGTACCGATGGCTGTGACGGCGGCGATGATCGACAGGACTGAGAGCAGCGCGAAGAGCGCTGGATAGCCGCCGAGCGGCCCGGCCAGGACTGCGCCAGCGAACGGGGCGAGGGCTGCTGCGGCGCGGGCGGGTGCGCCGAGGAGTCCGGAGAGTCGGCCGTAGTGGGTGGTTCCCCAGCGGTCGGTGACCGAGGTGGCCTGGAGGAGGGTGAGGTTGCCTCGGACCACCCCGGCGACGACGGACACGGCGATGAGAAGGGCGTAGGGGCCGGCCGCGGTGGCGAAGGCGGCGGTGGTCAGTGCGCCGAGCCCGATGAGGGCGACGGTGCGGGTGGTCACGCCGAAGCGTCGGGAGAGGGGCGCGTAGAGGGTGCGGCCGAGGGTTTGACCTGCGCCGCCGAGACCGAGGACCCATGCGGTCTGGCTGGTGGTGTACCCGCGTTCGAGCAGGAGGGGGACGAGGCCCATGACGACCGCGTACATCGCGAACGAGGACAGGGTGAACGTAGCGGCCAGCAGCCAGAACGCCCTGCTGCGCACGACTGCTTCACTGCCCCCTGTGGCGTGCGGCGGGCTTGGAGGGGCTGGCGGCCAGGGGGCTTTCAGGGCGAATGCATGGGCCGGGACGGTCACAACGGCGAGGATGCCGGCGAGCACCACGTAGGTGGCGCGCCAGGACATGTGGGCGGCGAGGAGCGCGGTCAGGGGTGCGAAGACGGTGGAGGCGAGTCCGCCGGCGAGGGTGACGATGGTCAGCGCGCGGATGTGGTCGGGGGCCCACCAGCGGGTGAGGGCTGCGAAGGCGGGCTGGTAGAAGGTGGCGGCCATCGCCGCTCCGGCGAGCAGCCATCCGGTGAGGAAGACGGCCGGGTCGGGGGCGGCGGCCACGAGCAGCAGGCTCAGGGTGCCGAGGACGGATCCGGCCGTCATGACGGTGCGGGGTCCTCGGTGGTCCAGGATGCGGCCGACGTAGATCCCAGCGAGGGCGGAGACGAAGAGGGCGGCGGAGAAGGCGGCGGTGGTCGTGCCGGTGCTCCAGCCGGTGTCGGCGGTGATGGCCGGGTTCAGGACGGGGAAGGCGTAGTAGAGGATGCCCCAGCTGGTGACCTGGGTGAGGCACAGGGCGGGCAGGACGGCGCGGGGCCGCGACCGGTCCCCTGCGCCGGTCGCGGCCCCGCTGCTTTGAAGTTCGGTCACTTCGGTCAGCAGCCGCCGGAAGCGGGCACGCCGCCGATGGTGAGGGTGGCGGGGGCCGCGCAGCAGCCGCCACCGGTCTCCTCGGCGGCCTGGGGCTGGTCGAAGAGACCCATGGCCAGGAAGGTCGGGGCGCGGCCGTAGGACTTCATGCCGACGAGGTAGACGTCCTTCTCCGGGTGGGAGAGCTCGCCCACGCCGTGCGGGTAGACAGTGCCGCACGAGTGCTGATTGGGGTCGATCAGCGGGGCCAGCTCGACCGGGGCCTGGAGGCGTTCGTCCAAGCCCAGTCGCAGCTCAGCAGTGAACGACAGGTCGGGGCGCAGGCCGGTGAGGACGATGACCTCGTCGACCGCGTCCAGGCGGCGGCCGTCCTCGGCGACCAGGACCAGGCGGCCGTCGCTGTCGCGTTCGACGGCGTCGGTGCGGAAGCCGGTGACGGCGTCGGCGTAGCCCTCGTCGACTGCGGCCTTGGCGGCAAGGCCCAGGGCGCCGCGGGCGGGGAGCTGGTCGGCGCTGCCGCCGCCGAAGGTGGAGCCGGAGATGCCGCGGCGCAGGATCCAGGTGGCGTGCGTGCCCGTGCCGTCTTCGGCCTTGGCCAGGTCGGCCAGGTAGGCGAGAGCGGTGAAGGCGGAGGCGCCGGAGCCGATGACGGCGGTGCGCTTCCCGGCGTACCGGGCGCGGACGGCCGGGTCCTTGAGGTCGGGGATGCGGTAGGAGATCCGGTCGGAGGCAGCCTGCTCGCCGAGGGCGGGGAGGCCGTCGCCTCCGATCGGGCTGGGGGTGGACCAGGTGCCGGAGGCGTCGATGACGGCGCGGGCCAGGATCCGCTCCTCGGTGCCGTCAGCGTTGACGACGCGGACGGTGAACGGCTGCTGCTCGCGGTCGGCGTCGACGACACGGTCACGGCCGGCGCGGGAGACGCCGGTAACGGTGGCGCCGTACCGGACGCGGTCACCGAGGACGTCGGCGAGGGGCTGGAGGTAGAGCTCGGCCCAGTCGCCGCCGGAGGGGAAGGTGGCGCCGTCGGGGGCGGTCCAGCCGGTGGGGGCGAGGAGCTTCTCGGCCGCCGGGTCGACCACCTCGGACCAGGTGGAGAAGAGACGTACGTGGGCCCAGTCGCGGGTGGCGGTGCCCGCAGTGGGGCCGCCTTCGAGGACCAGGGGGGTCAGGCCGCGGGCGGTGAGGTGGGCGGCGGCGGCCAGGCCGACGGGTCCGGCGCCGATGACCACGGTGGGCAGGTCGGCGGTGGTGGCAGGCGCGTTCACGGCAGGCTCCTCGTTTGTTTCGACATCCGTCGATGGCTTGCGTTGCCAGCATGCCACCTACTTCGATGAGCGTCAACATAGACATTCATCAAATCGGGGGTTGTTGTGGAGCACGTGGACGTCGCGGTCATCGGAGGCGGCCAGTCGGGCCTGGCAGCCGCGTACGCACTCGCCCGGCAGGGCCTTGTGTCGGTGGTCCTGGAGGCGTCGGCGCAGGCGGCCGGGTCCTGGCCGCGCTACTACGACAGCCTGACCCTGTTCTCACCGGCCCGGTTCAGCGCGCTGCCCGGCATGGCGTTCGGCGGCGATCCGGACGGCTATCCGCACCGCGACGAGGTCGTCGCCTACCTGACCGCCTACGCCCACCGCCTCCAGGCCGACATCCGCACCCGCCATCGCGTCGTCGCGGTCAGGGTGAACGGCGACGGGTTCACCATCGCGCTCGAGAGCGGCGGGCACATCGCGGCGCGTGCGGTCATCGCAGCGAGCGGGAGCTTCGGCCGCCCCCGCCGTCCGGCACTGCCGGGCCTTGAATCGTTCACCGGTCAGGTGCTGCACGCGGCCGACTACCGGGGTCCTTCACCGTTCACCGGGCAGCGCGTCGTCGTGGTCGGGGCGGGCAACTCCGCGGTCCAGATCGCGGCCGAGCTCGCCCGGGTAGGCCGTACGACGCTGGCGACCCGGGCGCCTGTGAAGTTCGCCCGCCAGCACCTGCTCGGCCGGGACCTGCACTTCTGGCTCACCCGAACCGGCCTGGACACCGCACCGCTGGGGTGCCTGCTGCGTACCCCGCCGGCTCAGCCCGTCCTTGACGACGGCCGCTACCGCGCCACCTCGGACGCCGGCACCCCCGACCGCCGCCCGATATTCCAGCGTGTAGACGGCGAGAAGGTCACCTGGCCCGATGGAGCGGCAGAGACGGTGGACGCGATCATCCTTGCCACCGGCTACCGCCCCGACCTGCCCTACCTCGCCGGCCTCGACGGCGCCCTCGACACCGGGGGCCGGCCGCTCCACCGCAGCGGGCGCTCCTCGTGCCACCCGGGCCTGTACTTCGTCGGGCTGGAGTGGCAGCGCAGCCTGTCCTCGAATTCGCTGCGCGGCGTGGGCCGGGACGCCGAACGCGCGGCCCGGCAGCTGGCCGCCCACCTGCGGTCCCGCTGACACCGTCGCACCCTGGCTCCCTGCTTCGACATGTGTCAACATAGACGCATGTCGAATGTGAAGGTACTGCCGCTGCTGGAGTCCGAGAACGTCGCACCGTGCTGCCCGCCCCTGACGGAGCGCCCGCTGACGGCCGAGGAGGCAGAACGGGCCGCCCTCATGTTCAAGGCACTCGGCGACCCGGTGCGCCTGAGGCTCTTCTCCGCCGTCGCCTCCCACGAGGGCGGTGAGGCGTGCGTGTGCGACATCTCCGACGTCGGCGTCTCCCAGCCCACCGTCTCCCACCACCTCAAGAAGCTGCGCGAGGCAGGACTGCTGTCCTCCGAGCGGCGCGGCACCTGGGTCTACTACCGGGTCGAGCCCGCGGTGCTCGCCGCCATGGGCCAGCTCCTGACCCGCGCGGCCGCCGCATGAGCATCACCATCACGCCGATCACCGAAGCCCACGCGGACGAAGTCCTGGCGATCTACCAGGCCGGCATCGACGAAGGCAACGCCACCTTCGAGACCACCGCCCCGACCTGGGTCCAGTTCGACGCCGCGAAGACGCCCGAGCACCGCTTCGCCGCCCTCGATGCGGACGGCAAGGTCCTGGGCTGGGTCGCCGCCTCCAGGGTCTCCGACCGATGCGCGTACGCGGGCGTCGTCGAGCACTCCGTCTACGTTCACCCCGGCGCCCGTGGCCGCGGCGTTGCCCGCTCCCTGCTCCAGGCGCTCATCGCGTCGACGGAAACGGCCGGGATCTGGACGATCCAGTCAGGGATCTTCCCGGAGAACTCCGCCAGCCTCGCCGTCCACGCCCGAGTCGGCTTCCGGGTCATCGGCACCCGTGAGCGCATCGGCCGTCACCACGGCGTGTGGCGTGACGTGGTGCTGCTGGAGCGCCGCAGCCCAGCAGTGGACTGACGCCATCCGCACTGGCGTGCGGCAGCACCGCCCTAGCCTGTGTTGCTGCCCAGAAGTTGACGGATCTCGCGGGCGGCGTCGCGGGCTGTGCGGCCGACGCCGATGAGGGTGGCGGAGGCCGGGCCGGTCCAGTCGCCGTAGCCGAGCAGGTGCAGGCGCGGCTCATCCACGGCGCGGGTGCCGACGGTCGCGATGTGGCCTCGGGTGCCACGCAAGCGCAGGGAGGCGAAGTGCGCGAGGGCGGGGCGGAAGCCGGTGCACCAGATGACCGCGTCCGCTTCCCCGACGGTGCCGTCCGCCCATTCCGCGCCGGTTTCGGTGAGGCGGCTGAACATCGGCTTCGCGTGAAGGAGACCCGCGTCCCGGGCCGCCTGGACAGAGGGCACGGCGACGATGTCGCCGAGGGAGGCGACGCCGCCGGTGTCGGTGCGGCCAGCGTCCAGCGCCTGGCGGCGGGCGGTCGCGGCGTCGAAGAGCGCCCGGCCGTCGATGTCGTCCGCAAGGTAGCGGGGCGGGCGCTGGGTGACCCAGGTCAACTCCGCCGTCCCCGCAAGGTCGGCCGCGATCTGGGCGCCCGAGTTTCCGCCGCCGACCACGATTACCCGCTGTCCGGTGAACTCGGCGGGACTGCGGTACTGCACGGTGTGCAGCTGGCGGCCGGTGTACTCGCGTCGGCCGGGGACGGAGGGCAGGAAGGGGCGGGTCCAGGTGCCGGTGGCGCTGATGACCGCCCGGGCCTGCCAAGGACCGCAGTCAGTCTCCACCCGCAGGAAGGGGCCGTCGCGGTGTACGGCATCGACCCGCACGCCGCGCTGGACCGGCAGCGCGTACCGCTTCTCGTAGTCGGCGAGGTAGGAGACGACATGGGCCGCGTCTGGGTAGACCTCGCTTTCCTGTGCGGGCATGAAGCGGCCGGGCAGGGAGGAGTAGGCGGCCGGGGAGAACAGGTGCAGGGAGTCCCAGGTGTGCTGCCAGGCCCCGCCCGGCGCCGTCTGGGCGTCGAGGATGACGTGCTCGATGTCCAGGCGGCGCAGGTGATAGCCGGCGGCGAGCCCGGACTGGCCACCGCCGACCACCACCACATCCGCGTGCTGCGTCATGCCGCGGGCTGCCCCTGCTCGGTCTTGCCGCGCATGAAGATGACCGCCACCAGGGCCAGGCCCACGACCGCGCCCACGAGCTGGACCCCTATGAAGGCCGGCACGGAGGCGGGGGCGATGCCCGCGAACGTGTCGGTGAACGCGCGGCCGACGGTGACGGCCGGGTTCGCGAAGGAGGTGGAGGAGGTGAACCAGTACGCGGCGCCGATGTACGAGGCAACCGCGACGGGCGCGAAGCGCAGCCGGTCGGTGCGGGCCAGACCGAAGATCAGCAGGATCAGCCCGGCCGTCGCCACGACCTCGCCGAGGAGGAGGTTCCCGGCGGAGCGGTCGTGGGTCGACCACTTGACCAGCGGCTCGCCGAACATCGCGTCCGCCAGGATTGCCCCCGCGATGGCGCCGACGATCTGGGACGGCACGTACACGGCCAGCTCGCGGCCGTTCACGCCTGGGCCGCCGCGGTGGGCGGTCCACCACTCGGCCAGGGTGACGGCCGGGTTGAAGTGCGCGCCGGAGACCGGGCCGAGGAGAGTGATGAGGACGCCGAGGCCGAAGACGGTGGCGGTGGAGTTGGCCAGCAGCTGCAGCGCCACGTCGTCGGTGAGCTCGGTGGCCTGGATTCCGGAGCCGACCACGACCGCGACCAGGGCGGCGGTGCCGACCAGCTCGGCGGCGGCGCGGGCGATCAGCGGGGTGCGGGGCGGGGTCGCGCCGGGCGCCGGCTGGGGAGCGTCGGCGGCTATGGCGCTCTCCGCTGCGGGGGCGGCGACGGGCTCGGTGGCGGTCAAGACAGGTTCTCCTCGGGCAGGTGAGGCAAGACGCGGAAGGCTATGGGCAGGACCGCTTGAGGTTCGCTTCGGCGGTGGCACGCGCGGTCTGGGCGAGGTCGGCGAACTGACCGGCGAGCTGGGCGATGACCTCCGGGCGCAGGCGGTAGTAGATGAACCGTCCGCATGGCTCCGTCTCGACGACTCCGGCCTCTCTGAGCACCTTCAGGTGGTTGGAGAGGTTGGTCTGCTTGGCACCCGTCTCCTCCACGAGGTGGGTGGTGCACAGGGTTTCCTTGGCGAGGAGGGTCACGATCTGGAACCTGAGCGGGTCGGCCAGTACCCGGATCAGTTCAGTGTCGACTGACGTCATCATGTGCTGATACTGTCACATCATTCCGGCCTGATACCAGTCCGGGCTGAGTCATGGGTCGGGCCGGCGGCCGGCAGACCCTGGTTGATGAAGGAAGAGAAGATGTCCTCCACCCCGCTCGCGTCCGTACTGTTCGTCTGCATCCACAACGCAGGCCGCTCCCAGATGGCAGCCGGCTTCCTGCGTCACCTCGCCGGCGACCGCGTCGAGGTCCGCTCCGCCGGTTCCGTGCCCGGCGAGCAGATCAACCCCTCCGCCGTGGCCGCGATGGCCGAGCTGGGCATCGACATCTCCGACCAGAAGCCGAAGGTGCTCACCCCCGAGGCCGCCCAGGCGTCCGACTACATCATCACCATGGGCTGCGGCGACGCCTGCCCGTACTTCCCCGGCAAGACCTACCTCGACTGGCAGCTCGAGGACCCGGCCGGCCAGGGTGTCGAGGCCGTGCGCCCGATCCGCGACGAGATCAAGGGCCTCATCGAGGGCCTGATCGCCGAGATCGACGCCAAGAAGCAGGGCTGATCCCGTGACCGACGCGACCACCGCCGACGATGGCATACGCGACGTCATCATCATCGGCTCCGGCCCCGCCGGATACACCGCAGCCCTCTACACCGCCCGCGCGCAGCTCAAGCCGCTACTGTTCGGCAGCTCCATCTTCGTCGGCGGGTCGCTGACCACGACCACCGAGGTAGAGAACTTCCCCGGCTTCCCCCAGGGCGTCGACGGCCCGGACCTCATGGACAACATGCGGGCCCAGGCGGAGAAGTTCGGCGCCGAGATGATCGACGACGACATCGTCTCCGTCGACCTCACCGGCCCCATCAAGGAAGTCACCGACTCCGAAGGCACCGTCCACCGCGCGAAGACGGTGATCGTCGCGACCGGCTCCGGCTACCGCAAGCTCGGCCTGCCCAAGGAGGACGAGCTGTCGGGCCGCGGCGTGTCCTGGTGCGCCACCTGCGACGGGTTCTTCTTTCGCGACCGCGACATCGTCGTGGTCGGCGGCGGCGACACCGCCATGGAGGAAGCCACCTTCCTCACCCGCTTCGCCAAGTCCGTCACCGTCGTCCACCGCCGCAGCACCCTGCGCGCCTCCAAGGTCATGCAGAACCGGGCCTTCACCGACGACAAGATCTCCTTCGCCTTCGACAGCGAAATCGCCGAGATCAAGGACAAGGACGGCATGCTGACGGGCGTCGTGCTGCGCGACACCTTCACCGGCAAACTCCGCGATCTGGACGTGACCGGGTTGTTCATCGCGATCGGGCACGACCCGCGCACCGAACTGTTCACCGGCCAGCTCGACCTCGACGACGAGGGCTACCTGAAGGTCCAAGCACCCTCCGCCCGCACGAGCCTCCCCGGCGTCTTCGCCGCCGGCGACGTCGTCGACCACACCTACCGCCAAGCCATCACCGCAGCCGCCTCCGGCTGCGCAGCGGCCCTCGACGCCGAGCGCTACCTCGCCGCCCTCAGCGACCAGGTACAGGACGCGGCCGACGTCCTGGCCTGAACCGTCAGGCCAGCCTGGGAACCCGGGCACGGACCGTCGGTCGACAGGATGCGGCGGACCGTGCCCGGGTTCGCCCGTGCCGGACGTGGTCGGGCTATCCGCGCTGATTCAGGGCGCGGGTCAGGTCCCGGTTCGCGGCCCGCGCGGCGTCGAGTTCGCCCTGGCAATCTTCCAGCGTCCGCTTCAGTTCGGTGTTGGTCTGTTCCAGCCGGGTGATCGTCATCTGGAGCTCGGCCACGCCCGTAGGAGGACCCAGCATCACCACGGGGAACGCCCGCATCCGCAACTCCCGCATCGAGTCGTGCAATAACCCGCCGCAGAGCCACACCCTCCGAGAACGAGTCCCAGGGGCTCAACGAACCCACCTCACTCCACGTCACGCCACAGCTGACCCACCCCAAGAGAAAAGAGCGACGCTCCCACCCCGTAACGGCAGGTCGCAGCGTGGCACCGACAACACGGGCCAGTCTGCGAAGGGGGCCACGTGGCGACCTGCGGTCTGACTGTGGGGGACGGGGCGGGGGAGGTCATGGCGCTGCTCCTCGGTACGGGATCCTCCTACTCCATCACCTGTTCGATTTTGTTGGCGAGTGGCGCGCCGGTAGCGGCTTCGGGGGCTGCCCCGGGGAGCCTTCGAGGGGGAGGGTATGCGGGGTGCGCATGTGACCCGTTGCGTCCCCGGGGGCCCGCTCGTTGGAGCGATCATGAACTACAAGCGCATTCTTCCGGTTTTGGCGGTCACGGTTGGGTGGCCGCCATCGCCCTGCTGACGGGCACCGGAAGCGTCTTCACCGCCCAGGGACTGTTCTTCTCCGGCGCCGCGCTGATCACCTTCGGCGGCGCCTGCGCGGTGCTGGCCTTCGTCGCCCAGCAGGCCGTGCAAACCTACGGCTGGCTCAGCGTCAAAGAGATGGTCAGCGGTCTCGCTCTGGCCGAGACGACGCCGGGACCACTGATCATGGTGGTGCAATTCGTCGCGTTCATCGGCGCCTACCGCGACCCCGGCGGCCTCGACCCGTGGGCCGCGGCTCTGCTCGGCGCCCTGCTCACCACCTGGGTGACCTTCGTGCCGTGCTTCCTGTTCATCTTCCTCGGCGCCCCCTACATCGAGCGCCTGCGCGGCAACCGCAAGATCTCCGCCGCCCTGACCGGCATCACCGCAGCCGTCGTCGGCGTCATCGCCAACCTCGCTCTCTACTTCGCCGAACACGCCCTCTTCACCGGCGTGAAGGCCAAGACCTTCGGCCCTGTGCGCATCGCCCTGCCCGACCTGACCATCCTGCGCCCCGCCGCCCTGGCGATCACCGTGATCGCGGTGCTGCTGATCTTCAAGCTCCGCTGGAGCGTCCTGCGCACCCTTGGCATCTGTGCCGCCCTCGGGCTGGGCGCGGCCCTGGCCGGCCTTCCCGGTATCTGAGCCGTGCCGGCGGCGAAACCGCTACAGGGCGGCGGCGGGGACCGTTGCCGTGGAGGAAGCGTCGCGCATGCCCATGCGCAGGTGCTCGACGTGGAAGAGGGCCTGGTCCAGGAGCTGGGCGACGTGGTGGTCATAGAGGGTGTAGACAATCGAGCGCCCCTGCCGCTCACCCGCCACCAGTCCGAGGTTGCGCAGCAGGCGGAGCTGGTGGGAGCAGGCCGAGGGCTCCATCTCCACGGCTTCGGCGAGCGCGGCCACCGCGCAGGGCCCTTCCTGGAGCCGGGCGAGGATCCGCAGCCGGGACGGGGTCGCCAGCGCCTGGAGAGTGGCGGCGACGTCGGCGGCCCCCGCCGCGTCGAGGCGTTCGCGGGTGGTGGCGCGGTGTCCGCCATCGATGTCGTGGCCCATGGGAGCCATCTTACCCCCTACATATGAAGACCTGTTCATGTGTTCCGGTATGGTGGTGTGACCGGCCCGGCCCTGACACGGTTCCGCGCCGTGCTGCCCCGCACCCTCTCCCGGAAGGCGCCTTCGCCGTGAGTACCCACCACGACCACAACCAGGATCACGGCCCGGCCGCCGGCCCCGGGCACCCCCACGACCACAGCCATGGAAGTGCGGGTTCTCGCTGGTCCCGGCTGCGCCATCAGGTCACTCATCTGGTGGCCCCGCACAGCCACGAGGCGGCCGACAAGGTCGACTCCGCGATGGAGACCTCCAAGGAGGGCATGCGCACCTTGTGGCTGTCGTTGGGCATCCTGGGCGTGACCACGGTCATCCAGGCTGCGGTGGTCGCCCTGTCGGGGTCGGTGGCCCTGCTCGGCGACACCATCCACAACGCCGCCGACGCGCTGACCGCCGTTCCGCTGGGCATCGCGTTCGTACTCGGGCGGCGGGCGGCGAACCGCCGCTACACCTACGGCTACGGCCGTGCCGAGGACCTCGCCGGCATCGCCATCGTGCTGACCATCGCCGCGTCCTCCGCCCTGGCCGCCTACACGGCCATCGACCGGCTCCTCAACCCGCGCGACGTCACCCACCTGTGGGCCGTGGCCGCCGCCGCGCTCAGCGGGTTCATCGGCAACGAGTGGGTGGCCCGCTACCGCATCCGCACCGGCCGCAAGATCGGCTCCGCCGCCCTGGTCGCCGACGGACTGCACGCCCGCACCGACGGCTTCACCTCCCTCGCCGTCCTCCTCGGCGCCGGCGGAGCGGCCATCGGCTGGAAGTACGCCGACCCCATCGTCGGCCTCCTCATCACCCTCGCCATCCTCGCCGTGCTCCGCGGCGCGGCCCGCGAGGTCTACCGCCGGCTCATGGACTCCGTCGACCCCGCACTCGTCGACCAGGCCGAACACGCCTTGCGTGCCGTGGACGGCGTCCGCGACCTGGGCCAGGTACGGATGCGGTGGATCGGCCACGCCCTGCGCGCCGAAGCCGACATCGTCGTCGACCCCCGGCTGAACGTCGTCCAGGCCCACGAACTCGCCGTCGCCGCCGAACACGCCTGATCCACGCGGTACCGCGGCTGACCGCCGCGACTGGCCACACCGACCACACCGGCAGCGCCGACCAGCACGCGGTACTCGCGCACCACGGCGCCGGCTGACCCGCTCGAAGTCCACCACGGACCCGTCCCCGGTGGCCCACGAAGGTCACCGGAGCCGCCAGGGCCGACTGGACCCGGGATCCCCTCGTCTGCTCGCTCAGCGGCGGTGTGGCGCATGCCGTCTCGGGGCGCCGGTGCTCGTGGGCCGCTTGCAGCGCACGTGACCGGATTCGAGCCGCTCCTCAGGATCGACGTTCGCGCATCTTGCCGACCGTTTCCATGGTGTGTACGGCCGCGGCCTTGAGCTGAGGCCGCTCCCGCACGAAACGGCGGACAGCACGGGACGGTTCGCGGCTGAGCCAGTGAAGGGCCGCGCCGGGCCTGGGCCGTAGAAGAGCCCCTTCGTGAACCGTCAGCTCCCGTGTCTTGAGTGCATCCTTGTAGGCGGCATCACCCCTGCCGAGGTCGAGCATCCCGATCCCCGCGGAAGCGGCCGCTTCGATCATGCGGAGATGCAGAACCAGACCGGGGGAGAACTTCGCGAAGCTCCGGTCGTAGGAGGGGAACCAGCACGACAGGACGGTGCGTGAGCGCAGGCCGAAGTGCGCGGCGACGGGCCTGTCACCCGCGTACAGCACCGACAACACGCCCGAGCAGGCGGGCGCGGCGGTGTCCGCGAGGATCCGCACCAGGTTGGTGATCCAGGTCTGGGCGAACCGGTCGCGGCGGCCTGTTCGACGGTACTGAGCGGACTTCCACGCCATCAGCGTCCGCAAGGCCTCAGGGTTTCGTTCGTCGAAGACGAACTTCAGCGGCCCGACGTGCCGTCCCAGACGGCGATCCTGCGCCAGCGTCGACTTGAGAAACTTGCGGGACCGTGTTCGAAGCACTGTCTCGTACTGCGCGTAGCCGGCGCTGAGGTCGATGACGGGTGAGGCGAACCGCCCGGTCACGAAGGGCAGGAACAAGTCCTGACCGCTTTCGAGATGGTTGAACTCCCAGACATCCAGGGCACTGGCCCGCAGCAGTTCGCGCGGATCCACCTGCAGGCCCGACCGTAGGACAGCGCCTTGGCAGTCGGAGACGCCCAGGCCGATCGCACGACCACGACCCCACCGGCCCCGCTCGAAAGGGAAGAAGCCGGCGGACTCGCCGTCCTGGCGCACCACCGCAACCCTGGCACCCCGCCGGACACGGCCGACCGCCCGGCAGAACTCCGAGCTCATGAAGGGATTGGCCACGGGCGCCGTCCCGGCCCGCACCTCGCCCCACAGCTCCACGTCGGTCGGGCTCATGTCGTCAGGGTGAATCACTTCAATGCGTTGGGTGGTCACGTCGGCTCCTGCTGCTCGGACTACTCACGGGGGCCGTGACCGATCTGCCGCGACGGCTTCCGGCCAGGCCGAGAACAACGGGCGCACAGGCATGGCCCGGCGTCTTCGGTGAGCCGGGCAAGGTCGTCCCCCCCCCCGCAGACCCCGCGTGACGGGGAAGCGGAGCCAGGATGCGTGGGCGCCTACGGCCTCATGCCTGCCGAATCGCCGGCAAGCGTGGGCGAAAACGGCAAGGGGGACCGCGGCGCACGACCGAATCGGCCAGAAGAATCTCGTGAGGGGATTCACCCCTCTTGCCGCGCGTCGGGCCGGTGAACGGTCGCAGGCCCCGCACATCTGTCTGGGTGGCCCAGGGGGCGAACAGAGCGCGCAGGCATTCAGCCACGGAGCCCAGCGTCTCGTGCACCGCGCTCACAAGCCACGAGCAAGAGTCGTCGGCGGCGTGCAGGGCCCAGCCGACGGCCAGAGTCAGGGCGAGGTAGGACATGCCCCACAGACCGTCGTGAAGAGAAACCGGCGCGGACCCAGGATGATCCCCCCAGTGAGCGAACCACCAGCAGGTGACCGCTTGCGCAACGGCCATGGCGCCCAGACCGGAGCTCAGCGAGCCCGGCCTTCCGGCTCGCGGCAACGCCACAGCGAACAGCCCCAGGAGAGCAATCAGACATGCGCTGACCGACGGAGTGCCGCCGAACATCAAGTGATGCCCTGCGGCTGACAGGACCGTTGCCAGCACGGCAAAAGAGGCAGCCCTCGTCACCCCTCTTCCGGACGCCGAAGCGAGAGGAGGAAGGAGAGACGAGGAGAACAGGAACGAGCAAGCCGTCATCAGGTCCCATACTCGGTGAGCGGCTACCCCCTCGCCGGGGAACGAGACGACTGCCGTACCCGAACGTGCGACCTACGGCACCTCCGAAAGGGTTCCCTCAGATACAGGTCCTGCCAACTGGTCCGCTCTCTGCGTGACGGCGCCGGTTCCTGTCCGCGGCCCTGGTAGGCAACTTCGTGGTGGTGCAACTGGTCATCGCCGCGATGTTCGCCTTCCTGCCCGCCGCCCAAACCGTGCGGATCGGTGTCCTGCTGGCTCTGCTGTGACCGTGCGTGGACTACGTGATCATCTTCTTGGCTGGCCGGCGGCTCCAGCCGCCGCCTGCTCGCCACGACCCCGCCGCTGCTCGTCGCGCAGATGCTCCAGCTGCCCGGCTTCCTGCACCCGCCCACGCACTCGCAGCGATCTCCCTTGGCTCAGCTCCCCGAACCATGCCGAATACCGCGCACTTCGAATAGCGCGCCCCGCCAGCTGGGGCTTCGGCGTGGACCACACCGAGGCGTGAGGCGTACGCGAACGACCAGGGCCAGGCCGCCTCCCTGGTCGCGGTGACGGCCCGCTCGAACCGGCAGAAGGCCGACCAGGACCCGGCCCAGTGGCTGTCCTCGTCACCGGAGGCGCTGTGCCGGTACGGCGCGGAGTGGACGGCGACGAAGCCGCGCTGGGGCCTGGCCGTCGACGAGGCGGAGCGGGAGCGGCTGTGGGACATCGCGGCCGGCTGCGGCGGCACGGATGTGGAGTTCACACCCGCTCCATAGCAAGGCCTGCAGCGCTGAGGGCCGTCACCAGGTGTGGGTGGCGGCCCTGCTGGCCAGAGGCGGCGGCTTTTCCGCTGGTGTGCTGTTGAGAAGAGGCCTGGGGCGAAGGAGGCGGATCAGGTCCGTGTCGGAGGAAGGCCTGAGGGGCTGTCGGAGGCGGACGGGACCTCTGCAAGAAGGCTGCCGTCGGCGCCCCCAGGGGCGTTCGCACATGACCCGCGACGACCGGGGTGTTCAGCGTCCTGTGCGGACCTGCAGAAGGGTTATGGCCCAGGGCTCAGTTGCCGTGACCACTCTGGCTGACGACTTGGTAGATGCTAGGGCGGCGGCGCCGAGTGCGACGGGGACGAGCACCCCGGCTGGTGAAGCGGTGGCTGCGGCCATGGCGATCGGGACGGCGGCCATACCGGCTGCGACCACTGCAGCGCACTTGCCTACCGTGCTGATCCCTGTATCGCGGGGCTTGGGGCGCGAGAGTTCTGCGAGTTGCCGGTTCAGCCTGGCCATCCGGCTCGGCCTGGAGGTGGCATAGGCAGGGACCGCCGGGGTCGCACGCGGCCCGACCGTGACGGGGTACTGCGTCTTGCTCGCCACGCGGGAGTCGGGACGGGCTTCGGGCATTGTGATGTCCACGGCCCTGGATACCTTCTCCCACGTCTTCTGCCACGCCGCGTCATGGTCGAAGGCCCCGCATCCGTGGAGGAAGGCGAGGAGCTGACGCTCGTCGACCGGGAGGCTCTGACGGGTGACGATGCGGCCCACGGTGCTCACCGACAGCGCGAACGGGTCGCCGCTCTGGTCGCGGATTTCCCGGTAGGAGGGTGCGCCCGCCGCCTCGTAGACGTACTGGAGCGCGATGCTGAGGTCTCGCCGGTCGCCGATGAGGTCGATCCGCGGTGGCCGCAGGGTCTTCAGGACCCCGCGTTCCTGGATGCGTGCTTCCACGCGGAGTGCCAGCATCAGGACGAGGACCTCGTGCCCGGCTCCGCACGCAGTGACGAACTCGGTGATCGTCTTGGCTTCCGGGATTGTGTTGCCGGATGCAGCCCGCTTGAGCGTGGCTGACGAGACCTGTCCGCTGGTCTTAGCGAGCTGGTCGAAGGTGAGGCCGGTGGACTCGCGCAGAGCGCGGAGCCGCTGCGCGAGCTCGGCCAGGGCGGGAAGGGTGGTTGCGATCGGCTTCGATGTGCGTCCCACTGTCCTGCCCCTTTCAGCTCTTGCCGGCGGCGCCGAGCACGCCGCGGACGAAGGCCTTGGTGATGCGGGTGACCCGGCGTCCGCCGGTGATCACCGCGATGTAGGTGGCGCCGAGCGCGGTACAGCCGCCGAGGAGCTGGAGGACCTCGACGACGGGGGCCTGGCCCAGGAGGAGCAAAACCGTGCCGCATACCGTCAAGACGATCATGGGCAGTACGTAGGCGAGGGTGACGCCAGGGCCGCAGTCGTCGGTAACGGCGGGCGGCTGGTGTGTGGAGCCGGTGTCCAGGACACCGCTGGTGTTCGACATCGGATGATCCCTTCAGGAGCCTGAAGGAGGGTGCCGACGCTCGGCGCCGGCACTCTCGTGCGACCGGATGCAACCCGGGCGGCCACGGCAGTTGACGCTGCCGTGTACGGGTACAGCCAGTGTCCAGCACGAACCGTGAGGACGGTAATACAGAGCGAGACGGCTAAATCTCATATGCCCGACTAGTCGGAATATTGGCTCACCTGCGGATAAGCCCGCAGAGGAATAGGCGAGTTGGGGCCAGTGGAGGCCATCCAGGGGGTGCCGGTGCGGGCCTTGACCGGGGAAGTCCGCAGGCCGCACGGCAGCCAGTGAATTGGCTCATGAGCGTCCCAGCTCGGCTTGCCGTCCCGGCGTCCCGGCAGGCATGGTGGGACGCAGATGAGTCCTTGCGGGACTTGCAGGCCCTGAGCGACCGGATGCAACCAGCCGACCAGGCCTTTCGGTGAGACCGTGTTGACGCGCGGCTCCCCGCCGTCGTGGGCCGGCGTCTTCTACGCCGGCCCCGACTCGTCCCCCGCTGAAACCGAAGGCCGCCCGCGACCTTGCCCACCACCTCAACCGGGCCGCCGCCGGCCATCCCGTGGGCCGCCCTGCGATCTACCATCCCCTGGGACGGCCGCGAATCACCGACCCGATGCGCGTTCTTCGAGCTGGCCGCGGAAGCCAGCACGGACACCCTCCATTACGGCCGGAAGGTGAAGAGGGGCGGCAGGGTTGCCGCCCCTCTTGTATGGCTAAGGGCTGTTCCGTGCCTACTGACCGGGGTGGTTGCCTCTGACTGATGCGATCAGGTCTGGTTCGCTCAGGTGGGCGCGGTTGATCCGCCCACGGCCTCGGATGATGCCTTGTGCGGCGAGTCGCTTCCGAAGTGGGCGGGGTGCGAGGGCGTCGTTGAAGCTCTCGATGAGGCCTCGGCCCGTATCGGCGAACTCGTAGCGCGTCGCGTACGTTTTGCCCGCGTGCTGCCATTCGCAGCGGACCAGCGGGCGCGCAAGGATGGCCTCGAACCAAGCAGCTGTCCGTTCTGCCAGTTCTCCTGGGCTTCCGGCGGCTGTGAAGGTGAACTCAGTCGCCTCCTCCGGCAGCGAGAAGAGCTGATTGTGGAGCTTGTCTGCATGGACGGCGGTCCCGTTGAAGTGGGCGCCCACGGTCAGGATCCCCTGGTTGCGCTGCGGATCGACGATGTCCAGCCAGACGATCAGCTCGTGATCGTAGGCGTGGGCCGGAGGCACCACGGCTGTGTCATCCGGGTAGACCAGCCAGGAGCGAGCACGTTCGGCGAGAACGTCCGCGAACGCGCGTTGTGCGACGTTCAGATCGTCTTCGTCGTACTCGAACCAGGGGTTCTCTTTCATGGCCGCACTCTATGTGCGGCCCAGGCCCGCGGTCAGGGCGAGCTGCTGCGTGGTGAGGTTGTTGCGGTGCTGCTCCTGGCTGACGATCCATGACCCGGCCCGGTGCTCCACGCCGTTGGCGGCTGTTTGGCGTGCCCGCGTTCCGGCATGCAGCCTTCGGGCTTCCGGTACCGCGTGAGGGGTTTGGGTAGCCGTCTGGGCGCTTGTTCATGCCGTGCCTGTCGGGGAGGCGCCTTCGAGGCGGCCTTGTGTGCCTCTAGGCACTGTTTCTCGGATCTCCTGACGTGAGTGGGGTGTTGGGGTCAGGCTTGCCGTATGGGCCGTGGGGATCTGACGAATGCGGAGTGGGAACGGCTTGAGTCGTTCCTGCCTCCTGGTGGTGCTCGTGGGGGCCGGTGGAGTGATCACCGCCGGGTGATCAACGGGGTGCTCTACCGGGTCCGGACGGGTGTGCAGTGGAGGGATCTGCCGGAGCGGTTCGGGCCCTGGGAGACCGTCTACAAGCGACATCGCCGCTGGTCAGCGGATGGAACGTGGACGATGCTGCTCTCTCGGATCCAGGCTGCCGAGGATGCCGCGGGCCGGATCGACTGGGAGGTGCCGGTGGACTCGACTGCGGTGCGGGCCCACCAGCACGCCGCCGGCGCGAGGAGGACACCGGCGGCCACCGATCCTCAAATGGGGCACGCTCGGGGGACGAACCAGGTCGATCCGGTGCTGCGGAAATTGGCGGTACGGCTCGAGGAAGTGGTCAGATCGGCGAGTGCCCGGGACGCTCCCGCGGCGGATTCACCACCAGAATCCACCTCGCCGCGGACGGACGGTGCCGGCCTCTCGCCCTCGTCCTGACACCCGGACACTACGGCGACGGCCCCCAGCTCGAGCGCGTCCTCGAGCAGGTCTCCGTACCCCGTCCCGGAGCTGGCCGGCCCCGTACCCGACCCGGCCATGTCCTGGCGGACGAGGCCTACACGTCCGTCCTGGAAGAACGCCGTCACCTGCGACGACGAGGAATCCGGCACACCATCCCCGAACGCCTCGACCAGCAAAGACACCGCAAGAACCGCGGTTCACGCGGCGGCCGCCCCACCGGTTTCGACAGCGAGCGATACAAGAAGCGCAACACCGTCGAACGAGCCATCAACCGCCTCAAGGGCTTCCGCGCCGTCGCCACCCGCTACGAGAAGCGTGCCTACATCTACCTCGGCACCGTCACCCTCGCAGCCCTCCTCATCTGGCTTCGAACATGATCCAAGAAGCAGTGCCTAGGCTACCCGCAGCAGCAGGAAGGCCAGTTCCGGGTCGGCGTCCGCGCGGCCGGCGACATGGGACCCGCCGCCCGTCTGCAGGGCAAGCAGGTAGTCGAAGGCGCGCTCTACCTGCTTGGGGGTGAGTGGCGTACGGGGCGGGATCAGGTAGGGCATGGAGGAACAGGGTGGCCGCCGTGTCGATCAAGGCGGCTCCCCTGCAGGGTGGAGTCGCGGGCCTGTGGATGCGGGACGATGCTCTCTCCCTCCTCCGTAACGGGCGAAGCATCTGGTCAAGGGGCCACAACGGATGGTCAAGGGTCATACCGGCCCCCCTTGTCCGGGTGTTGTTCCGGGGGGTCGACGGGGAGGTGGACCCCCTTGTCCGGGTCGGCGGGCACGGTGTTTCCCCTGGACACGCTTCGCTGCCGGGCACCGTCAGACCGCGGTCAAGGGGTCGTTTTGCACGCTCTCCTTCCACGGCCCCGGTGTGGGGCGGTGAAGGAGAGCGAAGGAGAAGTGACGATGGCGACCATCCACTGCCGTCCAGGAGGCGGCCCGCGGCCGTCGGCCCGGCCGCGTGCCGAGCTGGGCGCCGGCAGGCCCCGCGTCGGCTGGGCATGCCGAAGGGGGCTCCTTGAGGGGAAACTTCGGATCCTCCTTCGGAATCCCCTTGGGTACCGGACCCCCGGCGGGGTGGGAAACATGCTGGTCAGTGTGCGAATCGGCGAGAAATTGGCAGCGTCACATCCCTCTCCTCTACTCCTGATGTCAGTAGTAGAGGAGAGCGTCGGGTTCCGGGAGGCCCGCACGCCTTCCCCGGCATCGCACGGCCGGCAGCGGCCGGCTCGCCGCCGGTCGCGAGCAACGAGGGAGCACAGTTGATGGCGGGGAAGCGGAAGACCAACCCGGCGGGGTCTACGAACAGTTTCCGCGGCGATGTGCTGCGCGTGCTCGGAGTGCTGAAGGTGGCCATGGCCGATCAGATCCAGCGGATCGGCGCCCCGCACCTGAACTACCGGCACACCGAAAGGAAGACCCCGTCCGAGCAGAAGACCCCCGTACCGCCTCGCACACCGGCGCGCTCTCCGACATGCGCAAGCACGGCCTGTCCGAGACGGGCGGCTCGACCGAGACGGGGGAGAGGCTGCGAAACCTGACCCTCAAGGGCTTGGAGGCTGCCTCCCACGAGCTGCGGCGCCCGGTGAGCGAGATGGGCTCCACCGCCCGCGGCGCGGGCTCCAGCGGCGGCTCCCACCCGATGGCCGTCAACGAGACCGTAATCGCGATGCTGCGCCCGAAGCCGGACATGGCCAAGCTCGCCGAGGATCCGCCCGAAGTGCGGGCGGCGGCCCAGGCCGCCTTCGACGCACCTGGTGGCATCGGCACGATCGCCTCGTACTGGACCGAGGTCCCGCTGCCCGCCACCGGTACGTGGAACGCGCCCGGCAAGGGCGGCGCCCAGGCCGACATCGTCCTCACCGCCCCGCAGGTCAAGGTGCCGCTGCTGTTCATCGAAGTCGACAACTGCCACGAGACCGCGGAGGAGCTCGCCCTCAAGTTGGAGAAGTACGCCCGGTTCTTCCGGCGGAAGGTGAAGGACACCGACGGCAAGGAACGCCCGATGTGGCTCACCCGCTGGACGGCCCCGGCCACCTGGTCCGGCGACATGATCCATCCACCTGTGCTGCTGGTGTTCAACCGCGTCGGCGAGCGCAACCCCAACCGCACGATTCCACGCTTGCAAGAGCTCACCCGGCATCTGTGGGAGGGCGAGCGGCAGCAGGACGGACACCACGACTACGACGGGAGGATTCCGATCATCGCGGTCGGGCTGCGCAATCGCCGCGAGCACGGACCGACCGGCGCCGTGTTCGCCCGCTTCGGCCGTGCACACCCGCAGTCGCTCCTGGAGGCGATCGGCAATCCCCGTCGTGAGGCGGCCGAAGCCCGGGCCCGGGACGAGGCCAGGGCACGCCAGGAGAAGCACCAGGCACAGCTGCGGCGGGTGGCCACGGCGCAGGCTGAGAAGAAGGCAGCCGAGCGTGAGGCACGTCGTCCCGTCTGCGCCGACTGCGGGGCGCAGTTCACCAACGAACGGTGGGAGGTGGCCGGCGCGACGGACTGGCGAGTTCTGACGGACACCCACCCGCACCTGTGTGAAGGCTGCAAGCAACGGGCCGTCGTCGCCGACGGTCAAGCGGCCGGCAAGCAGGAGCAGCCTGAGCCGATGAGTCGCGGTACAGAGCAGTACGACTTCCAGCGTTGGACCAGCCGCCCTGTCTGCATCGAGTGCGGTGCCCAGTTCACCGACGAACGGTGGAAGGCGGTCGAACGCGGCGGCTGGGGTGTCCTTTCCCAAGAGGCCAACCCGACCTTGTGTGAGGACTGCGACGAGCGGTACGAGGCCGACATACGCCAAGCCTGGTCGGACTGGCCCCAGCAGGAGCAGCAGGAGCAGCGGGAGCGGGCCCTGCCTGAGCAGAAGGCCGGCGGATGGCTCTCCCACTTCCGCCCCGGGCAAGCCTCCTGACCGTCGGGCAAGCTTCCTGGTGGCCGGGTGGGCAAGCCCCGGGGATCGTGGGCAAGCCACCCTCGAACGGGGGGCTTGCCCGCGGCTGCCGCAGGGCGCTGCGCTGGAACTGCGCCCCGGTGATTTCCGGCGGTGCGGCTGCGGTGGGAGCCGGCTTGGCCCGCGCCGCCCCTTCCGCACCGTGTGCCGGTCGGGAGGGTTGCACCGGAGGTTGCCTGTACAGGGGGCTGGACGGTTGCTCTCAGCGGGGGACCGGGGAGTAGGTCCGGAGGTGTGAACCCCCGAAACCGCCTGACCTCTGTTCTCCCAGGTCAGCCCCTGTGGGCAAGTCGGTTTCGTTAAACGACACCTGTTTCCACGCGTAGCCGTGGAAACAGGGAATGGTTCATTGCCCGGCCCGGCGGCGAGGACGAGACGCTAACGACGCCCATGCTCTACGTTCCCGCTCGCCTGGTCCCGTGACCGCGTCTCCATCCGGGAGACGGCACACGCCCAGGCAGGAAGTATGAGCACCATGACGTATCTCGAGGATGGCCTGCGCGTACGGAACGGCTTCGCCGAAGGGCCGCTGGCCGACTCGACGCTGCGCCGCGCAGCTCATGCCGGGCAGTTCCTGGACGGACTGCAGGAGCGGGCGGAGTCGATGACGGACGCGGAGCTCCGCGACGGGGGACCACGCACTGCGGTACTTCATACATCTCAGCGCAGCTTACGGCTGCGGCGGCCGGAGCGCCGAAGGTGCATCCCCAGGCCGATCAGGGCCGCGGCGAACACGGCGATGCCGATGATGAGCAGGTAGAACAGCCCATCGGCGACGGCGCCGATGATGCCCAGCACAATTGCCACGATGACCAGGAGCAGGAAGAGCGTCATGACCGGGTACCTCCTCGATGGGCTGGTCAGCGCCGGGCGAGCTGCCGCTCACCTTTCGCGCCCGGCTGGTAGGGCAGACCGTAGTGGGCGAACACCGCCGCCTCGTCCTCGGTGGGCAGAACGTCGTCCGTCCCGATCGCCGGACACTTCTTCACCAGCGACCGGTCGTAGTCGACCTTGACGTAGCCCGGCCCGACGATCGCGCCGTTCAGCGGGACGAAGACCAGGTGGCGGGGGGTGGGCAGTCCGACCAGGACGGTGGCCATGGCCGGCTCGTCGGTGCTGGTGTCCACGGAGACGGCCTCCAGCGTGCCGATCTTGGTGCCGCCGGCGTCGACGACGTCGTGGGTGCGCCAGTCACGGATATCCGCGATTCGGATCATCCCGGGTTCCCTTCGCAAAACGGCGGTGTACCCGAAGAGGGCACTTCTCCGGGTGCCCCCGCAGAGCCCGCCCAGACCAGCCTGAGCACTTCGCCGCGTCATTGCGGGCTGCCGGTCACGGCTTCCGGGCCGCCACCTGCCCCGCTTCACCGCCGACCTGGACCGCCTCGGGTCGGGCAGGGCGCGGGTGACGTCGCCCTGGGCGGCCATGCTGACCAGGCCCCCGTCCGTCGATCTTTGGTGTGCTCGGGAGTACGCGACTGGAAGGTGAGGGAGTTGGCTGTCCGGCGGAGCAGCGGATAGGTTCTGCGGCACGAACAGATGCGGGTACGCCGGTATCTCCACGCGGATCGCGCGTGGTGAGCGGGGCGTGCTGCCCGGGGTGACGTACGAACGGCTCGTCGGGGAAGCCTGCCCGGCTAGAGCCGGACGACGGCACCTGGCACGAGGGGAAGGCGCCCGCCTGATGAGCAGCCCGCCAGCACCCGCGTCCGAGCCGGGCGGCGGCGACCGCACACCGCTGCCCAGCTGCGCGACAGAGCACCCTCCACACCACGTGCGGACACGCCAGGCAATCACACCGCCCGCGCCGCCCGCGCGTGACCTGCCGGGCTGGCACCACATCGCCACCGCTCTGCGGCGGACACCTGCCTCGGTGTGGAACGACAACGTGACCGACTTCGCTGCCGCACTCACCTATTACGCGGTGCTCGCGCTCTTCCCGACACTCCTTGTCACGGTCTCACTGCTGGGAATCGTCGGCGCCTCGACCACCGACAACCTGATCAGTAACGTGATCGCTGTCGTGCCGACCGAGTCCCGCCCCGTCATGCAGAGCACGCTGCAGGGCATGGCGGAACAGCACACAGCTGCTTGGACGCTGGCCGTCTTCGGCATGATCGGCGCCCTGTGGTCCGCCTCCAGCTATCTGGGGGTCTTCCGCCGAGCCCTGCACGTCATGCACGGCACCGAAGACCTGCGACCGGCGTGGCGGACGGCACCACGGCTGGTCATGACCGCCCTGGTGCTGCTGATGCTCCTGGTGTCCAGTGCCCTGGTGCTCATCCTGACTGGCGAAGCGGCCCGCACCGTCGGCCGGCTCGTGGGCATGGGCAGCATGGCCGGCACCGCATGGAACGCGCTGAAATGGCCGCTCCTGCTGTGCCTGGTCGCCATCTTGGTGCTGGTGCTGTTCCGATCGGGCCCGGCCGGGACTCGTGGCGTGCGGCAGAGGCTTCTGGGAGACGCTCTGGCCGTGGCCCTGTGGCTCGTCGCCTCCGCGGGCTTCGCCCTCTATGTCTCACACGTCGGTACTTACAACCGGTTGTACGGATCGCTCGCCGGAATCATCGTCTTCCTGGTGTGGCTGTGGCTGTCCAACCTGGCACTCCTCACCGGTGCCCAGTTCAATGCCGAACTGGCCAAACTCCGCCGTCGGTGACCGACAGGGCATGAGCCCACTCGCCTTCCGGGCCACATCTGGCAGGAGATCGCACCCCTGATGCATGGTGCTCGACGAGCGGGCTGCTCCGTTCGGCCTCACAGTTCGGAGTGACCCTCAAGTCCAGGGAGTCCGGGCAGAAAGTCGGCACTCCCTGGGGGAGGCACCGTTGTCTTGATAGCCCTGTCTGTGCCCGTGTCCATGATGGTCCTGATGCTCGGGATGGACGTGTTCGAGAACTTCATGTCTCAACCGCCCGCGCAGGGCACCGACCGGCGGCAACCATCCGCTGCTGGGGAGCCAGAACGTCGGGTGGAGGCAGGGCCGTCACGAGCCCTCGCAAGGGCTGGGCCTTCTTCGTCCAGTTGTCGGTGCGGGGGCCGTAGCGGCTCAAGCGCCGGGTCATGAGGGTGACAGCCGCCGGGAACGGTCTCGCGTGCGGTGCGCCCGTTTCAACGATGTCGGCGCTTTGCGGCAATGCCGCCAGGCGGGGGAAGCGCTGCGGGGGCTTTATCGGGCCAGGAGGGCGTGTACGGTCTTGCCGCCGGACGGCCGGCGGGTTACCGCGGTGGTGCGGGCGAGGCGGTTGACCATGGGCCAGCCGAAGCCTCCGGCGCCGCCGTTCAGATCGGGGGTGCGCATGCGCGGCACCCGCGGGCTGCGGTCGTGGACGGCCACCTCGATGCGGTCCGGGTGCGCGGTCAGGTCCAGGGTGCAGGTGCCGCCGCCGTGGCGCAGGGCGTTGGTGACGAGCTCCGAGACGACCAGGACTACGGTGTCTGCGGCCTCGGCCGCGATCGGGTGCACGAGGAGGTCGAGGAAGTCCCTGGTGCTCTCGCGGGCGTCGGCGACGGAGGGCGTGGATCGGGCGGTTGCGACGTCGATGCTGATCGTGTCCATCAGGTCACCCTGGTCTCTGGATCGTCCCTGCCCGGTCCTGCCTGTGCGGTGCTTGTGCCCCGGCTTGTGGTGAATAACCCGGCGGCGTCCCGCCCTGGCGTCCGCCGCTGTTCGAGATCGATTACCTCATCGTCGAACGCATGGAAATCTATGCTGGCCGGAGTAGACATTGGGTGGTGGTGTGGTTATGGTTTCTCTCGTAACGCAGAGAGACAGCAGGGCCTGGCAGAGACGAACTGCCGGGCAGCAGGACCCGCAGTACAAGTAATTGCAGTTCAGCAGGGCGGTGTGGTCGTGGAGTGTCGAAGCCGGAGCTTGTGCAGGATGGCGACGGGACTGGCGGCCGGACCGGGTGGCCCGCGGTGATCAGGGGCCGCCGTGAGCAGTACCGCGGTTAACGCAGGTGGCAGTACCCGCAAGTGCAGTTCGCAGTACCAGCAGTTCAGGTAGTTCGCAGTACAGCAGCAGTGAGAAGTACCAGCGGTATGCAGTACCCAGCAGTGAAGTACAGGAGCAGTACCTCGGTGAAGGCGTCGGCTGCGGGCGCGCGCACCGGGAGGTTCGGCAGTGGGGTTCTAAGCCAGAGCAGACGCAGGACGGGCGACGGGGCTGGCTGCCGGAGGGCGGCGCTGTGACAGGCCGCCAGCAGTACAAGCAGTTCGCAGTAACAGCAGTGCGTATCACCAGCAGTATCAGTAGGTGCAGTACCGCAGTGAGAGCAGTACCCAGCAGTACCGGTTGTGAGTGAAGTGATCCCAGAGGGATGAACGGAGGAGTTGAGGCGCCATCAGGATCGCCCGGACGCCACGCGAGTCCGGGTGCCGCAGGACATCGATAGTGAGGTGGTCTCCGGTCACGCATCCGCGATCCCTGCATTCCCGGCGAAGCTCAGGTCGGGTCGGCGGAAACAGAAGGCCGGCGCAGTATGAGGGCCGGCAGATGGTGTAGCAGTTCCTTCGGGGCCCGGGTGCCAACAGGCACCCGGGCCCCTCCACGCGTTGCCCAGAGAGGTGCAATGACCGCAGACGACACCTTCGGCCGTCTCGATGACGACTTCCCCGCCTACACCATGGGCCGGGCCGCCGAGATGCTCGGCACCACCCAGGGCTTCCTCCGCGCCATCGGCGAAGCCCGACTCATCACCCCGCTGCGCTCCGCCGGCGGACACCGCCGCTACTCCCGCTACCAGCTGCGCATCGCCGCCCGCGCCCGGGAGCTCGTCGACCAGGGAACCCCGGTCGAGGCCGCCTGCCGGATTGTCATCCTCGAGGACCAGCTCGAAGAAGCCCAGCGCCTCAACGCCGAGTACCGCCGCGCCGCCGGTCCGGCGAACCCGGCGGCCGCGGCCTGACACCGCACCCACGCCCGCCGGACACCGGCGGCCCCGGGCCGGCCCACACCCGGGTGTACCGAGGCCGAACTGCCGGACATCACCCCGCCGCTCGCATTACAGGTCGCCTTACTGCAGTAGTTTCAGGGCTGCAGTCGCCAGTCTTTCGGCGGTGAGATGTCGTTTGTCGGCCGGCAGGATGAGATGGCTGATGGTCATGCGGACGATGACGTCGGCGGCCATCTCCACCGACTCTGTGTGCTGGTGGGGGTATCGCGCGGCCAGCCAGCTCTGGACGAGGGTTTGGCCGGCGTCGAAGATTGGGTCTGCCCGGGCGGTGAGGTAGGGCAGGAGGCTGTCGGAGCCTTTTCGGGCGGCTGTGATGACGGCCCGTATGAGGGGCTGACTCTCGGCCTCCTGGAGTACGTAGAGGATGGCCGCCCGGAGGCAGTCATGGGAATCGGGTACACCGGGATAGAGGGCATCGGCCACACCCGTCAGAAACTGCTGGGTTTCGAGGACTACCAGCGCACGACCCAGGCCGGCGCGGTTGCCGAACTCCTTGTACACCGAAGGGCGCGACACTTCGGCGCGGGCGGCGACGGCCGAGAGGCTGACCTGATCCCAGCCGGCTTCGCACGTGAGGTCGCGGGCGGCTTCCAGTACGCGCTGCCTCATCTGTTTGCGCCAGGTAACGCGCGGGGGGTCTGGTACCGGCCCACCTGTGCGTGTCGCCGCTTCGATCCGGTGCATTGCCGCCGCCATGGTGGCCAGTCTGCCAGGGGCCGCAGCCCGTTCGGCGAACCGGGCTCGGGAGCGCGGGTCCGGCGGGTTCGGCGGGCGCGCGGTGGAGCCGGCCCTTGGAGAGGGGGCGGGGCCGGCACCACGTCTTTAAGGTCCACAAGTGATGCGAAGGGATCAGGAGCGCTTGCGCCGCACCGCGAAGAGGAGGCCGCCGCCGAGGGCGAGGACCCCCGCAGCGATGCCGAGCGGGAGCGCCGGGTGGGACCCGCCTGTCTCTGCGAGGGGACCGCTTCCGCTGTGCGGCTTCACCCCCGAACCGCCATCGCTGCCGGCGGTGGCTTGCGCGCCCGTTGAGCTGGCGAGGTCACTTCCGGCGGACTGGTCGCCCCCGGCGGGGGCGACATTTTGCCGGCCGGGGGAGGACGCCTCGGAGGCACTCCCTGCACCGCTGCTGCTCTTGGCGCCGAAGCCGTAGGCGCCCCGGTCGGGCGTGCCGCCGGCGCGGCGGGCTCCGGTGAAGTCGGTGGTGACGGCGGCGAACGGCGTACCCGAGCCGGCGGCGGGGGAGCCTTCGCGCAGTCGGAAGTCCGCGTCCGCTCCGGTGCCAGTCTTGGCGAGCTCCGGATCGGCGATGACATCGTTCGTGCCCTGGACCTCGGGGGCCTTACCGCCGAAGTAGACGTTGTAGTCGTAGGTGACGTCCACATTGCGGGACTTGCTGTTCGTCGCCTGCCCCGGCCGGCCGTACGCGATGTTGTTGAGCAGCCGCACATCGGTACTGTCATGCGCGAAGATGTTGGCGTAACTCTCCATGCGGGTGCTGCGCCCGTTTGCGTAGGCCGTGTTGTGGACGATGTCGACGTGCTGGCTCTTGTAGGAGTGGATGCCGGAGCCGCCGTTGTCGTAGGAGAGGTTGTTGGCGACCAGTACGCGTCCGCTGTAGGCGGGGTGGTCGGCGTCGCCCTTGAGGGTGTCGATGATGATGCCGTTGCCGTCGGAGTAGCAGCCGCACTTCTCCCATTTGATCTTGGTCTCGTTGTCGTGGACGCGGTTGCCGGTAACGCGGATCTTGTACGTCCCGGCGTCGCCGCCACCCACGTCACGCGGGGTGAGGACGGAGATGCCGCTGGTTGCGTACACCGCGTACCAGGAGGTCCCGTACACGTGGTTGCCCGAGATGGTCACGTGGTCGGAGTCGATGGCTGATATGCCGCCGCCGGCGCAGTCGTGCACCTCGTTGCTGGTCACCTCGATGTGGTGCGACAGCGCGCCCGTGGACCGGTTCTTTTCCACGGCGATGCAGTTCGTGTTGTAGGTGGGGTCACCCTTCTTCGACTCGCGCTCTGCTCCGGCCAGGGTGAGGGCTGCGTTGTTGCCCTTGACCTCGAGGTTCTTGATGGAGATGTAGGAGGCGCCGTAGACGCTGATGCCGTTCCACGCCTTCACCGGGTGGATCACCGGATGGTGGCCGGGATGAGCGGTGAAGGTGATGGGGGCTCCGGGGAGGCCGGAGCGCTTGATGGTCAGTACGTTCGAGCTCTCCGAACGCTCGGAGTACGTGCCGTTCATGATCGAGACGGTGTCGCCCGGCTCGACGCTGTCCGCGGCCTTCTGGAGGGTGCGGAAGGGAGCCTGGGTGGAGGTGCCCGCGTTGCTGTCGTTGCCGCTGGGGCTGACGAAGTACGTGCGGGCCGCGGCATGCGCAGTACCGGCTCCCACGGTGGCGAGGCCGAGCGGGGCGGATGAAGCGAGCAGTGCTGCGGTCAGGGCGAGGGTGCTCGTGCGTTTCATTGTTGCCTGGTCTCCCAGTTTGTCCTGGCGAAGCGGATGGTGCCCTCCGTAAGCCGTAGCCGAGCACGAGGGGCGCGCGCAAAGGATGCATGTAGTCCGTATCGCCGCGCCGGGGCAAGGCGCCGGGCAGTGGGGCCCGGAGGCGATGCGCTCCGAAGTCCGCTGTATGGGGGGGGAGTTACTCGAGTGACAGTCCCAGACTCGAAAAATGAACACAACCCCGGACTATGTGTAAACGTTCTGACGGTACGTCATTTCACTGCTTTGGCCGGGCCGACGCTGTTTAGGGCAGCGGGGTGCCGGCCTGCCGACCGAGGCTCGGAATCCGGGATGGGCTGGGAGCCGTCCGGGAGGCTCCAGGGAGCGCCCGAGCTCCGCGCCGTCCTGTTCCTGGACTGGCACGGTGACGGCCGCGGGTACGGACAGCACGACTGCACCGGCTCACCCGTCGTCTGACCGGACGCAGTGCGGGCCGCCACCCTCGCCGGATGGCGGCCCGCACTGCTGCGCTCACTGTTCGCCGGGGTCGGGGCTCCAGACGGCCGCCCGCCGGCGCGCCACTCGACGAGCAGAGGGTCGTCCAGGCGGACGACGTCGGGGTCCAGGCTGGCCCGGCGGAGGAATTCCAGGAGGTCGGCGGGGCCGAGGGCGCGGCCGAGGATCTCGCCGTCGCAGCGGACGCGGCGCCCGCCCTGGTTGTCGGGCGGGTAGACGACCACGCGCAGGGCAGGGCTCATCCCTCCACCCTGCTGGTACCCGGTCACTCCAGCACGCTCAAGGCTGTGTCCGGGCGGCAGTGGGTGCATGCGGGTATCCCTGCGGCCAGCAGGTCTCGGATTTGCTCGGGGGTGGCGGGAGCAGACAGACACCGTTCTCAGCTTCCGTACGGAGCCTGCCGCAGAGCCTTGCACACCGCGCACAAGGGGTTCTCTGGGGGAGCAGATGTGGCACGAGGCAGAGGACGGAGAGTCTGTGCAGCTCAGCGCGCGGAGTGCTCACCGTAGTAGCTGCAGCAGGTGTGGTGCTATCGCCAGTTCGGGTGAGTCGTTCTTTCCCGCTGTGGGGGTGGCCCCAAGGGCTGCGGCAGTGGGTAAGAACTCTCCCGCAACTGGGCGGCGACGCCCCCGTACCCGCTCCAGGATCGGACCATGTCAGTGGCTGGTGACAGGATCCAGGGGGTGCTGATCGAGTCACTGCCGGTCCGCCCGGGCTTCTGGTGGGCCTGACGGCTTCGTCACCGGGCGCTACTCCTGGGGCACGCTCAGCACGTACCACATCCGCATGGAGGGGCGGTTGCGCACGTAGAGGTGGGGTCCGCGGCCGACAGGGCGGGTGTACCGGCGCACCGGATCGCCGTTAGGCCAGGTCAGCTCGCCCCTTCCGGTGATCACCGCCCCGCCGTCGGTCAGCCGGCAGTGGTGGACCTGTCGCAGGTGGGTGTGGGCCGTGCCGCGCTCGGAGCCTCCGAGCAGCAGCAGGCGGTCGCCCCGGACGGCGAGGCCCCACGCATCGGCGACGGGCAGCCTCCGGAACCGTACCGGCTCCCCGGCCCGCAGCTCGGCCAGGGGCGAGCCGGGGCCGTAGACGGCCCGGACGACCGAGTCCGTGACGTTGAGCCCGTCGATCTCGACCACGACGTGGTGGGGCTCCGGCGGGTGGAAGCCGTGTTGGCGGTTGCCATCGGTGTCCCACCGGACCAGGGCGCCCGCGCCGATGGGGTCCCCGTAGACGCCCTCGTCGTTGTAGCCGGTCCAGAGGGACGCCCGGCCGTCCGCCACCATGTGCTGGATGCCGGAGCCCAGCGAGAAGCGCCGGCGGGAGCGGCCCCGCGGGCCGAAGATCTGAGCGTTGTGCCGGTCCCGGCCCACCGGGCCGAAGCCGTACAGGACGAACTCGTCCCGGGTCAGCGCGTCGATCTCCCACGGTACCGAGGCCACGCCGTACAAGGTCTTCTCGCAGACGAGGTCCCCGTCACGGACGACGAGGAGTGCGTCGAAGGGCAATTGCGGTGGCTCGACGGAGCGCCAGCCATGGGGCCCGAGCTGGAATCGGGCGTCATCACACATCAGCCAGAGGGCCCTTCCCCACGCGTCGATCGTGGAGGCCAGCACCTTCTGTTCGTCGTACTGCCGAGGCAACAGTGCGTAAGGCCGCAGCGCCACCTTGGTCAAAAAATCACCTCGCGGGCGAAGGAACAAGTAAGCCCATGATCACATACGCCGTGTCGGGGCCGCGCCGGGCCCGGTGCCGGTCACGGCACAGCAATGTGCAGGGACGGGGAGTGTGCCGAGCGGCCGATCCCGGAGTGGTTCGGCGAGGACGATGCCGATGCCCTGTCCGAGATTTCTTCGATCCCGAACACTGGCCGGTGTCCAGGATGCTGGCCGAAGACAGTCCCGGAACTGTCGTGATCTGCCGCAACCTGGTCGGCGACTACGGCACCGACTACCTCGGGCCTCCTCGCCGGTGGCCTCCATCTGGCAGATCCCGGCTGTTCGCGAGCTCGTAGATCTGCCCCAGCACACCACGTGGCGCCGCACCAGCAGTGACCGCGTACGACAGCAGCCCCCGCACCGCGACCAGCACACCCGATTGATACGCCGCTCGCCCCGCACCGGCGCCGCTCCGGGACCGGGCTGCACCACCGGCACCACCCCGTCCCGGCGGGCGGCGTGTACTTCAGCCAGGCCATGAACAGGCGCATATCTCGACCTGCCGCGGGCCGCTGCCGGCCCGTCGCCTTGCACCACCTCAGGTACAGGGTGACCCCGCCGGCGTACGACGTCGTCAGCTCGGCCCGGTCCCGCCCGAACCGAAGGTTCCGCAGCCAGTGATCGGCCACGGGGACGACCTCCAGGCCGTCATCAAGGACTGTCCAGTACCTCTGCCCAGACGGCATCACCACGGGAAATGCCCGCATCAGCAACTCCAGCATCGAGTCGTGCAACAACCCGTCGCAGAGCCACACCCCCCCGAGAACGAGTCTCAGGAGATCCACGAACCCACCTCACCCCACGTCACACCACAGCCGATCCACCCCGAGAGAAAAGGGGCTCGGTCCCACCCCGTAACGGCAGGTCGGAGCGTGGCTTCGCTGCACCAGTCAAGGCGAGCCGATCTGAACGGCATCAATAGCCGGCGTGCACCAACGGGTGGGCGGCGGTCACCAGTCGCGGCTGGAGTTCGCGCCTTCGAAGGCGCCGGTGCGGGCCGCCGCCGCGGAGGCCGCGGCGGCGCGGCGCGGCAGCGTCGGGTCCGGGGCGGTCCGGAGCAGCAGCAGTTCGTGGTAGAGCGGGGCGGTCGCGGCGACCAGCAGCGCCCGGCTGTCGGCCGGGCCGGGCAGCTCGCCCCGGGCGGCCGCGCGGGTGACGACCACCGCACAGCGCGCGTAGCGGTCCTCCCAGAACCGCGACAGTGCCGCTGCCGCTTCCGCCGACCGGAACCCGGCGGCGATCAGGGCCGTGGTCACGTTCGGCCCGCCACCCGCCAGCGCCTCGTACACCTCCTGGTTGAGGGCGGTCAGGTCGTTCTCCAGCGACCCGGTGTCCGGTGGGCTCCACGTGTCGTCGGACGCGGCGTCGAGTACGTCGGCCAGCAGGCGACCGACGTCGCCCCAGCGCCGGTAGACGGTCGTGCGGTGGACGCCGGCGCGTTCCGCGACCGCGTCGACCGTGAGCCCGTCGTACCCGGCCTCCAGGAGCAGCGCGCTCACCGCCTCCAGCACCTGGGCGCGGACGCGGGCGCTCCGGCCGCCCGCCCGGCGCCGTGTCGTGGCCGGTTCCTGTCGGCCGGAACCTTCGCTTGCCTGCGCAGGGGAATTCATGTCAGCATTTTAACGCAACATTCGTCGCTTTAAAGGAGAACTCCCGTGCTCATCCACCACGCCACCGCCCACCACACCGCCGCCGCGACTACCCCCGAACCCCTGGAGCCGCCCCATGACTGCACAGCTCTCCGCATCTGACCTCACTAAGTCCTACAACGGCCGCCTGGTCCTCGACTCCGTCGACTGCTCCGTCCCCGTCGGCGAACGCCTCGGCATCGTCGGCGAGAACGGCTCCGGCAAGTCCACCCTGCTCCGGCTGCTGGCCGGGTCCGAGCGCCCCGACCGCGGCGAGGTCGTCCTGCACGCCGAAGGCGGCGTCGGCTACCTCGCACAAGAAGAGGACCTCACCCCGCACCTGACCGTCCAGCAGGTGGTCGACCGCGCCCTCGCCGAGCTGCGTGCCCTGGAGCGGGACCTGCGCCGGATGGAGGCCCGTATGGCCGACGGCGACGCCACCGCCGAGACCCTCAGCGCGTACGCCGACACCCTCACCGCCTTCGAACTGCGCGGCGGGTACGACGCCGACGCCCGCGTGGAGCGCTCCCTGCACGGCCTCGGCCTGCCCGCCCTGCCTCGCGAGTCCACCGTCGGCAGCCTGTCCGTCGGCGAGGTCGTACGTCTGCGCCTCGCCGTGCTGCTTGCCGCCGCCCCCGAGGTGCTGCTCCTGGACGAGCCCACCAACCACCTCGACGGCGCCGCCCTGACCTGGCTGGAGGACCACCTGCGCGCCCGATGCGGCATCACGGTCGCCGTCTCCCACGACCGGGCCTTCCTGGAACGCGTCGCCACCTCCCTCCTGGAGGTCGACGGCGACCTGCACCGGACCGTGCGGTACGGCAACGGCTACGCCGGCTACCTCGCCGAGCGCGCCGCCGACCGGCGCCGCCGCGCCGAGGCCCACACCGCCTGGCGGGCCGAGGCGGCCCGGCTGCGCGAGTCCGCTGCCGTCACCGCCCACCGGGTGGCGCCGGGGCGGGCCATGAAGGACGGCAACAAGATGGCGTACGACCGCGCTGCCGGCCGGGTGCAGCAGTCCCTCGCGAGCCGGGTCCGCAACGCCGAGGAACGCCTTGCACGGCTGCTGGCCCGGCCGGTGCCGGCCCCCGCGGACCCGCTGCGGTTCACCGCGGTACCGCGCAACGCTGCCACGGCTGCCGCCGACCCCGGAACGCCCGCCGGTTCCGGGGACGCGCGACGGGTGCTGCTGGCCGCGGCGGGCGTCGCGGTCGAGGGGCGGCTCGCGCTGGTGGACGTGAACGTGCCGGTCGGCGGCCGACTGCTGGTCACGGGCCCGAACGGGGCGGGCAAGAGCACCCTGCTGCACGTACTGGCCGGCACCCTGGCCCCCGACCGCGGGCAGGTCGTACGGCACGGCCGGATCGGACTGCTGGGCCAGCACACCGATGCCGGCACGGGCCGCGGAACGCTGCTCGCGGCCTACGCCGAGGGCCGCCCCGGGACCCCCGAGGAGCACGCCGAACTACTCCTCTCACTGGGCCTGTTCGCCCGCGACCGGCTGTCCGCTCCCGTCGGCTCCCTGTCCGTCGGACAGCGGCAGCGGCTGGCCCTGGCCCGCCTGGTCACCGAACCGGCCGACGTCCTGCTGCTGGACGAGCCCACGAACCACCTCTCTCCCGCGCTGGCGGAGGAGCTGGAGGAGGCCTTGGCCCGGTTCGCCGGCGCGGTGGTCGTGGTCAGCCACGACCGACGGCTGTGCGCCCGCTGGTCGGGCGACCGGCTGGCCCTGCACGCCCCGGCACCGGAACCAGCCGCAGCCGCCACCTGCCCGTGACAACGGCCCCGCCCCTCCCTGCCCTGCCGATAGGACGCCCCCACTTGACCACCTCCGTAAGCCCGCTGGGCACCCTCGCCCTCCCCACCCCGGACTCCGGCCCGTACGCGCTCGCCGTCGGACCGGACGGCCGGCTGTGGTGCACCCTCGTCCGCACCGGGCGCATCGCCCGCCTCACCCCGTCGACCGGCAGCGTCGAGGAGTTCGTACTGGACTCCGCCGACTGCGGCCCCACCCTGATCACCGCCGGACCGGACGGCGCGCTGTGGTTCACCCGGTACCGCGACCACCGGATCGGCCGGATCGCGGTGGACGGCGAGAGCCGCTCGTACGAGTTGCCCGGCGGCGCGGGCGGCCCGTACGGGATCGCGGCCGGCCCCGACGGTGCCTTGTGGTTCACCTGCACGAAATCCGACCGCATCGGCCGGATCGGCATAGACGGCCGGATCGTGGAGTTCCCGCTGCCGTGCGAGGGGGGATTCCCGTCTTTCCTCACTGCGGGACGCGACGGGGCCCTGTGGTTCACCCTCAACCAGGCGAACGCCATCGGCCGGATCACCGTCTCCGGCGAGGTTCGGCTCCACCCCCTGCCCACGCCTGGCGCCGCCCCGGTCGGGCTCGCGGTCGGCCCGGACGGGAGCCTGTGGTTCGCCGAGATCGGCGTCGGCCGGATCGGGCGGCTCACGACCGGTGAGACAGCAGGCGTGGAGTTCGCCGAGTTCGCGCTGCCGGAGGCCGACTGCCGCCCCCACGCCGTCGCGGTCGCCCCGGACGGGACCTGCTGGTTCACCGAGTGGGGCACCGGCCGGATCGGCTCCGTCACCCCGGACGGCAAGCTCACCGAGCACCCGCTAGCGGCCCCCGACCGCGAACCCCACGGTCTGGCCTTCGCCCCGGACGGCACGCTGTACGTCGCCGAGGAGCACGGCGGCATCTCCCGCTGGGAGGTGCGCCGCCCTGGAAGCGTGCCAGAAGGACCCGGTTGAGCCGACCGGTTCAGCCAGGCACACTCGCCCGATGAGCCACAGCACACAGCCGGGCCGCTGGGACCGGCCCCGGTGATGCTTCGCTCGAGGGTGTTCGTGTGCACGGCGTCAATGCGAGCCCACCGGACGGCCGGGCTCCCGCGCTGACTGTCTCCACCCCTGTACGCAGTCCGGCGAGGAGATGCTCATGTGACGCAACGGGCAGACACCGCGCCGGGTACCTGCCTGCCGACCTAGTCGACGTGCTTGCGGAGGTCCTGAACACGAACGATCCGGTGGATGTCGCACTCCGAAGACAATCCCGTACCTCAGCGTCCAAGGGCGCTGCACATGCGGGTGCGGTACCGCCTACTTCGAACTCGACACCAGCGAGGTGGAGCCTGCACCCACCGGCCCCGGCACTGTCGTGGCGGCCGAAGCGCAGCTCGTCACCGAGGCCGGCGAGTGCCCCGGTGAGGTCCTGGTCTTCACACAGGGCGGCTACATGTCGTGGCTGGAAGTCTGTTCATGGAGTGACGACATCGAGGTGACACTGGCGGGCGCGCGTCACTGGCTGCAGTTGCAGACACGCTCTTGATCCGAACGGCCGGCGTCCAGCGTCAGACCGCATGGCCCCGAGCCTTGAGCCGCTCTGCGGGACAGCCCTCAGGAGTGGGATGGATCGGGTTGCAGCCCGCGGCGGTCTGGGAAGGGCCGCGCAGTGGGGCGGGTGGCGGTGACCAGGCTCGGTGAGAGCCAGGCGGGGCAGCCCGAAGCGCAGGAAGGGTGCTCATGCAACCGTGGCATGGCCGGGTCCTCCCGGCTCAGAGGTGGGACCTTCCACCCAAGTTGCCAGCAGAACAAAGCCACGCAGATTTTGCCGGGCGGACGTTGGCGGTCCCAGACGAGAACGGTCAGGGCTATGTAGAGCTGAACATCGCCCCGGCGCGCACCTACCGCGTCGCGATGAACGAGTTCCTCGCGGGCGGCTGCGACGGCTTCGCGGCCCTCGGCCAGGGCGCGAACAAGCTGGTCGGCGCCTTCGACCTGGACCTGTCCAACTCCTACCTGGCGGCCCACTCCACGGCCGCCGCACCGCTGACCCCGCCGGCGACGGAACGGATCACGATCATCCAGTAACTTCCCCTGGACGAAGGGGCGGTGGGCCTGCGGCCTGCCGCCCCCTTCTCATCGGCTCCCGCACGGGCCAGCCGATCCGGCCGACCGACCAGGTCCAGCCCATAGAGTAGGCAGCTGGTAGCTGGACGCACCCCCTTAGCAGCCCTTGAGGAGCCCGCCGGGTGAGCAACGTACTGAGTATGAACAGCGTCCGGGGAAGGGTCCAGGACCCGGGGACGGTCAGGGATTCGATCGACTTCACCGACGGTTCGGGACCGGCCCGCGTGGTCGCGTACCCGGAGCGCGAGCTGCCGCCGGGCGGCATACCCGCCTATCTTGCGGCCCGCAAGAGCGGCGCCCGCGCCTTCGTATTGTGGGCCGACGAACACCGCCGGGAGCGGGTGGCCACGGTGGTGACCCAGTCCGCCGCCGGCGGTGTCGCCACCTTCCAGGTCCTCGGTGCGCACGGTGAGCACATCGGCACGATCGTGCGCGAGAAGACGTTCCGAGGCAGGGGCCTTCGCACGCGCTGGACCGTGACCCCGCCCGGCGGCCCCGATGCGGTGGGCTACAAGGGCCGGATCGTGTGGTGGTTCGTGTGGTGGCTGTGTCTGCCCCTGATGGTGCTGATCGTCCTCTTCTCCATCCTCGACAGCTCCCCGAGCGTGGGCGGTGCCGCGCGCGGCCCCCGGCGCATCCGATGACGTGCGGGCGGCAGGATGCCCCTGGAGTTCAGGTCCGGCGGCGACAAGCTGCACCTGCACGAACCGGACCTGGACTGGCGGCTCGGGGCCGCGCTGGTCGCCCTGGTACGCAGCTTCAGCTCCATCAGGTGGGACGCCATGAAGAAGTGAAGGGTGGTGTTCCGGGGCCGCGCACAGGAGAACTGGTCCCATGGCCGACCAGCAGCCTCCCTCCCACTGGCCCTGGCCGCCCGGTGCGCCCGGCGTGTACGCGCCACCTCAGGCCCGTGATGCCACCGCTTCCTACCGGCGGTGGGCGGGCGTTCTCACCTGGACCGTCGTCGTCGCCCTCATGGCGGTCGCGCTCGTGGTGAGCATCGTCTTCCTCGTATGGGCGGACCAGGACACGCGGAACGCCGCCCGCGGCTACCTCGCGCTCGTTCTCTGGGTCGGAATCGCCGCAGGGGTCCCGGTCCTGATCGGGGTCGCGGTCCCCGCCCGAGGCATGAGGCGTCGGGTGCTCGCCGAAATCTTCCTGCCGTGTGGACACACCGCGACCCGGTTTCCCCTCGCGCCCTTGGCACGCCGGGGCGTTGTCCGACCCGGACCGTACTCTGGCCGTCGTCCGCACCCCTCAGGAGGTACGCCCCGTGGATCCCGCAACCGCAGGCTTCATCGCGTCCGCCACGGCCCTGCCGTCCGCCGCACTCGCGGTGCTGTGCGAGGAGTTCTTGGAGCGGTGGCCTCAAGGAGGTCGTGAGGGCAGCCTGGCGGCGCGGGTGTCCGCCTCGGAGCACTCTGCGATCGACCACGCCGTCAGATCGGCGCTCCTTCCCCGGGTTGTCGAGCTGGAGCAGGTCCACAAGAGCCTTCACTCGGACAGCAAGTCCGCCTGCGTCATCGCCGCACGGGCTGTGCACAAGCGGACGAAACTGACCGAGGCCCAGTACCGTGCGCTCCTCGACCCGTTCACGTCGGCCGGCCTCCCTGTACCCGACAGGGACACGCTCCCGCACCGGGGCGGCACCCCGTGACGGCCCCCGGCGCAACGCGCAGCTACCGGCTACTGCGCGGTGAACGTGTCGTTTTGGAGATCCGTGGTGAGCCGGGGCTCTTGGTCAGCACCTCTCTTCCGCCGCCTGTTGCGGGGGATCCCCCGGTGATGCATGCGTTCGCGACCGCCAGCTTCCACATGGCTGAAGCCGAGGGGGAACTCGGTGCGCTTCTGCGCGAGTCACCCGACCTCGATGCTTTCCTCGAGGCGGCCGACCGTACCGGCTACCGGGTCGAGTCGATCGACACAGCGCGTACCGAAGCACGTTGGTGTCTTCCTGCTGGCTGAGGACGTCCTGGGGCTGGACCTCTTCCAGGCCGGGGGCCCTTGGCGGGGGCTGCTGACCTGGCCCTGGTTGCTCTCATTCGTTGGCACGCTCACCATCGCCTGGCGCGCCATCCGGCCGCACGCGCGGCTTCGTGCCCTCAGGGTCGTGGGTCTTCTGTGCGCCGTCATTTTTCCGCTGGTGCTGCTAGGGAACGACGTGGTCTCGGCGGGCCGCGTCAGCAGCTTCGAACGTGGTTGGTGGGTGCTGCACCTTGCTGCGCTTCTGGGGTTGGGGGCGTTCGTCGCCATGGACCTGGCGCTCACCCGGGGCCGTGTCGGCAAGTTCTGACCGTCGGCCGCCGGCAATCCTTTCGATCACCAACACAGGGGGAATCTTGAACAGCCGTACCGTATTCGCTGTCCTCACCGCCACGGCCGGCGCACTCGTACTCGCCGGCTGCTCCGACACCCAGGAGCTCTCGTACGGCGCCAAGGCGAAGAAGGACAATCTGGAGGTCAGCGTGGAGCGCGTGGTCGCCGGGACCTCCGACGACTTGTCCGTGCTCAAGGACGCAGCCCAGTACCAAGGCCGTACGCCGTACTACGTCCACTACCGCGTGACCAAGACCGACGCCGACGACGTCAGCGGACCCTCCTTCGACGTCACAGCGGACGGCGACCTGCTGACCCGGCTGAACATCATGAGCGCCTTCCCGCAACCCATCGTGGGTGCGGACGGCAAGCTCAGCTATAAGGACGCCCCGAAGTTCGACAAGTGCCTCGACGAGCACGACCCCAGCAAGTTCAAGCAGGCCCCGGCTGGCGAGAGCTACGAGGCCTGCTCCGTCTACCTCGCCGCATCGGGCTCCAGCACGGCGCCCGAGAAGGTCGAGTGGGTCAAGGGTGGCCTGCTGCGGCGCAGCGACGACGAGGCGTTTGCAGTCTGGAAATGAGCCCGCCCCAGTGACTTTGGAGGTGACCACCGACGGTTGTCACCTCCAAAGCCACCTGTACTTCCCCTGCGTGGCCTCTCCACCTTCCAGAACCCATTTCTGAGCTGGGTGACGCGGTGCGCGGTGACCTCGCTGCGCAGGAGGCAGCCGTCGGCGGGCCTGTGGTTCACGCGCTGGGCGCCGGGCACGTCGAGGGCGTCGAGGTCGCTGCTGCTGGGGTGGAACTGCAGGAGTCCGCCGTTGGTGCGGCCGCGGGTGAGGTCGTACGGAGATGACCTTGTCCGTCAGCACGGCCGTGAGCACCGCAGTGCTCACGGCCGTGCCGACGGGTGCCGCGCGTGCGGTACCCAACAAGGGCGGCCTGCAGTTCGCCGCGCTGCAGTTCGACGAGCGGTCATGTCGTAGGCCGCCCTTAGCCTGTCGCCATGCAGACCACTTTGATGATCTACGACGGCACCGCTCCGGCAGACTCCGACGTCTCGCGTACCGGGGGCGTGCCGCTGGCTCCTGCAGGATTCACCTGGCCCATGTGCGGTTGTTTCTGCGGAGGGCCGCTGCAGTTCTTCGCCCATCTCCCCGTCGAGGACGCTGTCCTGTCGGTGTTCGTTTGCCAGAACGATCCTGGCGCGTGTGCAGTCTGGGACGCGGCTTCCGGAGCGAATCGCGTCTACTTGTTTCCCCGGTCGGAACTGCAGCCGGTAGCCGTGCCCGGGACGGGAGTGACGCTGCTGCCCGCGACCTCGGCCATCCGCACCCACGTCGTGACGGTCCAGCCCGAAGACACCAACGACCACGATGACGAAGACGAACTCGAGCCTGACGCGTACGACCTTGCCCGCTCGGGATGGAAGTGGGAACCCGAAGAACGGTTCGGGAAGCAGCGCGAAGTCCTCGGGTCGCTCGGAGGGAGCCCCTCCTACCTCGAGGACGACCGACTACCCGCCTGTCCCTCCTGCGCGGGTACGATGGAATTCGCGGCGCATCTCGAGGAAGGGATCTCCTGGGAGAGCGCGATGAACCTCGGCGGCCAGCTGGGCTACGTCTTTGTCTGTCGTGCTTGCCGCAAAGGCGCCTTCCTGACGGATTGAGCACACCGGACGCCAAGCATTTGGTCCCAGGGTGTTCCACTCGGATGACACCGGACTGGCCGAGGGCCGCAGCCGCTCGTCCTCGGACGCTACGGCCTGATCGTCCCCATGACCACTGTGCAGACGTACGGGAGGGCGTGCAGCCTCCAGCGGCAGCCGGGATGGCGCGGTGTGGCCGTAACCGGGAAGCTGCTGAATCGTTTATCCATATCGTCGCGTCAGATGCACAACCGCTCCCCCCTGCGGTGCCGCGACTGGCCCCGGGACGCCCCCTGTCCCGGGGCCTTGTTCCGATCTGACGGGCAGGTGCGGTCGCGCTGTCACGAGGGTTCTCATGATGTTGCCCTGCCCGCCTTGAGCTGCTGAGAGCATCTCCGGGTACGTGAGAGGTCCCGTCCGCCGCCGGTACCGGAGGGCGGGCGATGGAACCGACGACACGATGCCGCCCTCCGGCGGACTGTTCCCATTGGAGATCATCTTCTGCGGCTTCTGTAGGGCCACTGCGGCCACAGTCGGAGCGCGCACTCTCGGAGAGCCAGGCGCGGGCCGGCAAGCCGCTCCCGGACGCCTTCCGCCTGGAGACGAAGCCCGGCCTCGCTAAACGATGCGCCCGATGCCCCCAGGCGGTAGTCAGATGTCCAATAGGCGGAGTTTCGGTGCTTCAAAGTCGTGGTACGAGATCACGCCCTGGTCACGCAACACGGCGGGCTTCAAGAGCTCGTCGGCGCCCGAAGGCGTGGCGATCGTGGGCCGGGACGCGTGGTGCGCTGCGATGGCCGTGTCCAGGGGCGAGTGTGAACTGTCTTCGCGACGCCCATGCTGCTCGGCCTTGAGCGATCGTTTTATCGGGTGAGGGCGTAGGGCCACCCGGGTGAGCAGCTGTGGGTAGCCGTATCGCGGGGTACTGCTTGCGGGCTACAACCCGGAGGTGACCCCGGTTCTGCGGGTCACGCACCGGCGCACCCTCTTCGTCCCGCCACCTGTGCCCCATCGGGCAGGGGTGGCGGCGCGTTGCCGCGCGCCCCATTTCGGAGCTGGAGCTGTTTCTTGATGAAGACCATGACGACTCGGCGTGCGTTCGCCACGGCCGTACTCGCCCTCGCCGCTCTCGTACAGGCAGCGGTACCCGGGCAGGCGGCGGCGCCTGGACAGGCGGTGCAGGAGCCCGCGGTACCGGCGGCTCCCGTACAACAGGCCGCCGCAGCCGCCCTGCCAGGTCATGAGGTATTCCGCGGGGGACCGGTGACGGTGGACAACTTCACCCGCCTGACCCTCGCGTGCCCGGCGGGCAACGTCGTCGTGGGCGGCGGCGGGGAAGCGCACGGCCAGGCCGGAGTCCTGATGGGGAGCTTCCCCAGCACCGTCGGCGGCGCGCATGGATGGAACGTGGTGGCCCGGCAGGTCGGGCAGGCCAAGGTCAGCGCCTCCGGCTACGTGATCTGCGTCAACAGCGCCGCCCTGCCCGGCTACCAGCTCATCCACCTGCCCTCGGCCGACATCGCGAACCGCAGCTCGCGCGAGGCCGTATGCCCGGCGGGCAAGGTGCGCCCAGTTCGAGCGGGCCCGCCTCCCGTGGGTCGGCATCGGCCACCCCTGCGACGCCTCCCTCGTCGCCCACCATTCCGCCGGCGCCCACGCCCGCACCGATCCGGCTGCCGCGTCAACGTCCTCTGGGCCCTCCTCCGCGACGGACGGTGCTACGAGCTCACGCCACCGACCGCCCTCGCGGCTTGACAGACCGCATTAGGAATCAATACGCCGCTCACCGAGCTGTGCTCGGTGAGCGGAGCCTGGCGGACAGGCTGGCTGGTGACAGGGATGTCGCCGTGCAGGCAACGGCTCAGGGCTTGGTCGCCGGGATCGGCCATCACGTCTGCGAGGCCTGCCGTCCCGCCTGACAACAGGCCTGTGTTTCTGTGCCGGCGGCCTTCCACGGCGCCGAGGATGGGATCGAAACGTGTCGTCAACTGATGCCCTGCTGTTCAGCACGTGCTCGGGTGGTGGCGAGTCGGTAGGCCAGAGCACAGGTAGCGACGCTCGGCAGATTCCCGATGGTGGGCCGCTGCGCACGGATCCGTCGGGCCAGTGCGACGGCAGCGCCGACGAATACGCAGGGCGCCAGGATCCGAGCAAAAAGCACGACCAGGAACAGAAGACTCTCCATTCTGGGTCAGCCATCGCCCGGACAAGATGGGTTCCGATTCTCCGTCGAGCAGACCGCCGGTGGCCTCCGCCGTGAGGAGCAGGCCGAAGCCGAAGGTGTCGATGCCGCGACGGTCGTGCGCGAAGAGGGCGAGTACGGGTTCCACGGCGATGAAGGCGATGTTCCCGACCGTCGGACGCAGCGCGAGCCCGAGCAGCAGCCGGTCCCGGAAGACGTACGAGGCGCCCTGGGAGGCCAGGCTTCCCTGCCTGCCAC